>NZ_CAJEVT010000001.1:0-1170620 GCF_903993245.1 Herminiimonas sp. Marseille-P9896 | reverse complement strand
CGACCTTGATGCGTGTATCTTTGAGCAAACCGACACCGGTGTTGAAGCTGTACATCATCGGTGCTTCATCATGCATCCAGGTGGCTTCGATGTAGTCGCGGCTTTCCTTGAGTGCGGCACGTGAAGAGTCGGCCAGTGCTACCGGCAGGTGCGGCGCGCGTGCGACTGCCAGGACTTGCGCTGCGGTCAGTGTGAAGCCATCGATGGTGATCTTGTTCATGAAATTCCTCTGCAGTATGTTGGGCCGTGGACTCAAGCCACAAAATTTTCAACGAAACGTGTAAACACTTGCGCAGCCGTTGCTGCGTCTTCTTCAGTCATGATTTCATCCGGGTGATGACTGATACCGCCATTACCGCAACGGACAAACAGCATCGCAACGTCAGCGATCGCTGCTATCGCCATCGCGTCATGTCCGGCACCGGAAGGTAAATGGCGTACCGGCAAACCACTGGATGCAATGGCCTGCGCCAGCTGTGTCTGCAATTGATCGGCACAGGCGACGCTGCTGGCTTCATGCGTTTTACGCAATTCAATCTGCACATCACGCTTGCTGCAGATGCGCTGGATTTCAGCCACCACATCTTCCACCGCCGCAATCCTGACCGCATCCTGTTCGGCACGAATATCGATCGAAAAGCGCGCACTGCCCGGCACCACATTCGCTGCGCCATTCGGCACTTCAAGAATGCCCATGGTGCCGACCAAACCCGGCTGGCCACTGCAACGCTGTTCTATATACAAACCGATTTCTGCCGCCGCCATCGCTGCGTCACGCCGCATATGCATGGGTACGGTACCGGCATGTCCGGCCAGCCCTTGCAACTCGGCCATGAAACGCGTGGCACCTGAGATCGCAGTCACCACGCCAACCGCCAGGTTTTCATTCAGCAGCAAGGGACCTTGTTCTATATGCACTTCAACAAAAGCACTGACAGCTTCGGGGCGCCATGCCGCCGCAGCTATGCGATCCGGATTGAAACCGGCTTCCTGCATGACCTGACGCATGCTGCTGCCATGCTCATCCAGATTCGCCAGCACCTTTCCGTCGAAAGTACCTGCGATTGCACGACTGCCGAGCAAGGTCGCCTTGAAACGCACGCCTTCTTCTTCCGCAAAACCGATCACTTCTATCGGAAAAGGAAAGCGTTTGCCCATGCGATGCCAGGCCGCTATGCATGAAATGGGTAAAAGTATGCCGAGGTTCCCATCATATTTACCCGCATTGCGCACGGTATCAAAGTGAGAACCGGTGACCAATGCAGGCGCGCCTAGCGGACTGCCGGCCTCTGCTTCGTAACGGCCGATGACATTACCGGCATCATCCCGCCGCACCTGCATCCCGGCTTCCGTCATCCATGCGCTGAGCTGTTGCGCAGCTGCATGGTGCATCGGAGTTAAGTATGTACGCGTCAATACACCGCTACCTTCGGTGTGCACAGCCAAATCATCTGCGCGCTGCATCACCTCTCGCGCACAACGCTGGTATTGCTCTGAAGCATCTTTCATCGCATGTCTCCATATGTCCACTAAATTTGTATATTTTTATTGTATTCATGAATTGTATACAATATAGTGACCTTGCCTGAACACGTCAAATCAATTTACACAAATACCGTGCGGCGCTACTTATTCGAAACAACATCAGGAGACCATGGTGAATCGATTCTTTAAATCCTTATTCGGGCAGGTCGTCGTTGCCCTCGTAGTCGGCATCATTGTCGGCTTTATTTACCCGGAGTTCGGGCAAAGCCTGAAACCGCTGGGCGACGGCTTTATCAAGCTCATCAAGATGATCATCCCGGTCATCGTATTCTGTGTGGTGGTACAGGGCATATGCGGGGCCAGCGACTTGAAGAAAGTCGGTAGCGTCGGCGTCAAGGCCATTATTTACTTTGAAATCGTGACCACCATCGCACTGGTACTCGGCCTGGTATTGGCCTATGTCTTCCAGCCTGGCGTTGGCATGAATATAGACGCCACACACCTCGATGCCAGCGCCATGAGCAGCTACATCGAAAACGCCAACAAGGTAAAAGGCACCAGCTTCGCCGACTTCTTCATGAAGCTCATTCCAAACACCATCGTCAGCGCCTTCACTTCCGGTGACGTGTTGCAGGTCTTGCTGGTTTCCATGATCTTCGGTTGCGCCCTGCTGCTGATAGGCGACAAGGGACAACCGGCTGTGAACCTGATCAGCTCCTTGTCGGAAGCATTCTTTAAATGCATGTCCTTCATCATCCGCCTGGCACCCCTCGGCGTCTTTGGTGCCATCGCATTCACCGTCGGTAAATACGGCATCGGCTCGCTCAAGCAGCTGGGCATACTGGTGCTGCTGTTCTATGGCGCGGTGATTTTCTTTGTGGTCGTCGTGCTTGGTGCGATCTTGCGTACCTCCGGCCTCAGCATCTTCAAGCTCATCCGTTACCTGCGTGAAGAACTGGTCATCGTCCTGGCTACCGCTTCTTCCGATAGCGTACTGCCGCAAATCATGCGCAAGCTGGAACACATGGGCATCAAGAAATCGACAGTCGGCCTGGTGATCCCGACCGGCTACTCGTTCAATCTGGATGCATTCTCCATCTACCTGACGATGGCGGCAGTGTTCATCGCACAGGCCACCAATACCCATCTCGCGATGAGCGACTTGTTGCTGATCCTCGCAATCTCGCTGATCACCTCCAAGGGTGCACATGGTGTTCCTGGCTCAGCCATCGTGATCCTGGCAGCAACGCTGACGACAGTACCGGCCATCCCGGTCGTCGGGCTGGTGCTCGTGTTATCGGTCGACTGGTTTGTCGGTATCGCACGCGCTCTGGGCAACCTGCTCGGCAATTGCGTGGCAACGGTAGTGATCGCAGCATGGGAAAAGGATATCGACAAGACACGCGCCAAGGCAGTGCTGAATGGCGAGATTCCAGTCACCATTTCTGCCTAGGATTGCGTATGGGTAGCACGAAATACTGAGAGTACAATTCTGTTATCTTACGTAAATCGATGAAAAGCCTGCCCACTCCATGACATTGACTGCACCACTTCCTGACAGCTCTGAAGCAATCGCGCGCAGCATCACCATAGCCATTGCAGAACAGCGTCTCCCTCCCGGGGCAAAACTCCGGGAAGAGGCGCTGGCACGAGCCTATCAAGTCAGCCGCACGAAGATCCGTGCGGCTTTGGTCATGCTGGCCAAGGACAAACTGATCGACCTGATTCCGGACAAGGGTGCCTTCATCAGCAAACCCACGATGGAAGAAACGCGCGATATCTTCTTCGTGCGCCGTATCCTGGAAGCCGCGATGGTGCGCGAATTCATCGCACGCGCAACGGCAAAAGACTACGAGATGCTGGAAGAGCATTTGCGCAAGGAGTTGCAGTCGGTAGAAGAAAACAATTTGCAGATACGCTCTGTTCTGCTCAGCGATTTCCACATCCTGCTCACCCAGGTGGTCGGCAATGAAGTCCTGACCGACATCCTGGTCAAGCTGGCGGGACGCTGTTCGTTGATCACGATGCTGTATCAATCTTCACGTGACGCCATGTGCTCGACGCAGGAGCATTCTGCCTTCGTGGCAGCAGCCAAGGCTGGCAAGGTAGAAGAAGCGGTGGAACTGATGATGCACCACCTGCACCACGTCGAACAGGCGCTGCAATTCACTACCGAGCACGATCCGAAAAAGGATCTGGTCACTGAGTTGCTGTCGTAAGCCCAAACAAGCCAATAAAAAAGCCACGCAGAGCGTGGCTTTTTTATTGAGCGATGATGCTTACTTGCGCAGTACCAGATTGGTCGGCAGGCTGTGCAGATAAGCAGCGATGTTTTCGATATCCTGGCTCGACAACTGCTTGGCCAGTGGCTCCATGATCGGATTGCTGCGACCGTTCGATGCCTTGTTACCGCGCTTGTACGACACCAGTGCGTGCTTCAGGTAATCCTTATGCTGGCCAGCCAAAATCGGATAGGCAGGATCGATAGGGGTTTTGAAATCCGCACCGTGACAGGATGCGCAATTGAATTTGGTGACGGCTGCCTTGCCCGCATCGATTTTGCTCTCAGCCGATGCATGCACCGAAACAACTGCCGACAGGGAAAGAACCGCCAATGAGATGATTTTTTTCATTTGTGGCTCCCCTTATTTCTGCTGCGAGTAGTACGCAGCAACGTCAGCGATGTCCTGATCCGACAAGCTCTCAGCGATGCCACGCATCGAAGGATGATTGCGATCACCCTTTTTATATGCATGCAGGGCTGCTGCAATGTATTTATCCGACTGTCCACCTATCATCGGAACTTGGTATACCTCAGGAAACGTCGCCTTGTATCCCGGGATGCCATGGCATCCGATACACATCGACACCTTGTTGGCACCCGCCTTAGCGTCACCAACGATTTCCGCTGCGGTAGTGATGTTAGCCACACCCGCGAGCGCGAGAAGCGCAAATAGTTTTTTCATGATAGCTATGGGTAAGTGAGACGAAACCTGCGGGTGGCGTGGCTGCGGACAGCTTTTTATATAGTGAAATTATTACTTCGCCACACCAAAACCGCTCGATTCTACCCCAAGACTATCGGAGCGTCCACGCTCAATTCCCGGAGCGTGGACAGTATCCGACAAAGCACTCCCTTACTCGTCGCGAGGCCGCGCCGGTGCTTGTTCTTCGTCTTCTTCGACGTCGTTTTCAAGCGCTGCGGCAGGGGCTGCCGCCTCCGGCTGGGTCGGCCAGAAGAAGATATATGGTGTCAGGGTGAAGCGTCGCAACATGGCACGAAAAACCAGGCGACGCACCCGTTTCGGCACGTCACGCGCACGCAATGCCAGTGTCAGAGCACAGCCAAATGCCACACCGACGTTGAGCAAACCGATGGCAACGATACCGACGCAAGCCAGCCAGAATTCCGGCGTCGCCATCACGTGCCAGCCCAGCGTAGTCACCGCCGCCGCCAGCGTCGCAGTCGACAGCGTTACGTGGCGTACATCCAGCGGCAAGCCAAAGAAATGCGCGATCACTGGCACCATGCCGAGCAAGATAGCGAGCGACACGTTGGCGACGATACCGGAGATATTGTGCTCCAGCCATTCCGCCCAGCGTTGCGCCCGGTTCGCACCCAGTGCATGTACCAGGCGACGATGATGTGCGATGGACTCCTTCAGGCGACGCAAGGCAAACCAGTTATCCGCAAAGCCGGAAATCAGGCTGGCAATCCACAGCAAGATGCCGGTGAAGGCAGCAAATAACGGTGTGACGCCGATGAAGGACAACGAAGCAATGCTGGCATGTGCTTTCTCTGCATTCATCACCGGTTTGCCGGTCAGGTAAAGGAAGGCAAACGAGAGCGCGACGATAACAGGTGCAACCGCCAGCAAATTACCGAATACAGCAGCAGCTTGTGAGCGCAGCAAGGCCGCAATCTTGGCCAGCAACTCGCGCAAGCCCTCTACCGTTTCCAGCTCGCCCATCTGCGCTGCCAGCGCCGGTGCCGTCACAGCCGGTTGCTTGGTCGCCAGCACGCCGCCAATCGCGGTGATGAGCAAAAAGCTCACTGCATAATTGATGGAAAGAAAGGCGCCTTCAAAGAATTGCGCCAGGCCGAGGCCGGTAATGCCGACTTTGGCCAGCGCGGTGAAAGCAGTGACAAAACCACCGAGCAAGGCGGCTTTCAACATCGCACGATATTCCTGGCGATCACTGGCGATGTAATGCTCGCCGTGGCTGGCATTGCGTTCAACCATCTTGCGCGCCAGCAGCGAGAAGCTGCGATTGACCAGTTCACGGATCGAGGAACGACGGTGGTGCGCCACGATCAGGTCGACCAGCACAGCCTGCACCTGCCCCGAGCCCTCTTCCACGTGCGAGGTGTTACGCAAATCCAGCAAGCGCGCGACACGCGTCAACTGTGCGCGCATGCGCTCAACGTTGTACACGAGGCCGACCGACACACCGTATTCATCCAGATGCGCGTAGATCTTATCGGTCTGCGCCTGGCACACTGCAATCAGCATGCGCACGCTGCGCAATGCACCTTCATCGCGTTCACTGGTCACCAGATAGTTTTCCAGTTCACGGCGCAAAGCCATGAATGGCGTAGCCAGCAAAGGCATGCGCGGTTCCAGGCGCTGCCGGAAGGCCGGACTGATACCGATGGAGATCACCATCGTCACCAGATACAACATCGCTTCATCGATCTGCTTGCGATAACCGTGCGCAATGCCGTCATCTGCACCCAGCTTCCACAGGCGCGACAGGGTCTGGGAATCCAGTTCCAGCAACCAGTCGGCATCCGATTCATCCGGGAACATCGCGGTGAACAGGGTCGACAAATCATGCTGGTTCAGTGGCGGCGGCAGTATGTGCTTGACCACCCGCTCCGACAGTTCCGAGAAGAATGCCGATTCACGCGGCAAGCCGGTGGCAGAAAACAATTCGGGGCCGGTTGCTTCACGCAAAGTCTTGCGCAGGGTCGCTTGCACAATCTGGCGCACATCGCGATTTTCATCCAGCCAGTCCAGCATATAGCGTATGCGCAGGCTCTTGATACGGCTCCACTCGGCTTCGTCCAGCAAGGACACCTTGGGTTCGCGGCGTATCCAGTCGGCCAGGTCTATCATCCAGTTGGCACGCATTTGCCACGACGCATTCGGATCAGCACGCCGCGCCAGTGCTTCGAACTGCTGCAGGTAGCGCGCATTGTCAGCGTGATGTTGCAAAGCACCGGTACGGAATCTGCGCCACACTGCGAAGATTCTAAGGAAAGAGATTTTCATTATATTTATTGTAAGGAGAAGCTATGCTGAAGCGTAACAGCCATTATCGCCGCTGTGTATATAGCCAGCCTTCTCGCTTATACTCCGATTTCTTTTCATTTTAATGACACCGCCATGCGACAAGAAACACGCTTCGAAGGTTCCCAGAGCTATGTCACCACCGGCGACCTCAAGCTGGCCGTCAATGCCGCGCTGACCTTGCAACGTCCGCTCTTGATCAAGGGTGAGCCAGGTACCGGCAAAACCATGCTGGCAGAAGAAGTCGCTGCCGCCCTCGGCATGCCGCTGCTGCAATGGCATATCAAATCCACCACAAAAGCCCAGCAAGGCCTGTATGAGTACGATGCGGTATCGCGCCTGCGTGATTCGCAGCTCGGCGATGAGCGCGTCAAGGTCATCGGCAATTACATCGTCAAAGGCGTACTGTGGCAGGCATTCGCCGCGGACCAACAAGTGGTACTGCTGATTGATGAAATCGACAAAGCAGATATCGAGTTTCCCAACGACTTGCTGCGCGAACTCGATCGCATGGAATTCTATGTGTACGAAACACGTGAAATGGTCAAAGCCAAGCACCGACCACTCGTCATTATTACATCGAATAACGAAAAGGAACTGCCGGACGCCTTTTTGCGCCGCTGCTTCTTCCATTACATCAAGTTTCCGGACCGCGACACGATGGAGCAAATTGTCGCCGTGCACTTCCCCAACCTGAAGCGCGAACTGCTGGCCAAGGCACTCGAAGTGTTTTACCAGATACGCGAAGTCAGCGGCCTGAAGAAAAAACCGTCGACCTCCGAATTGCTGGACTGGCTCAAACTCTTGCTGGCGGAAGACATCCCGCCGGAAGCATTACGCAGCCAGGACGATAAAACCATCGTGCCGCCGCTGCATGGTGCTTTGCTGAAGAATGAACAGGACATCAATCTGTTCGAGCGTCTGGTCTTCATGTCGCGCACCAATCGCTGAGGAATACGTTTGTGCTGATCGATTTTTTCTTCACGCTGAAAGACGCCAAAATTCCTGTATCCATCAAGGAATTCCTGGTGCTGCTCGAAGCATTGGAAAAAGACGTGATCAGCCTCTCCTTCGATGATTTTTATTATCTGGCGCGTCTAACGCTGGTGAAAGATGAATCGAATTTCGATAAATTCGATCGCGCCTTCGGTCTCTACTTCAAAGGCATCAGTACTGCCTTTGAAGAAAATGCTGCGATCCCGCTCGACTGGCTGCTGAAGAATGCTGCGCGCAAACTATCGCCGGAAGATCTGGCAGCACTGCAAAAATTCGGCTACGACAAATTGCAGGAACGCCTGCAGCAATTGCTGAAGGAACAGAAAGAACGCCACGAAGGCGGCAACAAGTGGATAGGCACCGGCGGCACCTCGCCATTCGGCAATAGCGGTACCAACCCGGAAGGTATACGCATCGGCGGCGAAAGTCGCAACCGCACTGCGGTCAAAGTCTGGGAGCAACGCACCTACCGCGATTACGATGCATCGCGCGAAATCGGCACACGCAATGTAAAGGTCGCCTTGCGTCGCCTGCGCAAATTTGCACGGCAAGGTGCGCACGATGAATTTTCACTGGACGATACCGTACGTGCCACCGCCAACAATGCCGGCTATCTCGATATCAAGATGCAGCCGGAGCGCAAAAACAATATCAAGGTATTGATGCTGCTGGATGTAGGCGGCTCCATGGATGATCACATCCAGCGCACCGAGGAATTATTCTCGGCGGCCCGGGCCGAGTTCAAGAATATGGAGTTTTACTACTTCCATAATTGCGTCTACGATCAGCTGTGGCGCAACAATCAACGCAAGCGCACCGAACGTTTCGCCACCTGGGATGTACTGCGCAAGTACACACCGGATACCAAAGTTATCTTCGTTGGTGACGCGACCATGAGCCCGTATGAAATATTGCAGGTTGGCGGCGCCGTCGATTATCACAATGAAGAAGCCGGAGCCGAATGGCTGCAGCGTTTTACCAAAGCCTTCCCCAACTACATCTGGCTCAATCCTGAACCGGAACACATCTGGGAATATCGCCAGTCCATTGCCATCATCCGTCGCCAGATGGACAACCGCATGTATCCGCTGACCCTTGAGGGTCTGGAACGCGGGATGCGCATGCTCAGCAAATGACGGTTGTCGCCCTTAGCGCGGCAAATGCATGAATTTCTTGAGCGCGCTGATGAAGTGATGTGCCGCTACCGGCTTGGTCAGATAACCATCTGAACCGGCCTGACGCGCCTGCTCGGCATCGTAGCCGCTGCTTTTACTGACCAGGAACATGACCGAGGTACGGTCGGCCGGACGTATCGCCTTCACTGTCTGGCACAGGCGATAAGGATTGATTTCCTGCATAGAAGTATTGATTACCACTACTGCCACGCGTTGACGCGCGCAAGCACCTTCCGCTTCAGCCTCACTGCTGGCCCACAAGACTTCGGTCTTGTTACGCAACAGCAGCTCGGCGATGTAATCGCGGAAGGCGGGTGTTTTATCGATGACCAATACTGCGCCGCCATGCGGTAACTCGGTACGCATGCGCTGGTACTCGGCTGGATCAGTCAGATCAATATCAACGCGGTCACGCCGCCTGCGCTCCGGCACCGCCACCACGTCGGATGCCTCGAGACGTGACAGCGCATCGGCGCGCTTCTCTATTAACTTATCGAGCGCATCGAACAGGCGATGCCAGCGTATCGGCCGCTCCACGCTGGGATAAGGCAAAGGAATGCTGGTAGTCCCTACCAGCAAGGCCGGGCGCACGTCGCTGGGGCGCAAATCGGACAAAGCCACCAATGCCTTCAACTCCTCGGCATTGGCGATATATAAATCGGGATCTTGCAGATTGTCTTCCGACAGACGGATATAGCCGTACCCCTTGCCTTGGTCCAGGGCAAAAGTGGCATCGAAAATCTCGACCTCCTGTGGTTTGAAACCGATCAGGCGGACCGCAAAAGGAATACTGTTAGCTGACATCTGCTTGTTGTTGAGGATGCGCTGCTGAGGCGCAGAGCCGGGTAATCCACTACCATGCAACACGCATGCATTGATAAAATCTGATGGCGCACCCATCTGGTCCGGATGCGTAGTACCGACAAGCACACGATTTCGTCGGCAATTTGTCAAAACAGATATATTTGAACGCTTTTACAAAAAAAACGCCACAATTGCCGTACGGAAATAACCATATTTAACAATTGGGCACAATCCAGTGTTGATGCCGGCATCACGGAAATGGAAAGCGATGGGGATTGCCTTTTTTCATTAGAATGCAGACACTTCGCTATTTCATGCTGTTTTGCAATTAGCACCCTAATTCCAGCACCCTTACCAGTATTCGATTGAATGGCCACTAAAAAATCCTCTGCAGACTATAGCGAATCATCCATCCGTGTTCTCAAAGGCCTTGAACCGGTCAAGCAGCGTCCCGGCATGTACACACGTACCGAGAACCCGCTGCACATCATTCAGGAAGTCATAGACAATGCCTCCGATGAAGCACTGGGTGGTTATTGCAAGAACATCCTCGTCACACTGAATACTGACGGCAGCGTCAGCGTCGAAGACGACGGTCGCGGTATTCCGGTCGGCCTGCACCCGGAAGAAAAAGTCCCGACCGTGGAGATTGTCTTCACCCGTCTGCATGCCGGCGGCAAATTCGACAAGGGTTCGGGTGGTGCTTACGCCTTCTCCGGCGGTTTGCATGGTGTCGGTGTTTCGGTCACGAACGCACTCTCGACCCGCCTCGAAATTACCGTATGGCGCGAAAACGGCGTGCACAACCTGGTGTTTGCCGGTGGCGACGTGGTCGAACCACTGAAATCCCGCCCTATCGCCCGCGATGAAAAACGCAGCGGTACGCGCGTCACCGCCTGGCCGGATGCGAAATACTTCGACTCTTCCGTCATCCCACAAGCCGAGCTGCAACGCCTGTTGCGCTCCAAGGCGGTACTGCTGCCGGGCGTCAAAGTCACACTGGTCAATGCCAAGAACGGCGAAACGCAAACCTGGCAATACGACCAGGGTCTGCGCGGCTATCTCACCGAATCACTGGCACAGGCGTCCAACGCAGACACCCTGATCCCATTGTTTGAAGGTGAGCAATACGCCAGTGCCGACGCCGAAGGTTTTGCTGAAGGTGAAGGCGCAGCCTGGGTCGTGGCCTGGACCGAGGATGGGGCAGTAGTGCGCGAATCCTACGTCAACCTGATCCCGACCTCGAACGGCGGTACGCATGAATCCGGTTTGCGTGAAGGCTTGTTTGGCGCGGTGAAAAGCTTCGTTGAAATGCATTCGCTGCTGCCGAAAGGCGTGAAGCTGCTGCCGGAAGACGTGTTTGCACGTGTTTCCTTTGTGTTGTCGGCCAAAGTACTCGACCCACAGTTCCAGGGCCAGATCAAGGAACGCCTCAACTCGCGTGACGCAGTGCGACTGGTCGCATCATTCACCCGCCCCGCACTCGAACTGTGGCTCAACCAGCACGTCGATTACGGCAAGAAACTGGCCGAGCTGGTTATCAAGCAAGCGCAATCGCGCCTGCGCTCGGCACAAAAAGTCGAAAAGAAAAAATCATCGGGCGTCGCCGTCCTGCCGGGCAAGCTGACCGATTGCGAATCCAGCGACATCTCGCGCAATGAACTGTTCCTAGTCGAAGGTGACTCAGCAGGTGGTTCGGCCAAGATGGGCCGCGACAAGGAATTCCAGGCCATCCTGCCGCTGCGCGGCAAGGTACTCAACTCGTGGGAAACCGAACGTGACCGCCTGTACGCAAACAATGAAATCCACGATATCGCCGTCGCGATAGGCGTCGATCCGCACGGCCCTAACGATAACGTCGACCTCAGCAACCTGCGCTACGGTCGCATTTGCATCCTGTCCGATGCGGACGTCGATGGCTCGCACATCCAGGTCCTGCTGCTGACACTGTTCTTCAAACACTTCCCGCAACTCATCGATCGCGGTCATATCTGTATCGCTCGTCCACCGCTGTACCGTGTAGACGCACCTGCACGCGGCAAGAAGCCTGTGCAAAAAATCTATGCACTGGACAATGGCGAACTGGAAGCGATCGAAGACAAACTGCGCAAGGATGGCGTCAAGGACGGCGCGTGGAGCATTTCGCGCTTCAAGGGCCTGGGTGAAATGAATGCCGAACAGTTGTGGGAAACCACCATGAATCCGGACACCCGTCGCCTGTTGCCGGTTGCACTCGGCGAGTTCGACCTGAGTACCTCCGAATCGCGTTTCAATATGTTGATGGGCAAAGGCGAAGCTGCTGCACGCCGCACCTGGATAGAAGAGCACGGCAATGAAGCCGAAGCCGATATCTGATAGACGCCTGTACGCCCTCACCTACATCGAATAATTTTTCAGAACAACAATGACTGATCAAGCCAATCTCTTTGACCCAGCACCTGCCGATGACGAGGAAGCGCTGACACTGGCCACCTTCGCCGAACGCGCCTACCTGGATTACGCCATCTCCGTCGTCAAGGGTCGTGCCTTGCCGGATGTCTGCGACGGCCAGAAACCGGTACAGCGCCGCATCCTGTTTGCGATGAATGAACTGGGACTGAACTCTGCTGCCAAACCGCGTAAATCGGCCGCAGTGGTCGGTGATGTACTCGGTAAGTTGCATCCGCACGGTGATCAATCGGTCTACGATGCGCTGGTACGCATGGCGCAGGACTTCTCCTTGCGCTATCCACTGATCGACGGCCAGGGCAACTTCGGTTCGCGCGATGGCGACGGTGCCGCTGCGATGCGTTACACCGAAGCACGCCTGACACCGATCTCCAAGCTGCTGCTCGATGAAATCGACATGGGCACGGTGGACTTCCAACCCAACTACGACGGCTCGACCGACGAACCCAAGCTGCTGCCTAGCCGCCTGCCCTTCGTCTTGCTGAATGGTGCATCTGGTATTGCCGTCGGTATGGCGACCGAAATCCCGTCGCACAACCTGCATGAAGTTGCGAAAGCAGCGGTTGCACTGATACGCAACCCGAAACTGACGCACGAAGAATTAATGGCTATCGTACCGGGACCCGACTTCCCCGGCGGCGGTCAGATCATCACCTCACCAACCGCGATCAGCGACATTTATTCCAGCGGTCGCGGCAGCGTCAAAGTACGTGCGACCTGGAAAATAGAAGACATGGCGCGCGGCCAGTGGCAAGCAGTCGTGACCGAACTGCCGCACGGCACATCAGCACAAAAAGTACTGGAAGAAATCGAAGAGCTGACCAATCCAAAGATCAAGCTCGGCAAGAAATCGCTGTCGCCGGAACAACTGGCACTCAAGCAAACCGTGCTCTCGATGCTGGATGCGGTACGCGATGAATCCGGCCGTGATGCACCGGTGCGCCTGGTTTTCGAACCGAAATCGAAGAACCTCGACCAGACCGAATTCACCAACCTGTTGCTCGCGCACACCTCGCTGGAAACCAGCGTCTCCATCAATCTGGTGATGATAGGTGGCGATGGCCGTCCGCGTCAGAAATCGCTGGGCGACATCCTGCGTGAATGGATAGACTTCCGCTTCACCACGATCACCCGTCGTACCCAATTCCGCCTGCAAAAAGTTGACGACCGTATCCATATCCTCGAAGGCCGCGAAGCCATCCTGCTGAATATCGATAAAGTCATCAAAATCATTCGCGAATCGGACGAACCGAAACCGGCACTGATGGACGCCTTCCGCCTGTCGGAACGCCAGGCTGACGACATCCTGGAAATCCGCCTGCGTCAATTGGCACGACTGGAAACCATCAAGATCCAGCAAGAACTGGCCGAACTGCGCAACGAAAAAACCACCTTGCAAGACCTGCTCGACAATCCATCGTCGATGAAACGCCTGGTCATCAAGGAAATCGAAGCGGACGAGAAACAGTTTGGTGACGCACGTCGCACCCTGATCGAAGTGGCAGAAAAAGCATCGGTCGAAACCAAAGTCATCGATGAGCCAGTAACAGTCGTCATTTCGCAAAAAGGCTGGGTCCGTGCACGTACCGGCCACGGCCACGATGCTGCACAGTTCACCTTCAAGGCGGGCGACACGCTGTACGACACCTTCGAATGTCGCACCGTGGACTCACTACTGGTCTTCGGCTCGAATGGTCGTATCTACTCGGTTCCGGTCTCTGCCCTGCCAGGCGCGCGCGGCGATGGCGTACCTATCACCACACTGGTTGAACTGGCGAGCGGCACCCGCATCCTGCATTACTTCGCGGGCCCTGCTGATGTCACGCTGCTGCTGGCATCGACTGCAGGTTACGGCTTCACCGCCAAATCCGGCGACATGGTCAGCCGCACCCGCGGCGGCAAAGCCTTCATCACACTGGACGACGGTGATGAACCATTGCCACCACGTCCTGTAATCGAAGGCGCCAGCGCGATTGCCTGCCTGTCGGAAAAAGGACGCCTGCTGGTATTCGGCATTGATGAAATCAAATCACTCACCGCAGGTGGCCGCGGCGTGATCCTGATGGATCTGGAGCCGAAAGAAAAACTGCTGGCAGCACAACCGATCAGCCAGCGCGGCGTCATCGTCACTGGCGCAGGACGTGGCGGCAAGGCACAGGAAGTAGACTTGTCTGCATCCGGCCTCGGCATCCACATCGGCAAACGTGCACGCAAAGGCAAGATGCTGGAATCCAAAATCAAAGCGACCACGCTCAGCCCGAAAAAATAGGTAAAGCATAGTCATGAGCAGTACGGAACCATCCCCATCAGTTTCATCTGCCCAGACGCCACCATCGAAGACGCGCCGCCGTCTTCGATGGGCCTTACTGGCCTCCCTCCTCATGGCCAGTTACGGCTGTTACCACGCCTACATCAGCCCGCCACCACCGCTCTACAAAAACAACTACCTGCAAGGCGACATCGGCGGTTCCTTCCTGAAATGGCAATGGGAGCGTCTGACACAAGGTTTGCCCAAACCACCCGCCAACGGCTATCACTTCCCCATCGTCAAGGCAGATGCAGCCTGGCTGCAGGCGAACAAAGAAATCTCAACCGCCACCTGGATAGGCCACGCCACCGTGCTGGTACAAATGCGCGGCCTCAACATACTCACCGACCCGATCTGGTCGGAACGTGCATCACCATTCACCTTCATGGGTCCACAACGCAAAGTGCCACCCGCGCTAGCCTATGCGCAACTGCCGCACATAGACGTCGTCCTCATCTCGCACAATCACTACGACCATCTGGACAAAGACACCGTCCTCAAGCTGAACCAGCAAGCAGGTGGCGCGCCCTTATTCCTCGTGCCGTTGGGTATCAAGCAATGGATGGCAGACATAGGCATCACCAACGTGCAGGAACTGGGTTGGTGGGACAAGACCGACCTGGGTGGCCTCGCCTTCAACTTCGTGCCGGTCCAGCACTGGTCGGCACGTACACTGAACGACCGCTTCCAGACCTTGTGGGGTGGCTGGGCGGTCACGACGGCGGCTGATGCAAAGCCAGCAAAATCATTCTTCTTTGCCGGCGATACCGGCTTCTCCAAAGATTTTGAAGACATAGGCAAACGCTTTGCGCCGTTCGATCTGGCGCTACTACCGATAGGTGCTTACGCACCGCGCTGGTTCATGCGCGCGCAACACGTCGATCCGGGCGAAGCCGTGAAAATCCATCAGAATGTACACGCCCAACGTTCTATCGGCATACACTGGGGCACGTTTGAACTGACAGATGAAGCGCTGGATGAACCGCCCAGGGCTTTGGCGGAAGAGCTGAAGAAAGCGCATATACCGGCGGCGGATTTTGTGGCGCTGGAGCATGGGGAGATGGTGCGGTTTTGATGCGTGTATTTAATTGGTGAATGTAAGCGATGAGAATGCCTACTCTGGATTAATAACAATCCTTCGCTCCAAAATAGTAAAAGCCGTTCCTCACTCAATCATGCGTGCATATCTGATTTCATTATTGGTATTCCTGTCGATACTTGCGGGATGCAGCACATCGCCGAAAACAGCTATCGACAGCATCCAGATCGTTGCAGAAAACGGTGCCCATCAAAATACTGCGACGGCAATCGACATCGTATTCGTATACGACAGCGGCTCTATCGCTCTACTACCGACTACGGCTGGTGCATGGTTCGAAAAGAAAAACGCTTTGATTAGCGGGCTGGCGAACGACATCGATTTCGTCTCCTTGCAAGTCCCACCGGGATCTATCGTCAATGTAGCGCTGCCGAAACGCCATAAAGATGCCATCGCTGTCTATAGTTTTTCCAATTACATAGATACCGCCGGGCAGTCAGCAGCCAATCTCACCAGCATCAAAAAAATAACAATACGGCTAATGCCTAACCATGTGGTTTATTCAGGAAGCTAAAGCGATTGATGCACTAAAGTGCAATTGACACGATATTTCCATACTGAAAAGCTAGCGTTTCTTATTCAATTTATGGATACGAAATGGCCAAAAGAGCAGCCGATGTCATCATGCGTGATGACATCGGCTGATCCAAGTCGCGACAACTTCTACATGATGGGCTACGAGATCCCCGCTCATGCCTCCTTCATCGTCGCCCCCCCGCTTGCTAAAGGAAAATCATGAAACGCAGAGCATTCGTTACCCTCGCCAGCGCAGTTGCCTGCGCAACTCCTTTGTTAAGCTTGATGAAAGCCAGCCCCGCCTTTGCGCAAGCTGGCGCTGAGCCGCTGGGCGGGCATCCACCCGCCGGCACAGGCCCCTCCGTCAAAGACTTCGACTATCAAGTGAAGTATCAACGTGCATTCGAAGCGGTACTCTGGAATATGCCCGCCATTGCGATCTACTCTTTCCGGCGCGCGGCCTTCGATGAGTTGGGAATGAAGGACAACGACATCATCACCTACTCGAACACGGCGACGCCACGACTAGAAGCTATCACCGCAAACAGCTCCACGCCCTATATCGCGGCTTACACCGATTTGAGCAAGGGGCCGGTCGTGCTGGAGGTGCCGGTTTCCAGCCCCGATGGCAGCCTTTACGGGCAGGTGGTCGATGCATGGCAACTCACCATTGCCGATGTGGGACCGTCGGGCCTGGATAAAGGCAAGGGTGGCAAGTATCTGTTCACCCCGCCCGG
Source organism: Herminiimonas sp. Marseille-P9896 (assembly GCF_903993245.1). Taxonomy (NCBI): domain Bacteria; kingdom Pseudomonadati; phylum Pseudomonadota; class Betaproteobacteria; order Burkholderiales; family Oxalobacteraceae; genus Herminiimonas; species Herminiimonas sp. Marseille-P9896. The sequence goes on along the minus strand of NZ_CAJEVT010000001.1, from coordinate 1,153,758 downwards.
CTTCAAGGGCAAGGTACCGAAAGGTTACCTCCACGTGCCCTCGCCCAACTATCGCATTGCCTTTGCTTTTCGGTCCGTACGAGGACCCGGAAAAACAATTGAAGATGCTTTCCAATATGCGCAGAAGCTGAAGATGTACTACCTGGCAGAAGCCAAGAATCCGCCCCAGCAGAAGTTTGTCGATCCTTCGAACAGGCGTTACCCAACGCTGCCTTTCTACGATGAGCGGCATTTCGAGGACATGCACGCGATCATGAGCGTGGAGCCTGTGCGGGAACATGACAAGGTCATGATGGGCATGCTGAAATCTTTGGGTATCGAGAAAGGTAAGCCGTTTGCGCCCGACGACGTTGCAAAGCGCGCTATGCGTCAGGCGGCCATCGACGCCTGGTACTACATGCACTGGTGGTTCGATACCGAAATGGTCAAGCGTGTTTATTGGCCCGACCGCCACTATGTCTCGTTGCTGCAGACCGATGCGAACCGCACCTTCACCTTCATCTACGACAACGATATTGATCTCACCGAACGGGCCGCTGAATACTTCTGGTGTACCTATATGCCGAAGATGCTGAGCGACACACCGGCAACGCAATACATGATGGCGCTGGCCGACAAGAACGGGAAATTACTCGAGGCCGGGAAGACCTATAAGGTCGATGTACCAGCCAATATGCCGGTCAAGCAGTTCTGGGCGCTGACAGTGTATGACCGCATGACCATGTCCTTCATCTATAGCGCAAGCAATCGCACCACGCTTTCATCCTATGACGTAGACAAGATGAAGAAGAACGCAGATGGCAGCGTGACCATCTACGTCGGTCCTCAAGCGCCGGTCGGTCTGGAAAACAACTGGATCCCGACGTCAGGTAAGCGGCCTATGCCAGCCATGCGTTTCTACGGTCCGACTGAAGCCATGAACAAGAAGATTTTCAAGATGCCGGACTTTGAAGTTGTAAGCTAAGACCGGGCTCTTTCTCGCTCTGAACTGTGTTGCCTGGGGCAGCTCTTGACGATGTCACGAAGTTATTGATTTGCGTCGAAAGCTGCCACAGTTCAAAATACGATTCCACTTAGCAAAGTGAGCGATATGCTTCGGACTTACCTGGTCTTTGTCACTTGAGGAATCTTCCATTTCCCGCTCAGGATGTCGTCGTTGGGTTGATACATCCGTAAAATCACATAGAAATCTCCATCCGGCGCAGGCAGCCAGTTCGCTTTATCGGCAGGCGCAGCGTGCTGTACTTGCAAGGTAAACGAACCATTGGCATTTTTCTTCAGGCCTGCCGTGTCCGAACCAATCTTGTAACGCGCCAATTCGTTGGGTACCAGCATCTTGTCACCGGCGTTGTACATGGTCAGTGACCAAAACGCGCCCACTGGTGGTGCGCTATCAAATTTCAATTCGTAATGATTTTTTCCATTGAGTGTTGCGCCGTCCGCATCGGTATACCGAATCGGATACATAGCCTCACGCTCGCCATTGCCGCCCAGATAGGCGGCTGCAACAACTGCGCGCAATGGATAGTTATAGCCAAAGCTGTCGAGACCGGTGACCCAATCCCAACCGTTACGTTTCGTCGCAGTACTCGCGAGTGAGGCGACAGCGACGGTCGGCGCATCGGCCAGGCCACGCGCAACTCCCTTGCGCATCTCAGGGCTCATCTTGCCCGGGTCGAAACCTTTCTGTGTGAGTCCAATACGTGCGTATTGGGCAAAGAGCCCCGTGTCCGCCTGTTTAACCGGATTACTTTTGAGTGCATTACTTAACAGGGTAAGGAAGCCCAGCTCATCGTTAGCAGCAGGCAAGGCAGGCAGTGATGTGCGCTGCACTTTGGATGCGTCCAATGGTGTCAATTTGAACTGCTTCTGCAAGGCCAGCACTGGCGCGACCGGTTCACCTTGTGCGATACGCAGACGTCCCCACAACCAGACTTTATTCGTCGTTACATCCAGTCGCTTGGCTCCACTCGGCAGCGTGCCTTTCCAGCCAGGTGGAACGATGACATAGCGACCTGGCTTGGTACCCGTCGTGCGTCGACCAATATAGTGCTCCAGTTCCTGGTACATATTGAAGACATTGACGACGTAATAGCGGTCATGTGTGTCCGGCACCGTAAACAAATAAGGTTGGTTAAGGTCGACTACCGCGCTCATGTAGTAAGTGTCGTTATTAGCGGTTGGCATGTCCTTGGCTTCAGGCGTAGCCAGTTCTGTGGCCCAGCCTATCTGGTTGAGCGGTGCGCGATAACTGGTTGCAGGTTTGTTGGCGGGAACGTTGGTGTAATCACGCGAGACTTGTTCCATGCGAACCAGAGGATAGCCCCATGTGTAAGCAGAGATCGCTAGTTGATAGCCATCTGTCTCAAGTCCTTTGGCGACAACTTCGGGGGAAGCTGGCGTATTGACCAAGGCATCCTGGGCAGCAAAAGCCGACACGGCACTGGACAGGGAAACAAGCCCAATGAGAAATGCTGATGCATATCGAATCATTACGTTCTCCTTGATAGCAAGACTACTTACCTAAACAGGGAGGTAGCATGCGCTGGAGAAATCGAACAATCTATCGTCCAAAGGTGTGGCCGACCTTGCCCCAAGGGGCATCAGTGTCAGCTTTGAGTCATGGGAAGACTTCCGCTATCGGCCAGATAGCGGACATTAAGCCAACTACACAGAACTTTGGTATCGCATAAAATGCATAGACGAAACAGCCTGTAAGAAACGAATATTTTTATCAAAAATAAAATTCAATATGCTTGAAGACATACTTGGTCCAATAGACCTTCGCCTTATTCATGAAGTGGCTTTCTTTTAATTCCCGTCAAATTTAAAATTGAAACACGACGAAAAACTGGCACGACAAAAACGTAATGAGTCAGCTGAAAACATCCCGTGTTACACAGCTTCCCGATGACATTGATGCGCTCCTACAACCAGCCACATCGGAAGGGTTTCGCTTTCTGAATCGCCTGGTGCAGGACTACAGCGCAGGCATAAACTGCTTTGACCAGCCCGGGGAAGCACTTTATGTGATCAGGCGGAATGAGGATTTAATTGCCATTGGCGGCATTAATGTTGAATCGTCCATTTCTGATCGCCGCCTAGGCAGAATCCGCCGTTTATATGTGCATCCAGATGAACGTCGGGGAGGTATAGGCCGACTATTGATGACAGAAATTGAAAAGCACGCCACGGAATGCTTCGATACCCTGCAATTGTTCACTGATACGACAGATGCAAGCAATTTCTATTGCCGTCTTGGTTACCAGCTTGTGACAGGCGACACGGTAAGTCACGTAAAACACCTGCGATGAGCGCTCCCGGACATCAAGCCAAAACGATCCTGTCCTTACCCAAGCTTTTAGCTTCATACAACGCACGATCTGCCCGTTTAAGTGTGTCCTCATACGATCGATCTGTTGTCAGCATCGTCGTCACACCTATGCTCGCCGTGACGAAAGTGCCTTCCACTGAAAAATGGCTGAGTTCTTGCCGGATACGCTCATGCAAACGCTGCGCAAACTGCATAGCCTGCTCATGTCCGGTATTGGGTAGCGCAACGACAAACTCATCACCACCAAAACGGCATGCGGTATCGGCTTTCCGTATCGTCGTACGACAGATGTTAGCCACCACCTGGATGATTTCATCCCCCGCATGATGCCCGTTGGTGTCGTTGATTTTTTTGAGGTTGTCCAGATCAAACATAATGATGGACGTCGGGATTGAATACCGCAGCCATGACTCGTAGTGCAGCGTCAGGTCATGTTCGAGTTTTCTGCGGTTGAAAAGACCGGTTAGCTGATCGGTATCGCTAAGTTCCCTCAGCTTGCCTTCCAGAGTATGGCGCTCGGAGATATTGCTGGCGACCCAAAGCACTACCTCTTCGTCGTCCACCAAAAAACTCAATGCCTGGATGCGCCCTTCAAACCAGATTGGCTCCTTAGGGCCGTCATCGTCCAGGCCCTTTACGTCCCGGTTGCTCAGTTCGTACTCTTCGACCACCAGCTTCCGTGATTCCAGCGCCCTGGCTATCTGCAGGAGAAACCAGTTTGCTTTCTCAGGCTTGATCACGTCTGAAATGTACAGTCCGATAAGGCCGGTACCATCGTGGTAGTAGCGCGTATCACGCCCCCCGAAGACCGCGACGTATTTTCCACTGCGGGAAAGGATGAAAGCTGGATCTGGCAAAGCTTCCAGAATTAAGTCCATCTGTTCAAGATTGATCATGCAGCGCTTCTTCCGAGCAAAAGTGGATAGTTCAGCCCATCGTCGCAATGAGCACTGGAGATGCAATTATGCCATTCCCTTTGAGCAAGTATCCTGCGGACGGAACGCAAATATTCAGACATGAAAAAATCGGATATTGTTGTTGACCCTGCCCTTGAGGACAGCTGCAATCTCTATCTTGAACGCATCCGAAGCTACGAACAGATTAGGCGTTTCCGCCCAAGCTTTACGACTTTACGAGCAAAAAGGAACAAAACGACTTCTGCTCAGGCATTTAATATCTGCTAAAGCTGACTCGCAGAAAACGAGGAGATTTCTATGGAAGGAAAGCGATACTCAGGCGGCTGCCTCTGCGGCCATATCCGTTTTACAGCGCATGGTGTGGCTGCTAATCCGCACAGCTGCTCTTGCGACAACTGCCAGAGACATTCGGGTGCGCCCAGTTTATGCTGGGTCGAGTTTCCCAAAGACGTCGTAGAGTGGACAGGTACCGGCGGCATGCCCTCACTGTTTCGTTCGTCGGATTACTCGAGTCGTTCCTTTTGTCCACGTTGTGGCAGCACGCTAGGTGCGGTCGATGATGCACCCATGGTCGCTTTGGTGACTGGAAGTTTTGATGACAGTGATTTATCTGAACTGCGACCGGTATCGCATTCATATGTGGATGCATGCCCAGCCTGGTGGACGATAACAAAGGCTGTCTGAAACGAGAAATTTTTCTCATTCAGAAATGCTAACGGCCGCAAATGCGGCCGTTAGCGTAGGTGGGATGCAAACAACAGCGCTAGTTAAACAACCACACCGCACCCAGCAAGATCGCAAGCCCGATGGCCAGCTTGCCAGCGAAGACGGTGCGTTGCGGTGCATATGTCAACAACATGACCAATAACAAAGCGCCTGCTGTCATGGTACCGAGGCAGAGTACCGAACCTACCGTCCAGCCTTGCAGCTTGACGCTGATCGCATACGTAGCCAGCAAGGCTAGTGTGCCCAGCATGCGATACAGATTGCGCTCGCTCTGTTGCGGTTCTTTGCCACGACCATGGATGTCGGCGTAATGCCTGTCCATACCCAGGCTGAGCGCAGTCCAGCCACCATATGCCAACGCCAGTGCTGCTATGAATCCGAATCCGCTCATACTGCCTCCTGCAGCGAGCTATCAGTCTCGCTTCTGTTTTTCTCTACCGGCTTTTCGACCACTTTGGCCTTGGCCACTGCTTTCTTCTGCCCCAGACGCTTGGCCGCATAGATCAGGCACAAGCCAAAGCCGAGCGCAAACAAATCAAAACCGGCGACCGCCCATGGACCTTTACCTTGCAGCAGGGTCACGCCCAGATGTGAGTTGGTGGTGAATACATTCAGCACCGGGATCAGTGCAAACAACAAGCCACCTGCCGTCAGCTGCCATTGCCACATGCGGCGATTCGGGCGTATGTGTGCCAGGACGGCAGCGGTACCCCATGCAATAAAGAACCAGGCGATTTCAGTTTCTATGCGCTTTTCCATTCCAACCGCCAGCAAGCGATTGGCCCAGAAGTACGCTGCCATTGCAATCGGCAAACCGGCAATCGCGCCTATGTTCAGGCCATCGACCAGACGCAGGCCAAAACCGATGCGTCCACCCTTGGCCAGTTCCTTGGCATAACCTTGTCGCTTCTTGACGGCCCACAGCAAGGCACCGGTCGCGACCATCGCGCAGCCTGCCAGGCCGCACAGGAAAAATAAGGTACGCAGCAAAGGATTCGCGAAGTTCGCGATATGCAAACCATAGAGCACGCCGCGTGCTTCAACCGCAGTACTTGTTTCATCACCGATAGAGGAAATGTAAGCACCGCTCACACCATCAAACTGCATGGACTGACGTGTACTCGACAGCTTGTGCTCCTTCTCACGCGTGATCTGGATGGTGGCATTCGCATCGCCCGGATTGTTGATAGTCACACGTCCTACCGGACCACCGTTCCATTGTTTCTCTGCTTGCAGCAACATAGGCGCCAGTGGTGCCAGCGGTGCTGCAATCTTTGCAGGCTTCTTGTTCTCGGCCTGGCGGAAAGCTTCCGCGTTAAAGGCTTTTTCATCGCCCTTGTATGCGGACTGTATGCCGAACGGCATGTACAGAAACATCAGCGTGACCAGACCCGTATAAGTAATCATCAGGTGATACGGCAGCGCCAGTACTGCTACGGCGTTATGCGCATCCAACCACGAACGCTGGCCTTTCTTCGGACGGAAGGTGAAGAAGTCTTTGAAAATACGCTTGTGCGTAATCACCCCGCTGACGATCGCAACCAACATGAACATCGCGCAGAAACCGACTATCCAGCGCGCCCAGATCGCAGGCATGTAATGCAAATCGTAGTGCAGACGATAGATGAATTCACCACCGCGTGTTTCGCGCACTTCAGCCAGGCGCTCACCCGTCGCAGGATTCAATTGCGCCCGCTCGAGTTTGCCCCTGCCCTTTTTACCTGGTTCAGGTTGCGCGATCCACGTTACGCCCAAAGCCTGGTTGCGATCGTCCGGCAAAGTAATAAACCAGCGCGATGCACCGGCACCTTCTTTTTCCAGCATGCGTATGGCGTTGTCTACTGCTTGCACAGCAGGTACCGGCGTCGCGGCCGCTACGTGCAGCTCCGGTTTCATCCACAGGCTGATCTCATCACGAAAATACGAAGCGGTTCCGGCGAAAAACACCAGGAACAACACCCAGCAAACCAGCAAACCTGACCAGGTGTGCAGCCATGCCATCGACTGGCGGAATCCTTCTTTCATGCGAAACTCCGTTGCGCCAGCAAACCCAATCCCAGGATAGCGGCTGGTAACACGATGCCTATCCAGGCGCGGAATGCACTACGTGCAGCAAACACCCACAGCACTGCACAGGTATAGACGGTAAAAGATAACAAGGTAGCCGTCAGCACGGCATCAATCCGCACCATAGGCAGGATGACCGCCAGCAAGGCGGTGGCGAGCGCCGTCACAACATAGCCGCCAAGGATGGCGGCTATGGCACGTGATGCAACTCCTAAGCGGTAGTGCAATTCCTGGTTCAGTTTCATCTGCTTGAAATCACTTGAGTTGAATGCGCGACCGAGCTGGCGCGACTTCCTTGATGCCTGTCTGCTTGTCGCGGGCGACCGTATTGGTGGAAGCAACAATCGCGGCATCTTATGGATGCCCGCCGAAACGCGCTTATTTTAATCGATAATGATTATCATTAACAGATATAAAGTACATGGATGTGAATTTTTATTGATTTTTGACAAGTGTCAAAAGCTCATCCAGACACGCTCTGCCCGCCCAGCCAGTGCAGGCAGGCGGGTAAATATGAGGGGAAAACAGTAAGAACCGGATAGAGAGACGCGTTGCAAACGCCCTCAGGTGAAAAGGAAGATGTTAGCTCGCGAGAACAGACAGGATCAGGTCGGATGACCCAGCAACCGTGCGTGAAGCGCAAAGTCCACGGTTTTGCCGCCCGCAGCAGCCTTCTCCTGCTGCGCGCCGTCAAACTGCATCACGCCACCATGGTCATCATGATGCGCAACCATGCGACGTTCGCTTTGCAATTGCTGCAAGTCGGATTCCGGCAGGCTGGAATAGGTAGCCAGATCTGCCACTACTACCGCATTCGGCCAGCGCCGACGGTTCAGGTTACGGAAGCGGAAATACTCGACCGCAGCCCACAACAATAATGAACCAGACAACGCCATTACGATCAGCGCATAAGAAATCGTCAGGTGGCGCACATTGAGCATGTCGGCCGCATAGGTCAGCTCATTGATCGTGTGGTAACCCAGCATCCCTGCCACCAGAGTAATCAGCGGCCACCACAGGTACACAAAGAAACCCCAGAACACAACAGTGATCAAGGCGCTGACAACTTTGGTCAACGGCGCCACCAGATGTGGTTTATTAAGGATGAGCGGATTGGTTTGCTCTTGCAGGTCGCTAGTCATGATTGCCTCGATGCGGCTGTGGTACAGGTTCATTGCTGGTCGGCGGCAATGCTTTCACGTGCACGCCGTCGGCCGAGCCGACACCACGATCCGGGCTGACCCAGACCGCGCGCCGTCCGCTCTTGCGAAACAGAACTTTAGGCACCGACCAGACGGTGGTACACATATTCAGCATCCAATAAAAAACCGGATACCAAATCATCCAGAAGTAATGGCGATACACTTTTTTGTCGTAATGCCGGTCCAGGATCATGCCAACCAAGACCTGCAACAAACAGGTGGTGCCGATCAGCACGCCGTGCCAGCTCGGGAATATCTCTACGCGCCACAGCGGCGGTATGTAAATGAACAGACTGAGGATATACAGCACCAGCACCGTCACCATGGTGTAAGCCCACAAGACTGACAGGTTGTACTCGATGTACACCAGCCACAGGCGACGCAAATGCCAGTGGCGGAAGATGTAGGCGTATTTGAAAATCGCCTGCACGCCACCCATCGCCCAGCGCAAACGCTGCTTCCATAAACCCTTTACCGTTTCCGGCATCAGGATCCAGCACAAGGCGCGCGGCTCGAAGCGTACATCCCAGTGGTTCGCCTGCAGTTTCCAGCTGATGTCGATATCCTCGGTCAGCATTTCCGGACTCCAGAAACCGACATCCAGCAAGGCGCGACGACGAAACATCACGACCACGCCGGAGACAGTGAACAGGCGACCATAAATACGTTGCGTACGTTTGATCAGGCCAACGATGGACGAGAACTCACCGACCTGCAAACGTCCGAGCAAAGTCGAACGTGTGCGTATGCGCGGATTGCCGGTCACTGCGCCGAGACGCGGGCCGGTTTCAAAATGCTTGAGCAGCCAAGGGATCGAATCCGGGTCAAGGATCGCATCGCCATCTATGCACATCAGGAATTCACTCTTGGCGATCAGTGCAGCCGTATTCAAGGCCACGGCCTTGCCCTGGTTGCGCGCCTGGTGCACGACACGCAACTTCGGATGGGTCGCGATCAATTCATCGAGGATGGCACCGGTGTTGTCCTTGCTGCCATCGTTGACGCAAATGATTTCGTAGTCCGGATAGTTCAGGCGCGACAGGGCATCGACCACGCTACGTATATTGTCGCCTTCATTGAAGCACGGCACGATCACAGAAACCGGCGGCGTCGACTTCAGCTCCGTCAGTGGATTCTGGTCATGCAGGCTAGTCCTCTCATAACGCAGGTAGTACGTAATACCACCAATGATCCAGACATACGCCATGAACAAAGGGTAGTAAAAAGTAAAACCGAAGAGGACGTTTTCAAAAGTCATGACTATCTCCGCGCCGGATGCGTCTCTACGGAGATTTCAGGTTTGATGATGTCTTCTTCCGGCTGATTCGCATGGAAGTCGTCCGGGTAGTAGCCGACGCCGCGTGCTCCGGCCAGGCGCAATTGACGTATCTGTGCCGCCAGTGTCTTCGACGGAATAGGCTGGCCCGTGCGCCAATCCTTGCTTTGCAATTCAAAAACTGTCGTGCGCAAGGCGCCCGGCGTTTTCTTCACCGTATCCATCAGGTGTGCAAGCCATGCAGTAGCATCTTTCGCGCCTTCCATATATGGCATGGCCATGATAGCGGTGTAGTCGTAGGTCGCGAGAAAGCTAGGATACGTCTGCGCGAACCAGTCTTCCGAATCCGGATTCAGGATAGGTTCCGCATAGATATTGCGTGCTGTCATCAGTGCAGGCTGGTATTGGCGTAGTGTCGCCGCCAGGTGCAAAGTGAATTCATTCAGGTAAGCAGTTTTCTTTTGTGACCACAAGCGACGCAGCTGCGGATCTTTACGCAGTTCCTCCATCGAAGCCGACAACTGCCACTGATCGCGATATACCGCCAGCGCCGCCGGGCTGGCATCTTCGTAATCCGACAAGGTCGCATCGTCGTGGAACAGCACACCGTAGAAAGCGGAATGTTTGCCCAGGTCTTCGTATATCTCGGTAATGGTCTGACGCGCCAAAGGATCGAAAGGTGACAGACGCAAATAACGATTCTGCGAAGCAGATTCCGGTGCGCCCGGCATGGTTTGTACCAGATGCGTCGCTGCCGGATGGGTATCCGGTAATTTGAAAGCCATTACCGGCATCCAGGCAAATACCCGCACTCCGCCACGCGTGCGTAACTGCCATGAAACGCGCGTAAACAAATCAGCACGTACCGGCATATGACGATTCGGGAAATACAGGGCGTCGGCCACGCCATCGCCATCCGGATCCGCATACGCCTGCAGATAAACAGTAGTCGGACGCAGGCGCACTATGCGATCCAGCAGCTTGGACAAATTCGCTTCCTGCACTTCCGGATCGGGATCGTAGATGTAATCAAGGTCAATATGGATCACGCGCTCCATAGGACGTTCAACGCCATCATAGGTCGCTGGCTGGCGCAGTATTTCAGCCATGCCATTGAGTTCAGTATCAAACACCACCAAGGTACGACGGATGTAATTCGGATCGTCGTTTGGCGTATTCGGGCCCGGCTCCAGGTTGAGCGAAATCGGCATGCCGACTTCCGCCGCAATCTTGTTTGCAATCCGGCTGTTCGCACCGTACGGCCACACCATCGCACGCGGACGTTTGCCGGTTTCCTTTTCAATCAGGCTGGCGCTGCGTTCCAGGTCTGCGCGTATGCGCTTGGTGTATGCCTCATCACTTTCGTATTGCTTGTTCTGTGGCCAGTAAAAACGCGTAATCGCCGCTGGCATCATATTGCCCTGCGGATTACCGATGATGCCCTTATGCAGACTGTGCGAATGCGAAGCCACTTCGATCAGACCCGAAGCCTGCATCTCGCGGACCTGATCCCAGTTCACGAATGCCTGGCGTGGTGCCTTGATATCGCCGAACTGCACCGGTTGATCCTGCGGCGTCTGTATCCAGTCACCGACGATGGCGATCAGAGCCGGGAAGCCGAATTGCTTCAGCATCGGAAACACCTTGGTGTACATGCTTTCAAAGCCGTCATCGAAGGTCAGCAGAATGGCTTTCTCCGGCAAAGGTTTCTTGCCTGCGCGTGCATCGATGATTTGTTGCAGGCTGACCGGATGATAGCCGTTCTGATCCAGCCAGCTCAGTTGTGCGATCAGGTCGCGCGTATCCACCGCAGTGGCTTCCGGCCAGACCTTGAAGCTTTCCCTGACGTTGTCGCGCACATCGTGATAACACAGCACGCGATAGGACTGCGGCACATCCATACCCTGCGTCGCGATTTGCAAGCGTGGTACTTCCACCCCAGCGGCTGACTGCGCCCATGCAAAGCCTGGTAGCAATGCAATCAGCAGCACACTCAGCAGGTGCCGGAAGAGATGTTCAGGTTTGCGCAGACTAATCAGCGCTGTCGCCAACAGGTTCTTCACTTTATCGCCCAATTCAAATTCAAATATCCGTAATGCCGCTTTTCGCGCACGCCGTCATACGGGTGCATGCTGACGCCGAGGCCGTAGCCGATGCTGAATTCATCGTCAAAAGACCACAGGTGCCCATATTGCAAACCGGACGTGGTGCCGGTGTTGTAACCTTCCTGCGAGTAACGACCTGTGTAGACCTGCACTTGCTGCACCATCCAGCGACGGTAACGGCGCCAGGTACGCCATTCGCCCAGCAGCGCAACGGTCGCTTCACGATCACTGATCGGATTGAAATACACAGTATTCCGCGCACTGTTGCGCGAAGTTGCCAGCGACACCATGGAATCCAGCTTGAAGATAGGACCACTGATCCAGCGCTCCGTCCATGCGATACCGAACACATCGCGATTATTGCCATCGCTATATTTAGTATTGGATATCTCCGCATCGATGCTGCGCGATTCGTTTTGCTGCCAGGTCACACCGGCCAATACGCGACGCCCTGTCACATTCGCGTTGTAGGCAGCCGCTGACAAATCATTGACGTTGCTATCTGCCGCCATGCGCATGCGCCAATGATCGGAAAAATACTTCACAAACTGCAAAGCGATACCGCTTTTATCCGCGTTTTGTGTAGCCTGATTCACTTCACCTTCGATCTCCAGGTCACGTACACGGTAATCAAGACCGACGCCGATACGGGTACGCGGTACGCTGGTTTCAGTCGGCAGACGGCGATCGATACTACCGGTCGAACGAGAGAGATGCGTGAATACCCGGTACTCTTCACCCAGCGTATTGGTCAGCGGCGCCGAATATAACTGCGCATCAAAAATTGACTCCGCTCCGGCCAGCTGCCCGCCCTTACCTATGGTCGTGCTGACGCGCAGAAATGGACGGTCATGGATGTCCAGCTTGCGTGCGAGGTTTTGCACGCCTTTATCTTCCGGGTAATCAGCAGTCAACGGCCGTGAAATAATCTTGGCCTGCGCAAATTCATTCAGCGCCAGCAGGCTTTCGCCACGTCCGACCTGCGCACCCAGCGACTTGTCATCATCCATTTGCATCAGCGTGAACTCTTCCAGCGCAGCGCGCGGATGTTCACGCGAGCTTTGCAGGCTGGCCCACGCCAGTCTCACTTGTCCGTTGAATGGCGCGATCCCACGCAACTCGGCCAGATGCTTTTCGGCTGCGTTCAGGCGATCCGCATACAAGCGCATCAAAGCGGGCGTGACGGTAGCGGTCGGATAATCACCGTTCGGCGCTTCGACTGACGGGATGCCACGGTTGGCCAAGGTCGGCGTCACCTTCATCACACCGTCAGCCATGTCCTGCGCCTCATCGTGTTGCTCGCCTTCGCTATACGCATAAGCCAGGCCATTGCGCCATGTATCAATATTGGCCACATCGCCGCGACCCGCTTCACTGATGGCGGCTATATATAAATCACGCGCCTGCTCTGGTTGCTCCAGGTAGAGATAGGCATCGGCTGCCGCGGCCTTCGCATAGGACGGCATCACGATTCCGGCGGCCAGCAATTCCTGATACAGCTGCACAACCTGTTTCATCAGCTGCCGGTCGCGCAATGCCACCATTCGGTCAAACTGGGTCGCAGGCTGCGGATCGTAGTGATGCAAGACATTTGCTGTTTCGGCTATGGCGGCATCGGTAGTCTGGAAACGTGGCTGTTTGGTATCGACGAGCAGTTGGGCTTCGCCGAAATTGACAGTATGGCCAGCGACCGAATGCGCGAGCTGTCTCTGCTCTTCCTTGCTGAACCAATCCTTGCGCTTATCTGCAGTGCGCGCTGCCAGATACGGCATACCTGCACCATTCAACGCAAACACATAGCCGCGATAAGCTTCTCGCGATTGCGGATCAAGTCGCACAGCGTCCTGGTAAGCATTGGCTGCATACAAGGCTTCTTCACGACGGGTGTAAACAAAACCCAGCAAGGTAACCATAGCTGCATCGCTGCGCTTGTACGCAGAGCTGAATGCAGGAAGAAAACTTTGTACATACTGCAAGGCGGCGTCAGGTTGCTTTTGTTCCAGCAGCGCGTGAACCAAGCCCGTACGCGCTTCCATATCATCCGGACTGGTACGCAGCACGAGGCGGTAGATTTTTTCCGCCTGCGTCCAGCGCTCGGCAGAACGGGCAGACTGCCCGAGTGATTTCAATACGTAAGCTGGTGTCCCAGTGACACTGAGTTCATCCGCATATGCCAGTGCACTATTAAAGTCACCAGCCCACGCGTAGACAACCACCAGGTCATACAGAATTTTTTGATTTTGCGGATACTCGCGATGCCAGGCTTGCAGCTTCTCTAGCGCGTTAGCGGTCTGACCGTCGCGCGCAGCAAGGATCACGGCATCATATTCACCTGATGGGATAGCTGCTTGTGACAGATGTGTCACGCCGAAACCCAAAAAGCAAAATGTGATTCCCGATACTGCTACTTGCAAACGATTGCGCTTATTTTTCATGAGCTCGCTATAAAAAATGAATGTGTATTTTTTTACTTGAAAGAAATACACACCTTTAAAAGCGAATCGCCGACCAGTTGCGCCTCTTTGCCAACAAATGTCAACTTAATAACAAACCGACATATTTGTGGGCGTAGAGTTCATGCGGGCTAAATAGCAACACAGATTCACTTGCACCTAAAACTGTTGCCTTGAAAGAAAAAAGCATGTTGCTGGTTTCTTCTCTGCTTCATTTATCTACCCATAAAACAGGGGATGAGCAGGCGACGAAAATTACTTTTAAAAAGTAGAACGGACTGTATCAGAGGGACGAAGCCAGATCGTCAAAAAATTGTCAACAATTGCTAATTAATTGTTGAATTAACACACTCATAAACGGCAATTGTTAACGATTGAAACATCGCCAGTTTTTACGCATGTAAACATTTATTTGTTGACACAAAACGGGTAGAAATTTGCAGAGAAAAAATGTTTCCATGAGGCATTTTTCTATCTCGATGAGATAACAAAAACACCTACATTGCCGCTGCAAAATTAGTTTCCGAATGGAAATTTTTTTGGAGAAAAAATCAGCACTGACTTTATGGCTCAAGCGATGCATCGAGCTTGAGCCTGCCTGCTTATATGCCCTGAAAGACGAAAGGCTGGGCCGGAACAAAGCTGCCGCTGACTTCGCCTGAATATGTGTGCGATTGATGCGGCCCCAGATCCAGTTTCTGCACACGCCCCGTCTCTTTCGAGAAATCGACTTTCCTGATATCGACCCAGAATGTATTCGGCGTCATCGCTGATTCAAAGAAATAGAGTTTGCGCTTGTGATCAAACACGGTGCGCCAGCGGGTCGATGAAATCTCTGGCTGATCCGGTGTCGCAATGCCCAGCGGCACAGATACATTTCGTATGACACTGAAGACGCTGGCCAGGCTTTCATCAGGCGTGGATTTTTGCGGAATCGCATTCACGTAAAAAGAAGCTCGCGCAAAACGGTCAGATGCCCGATTCGTACCCGGCAACATGACGGTGCCACCTATCTGCTGCCAGTAGCTATTCAACGCAAGTTGCTGATCATAAGTCGGTGAATTGGTCATGACCTGATACTGGCGACCATGATGGATCACTTGCTTGCCGTTGATATATTCAAACACCGCACTGTCGCCGCTGGCGTCGGAGATAGCCAAGTGCAAGGTAGTCAGGCGCTGCTGACCCGGCACATTGTCAGTGACCAGCGTAAACGGTTCCTTCTCGAGCACTGCCACCGCTTCCGCCACACTGGAAAAATTATCCAGCACGTATTGCGTCCATGCAGCAATCGTCAGGCCCGGTTTACTGCTCGCTTCATACTTTGGATACTGCGATTCCGTCAGCCACAAGACGCCCGCATACAAACCTGCTTCATTCACACCATCGGTGGTGGATACATCATAAGCAGTCGTCACAACCGAACCATACTTCGCCGTCCAGCGCAGCGAATTAGGCCCGACCTCACCGTTACGCTCCATACCGCGCGGCAGGATGTAGAGGTTGCTGCCTATATCGTATTTCCAGTCCATGGAACGGGCCGTGACCACGTTGCCGTCCTGTCCCAGATAAACGAAGCGCGTACACGCATAACTATGCATAGGTGCTGCGAACAAGCTGAGCGCGCACAGCTGCACTGTCAATTTTCGCCACTGCCTGAACCGGAATCCCATAAGACCTCCTGTAGAAATGGAAAGTGCAACGTCTGTCTGGTGACAAGCGTCAATATAACCGGTAATCAGGAGATACGAATTTCAGGAATACAGACAGCAAGCACCCACAGGTTTATGGGTGCTGCTCAGGCTAGTGATGTGATACGGGTTTCAGGACATGTGCAGCGCAGGCACAGCCTCCTCAAACTCATGCTTTTTTTTATTGATAGCGACATCCAGATCCGGCCGCTGTATGCCATTCTTCGCCGCCACCACTTCAGCCATGATGCTGATAGCGATTTCCGATGGTGTTTTGCTGCCTATATAAATACCGACCGGGCCATGCAGGCGCGCCAGGTTTTCACCACTGAGTTCGAAATGCTCAGCCAGGCGTTCCCGACGTGCCGTATTGTTGCGTCGGCTGCCGATGGCACCGACATAGAAGGCCGGACTAACCAGCGCTTCCATCAAAGCCAAATCATCCAGCTTGGGATCGTGCGTCAACGCGATGACGCAGGTGCGCTGATCTGGTTTCATCTCGTGCACTGCGTCGTCCGGCATGCCTTCGACAAAGCGTACATTCGGCACACTCCAGCCGCGTCTGTATTCATCACGCGGATCGCATACCGTCACGGAGAAGCCACTGAAGACTGCCATCGTCGCAAGGTACTCCGTCAATTGTCCGGCACCGATCAGCAACATGCGGTAGCCGGGTCCGAATACAGCTTTCATCGCGAACTTGGTAACCGCCAGGGCCGATGGCCGGTCAGCCGGAGCCAACGCTACCGCCCCACTGACCAGATCCACTGTCCGCTGCACCAGCGCACCCGATTCCAGCTGGCTGACAAGTTGTTCGAGTGGCAGTGCATCCGGATTAAATTCCAGCAGCAACTCCAGCGTCCCGCCGCAAGGCAAACCGAAGCGATGTGCTTCATCGGCCGACAAGCCATAGCAATCCCACTGTGGCCGCCGCGCCTGTCCTTTATCCGTGACGAAAGCTTCCCTGCTCGTGAAGCGCGTGATCAGGTCATCCTCGATACAACCACCAGAAACCGACCCGACCACACTGCCCGTCTCGCACAATGCCATCAGCGAACCAACCGGGCGCGGTGAAGCGCCCCAGGTTCGCGTCACGGTTGCCAGCACTGCGTTCCTGCCTTGCAAACGCCAGTCACGCAAGGTGCGCAATACGATCAGGTCGAGGTTCTCCATCATGACTCCTTAACCGCCCAGATAGGCGCGACGAATTTCAGGATTGGAACGCATTTCAGCAGACGTACCTTGCGTCACGATATGACCGTTCTCCAACAGATAAGCACGATCACACATGGCAAGCGCAGCGTAGGCATTCTGTTCGACGATGAGTACCGTCGTGCCTTCCTTGTTGATTTCCTGGATCAGGCTAAAGATTTGCTCAACGATATTCGGTGCAAGTCCGAGTGATGGTTCGTCAAACATGACCAGCCGTGGCCGCGACATCAGCGCACGTGCGATTGCCAGCATTTGCTGCTCGCCGCCGGACAAGGTGCCCGCCACTTGCTGTATGCGCTCGCGCAAACGCGGGAACTTGTCGAACATGCGCTCCATATCGTCACGCACCTGCGGCTTGTCCTTGCGTCGGTAGGCACCCATCTCCATGTTTTCGCGCACGGTCAGCTGCGGGAAGACGCGTCGCCCTTCCGGGCAATGCGAGATACCGTGATCGATGACTTCGGCCGGTGACGCACCAGAAACCAGATGACCATCCATGCGTATGCTGCCATGTGCCAGTGGCTCCAGTCCGTTGATGGCGCGCAGCGTGGTCGATTTGCCCGCGCCATTGGCACCGATCAGGGTAACGATCTCGCCCTCGTTGACTTCCAGCGAGATTTTGTTGATGCCGGTAGTGGCACCATAGCGCACGGTGATTTCTTCAATTTTCAGCATGTTCAATCCCCGATCCAAGATAGGCGCGAATGACTTCAGGGTCATTCTGAATTTCAGATGGCGAACCGGTGGCGATCAGGCGGCCGTAGTTAAGCACCACAATGTGATCCGAGATAGACATCACCATGTGCATGTCATGCTCGACCAGTAGCACGGTGACGCCGCCCTGCCCTATGCGCCTGACCATTTCCTTGAAGGCTTCGGTTTCCGATGGGTTCAGCCCCGCTGCCGGTTCATCCAGCAGCAGCACTTTCGGCTTGGCTGCCAGTGCAAGTCCGACACCTAACAAGCGCTGCTCGCCGTATGACAGATTGGAAGCCAGCGTATTCGCCCGTGCACTGAGGCCGAGGAAGGCGATCAGGTCGTGTGCCTGCGCCTGCAAGTCTGCTTCTTCCTTACGGAATTTATGCGTACGCAACAGCGATTGCAACACGCCACACTCACCCTTCAGATGCAGCGCAGTGAGTATGTTCTCCGCCACGGTACACGCTGAAAAAATGCTGGTACGCTGAAAACTGCGCACCAGCCCAAGCGCGGAGATTTGCTCAGGGGCCATGCCGGTTATGTCATGGCCAAATAATTTAACGCGTCCCGAAGTCGGTTTCATGTATCCAGAGATCACGTTGTAGGTAGTGGTTTTGCCCGCGCCGTTCGGACCGATCAGGCTGACGATCTTGCCAGCCGGTACCGCGAAGCTGGCATTGTCGACTGCTGTCAATCCGGCGATGCGCATGGTCACGCCTTCCAGCTCGAGTGCTGGTATCTGCTTGTTCTGGGTCTGAGTAGAATTCATGCTGTTTTCCTCCGCACGACAGGTGTTTGCTCTTGCACAGGGCGGGATGAATAGCGACGCAGCAGGTTACCGGCTGACGGCACCACACCTTTAGGCATGAAGACCAGGACTGCAATCATCAGCACGCCATAAATCATCCACTGGATTTCCGGCGACACGACGCCACGCAGCACTTCCGGCAACAAACCAAACAACAAGCCACCAACTACCGGCCCTGCCAGCGTGCCCTTGCCACCGACGATGACCATGATGACCATCATGATGGTGAACATAAACATGAAGACATCCGGATCAATAATCCGCACCGTATGTGCATACAGTCCACCAGCTGCACCGGCGATACCCGCAGCAAAGACAGTGGCGATACCCAGATAGTGGGTCACGCGTATGCCGACCGAACGCGCCAGCACTTCGTTCTCACGCAAGGCAATCATGGCGCGACCGATACGGCTATGCACCAGCGCTGCGACCAGCAAGTAAGCGACAACGGCCACTGCCAATACCAGCCAATAGGTCGACAACTTGGTCGAGAGATCGATCACCCCTTCACCCGGCACCCACATCGTCAAAGCCGGGATGTTGTTCAAGGCCATCGGTCCTTCGGTCAGATCTACCCAGTTGAGTGCCACCATGCGCATCACTTGCGCAAAGCTGATGGTGACGATCACGAAGTAAGCGCCGCGTACGCGGAATGCCAGCTTGCCGAGCAACCAGCCTGCGACCGCAGCGAATGCAATACCGCAAACAAAGGCCAGCCATACCGGCTTCGGCGTCACCACCAGCGGCTCCGTCATACCCCACAACGTGACATCAAAGCCCAGTGACAGCAGCGAGGTGGTGTACGCCCCCAGGCCGAAGAACGCCACATGACCGAGGCTCAGTTGCCCGGTATAACCGAGCAGCAGATTCAGGCTGATCGCGGCGATGATGAAAATGCCGACCGAAGCCACCACCGACAGCAGGTATGGATCCGGCCAGATCAAAGGCAACAGCGCCAGCGCCAGGACTGAAATACAAAAAGTCATTTTCTTTTTCATGATCAACCCACCCTTTCCCTGATGGTGAACAAACCTTGTGGACGGAAAATCATGACCGCAAGAATGACGAGGAAGCCCAATGCATCGCGATAAGCGGTAGAGATGTATCCGGCACCGAACTCTTCAACGATGGCGAGGATGAAGCCACCCAGTGCAGCACCCGGCAGATTGCCCAGTCCGCCCAGGATGACAATCGCAAACGCTTTCAGGCTGGCGAGATCACCCATGGTCGGCGTCACCACAAACACTGGTGCCAGCAAGGCACCCGCTACGGAAGCCAGGCACGAACCCAGCGCAAAGGTCAGCGTGTAGATGTGCGATACATTCACGCCGACGATTTTTGCCGCATCCTTATCCTGGAAGGTGGCACGCATCGCCAGACCCAGACGCGAACGTTCGATCAGCAGGTAGAAGATCACCAGTAAGGCGACAGCTGTCACCAGTACAAACAGACGGATAGGTGATACCGAGATCGCGCCCCAGACTATCGGCTCCTGGCTGAATGGAGATGGCACCGATTTAGCGACACCGCCCCACATCAGCAACTCCGCGTTCTGCATAATGATCATCACGCCTATCATGATCAGCATGACTTCATCGATCGCCTTCAGGTCACGACGACGCAGCAAGAAGTATTCGATGGCAGTGCCGAACAGGAAGCCGACGATGGCAGCGACCAGCAAGGAAGCAAAGAAATTCATGCCGAACATGGCGACCACGCCATAAGCGACATACGCACCGAGTGCATAAAGCTCACCATGCGCAAAGTTCACCACCCGCATGATCCCGAAGATCAGGGTCAGGCCGATCCCGAGCAAGGCGTACGTCGAGCCAAGCACAAGCGCGTTTAACGTATGCTGTAATAATTGGTCCATAGGTATCCTTCGGCAGGGGGTGTTCAGCAAGCTGTCACGCCCACCCCGCGTATAGGTGGAAAATAAGCGGGCCGCTACACTCAGCCCGTACGCTAGGTCTTATTCGACGGCGTTGTCCACGCGCGTCATTTAACCGATACCTGGCCGTCCTTCAGTTCGACCACATAGACGTTCGGTGCCGCCTGCCCGCTTTCCTTACCGGCCGGACCTTCCTTGCCGAAGGCGATATCGCCATTCGCGCCCTGTACTTGTACCTTCCACAGCGCATCACGGATGGCTGTAGGTTCTGCCTTGCCCGAAACACGGATCGCTTCGGCGATCGTCAGGATCGCGTCGAAACCACGGAAGCCCTCGGTCTGGCCAGCGAATTCCAGGCCACGCGCTTTCCAGCCATCCATGAATGCCTTGGCAATCGCAGGATGTTTCGCACGCTCTGGTGCCCACGGGGCAAAGAACAGGAGATGCTGGCTGACATAACCTTTAGGGCCAGGTGTCTTCAGCAGTGGCTCAGGAAAGGAACCGCCGGTCGTGATGATGCGTTGTGGCAGACGCTGTTCACCAGCCTGGCGGATCGCCAGTGTCAGTTGTTCGATGCCCGACGTCACGATGACGGTATCGGAACCGCTACCTTTCAATGCAGCGAGCTGTGCCGACAGATCGGTCATATCAGGTGTCATGGTTTCGGTACGACCGATGGCGATACCTTTGGCTTCCAGCATTTTTTTGAATTCAACCGCGGCACCCAGGCCCCAGTCATTATTCACAGCGAGGAAATCAACTTTCTTGATAGCCGGGCTGTAGCTGTCGATCAGCTTGGCAAAGGCCTTGGCTTCCATCGCCGAAGTAGGACTGGTGCGGAATACCCAAGGATTGCCTGCAGTGGTGATCTTGCTCGATGACGCAGTCTCTACCACCATAGGGACGCCGTATTCCATCAGCTTAGGCATGACGGCGAGTGTGAAGGTCGAGCTCCATGCGCCCATCAGGACCGGCACTTTGTCTTTCAAAATCAGTTTCTCTACCGAGTTGACTGCTTCACGCGGATTGGATTTGTTGTCCTCGATCACCAGCTGCAGCTTTTTGCCCAGCACGCCACCGTTCTGGTTGACGTAGTCGGCCGCAATGCGTGCGCCGTTGGTGACGTAGGTGCCGGAAGCCGCGACCGGGCCGGTCAGTGGTTCGCTGACGCCGATCTTGATGGTTTCCTGCGCATAGGCAGATGTAGCGGTGAGCATGGCGAAGCCAAGAGAGGCGGCCCATGATTTTGAAGTTTGCCAGTTCATAGTAAATATCCTTAGTGTCCGAAGTGAGTGAATATCTGATTGATCAGTTCAGAGTGTGGGTTCAGTGCGATTAATTGCGGCGACTGGAAAACAAACCAGCCAGCCACGCTTTAAGTAGGGTCCAGAGGTCTATCGACGACGTATCTCTTTGCGCTGCGCGCGGTTTGGCCGGAGCGGCGGCCGCCATATCGGCGACCCCGCTGCCGTGTACGTCGCTCGCGCTTACCGGTTGTGGCAGGCGCGCCTGCAGGTTCTCGGCGAATTGTTTGGTCAGCTGTTCAGCCAGTGCGCGGACTATGCCTTCGCGGCTGAATTGTGCGAGTGAGCCGGTGATGCTGTGATCTACCTTGACCTGCACATCGGTGCCACCGCCTGCGGCTGAGCTGACGGTAAAACTGGCTTCGCCTTTGACGCGGCTATTGCTGCGCGCATCGACTGCCGTGCCGATGATGGCGCCGCTGTTCGATGCTTCATCCAGATTCAGGCGTCCCTGTCCGGCAAAGCTGGCCGCGATGGGACCGAGCTTGACCTTGAACAACAAAGGTATCGATCCTTCTTCGGTCGCTGTCGCCTCTTTATTAATAGATGCACCGGGCAGGCAATCGACCAGCAATTCGATATCGTGGAAAGCTTTCCACACGGAGTCGGTCGGTGCTGCGATATGAAAGGATTGTTCAAGCTGCATGAGTGATCTCCTGAGATGAAACGGTTGAGTCGCGTTCGCGCAGCACACGCTGGATCGCGCGCACAATGCCGAAGTAACCGGTGCAGCGGCACAGATTGCCCGCCAATTCTTCACGTATCCTGTCCTCATCGGCTTCAGGCAAACGCAATACGATGTCGCGTGCTGTCATCAACATGCCGGGCGTGCAATAACCGCACTGCAATGCATGCTCGGCGGAGAACGCCGCGCGCAGCCTGGCCATTAAAGGGTCATCATCAAACGCTTCCAGCGTCCGTATCTGCTTGCCTTCAAAGCGTTTCGCCGATTGCAGGCAACTACGTTGCGGTGCGCCATCCACTTCGATGGTGCAGGCGCCACATACACCCTGCTCGCAACCGACGTGCGTCGCGGTCAGGCCGCAGTGGTCACGCAAGGCATCAGCCAGGTGGGTTCGTGGTTGCAGGGTCAGCTGGTAGCAACGGTCGTTGACAGTCAGCTCCACAGCGGTGGTTTCCACCGCCGGAAATGCTATTGGTAATGCGCTCATCGTGTTTTCCCCATATCCAATGCCACTAACCTCAACATCTCCATCAAGGTGTGGCGACGATCAAGTTCCAGCTCGGGCGCAGCCTGCCGCACGATCTGTTCACGTACTGCGCCTTGCAGCAATTCAGTCATCAGGCCCGCTCTTTCGACGACGAAGGGTGCGCCGTCCAGCGCGCCGATCACTACCCGTTCGGTACCGTCGCTGCTGTCGCGGATGCCTGAAGTCATCGCATGCGACAGTTCACCGGTCTTGCGACATAGCTTGCGATACGACCACTGCATAGTGTTAGTACGCTTGGGTACACTGACGGCCACCAGGATTTCACCGTCGACCAGTTGGGTTTCATAAGCGGAGGTCATGAAATCGCGTGCCGCGATATCGCGCTGACCGGACGGGCCGAGTACATGCAGCGTCGCGCCCAGCAAAGGCATGGTGCTGATCCAGTCAGCGGCAGGATCGGCGTGGCACAGGCTGCCACCGAGGGTGCCGCGATTGCGGACTGCACGGTAGGCAATCCCGCGTGCGACGTAAGGCATCAGGCCCTGGCTAGGGTCAGGTACGCGCTGGTCTTCGATCGCGGCGTGGGTAGTCATCGCACCGAAACGTATCGCGTCGCCGGTATCGGTGACGGCGCGCAGCGATTCAAAGGCATCGAGATCCAGCAAGGATTCCGGTTGCGCCAAACGCAGATTCAGCATCGCACCGAGCGACTGGCAACCTGCGACCGGTTTGCTGCCCCAGCCGTTTTCTGCCAGCTGCGCAGAGGCCTGCGCGAGGTCGTCGGCCTTGATCAGGCTATATGCGGAAGGTTTCATGCTTGTGCTCCTTGCGCTGCGGCGATGGCTTCCAGTACGCGGCGCGGGTTGGCCGGGCACTGCAATAGTTCAGCTCCCAGGTCATACAGCGCATCGTTGATGCCGTTGATGATGGCAGCCGGTGGCGCAATCGCACCGCCCTCGCCTATGCCTTTTTGTCCGTACTTGCTGTTCGGACTTGGGGTTTCCATATGCAGCATCTTGAGCGGCGGCATTTCACCGGCACCCGGCAACAGGTAATCCTGCAGCGTCGATGCCAGGGGCTGGCCTTCACTATCGAATGGCATTTCTTCATACAAGGCCGTGCCTATACCCTGTGCCAGGCCACCATATATCTGGCCTTCGACGATGAGCGGATTCAGCAACACGCCGCCGTCTTCGCAAATGACGTAATCGAGGATGGCGACATGACCGGTAGCGGTATCGACTTCAACCAGACAGGTATGACAGGCATAGCTGAAGGTACCGGCGTCCGGCATCATCTTGTAACCGGCTACCACTTCAAGTCCACCCGGATCGACTGCGCCGACTGGCAGCTTTTGCGGTGCGCGGTACCAGGTGTGCGCGATCTCGGACAAAGGCAAACGTTTGACGCTGTCTTGCACACCGACCGTGCCGTCTTTCAAAGTGATGAGGCTGGCATCGGTATCGAGCAAGACACCGGCCATGACTTTGATGCGTTCGGCCAGCTGTTCGCAGGCGGTACCGACTGCACCACCGGCCATCACCGCGCAACGCGAACCCCAGGTACCGGTCGAATAAGGTGTCATGCCGGTGTCGCCGTGTATCACACGGACTTTGGCGATATCGATACCGAGTACGGTATGCGCGACCTGCGCCATCGAAGTCTCCAGTCCCTGACCGTGCGAATGCACACCGATGCGCAATTCAAGTATGCCGTCAGGTGTAAAACGTGCCGTGCATTGTTCGTAGCCCGGCACCATAGGGATACCCCAACCGTGATAAACCGAAGTACCGTGCGCACCTTGTTCACAGAACACCGCCATACCGAGGCCGAGACGCTTCTGCGTCGGATCGCTGCCATTTGCAGCGTGCCGTTCTTTCTGACGCGCGCGGCAGCCGTCCCAGTCGATCGCTTCGACCGCCTTATTCATGCAAGTCGTGTAATCGCCGGAGTCGAATAATTTGTTGGTGATGTTTGCGTAAGGCATGGCCGCTGCTGGCACCAAACTTTTGGCGCGCAATACATGCGGTTCTATGCCCAACTCACGCGCTGCGATATCCAGCATGACTTCCAGCGCAAAGCAGACGCCGGTACGCGCCACACCGCGATACGGCAGGATAGGAGGCTTGTTGGTCGCAGCAGAACGGGTGCGGCAAACAAAGCTATCCATTACATAAGGGCCAGGCAGGATGGAGCCGATCTGTGCCGCTTCTAGGCAGGCGCTGAATGGATACGATGAGTAAGCACCGGAATCGACGACTGCATCACAACGTATGCCGGCCAGACGTCCGTCCCTGGTGACGTCGACGCTAAGGTCATAGCCGTGTTCACGGCAGTTGGCATTCGCAGTTAGTTGTTCACGTCTGTCTTCCAGCCAGCGGATAGGACGTTTCAATTGTATCGCCAGCCAGGCGCAGCAGATTTCTTCCGGCAGCAAGATACCCTTGTAACCAAAGCCGCCACCGACATCCGGCGAGATGACGCGTATCTGTCCTTCGTCCAGACCCAGGCATTCAGCCAGGCCGGTGCGATTGATGTGCGGTACTTGTGCGGCCGAGTACATGATCAGCTGGTCGACACGGGTATCCCAGAAGCACAGCACGGCACGACCTTCCATCGGTGCCATACATTGGCGCGCCATGCGCAACTTGCGGCTGACACTGTGCACTGCCTCATCGGTAGCACTGACGCGTTTATCTATATTGGTTTCGGCAAAGACGTTTTCGCTCCAGTCATCATGTACGCGTGTATCGCTTTGCAGCGTGCCGTACATATCTGCCATCACCGGCAGTTCCTGGTAATCCACGAATACACTGGCTGCGATATCTTCCGCCTGTGCGCGATCCGGCGCGATGCAGGCTGCGACCAGTTCACCGACGTGGCGTACTTTGTCTTGCGCAAGTGGATATTGTGCCGAGAGTTTGAAACCGGGCAATGAGGATGCCGCGACGATGGGACGCACACCAGTCATGTCTGCCATCGTGTAGACCAGATGCTCCACGCCTTGCGGCTTCTCGATTTGTCCGAGACGGGCATGCGCCACGGGTGAGCGTACGAATGCGACTTCGAGCATATCCGGCATACGCATATCGCCGACATATTTGCCCTGACCCAATAAGAGTCGCTTGTCTTCCTTGCGCAGTACTTCGCGACCAATTCCTTGATCGGTACCGGCTTGCGTGAGCAGCTCGGGCATCACCAGATCATTCATCGATATCTCCTGAACGTTGCCGGGAACTGAAATTAAATTCATATTCCCTGCATCTCCAATAATTATGTGGCATACCACATTTATGTTGTTATGTGTGATTCATTTTTGCGTTACGAGCATGAATTATTTTTCACCTCCTATGCGCTGTACTACGATTTTATTTCAGAGTGCCGCTAATCGACCGGGCACTGTGCAACTCTCGTGATACTGAATACCAAACATCAACTTAAATGCGCTTTTTCAAGCCAGGTCCACATACTTCAAACTTACCGAATACCTTTAGCAACGACCATGCCAACTACACAGACATGTCAGGCAAAGAACAAGTTAAGCAATTGATTTTAATAAACAATATCAAATTTCAATTTATGTGGTACAGCACATTTATTGGACTTTAATCAAGCAAGGTTCTTGAATAAATACCGATATTTGCTGTTGTACATGAAAATCACACGCTTTGCATCAAATTGGAAAAAATTTGTTTCAAAAAGGTGCAACAACAACGACACTTGCGCACTACTTTGTATCTCTTCAAACTTTCAGCGAGCAACTAACTCAGTACAACAACATGCTCACACTGCGATTACTCATGACGACAACAAACGTGAGTCATCATCTCAAAGCAAATGAGAAATTGCACGCTGCAGTGCAATGCAGCGCATTTTGAAAAACAGAAAAATATTAACGGGCTTTGAGTAAAGGCACACGATCAGTGGCCTCCGATTCAACCAGTCGCACCATCAGCAATATAAACAGCTGACGTTCTTCCGGCGACAGATTCTCTATAGTGCGGTCATGCGCGCGCTGTACGGCAGGACGCATCTTCTTTACCAGCGCACGTCCCTTGCGCGACAGCTTGACGTACTTCACACGCTTGTCGTGTTCAGACTGGCTGCGCACAATCAACTCACGCTGCTCCAGGCGCGGCAAGACTTCGGCCACACTGGTGCGCTCCAGTCCAATATGGTGCGCCAATGAATTCTGATCCAGTTCGCCGTACTCTTCCAGTGCAGTCAACAGGCTGTATTGCACAGGCGTGATGTTGTGTTCCAGCGTCTCTTCCGTGAACAAGGCACTATGGATCTGGTGCAGGCGGCGTATCAAAAACCCGGGACGGGTAAATAACAGGGAACGCGCCTGGACTGACTCCATATCGCTCATCAGAGAGGGAAAAGCTGCTTCTTCAATCTTATTCATGAATGGTCGGTATATAAGGGAACAGGATGGAATCCGGTATGCCACAAATCAGGAGTATATGTGAATCCACAACAAAAACGGCAATAAAAATATATCATAAATGTGGTGCACCACATTTATTTAAAGTTGGCATAGAATATGCGGTGCACCACATATTATTTAACTTAAAGGAGTTGCCATGAATCATATTCTTCTCAAGGGCGGCCGCGTCATTGATCCCAAGGCCAACCGCGATGGTGTATTCGATATATTGATCAAGGATGACGTCATAGCCGCAATCGATCGTGACATCACGCCTCCGGATAGTAAGACAACAGTAGTGGATTGCCGCGACAAACTGGTCACCCCAGGCCTGATCGATACGCATGGCCATGTATACCAGGGCGTAACCGGTCGCTTCGGCCTCAATGCTGATATGTGCGGCGTGTATTCAGGTGTTACCACCATCGTCGACCAGGGTGGTGCCAGCTGCATTACCCTGCCCGGCTTCCGCCAATATGTGATCGAGCCATCGAAAACCCGCGTGCTCTCGTATATGTCGGCCTATCTGGTCGGTGGGCTGGAAGGACACTTCTATCCTGAGCTGTATCGCCCTGATTGCCTGGATGTAGAAGCAACCGTTACCGCAGCCAAAAAGAATAGCGACATCGTGCGCGGCCTGAAGGCACACGCAGAAGTTGGCGGCTTTGCACGTTGGGGCGTCGATGTGATGCGCATCGCATCGCAGATCGGACGCGAAGCTGCACTGCCTGTCTATATACACTTTGGTCAACTGTGGCCGAAACCGGAGGACGGCGGCTCACCGGTCAATCCGGACAGCATCTTCAATCAGGTCGTCGATATGCTCAAACCCGGCGACATCCTGGCCCATCCGTTCAGCCGCCATCCGGGTGGCTTCGTCGAAGTCAACGGCTCCATCCACCCTATGGTGAAAGAAGCGATCGCGCGCGGCCTCAAGATAGACGTCGGCCACGGCTCGCACTTCAGCTTCAAAACCGCGCGCATCGTGCTCGACGCCGGCGTCATTCCGGATACCCTGGGCGCAGACATGCACGGTTACAACACCATCGTACCGCCACCGGCTGGCACACCCAACTGGCATCCGGATGAAAGCGTGCACATCTTCAAGGGTAACGAGCGCTTCAGCCTGGTTTCGGCGATGAGCAGCATGCTGGCCGTCGGCCTGCCACTCAACCATGTGGTAGCAATGGTCACCAGCAATGCCGCCAAACTGGCAGGCATGGAAGATGAAATCGGCACCCTCAAAGTAGGTGGCGTAGCAGACGTCAGCGTGATGGAAGACCAGCGCGGCCGTTGGGCACTGCACGACAACGAAGGCACACAAGTCATCACCGACCGCATGTTGTTCCCTGTCTGCTGCTATCGCGCGGGTGAGCGTTTCGATTCCAACGCAGCGATACTCCCAGTCGCAAAGGCGGCATGATGGATATCAACCACGCCCCTACCCTGCAAGAAGTCGAGCTGGCCTTCGATGCCTACGAACAGGCTTTAGTCGGTAACGATGTCGCCAAACTCGACGAACTGTTCTGGAACAACGACGCCACGCTGCGTTATGGCGCAACGGAAAACCTGGTCGGCTACGATGCCATCCGTGACTTCCGTTCGCAACGTCCGGCCGCCAACCTGGCACGCACGGTCACCAGCCGACATGTCACCACCTTCGGTACAGACTGCGCAGTCGCCAACATCACCTTCAGCAAAAATGGTGATACACGCATAGGTCGGCAAACCCAGACCTGGGTGAGATTCCCGGATGGCTGGCATGTTGTCGCTGCCCACGTGAGCTGGATGGACGTCAAATGAACATCCCGCTCATGAGTCAGCTACAACCGGATACCGGCGGTGCCTTCCTGACGGAGGCCTATGGCTATGCATTACAGGCGCATCGTCCAGTCAGCAATAATCTGGAAGGCATACGCTTTGCCGTCAAGGATGTATTCGACATCGCAGGTACGCGCACCGGTGCAGGTAATCCGGTCTGGTTCTCCGACCATGAGGTTGCACATAAACATGCAACCGCAGTCGAACGCCTATTGTCCGGCGGTGCCACCTTCGTCGGTAAAACACTAACCGACGAACTCACCTACAGCCTCGCCGGTATCAATGTGCACTACGGCGTGCCACGCAACCCGGCCAGCCCGGATCGCCTACCCGGAGGTTCGTCCTCCGGCTCAGTCGCCGCAGTTGCAGCTGGCCTGGCCGATGTCGCACTAGGTACCGATTGCGGTGGCTCGGTGCGGCTACCGGCAAGCTACTGCGGGGTGTGGGGCATGCGACCTACACATGGCCGACTATCCGGACATGGTTGCCTGGTGCTGGCGCATAGCTTTGATACAGTCGGCTGGTTCGCCCGTAATCTGCAGCACCTGGAGCAAACTTTCTGCGCACTGGCGCATGCAGAAACCACCGACACGGAATCAGTCTTCCTCGCACTCAACGATACTGTCATCAACAATCTGCTAGACCCAGCCGTGCTGCAGGCTTTCAATGAGTTGAAAAGCGAGCAGGCAGATTTTGTACCGGTAACGAGCGCGCTGGAACTGAGTAACTGGGCTGCCGCCTTCCGTACCTTGCAAGCGTCGGAAGCATGGATGGAACACGGCGTCTGGGTATCACGCCACTCAGATGAGCTGGGCGAAGATATCCGTCGCCGCTTCGACATTGCTTCCGGCGTCACCGCCGGGCAAGTCCGTAGCGCGCAACAAATCAGGGTAGCCGCCATCCGTGCGCTGAATCACATCCTCGATGACCAGCATAAAGTCATCGTCATCCCGACCGTACCGACACCTGCGCCACTACTCGCCGCCGATGCTGCTGCAGTCGACGATATACGCATGCGCTCGCAGCAACTGCTATGCATCGCGGGGCTGGCCGGCTTGCCGCAACTCAGCATGCCGTGGATACAGGTCAACGGCGCACCGGTAGGACTATCCATCATCGGTGGCCGTGGTTGCGATGAAATCGTTCTGCATGCAGCGCAACAGTTACAGGCTCGTATTGCAAGTTGAACCTATTGCGAATTGAACCCTCACGGAGAACAGCCATGACTACCAGCAAGTTCGATGAAGAAATCGCACAAATAGCCAGCCGCTACGACGGCATCCGCTGGACCGATGTGCAGCTGCGTACACAGGCATTGCCTGAACTTTCAGCCGATGTACTGCTGCATGCTGGCCCGCCGTTGACAGGCGTACTACCCGCACCGATCCGGCAGGCGGCGATTGAAGCCGTACTGTTCGAAGGGCTAGCTGACGATCATGGTGCCGCAGCAGAACTGCTGTCACAAGGCAAGGTCAGGCTGTTACCGGCACAGGATCACGGCCTGGTCACGCCATTGGCACAAGTGGTCTCAGCCTCCATGCCGCTATTCGTCGTCAGCAGCAATGACAGCACGCGCTATGCACCGCTGGTGGAAGGACCAGCGCCTGCACTGCGCTTCGGCAAGCCGGTAGCCAGTACGCGCGCGCAGCTGCAATTGCTATCGCAATTCGGTATGCATGTATTAAAGCCCGCCGTACAGGCACATGCACCCGCACTGTCACAAGCCATCCATTACGCCTTGCAAGGCGGCGAAGAATGCCATGCGCTTACCGCACGCGCCAATGCGGCACTGGCGGCGCAACTGGATACCTTACACGCGCGCGACAGACAAGTCATACTCGCCAATCCCGGTTTCGTACTGCCGTTAATGATGGCGGCATGCTCGCTACGTCTTGAACAAACCGGTCACATCGTCGCCGCCGGTGGCAACGGCCTCGCCTTTGGTTATCGCTTGCGTGATACCGCTACCTGGCAAACCATAGCCGCCACACCACCACAAGGCACCCGCTTTGTCGGACATGAACTCACGGCAGCATTGGGAGCGATAGGTGACAGCGCTGTCATCGACTTCTCCGGACTGGGCGCACAAGCACTGGCTTACGTGCCCAGCCTGGCGCGGGATTGGGCGCAGTACCTGCCGGAAGATTTGCACATGCACAGATCACAAGTCGTGAACGCGCGCAGCGGCATCGTCGATTTGAAAAGCATACTGAGCAATGACTGCGCGCCCATGGTCAATCTGGCGATACTGGATCACGCAGCGGAAGCGGGCTTGATAGGACGAGGGGTGTTTGAGGTGTCTACGGAGTTATTTGCGGATCCGAGTGCATCGATTTAGATGTCCTCTACACAAATTACGAGATTTGTAAGAACCTACATTAAAAAGGATTCATGACACCTTTAGCGCCCTGCGCAAAGTGGCCCATAGCATCTTCAAATGCCCATATCTCAGGTTTGTACTCGCCGCCAGGACCGCCACGTGGTACCTGAACGCTGGTTTTTTTCATCCAGCGTTTTAGCACCTTCCAATATTTTTCTGTGGCCGGGTTTGCCGGAAATCCTATTATGCGATAGCGATTTCCAATCCATCCAAAGCTACTCATGGGAATGTAATGAGTACCATCCTTGGCTAGTTGCTCCCGTCGCACTTCAAGACTGAATACGCCAGGATGGCCAGGACCAAAGTACGGCACCGAAGGATCCCTTGTGGCATATGTTGCGGCCCATCCTTCAAACGGATCCTCAATCTCTCCATACGGTTCACCCATACGCGCCAAAGGTAATGCACCGCTAGGTACGTGCCAAAGCCAATGTTTTCCTGGCTCAAGAGTCTCGACACTGTTTACTGCAATCCATTGATTTGTACCGTTCGAAACAATGAATGCAATCTCCTCAGAACCGTTCAGGTACTCTACGAGCTGGGCAATATCCTTCTTCGTTGCGTACATAGGTATCCAAGACATACGGCACTTCCTTCAAGGTCTATAATTTATCTGAACGAGAAATCCACAATCTGCCAATGTCTACCATGTTCAAAGTGCTTACGCATTCGAGCACATATATTTTAAGCGATTACCTAGACTAAAAATCTCTCTTAGCAACGCACACAAGTACCTCGAAATCCTCCGCAATTTGTTCATAAGGATTTCCGATGTAACCACATCGATCATTTGCAATGACCGCGTCCTGACGTAATTTGTCCAAACGGATAATAAAACTCTCTGGAGTGCCTGACACAGGGCCAACTATCTCAGACAACCGCTCAGTTCTTTCCGGATGCAATACTTGCAGTGCCCTCCAAATACTAATTGCGTCCATATCCAACCTTAGTGGTAACACCTCGCGAAGTGAATAGAAAAAGCATCTAAGTTAAACCTGGAATCAAGCAATTGAAAAAACGATGTTAGCAATATTTAAGGACAAGTCGTACCGTCCACCATATGAACAGCACCAATTGGCGTGGCGACCGGAATATCGCATGCTCCATTCAGAATGACGTTGCCCGTCGAGTTAGGCAACACAGTAAGAGCAGATCCTGTAGTGTCCGCCAGCAGAACGGCAAAACTATGTGCGGGGCTTGAACCCTGGGCAGACAGGCGATTATTAAATATTTGCACACTCGAATCGAGTACAACGAGCGCCGCTGCGTTGGAATTCTGGTTATATGCGCTCACTGAGTTGTTACCGATGATAACGTTGGTCGAATTCTCAACTCCCAGCGCCGTAGAACTACTGCCCACTGAATTATTTAATGCTAGCGATACCGTGTTATCCAGAATACGTACATTGCTTACACCTATGGTATTGATGCCTCGATAGTTCACCCCGCTTCCGGCGACATCGGTGGAAACTATGTTCATGCCGCTGATGGTGCTGTTGTTAGCCATAGCAACAGTCGCCCTGGTGCCGGCGCCAAAGGAAGCAAACGATGAGTTAATGGTTGCGCCAGGCAATGACGTAGTGACGGTCCTTCCACTTGCGGTAACGACATCCAGCGAGCCTTTACCTATCAGTGTCTGGCCATTCTGGAGCACTGTAGAAGCAGTGGTATTGAATGTGCCCGCCAACACTACTGTGCTATTGCTACCCGCAGCCGCCACTTCACCGGGAAGAGATGCACCAGTGGTCGTTTCGCTGGAAAGAGCAACTATCGTCTGCCCGCCAGCCGTCGTAGACGCTTTTTCAGACGCAATTTGCCGCGTGCTGACCTGGCTGACGATATCCACGTCACGCACGATCGGCGCAGTCATGCGACGCTCCTGCGCCTTCATCCGTTGCAAAGAGGAAGTGGCATTTCCCAATGGGATGCGCAAGCGCAGCGCGACGAAACTCTGACTGCCGCGAGCATTGTCGTCCTGGTACTCCGCACCTATGGTTAACTGCGCGCCTTTCCACGTATTACTGAAGTCAGCCATCACATACTCGGCTCGCACACGGGTGCCTTGTACCTTGATCCCGTCATCGGAAAATCGATAGCCCGCGAGGTAAGCTCTCACCTGTCGCGTATCTTCTTCGTCGAAGATAGGGAGACGCCATCCGGCCTCCACATCAAAGCCAGGTAGTGCGCGCTCTTCCTGCACCGTACTGGTTACAAAGAGAGAACCACCAGACACCGATCCTGTGTTGACACTGGATAAGGTGGTGCTTTTCTTACCAAAGGGCTGATAGACATTAGCGCGCCAATCGAACTGAGGCCCGAGCGCCTCAAAACCTAATGTCGCCTGATCGTAGGAATTGTTATAAGTAGTTCTGCGCCTATCGACAAAGCCATACGCACCAAGATTCCATCCGGTCTCCAGCATATGACGCATACCACCGCCCAGGCTTCCTTCAAAATCTCCACCATTCGCCAGACGCGCACGAACGTTCGCAAAATAAAGTGAGCGCGCATCTTGTACTGCTGGGATAAAAAGATTCGCTTCGCCGATGTCACGCTTGGATCCGACTTTGCCTTCCAGGTCGAGATAAGTACTCCATTTCTCTTGCCCGGCATTCTGCGCATATGCTCCGGTACCGACGCAAGCGGAAAATACGGATACAGCAATCCTAAGCTTGTTGGATTTCAAGCGACTCATTACTACTCCCTGTAGCGTTTGTTATTTTTTCTAATGGCATTTTACAAACAGGCGCAAGAAGTGCAACACGCTTGTTGCAGCGTGTTGTTTTGAGAAACCGGGGATCATTAATCACGGAATATTTGCTACTGACTTCGACCAAAAAATTATCTTTTATACATTAAATGACCTTCTAGCTAAATTGACCATCTGCACCATGCCTATCTATATAGAGATAAATGGATTCCGGTACTGTCTCGTCAATATTCCTTTACTGATCACTTGAATTATCCAACAAGCATCCATATACTTAGCACTCGCCGGGCGAGAGTGCTAACAACTTTTCCCGTACGACCAACTTTCTAGTGCGGCATGTATGCACTGTAAAGCTAGCTTTGCAGCTTTATGCCGCAAATCACCATAACCTATTGAAAACTAAGGAGTTTGTATGAACCTTCGTCCTTTGCACGATCGCGTCATCGTCAAGCGCCTCGACCAGGAAACAAAAACTGCGTCTGGCCTCATCATTCCTGAAGCAGCAGCTGAAAAGCCTGATCAAGGTGAAATTCTGGCAATCGGCAACGGCAAAATCCTCGAAGACGGCAAAGTACGCCCACTCGACGTTAAAGTCGGCGACCGCGTTCTGTTCGGCAAATATGCTGGCCAAACCGTCAAAGTTGATGGCAACGAAGTTCTCGTGATGCGCGAAGAAGACATCATGGCAATCGTACAAAAGTGATCCCGTTTCTCGAGCGTAGCGGCCGTGCCGCAGAGCTCGAAACGGTTTCATTCCTAGTCGGAATTCAGTGATTCAGTCACTCAACGAATAATCAGGAGCAATCAACATGGCAGCTAAAGAAGTAATTTTCGGCGACGCAGCCCGTGCCAAGATGGTCGAAGGCGTTAACGTTCTGGCCAACGCAGTTAAAGTAACCCTGGGCCCTAAAGGCCGTAACGTGGTTCTGGAACGTTCGTTCGGCGCACCTACCGTCACCAAGGACGGTGTTTCGGTCGCTAAAGAAATCGAACTGAAAGACAAATTGCAAAACATGGGCGCGCAGCTCGTGAAAGAAGTGGCTTCCCGCACCAGCGACAACGCAGGCGACGGCACCACCACTGCAACCGTATTGGCACAAGCGATCGTTCGCGAAGGCATGAAATACGTTGCAGCCGGCATGAACCCAATGGATCTGAAACGCGGTATCGACAAAGCTGTTGCAGCAACTGTCGAACAACTGGCAGCCATTGCTAAACCATGCACCACCACCAAAGAAATCGCTCAAGTTGGTTCGATCTCCGCTAACAGCGATGCATCGATCGGCGAGCGCATCGCTGAAGCGATGGAAAAAGTCGGCAAGGAAGGCGTCATCACTGTTGAAGACGGCAAATCCCTGAACGACGAACTCGACATCGTTGAAGGTATGCAGTTTGACCGCGGCTACCTGTCGCCATACTTCATCAACAACCCAGAAAAGCAAACCGCTATCCTGGACAATCCGTTCATCCTGTTGTGCGACAAAAAAATCTCCAACATCCGTGACCTGCTCCCGGTATTGGAACAAGTTGCCAAAGCTGGTCGTCCACTGCTGATCATCGCAGAAGACATCGAAGGCGAAGCACTGGCAACCCTGGTTGTGAACAACATCCGCGGCATCCTGAAAACCTGCGCAGTGAAAGCTCCAGGCTTCGGCGACCGTCGTAAAGCAATGCTGGAAGATATCGCTATCTTGTCCGGCGGCCAGGTTGTCGCTGAAGAAGTCGGCCTGACTTTGGAAAAAATCACTCTGGAAGAATTGGGCCAGGCTAAACGTATCGAAATCGGCAAAGAAAACACCACGCTGATTGACGGTAACGGCCAGGCTATCAACATCGAAGCACGCGTTAAGCAAATCCGCGCGCAAATCGAAGAAGCAACTTCGGACTACGACCGTGAAAAACTGCAAGAACGCGTTGCCAAACTGGCAGGCGGCGTTGCAGTGATCAAAGTCGGTGCTGCTACCGAAGTTGAAATGAAAGAGAAAAAAGCACGCGTTGAAGATGCTCTGCACGCAACCCGCGCTGCTGTTGAAGAAGGTATCGTTCCTGGCGGTGGCGTTGCCCTGCTGCGCGCACGTGCTGCAATCAGCATCAAAGGCGATAACTCGGATCAAGACGCTGGTATCCGTATCGTTCTGCGTGCAATGGAAGAACCACTGCGCATGATCGTACAAAACGCCGGTGAAGAAGCCTCGGTTGTAGTTGCTAAAGTATTGGAAGGCAAAGGTAACTTCGGTTACAACGCTGCTAACGGTACCTACGGCGACATGGTTGAAATGGGCGTGCTGGATCCAGCTAAAGTGACCCGTTCGGCATTGCAAAATGCTGCTTCGATCGCTGCCCTGTTGTTGACCACCGATTGCATGGTTGCTGAAGTTGTCGAAGACAAACCAGCAGGCGGCATGGGTGATATGGGCGGTATGGGCGGCATGGGTGGTATGGGCGGCATGATGTAATTGCCGGCCTGCTTTCGGCATCGTGCTGCACGATGCCGAAGCACTATGCGCTTATCTGCACATCAAAAAAGCCCGCAAGGTTTATGCCTTGCGGGCTTTTTGTTTGTACTTCAATGTTTGCGCTTACTCTTCTTCATCCACTTCATCTTCCACATCGCTCAACGATGGCGGTGGTTTATAGCTGGCGAGCAAGGCTATACGGCTCTCCGGAGTCTCCAGGCTGACGCGACCAATTGCACCGACGCGGTAATCCTGCAGGAAAGTGTGTGCCGCTTTCTCCAGATCCAGCTCCCCACCCTTGATACGGAAACCACGACGCAAGGCCACACCTTCGATCACGCTGACGCCATCCATCCCTTCGGTCGGAAAACCGTAACGAGCTGTCAACAGCTGTGGATAGTGCATCAGGATTACATCGGCGAGGAAAGTCGCCACTTCTTCTTCAATCAAGGCATTGCTACCGATCGCGTGGCTGGCAGCCAGCATCAGGCCATCGCTAGGATGCTCGATCTTCGGCCACATCATGCCCGGGGTATCGGTCAGCACCATATTGTTGCCGAGATACAGGCGCTGCTGCGTCTTGGTCACCGCAGGTTCGTCGCCGACCTTGGCCACGCGCTTCTTCAGCAGTGCATTCATCAGCGTCGATTTACCGACGTTAGGGATGCCCATGATCATGATACGCAAAGGCTTGAGCGGCGTGCCACGATGCGGCGCAATTTTCAGACACAGGCTGGGAATCTTGGCCACGTCGGACGGCTTCTTGCAGCTGAGAGCGACCGCGTGCACATTCTTTTGGCTGTTATAAAAATCCAGCCATTTCTTGGTCGCGACCGGATCGGCCAGGTCGCTCTTGTTCAATATTTTTAAGCAAGGACGCTGGCGGAAGGTGCGCAGCTCTTCGATCATCGGATTACGGCTGGCCTGCGGTACGCGCGCGTCCAGCACCTCGATGATCATGTCGGTCTTTTCCATGGCTTCCGCCGCCTTCTTGCGGGCGGCGTTCATGTGACCTGGGTACCATTGTATGGACATGCGTGACTTTATCTGAGGGAAGCAAGCCGCTATTTTACCTGCTCACAGCCCCCTCAACGGCTGGGCAGACCGGGTTTCGTCATATTCCACGCATTAAATGGGTGAAATTGTCATACGCGCGTCATATCCGGCATGCACACTGGCATCCGCTAGCGCTAACGGGGATCGGCGCAAATAAAGGCCCCGACCAATTCCCGAGTAATGTTGCCAGCCCTATCCGACATTGCAAGAAACGCACCTCTCGTGCACCTTCTTGGCCCGTCTGCCGACTTATTGCGCGGCCTGACCTGCCACGTGAAGAAATCACCTCACATCCAGCACCCCCTATAAATGATGACAGGCGTTACTGGTTTCAGCTATGGCTCGGATCCATCCGGTCTGATTTGGGGTTTCCGCTTCAAGCCGGGCGTGACAGCGAGCCGCATCAACTCGGTCGAAGCCGCTGAATGGCTGCTGGGTGTGCAAGAACACGATCCGGCCGAATTCATCTGGCTGCACTTCAACCTAAGCAATACCGCCAGCGAAAAGTGGATGCATGAGCATGCGCAAGTCGCCGATGAGTTCAATGAAGCTTTGCATGATGGTTCACGCTCAACCCGGATTGAGCAAGCCGACAACACCCTGATTGCAGTCGTCAATGATGTGCTGCACAGTTTCTCTTTTGAATCAGCCGATATCGCGACCTTGTGGCTGAACGTCACGCAGAATGTCGTCATCAGCGCCCGCCGCACACCATTGAAATCTATCGAACGCCTGCGCCAGGCAGTCGAACACGGCGATCAGATACAGTCCTCGGTCGAATTGCTGGTGCACCTGCTACGTGACCAGGCTGACGTACTGGTCAAGATCGTGCGCGATGCCGTCGCACGAGTCGACAAAGTAGAAGACACCCTGCTCTCCGGCAGAGTGAATAAACAACGCACCGACCTCGGCGCATTGCGCCGTATCCTGGTACGCCTGCAACGCTTGCTGGCACCGGAACCGGCCGCCCTGTTCCGCTTGCTGCAAAAGCCACCAACCTGGGTCGCCGAACTGGCAGCACAAGAGTTACGCCAATCTACCGAGGAATTTACTGTGGTCCTGAGCGATATGAGTTCGCTACAGGAACGCATCAAATTGCTGCAGGAAGAAATCGCAGCCCAGGTCAACGAAGAAAACAACCGCAGCCTTTACGTATTGACCATCGTGACCGTGCTGGCGCTGCCTATCAATATCATTACCGGCTTGCTCGGCATGAACGTAGGCGGCATCCCCTTTGCCGAGCACAGCTATGGCTTCTGGATAGTGGCTGGCATAGTCCCCACCTGTACCGCCATCGTCGGCTGGCTGGTGATACGCAAACAGAAGCAGGATTAACGACTGTCACATCTTGTGCATAAACGAACATTCGTTCAATTTCCAAGTGCTTTCAGTGCTAACTATGCTCGCGTCAAAGCAAGTGATTTCGCATAGAATCTGAAACTCGCCCTCACCGCGTCGCTATGGCGCCCATCAACGACGGAAAATCGAATGTTCGCAAAAGTGCATGCAGTCGCCAGGCAAGTAGGCGAAATTGTGGTCGGCAAGGATGTGCAGATACGCCAGGCGCTGGTCTGTCTGCTGGCTGGCGGTCATCTACTCATAGAAGACTTACCCGGCGTAGGTAAGACCACATTAGCGCATGCATTGGCGATCTCGCTTGGCCTGCAATTCAACCGACAGCAATTCACCAGCGACCTGTTGCCAGCCGATGTGGTTGGTATTTCTATCTTCGATAGAGAGAAAAACGGTTTTGTATTCCACCCCGGCCCTATCTTTACGCAAGTCTTGCTGGCCGATGAAATCAATCGTGCGACGCCGAAAGCGCAGTCTGCATTGCTGGAAGCGATGGAAGAACGGCAAGTCACTTCCGACGGCCTGACTCGCGCATTACCGGAACCGTTCTTTGTCATCGCCACCCAAAATCCTACACACCAGCTCGGCACCTTCCCCTTGCCGGAATCGCAGCTTGATCGCTTCCTGATGTGTTTGTCACTCGGCTATCCGGATGCTGCATCGGAACGCGCCTTGCTGATGGGCGAAGACAGACGCACCTTATTGAAATCACTACCGATGGCGATGCAAGCCAGCGACTTGCTGGCGGCACAAGCCGAACTGAAGAACATCCACGTCTCTACCGCACTCATAGACTACATCCAGGCGCTGGCCGCAGCATCGCGCCAGAACGGCATGTTTGCCGAAGGCCTGAGTCCGCGCGCAACGATCGCATTGTTACAGGCAGCGCGTGCCTGGGCCGCACTCGAAGGACGCAATCATGTGATTCCGGAAGATGTGCAAGCAGTGCTGGTGCCCGTCACTGCACACCGCCTGCGTCCGCTCAAAACTGGCAGCGCCAGCGCGCTCGCCAGTCGCGACCTGGTATTGCAATTAATGAGGTCGGTCAGCGTCTGAAGCGGGATCACTGCGTGCGCCTCATCCCTATACAGCTGCAAACGATGTTCAAGCCATGGACAGGAAAATACCTGTTCAGACTAAGTACGGCCGAAACAGGGACAGTGTTCCTGAAACAGCGCCGCATCTTCATCATGCCGACTCGCGCCGGGCTAATCTTCGGCCTGATGCTGGTCGTACTCTTCGTATGCTCGATCAACTACAACCTGAGCCTGGGCTTCGCGCTGACTTTTTTGCTCGCCAGTTGCGCCATCGTCGGCATGCACCTGACCTTTCGCAACCTCGCCTATTTGCATCTGTCACCCGGACGCACAACGCCGGTCTACGCCGGAGAAGTCGCGCAATTCAGCCTGCACCTGGATAATCGCCGCTCCTATGAGCGCTACGCGATACGATTGGCATTCATAGCCGATGGCAATGTCGGTATTCCACACGTCGCCGACATCCCGTCGCAAGCGGGCAATGATGTGACCCTCAGCACACCAGCAACAGAACGCGGCTGGCTGGCGGCACCACGCATACGCCTGCAAACAACCTTTCCGCTCGGCTTGCTGCAGGCATGGGCTTACTGGCAACCAGCCATGCAGGTGCTGGTTTATCCGCGCCCGGAAACAGACAGCCCACCCTTGCCATTAAATGCAGGAACCCAGACAGATGGTCGCGGCAGTGCCGGGCATGATGATTTCGCTGGGATACGCGCATATCAGACTGGCGACTCCATACGCCAACTGGCATGGCGGCAGATTGCACGCAGCAACGGTGGCGCACTTGTCAGCAAACAGTTTGAAGGCGGCGCAGCCAGTGAACTCACGCTCGACTACAAGCAGCTGCCATTGACTATGGATGTGGAACACAGGCTGGCGCGCATGACGAGCTGGGTACTCATGGCGGAAGCGCAAGGCTTGCCGTATGCATTCCGCCTCGCCCACATCTACCTGCCACCGTCCATCGGCCCGGCTCATCAGGCCGCCTGCCTGCAGGCACTCGCCTTGTACGAGCGCGCGCCATGAAGCTGCTCGCCCAAATGCTGCGCCCCATGTCACGCGACAAGGCCAATACCATGCTCCTGCTATGCGCATGCGCACTGGTACTGGCACCCAATGTTGCGAACCTCCCGCCATGGATAGTCGCCACCTGCAGTGTGATGTTGCTGTGGCGCGGCTGGATCACCTTCCGTGGCAATCGCATGCCATCGCGCTGGCTGCTGCTGCCGCTCGCCTTGCTGACCATGGGCGGTGTATATCTGACCTTCAGGACATTTGTCGGCAGTGAAGCTGGTGTCGCCGTCCTGACCTTGCTGCTGACATTCAAGCTACTGGAGATGCACGCCAGCCGCGATCTTTTTGCAGTTGTCTTCCTCAGCTTCTTTTTACTGCTGACGAATTTCTTCAACTCCCAATCACTGGCCATCGCTGCACTGAGCATCATCACCATCATCGTGATGCTGGCCGCGCAGCTATCGTTTCAGTACACCGATGCGATACCTTCTTTGCGCAAACGCCTGCAGCTCGCGAGCAAGATCCTGTTGCTGG
Source organism: Herminiimonas sp. Marseille-P9896 (assembly GCF_903993245.1). NCBI lineage: Bacteria > Pseudomonadati > Pseudomonadota > Betaproteobacteria > Burkholderiales > Oxalobacteraceae > Herminiimonas > Herminiimonas sp. Marseille-P9896. Next base: position 1,112,108 of record NZ_CAJEVT010000001.1, on the reverse strand, counting down.
CCGTGCCGCTGACAGTCGTACTCTTCATCCTGTTCCCGCGCATACAGGGACCGCTGTGGGGCATGCCTAACGATAGCAGGACTGCGCGCAGCGGCCTGTCCAGCAGCATGAGTCCGGGTAATATCGCCAAGCTGGCCTTGTCTGGCGAAGTCGCCTTCAGGGTGAAATTTACAGACTCCGTCCCGTCCAGCCATCAGCTGTACTGGCGCGGTATCGTGCTGGATCAGTACGATGGCCGTACCTGGACCAAAGCAGCAGCCAGCCGCAGAAACAGTCAGACTCCTCTGCAAACCCATGGCAATCCGGTGCGCTATCAGGTCACGCAGGAAGCCAGCTCGGAACCATGGCTGTTCGCGCTTGAATTGCCGACTTCCATGCCGCAACTGGCTGGAAAATTCGTTGCCAATACGTCTTCGTACGAATTGCGCACGGCACGCCCCATCACTGAACGCATACGTTACGACGTCACTTCGCACCTGGCTTTTGATTTCCTGCCGCAAGCAGATGCGAATGTATTGAAGCAATGGCTGGCTTTGCCACCGGACTACAACCCACGCACGCTGGCGCTGGCAGCACAGATCCGGCGCGAATCTATCGACGATCAGGCTGCCATCGATCGCGTTCTGCAACTGTTCCGTAGCGATCCCTTCCGCTACACGCTGGAACCGCCACTGCTGGGCGTCAATAGCGTCGATGACTTTTTATTTTCTACGCGCGCAGGTTTTTGTGAACATTATGCGAGTGCCCTGGTCGTACTGATGCGTGCGATGGGCATACCCGCTCGTGTAGTGACAGGTTATCAAGGCGGACAAATCAATCCGGTTGATGGCTATATGATCGTGCGGCAATCCGATGCGCATGCATGGACTGAGGTCTGGCTGGCAGAGCGTGGCTGGGTACGCGTCGACCCGACTGCCGTGATCGCGCCGGAGCGTATCTCGCGCGATACAGCCACGACGGATGCAGGTGAACCGGTGTTGGGCGGCTTGCTCAATACGAATAGTAATCCGGCATCATGGTTGCGCAGCATGCGCTTTCAATGGGAAGCCATTAACAACGGTTGGAACCAATGGGTGTTGAACTACACGCCGGATGAGCAAAAGAATTTGCTACGTTCACTCGGCTTCGGTAACATCGACTGGCAAACACTGGTCTTGTTGCTACTGCTTGCGGGGGCCACGGTGATGGCCGCACTAGCCGCCCTGCTGCTGGGTGTGCGTCGCAAAGGTGATCCGCTGACAGCTACGTATGCGCAGTTTGGCAAACTGATGGCACGTCATGGTTATCCGCGCCAGGCACATGAAGGACCGCGCACATATGCACTACGATTGCTGGCTGCTGATACTGCGCTGACCGATAAGCACAAACATGCCACCAGGAAATTTATGACTCTTTATGAACAAGTTCGTTATGGTCGCGCTGAAGATTTGTCGCCATCCGACGCACTTACCACACTCAAATCATTGCTGACTCAAATTCGATGACATTTCCACTGCTCTCCAGACAAGCTATTCCGCTAATCGCTCTCTCTTCCATCCTCGCCTTGAGTGGCTGTGCTTCCGCTGGTGAAACCGGTAAGAAACCGGCGACCGCAAACAAGACCACAGCCAAGGCCAAAAAAGCCGTCAAGCCAGTACAAGGTGATGAATTCGCAAATTTCTCGCAATGGAGTGATGTCTCCAGCTTCATCGACCAGATGGTGGAAAAAAATGGCTTCAATAAGAAGCAGTTGCAAGCCACACTGAACCAGACCCACTACGTCGATAGCGCGATCCAGTTAATGAAACCGGCTCCACCAGGCAAGCCGAAGAACTGGGCGGCTTACCGGGCACGCTTTGTTGAGCCTGTGCGCATCAACGGCGGCGTCGCCTTCTGGAATCAATATGCTGGTGAATTGGCACGCGCTGAAGCCAAGTATGGCGTACCTGCGGAAATCATCGTCGCCATCCTGGGCGTCGAAACTGTATACGGCCGTAACACCGGCAACTTCCGCGTGATGGATGCCATCACGACGCTGGCCTTCGCTTATCCGGAGACACCGAATCGCACGGCACGCATGAACTATTTCCGCGGCGAACTGGAAAACACCCTGTTGTTTGCCCGCGATGAACAGATCGATCCATTCTCACTGCTTGGTTCCTACGCGGGTGCGATAGGCTGGCCGCAATTCATGCCGGGCAGCATACGTAAATTCGCGGTCGACTTCGATGGCAATGGTCATATCGATCTGCGCAACTCACCAGTCGACGCCATAGGCAGCGTTGCCAATTTCCTGGTGCAACATGGCTGGCGTAGCGGACAACCCATCGTGTTTCCAGCTAAGGTGGACATGACGGAAAACTGGCAGCGCTTTATCAATCAGGGACTAAGCGCGAAATTCACATTGCAGGAAATGAAGGAAGCAGGCGTGACGCCGCTGGTCGAACCACCTGCCGATATGCTGTTCGGCCTGGTCGATCTGCAGAATGGCGCTGATGCCAGTGAGTACTGGCTGGGGGCGGATAACTTCTTTGCGATCACACAATACAATCGCAGCTTCTTCTATGCAATGTCGGTAGTAGACCTGAGCCGCGCTGTGCGCGCTGCGCGCAATTTCTAATTGCATGTGGTGACCGCCAGACGGCGGTCACGCTCAGCGCGCTGCGTCCGCAGGCGCTTTCAACTGGACGAGATCGATCTGTATCGACTCGCCTTCACCGTTAATCCAGACCTGACCGTCCTGTATCGTGCATTGCAATTGCATATTGCGTTGCGCGAGTTTGGCCAGCGCCTGACTGGTCGCTGCCGGCAGATTAAACACGCTCAGGTTCTTCGCCCTATCCACCTTGCTGGCAATCTGGTTCCACCAGATATTGCTCATGCTGCTATAGCTGTAAATCATCACTTGGTTCGAGCGGCCGCATGCTTTCATGATGCGCTTCTCATCCGGCTGACCGACATCTATCCACAGTTCGATCGCACCGGTTAAATCCTTTTGCCACAGGTCAGGCTCATCATCCGCGCTCAAACCCTTGCCAAAGGACAGGGCCTCATGCGCATGCAACACAAAGGCTAGGATCCTGACCATCATGCGCTCATCGGTCTCGGACGGATGGCGCGCTATCGTCAGCGCATGGCCATCGTAATACTGCCGGTCCATATCGGCGATTTGCAGGTCAGCTTTGAAAATGGTGGATTTAAGAGCCATGAAATTCTACTTTGATGAAAATGTCGCGCGTATGCGCACAACGGAACGGTGGCAAGAATAGCCGATCCAGCCCCGCTCTGCGATCAATTTATATACGCCGCATGTGCGTACGCATTTCGATATCGTTCAGAGCCGATTACGGCAAACGTTTAAAATAGCGATCGATCAACAGGATGGCTTGCATGCACACACCTACTCCCCCGGCAGCACACGATGAAGTCATCGCCCTTACCCAAGCCTGGCTGGAGAAAGCCGTTATCGGCCTGAATCTCTGCCCCTTCGCCAAAGCGGTCTACGTCAAACAGCAAATCCGCTATGTCGTCAGCACTGCGCGCAACACCGATGCCTTATATGAAGAACTCAGTGCAGAGTTGCAGCATTTGCATCAGAGCGATCCGGCCGAAATCGATACCACCTTGCTAATCCTGCCGGAGCTCCTGGCCGACTTCCTTGATTACAACGACTTCCTCGATGTTGCAGATGAAGCAATTGAAGATTTGGAATTGGATGGAGAAATCCAGATTGCCAGTTTCCACCCTGACTATCAATTTGCAGACAGCAAAGCAGACGATATAGAAAACTACACGAATCGTTCACCATATCCAATCTTGCATCTTTTACGCGAAGCGAGCATAGAGCGCGCAGTCGAAGCTTTCCCCGAGGCGGAGGAAATTTACGAAAAGAATATGGAAACGTTACGGAAATTGGGACTGGAAGGATGGATGAATTTACAATTGTTAGCACCCGGGCATAAGCGCAAATAATGACATACAAGTATTATTTAAGCATCGTTTAAGCGTGCACATTGCCATGCGGCATCATTCCTTAAAACAACAACAAGCATTGATTTTTAAGGTTTTTTTGTGAAAAATCACAGAAAAGAATAAAATTTCAATAACGCTACTTTTCTCAAAAAGAAAAGATTGTTTGAAGGAACTCTTGACCAATTGTGAGGCCAAAAGAACACTGAGTTGTAATTGCTTTTTTGAAATTCCTTGCTATATTGATTGCATATAGTTAATTTTTTCATATATGTCGTAATACCCTGAAAAAATCATCACCATTTGCAACTTTACTAATATGACAAGACTCCAATATCAGTAGCCGACGAAATTGCAAGGTGCCTTGCATTTCACCGATCCCTCGTTTGACACTTTGAAATCGAAGATATTATGACTACTCCAGATAGCCAAATCACAAGTAACCGACTTGCAGATCAAGTTGCGTACGACCCCAATCATTTGTTGGACTCCCTGATTGAAAGACTACATCTTAAAAATGATGCAGCTCTGTCGCGCGCACTGGAAGTTGCCCCACCAGTTATCAGCAAAATCCGCCATCGCCGTCTGCCGGTAGGCGCATCCCTGCTGATTCGCATGCACGAAGTCAGTGATTTGAGTATTCGTGACCTGCGTATCCTGATGGGTGACCGTCGCGATAAATTCCGTATCAGCGACAAGCAATTCAAACCAAAAGAAGGCGGCGTCGTAGCAAGCGAGCCGCAAGAGTAATGAAAGTTACCCGCAGAGTATTCTCGGCTTAGGCCGGGAATACGCCTGTCGACAAGTAACGATCCCCCCTGTCGCAGACGATAAAGACTACCGTCGCGTTTTCTACCGTCTGAGAAATCCTGAGCGCAACTTCACATGCGCCCGCTGCTGAAATCCCGCAGAAAATCCCCTCTTCTATAGCCAAACGACGAGCCATTTGCTCGGCTACAGCCTGGCTAACGTATTCAAGCTGGTCGACTTTGCTAGCGTCATAAATCTTGGGCAAATAGGCTTCCGGCCATTTGCGGATACCAGGAATTTGCGAACCTTCATCCGGCTGCACACCGATGATTTTGATGTCCGGATTCTGTTGTTTCAGATATTCGGAAACACCGATAATGGTGCCGGTCGTACCCATCGCGCTGACAAAGTGCGTGATCTTGCCGCCGGTATCGCGCCAGATTTCCGGACCGGTCGTTTCGTAGTGTGCACGCGGATTGTCCGGGTTGGCGAACTGATCCAGGATCAAACCTTCGCCGTTCTTTTGCATTTGTTCTGCCAGGTCACGCGCATACTCCATGCCACCGGTTTTCGGCGTCAGGACAATACGCGCACCGTATGCTGCCATCGCCTGTCTGCGCTCTTCGCTCAGATTCTCCGGCATCAGCAAGACCATCTTGTAGCCACGCATCGCTGCCACCATCGCCAGCGCAATCCCGGTGTTGCCACTGGTCGCCTCGATCAGGGTGTCGCCTGGCTTGATCACGCCGCGCTCTTCCGCGTGCAGGATCATGGAAAGCGCTGGACGGTCTTTCACAGAACCGGCCGGATTATTGCCTTCCAGCTTGCCGAGGATGACGTTGTTGCGACGTACTGCTTCTTCACCGCCCAGTCGTTTAAGTTGTACCAGTGGGGTATTGCCGATGGTGTCTTCGATGGTCAAATATTGCATAGTGAGTGCTTATATGGTGTATCCGGGAAAACGCCATTTTAATCGCAGATGCCTTTGCGCGTACGAACTCGATTAAAACCATGCGGACAGCAAAAAGCCCCATCCGCTGACGTGGACGGGGCTTTCTTGAAGATACGCAAATACCTGGCGCTTACTTCCCTGACTTGGCCTTCGCAGCACCCTTCTTTTCTGCCGGTTTGTTTACAGCTGATTTCCCGGCACCATTCACCGTCAGCCCGGCTTGCGAGAGCTTTTCAGCGCTCTTTTCACCTACGCCTTTGACGCGCTTCTGCAAATCATCCCAGTCCTTGAAATTGCCGCTTTTCTTACGCTCTTCGAGTATGGCCTTGGAGGTAGCCGGGCCTATGCCCTTGATGCCGTCCAGTGCCGCCTGATCCGCTTTATTGACATCAACTTGTGCCCACGCAAAGCTCATCGAGAAAAATGCAGCTACGAGTGTAAAAAACACTTTTTTCAACATTTGAATCTCCTGGTCAGTTTATAAAAATGCACAGAGATAACGACGTCAGACAGCTATATTTATCGCTAGCCCAGCGCCGAATGTAGAAAAAACAAGCAGGGATTTGAATCGGACATCTCCCAAAGGAAATACATCAAGGGAGAGAAAAGTGAGTACCGGCTAACCTACGTGCATTTAAATACACATAAAGCAGCTTAGCCGGGGGTATTGCAGACTACTTAATTCATGACATTCAATTCTTCGGTACGGCGTGGCGGGTAGCTTTCCCACTTGCTGCAACCTGGGCATTGCCAGTAATACTGACGTGCCTTGAAACCGCAATGGCTGCACTGGTAACGCGCCAGCTTTTGCGTGTAACCATGCACCAGGTTCTTGACCAGCGACAGTTCCGAACGCATTTCCGGCGGCGCTTCCATCAGACGCGCTTCCAGCAGCTTATCCAGCCCCAGCAAAGTCGGGGTACGCCGCAGTTCGTCACTGACCATTTGATTCGCTGCGTCTACACCTTCCAGTTCCAGCACGGCCTTGAACACGACTTCCAGCAAATCTATCGACGATGCCTCCGCCAGATAGAACTTCAACAGGTTCACGCCTTCCTGCGCCCGTCCGACTGCACGATAGCCATCCATCAAACGCTGCGCCACCAATGCCACGTGCGGCACGCTTTGATGCTCAACCCGGCGCCAGGTCAGCAATGCAGATTCGGTATCGCCTTGCGCCAGTTGCGCATCGCCCAGCAGGATGGTGGCTCGCACGCTGGTGCGATCTGCCGCCAATGCTTTTTCCAGCAAACTGATCGCGGTCTCTGGATGGGTATGCACCAATTCATCCTGCGCCAGCTCACAGTAAAACTGTGCGATTTCCTTCTGACGGCCGCCGGCACCTGATTCCTGCAATGCATGGGCCGCTTCGATCGCGCGCTCCCATTCTTTTTCGCGCTGATAAATTTCCAGCAATGCACGCCTGGCTTGCGCACCGTACTGAGTGTCTATCAGTTGGTTAAAGGTTTCCTCTGCCCTGTCCAGCAAGCCAGCGTTCAGATAGTCCTGCCCCAGCTCGTATTGGGCGTGCACCTTGTGTTCCAGCGGTAAATCAGGACGCGCCAGCAAGTTCTGGTGCACACGTATTGCGCGCTCAGTCTCACCGCGACGACGGAACAGATTGCCGAGCGCAAAGTGCAGCTCAGCGGTTTCCGGATCCAGTTTGACGATTTCGATAAAGGCGTCGATCGCCTTATCGGGCTGTTCATTCAGCAGGAAATTCAAACCCTTGAAATAGCCGCGCGGCAGGCTGCGCGATTCCGAAACCAATTGTTTGATATCCACGCGCGCAGCTATCCAGCCCAGGGTAAAAAAGGCCGGTATGGCAAGCAACCACCAAGTTTCAAATTCCATGCAATGTTGTGTCGTAGAGAGTAATCAAATGATGCAAGACGCACGACTCACAGATGAATCACAGCGTCCGGCTGTGGTGGCTGCGATTTCACCATAGCCTGTTCTTGTACTTCTTTTTGTATCGTTGCGATCGTCTTCTTGTGTTTCGCCAGTTCACGACGGTGACGGAACAGGGTCGGCGTCATCGCCAATACACCCAGAGCGGCACCACCGACAAAGAAACCCAGCAAGAGCAATACCAAAGGTCCGCGCATTTCATAACCGAGGAAGAACTGCAGCGAGATTTCCTGCGTATTCTTCATGGCGAAACCAAAGAACACGATGAAAAGCAGGACAGCAATAATTCTGAGCAGGATTTTCATGGCATTCGTTCCTTTATAAGCTGATCCGGGCTACTGCATGCCCTCAGTTTGGCACAGTAATAGATTAATGAAATTGTACGTGAAAAAAAACGGCATCCGAAGATGCCGTTCTTATTTCGTTACAAACAACTCAGTCTTCGATGATTGGTTGCCCAACCATCGCATCCACACGCTCACGCAACTGCTTGCCTGGCTTGAAGTGAGGAACCCGTTTTTCCGGGACCATCACCTTATCACCCGACTTCGGGTTGCGACCGATACGCGGCGGGCGGCTATTGAGTGCAAAGCTGCCAAAACCACGTATCTCGATGCGTTGTCCGGTTGCCAGGGCATCGGACATTGCATCAAGAATGGTTTTGACCGCGTAATCCGCATCCTTAGCTACCAGTTGCGGATAACGCTCAGCCAAGCGAGCAATCAGCTCCGACTTTGTCATTGACGATGGTCTTAGTTCTTGTTATCGAGCTTAGCTTTGAGCAATGCGCCGAGGCTGGTCGTACCCGATGCAGCGTTTGCATCCGACGACATTTTTTGCATTGCTTCTTGCGTTTCAACATTGTCTTTCGCTTTGATCGACAGTTGAATGCCGCGTGCTTTGCGGTCAACGTTGATAACCATAGCTTCAACTGTATCGCCGACTTTCAGGTGCGTACCAGCATCTTCCACGCGATCGCGGGAGATTTCGGAAGCGCGCAAGTAGCCTTCAACTTCATCGGACAATTGGATCACTGCGCCTTTAGGCTCAACCGATTTAACGGTACCAGTTACCAACGCGCCTTTGTCGTTCATTGCAGCGAAGTTGTTGAATGGGTCACCTTCGAGTTGTTTAACGCCGAGGGATACGCGTTCACGTTCCACGTCGATAGCCAACACGATTGCTTCCAGCTCGTCACCTTTCTTGAAGCGACGAACAGCTTCTTCGCCGGTTTCTGTCCAAGACAGGTCGGACAAGTGAACCAGACCGTCGATGTTGCCAGCCAGGCCGATGAACACGCCGAAGTCGGTGATCGATTTGATCGCGCCACGAACTTTGTCACCTTTTTTATGGGTCACAGCAAAGTCATCCCATGGGTTGGCTTTACATTGTTTCATGCCGAGGCTGATACGACGACGTTCTTCGTCGATTTCCAGAACCATGACTTCAACTTCATCGCCCAATTGAACGACTTTGTTTGGCGCCACGTTCTTGTTGGTCCAGTCCATTTCGGAAACGTGCACCAGGCCTTCGATACCTTGTTCGACTTCAACGAATGAGCCGTAGTCGGTCAGGTTGGTGACTTTACCGAACAGGCGTGTGCCTTGTGGGTAACGACGGGACAAACCGGTCCAAGGATCGTCGCCCAATTGTTTGACGCCCAGCGATACACGGTTTTTCTCTTGATCGTACTTGAGTACTTTCGCGGTGATTTCTTGACCGACGGTGAGTACTTCCGATGGGTGACGCACGCGACGCCATGCCAGATCGGTGATGTGCAACAGACCATCGATACCACCCAGATCCACGAACGCGCCGTAGTCGGTGATGTTTTTAACGACGCCAGTAACGATGGTGCCTTCTTTCAGGGTTTCCATCAGTTTTTGACGTTCTTCGCCCATCGATGCTTCGATGACAGCGCGACGCGACAGCACAACGTTGTTACGTTTGCGATCGAGTTTGATAACTTTGAATTCGAGCGTTTTGCCTTCGAATGGAGTCGTGTCTTTAACAGGACGGGTATCAACCAGCGAACCCGGCAAGAATGCGCGGATGCCATTGGTCAAAACGGTCAGACCGCCTTTGACTTTACCGTTAACGGTACCGACAACGATTTCACCGGATTCCATCGCTTTTTCAAGCGAGAGCCACGATGCCAGGCGTTTAGCCTTGTCGCGCGACAGGATAGTGTCGCCAAAACCGTTTTCGAGGGATTCAATAGCGACGGAAATAAAATCGCCAACGTTGACTTCGAGTTCGCCATTGTCGTTTTTGAATTCTTCGATAGGAATAAATGCTTCCGACTTCAAGCCAGCGTTGACGATAACGAAGTTATGGTCGAGGCGGACAACTTCAGCCGAAATCACTTCACCAGAACGCATGTCCTGACGTGACAACGATTCTTCAAAAAGAGCGGCAAAACTTTCCATACCAACAGGTGTTGCTTCAGAGGTGACAACAGTAGTCATAGATTTAAACAAGTTGACCAGGATTCGGGTTTAATCGATTGCCGTATATAAAAACAGCAAATGGAACGAATCATGGGTTAGGTTTTTCAACGCCTGCCCGACTTTGCACCGGACAGACACCAGGTACTACAAACAGCTACTACGCTTACTTCTTATTTTTACTGCTTAATTCTTTACAGCGGCATACCAGGTGAGCACCTGATCCACTGCTTGTTGCACAGTCAGATTCGAGGTATCCAGCAAATACGCATCTTCGGCGGGCTTGAGCGGGGCAATTGCGCGATTCGCATCACGGGCATCACGCTCGTTCAAATCCTTCAGAAGGTCTTCTATATTAGCAGAAAATCCCTTGTCAATCAATTGCTTATAACGTCTTTCAGCGCGCGCTTCGGCACTGGCGGTGAGGAAGACCTTGAGTTTGGCGTCCGGGAAAATCACGGTTCCCATATCCCTGCCATCAGCAATCAGGCCTGGAGCTTCACGGAAGCGCAACTGCAAATCGACCAAGGCCTTGCGCACAGCAGGCAAAGCAGCGATTTTTGATGCTGTATTACCAACTTCCTCAGCCCGGATCGACATTGTGACGTTTTCACGATCAAGGAAGATGTCGCCATCTTTGAAGCCACATTTGAGGGTTTCGACGGAATTAGCGACAGCTTGCTCATCATCAATGGCGATGCCGCGATACAAGGCAGACAAGGCAGTCAGACGATACAAAGCACCCGAATCGAGGTAGTGGAAGCCAAGTTCGGTTGCTACCAATTGGGCAACCGTGCCTTTGCCGGAAGCGGTCGGACCATCAATAGCGATGACCGGAATAGCGGAAGTTGGAGTGGATGTCATTTAACAAGTGTGTCAAAAATACAACTGCGGCCCAGCGCCGCAGTCATAAAGGGAATGGATACTAGCGGGATGACACTACATCCCGCCATGCATTAAAACAAACTCTCTTCGGTAACCTTGGCAAAGGCTTCGAAATACTCAGGGAAGGTCTTGGCCACGCATTGCGGGTCATTAATACGTTCCTTGTTGCCACGGCGTGCTGCCCCATCCAGGGTCGCCAGCGAGAAGCACATGGCCATGCGATGGTCGTCATAGGTATCAATCGCTGCGGACAGTATCTCGGCAGGTGGCGTCACCTTCAGGTAGTCTTCGCCCTCTTCCACGATCGCACCCAGCTTGCGCAGCTCGGTCGCCATCGCACTGATGCGATCGGTTTCCTTGACGCGCCAGCTGCCGATATTGCGCAAGATGCTCGGACCGTCGGCATACAGTGCCGCAACGGCTATCGTCATCGCTGCATCCGGAATATGGTTGAAGTCGGCATCAATCGCGCGCAAGACACCATTCGACTCGGCTTCTATCCAGTTATCGCCCATGCGTATGGTTGCACCCATTTGTTCCAGCGCTTCCACAAAACGCACATCGCCCTGGATGCTGTCCTGCCCCACACCTTCGACACGCACCGGACCACCAGCGATTGCACCAGCGGCGAGGAAGTAGGATGCCGACGAAGCATCGCCTTCAACATGGATATTGCCCGGGCTGATATAGCGTTGACCGGCTTTCACCGTGAACGATTGCCAGCCGTTGCGTTGCACTTCCACGCCAAAACGCTGGATCAGGTTCAGCGTGATTTCGATATACGGCTTGGAGATCAACTCACCGATCACATTGATGGTTACATCCTGTTCGCGCGCCATCAAAGGCGCAGCCATCAGCAACGCCGTCAGGAACTGACTGGATACATTGCCACGCACCGACATCTCATGCGCGTGTATACGACCACGCTGGATATGCAGCGGCGGATAACCCGGCTCGCCGGTGTATTCAATATGTGTACCGATTGCATTCAAGGCATCGACCAGATCACCGATAGGACGCTCGTGCATGCGTGACACGCCATGCAAGGTGTAATCACCACCTGTCACTGCCAGTGCCGCGGTCAACGGACGTATCGCGGTACCTGCATTACCCATGAACAGATCGGCCTGGTGTACCGGAAAGCTGCCATCGACGCCGTGCACGATGTAATCCTGCGACTCGCCTATCTGCTCCCATTTGACGCCCAGTTTTTGCAATGCCATCAGCATGACATGCGTATCGTCGGAAGCCAGCAAATCACGGATATGCGTCGTCCCCTGCGCCAATGCTGCCAGCAACAAGGTACGGTTGGAAATACTTTTGGAACCAGGCAAACGCACCACGCCTTTCGCGTGCATCGCCGGTTTCAGGTCAAGATAATGCGGATAGTGTTTCATTTATCGCCATCTGGTTGGTGCTGAGGTTCAGCCGTTTCTATGCTGCGCTGCCAGTTCTGGCGCGCCTGCTGTGCGTTCGCAAACATCGCTTGCATCGCCAAACCATCACCAGCCGCCAATTGCGCACGGAAGCGGGTCAGCTGTGCAATATAGGCATCCAGTTCAGTCAGGATCGCGCCCTGGTTAGACAAACTGATATCGCGCCACATCTCGGGGGAAGAGCCCGCTATCCGTGTAAAATCGCGGAAGCCGCTGGCGGCGTACTGAAACAGCAAATCAGCGTGCGGTTTGTTCGCAATATCGTCTACCAGTGCAAACGCCAGCAAGTGCGGCAAATGGCTGACAGCTGCAAATACTGCATCGTGATTTTCAGGTGTTAGCTGATGGATGATCGCACCGCATTGTTGCCAGGCTTGCGCTACCAAAGCGACATCGGCGGCGGAGTTTTCCGCCAGCGGCGTCAATACGACCTTCTTGCCTACGTACAGATCGGGAATCGCTGCTTCAGGGCCATTGGCTTCCAAGCCGGCGATAGGATGACCGGGTACAAATTGCGTAATCTTGTCACCCAGGACTGCACGCGCAGTAGTGACGACTTCGCCCTTGATACTCCCGGCGTCAGTCACCACGGTACCGGCTTGCAAATAAGGCTTGATAGATTTTAGGATCACTTCGGTTTGCGCAACCGGTGCTGCCAGCAATACCAGGTCAGCACCGCGCAAAGCCTCTTCAACCGACGTACTGGCGACATCGATGATGCCCAGTTCTTTAGCGCGCTCTAACACCTTAGCGGTGCGCCCTACGCCAACGATTTGTTCAACTGCTCCCGCCTGGCGCAAAGCGCGCGCAAACGATCCGCCTATCAAACCCACTCCAAAGATGACGATTTTTTTTAGCACGAGAGCGTAGGGATTAAAGTTGATCGGTTCAATACAAAATCAGGCCAGGGCTTTTTTCAACGCGGCAATGAAGATGGTATTTTCTTCTTCCAGTCCAATGGAGATGCGCAGCCATTGCGGCAAACCATAATTGCCGACCGGACGCACAATCACGCCCTGCTTCAGCAAAGCCAGGTTGACGCGCGCACCGGCGCCATCGTCATCACCAACCTTGACCATGACGAAGTTACCGGAAGATGGCAAATAGCGCAGCTTCAATTCATCGAAAGCCTGTGTCAGTTGACGGTAACCGGCGGCATTCAATTGCGCACTTTTCTGTACGAAAGCATGGTCATTCAATGCAGCAATCGCCGCAGCTTGCGCCAGCGAATTCACGTTGAAAGGCTGGCGTATGCGATTCAGCAAATCGGTGATGCCCGCTTGCGCAATGCCGTAGCCGATGCGCAAACCTGCCAGGCCATAGACCTTGGACATGGAGCGCGACACCAGCAAATTAGGATACTTGGCGACCCAGGCGATGGAATCGTATTGCTGTTCCGGTGCGAGGAATTCGGTATAGGCTTCATCCAGCACCACCACCACTTCCGGCGGCACGCGCTTCAGGAAAGATTCAATCTGCTCACCCGGGATAAAGGTACCAGTCGGATTGTTTGGATTCGCGACAAAGATCAAACGCGTATCAGCTTCTATCGCATCCGCCATCGCATCCAGGTCATGGCCAAAATCTTTCGCCGCGATTACCAGCGAACGGCCACCGACGGCTTGCGCCGCCAGCGGATACACGGCAAAAGAATACTGCGCGTAAATGACGGATTGACCCGGCTGCACGAATGCGTGCGCGGCCAGTTCGAGGATGTCGTTGCTGCCGTTACCTAGTGTGATCCATTCAGCAGGCACACCATACTTGGCGGTCAGCGCTGCTTTCAGCTCAAAACCATTGCCATCCGGATAGCGACCGGCATCCGCCAGCGCTGCTGCCATCGCCTGCTTCGCCGCCTCAGGCATGCCGAGCGGATTTTCGTTTGAAGCGAGTTTTACGATTTTCGCTTCATCGAGGCCGAATTCACGCGCGACTTCAGCAATCGGGCGACCGCCCTGGTAAGGCGCAATCGCACGAACGTAGTCAGGACCAAACTTAATTGACATAGCAGATTCCAAAATTAATCACGTCTGAAGCAAAGTCGGGCACCGCATACAGTGCCCGCTATAGATCACAAACTGGAAGGATACGAACCCAGCACTTTGAAAAATGCTGCGTTGTCTTTTAGCTCTTTCAAGGCGCTTTCGACCTTGGCGTCTTGCAGATGACCTTCGACGTCGACGTAGAAATAATACTCCCACGTACCCATGCGTGCCGGACGCGATTCAAAACGGGTCATCGACACACCGTGCTTGGCCAGAGGTGCCAACAAGTTGTAAACCGCACCCGCCTTGTTTGGCACCGAGAGTACCAACGAAGTCTGATCCTTGCCGCTGGCCGACGTTTGCAAACGGCCGATGACAGCAAAACGTGTACGGTTATGCGGATCATCCTGGATGTGCGCCTTGATGACTTGCAACTGGTATTTCTGTCCGGCGATCTCACTTGCAATAGCAGCCACGCTCGGATCTTCGCCCGCCAGGCGCGCCGCTTCGCCATTGGAAGCGACAGCCATACGTTCGATGTTCGGGTAGTTCTGGTTCAACCAGACCTGGCATTGCGCCAGCGCCTGCGAATGCGCACAGATAGTTTTTACACCTGTCATCGAACCGGTACGCGTCATCAGGCTGTGATTCACCTGGATAGACACTTCACCGCTAATCGTCAGTGTGGTTTGCAACAGCAAATCCAGCGTACGATTGATCACGCCTTCCGACGAATTTTCGATAGGCACGACGCCGAAATCGGCAGTACCCGCTTCGGTAGCGCGGAAGACTTCATCGATGGAAGCGCAAGGCATCGCATCGACAGAGCGACCAAATTGTTGATAGACAGCCTGTTCGCTAAAAGTGCCGACCGGTCCCAGGTAAGCGACGGTCACGCGCTTTTCCAGCGCGCGGCAAGCTGACATCACTTCACGGAAAACAGTCTGGATATCGGTGTTGAGCAAAGGCCCGGGATTACGTTCTGCCACGCTGCGCAAGACCTGCGCTTCGCGTTCCGGACGGAAGACCGGTGCATTGGTCTCCGCCTTGACGTGGCCGACTTCCTGCGCGACGCGTGCGCGTCGATTCAGTAAATCGAGAAGTTGCGCATCGATGGCATCGATTTGTTCACGCAGTGGTTTGAGCTTGTCGTCGGTCGTCATAGTTATGCAAACAATCTTTTATTTGAATAAAAATCAGCCGTACTTTTTCTCGAAGTCTTTCATGAACGCGACCAGTGCCTGTACACCTTCCATCGGCATCGCGTTGTAGATCGACGCACGCATGCCGCCGACCGAGCTATGGCCTTTGAGTTGTACCAGGCCTTGCTGGTCCGCTTCCGCGATGAACTTGCTATTGAGCGACTCGTCTTTCAGGAAAAACGGTACGTTCATGCGCGAGCGATTCGCTGCAGGAACATTGTTCAGGTAGAAACCGGTCGAATCCAAATAGTCATACATCAATTTCGCTTTCGCGATATTGACCTGCTCCATCGCAGCCACACCGCCCTGGCGTTTCATCCATTGGAAGGTAAGGCCGGCGATGTAGATAGGATAGGTCGGCGGCGTGTTGAACATGGAGTCATGCTCAGCCACTTGCTGCCAGTCGAATGCGGACGGGCAGATAGGCAATGCGTGACCCAGCATGTCATCACGCACGATGACGATGGTGACACCAGCAGGACCAATGTTCTTTTGTGCGCCAGCGTAGATTACGGCGTACTTGGAGATATCGATTTCGCGCGACAGGATATTCGACGACATATCCGCGACCAAAGGTACGTTGCCGACGTCAGGTGTGAAGTCGAACTCGACACCGCCGATGGTTTCGTTGGTGCAGATATGCACATAGGCGGCGTCAGGTGTCAGCTTCCAGGTATCACGTGCAGGGACATAGGTGTAACCTTTGTCTTCGGACGAAGCAGCAACATTCACCTTCGCGTACTTGTGTGCTTCTTCGATCGTCTTGCTCGACCAGTGACCGGTGTTGACGAAGTCGATAGTCGCAGGTTGCGCTTTGTGGCCAACCAGGTTCATAGGCACGATCGCGTTTTCCGCGATGGCACCACCTTGCATCAACAGTACTTTGTAATTATCCGGAATCGACAACAAGGAGCGCAGATCGGCTTTGGTTGTTGCCAGGATTTCCGTAAATTCCCGCCCGCGATGGCTCATCTCCATCACTGACAAACCGCTACCTCTCCAGTTTGTCATTTCCTCTGCTGCCTGCTTGATTACTTCTTGAGGCAATGCAGCCGGACCCGGCGAAAAGTTATACACACGCTTCATTATTCTGCTTCCTCCGTACCGGATTGATCATCATCAACTTCTACATCTGATTCAAGTATGCGTTGCAGTCCGCTCAGCTTGGTGCCGTCTTCGACTGCAATCAGGGTCACACCTTGCGTCGCACGGCCCATTTCGCGGATCTCTGCCACGCGGGTACGTATCAGTACGCCACCGGTCGTAATCAGCATGATTTCATCGCTGGCATCGACCAGGGTCGCCGCCACAACTTTGCCGTTACGTTCGCTGGTCTGGATCGCGATCATGCCTTTGGTGCCACGACCATGACGGGTGTACTCGGTGATAGGCGTACGTTTGCCAAAGCCGTTTTCCGTTGCCGTCAGCACGGATTGCTGTTCGTTCTCAGCCACCAGCAATGCAATGACTTGCTGACCTTCTTCCAGGTTCATGCCGCGCACGCCGCGTGCTGTACGGCCCATAGGACGTACATCGTTTTCGTCGAAGCGCACTGCCTTGCCGGAATCGGAGAACAGCATGACGTCATGCTTGCCGTCGGTCAGTGCAGCACCGATCAGGAAGTCGCCATCATCCAGGTCGACCGCGATGATGCCGGCCTTACGTGGATTGCTGAAATCGCTGAGCGAGGTTTTCTTCACGGTACCGAGGCTGGTTGCCATGAAGATGTAATGATCTTCAGGGAAGCTGCGGTTTTCGCCGGAGATAGGCAGGATCACAGTGATCTTTTCGCCATCCTGCAGCGGGAACATATTGACGATAGGTTTGCCGCGCGAGTTGCGCGAACCTTGTGGCACTTCCCATACCTTCAGCCAGTACAAACGACCGCGGTTGCTGAAGCACAAGATGT
This sequence comes from Herminiimonas sp. Marseille-P9896, assembly GCF_903993245.1. Lineage (NCBI taxonomy): Bacteria > Pseudomonadati > Pseudomonadota > Betaproteobacteria > Burkholderiales > Oxalobacteraceae > Herminiimonas > Herminiimonas sp. Marseille-P9896. Next base: position 1,094,683 of record NZ_CAJEVT010000001.1, on the reverse strand, counting down.
AATCATGTGTGTTCGCGATGAAGAGCTGGTCGATCCAGTCGTCATCCTTGGTCGCCATCGCCTGCTTGCCGCGACCGCCACGCTTCTGCGCACGGTATTCGGAAATCGGCTGCGCCTTCATGTAACCGGTATGCGACAAGGTCACGACCATATCCTGCGGTGTGATCAGGTCTTCGGTACCGAGGTCGGTAGCATTCAGTTCGATGGTCGAACGACGTTCATCTTTATTGCCGATGCCGTAGTCGTTTTTAGCCAGCGTCAGTTCATCATTGATGATGACGGTGACACGCTCCGGCTTGGCCAGGATGTCGAGCAAATCAGCGATCTGCTCCATGACTTCCTTGTATTCATTAACGATCTTGTCTTGCTCCAGACCGGTCAGGCGTTGCAGACGCATCTGCAGGATTTCCTGTGCCTGGTCATCCGACAGTTTGTACAAGCCGTCAGTCTGGATGCCGTAATGCTTAGGCAGGTTTTCCGGACGGAATGCATTCACGCCACCGATAGATGCTTCACCGGTACGTGCCAGCATCTCACGCACCACGGACGAATCCCAGGCGCGCGACATCAGATCAACTTTTGCCACCGGCGGAGTCGGTGCTGCTTTGATGATCGCGATAAAGTCGTCAATGTTGGCCAATGCAACTGCCAGGCCTTCCAGTACGTGACCGCGTTCGCGTGCTTTGCGCAGTTCAAATATGGTACGGCGTGTTACGACTTCGCGACGATGCGACAGGAAGCATTCCAGCATCTGCTTCAGGTTCAGCAACTTAGGCTGACCATCCACCAGCGCAACCATATTCATACCGAAGGTGTCTTGCAGCTGGGTCTGTTTGTACAGATTGTTCAGCACGACTTCCGGTACTTCATTGCGCTTCAGTTCGATCACTACGCGCATACCCGATTTATCGGATTCGTCGCGGATGTCGGAGATGCCGTCGAGCTTCTTGTCACGTACCAATTCAGCGATACGTTCGAGCAGCGACTTTTTGTTTACCTGATACGGCAACTCGTCGACGATGATGGCCGCACGGTTTTCCTTGCCGAATTCCTCGAAGTGCGTCTTCGCGCGCATCACCACACGGCCACGGCCAGTGCGATAACCATCGCGTACGCCGGACACACCATAAATGATGCCGCCCGTAGGGAAGTCCGGTGCCGGAATGATTTCGATCAGTTCATCGACTGTCGCATCTGCATTGCGTAACACATGCAAAGCACCATCGATGACTTCAGTAATATTGTGTGGCGGGATATTCGTCGCCATACCGACCGCAATACCGGACGAACCGTTGATCAGCAGGTTAGGAATACGCGTCGGCAGTACCGATGGTTCCTTTTCCTTGCCGTCGTAGTTCGGTACGAAGTCGACAGTTTCCTTGTCCAGATCAGCCAGCAATTCGCCAGCGATCTTATCCAGACGACACTCGGTATAACGCATAGCCGCTGCGTTATCGCCGTCGATGGAGCCGAAGTTACCCTGCCCGTCGACCAGCATATAGCGCAGCGAGAACGGCTGTGCCATACGCACCAGCGTGTCGTAAATCGACGCGTCGCCGTGCGGGTGATATTTACCCATGGTTTCACCGACCACGCGCGCACATTTCACGAACGGGCGGTTCCACACGTTATTCATCTCATGCATGGCAAACAATACCCGGCGATGCACCGGTTTCAAGCCGTCACGCACATCGGGCAATGCGCGGCCAACGATAACGCTCATCGCGTAATCGAGGTAGCTCTTGCGCATCTCTTCTTCGAGTGAAATAGGAATTGTTTCTTTAGCGAATTGATCCATTGGCGGTTCGTCTGGTCTTTGGCTAGGGGTTTTAATAATGAAGAATCGCTTGAGCAGTAAAGCTTAGTTACGGGCGATCCGGCAAATCGTAAGATTTTAACACGGCAGAGACCTTCGCTCCCCGCTTTCGGCATTCCGGGAGCTTTCGCCGCGGCGACCATTGCGGTCACGTGGCAAGAAGAAAATATGTTTAAATGCTGACTGTCAAAAATTTGCTGCTTTTTCCAGCACTCATCTATTAATAAGAGAAAAACATGATCAACAAAGTGGTCCTTGGTTTGCTGCTTGGCGCATCCTCCTCCTACGTCGCCGCGCAAACTGATATTCAGGTCCCAGCCAACAATGCTTATGCCCAGGACAGCCGCGGCGTCGTCACACGCAGTGCCTTTGGCCTGTGCTGGCGCTCCGGCACGTGGACGCCAGCCGATGCAGTCCCAGGCTGCGACGGTGCATTGGCCTCCCCTATTCCGAACCCAATCGCACCCGACGTTGCCAGCCATCTGGATGGCAAGGTAGCGCCGGTTGCGCTTGCGGCCAATCCTTGCGATTTCACTATCGCACTGGAAAGCGACCAAACCTTTGGCCTGAACCAGGCAGTGTTAAATAGAGCAGCCAAAAACCGCATCGATCGCGACGTCCTGCCAAAACTGACTGCCTGCAACGGCGCCAGCAGCATGACGATTACCGGCTACACGGATCTGCTGGGCAATGCGCACTCCAACCAGGCCCTGTCGGAAAAACGTGCCGCTGCGGTCGCCGGCTATCTAAAGAAAAAGGGCGTGACGGTCAATATGAAGGTAGCCGGTGCCGGTGCGACACAGCCGATCAAGGAATGTGACAGCAAATTGAGCCGCACCAAACTAGTTGCATGTTTAGCACCAAATCGGCGCGTTTTAATAGAAATGCACAGTTTGCCGAAATAAAAGAGTGCTTTTTAATAAATATTTCTTCAAAACATGAACGTTTTTGATGTCCAAAGGTCAATGTTTTGCGAGGGGAAATAATTCTTAGCAAGCGTTGTTTAAACACAACGCTTTGGAAAAAACGTTAATTAGTCGATTTAGCAATCGGTCGTTGTAGTGGCTGGCTGTGGCAAAATGGAGCCAAGTTAAACCATTGCATGCGAACAATTTGTTTCATGTGGTTGTTGAAGCGCGTGTTAATATCCATTTCCGATGTCATTCACGTAATTTTGCGCAGTTTAGTCTGCGGATATCTCACTCGAGAGGAGAAAGAAATATGAATAAATTAGCAAAACTCGTCTTCGCTGCGTCCGCGATTGTCGCAATGTCTGCTCAAGCACAGACCGACATCAAAGCAAGCACACCAAACAGCGCTTATGCACAAGCTACTAACGGTACGATCGTTCGCAACTCGACCGGTCTGTGCTGGCACACTGGCTACTGGACACCAGCTGACTCGGTTCCAGGTTGCGACGGTGCACTGGTTGCAGCTGCAGCCCCTGCTCCAGCTAGCCCAGCTCCAGCAGTTGTTCCAGTTCCAACTTCGGAAAAAGTAACTTTCGCAGCTGACGCATTCTTTGATTTCGACAAAGCAGTGTTGAAACCAGAAGGCAAAGCTAAACTGGACGATCTGACTTCGAAACTGAAAGATCTGAACCTGGAAGTTATCATTGCTGTTGGTCACACTGACTCGGTCGGTTCCGATGCATACAACCAAAAACTGTCGGTTCGCCGCGCAGAAGCTGTTAAAGCTTACTTGGTTGGCAAAGGCGTTGACGCGAAACGTGTTTACACCGAAGGCAAAGGTGAAAAACAACCAGTTGCTACTAACAAAACAGCTGCTGGTCGCGCACAAAACCGTCGCGTAGAAATCGAAGTTGTTGGCACACGCAAATAATTCGTTTCTAGCGAAATCTAAACCCCGCTCCGGCGGGGTTTTTTTTCGTCTGCGCAAACCAGCGCGCTCGCCGCACTTTCCAGTTATCATTTAGCCCATGAACGCCGATCCTTTAGAACTGAAAAAATTTAGCGATTTGGCCCATCAATGGTGGGACCCAACATCAGAATTCCGTCCTCTGCATGAAATCAATCCGCTGCGCCTGGGCTGGATCAATGGCCGTGCGCCACTGGCTGGCAAAACTGTAGTCGACATCGGTTGCGGTGGTGGCATCCTGGCCGAATCGATGGCCAAGAGCGGCGCCAATGTCACCGGCATAGACCTGTCAGAAAAAGCATTGAAAGTAGCCGATCTGCACAGCCTGGAATCCGGCGTACAGGTACGCTATGAACTGATCGCGGCAGAAGATCTGGCGGAGCGCGAAGCTGGTCGCTACGATGTGGTGACCTGCATGGAAATGCTGGAGCACGTACCGGATCCTGCAGCCATCGTTGCTGCCTGCGCCAAACTCGCAAAGCCAGGTGGCAAAGTATTCTTCTCGACCATCAACCGCAATCCGAAAGCGTATCTGCATGCGGTCATAGGTGCAGAATACTTGCTGCGCATGCTGCCCAAAGGCACACATGATTACGCCAAGTTCATTACTCCGGCAGAGTTGTCACGCTTCGCACGCGAAGCTGGCCTGGATATCGATGCACTCAAAGGCATGGGCTACAATCCATTGACCAAGATCTACTCGTTGAACCAGGACACCAGCGTCAACTATCTGATCGCCTGCACCAAGCCAGCCTGATCTTCGACACACTGCAAGGCCTGCGCATGTAGCCTGGCCTTGCTTACCTCTCTGCACGAGTTCACATGACACTACGCACGCCACTCGCCATATTGTTTGATCTCGACGGCACACTCGCGGACACCGCGCCCGACCTGGCCGGAGCCGTCAATCAATTACGCATTGCACGCGGCCTGGAACCAACCGACTACGAATTGCTGCGTCCTACTGCTTCTGCTGGCGCACGTGGCCTGATCGGTGCCGCCTTTGGCCTGACTCCGCAAGATGCCGAGTATCCTGAACTACGCGATGCTTTCCTGAAAAACTACGAAGCATCGATAGCAGTAGAAAGCCGTCTGTTCGATGGCGTCACTGAACTGCTGGCGCAATTGCAGGATCAGGGCATCGTCTGGGGCATCGTCACTAACAAAGTCAGCTACCTGACCGACAGACTGGTACCGCAAATTGGTCTGGATCACGCAGCCTGCGTCGTCTCCGGCGACACGGCCAGCCATCCCAAGCCGCACCCTGCCCCGCTGTTTGAAGCCGCCAAACGCATAGGCATAGACCCTGAGCACTGCTGGTACGTTGGCGACGATTTACGCGACATCCAGGCTGGCCAGGCTGCTGGCATGACTACCATCGCAGCAGGCTGGGGTTATTGCGGAAATGTAGAACCGGCAAGCTGGAATGCGGATGCATTGGCAGAGTCACCACAGCAATTATTTACACTGATTAAGCAGTAAAACGGCAATGCAGCTTCAGATACACCGGCAAAAATCGGCTCACTTGAATCTGCCGTGAAACACCCCATCTAATGCGATACAATGGCAATGCTTTGGGGGCGACCTGGTTTCGACAGGGGTTGCAAAGCAGCGCAGGGCATACCGAGGACTGGTCACCTCGTAAATACAACCAGAAAAGTAATAACTGCAAACGATAACTCGTACGCACTAGCCGCTTAATACCGGTTAGCTTCACACCGTTTCTTCCTTGGGGCGGGCTGGCAACAGCAGTGAAGTCATATACAAGGAATCGCGTCGTGCCGGGTCACTTGGCAAGACGTTAAACAATAGGTGACTCGCCTGTCCGCAGCGTGTGCGTCCGCGTCGTACGGGTTAAATCAAATGGCAGCACTAAGTATGTAGAACTGTCTGTAGAGTGCTTCTGGACGCGGGTTCGATTCCCGCCGCCTCCACCACCAATACAAAAGGTCATCCATCAGGATGGCCTTTTTTATTTGTATTGACGTTGAGGGGATCGAACTCGCGGGACGCGGGGCGTAGCCAGGGTTGCGCAACGCATGCGTTGTGCTGGCTGAGCGCTGTGCGCTTGCAAGCACACAGTCGGGAGCCCACTATCGTAATCCACTGACAGGTCCTTATTGACACTCCTCCCCTTACGGCAACAGAATCGAGCCAGACAGCTATTGGATTTCATCATCACACCAAGCTGCGACGAAGAATTGGCTGAACGCCTAAAGATATTGCAAGTTTCCCGCATCCTTCTGAAGCCATTCAAGGTCAGGGATGTTATTTCAACTATCGAAATGGTGAGTCGTCCGGCTTCGTAAGTCCCACCCTATGCGCTTTCCGGCTCAGGAAAGAGGTGATCATTTGACCTAGCCACATCAACACGCAAAAAATGTATGGCAATATGCGCCCTGAAGGATAAGTGCGGCAAGTATGTATTGGGCAGGCTGATAACGGGCGTATACAGATATGGCAAAGCTGTTGTTACTGGAAGATGAGGTTGACTATCGGCAGGAAATCGCCGACTTCCTGAGGAGCGAAGGACATCAGGTGATGGAAGCAGGCAGCGCCGCAGAATTCATGCCCCTGATGGATGTCATGGATATCGCCTTGATAGACGTGGGACTGCCGGACGGCGATGGCCTGGAAGTCGCAGCCAGGTTGCGTCAGTATCGCAACAAATGCGGCATCATCATGCTGACCGCCCAGGGCGGCGTCAATTACAAAATTACTGGCTTACGCGACGGTGCCGATCACTACCTGGTCAAACCGGTACGCTATGACGAGCTATTGGCCCATATCAGCGCGCTGGAGAGACGCATGGGCCTGGGTGGATGGCGGCTCGATAGCGTGGAACGCAAGCTGTATGCGCCTAACGGGCATGCCGAAGTATTATCTGAATACGAACTGAAGTTGTTCGAACTGCTGGCCGCGCAAGCCGGCCAGGCCGTCAGTCGTCGTACTATTGCGAATGCCTTCGGTGCCGACTGGCTGGATTACGATGAACGCAGGCTGGAGCAAATCGTTAGCCGCCTGCGCCGTCGCTGGCGAGAAAACTGTCCGGAAGAACTTCCCTTCCGAACCGAGCATGGCAAAGGCTATAGCTTCTGCGCCGACATAGAAGTATTTTAAGCAGCCGCTAACAAGGCATCTGCGCCCTATCCCATGCTATTTGAAACGATATTTGAGACCGACCGTAACAAGGTTGGTGCCCGCATAGCGCGCATACATGATGCGTCCGTCCACGTTCCCGAATAGCCGGGCTTCATAACCGCCCCCCCACGTAAAGTCTGTATCCGTTTTCCGGACCGAGTTAGTTCTGCGTAATGCAGGAAACTCGATCGTGGTATTGATAGTCGAATACGTCGCGCCGCCCAGTACATACAGGCCAGGTAGGAGCTCGGGTAATTTATAAAAGAAAGCCAGGTCATGATTTTTGGTCTCGACCCGCGCATTGTAAGAAAAGACGCCGTTAATCGCGCTTTGCTTATAGTCGCTGGGACGTACCGCTCCCAGCTCTACGCTCAGCTTGGGCGTGATCTGGTAACCGACGTAAAGTCGGCCGCCATCCACCCTGTCCGTTTCGGAAGTAACCCGAGAATTCGGAGTTAGCGGGTCTTTTTTCTTGACCTTGCCGCTACCGGCATCCAGGCCTAAATAGAATTTCCCGACATCATTTTCATCTGCAAACGAAACGGCGGAAACGACGGATAGCACTGCAAAAACGAGCGGTTTAATGGACATTACACTTCTGACGAAAACGGAATGCGTGACCCTGAACAATGGGAAACGGCAAATTGCTGCCATGCCGACCTTATAGGCCGCGCATTATACAGAAACAGCCGTCAACACATTCCGGAAGGCAATATTTTGCCTTCCGCCTGCGTTTTCTATCAGTAAGTCGCCAACACGTTCACAAAGAAGCCACGAGCGCGATACGACAGGTCCGTCAAATCATCCGAGTAGTTGGTGAAGTTATAGCCGACACCCGCTTTGATGCCTTTGTCGAAGTGGCGATACAGACCAACTAATGCACCTGCCTTCGCATCTTTCGCTTCCGTCGCACGCAGATTGCGGAATTCAACCAGTGCATCCCACTCTTTGACGAAATGTATGTCAGCGCGCAGCACCCACAGATCCGCGCGGCTGGAGAACCATTCGCCACCGGCCACCGGGGTCTTCAGTTCACCGATACGGAAAGCGTACTTACCACCAACCGACAACCACGGCAGCAAGTCGTAAATCGTATCAACTGCAAACACCTGGCTACGTTGTGCGTAATCCGCATTCAAACCGGACGGCGTCAATTGACCATTGGTAGGTACATTGTTCAGGTTGGTGTACTTGAACAAGGTATTCCAGCGATCGTTATCGACCGGACGGTAAGCACTGGCCAACACGAATTCACGATAGTTACCATCGATGAATGCACCCTGGTTATTGCGCGAGCGTGACACATTGAATTTGCTCAGGATGCGCCAGGCTGGATCAACCTGATAACCCAGGGTATTGCGCATCAGCCAGGTTGTGCGCTCACCGGACACATTACCGCTGTCCTTGCGCCATTCCAGGCTACCGCCGTATTTAAGGCCATCCTTTTTATAGCCGACCGAACCGCCCAGCGCGCGACGTTCAAGATCGCCCGCCAACGGATCGGAGACCGTACCGTATTCAGCTTTGGCGCCCCAGTTCCAGCGATCATTCGGCGCCCAGTCCATACCGAAGGCTTGGGTCAGGCTTTGCGGACCTGCACCGTTGGATGCACGTCCTTCACCGAAGACACGCAACTGATCCGATACACGGGTGCTGGCACCGGAAACCAAAGTTCCTTGACGACCGCGCCACGCGATATCCGGACTTTCTGTTTCCATCGCATAGGTCAGGTAGGCATTGCTGCGATCCGAGACACGATAATCAGCACCCACCTTACCGCCTATACCCATGCTGCCATCTGATACTTCGGCCAGCAACTTGACGCGCTCACTAACTTGCAGCGAGCCACCGACACCGACGCGATTATTTGCATCGCGTGTGGCATCGTGATCCAGTGTCGCCTGCACGAAACCGTAGGCTTCCCAGTCATCCTTCTCACCCGGCTTGCCATCCTTGCGCTCCGGTTTGTAGCCGACGCGTACTTGTGCATCGGTACGTGACCCGACTTGCGACAACAATGGGCTGGCATTGGCAACCACCTTGCTGCGGTCGTCCATACGCGTACCGACTGCCACATCCCATTCAGGATTGATGGTTTGGCGTACTGCGACTTCGAGGTTCTGGCTATCCTGCAGATCACCGTTACGTTGATCTGCTTTGACCAGCAAGCGTGTACCCTGCACGATCTCGACGTCAGCGTTCACGCCGGTTTGCCGGATCGCTTCACCACTGACACCGATCTGGCCTGGTGCAGAGTAACCACGTTCACGGTTCTGCGCATAGGCGGAGAACTTGCCTTTCATATCGTCCGTGACTTCTGCCAGGTCGACCGCCGCTTCCACACGCTGCGCACCAGCCGTCTGGTTGGTACCGGGATTCAGGCTGTTGAAACCAAAACCGCCATCCAGCGAAGTTTGCGAACCACTGCCCGGCCCCTTCGATTGTGCTACTTCGAATTTGACCCAGGTACCCGGCTTGTAGCGGAAAGTACCATCGACTCCTTTCAGAGTCTGGCTAGTGCCGTCTTCACCCTGATGGTAGCTGCTGATACCCAGTTGTACGTGATCGTTCAGCCATTGGCTGCCACGGAAACCGGTCGACAGATTGTTAATGGCTGTCACACCCGGTGCGTACTCATAGGTCGTTACCAGATAAACCGGATTACCACTCACCGCCGAAGTCATGATCAGGCTGGCGCTGCCACCAGTCGAAGACAATGGCGATTGCAGCAAGATGCGACCTTGCAGGTAGTTGATCTCATAGTCCTGTGCTGGTGCCAGCTCACGACGTTCGATCACCATGCCGGAATCCTTGTCGCGTACCTCTACCCACACCCGCTCCGAACCCTGGGTGATATCCAGGTGACGCAGGTAGTACAACGAGCCACCGGTACCACGGAACTCTTCACGCGACGACAAGGTCCCCGGATCTGCGAGGAAGGCATCGACCTGCGTTTGCTTTTCACCATAGGTGGTTGCATCCTCCGAACGGTGACGCAGTTGCGCACCGTACAGGCCACGCGAGTACTGCATCAACTCCGTACCCGACCAGGTAGTTTTGAAGTTACCCCACAACGCATGCGAGTCGCCTTTTTGCAATTTCACATAGAACTTGCCTTGTGTCGGCGCATCATCAACCGTGGTGCTGTCATCGCCATAGACCGGGTAATACAGGTTTGGATCTATGCTGCGCAACAGGTATTTAGGATCCTTGCTGGAGAAGTTCGAGAACAAATCCTTGAACGGACCTTCGCGCGTATCCGCCGATGCAGTCAGCAGGTACTCGCCCTTGATCTTGCCTTTCAGGTAGAACGCGGCACGACCATCGACGTAGACTTTATTGTCGTAGTGATCTCCGTTATCACCCGTCACCAATTTTATCGGACCGGATGTCTTGTTCTGTCCTACCGTCAAATCACCGAGCGCCAGATAGAACCAGTCATCAGCTGCAATGTTCAGATTGCGACGGAAGCTGTTCGCACGGCCATCTGCTTCTGTCACGGTGACTTCGACCGACTGTGGCCCCGCTGGCATAATTTGCTTCATCGCAAACTTGCCATTCGCATCCACCGGCAAATCCAGTCCGAGTGCAGCAACGCGCTGACCTGGCTGCATATGGGTGCCATTGACGGTAATCGTGCCGCCGGTTACCGGGATGTTGCGCAGTGCCAGGCTGTTTTCACCGTAACCGGTCAGGCGTTCACGTTCTATCTTGTCCTGATCTTCATTCGCAGGCATCGCGCGATTCAACAGATTCAGCGACTTCAGACTGGTTTCATCGAAACGGCCTTGTTCGTCATACACGCGCAACAGATAAAAGACTTGGTCATCCGCGACCACAGGTGCAGTCCAGTTCGTCACACCGGTCCACGAAACTGGCAACACTTCCAATGGTTGCTCTTGTGTCTTTTGTCCTGCTTTGAACAAACGCAACTCGGCCTTCTTCAGCCATGGAATATAGTTGGACCAGGCACGGAATTCGACTTGCTGGCCTTTGACAGCTGCATTTGGCGTTGCCCAGATATTCATGGTCGGTGCAATTGCCAGGCTGTCGTAGCGCACCTGGATATCTGCACGCTCGAGCGCAACGTCGGTACAACGCTGTCCATCCGCCTCATTCGCATCATTACCCTGGAACGGTACGCCGTCGATAGTGATACGGAATGGCGCATCTATCATCTGCGACATCGCTTGCGGGGAGCAAGGTGCAGGCTTAGGCAAGGCAACTAACGGTGCTGCCATATCAAACCAGACCTGCAAGGCCACACGGCGATTCTTCGCCATGCCTTCCGGCGTCGCATTCGTTGCGAGCGGCTGGCTTTCGCCCTTACCATCTATCGAGTAGGTGATCGCAGGATTTTTTAATGCCTGCTTCAGGTAGGCGGCTACCGTCAACGCACGTGCTTCAGACAAGCCCTGGTTGTCGGTAAAGATACGTTTGGCATTCGGTGACAGACGTTGATTATCGGTATGGCCGACGATCGCGATACGCATACCGGCGATCACACCTTTACGTGCGTGGATCTCGGCTATCAATGCATCCAGCGACTCCTTGGCGGACGGTGTCAGGTCAGCTTTACCGGATACGAACAGGCTCAAGCCCTTGGCTTCCTGCAACGCCTTGCTCAGGTCTGCAGGTGCAGCTGGTACTTGCGCTGCACGATTACGCATCTCGGTCGCTTCAGCGCGTGTCACGCCGGACGGCATAGGATAAGCAATCGCCGGTTGTACTTCTGCAGGGCGCGGTATCGAATGCAAATCGATACGTCCGTTATCAATACGCTTGCCATGTATTTCTGTATCCGCCCAGGTAGATGGACCTGCAAACAACATGCTGATCGCCAATGCGATGGTGTGTGGTCGGAGCATCATTGCGCGCCCTCCAATTCTGTTTCTATCATCAGCGGAACAAGTGGCTCGCTTTCCTCATGCCCTTTCTTGCGCTTCTCCTTCCACATTCGCTGTACACGATCACTGACGGCAGCGATGCGTTTCTTGGCGAGGTCTTTCGATTCCTTACCCTGACGGTATGCAATGCGCAGAACCGTAGGACGTGATTGCAGTTGCTCAGGCAATTTATCCAGCTCCGAGATATAAGGTGCTTGCAGTTCTGTGCCCTCACCTACGAATGCAGCACTGGAGAGTTCCAGTCGCACTACGCGATGTACGCTTGCACCAAAATTGAGTTTGACCATCTTGCCGCGGGTGACACGAACGTCGCGCGGGTTCTCTGTGGTCAGGCGATAACCGGACGGCAAGGTGCGTTCATCCACTTTCATGACGAAGTTGGAACCGCGATCCGCATTCGGAATAGCCGCGCAAGCAACGTGGAAACGTCCTTCCTGATCGCTGGTCACCAGCAAGCCACGGGCAGTCGCGATACGCACGTTGGCAATACCTGGTTCGCCCTGGTCCTGATAACCATTGGCGTTCTTGTCATCAAAAACTTTGCCGATGATGTCCGAGCAATCAAAGGTCGGATCTGGCACCACACGCACGGTAGCCGACGCAATGTTCGAGACTTGCGTATTAGTGATGTTGTTAATCGAAGAGACTCGGTTAACGAATTCACCTTCGGCGACGCCGGTACCGACGACCAACATCATGCGCAGTGTTTTACGCTCACCCGCTGTGAAGGTCTGGTTCGGCCAGCTCAGGCTGCGGCCGCTAACTACAGGCTCGGTTGGCACACCGTTCAGCGAAGCGGAACCGGTACGATAACGGAAACCAGCTGGTATCACGTCGACGACATTGATACCCGTCAGGGTTGCCGCCAATGTGTTGGTAGCAGTGATGGTGTAAGGCACCAGGTCACCACGTACCACGTTGACCAATGGCGTGCTCTTCGTCATCACGATCGCACCACCCAAGACTGGGTCTAACGGGATATGGTTATTCCCGACATTGGCCGACCTGGTAGGACCTGGCGTATTCGAAAGGTTGAAGGTTGTGTAGTATTGCGTCGAGCCAGAACCCAAAGTGCTGGTAGTGGCCGGGCAAGTGGCAGGATTTTGTTTGGTTACAGCCAACGCTGGCGCACCGACGTTACTTTGTACCAACGCCGGATCTGGCGTAGGCGAAACCAACAATGTATTGCTACATGTAGGCAGCATCGTCGATGGCGATGGCACATAGCCCGCAGGGTAGGTCTCCACGACCAAGGTATACATACCTGGAGGCGCATCTGAAGTCAGCAAGAATTGATAGAGGCCGTCCGCGCCGGTCGTTGACGATGCAGTACCGCCGACCACGTCTCTTGAGGCGAGGAATCCTCCAGGACCGTGAATAGTGACCTTCGCTCCAGAAACTGGTTGACGCGTAATTGCGTCGTAGACCACACCGGTTGCACCGCCGTATCCTACTTCTGCAAAGTTGTTATTCAGCGTAGAAGTATTCGGTGGCAGGACTATATTGCTGATACGGCTCGGTGTCACCGATTGTGGCGTAGCAGTGCCTGGCGTACCGCCATTAGGTACCGTACCCGCAGTCGTAATGCCATTACCGGTACCAGCAGGCTGGTTGGGTTGCAGGACCGAGTAGGTACCTGGTAACAGGCCACTGAAACTATAATTACCGTCAGCATCCGTCACCGTTGTAGCGATAACGGTGTTCGCTGCATTCAGCAACTGGATGGTGACACCCGGCAGCGGCGCGTCCAGACCGCTTTCAAACGTACCGTTTGCTACAGGATTGTTATCCTTGAATACCTTACCGGAAATCGTGGATGCAGCGATCTCGGCAAAGTTGTTATTAATCGAACCCGAAATTTCACCCGCGCCGTTATCACCCAGTACGACATTCGCGATCTGGCTGCTGGTCGTGCTTGGGTTAGAGGCTGTGCCTGGTGTACCTGTGCTGCCAGCTACGTTCACTATCGTGCCCGCAGTGGTCGTGCCATTCAGTGTTCCTGGTGGTTGCGTAGGTTGGCACACCGAATAGGTGGCCGCACCCAGGTCGGCAAATATATAGTTACCTAGTGAATCGGTCGTCGCGGTTGCAAGCAATGGGCCGCTGCAAGTCGGGCCGCTGCGCAATTCAATTGGCGAGTTAGCAATCGGGGTGTCGGTACCACTGGTAAATACACCGTTAGGAACCAGCTTGTTGTCCTTGAATACCTTGCCCGAAATATAGCCACGTGTGCTGATAGTCAGCGGTGCATTCGCAGGTTGTTGGTTATTACCCAGATTGGTTTGCAAGGCACCGGCCGGGATATTGTTGGTATGTACACCAGCAGCAAATCCGGTCACATTGACATCGATCGAACAGCCGCCTGGCGGGATGGTACCGCCGCTACGCAAACGTACACTGACTGCATTCGGCACTGCATCGACCGTGCCGCCGCAAGTGGTCGTTATGCCAGGCGCCGCCGTCAAGCTGATCTGACCAGGAGCGACCGGCAGTACGTCGTCAAAATTGGACGTCAGGGTCATCGTCGTCGCATTGTCATTGGTAATGACGATGCTCAGGCGCGATACGCCGTTCGGTGGAATCACTGCAGGAGAAAACTGCTTGCTAACGGTCGGTGGTGTCGAGACGATCAGTTCTGCACGCGTCGGAGCTTCATTCGATACACCTTCGTTGGTCGTGACAGCACCTGCCGGAATCATATTGGTATATGTACCGGAGACGTTGCTTAATACGTTAACCGTGACAGTACAAGAACTCGTCGCTGGAATCGACGCGCCGCTCAGTCGCACACTGGTTCCCGATGGATCCGCAGTCACTGCACCACCCGTACAGGTAGTACTTGCACCTGGTGTAGGTGCAACAACCAGGCCTGCAGGCAAGGCATCCGTTACGTTGACACCCGTCAGGCTGGTGGCATTGCTATTGTCAAAACGCAGGGTCAGTACTGCAACCCCGCCCGGAGCCTTGTTATCAACACCTGTCGTAAAACCTACAGGGTTACCTGCGTCCAGCGTAAGCAAGCTGAAAGCCTTGTGCACCGTCAATGGTGATTTCGCGAGCAAGGTATCGCTGGTCGGCGTTGTGTTATTGGTTGTGGCACCACCGATGGTGACGGACAAGGCACCAGCCGGAATCGTATTAACGTAGTCGCCTGCCGCTGCAACCAGCACATCGATTTCCGCGTAGCAGCTGGCAGGCACCAAACCATTGGCAGCAGGAATGGTCCCGCCGCTTACTTGTACGATGTTGCCACCGGAAGAGGTCACTGTTGCGCCGGTACATGTCGTCGTCGGGTTACCACCATCAGCAGGTATGGTTACACCAGCCGGCAAAGTATCGCTTACCGCAAGGTTGGTGCCGACCTGTGCCGTAGGATTGAAGAAGGAAATACGCAAACGCGAACGCTCACCTGGCTTGACTACATTCGGTGTGAACTGCTTGACGATACCTACGTTGCTGCTGGTCGCCAGACTGGTCGATGCAGGAGCGCTGTTTGTCAGGCCTTGGTCAGTATGCAAGGCACCTGCCGGGATGATGTTGGTCACACCCGCTGCCACGGTTGAAGTCACATTAACCTTGACCGAGCAAGTCGTGTTCGCCGCCAATGTTGCAATGCTCAGGCTGACCGAGCGCGAGCCGGGCACGGCAACCACATTCCCCCCCGGGCAAGTCGTGCTCGCCATAGGACTGGCAGTGATAACCCAGCCATTTTCCGGTGCACCAGCAGTACCGTCAGTCGTGAAGTAATCGGTGACACCCATATTGGTAACGCCTTGGGTACCGCTATTGATATCAATCGTCAATTGACTGACCTGGCCCGGAAAGGTCAACGAAGATGGATTCGTCGATTTCAAAATGGTCAGGTTGGTTGGCGCATTACGTATCAGGGGCGCATCGACCGAACTTACATTGCGTACGCCACCGTCGGCGGTGATGTTGTTGGCTGGAATGCTGTTAAGCCAGTTCGTGTTACCCGTTGCGATGACATCAAACAGCAGCGAGCAACTTCCGCCGCCGTTGATGCTGGCTCCAGCCAGCGAAATCGAGTTCGCTCCAGCTGCGCCGGTAATGACAGGTGTACCTGCACAAGTCGAATATGCGTTGGTCGGATTCGCCAAAACCATCCCGGTCGGCAATGGATCCGTCACGGCCACGTTGGTCAGTGGCAGAGTGCTCGAATTCAGCAGCTGCACGGTAACAGTCGATTTGCCACCAGAAGCTACACTGGCCGGATTAAAGCTTTTATTTGCAGTCAGCGCCGAGGTATAGGTCACGGTCGCCTGATTCGTCGCCAGCGGCGTCAGCGAGCGCGTCTGGTTATCTGCCAGGGTTTCATTGCCGCCTACCGTTGCAATATTGTTGTACACACCAGCAGGCCCCACTACGTCCACTTGCAATACGCAAGTACCATCCGCGCCTGTCCCGTTGCCTGCACGAGCCGGAACGGTTGCGCCATTCATGCTGACCGAAGTTGAATTTGGTGTTGCAGTGATGGTCGGCGCACCGCAGGTGCTGGCGGCATTCGATGGCGTTGCGACACGCAGTAGACCACCACCCGCAGTTGCCGCTGGCAAAGTATCGGAGATGGTTACGCTGGTCAGCGGATTTACCGATTTATTGTTCAGCCTGATCGTCATGCGGACGATGGTGCCTTCGGCAAAAGTGCTGACGCCAGGCGCTGATTCTGCAAATGCCTTGCTTACAGAAAGTACCGGAGCAGTTGGATTAGGCGGTGTCGTATTCGAACCACCGCCGTTACAAACCTGACCTGCACCATTGTTGTAACAGACGCCACCTGAATTAATAACGTTAGCAGTCGAGGTATTGGTAGTCAGCGAAGTCATCGCCCAGAAACTGACCTTACAAGAACCAGGTGCGTTAATGGTGCTGCGACCAGGAACCGTCGTCAGGTTAACCACTGGTGATGTTGCGCCGACTGGCGACGACGTGCTCACCGCGCCGCAACCTGCGCCAGTCACTGTCGGCGAGTAATTTACTCCGTTGATGGTGCCGGTCAGAAATGTCTGGCCATTGGTGAAGGTGTCAGTAATGCTGACGTTGTTGATCGCACCTGCACCGTAGTTTTGTACTTCAACCTCATAGCGGATCGGGTTACCCGGTGCCACCGAGGTAGGTGTAGAGGTTTTCAAAACACGCAAATCATCCGCCACCAGGATGGAGGAGGATGCCGGTTGACTACGTATCGCCGGGTTACCGACATTGACCGCGCCTTCCGACAATGCATTGGTATAAGTAACCGGAACACCAGTAGTTTGCACACGACCGGTAAAGTTCACGGTGACGGTACAAGTTCCAGCTGTATTACCGACTTTCGCAGGTATGGTGCCACCTGCCAAAGAAAATCCTACCGCAGTAGTGGTCGGTACAGCACCACATGTGCTGGTGGCGCCAGTTACCAACAGACCTTTGGTTCCGTCTGCTCCACCCACTCCATCAATAGGACTATCTACAAAATTGCTGATGTTAAGCGGTGTGTCGCCTTCATTCGTCAGCGTGATCGTGAAGCTACCGTTTTCTCCACTGGATAACGATGCCGCAGAAAATGCCTTTGACACCTTGAGCGGCGAAAGGACGGTGACATTTGCAGTTGCATCGGCAGATGCGGGTATACCCACGCTGTTGGTGAAGCCCGTGGATCGATTGATGCGGTTGGTTTGCGCTCCGGTCGAATATGCACCATTGGTCTGGTTCGCTTCAACGTTGACTGTGAAGGTACAACTTCCGCTCGCGGGCAAAGTACCACTACCACTTACGGTCGTGGCACCTGCAACTGCAGTGATAGTCGGAGCGGGACCGCCACCGGTACAGGTAGCATTTGCAACCAGAGGAGTAGCGACCTTGATGATGCTGCTACCACCCAATTGAGGGAATGCATCAGCAATGTTAAAACTGTCGATAGCAACCGGATTCGTATTGCTGACGGTAACAGTCAACGCGGTCGGCGCACCACCAAGTACCAGGTTCGAATTTGCAAATGACTTGTTAATTTCCGGCTGTGCAAGCGCTCGTACACCAAAGGTCTGGGTTACCTGACCGCTATTCGCCACATTAACGCCGTTCTCTGTACCGGTTACCGCACCACTACCCAATTGATAATCGTAGCTAGCAGCGGCACCGTTCGAAGTTCCCGCAGTAACAGGAATATCGATAGTACAAGAGCCGTCTACCGCAGGGCTTGTCGTTGCAGCTGGAACTACGCCACCATCCAGCTTGATCTGCTGCGTACCAACCGAGGTAGTCATGGTTCCGCCGCATGTAGAAACCGGAGTACCGGCTATTTTCAAACCGTTCGGCAAAGTACCGGGCAACAGATTGTCAAACGCGGTGTTATTGACAGGCACCGTCGCATTGTTCGACAAAGTAATGCGCAGGGTACGCACCTCGCCCGGATAAAAAGAAGACGGGTCCGGCGTCGTCACCGATGCAGTCAATGCAGCAAATGCAGACATAGGCAACAAGCCCATCGCCAGAGCCAGAGGCACTGACCGGAGCATGGATGCGAAAGACGATTTGGCAAAAATTGTGGGACGCGACATGGCAGACCTATCTACTTTTCAAAAATTTTTAAAACCGGGAGCACATCGATCGACTGCTAAAAAATTGATCCAGCGCAATAAATTTCCGAACGGAATATAAATTTCAGGCGGAGGAATCGCACGTAAACGATCGTCAACATTTGCAAACGAATTGCGGAAGATGTCCTGTTGACGCGGTGTTGACAGAAGAAAACTCGCTGAAGAAATGCTGCGCGAGGTTAATAAGTTTCGCGATGGAAATGCTGACAAATGCTGAGACGCGCGGAACTAAGGAGAGCGAAGAGGAAGGAAAAAATGCGAGAAGAGTCGTGTGTGAATATTTTTGATAAGAAATAAATTCTCACAAGAAAAACAATTAGTTAGCGCGTTATCGCCTTATCGATACGACGCACATACACGCGTAAATTATTTCCACATGGAAATAATTTATGATTTTTTTGTTGAGTAAACGTTTGCAAACTAGACGACATAGGCGCGTCTCAATTTCACAATCCGTTTGAAATATCCAACACATCGTTTACAAAATTTGCACTTGCAAACACCACGCATAAAAAAAGCCGGGTCTAAACCCGGCTTCGTTTTTTTACAACAGTGAAGATCAGAACTCTTCCCAATCGTCGGCACCGCTGCTAGCACCGTTCGCAATTTTCTTCGGCGCTGGAGCCGAGATCGCGCGATTCGCAGCATCACCATGTGTAGGAACGACCTGTACCTTTGCTGTTTTTCTCACTGGTGCTGCCGTCACAGCCGAACCTTCCAGCTTAAATACACTGACTGCTTCAGCCAGTTTCGCTGCTTGCTCATTAAGCGACTCCGCCGCAGCCGCAGCTTCTTCTACCAATGCTGCATTCTGTTGGGTGACCTGATCCATCTGACCGATCGCCTGATTGACCTGCTCAATACCGGCGCTTTGCTCCTGGCTCGCCGCCATGATCTCAGACATGATGTCAGTGACGTGACGTACACTCTGCACCACTTCATCCATGGTCACGCCAGCTTCTTCAACCAGCTTGCTGCCGAGCTCCACTTTATCGACCGAATCACCGATGAGGGTTTTGATTTCCTTCGCAGCAGCCGCGGAACGTTGCGCCAGGTTGCGCACTTCACTCGCCACCACCGCGAAGCCGCGACCTTGCTCGCCAGCACGTGCTGCTTCAACGGCCGCATTGAGTGCGAGGATGTTGGTCTGGAAAGCGATGCCATCGATGACACCGATGATGTCGACGATTTTTTTCGCCGATGCATTGATGTCTTCCATCGTATCGACCACGCGTGATACAACCGCACCGCCTTTTTCTGCGACTCCCGACGCAGATACGGCGAGTTGATTTGCCTGACGTGCGTTGTCAGCATTCTGTTTGACGGTAGAAGTCAGTTCTTCCATCGAAGATGCTGTTTCTTCCAATGAGCTGGCCTGTTCTTCGGTGCGGCTGGACAGATCCAGATTACCGGCAGCGATCTGACTGGAAGCGGTCGCTATCGTATCGATACCTGTGCGCACCTGGCTCACGCTTTTCACCAGCCCATCATTCATGTCGCGCAAGGCATACAAGAGTTGGCCGGTTTCATCGTTGGAGTTGGACTGGATTTTGTTACGCAGATCACCGGAGGCCACGGTACGCGCAACCGACACCGCGTAATCGAGCGGGCGTGTAATGCTGCGTGACAACAGCCACGCCAGTATCGCGCTCAATATTAAAGCCATGGTGCCCAAAGCAATCAGGACCGTGCGGCCGGATGCATACAGCTCATCGACCTCGGCTTTGGCTTTCAGGAAAATCGTTTGCTGAAACTCCACGACAGCCTGTACTGACTGATTGTAGGAAAGCAGCGCCGGATCCATTTTTGTTTCTATCAGTTTTTTTGCTGCGGCTTCAGCTGCAGGATTGCCTTCCGCCTTGAGTTTGAACACATCCTTGCGGACATCCATGTAAGCTGTACGCTTCTCACCGACGACGCTCATCAGCTTCTTGCCTTCGTCGCTATGGATCAACTCAACGATCTGGTTTTGCAGCTTGGTGATTTCCAGGCTTTGTGCTTCCATTTCGGTCTGGAATTGCTTCTGTACTTCCGCATCATTGCTACGCACACGTGCTGCGGTACGTACTGCATTCGCGATATTGCCCAGATACCATTGATGTGTCAGCCGCTCCTTGGTAGCGGCCTCCTCCATATGCACAGTAGCCTGTGCGACCTCCTGCAAACGCCAGACACCGATCACGATCATGGATGCCATCAGTGCCAGTATCACAGCGAACGCCAGTCCCAGACGTACGCCAATTTTCAGATTAGTTATTTTCATTTTTATACTCAAAGTGAAGAAAGGATATTTGCAAAAGGAGGTTCACGAAAAAACATCAAGTTGCCAGGCCAGCTGGCGAACTTGATGTCATCGCATAGTCGGAATCAAGCAGGAACAGAGCTGTCCCTGCTTCAATCACACGCTTCAAATGGGCGTGGGTTTAAAACTCTTCCCAATCGTCGCCACCGGTCGGCGCGCCATTCGCTACTTTCTGACGCACCGGAGCGGGTGCCGAGATTGCGCGTTTGACTGGTGCCGGTGTGCTAGGAACTGCGGTGATTTTGCTCGCAGCTTTTTTAAGCGGTGTAGCGGCAGCCACACCATCCAGTTTAAAGACGCTGACTGCTTCCGCCAGTTTGCCGGCTTGTTCATTCAACGATTCAGCGGCAGCGGCAGCCTCTTCAACCAGCGCAGCATTCTGTTGCGTGACTTGATCCATCTGGCTGATCGCCTGATTGACTTGCTCGATACCTGCACTTTGTTCCTGGCTGGCTGCAGTGATTTCCGACATGATGTCGGTCACTTGCTGTACGCCATGAACAACTTCTTTCATGGTCACACCAGCTTCGGCGACCAGCTTGCTACCGATTTCGACTTTATCAACCGAATCACCGATCAATGTTTTGATTTCCTTGGCAGCAGCAGCGGAACGTTGTGCCAGGTTACGCACTTCGCTGGCGACCACGGCAAAGCCGCGACCTTGCTCACCGGCACGCGCGGCTTCCACTGCGGCATTCAAGGCAAGGATGTTGGTCTGGAAAGCGATGCCATCGATCACACCAATGATGTCGACAATTTTCTTCGCCGATGTATTGATGTCTTCCATAGTATCGACTACTTGCGAAACAACCAGGCCACCTTTTTCCGCCACGGTGGAAGCTGAAGCAGCCAGTTGATTGGCCTGACGTGCGTTATCAGCATTTTGCTTGACGGTAGAAGTCAGTTCTTCCATCGACGACGCAGTTTCTTCCAGCGAACTGGCTTGTTGCTCGGTACGACTGGACAAGTCCAGGTTACCGGCAGCGATTTGCTGGGTAGCGACACCGATGGCGGTACTGCCCTGGCGTACATTGAAGACGGTTTCTATCAGGCTTTTTTGCATGACTTGCAGGCCGCTCATCAAGATACCCATTTCATTGCGCGATTTGACTTCGATACGGCTGGTCAGGTCGCCAGAAGAGATCGCGCTGAAATGGCCCAGCATTTCCGTCAACGGTTGCATGATGGCGCGGATCAGGAAGAAAGCAGCAATCGCGACAACGATCAGACCAAACAACACACCACCAATCGCAGCGATACGGAACATACCGTACATGGATTGACTCGCGTCATAGCTGGCAGCGGCAACTTTCATTTGGAACTCTGAAAGTTTTTCCGCGCTGTTATTCATTTCTATGAAAAGTGGCGTGGTTTTTTCAAACATCAGGCGCTCTGCTTCTTCAAAGCGTCCAGCCTGTATCGCGGTGACCAAAGGCAGTGCGCCGTCGCGTACATAGGCATCACGCTTGGCATTCACGTCTTCAGCCAGTTTCTTTTCTTCTGCATCCGCTGGTAATTCGGTGTAACGCTTCCATGCCTCGTCAGACTGCGCACGCAAAGTCGCCGCACGAGCGATCAGGTCAGCTGCGTTTGCTGCATGCGGCTTGACCAATACGCGATCGATATTTGAGCGTGCCTGGAACAAGCGCGTCATTGCAGTATCAATAGCCTGCGATGACGCAAGCTGGTTACCGTACACATTTTTCAGTGAGTCATTGGTGCTTTGCAAGCCAAATACACCCATGGCGCCACCAACGATCAGCATGATGCCCATAAAGGCCATCGTGCCTATCAAGCGCATCTTGATTGATAAGTTATTAAACATTTTTTCCCTCTCAGACCATTATTGTGAAGACGGCTCTATTTTTTTATCAGGCCGCTAATTTTTCTATCAGTCCCATTTCGGATGAAGACATCAGCTTGTCTATATCCAGCAAAATCAGCATGCGCTCTTCTATCGTCCCCAGCCCGATCAAAAAGTCTGCATTCATGGAGGTTCCCATTTCCGGGGCCGGTTTGATTTGCTCGCTATTGAGTGTGATGACGTCCGAAACGCTGTCGACCACAATTCCGACTACACGATTACCAATATTTAAAATAATGACGACCGTGAACTGGTCATAAGTAGGCGCCCCCAGTTTGAACATGATGCGCATATCAACAATCGGTACGATGATGCCGCGCAGATTAATAACGCCTTTGATGAACTCGGGTGCATTAGCGATTTTCGTAACAGCGTCGTAACCACGAATTTCCTGAACTTTCAGGATATCGATGCCGTATTCTTCGCTGCCTAAAGTAAACGCCAATACCTCGGTCCCGCCGAGAGATTGTTGCTTGTTTTGCATGGGTGGCCTGTTTATAAGAAGGATTGTTTTTTGCGCTGTGGTTAACACTTTTAGCGTAAAAATATAGGCAGTTGAAACGGGAAAAATTCCCCTTTCAACTTAATCCTGATTACGTCATTCCGTAACGAATCTTTAGAGAAAAACGAGGCCATCACGAAGATATTCTGGTGTATCTGTGACTTTTGGTTAAATCGCGAAAAACGTTTGTGTATTTGGTACTTTTTTTAACGTTTTATTGAGGGAAAAGACGCTGTAATCAGCCGTGTATATAAACCGGCAAGGAGGAGGAAAAACACGCTAATCATCGGATATGGGAATCGTTTCTATTCCCGAGGCAGGATTATTTGTTTATTGATAAGGGCATGCGTACATCCGTCAAACACCATAGCCATCTATCCGACGCCTGGTCTGCATTGAATGCAACGCGATGTCGTCCTTAAATCGCTTCGTCCGGATGGCCCAGTATGCATTTCTTGATGATGGCGTGTACCCCCCAATTGCCATTGACAACCTGGGTGATACCGAAATCGACCGCCACCGATATCAGGGATATCGCCTCATCCTCGTTTAAGCCGTGCGCGGTCATCAGGTAGCGCCGGGTCTTGCGGAAGGCATCGCGCATCGCCATGTCGAGCGAAGCCTTTTTGTAAATATCAGCCTGCGCGTTGGCACC
Source organism: Herminiimonas sp. Marseille-P9896 (assembly GCF_903993245.1). NCBI lineage: Bacteria > Pseudomonadati > Pseudomonadota > Betaproteobacteria > Burkholderiales > Oxalobacteraceae > Herminiimonas > Herminiimonas sp. Marseille-P9896. Next base: position 1,071,022 of record NZ_CAJEVT010000001.1, on the reverse strand, counting down.
CAGCTCGACCAGGTGATTGGCATAGCTCAGGCCCTGGATTACCCATTCAGTCTCGCTCTCGAGGAAGGGATGATCCAGATCGTCGAGGAAAGTCCCGGCTATGTCTTTCTTCTTATGCAGAACCAGCTGGAATTCGCCGGTCAGCGAGCACTCAATCGCCGTGCCGCACAGTTCGGAATCGCCCTGTGAAGCATGCGGATCACCAACCGAGAACAAGGCCCCTGGCACCGCGACCGGCAGGAACAGGGTAGAACCCTTGGCCGCACGCCAGTTATCCAGATTTCCACCAAACGAACCTGGCGGCACTGAATCCACTTCATCGTCCAGCAAAGGCGCAACTGCCATCACACCAAAGTGGGGCCGGATAGGAATGCGCGCATTTTTCAGTACGCCATAGTTCTTCACGATGCTGCTGTGATCAACCGGGATGCCGGGATAATCTATAGTGGTATGGCGCACGCCAAACGGATCGGTCTGCGGCGTCCAGCGGAAGTTGTAGACCGCCTTCGCGCAGCAATGCTCATGCGTCGGATGCTCGATTTCGTAGATGGTCACGACTTCACGCGGCTTGGGTTCGGTCAGCAAGTCGTGATAATGGAAGCCCCACCATGACGCGGCGTTACTGCCAAATGATTTGCCGGCGTATTCTTCCGCCGCTGCGGGACGGGTCTGTATATCAAGGATGCGTATTTCCAGCACATCGCCAGGCTCTGCATCCTGCACATAAACCGGGCCGGTACAGATATGTACGCCAAAGCCCTCACCTGCTCCACGTCCGTAGATGGAACCGTCTATCGGGCCGGAACCGCGCCGGTCTACCGACTTTCCGTTGGCATCCCAATGAAATACGCTCTCTGCGCCCGGATCATTTTTGATCATGCGCTCGTAATCATCGTATGCATGCTGGGTCAGCGTTTCTATCGTGACGCAATCGCCTGAATGTACACTGACGACCGGTTTGATCGTTTTGCTGAAATAGCCCCAGTGCACAGTCTTGTCCGAAACCGGAATGTAGTGATGTTTGCTTTGTACGGAGTTGGTCGACACCGCCTCATCGCCGAGCGGAACATGCGCATGTTCGGCAATTTCACTCAGTATGCTGGCAAATTGGTCACGCAGGCCATCCACCACACCATCGACGTGCGCAACACGTGGGGCACCGTGTGTTTTGCGACTGTTGCGCCTCTTTTCAGAAGTCGCTGCAGCATTGCTGGCAGGACGTCCCCGCTGCAAATGCAAAGCGACTTGCTTGCCCGCAGAAGAGCGATACGCTTTCGGACTGATGCCGAACTCCAGGTTGAAAGCGCGACTGAAGTTTGCCGCATCATTAAAGCCCCAGCGGAAGCAAAGTTCGCAGATGGTCAAATGTTTGAGCGCGCTATTGGCCAGATCATTGCGACAACGATCCAGTCGGCGCTTCTTCACATATTCACCGAAGGTGGTATCACCACCTGCAAACAATTTTTGTATATAACGCGCAGATAGATTTTCGATACGGGCGATTTCGCCTATCGATACATCCGGATCGGTCAGGCGGTTCTCTATGCTGCGACAAACCCGACGCAAATGTCCGAGCTGAACCGAGGTCGAATGCTCGGCATCACCATCACCAGAGTCTTCGGCATCAGCATGCCGCGCCATGCCCGCGATCAACAGGCTGATCAGGCTGGCCTCCATTTGCCCCAGGTCTTCCGGGCCTAGGCCATCGAAGTGTTCGCCTATCGAATATAGGAAGTCAGCACTGATACCACCAGTACCAAAACTCGTCGCCACCTTGTTCAAATCACTGGAACCGGTGCGCATCAGGCGTGCCAAAAATCCGGCTTCCTTCAGTTCGACCAGAATCGCGGTAAATGCAGTTCGTAAATCAAGACGCCAGTCTTGCTGCGGATTGAGCAAAAAGATATCACCGGCATCCACAGTCGCAGATTCGGGACCGACACTGACCTGGCCATGGCCTTCCAGCAGCGCAAGGATCAGGACGACGTCATTGCGCTTGCCCACCGCATCCTGCGGCGAATGCAATATCTGTGGTGAACCATGTAATTTAGCGAATACGGAAGCGTGGGAAGAAACACTGACGGAGGCACAACCATGCAAAGGTGTGCGTTCAGCTGCGGGGAAATCACAGGCCAGTCCGATTCGACTCAGGGTTTGCTGCCATGCTGCAGCACGCAACTCGCCAGGGAAGGCGTCCGTCGAAAAACGATTAAAGTTATCAGCCATGCTTCACCCACATCTTCCAATTCCATATGCCTGCAGCGGCACGCTCATTCTATTCAATGCAATATTACGACAGCTCACTCGCTATCAGACCGGGCTGACAAAAAGAATGAGAAACTCATTCATATACAACATTGCCTGGAATAAATTCGGCGCTGCGGAATGGAGATAGAATTGAGCAGATACTAGGCTGCTCAACGCGGGCAAACTTGTTCAGGAGCGAACAATTCATTGTAATTTGCGGAAAAGCCACAACAAAGCATTTCCATACAGCAACAAATGTGTATGTGCGTTCAAGACAGCATCCATACTTGCCCCGGTATCATAAGAAACACGGCCCGCGCCAAGCAAAATCAGGCCAAAACGCGAATATTTGCAAATGTTAACGTTTCACCTCCATCCGGCTTTTCTGATCCACCTATAATTCCCGAAATCAACAAAATACCGCATAAATTCAAGGATTTCGCGAAGTACCTTAAGAGGCAAGCAGTGTTGAGAACCATAGCTAGTGCATTCCTGTTAATCGCAATCAGTTCTTCCGCATCCGCAGATAACATCAGCGTGACGCGCGATGGCGTTGTGTACTCCGTTTCGCAACACGAAACCTTGTCCAGTATTTCGCAGAAATTTACCGGCCACGTCAAAAATTGGCGCGCCATAGGCCAGACCAACCAGATCGAAAACGACAGGACTATTCCTATCGGTCGCAAAGTCCTGATCCCTGCCCGTCTGCTCACGCCGGTTTCAACATTTGCGCGGATCAAAAGCTTCTTTGGCGACGTGGTGATCCGCGGACATGACGGCAACGCGATAGAAGCGAAAATAGACGCGCTATTAAAGGAAGGCGACACGCTGACCACAATGGCGAACAGCTTTATCTCGCTGATGCTGGATGACGGCACCCAATTCACACTGCCACCGAATAGCGTGGTCAGCCTGCGTCTGTTGCGCGCCACACAGTATGTGGAAACACCGCGCACCCAGCTGTATCTGCAGAAGGGTCGAGTTGAATCACAAGTCACGCCATTAAATAATAGACCCGACGGAAAATTTGAAGTCATCAGCCCGCTCGCCGTCTCTGGTGTGCGCGGCACCAACTTCCGTGTGAATGTGGATGACAAACGGGTCTTGAATGAAGTCCTCGAAGGTAAAGTCGCGGTTGCACAAAACACTGCCGTCAACAAACCCAGCAAGCAACTGGTTGCGGCCGGTTATGGCACGGTGGTTGAGAATGGCCGCGTCAGCAAACCAGTCGCACTACTGACGGCACCGGTATTGCAAGACGGCTACCAGCAGCAAATACGCCTGCCTATTCAGTTCCCGTTGTCGCACGCAAGTGCCGCGGCATTCCGCGTCATCGTTTCTACCGACGCAGCCGGACGCAACAATATTGCCGAAACCAGCATACGCAGCAATAACGGCAAAGCTGTCGCGAAACTGGAAAACCTGGAAGACGGTGCCTACTTCGTCCGTACCAGCGCGCTGGATGCGGCCGGACTCGAAGGTATACCGACGATACAAGCCTTCCGTGTCGATGCCCGTCCATTCCCGCCTTTCCTGCTGCAACCAGGTGCCAAGTTCCAGGGTCAGTTGCAAAATGAACGCATCCCGGTCACGATGAAATGGTCGCTGGCCGAAGGCATCAAGGATTATCGCCTGCAAGTTGCAAGCGACGCGAGGTTCCAGGGCATCATCTTCGATCAGACTGCCGACACCGGCGCCGACGAAATGACGGTGCCGCTTGCGCGTGGAAATTATTACTGGCGTGTCGCCTCTATACTCCGTTCCGGCAACACATCCAAACAAGGTCCGTTTGGCGATGCGAAGCCATTGGCCGTGATACCAGGCCTGGACGCACCATCGGCCAGCATCGGCCAGAAAGAAATCCAGTTTTCCTGGAGTGCAGAACCTGGCCAGCGCTTTACCTTCCAGGTTGCCGCCACGCCTGACTTCAAAACCTTGCTGAACAATATAGAGAGCAGCAAGGCAGAAGTCGCCATTCCGCGTCCGGAAGCAGGCACCTACTATGCACGCGTACGCAGTACGGATGACGATGGCTTCGTCGGTGCTTTCTCACCGGCACAAAAATTCTCTGTCCCGCTGCAATGGCGTACTGAGTACGATGCACCGCTCGAATCGCAGGGGCAGCCCCTGGGCACCAGCTACTAATCAAGTCACCCCGGTTTGCTTATCCGATCCATTACGCCCAATTTGCGAACAGCCAAATCACCATTAAGAAAAGAATGGCGTATTTTCCTGTTCCTCATGTTGTTGCTGGCAATCCTGCTCGGCTACGAAAATGGCCTGGGCCAGGCGGATCGCTTTATATATGACAATCTGGTCAAGGCAACACAACGTCCGGCGCCATCCGACGTCGTCATTATCGCAATCGATGAATTCAGTATCGCCTCCCTCGGGCGCTGGCCGTGGCAACGGCGTACCCATGCGGAATTGCTGGATATCCTGACCAAAGCCAAAGCGAAAGCGGTCGGCATGGACATCATCTTCGCCGAACCACAATACCTCTCCGATGACGATGCCTTGCTGGCAAGTGCGATTGCGAATAACAAACGCACTGTTTTACCAGTACTGATAGAACGCACACCCATAGGCTTGCAGCCAACGTTGCCGCTGCCCGCGTTCCGCCAGGCGGCCAACAGCCTGGGACATATCCACTTCACCTTTGAAGCGGATGGCGTCGTGCGCGGCATCTACCTGCAGGAAAACCTGCATGGCGTGTCCTGGCCGCAATTTGCACAAGCAGTTTTCAATGCGGCGCAGAGTGATGGCAAACGGAGCGTCCTTGCCGACAACATCGTATCCGACGACTATCGGGATATCGACGTCAACAGCATCCTGCAAGGAGATAATCCGGCGCGCATTCCGTACACTGGCCGCCCCGGTCACTTCAAAACGATCTCTTATATCGACGTCTTGTCGGGCAAGATTCCTCCCAGCTTCTTTACCGATAAATATGTCCTGATCGGCGCGACCGCCGCAGGCATAGCATCAACCTTTGCGACACCGGTGACCACCGATCACGAAGCGATGTCCGGTGTTGAAATCAATGCCAACATCCTGAGCGGCCTGATCGAAGGACGCAGCATCCGCCCGGCAGCGCGTTGGCAAACCATCCTGTTTACCCTGCTGTCCACTTCGCTGGCACTGCTTGCCTGCCGCTACTTCTCACCGTTCGGTGCGCTCGGCCTGACGCTATTCCTAGCCAGCCTGATCAGTGCGCTGACCTATGGCGCCTTCCTCGAAGAATTATGGATACCACCTAGCGCGGCCATCCTGATGGTTGTGATTGTTTATCCGCTGTGGAGCTGGCGTCGCCTGGAGGCTGCCCTCGCCTATCTCAGCGAAGAATTTGCGCGCCTGAATCAAACCACGCCTATGGTTTTGCGTCATGCCAATGAGACCGTACGCATCAAGAATTCAGACTACCTGGACCGACAAATTGGTGCCATCCGCATAGCAGCCAATCGCTCCCGCGACATGCATCAGTTCGTGATCGACAATCTGAACAGCATGCCGGATGCCACCCTGGTCTTGTCGCAAACCGGCGAGATCCTGATGTACAACCGCATCGCCCGCGAGTACTTTGCGACGCTGAACCTGGATAAAGGCCAGACCCCGACGCTGGAAGCGATTTTCTCCAAGTTCGACATGTTGCAGGACGTCGGCAGCAATGGTACCGACTGGCGTGTCGCCCTGCTGCATTCAACCCCGGGCAACACCGCAGTGGAAATTGAAACGCGCGATATCAACAAGCGTGAATTCCTGATCAAATCCGCACCGTCACGCATGGCTGACGGTTCCATGCTGGGCTGGATCGTCTCGCTGATTGATGTCACCACCTTGCGCGCCGCTGAACGTCGCCGTGAGGAAAGCCTGAACTTTATTTCTCACGATATGCGCGTACCGCAATCGTCTATCCTGGCGCTGATCCAGCTGCAACGCAACCCGAGTACTGCATTCGCGATTCCGGAATTCCTCAACCGCATAGAAAAATCGGTTGAAACCACGCTGAACCTGGCCGATGACTTCGTCCATCTGGCCAAGGCGGAATCACAATCCTATCAATTGCAGGACACGGATTTTTCGTCGCTGCTGGCTGAAGCTGCCGACGATATGTGGGCCTTTGCGCACAGCAAGTCCATCAGCATCGTGGTTGATGCACAGGAAGTCGAGGATTGCTGGCTGAATGTCGATCGTTCGCTGGTGATACGTGCCCTCGGCAATCTGCTATCGAATGCCATCAAATTCAGTCCCAAAGGATCAGAAATTATTTGCAGCGCCAAGCCACTCCATACCGAAACCGGCAGCAGCGTCGTATGCAATATTACCGACCATGGCAAAGGCATAGCCGATGCGGATCGCAGCGCAATCTTTTCGCCCTTCCTGCGCGCGGACGAGCAGGATCACGATGGCGTCGGGTTAGGGCTGGCCTTTGTAAAAATGGTGGTCGAACGTCACAACGGCAGCATAGAAGTCAGCAGTACCGTAGGGCTAGGGAGTACCTTCACCATCACCTTACCGTGCGTGATTGGATAAATTAATTAAAAAACGGAGTTAGAGAGTAAGCCATGAGAATAGCGTCACTGGAAGATGATCCGATCGAATCACAACTGATCAATCAGGTCATTACCGATGCAGGCCATGAATGTACGTCATTTGCAGATGGAAAAACGCTGATCGCTGCATTGCAGTCCCAACGTTTCGACATCCTGATACTGGATTGGCATTTACCCGACATGACAGGCAAGGACGTCATAGAATGGGTGCGTAGCAATATCGGCGAGAACATTATCGTGATGTTCCTCACCAATCGCGTACTGGAAGAAAACATCGTCGCAGGTCTGATGGCCGGTGCCGACGATTACATGACCAAGCCGATACGCGAGGCAGAACTGTCAGCCCGCATTCATGCGCTGTCGAAACGCATACGTCACGTGTCAGGCAATGATGCGGCCATCGTCGCACCACAGGCGACCACGGTAGAAGTCGGCATTTTCAATTTCGACCTGATGCGCAAGATCGCCACCATACGCGGCGAGCCGGTTGATCTGAAACCCAAGGAATTTGATATTGCCGCCCTGTTCTTTCAAAACATCGGGCAATTGATTTCACGCGAACGCATCATGGAAGAAGTGTGGGGACGCGAACTCATGATGACTTCGCGCACGCTCGACACCCATATGTCGCAAGTACGGACCAAGCTGCAACTGAAGCTGGACAACAATGTACGCCTGACGACGGTGTACACGATAGGCTATCGTCTCGATACTTTCTAAGCTGTGATTCAAACTATGCTGGATAGCCGCGCCAATTTGAGTTTGGCGGCTGCCAGCATATCCAGATACTCCTGCGAACGGAAGAAGTTGTATTCCACCACCCGTTGCTTCGCTATCTCGTCATCCGGATACACCTCGGTCGCCGGATGGCACATGATCAGCATGCCAGGCTGCGCCGCCGCCAGCCACTCCTTGAAGCAGTTACCGTAATCAGCGCGATCAAAACCATACACCCCGGCAAAGCCGTGGTTGGTCTTGATGCCGGATACTTGTAAACCGGCCGCCAGTTTCTGCCCACCCAGATACTTCAGGATTTGCGGCTTGCCACTCCATGCCGGATTCGCCGGCACCGTATTGCGCACCCAGATAGTCTTATCCGCATAACGACGTTTAATCACTTGCAGCACGATCTGGCGCACGCCGGGCAATTGATGCACATGCTGATGGCCATCAATAAAATCAGGTGCCTGGCCGTAACCATCTTCAAACGCATCCAGTTGCCGCTCCAGTTCCTGCTGCAAGCGCTCTGCATTCATCCCTTTCAGCAAGCTGCGCAAGATCACTGCGTGCAAGCTCGGCATGCGGGTCTGGCCAAAGCCTTCGGTCAGGTTGAAATGCAAACCGATATCGGCCTGCCCCTTGTGCTCGCGTATCGCCGGTGCCGCTGTGCTCTTCCAGTTCGGTGCAGTACTAAAGCAGCTGACCGCACTCAGGCGACCAAACGCCAGCAATTGCAAAATGCCCGCATCAATACCGGGATTCTGTGCGTAGTCATCAGAGCAAAGTGCAATCGGAGTCATGGTCAGTCTAGCTTCTTACGTATGTGCTGCATGGCGAAATGCCCACAGCCGGCTCAGGATGTAGGTCATCACCGCCACTGTGAAGACCACGATAGCCAACGCCACGTAGTAAGGCAAACCGGCATAACGCAGCAACAGATAAAACAGTAATTCATTCATGCAAAAACCCAGCACCGCCACCGCCAGGAAACGCAGGAATGATTGCCTGGAGCCACTGGCATGGCTGGCAACCGCATCAGAAAAAGTCCAGTGCCGGTGGCCGAAATAGCTGACCCAGAAGGCAACGATGAAGCCACCGACATTCGCCAGCAAGGGCGCAATATGTAGCAACTCCACCAGGCCTATCACCACCCAGTAATGCACGGCCGCCGCCGTCAGGCCGACGATGCCGAAACGCATTACACGAAACAACTCCATCAGGCGCATGGCGTGCCGTCTTTATCGTTGCTGTTGCTTACAGTCGTTGCAGGGCCATTATTAATGTCGTGCGCTACCACGTACAAGGGACGTTTCTTGACCTCATCATAGACGCGGCCCAGGTACTCACCCAAGACACCGATGGAAATCAGTTGTACGCCGGAGAAAAACATCAAACCCGCAGCCAGCGTCGACCAGCCCGGTACGTCATTACCGAACAGCAGTGATTCACCGGCAATCCAGAACGCATACAGGATCGCGATAATGGAAATCACAAAGCCGACCATACTCCAGATCCGCAACGGCAAGGTCGTGAAGGCGGTCACCCCCGCCATCGCTAGACGCCCGAGGCTACGATAGCTGAAACTGGAAACACCAGTTGCACGATCCGCCGGGACAAACGGCAAGGCGATACTGCTGAAACCGACCCAGGCGTACAAGCCTTTCATGAAGCGATTGCGCTCCGGCAGCTGTCGCAAGGCGTCCACTACTTTCTTATCCATCAGGCGGAAGTCACCCGCGTTGCGCGGGATGGTAATCGGCGAACCGGATTCCATCAGGTAATAAAACATACCAGTGCCCCAGCGCTTCAGGCGCGACTCATTACTGCGATCGCTGATCACGCCGTAGACCATATCGATACCGTCACGCCACAAACGCGTCATTTCCGGCAATAACTCCAGCGGATGCTGGTAATCACTATCCATCAGGATCACCGCATCGCCCTGCGCTGCATCGATACCTGCCGATAAGGCCGCTTCCTTGCCGAAATTGCGCGAGAAGCTGATATAACGCAGCCCGCCCTCGTGCAACAGCGAGGCCATGATTTCGTCGGTATTGTCACGGCTACCGTCATTGACCACGATAATTTCATAGCGCACAGCGAAACCCGCCAGCGTTTTACGCAAATCGCGCAAAAAGTCGGCCAGATGGGCGGCTTCGTTATAAGCCGGAATTACACAGGAAATCAGGGCATCAGCCGGACGATGCTTCGGAAGTGCTGGCACTGTCAACATGTAAAAAGCCTTTCGGACGCCATTTGCTGGGCTTCTACCCATCCCGCAAAATTCAGGAAAACAGGCATGTATTCTGAAAAAATTGTGTATAAGACGATTCTTAGCAGCGATTATAATTCAGCACCACTGTATGCATTTGTGAAACTAAGCCTGTTTCCACGCCAGATCTACATCTTTTCCATTTTTCGCTACCGATGATGCCCACTCCACCAGTTTCCTCGTCCAATCAAAATAGTCGGCTCTTTTCGCTGAACTCATCCAATCTGGTACCGCTGGTCATCGTACTGTTGCTGCTGCACCTGGTTTTATGGAGCGTTTTCACTGGTATCAGCAGCCACCGTGCACCCGACTGGGACAATATGGAAGAGCTGGTCTGGGCCAGCGGACTGGAATGGGGCTACTACAAGCATCCACCGCTGCCAACCTGGATACTGTATGGACTGGTCTCGATTTTTGGCCGTCCGGTCTGGCTGACCTTCTTCACCGGCCAATTAAGCGTCATCCTGACACTCTGGCTGGTCTGGAAACTAGGCTGTGAAATGACCACGCAAAGCCGCGCACTGGTCGCGACTTTGCTGGTTTCGCTGGTCGCCTACTTCACCGTACGCGGCGTCATGAATAACCACAATACGATGCAATTGTGGGCCGTAGCCGGTGCGATCTGGATGTTTTACCGTGCCACCCGCTATGACAGCATGCGCGCCTGGGCTACGCTCGGCTTCTTTTGCGGCTGCGCCTTCCTGACCAAATACAGCGCACTGATCCAGTTCGCTGCCTTCTTCCTGTACTTGCTGGTAACCGGCAAACTGCTGCGCGCACAAACCTGGAAAGGCATTTTGCTTGCAACGGTCATCCTGCTGGTAATGGTCGCACCACACTTGATGTGGCTGAAACAGCAAGCTGCTGGCCCGATAGCCTACGCTGGCAGTGAAATGGTGCCGCTGGAGACTTATTGGCTGGAAATCAAGGACTTGTCCAGCTTCCTGGTGACCAACCTGGGACGTATCGCCGCCCTGATCCTGGCTATCGTTGTGATTGCCATCTGGGCCGGTCGCCAATACAAACTCACGCCGAAATCTGCTCGTCCAGGCAAAATCGCCAGCGAACTGGCCGCTTCGGATCGCTTCTTCCTGCTCTTCATCGGCCTGGCTCCACTGGTATTGACACTGCTGGTAGCCGGAGCAATGAAAGTACCGCTGGCAGCGCACTGGGCGACTACCTTCTTTGTGTTGTTCGGTTTCTTTTCGTTCTGGGTCTTCCGTTCGGGCGACGATACCGCACTGCTGCGCAAAACCATCATCATCGTAGTCCTGTTCCAGGTCCTTGGCTCCATCGGCTATGGCCTGGCACGCGGCCCGCTGGCGGACAAATCCGGCCGCCCCAGCCGCGCTACTTTCCCGGGTGCTGAAGTGGCCCGTCAGGTGCATGCACAATGGCAAGCCCATATGCAGACGCCGTTGACACTTGTTGCGTCCGATACCTGGCTGGGCGGCAATATCGCAACCCACATCGGCCCGCAAGTTCAGGTCTTCATCGATGGCGACTTCCACAAGGCACCGTGGGTGAATGAAGAAAAAGCCGAGAAATGCGGCATGCTGGTGGCAATCAACCGCAGCGAAGCCAATCCTGACGACATCGGCATCGACGTCATTGCTCTGATGGCGCAATCTACCGAACACGGCACGCTGGAAATCCCATGGACCAAGAAAGCTGGTGGCCCTATCGTGGTCGTCGAGTGGGGCATCATCCCGCCACAAGCCAGTTGCAAGGATATTAAAGACGCGAAGTAATACCGCCTCCGAATAAAAAAAGCCGCTTCCTCAGGATAGCGGCTTTTTTATTGACGACGACGGAATGATTTACGGCTGCAAACGATGACGTTGCCACTTGCCGTCTTTATCCAGCGTATAGACTATCCGGTCATGCAGGCGCGAAGCACGGCCTTGCCAAAACTCGATGTAATCCGGTTTCAGGCGATAACCGCCCCAGTGCTCAGGCCGTGGCGGATGTTGACCAAACTGCGCCTCAACCTCAGCATACTGCGCTTCCAAGGCCGCACGATCCGCTACCGGCTGGCTTTGTGATGAGGCTAACGCGCTTAGGCGACTCTTGACCGGGCGACTCTGGAAATACTGTTCGCTCTCAGCCGCACTGACGCGTTCCACCTTGCCTTCTATCCGCACTTCCCGCTCCAACGGTATCCAGTGAAACAGCAAAGCGGCATGCGGATTCTGCGCCAGCTCCTGACCTTTGCGGCTATCGTAATTGGTGAACCAGGTAAAGCCGCGCTGATCGAAATCCTTGATCAGCAAAATACGCGACGATGGACGGCCGTTGGCGCCTACCGTCGCCACACTCATCGCATTCGGCTCCGGCACTTCCGCCCGCAAGGCTTCATCAAACCATTTGGCAAACTGCGCAACCGGGTCCGGATCAGTATCCAGCTCCGACAAGGCAGCCTGTGTGTAATCGGTACGGATATCTGCAATCGACATACTTCTTTCTCCTGATTCTTTTATGAGTTCTAGTCATGCATTGTAAGACAGCGCGTATTTCCTGTCCCTGCAGCTACCTTAACCGCAGGCAGCTCCCGCGCATTTGATCCAACGCAAGCATTTCTTGCATAGACAACAAGAACAGCACGCCTGACGCTCGCCTATCCATCATCAAACAGGAAAGTCGGGCCGTCCTCCGTTAAAATGGCGGGATGACTTCAAATGCAGCCCCTACCCTTACCGCCGTACCCGATATCGATTTTGACCGTCGCTTCGGCGGCATTGCGCGCCTGTATGGCAGCGCCGCGCTGGAACGTTTCCGTAGCGCCCATATCTGCGTCATCGGCGTCGGTGGCGTCGGCTCCTGGGTAGTCGAAGCACTGGCCCGCAGCGCCATCGGCAAGATTACGATGATAGACCTGGATAACCTGGCGGAATCCAATATCAACCGCCAAATCCACGCGCTGACCGACACCCTCGGCAAAGCCAAGGTCACGGCCTTGTCGGAACGCATCGCACAAATCAATCCGTATTGCGTCGTCACCGAAATCGAAGACTTCCTCACCGCGGACAACCTGGATGAAATGATAGGTGCGCATCAGTACGATTACATCATCGATGCAATCGACAATGTACGCGCCAAAACTGCACTGATTGCTTACTGCCGCAAACACGGCCTGAAGCTGGTGACCATAGGCAGCGCCGGTGGCCAGATTGATCCGACCCGCATAGAAGTACTGGATTTATGCCGTACCGAACAGGAACCGTTGCTGGCCAAGGTACGCAAACGCTTGCGTGCAGAACACGGCTTCCCGCGCGGGACTAAGAACAAGTTCGGTATCGATGCCGTGTTTTCCAGTGAGCCATTACGCTTTCCGGAAGCGGCAGAAGTGTGTGCAGTCGATGGCGATGAACAAAGCGGCATTACTGGCTTGAATTGCGCAGGCTTCGGCTCTGCGATGGTGGTAACGGCTTCCTTCGGCCTGGTAGCCGCAGCGCACGTCTTGCGCAAACTGGCAGAGGCAGCGGAACAAGCCAGCACCTGAGTCCGATCAGGACTTGCCGAACACCTCATTCAATTGCTGCGTCACGCGTACAAAGGTTGTGCGCTTGGTCAGCTCCTTCAACTTATGCGCACCGACATAAGTACAAGCTGAACGCACACCACCGAGGATATCCTGCAGCGTATCGGCGACCGGGCCGCGATAATCAATCAGCACATCCTTGCCTTCGGCCGCACGATACTCGGCGACCCCACCCGCATATTTTTCCATCGCGGTACGACTGCTCATGCCGTAAAAGCGTTTGAATTTCTTGCCATCGCGTTCTATCAATTCACCAGCGCTTTCATCATGCCCGGCCAGCATGCCACCCAGCATCACGAAGTCTGCGCCACCACCGAACGCCTTGGCCAGATCACCCGGTACCGAGCAACCGCCATCGGCACAAATCTGCCCGCCCAGCCCATGCGCAGCGTCTGCACATTCAATCACCGCCGATAGCTGCGGATAGCCAACACCTGTCATCTTGCGCGTGGTGCATACCGAACCCGGCCCTATGCCGACCTTGACGATGTCGGCTCCGGCCAGGATCAATTCCTCGGTGATATCACCTGTCACCACATTGCCTGCCATGATGGTGAGTTGCGGATAAGCCTTGCGTATCTTCTTGACGAAGTTGATGAAGCCCTCGGTATAACCATTCGCAACGTCTATGCACACATACTCCAGCGTGTCGCCAGTACGTGCCATCACTGCATTCAGCTTTTCAAAATCAAGCTGGCTGATACCCATCGAGTAGAACGCACCGGAGGCGGGTATACCTTGCTCATGCCGTTGCAGGAAGAAATCGGCCAGTTCATCCGCCGAATAATGCTTGTGCAATGCTACCGACAAGCCGTGCCCTGCCAGCGCCTGTGCCATAGCCATGGTGCCGGTGCTATCCATATTCGAAGCGATGATGGGAATGCCGCGATAGGTATTGTGTGAATTGCGGAAGATGAATTCACGCGAGATATCGACATCGAGACGCGATGTCAGCGTGGAGCGTTTGGGCCGTATCAGCACATCCTTGAAATCCAGTTTGACTGACTCTTCAATATGCATGATGCGGCCCTCCTGCGTTAAATCTGCGGCTTAAATCATATCTCCGCGGATTTTGTCACTGAATGTTTTCCTGAATTTGGAAACCTTGGGTGCCACGATGAAAGCGCAATAGCCTTGCATCGGGTTCATGCGGAAATAATTCTGATGATAATTTTCCGCCTTGTAGTAAGTCTCGGCCGGACTCAATTCGGTCACGATAGGCGCGTCCCAGACATTCGCCATTTCGGAGATGACGTGCTTGGCCGTGTCTTGCTGTTCCGGCGAGTGGAAATAGATCACTGAACGATATTGGGTGCCGACATCATTACCCTGGCGATTCAGCGTAGTCGGATCGTGGATAGTGAAGAAGACTTCGAGGATTTCACGGTAACTGACGACCGCAGGATCGAAAGTCAGGCGTACGACTTCAGCATGGCCGGTCGTGCCCTCACATATCTGCTCATACACCGGATTCTCGACGTGACCACCGGTATAGCCGGACTCAACCGCCTGCACACCTTTGAGCTGCTGGAACACAGCCTCGGTGCACCAAAAACAGCCACCACCCAGAGTTGCGATTTCCATTGCCATTCATAGACTCCCTTCATGTATGCCTGTGACTGTAGCGCAACTGTTGCTGCCTGCCTACCAAATTCCAGACTAATCACCGCTCTTGGCAGAGGCAAATATCAGCCTGGCTCTCCATATATCGGGAGCCCGTGCGGAATTTCAGCGAAAAATGATCGTGCCACCAGCTGTCAACGTCGATAAAACCTGTGGTGCGAATACGTCATTATCAAAGAGTGCGGCGCCTACCCTGAATTCCTGCGTGACAGGAGTGGTTGTCATTGATGATAGTTGCTGCAGGCTATGCTCTTCTGTGCGGAAACGCCCATTCGCATCACGAAACATAGTAATCAGGCTGGGTAACTGCACGTCTTCCACCACAACCGGCGCGTGATAACTACGGGTGGCAATGAGCGACGACAAATTGGTCAGTACCGGAGCCGCTGGAGGCTGCGCAAACCTGAGCTCATCATCGTGCAACAGAATCTTGACCGGAATATCGCGCAGGATAGCCTCACTCGCCTGCTGCAAGGACGGATGCTCCAAAGGCAGCAATCGTGCACCACAGCGCGCGGTGGCAATGTACAGCATCAGCGCATCCTGATGGCCGAGCCCCCAGTACGCTACGGTATCGCCGCTGGTGACACCCCACTCGCCCTGCAGACGCGCGGTGCCCCGCTCTATGCGCGACCAGAACTTGCGCCAGCTCACCAGACGTCGGCTGGAGCGCGAGACAATAATACCTTCATGCGTTTTCGCACGGGCACGTAGTAATTCAAACAAGATCATATACCGGGGTCTCCTCCGACATCATTTTATGCAAAAGCCCTATGCAACGTGAGGCGTTTTGCCATGTCACTTCCTTTTTCGGCATAATGAATGAAATTTCATGGAACATCGATGTCTATTTCTTCTTCACCCAACGCTGCGCCTGTGATGGATGCGCGCCATTTCCGTGATGCGCTCTCACAATTTGCCACTGGCGTGACCATTATCACGACCCGTCTGGCTGACAATAGCTTTCTCGGACTGACTGCCAGCTCCTTCAATTCCGTTTCGCTGAATCCGCCGCTGGTATTGTGGAGCCTCAACCAGGCCGCCAAAAGCATGCCGGTATTCAGCGGTAACTCGCACTACGTGATCAACATCCTGGCCGCCGATCAGGCTGAACTGGCGATGAAGTTTGCCAAACCCAGCGATGATCGCTTCGCCGGTGTGGATTACACACTCTCACCTACCGGCCTGCCCATCCTGACTGGCGTCTCGGCCTGGTTTGAATGCCATAACCGCAGTCGTTATCCGGAAGGCGACCACGTTATCTTTGTCGGCGAAGTGGAATGTTGTGATGTCCGTGCGCAAGCGCCATTGGTCTTCCACGGCGGGCGCTTCCTGTCTGAATAAAGCTGCTGCAGTTTTAATCCAGCTGCTTTATTCCTGCCGCATCAATCCTGCAACAGCTGCTGCAAGACGCCGAGTGAATCATGCGCCGCGCGGCGCAATCTGTCATTGACGCCGCTCCATGCGGCATCTGCCGGTGGCGTCTGCACAATGATCACATCGGCATGTACCTCATCCATCGCACGCAGTGCTGCGTACAAATCATGAGCGTAAGCACCCGGTGTATTCGGTAAACGCATGTTGGCAGCAACCGGTGGTATCGCATCGGCTGCATGCTGCATCAACGCCACGCGACGGCCGCGTGTAATCAACTTTTGCACCACGGCCAGCAAATGTTCACCATCTACCTGCACGACTGGCGTACGCGGTGCGTAATGTGCTTCCAGCGTGCCGGAAGCACGTGGCGCCCCCTGATCCGGCAGCGCAGGTGCAGAGCCTATGACTTCTGCAATTTGCGCCGCACTGATATGACCTGGCCGCAGCAGCACGGCGTGACCACGCGACATATCAACGATGGTCGATTCGATACCGACTTCGCTTTGTCCACCATCCAGTATGCAAGTCAGCAAACTGTCAGCATCATTACCAAACTCATTACGTACGTGCTCGGCCGTGGTCGGGCTGACGTGACCGAATTTATTGGCGGAAGGTGCAGCAACGCCGCCTTTGCCATCCTTGAAAGTACGCAGCAAAGCCTGTGCCACCGGATGTGAAGGGCAACGCAAACCTATCGAATCCTGGCCACCTGAGACGGTGTCCGGGATGTGTGCAGCACGCTTCAGGATGAGTGTGAGCGGACCCGGCCAGAATGCCGCGATCAGTTTCTGCGCATCAGCCGTAACCGACTGCGCCCAATAGCTCAGGTCAGCTTCCGGTGCCAGATGCACGATGACAGGATGATTCGACGGACGACCTTTGGCCGCATAGATATTCGCTACAGCGGCCGGGTTTTCTGCATCCGCGCCAAGACCGTAAACAGTCTCAGTAGGGAATGCGACCAGCTCACCCTGCTCCAGCCGACGAGCTGCATCGCGTATCGCCGGCCAGTCCAGTTTCTCTTCAGGCATGGATAACTTAGTCAGTGCAATCAGGCAGCGATGCCAAGGATGTCACAGGCTTTGCGCAAGTTGGCTTGCGCTTCTTCCAGTGTCGCTGCAACAAAGGTGATGTGACCCATCTTGCGCGCGCGACGTGCGGTGTCTTTGCCATACAGGTGCAAATTCGCACCCGGCAAAGCCAGCACTTTGTCCCATGCCGGCTCACGTGCTTCGTCGGAATCACCTTCGAACCAGATGTCGCCCAGGATGTTCAGCATCGCGGCTGGCGAGTGTTGACGTACGTCACCCAAAGGCAAACGCGCCATCGCCCGTGCCTGTTGTGCAAACTGGCTGGTGATGCAGGCGTCGATGGTGTAGTGACCGCTATTGTGCGGACGTGGTGCCATTTCATTGACGACCAGCGAACCATCGGTCAGCACGAAGAATTCTATGCACAGCACGCCGACATAACCGAGTTGTTCGATCACCGCCAATGTTGCTGCTTGTGCTTTCTCGGCAGAAGCCTTGGTAATGTTAGGACCTGGTACCGTGGTGGTGAACAGGATGCCGTTGCGATGGACGTTTTCCGCGATCGGATATACCACTGCCTTGCCGTCCGCGCCACGCGCAGCCAGCACCGAGATTTCATATGCCAGCGGCAGCATTTTTTCCAGCACGCAGGCCACGCCATTCATACCGGCATAGGCAGCGTGCAATTCTTCACGGGTCTTGACGCGGACCTGGCCTTTACCGTCGTAACCCATGCGTACCGTTTTCAGGATGCCAGGCAATAAATCATCAGGTACGGCATCAACATCAGCAGTTGAATTGATTTCTTTATGCGACGCCGGGAATACGCCCGAAGTCGTCGCGCATTCTATGAAGAAGCGCTTCTCTGCCATCCGGTCCTGTGCAATCGAAACACAATCGGCAGATGGTGCAACAAAGGTGCTCTCCGCCAGGAAAGCCAGGCTCTTGGCCGAGACGTTTTCAAATTCAGTCGTGACAGCTACGCATTGCGCTGCCAGCTTGCCCAGGGCTTCGCTATCGGTGTAATCGGCGCAATGCAAATAATCAGCCGCGTGGCTGGCCGGGCAATCGAGTGCCGGTTCCAGCACCGCGACCTTGAAGCCCATTTGTTGTGCGGCATGCGCAAACATACGGCCGAGCTGGCCACCACCCATGACACCCAGCCAGGTGCCAGGTGTTGCGGATGGATTCAAAGGCGGGAGTTGTTTCGGTGTGCTCATGTCGGCAGGGTCATTTCTACGGCGATTTGCGTTTGTTTGGCGCGGAATTCTTGCAGGCTGGCAGCCAGTTTGTCATCAGTGGTGGCGAGGATGGCGATTGCCGCCAGCGCAGCATTCGCCGCACCTGCTTCACCGATCGCAAAGGTCGAAACCGGGATGCCTTTCGGCATTTGCACGATGGACAGCAGGGAGTCTTCACCACGCAGGTATTTGGAAGGTACCGGCACACCGAGCACGGGCACGATGGTTTTGGCTGCAACCATGCCCGGCAAGTGCGCAGCACCGCCAGCACCAGCGATGATGGCACGCAAGCCGCGGCTGCGTGCCGACTCGGCATAGGCAAACATTTGATCCGGCATGCGATGCGCAGAAATTACCTGCGCTTCATGTGCAATACCAAAATCCTTCAGGATCGCGACTGCGTGCTGCATCACATCCCAGTCAGATGAAGAGCCCATGATCACGCCAACTACTGGCTTGGTTGTCAATGCGTCTGCCATATCAGCCTTTCAGTTCTTGACCAGTCAAACGGGTCAGTGCTTCGCGATACTTGGCACCGGTTTTTTCGATGACGTCAGCAGGCAATGCTGGTGCTGGCGCAGTCTTTTTCCACTCGGTCAGTGTTTCCAGGTAATCACGCACGAATTGCTTGTCGAACGATGGTGGCGAGATGCCGGTAGCATACGAATCAGCAGGCCAGAAACGCGACGAGTCAGCGGTCAGCACTTCATCCATCAGGTGCAGGGTACCGTCTTTATCCAGGCCGAATTCAAATTTGGTGTCGGCAATGATGATGCCGCGTGTAGCTGCATAGTCAGCAGCAGTTTTGTACAGCTTGATGCTGACGTCACGGATTTTGTTGGCCAGTTCTTTGCCTATGCGTTGTTCCATATCAGCGAAAGTGATGTTTTCATCGTGCTCACCCATCTCGGCTTTCGCTGCCGGTGTGAAGATCGGTTCAGGCAGTTTTTCTGCCTGCTTCAGACCTGCTGGCAAAGCCACACCGCAAACTGCACCGCTCGCTTTGTAATCGTTCCAGCCGGAACCGATCAGGTAACCGCGCACAACGGCTTCCACCAGTATCGGTTGCAGACGCTTGGCGACCACTGCACGATTCTTTACTTGTGCCACTTCGTCTGGTGCCACCACGGATTCAGGTGCAATCCCTGTCAAATGATTAGGCACGATATCTTTCAGTTTCTCGAACCAGAAGTCAGACATCTGATTCAGCACCTGACCTTTGGTTGGAATCGGTTCATTCATCACCACGTCGAATGCGGACAAACGATCACTGGTAACGATCAGAATTTTGTCGTCGCCTACCGCGTAGTTTTCGCGCACTTTGCCGCGACCGAGTAAAGGCAGTGATGTAATGGTGGATTGATACAAACTAGTCATGACGTTTCCATAAATCTGAAACGGCGATTCCAGGAATCGCCGAAGGTGGGTATGCACTACCAAATAATTGCAGCAAACAAATTGCTGCGGACACTTTACTGAATGATTTGCGCCAGTTCGCCTTTTTTGTACTTCTCTGCAATTTTGTCCAAAGGCAGCGGCTTGATCTTGGCAGCCTGTCCTTCGCAACCGAATGCCAGGAAGCGTGCCTTACATACTTGCTTGGCCGCTTCACGTGCTGGTTTCAGGTAATCGCGCGGATCGAACTTGGATGGATTCTCGATGAAGTAACGACGGATCGCACCGGTCATCGCAAGACGGATATCGGTATCAATATTGATCTTGCGCACGCCGTTCTTGATGCCTTCCTGGATTTCTTCTACTGGCACGCCGTAGGTTTCTTTCATGTCACCGCCGAATTCGCGGATTTCCGCCAGCAATTCTTGCGGTACCGAAGACGAACCGTGCATCACCAGATGGGTGTTAGGAATGCGGGTGTGGATTTCGCGGATACGTTCGATCGCCAGGATGTCGCCGGTAGGCTTCTTGGTGAATTTGTATGCGCCGTGCGAAGTACCGATCGCGATAGCGAGTGCGTCACACTGGGTTTTCTTAACGAAGTCTGCTGCTTGCTCCACGTCAGTCAACAATTGTTCGCGTGTCATTTTGCCGTCAGCGCCGTGACCGTCTTCCTTGTCGCCCATCATGGTTTCCAGCGAACCGAGCACACCCAGTTCTGCTTCTACCGTGACGCCGATCGCGTGCGAGAACTCGACAACCTTGCGCGATACTTCAACGTTGTATTCGTAGCTGGCAACTGATTTGCCATCTTCGTTCAGGGAACCGTCCATCATCACCGAGGTGAAACCGGAACGGATCGCCGCCATACAGACTGCTGGCGACTGGCCGTGATCCTGGTGCATGACGACGGGAATATGTGGGTACGCTTCGACTGCTGCTTCAATCAAGTGACGCAGGAATGGTTCACCCGCATATTTGCGTGCGCCAGCGGATGCTTGCATGATTACCGGTGCGCCGACTTCATTCGCCGCTTCCATGATGGCCGTGACCTGTTCAAGGTTGTTGACGTTGAACGCAGGCAGACCGTAGCCGTTTTCGGCTGCGTGGTCGAGTAATTGACGCATGGATACGAGAGGCATGGTAATTCTCCAAAATCAGTAAAAGGTTCAACAGTAGTTCGATACTGCTGCAATTTTCTTTAAAAACAATCAGCGGAAGGCACGCAAGGAATCGCGTGCTTCCGTTTGCTGCATTCAGCTTTGTGCGCGCTGTTCCAGAATAGCGACCGCAGGCAAGGCTTTACCTTCGAGGAATTCGAGGAAGGCACCGCCACCAGTCGAGATATAGCCTATCTTGTCAGCGATATCGTACTTGGCAATCGCCGCCAGAGTATCGCCGCCACCAGCCACTGAAAAGCCCTTGGATTCCGCAATCGCGTAAGCCAGGGTTTTAGTACCGTTGGCGAACTGGTCGAATTCAAATACGCCGACCGGACCGTTCCAGACGATGGTGCCAGCCTGCGCAATTTGTTTGGCCAGCAAGTCGGCTGTTTTCGGGCCGATGTCGAGGATCATGTCGTCATCGGCTACATCAGCGACATCCTTGACGGTCGCTGCTGCGGTCGGCGCAAATTCTTTCGCGCACACGACGTCGACCGGAATAGGTACCGATGCACCGCGTTTAGCCATCATGTCTATGATGGCTTTGGCGTCACCGACCAGATCCGCTTCGGCCAGCGACTTGCCGATTTTCAGACCGGCAGCCAGCATGAAGGTATTCGCAATACCACCGCCGACGATCAGGTTATCAACCTTATCCGCCAGCGTTTTCAGGATAGTCAGTTTGGTCGAAACCTTGGAACCGGCAACGATGGCAACCAATGGGCTGGCCGGTGCAAACAAGGCTTTGCCCAATGCATCCAGCTCGGCTGCCAGCAAAGGACCCGCGCAGGCTACCGGTGCGTACTTGGCGATGCCATGTGTCGTTGCTTCCGCGCGATGGGCGGTACCGAATGCATCATTGACGTAGACATCGCACAGCGCTGCTATCTTTTGCGCCAGTGCATCGTCGTTCTTTTTTTCGCCTTTATTGACGCGGCAGTTTTCCAGCAAGACCACCTGGCCCGGCGCAACATCAACGCCGTCTACCCAGTTTTGCTTCAAGGCCACGGGTTGGCCCAGCAATTCGGACAAACGTTGCGCAATCGGCGCCAGGGTATCGGCAGGTTTGAATTCGCCTTCGACCGGACGTCCCAAATGCGACGTTACCATGACCGCGGCACCTGCCTGCAAGGCCTGCTGTATCGCCGGCACCGAAGCGCGGATACGCGTGTCCTCGGTAATATTGCCCGTGCTGTCTTGCGGTACATTGAGATCGGCACGGATAAAAACGCGCTTGCCCTGCAGTTCACCACGCGCGATCAGGTCGCTCAATCTTTTAAATTGCATGTGCTCGTAAATTGGAGGGTTAAAGATGAAAAATCAGAAAGACCGCTATTTTACCGCACCAGATGCCGCAAAAACCTTGGTTTTATGCCTAGTTTCAGCTTGAAAAAGGGCAAAAAAGGCAATCCGGACGGAAATCAGAGGCCGCATATTAAGGAAATTACCGCGATGCAGCAAATCCCCGGGTTAGAAGCACCCACCTCAAATTGATTCAATTTTTATAACAAAAAATATTTTCAGCACTATCCGCACGGTTCAAGCGATCTCAATACGCACGCAAAATCGCAATATTTCGCGCAAGAATGCCCTTGATCATTCTTTCTCGATAGCCGAATCCGTTAAAATCGAGATCTTGCACAATTACTGGAGATCCCGAAATGTCGATGTCTGATCGCGACGGCAAAATTTGGAAAGACGGCAAATTAATCGACTGGCGCGATGCAACCGTTCATGTATTGACCCATACACTGCACTACGGCATGGGTGTGTTTGAAGGCGTGCGCGCTTACAAAACCGACAAAGGCACGGCGATCTTCCGCCTGCGCGAACATACAGAACGGCTGTTTAATTCCGCCAAGATTTTTCAGCTGAAAATTCCATTTGATCTGGAAACAGTAATGGAAGCGCAATTGCAAGTGGTCCGCGAAAACAAGCTGGAAACCTGCTATCTGCGTCCATTGGTCTGGATCGGCGATGAAAAACTCGGCATCTCCGCCAAAGGCAATACCATCCATGTCGCGATCGCAGCGTGGCCGTGGGGCGCTTATCTGGGCGAAGACGGCCTGAACAAAGGTATACGCGTCAAAACCTCGTCGTTCACCCGTCACCATGTCAATGTCTCGCTGGTACGCGCCAAGGCTTGCGGTTACTACATCAACTCCATCCTGGCGAACCAGGAAGCGCTGACCGACGGTTACGACGAGGCATTGTTGCTGGACACCGACGGTTATGTCTCCGAAGGCTCCGGCGAAAACGTGTTCATCGTCAAGAACGGCAAACTCTATACACCAGACCTGGCATCCTGCCTCGACGGCATCACCCGCGACGCAGTGCTGACGATGGCACGTGACCTCGGTATCGAAGTCATCGAAAAACGCATCACCCGTGACGAAATGTATTGCTGCGACGAAGCCTTCTTTACCGGCACCGCAGCAGAAGTCACACCGATACGCGAACTCGACAACCGCCAGATCGGCGACGGCAAGCGCGGCCCGGTCACAACCCAACTGCAATCGCTGTTCTTTGATGTGGTCGCTGGTAAAGCGCCGCAATACAGCCATTGGCTGACTATCGTTTAAATATATAAGCAAGCATCAAGACTACAACCTAGTAATTCGGAGAATGAAATGACAGAAGCAAGCAAGGGCACATCCGCAATCGAACTGGACGGCAAGGATTTGCCAGCCTACTGCCCTAACCCGGCGATGCCGGCCTGGAGCTCGCATCCACGCGTGTTCCTGGAGTTGTCCCACGGCGGTGAAGCAAAATGTCCGTACTGCGGCACCGTATATCGCCTGAAACCAGGTGCAGTCGTACACCACCACTAAGACCATCATGCCCAAAGCCCGCAAACAGTTCGGTACCGCAGACGACATCGAAGTCGCACTTTACGATGCTATCGGCCGTGCCGATCTGGATGCACTCATGGCTTTATGGGCAGACGATGAAGAAATCGTCTGCATCCACCCTGACGGCACGCGCTTGATCGGCTACGCCGCCATCCGTGCCTCATGGGAGGAAATCTTCACCCGCGGCGGTGTACATATCCGCCCGACCCAGCTGCATACTTCACAGAACACCATGAATGCCGTGCACAATCTGATCGAAGCCGTCAACACGACAGACGACCGCGACATTCACATCATCGCCACCAATGTGTATATCAAAACGCCGGTGGGCTGGCGCATCGTGCTGCATCACGCTTCCATCGCACCCGGCAAACCGCGCGCCGAACTCGCACACAGCAGCAATGTGCTGCACTGATTGCAGTGCTTGTCACCAGGTAAGCAAGCCACCTTCGTGCCGTGCATGACGCCTCAGAATTTCCAGGACTAAGCCAGTAATGAACTATCCCGCTCCATGCTGGCTGCCCGGCGGCCATCTGCAAACCATCTATCCAGCCAAGTTCATCAACAAACCTGAAGTCAGCTACCGGCGTGAACGCTGGGATACGCCCGACGCTGACTTCATCGATCTGGATTTTGTCGACGGGCGTAAAAACCTGCCTTTCATTGTGCTGTTCCACGGGCTGGAAGGCTCGTCCAACAGCCACTACGCACGCGCCTTGATGGCGCACATCAGCGGTCTAGGCTGGTCGGGAGCGGTGGTGCACTTCCGTGGTTGTTCGGGTGAATTGAATCGCGCACCGCGCTTCTATCACTCCGGCGATGCACCGGAAATCAACTGGATACTGCAACGCCTGGTGCCGTATGCACGCGCACGCGGTGCGGGCAAGTTCTATGCAACCGGTGTTTCGCTCGGCGCAAATGCGCTGTTGCGCTGGCTGGGCGAATCGCAACATCAGGCCGAAATCGTCGACGCCGCTTGCGCAGTGTCCGCACCACTCGATCTGGCTGGTGGCGGCGGTGCGCTATCGCGCGGTTTCAATATGATTTACACGCGCGTCTTCCTCGAAACACTGAAGCCGAAATGCGTGGCCAAGCTGGCACAATTCCCTGACCTCTTTAATCGCGATGCCATGCTGCAATCGCGTGACCTGTACGCCTTCGACAATATAGTGACAGCACCGCTGCATGGTTACCTCAACACCGAAGACTACTGGCAGCGCGCCAGTGCCAAGCACGTATTGAAAGACATCACCGTGCCGACACTGGTACTGAATGCGCGCAACGATCCTTTCCTGCCCGCAAAATATTTACCATCCAAAGCATCAGATAAAGTCACGCTGGAATATCCGGCACATGGCGGGCATGTCGGCTTTGCCGTCGGCACTATACCGGGTAAATTGAACTGGCTGCCACAACGTATGGTCAGATTCCTCGAAGGTACAGCCGCCTGAGGAGGTGGAATGGATGCAATCGTTGCACAAGCTTTGGCCAAGTGGCCCAATGTCCCGCATTGCTACGGCTGGCTGGCACTCGATGCGCGTGGCAACTGGCGCATGCGCAATGAGGCGGCACAAGCACAGCAACTACCGGGCGACAAAATCGCCCATCCCGCTTTAATCAGCTTCATACAGCGCAACTACGCTTGCGACACGCAAGGTCGCTACTATTTTCAGAACGGCCCGCAACGCGTGTATGTCGATCTCGAAATCGCACCATATATTGCGCACACTGATCCCGTTCATGGTTTTGTCCTGCATACAGGTGAGCCGTCGAACAATATCAATGCTGCTTATCTCAGTGCTACGGGAAGATTATTTCTGCATGGCGATGACAAATTTTCCGCGCTGGACGACCGGGATATGGCTTTGTGCTTACCGCAGATTGAACTCGGGAATCGCCCGATTAAAGATGAGGAACTGCTGGCTTGGCTGGAAAATGAAGGGAAGACCGGTAGCTTAAGTTTGCAAACAAACTCAGGCTACATCAACCTGCATTACATCAAGGATGACGACCTTGATACTCACTTCGGTTTCATACGCAAGCCGCGCGCTGCAGACTGAGGCTCGGTAACTATCCGGTATAGCCTTCTTTTTCCTGGCGTATTTCTTCCAGACGCTGCGCTTTAATCTCACGTTCACGTGCATCGATAATCGACTGATCGTAGAACGAGGCATCGGGTGCTTTGCGTGCAATAGACAACTGATCCAGTGCCGCCGAGAGACTGCCGTTCAACGCATACGATTCAGCCAAAGCGAGATGCTGCTGCGCCTGCATCTTCAATGCCGCATAGACTTTGGCCAGACGCTCATACAGCTGTGGCTCCTGCCGATACAACTGTGTCTGGTCACGTAAATAAGTCGCAGCATCTTCATAACGCCCGGCCGCAAACAGTGCATCCGCATACTGCAATGCGATGCCGCGCGAAATTGGGAATTGTGCACGCGCCGCGTCCGCTTCCTGCACTGCTTCGCGTGGCTGATGTGCTGCCAGCTTGATCTCGATAGCGAGGCTGGACAGCACTGCGCTCTTGGAACTCGGCGAGCCATTATTCAAGGCAGCACGAGCATCGTTCAACAGACTTTGCGCTTTGGCAGGATTACCCTGCCGCAGGGCAATCACGGCCAAACCATATTTACCAGCCACTATCGCGGTACGTGTTTTCAGCTGTAACTGACGTTCAAACGCGGATGCTGCATCGATCAAACCTTGATGACTGGGATCTTGCAAGACTTTCACACGCGCCTGTATCAAAGGGAAATCGAGACTATCCACATGTTGCCGGTAACGCAAATCACGGGTGCGCGCCTGGATATCGGCGATACGTTCCGTCGTCATCGGGTGTGAACGCAGGTAAGGCGGCGCGTTGTCGCTATAGTTGCGGCTGGCGGTTTGCAAACGGCCAAAGAAATTGATCATGCCGGTGGTTTCAAAACCTGCTTCGCGCATGATATCGAGCCCGACCCTATCGGCTTCACGTTCGGCTTCGCGGCTGAAATTGAGCTGACGCTGTATCGCCAGCCCCTGCCCACCCATAATCATCGCCATCCCGGCATCCGGACTGGAGCTGATGGCCAACGCACCCAACACCATGGCCGCCAGCGGAATCAACATGTCCTGCTTTTGCTTGCCCAGCATACGAGCAATATGACGCTGCGCCACGTGGCCGATCTCATGCGCCATCACCGAGGCCAATTCGGACTCATTCTGCGCCGCCAGCACCAGCGCCGAATGCACACCTATGAATCCACCCGGCAAGGCGAACGCGTTGAGCATGGGATCGCGTACCGCAAAGAAAAAGAAATCGTATTGTGCTTCACCACGTGCTTCCGGACGCACGGTCAGCAGGCTGGCGCCCAGATTATTCAAATATTCTTGCAACGGAGCATCGCTCAGATAATCGCGATTACGCTTGATCTCGCGCATGATCTGTTCACCCAGCTTGCGCTCCATCAACGGCGACAAAGCCTCGCGTTCGGTATCACCCAGGCTGGGCAGCGATTGCGCGTGCACGGGCGCGACCAATCCCGGCATGCTCACGCATGCCAACAAGCCCGCCATAGCCAGCGAGCGCAGCCATGGTCGTGATGAGGAAATAGCAGAAGGAATAATGAATTTCAGTTTCACGATGCTATGATACCTGCTCATTGCAAACGTTCCACCTCTGGCGCTTCCCCGCCCTTTTGTCACCATGACTACAAATAAAGACAACACAGCCGCCAACGACGGCCTGACCCATTTCGATGCCACCGGCCAGGCGCATATGGTCGATGTCGGCAGCAAAAATGAAACCCACCGCATCGCGATAGCCAGCGGCGTCATCCGCATGAAAGCGGAAACGCTGGCCATCATTACTTCAGGTACCGCCAAAAAAGGCGATGTACTGGGCATCGCGCGCATCGCCGCCATCATGGGTGCCAAGCGCACCAGCGACCTGATCCCGCTATGCCACCCACTCGCCCTGACCCGCGTCACGGTAGATTTCGCGGTAAACGAAGCGAACTCCAGCGTTACATGTACCGCACAAGTTGAAACCTTCGGCAAAACCGGCGTTGAGATGGAAGCACTGACCGCCGTGCAAATCGGTTTGTTGACGATTTACGATATGTGCAAGGCGGTGGATAGAGGGATGGTGATGTCTGACGTCCGGGTGGAGGAAAAGCATGGTGGGAAGTCGGGGAGCTGGTCGACTACTGATGGTAGTCTCAGCGCCCCATAAACAAAGGATTACTCAGGGCAAGCGCCGATTTCTGTGCCCTGCTTAACAGATTTGCGCATAGCACTTTTCTTATCCAGCTCACCGAGCTTCAGTTTCGCAACGCGGTTACCCAAAGCCAGACTGCTCGCATACGCACCCCTGGCTTGCTCAAAACATCCTTGCTCTTCAAGAATAAAACCCCGCGTGTACATTGCGGCTGCATTATTAGGATCAAGCGATAGTGAGTAATCAACATCGGCGAGCGCTTCTTTATTCTGTTTTAGAGACGAGTAAGCCAGACCGCGATTATAGTAAGCATACGGAAACGTAGGATTTCGCTGAATCATCAACGAATAGTCCGCAATTGCTTCCGCATATTTTTTCTCTGCCAAATACGCATTGCCTCGGTTATAAAAAATTCGATCGCTACCCACAAGCTCCGTTGACGTCAGCTTTTGGGCAGCATCTTTCCATAGTGCGCTTTCGTCAGAAAAGCTATGCAGACGATCTCGCGCCAACAAAAAACAAATAATCAACAATGGCGTTGCTGCAATCATTAACCAACGGCTCGAAAAATGTGCACATACGGCCACCAGCATGATGAAGTAGCCCGGTGCCCATAAATAACTTCTGTATAAAACAAATGGTTCCTGAAAACGCACCGCGGCCAATTCTGTCAAAAAAAGAAACCAGCTATACAAAAATCCACAGCAAAATAGCGCAACCAGCCCCTTTTTCCGCAAAAAATAAACAGCAATCAACGGCGATAAAAAGAAGAGAATCGCCTTCAGGTAAGTTGCCCACGAAAACCAGATGTCGACGAAATCAAACCGCATATCCGCCGAAAGCACCCTCACGTCGGGCACTATCCAATAAAAGAAATAGTCAAAAAAGAAACCCGCCTGCATTAATATACTGACCAGCCACCTCCCCCAAGGCTGATCCAGTATTGCAGTCTCATGTTGCAACACAACGGCCTTATTCATCTGCACCACCATCGCCCCGACAGACGGCTCATAACTGGTCGCGACAACTTGTGTCGTCATAGACAAGACCAGCCATGCGGCGGGAAAACACAACACAAGATAAAGCGAAATCCGCTTGTAAATTGAACCCAAATTCTGTTGATACAAAGCGGTCAGAAATATTCCTGCCAAAGGCAACATGATTGCATGCTGCTTGGAAAAAATAGCCATCGAGTAAAACAACGCGGCAGTGAACAAATCTGCTGCTCTGTTTTTCTCGAATGCCCGACGATAAAACCAGAGTGAAAGAAGAGAAAACAGTGTTGCAAATAGAATCGTACGTTGGGCGAGATAGGCAACACCGTATACAGCAATCGGATGAATTGTAAAAATGCACGCACCCAGGCCTGCAAGCAGCTGCGCACGTGCCGGATCTGGCCTGATGTCTATGCGCTGGAAGTTTGACTCCCTTATAGCCTGCTGCAATAAATCTCTTAACAAAAAAAATAGCGTGAAGGCGCAAGCCAAATGCAGGGCAATGTTGAAGATGCGATTGACTTCAATACTTCCACTCAAGACCTGTATCAGTCCAAGCGTGAAATAGGGGAATGTTCGTGGCTGAAGATCAAACGGTAACAGCGCACTGTCATAAACCATCATGCTTGTGAACAAGCCGTGATCGTCGAATACCAGACCATTACCAAGAAAAGGAAGATAAAGCGCGGCAGCTAATAAGGCTATGCATAGCACAACCCAAATAGAAGGTATCCCTCTTTTGCACATTTATGGATTCATCACATCGCTACTTATGAATAATAAAAAAGGGACTCCTCAGAGTCCCTTTCACCCAAAGCTACTGGATTAGCAACTTGCATCTACTGGGCCAAATACTTTAGTCATAATCCCATTGGTTTTCGTAGAAGCAGTATAACCAGAGCAACTGATAGCCCAAGTTACAGCCGTTTCACTTGCTTGCGGAGTAAATGTAACTACAGCACCGTTATATGGAGAACCAATATTGCCAAGAGTCGCAGCAATATTACCCGATCCATCCAGTGCCAAGTTAGTAACTTCATTAGTGAGCGTCGGAGTCCCAATACCCAAGCTAGTCAACGAGGTCGATGCAGTACCGTTATTGTTTTGCATATATTCCGCCTGTGCAAGCTTCAGGGAATCCACAGCCGCATTAACTTTCGCCAACTTCGCACGTGTCACATAATCCTGATACTGTGGAATCGCTACCGCAGCCAAAATACCAATAATCGCCACAACGATCATCAATTCGATCAGCGTAAAACCGCTTTGTGCTTTCTTCATCATTTTCATCGATTTCATCTTTTTCTCCTGGTTTGGGAATACAGGTAGCTTTTCCACCCTGACAGACATACAGCAATCGCTGTGCCACCCCAAATTCAGCCCAATCTTGCGAGATTGTCACAATTATTTAACGAAAAGTAACAATTTTGGTTAGAGCCGCGCCAAAATTTGTCACATGGTGCGATAAATTTTGTCTTGCGGCAGTGCAGCGACGCAGGAATACGTCAGGCCTCATGCAGAAAAACGATGTCAGTACCCGACAGGTGGATTTGGTCGCCATTGTTCAGGCTCTGGGTCAGCATGCCTATCGATGCCCCGTTGACCACTGGATAATCTTCGCCTTCGACATGGGTCAGGCTATAGCCTTGCGGGCCTATCGCGAATACGGCGACATGCCGGCCCGGGCGACCTATGGTCGTCAGGACCTTGTTCAAGACCACTTCCTTGCCCGCACTGGCTCCGTTGAGGATTTTGATTACAGCGGTTGTACTCATGGTTGCTTCTATTGAATCGCGATACGATGGTTCGGTAATTTGCTGGATATCGCCCAGATCTTCCATGCCACTTATATTGTCAGCCAATACCATGATGGAATCGTCCATGCTGGCAGTCGCGCAATACTGAATGGTATGCGTAGCAAGTGCAATCACATCACTGTCTTCCAGCAAATGTTTCGTGACGACCCTGCCGTTAATCTGGCTGCCATTGGTACTGCCCAGGTCTTCAAAATAACATCCGACCGGATGTGAAATGATCACCGCATGTTCAGCGCTGATTCCGGCCGCATCTATGACGATGTCGTTATAGGAACGCCGGCCTATGCTGGTGCGCTCTTTCAACAACTGGAATTTCTGCAAGGCGATACCGTCTTTTGCCAAAATAATCGTAGGCATTATTACTTCCCAGCTTTCTTCTTGCTTATCTGTTTACACCTGTTTAGGCGGGTTCAACGACCACACTATCAATATCTATGCCAAGTCAGGATTTGAAGCTGGCCGCCAGACGTTCCCACCACGCTTTAGGCGCGGGCATGCTTGATACAACCTGGACCAGGATGACGGAAATGTTATCGCGCCCGCCATTGTCATTTGCCGCTTGCACCAGCGAACTACATAATAATTCAAGATCCGTATCGTTATCAGCCAGCATCGCGCTCATCTGTTCACTGCCCAACATGTCGGACAGACCATCCGAGCACAGCAAGTAGATATCGCCGCCCTCGGTCTGGTAATCATTCACTTCTACATCAACTTGCGCGGCCACCCCTAACGCACGCGTAATCAGGTTTTTATTCGGTGCGAAACGTGCCCACTCCGGACTTACCAGTCCAGCATCGATCTGTTCCTGCAGTTGCGAATGATCGCGAGTGATTTGTGTCAGTTGTCCCCGCCGGAAACGATAGGCCCGGGAATCGCCGACGTGTGCGACGACAACCCGGTCATGATGGAATAAAGCGGCGACCAGTGTCGTACCCATGCCGCTGTACTGCGGCTGGATGCGTGCCACCTCAAGTATCTGCTCATTAGCAGCGCTGACTGAGTCCACTACCAGTCGCTGCAAAGACTTGCTGCTGGTGGCACGGCCTTTTTCCTGCACTTGCTGTAATTGCTGTTCCAGCGCGGCGCGGAAAACGGTAGTCGCGATGCCGCTGGCAATTTCGCCAGCGTTGTAGCCGCCCATACCATCAGCCAAAACGACTGCTTTGTGTACCTCACTGATTTCCACCGCATCTTCATTATGCGCACGCACCAAACCCGTATCGGTTTTGGCGGCGAATTGAAGCTCGACGGAATACGTCATAAAGATGGCAGATTAGCGGCTGGGTTTTAGGCGGTGAAAGTACGAATTACTCTTCTACAGGCGAACTTACATTCCTGACAGGAACAGATCATATCCTGCTTTCAGGCCAAAAATGGACGTTTACCGCTATCCGGCCACAGTCAACGCAATAAAACTGTCTTGCTTACCGCATACCAGGAAGCCGTCGTTTAAATCGGCCGGCTATAGTCGCCTGCCCGGGAATGCGCCTCTATAATGGCAGGCATGCACAGATCGGGGCGCAACGACGCATCCGCTATTCAGGTTTTTATCAAGGAGAAGATGCCGCCACAGCTGGCATCAATAATTAAATATGACCACAGTTATCTATACGCACGACGCCTGCCTGGAACACAAACCTGGCTCCGGACATCCTGAATCTCCGGAGCGTTTGAAGGCCGTCCTGCGCGCCTTGCGCGTACCGGAATTTGCCGCGGCAGAGTGGCGCGAAGCGCCTATGGGCACACGTGAACAGGTGTTACTCATCCATACCGAAGACTTTGTACTCGACGTTGAAGACGCATCACCCTACCGTGGCACCATGCCGCTGGATGGCGGCGATACCGTCATGTCGCCAGGTTCGCTGGAAGCCGTCATGCGCTGTGTAGGCGCAGCCTGCGCGGGTGTAGACCTGGTGCTGGACAACGAAGCGCATAACGTATTCTGCGCAACCCGCCCATGTGGTCACCACGCCGAACCCAGCCGTGCGATGGGTTTTTGCATTTTCAATCAGGCGGCGATTGCTGCGGCCTATGCCTACGAAGTACACAAGCTGGAACGCGTAGCCGTCATCGATTTCGACGTCCATCACGGTAACGGTACGCAAGCAGCGTTTTATGACCGGCCGGAATTGTTCTATGCATCCAGCCATCAGTCACATTTCTATCCGGGTACCGGCCTCGAAAAGGAAACCGGCGTGTCGCACAATATCGTCAACGTGCCGCTGCCACGCGGTTGTGATTCGGCCTTGTTCCGCGAACAGACTGCAGCAAAAATGCTGCCCGCTATCCGTGCCTTCAATCCCGAACTGATCATTATTTCAGCCGGCTTCGATGCGCATCACCTGGATCCGCTGGCAGGTCTAAAGTTGCAGGATGATGACTTTGACTGGGTTACACGTGAATTGATGAAAATCGCTGACGAAACCTGCGCAGGACGCATCGTTTCTATACTGGAAGGTGGTTACAGCCTGGAAGGTTTGGCTTCAAGCACGGCAGTGCATGTCAAAGCCCTGATGGATCACTAATCATGTCTGCCAGTCTGTGGTTCTTATAAACACAGACTGGCATTTCAATCTTCGTCTGTATTTGTTGCACGCATCGCAGCCTGTATCGCCCGATGCGAAAATCCGCGCTGCATCAAAAAACGCATCTGCTTGGCCCGCTCTTCCTGACTCGTTGCCACCGTACCAAACTTGCGCTCCCACACTCCGCGTGCGCGCGCAAACTCATCTGTTTCCAGATTCGCCTTGATGTCAGTCAGCGACTCTGGATCTATGCCATGACTTTTTAATTCAGACATGATGCGGCTATTGCCGAAGCGAGCCGCACGTCTGTGTACCAGCGATTCGGAAAAGCGACTTTGTGAAAGAAACTTCGCTGCTTCCAGCGTATCGAGCAAGGCTTCGACGTCGTCGCCCTCTTGCGCATAGCGCGCCAGCTTGCGTCCCAACTCTTGCCGACTGTGTTCGCGTGCCGATAAATAGCGAAGCGCCCGCGCTTTCAGACTCACTTGCAGTTTTGCCATATGAGTCCTTCAGCGCGGGCGCTCGTTAATATCAAACTTTGAATCAAGTGCAGCGACGCTGTACCTTATTCAACTTCTTTCAGTTCTTTGGCTTCTTTGCTTTCCTTGGCCGAAGATTTCTTTGCAGCTGGTTCATCCGCCTTGATCGGGCTCAATTCAGGCACGCCCAGCGAAGCACGTACCTTGTTTTCGATTTCGCGTGCCAGTTCCGGACGCTCTTTCAGGTAATTACGTGCATTGTCCTTACCCTGGCCGATGCGTTCGCCGTTATAGCTATACCAGGCGCCCGACTTTTCAACGATTTTGGCATCGGCGCCCAAATCGAGGATTTCACCTTCACGCGATGTGCCTTCGCCATACAGAATGTCGAAGTGCGCTTCCTTGAATGGTGGAGCGATTTTATTTTTAACGACTTTGATCTTGGTTTCGTTACCTATCACTTCATCGCCAGATTTGATCGAACCGGTACGACGGATGTCCAGACGAACCGATGCGTAAAACTTCAATGCATTACCGCCGGTGGTGGTTTCAGGATTACCGAACATCACACCGATTTTCATACGAATCTGGTTAATGAAGATCACCAGCGTGTTGGTGCGATTGATACTACCGGTCAATTTACGCAATGCCTGCGACATCAGACGTGCTTGCAAACCTGGTAGGGAATCACCCATATCGCCTTCAATTTCAGCGCGTGGTGTCAGTGCCGCGACCGAGTCAATAACGATCAGGTCGACGCCGCCCGAGCGTACCAGCGCGTCGCAGATTTCCAGTGCCTGTTCGCCGGTATCTGGTTGCGAAATCAGCAGCTCGGACAAATTGATGCCCAGCTTCTGCGCGTAAGTCACGTCCAGTGCATGTTCTGCATCGATAAACGCGCAAGTGCCACCCAGCTTTTGCATTTCTGCGATGGTTTGCAGGGTCAGCGTGGTTTTACCCGACGATTCAGGACCGTAGATTTCAACCACACGGCCACGTGGCAAGCCACCGACGCCGAGTGCGATATCCAGTCCGAGGGAGCCGGTAGATACAACCTGTACTTCTTCGACGACCGCGCCATCTTCCATGCGCATCACCGAACCTTTACCGAACTGCTTTTCAATTTGCGCTAGTGCAGCGGCGAGTGCTTTACTCTTGTCCGAGCTGGCAGCGATTTTTTTGTCGTCCATAAAGATTCTTTCGGCGGTTGGTTGTAACGAAACAGGGTTTATACAGTGTTTGGAGCCAGAAACCGTACTGTATAAAAAAACAGTGCTTTATGCAAGCTGCTCTTGCGATATTTTTGAAAACAGTCAAAAAAATTGCTTTTTGACATGTATTCATATCTGCAAGCACGGCGCCTGAAAAGTAACCCACATACTAGCAAGAGCGACTATTTCCTTCCAGCGGCAAGCTGATTTCCACGTAATATCTGCCTACCTGCTTACACCCTATCTATATGTGCACCGCCGCTGAATTATCCGAAATCGCTTATAAAAAAGAGAAGTCCGCCAGCCTGCGCCTGGCGAAACGCCTCGGCATCAGCGAAGAAGCAGCACTGAGCGAAATCTTGAGCAAAGTAGCAGGAAGCAGCCCTTTAAACGAACTGTTGACCCGACGACTGCAGGAAAAAGCACATATCGCCACCAAGCTCGCCGCGCATAAACAGGCCAAACTCACGGCACACGCACAGAAACAGGCGTCCCGGCAACCCGATGCCAGCGCATGGCTGGCCTGGTTCGACGGCTCCTGCCATCCGAATCCGGGCAAGATGGGCATAGGCGGCCTGCTCAAAAGCCCGCAAGGCACGGAGACCGAGATCAGTTTCCATGCCGGCATCGGTGATAGCAGCGAGGCGGAATACATCGCCCTCATCAGCGTACTGGAAACAGCCATCCAGGCCGGTGCCGATAAACTCATGATTTACGGCGACAGCCAGGTTGTCATCAACGATGTACCAAGCCAGAGCGGCGGTGCGACCATCCTCAGCGCACAGCGTTTAAAGGCGCAATGCCTGATCGCCCGCCTGCCGCAAGTGAGCCTGAACTGGATACCACGTCACCGGAATGCCCAGGCCGACGCCCTGTCACAACAGGCCATCCGTAACAGTGCGGCAGCGGCAAACCCGCAACAGGCCTAATATGTAAATAACAAGTCGCGCAGCATGACACTTGTCTTGCTGCTGCGAGCGAAACCCAATAGACTACGAGCCAACTTCCCCCTCCTGCCATTCCCATGCGAATCCTGCTTGCCGAAGACGATAGTGTGCTTGCCGACGGTTTAACGCGTTCCCTGCGTCAGTCCGGTTATGCCACCGATTGCGTAAAAAATGGAGCAGAGGCGGACTCCGTCCTGTCCACCCAAGATTTCGATTTACTCATACTCGACCTGGGCTTGCCCAAGATGTCCGGCCTCGAGGTCTTGCAACGCCTGCGCGCACGCAATTCGCGCTTGCCGGTGCTCATCCTGACCGCTGGTGATTCGATCGAACAGCGCGTCAAGGGCCTCGACCTGGGCGCCGATGATTTCATGGCCAAACCCTTTGCCTTGTCGGAGCTGGAAGCACGCGTGCGCGCATTGACGCGACGTGGTGCTGGTGGCGGCCCAACCGTTATCAAGCACGGTCCGCTCTCGTATGACCAGGTCGGTCGTATCGCTTACATCAACGATCAGATGCTGGATCTGTCCGCGCGCGAACTCGGCTTGCTCGAAGTTTTGCTACAACGCAGTGGTCGCCTGGTTTCCAAGGAACAGCTGGTCGATCATCTGTGCGAATGGAGCGAGGAAGTCAGCAACAATGCGATCGAAGTCTATGTCCATCGCTTGCGCAAGAAGATAGAAATTGGCGGTTTGCGCATCGCCACCGTGCGCGGCCTCGGTTATTGCCTCGAAAAATTTACCGAGACAGCTCCTAACACCATCGCGCCACCCGGCTAATCCAGCCCATGCCTGACGCCCAACGACTCGATGCGCCAGCCGATGCCGGTACGCCGCACAAGCCTATGGCGACGCGCACCAATGCGACCCAGCCGGAAGAACGCACGCAGCGTTCGCTGTTCGGTGAAATCCTCGACTGGATGCTGGTACCACTACTCTTGTTGTGGCCACTCAGCATCGCCATCACCTACCTGGTCGCAAAGTCCATTGCGAATGAACCTTTTGATCGCGCACTCGAAGACAAAGTTACGGTCGTCGCGCAACAGGTCAAGGAAGTCAACGGCAAGGTCGTCACGCGCCTGACCGGCGCCGCCACCGACATTCTGCATGCCGACGATGTCGACAATGTGTATTACCAAGTACGCAATGCGGTCGGTGACATAGTCGAAGGTGACGGAGAAATACCATTGCCGAAAGATCTGGAGCCACCACCACCGTGGTCGACCCAATTCCGCTACGACTTTATACGCAATACTGAAGTACGTATCGCCTACATTTATGTCGATTTGCATAAGACCCAGACCGCACCACAACTCAGCGTAGAGCCAAGAATGGCCCTGGTACAGGTAGCGGAGACGCTGGATAAACGCTCGCAACTCGTCAATCAAATCATCAAGGGCGTCATCGTGCCCGAATTCATCATCCTGCCGATCGCGCTGGTACTGGTGTGGTTTGCGCTGACCCGTGGTTTGCGCCCGCTGGCTGAATTGCAGCAACGCATACGCGAACGCCGTCCCGATGATTTAAGCCCTATCGATTCCGGTTACGTGCCGGAAGAAATCCTGCCACTGGTAGGCTCGCTGAATGAAATGCTGGAGCGTCTGTCGCAAAGTATCAAGATACAAAAACGCTTTATCGCAGACGCTGCGCATCAGATGAAAACACCGCTGGCCGGTATGCGCATGCAATCCGAACTGGCGCTGCGCCAGACCGATCAGGTTGAAATCCATAAATCACTGGAACAACTGGCCAAGAGTTCCAAATCGGCGACCCGCATGATCAACCAGTTGCTGGCACTGGCTCGCGCCGAGAACCAGACGCCCACCACGCGCCCGCTGCTACCGCTGGAATTATCCGAACTGGCGCGCGACACCGTACAGGAATGGGTACAGACTTCATTCAACAAGAAAATCGATCTCGGCTTCGAGCAACCGGACTACCACATCATGGTCAATGGCGATGCCATCATGTTGCGCGAATTGCTGAACAACCTGATCGACAATGCGCTTAACTACACGCCTGCCGGTGGCCATGCCACCGTACGTGTACGCGCTGACGATGAAGCACGACTGGCCTTCCTCGAAGTCGAGGATACCGGCCCCGGCATCGCACCGCACGAACATAAACGCATCTTTGAACGCTTCTACCGCATCCTCGGCAGCAACGTCGAAGGCAGCGGACTGGGACTCGCCATCGTGCGTGAAATTGCACAGCAACATGGCGCAGAAATCGATATCCTTACTAATCCGAACTGCACCAATCCGAAAGCGCCGGGCTGCCTGATGCGTATCACGCTGCCACTGGAACAACCCGCACCATTCTTTGATGGCAGTATCTGATATGACCGCAAGCCAGCGAGAACAGACTTCCGAACGCGCACGACTCTATTGGCGGCGCACGAAAGTCATGACCTTCTGGCTGATGCTGTTGTGGTTCATCGTGACATTTTCTGCGATCTTCTTCGCCCGTCAATTGTCGGTTTATACCTTCCTCGGCTGGCCCATCTCCTTCTTCATGGCAGCACAGGGCAGCATCCTGATTTTTGTCGCCATCATCGCCTTCTACGGCTGGCGCATGCACAGACTCGACGACGCCTATAACCACGATAGCGAACATGAAAGATAAGTCCTTCTTCCAGCGCCTAGTTCGCTACTACCTGCTATACACGGTGGGTTTTGTGCTTTTCCTGTTTGGTGTCGCCATCCTTGAACACGAGGGTTTCCCGCGCGTCTGGATAGGCTACGTCTTTATGTTTTCCACCATCGTGGTGTACGCCACCATCGGTGTCATCAGTCGCACCTCCGACGTGCAGGAGTACTACGTCGCAGGACGCCGCGTGCCGGCATTTTTCAATGGTATGGCGACGGCAGCGGATTGGATTTCCGCCGCCAGCTTTATCAGCCTGGCCGGAGGCCTGTACTTATGGGGCTTTGACGGACTGGCCTACATCATGGGCTGGACTGGCGGCTTCGTGCTGGTTGCCTTATTGATCGCGCCTTATCTGCGCAAGTTTGGTCAGTACACCATTCCCGATTACCTGGCAGCGCGCTACACCGGGCAGTTTAGCAACAATGTGGTGCGCGTCATCGCCGTGATCGCCACCATCATCGTTTCGTTTACTTATGTCGTCGCACAGATATACGGCGTCGGCCTGATTACCTCACGCTTTACAGGCGTCGACTTTTCGGTCGGCATCTTCCTGGGCCTCGCCAGCATCCTGGTGTGCTCCTTCCTCGGCGGCATGCGCGCCGTTACCTGGACCCAGGTAGCGCAATACATCATCCTCATCATCGCCTACATGATCCCGGTGGTCTGGCTGTCGATGAAGCATACGAATATGCCGGTCCCACCTATCGCCTACGGCTCCGCGATTGCGCAACTGACCGAGCGTGAAAAAGTCCTGATCGACGATCCCAAGGAAAAAGAAGTACGCGCGATTTTCCGCCAGCGTGCCTATGACCTCGACGACCGCCTGGCGACCCTGCCAGAGTCATGGGAAAACGGTCGCGCCGAAATCCAGCACAATCTGGAAGCACTCAAACTCGGCAATGCCGCGCTACAGGACATCAAGCAAACCGCACGCGAACTGGCAGCCTACCCGCGTGATGCCGACGAAGCAGAACGATTATGGAAAGAAGAGCGGGCACTCAATCTCGAACTGGCCAAACCTCCGACCAGACACACCGAACCCTTTCCCGGTGACAGCAAGGAAGCGTCAGATATCAAGCGCAATAATTTCCTCGCACTAGTCTTTTGCCTGATGCTGGGCACGGCCGCAATGCCGCATGTACTGGTGCGCTACTACACCACACCCAGCGTCAAGGAAGCGCGGCATTCGGTGTTCTGGACCTTATTCCTCATCATGGCGCTGTACATCACCATCCCGGCGCTGGCGGTACTGGTCAAGTACGACATCTACAGTTCGCTGGTCGGCACCAGCTTCTCGCAATTACCGGAATGGGTTTCCTACTGGGCCAGCATAGATAAACTGCATCCGCTGGTCAGCATCAATGACGTCAATCGGGACGGCATCGTACAGCTGGCAGAGATCGTGATGGACGTCGACATCGTGGTGCTGGCAACACCGGAAATTGCTGGCCTGCCCTATGTCATCTCCGGCCTGATTGCTGCCGGTGGCCTGGCTGCCGCGCTGTCCACCGCCGACGGCTTGCTGCTCACCATTTCGAATGCGCTGTCGCACGACATCTATTACAAAACCGTAGATCCGCAAGCATCGACGCAAAAGCGCGTGACAGTGTCCAAACTGCTCTTACTCATGGTCGCATTGGTGGCCGCATATATTGCCTCCATGAAACCCGGCGATATCCTGTCGCTGGTCGGTGCCGCGTTTTCACTGGCGGGGTCGGCCTTGTTCCCGGCACTGGTACTGGGCGTGTTCTGGAAGCGCGCCAATCAGCCGGGCGCCATCGCCGGTATGCTGGTCGGCTTCTCGGTATGCGCGTACTACATGATTCACACCCTGCCCGCTTTCGGTGGCTCTGCAACTGGACAATGGTTCAACATTGCGCCAATTTCCGCAGGAGTTTTTGGTGTTCCTGCCGGATTTTGTGCCATTATTGTCGTGAGTCTGCTGACGCGCGCCCCCGATCAACGTACAGAAGACTTACTGAAACATCTGCGCTCACCGTAAGCAGCACTCGCTCGATCTGGCATGCTTCTTGATATAGCTAGATTTCATCTCCATGAAAACTAAGAGTGAGCGACGCCATGCGAAAATTTTTCGACGAGATGTATATAGATGGCGCAAGCAACAACGTACGCGACCATTACCGTGAATTCGAAGCCTGGCTGGCGACCCAGTCGCCCAAGACCGTAGCGCGCAAGCGAGCGGAAGCCGACCTGATTTTCCGCCGGGTCGGCATTACCTTCGCCGTCTACGGCAATGAAGCCGGTACCGAACGTGTGATCCCCTTCGACATCATTCCGCGCATGATCACCGCGCGCGAATGGGCACATATGGAAGCTGGGCTCGAGCAGCGTGTACGCACGCTGAATATGTTCATCCACGACATCTACCACGACCAGAACATCGTCAAGGCCGGCATCATTCCGCCCGAGCAAATTTTCCGCAACGCACAGTACCGCCCTGAAATGCAAGGCATCTCGGTCGCATCTGACATCTACGCACACATCGCCGGCGTTGATATCGTGCGTGCCGGGCAAGGCGAGTTCTACGTGCTGGAAGACAACCTGCGCGTGCCATCTGGCGTCTCCTACATGCTGGAAGACCGCAAGATGATGATGCGTCTCTTCCCCGAATTATTCGCCAAGCATCAGGTCGCGCCAGTCGCACATTATCCCGACATGTTGCTGGACAATCTGCGCTCGGTGGCACCGATAGGCGTCACTGATCCGACCGTCGTCGTGATGACACCGGGCATGTATAACTCTGCTTACTTCGAACACGCCTTCCTCGCGCAGCAAATGGGCGTCGAGCTGGTCGAAGGACAGGATCTCTTCGTCAACGACAATGCGGTGTATATGCGCACTACACGCGGCCCAAAACGCGTCGACGTGATCTATCGCCGCATCGATGATGACTACATGGACCCGCTCGCCTTCCGCGCTGATTCCACTCTCGGTGTGCCGGGCTTGCTGTCGGTGTATCGCTCCGGCCGTGTCACATTGGCGAATGCAATCGGCACTGGCGTCGCCGACGACAAATCGATTTATCCATATGTGCCGGACATGGTGCGCTTCTACCTGTCGGAAGAACCGATACTCAATAATGTCCCGACTTACCAATGCCGCAAAAAGGATGAACTGTCTTATGTGTTGGCGAATCTGCCAGAGCTGGTAGTCAAGGAAGTGCATGGTGCCGGTGGTTACGGCATGCTGGTCGGCCCGGCGTCGACCAAGGCTGAAATCGAGAGTTTCCGCCAGCGCATCATCGCGCGCCCCGACGGCTATATCGCACAGCCTACGCTGGCATTGTCGGCCTGCCCGACCTTTGTCGAGTCAGGCGTGGCACCACGCCATATTGATTTACGCCCTTTCGTCCTGTCCGGCAAAACCATCTCTATGGTGCCCGGTGGCCTCACACGCGTCGCGCTGAAAGAAGGCTCACTCGTCGTCAACTCTTCACAAGGTGGTGGTACCAAAGACACCTGGATACTGGAGAACTAATATGCTCAGCCGCACCGCCGATCACCTGTTCTGGATGGCGCGCTACACCGAGCGTGCCGAGAACACTGCACGCATGCTGGACGTGAATGTCCAGACTGCGCTGTTACCACAATCCGCCCGCAGCGCCGAACAAGGCTGGCGCGCCACGCTAGGTATTTCGGAATTGCAGGAAGCCTTCGACCGGAAATACGACAAGCTGACACCGCGTGATGTCCTGCATTTCATGGCACTCGACACTTCACACTCGTCATCGATTACCTCCTGCCTGCGTTCCGCTCGCGAAAATGCACGTGCAGTGCGTGGCACCCTCACCACCGAAGTCTGGGAAACGCACAACACAACCTGGCTCGAAATGCAAAACCAGATCGATGAAAGCGATTTTGCAAACGATCCCAGTCCATTCTTTGAATGGGTCAAGCATCGTTCACACCTGTCACGTGGCGTCACGCTGGGCACCATGCTGCAGGACGAAGCACTGTTCTTCATCCGACTCGGCACCTTCCTAGAACGCGCGGATAACACCGCACGCATACTCGACGTCAAATTCCACGGCGCCAGTGCGCAAGCGGGTGAAAAATCGAGCCACGAAAACCAGCTCGACTTTTACTACTGGGCCGCTATCCTGCGTTCGGTCTCGGCCTTTGAAATCTA
The DNA here is from genome assembly GCF_903993245.1 of Herminiimonas sp. Marseille-P9896. Lineage (NCBI taxonomy): Bacteria > Pseudomonadati > Pseudomonadota > Betaproteobacteria > Burkholderiales > Oxalobacteraceae > Herminiimonas > Herminiimonas sp. Marseille-P9896. The sequence continues at coordinate 1,028,032 of NZ_CAJEVT010000001.1, read as the reverse complement.
TCGCAAGGTTTATCGTGATGCGATTACCCCAGCACGCGTCGCCGATCTGCTCATGCTCAAGGCTGATATGCCGCGCTCACTGCTGGCCTCGCTCACCGAAGTCGTCAACAACCTGAGCATGGTCACAGGCGATCCGCATAACGACACCTTGCGCTTCGCTGGCAAGCTGCATGCGGAATTGAAATTCGCTACCATCAACGATGTCTTGCACGAAGGTTTGCACGACTACCTGACCGAATTCCTTGAAGATATTTACGAACTGGGCAATCGCATCAGTCGTGAATTTCTCGTTCCATTGGCGGCATAAATGAAACTAGCCATCCGTCACGAAACCTTATATCGCTATACCTCGCCACTGACGTATACGATCCAGCAACTGCGCCTGACGCCGCGCGTGGAGACACACCAGCACTTGCTGACATGGTCCATAGACACATCCGGCCAACGTCATGCCTTTACCGATGCATACGGTAATTTGTGCCACATGCTGACGATCACCGACAGCCACGATACGGTGCGCATCGTTGTCACCGGCGAAGTGGAAGTGCTGCCTCTGGATAGAGGACGCTTGCTGGACAACGGCACCTTATCGCCACTGGTCTTCACTGTGCCGACCCGTTTGACCGAAGCGACCGATTACATCCAGGCATTTGCGGAGAAAAACCTGCACGGCACCGGGAGCAGCGAGCTGCTCAAACTGGCTGAAGCAATTTGTGGTGCAGTCGCGTACCAAAGCGGTGCGACTGCCGTTACCAGTACCGCCAACGATGCACTGCAACTGGGTCAGGGCGTATGCCAGGACCATGCACATCTCTTCATCGCCTGCTGCCACACGCGCAATATTCCGGTGCGCTATGTCTCCGGCTATATCGATTCCGGCAGCACCGGCCATGCCGAAAGCCATGCCTGGGTCGATGTCTGGGTCGAAGAACTGGATTTCACCGGCTGGGTCAGCATAGACGTCACGCACGCCTGCTTTGCCAGCGATGCGCATTGTCGCCTCGCGGTGGCGCGCGATTACGACTCGGCAGCCCCGGTCAGCGGAGTGCGGCGCGGCGGCGGTGAGGAATCGTTGGATGTAAGCGTCAAAGTGGTGCCCCTGTGTGCCCAGTAAATGAACAAAAGCCGGGCTTCCTGTAAAATTCGCGTTTTGCTTTTTCTCTGCTCACCATGACTTATTGTGTTGCGATGCGGCTGGACGCCGGGCTCGTGTTTCTGTCAGATTCGCGCACCAACGCTGGCGTTGATCACGTCGGTACTTTCCGCAAAATGAATGTTTTCGAGATCCCGGGCGAGCGCCTGATGGTCTTGATGACAGCTGGGAACTTGTCGATTTCACAATCGGTCCGGCAAATCATTGCAGAACACACAACAGCTGGTGGCAAGAGCATCTGGAATGTCTCGTCCATGTATGAAGCAGCACAAGTTGTCGGTGAAGCAATCCGCATGGTGCATGACCGTGATGCTGGTACGCTGAAAGAATTCGGCATCGACTTCAATGTCAGCATGGTGTTTGGCGGACAGATCAAGGGCGAACGTTGCCGCCTGTTCCAAATGTACTCGGCAGGCAACTTCATCGAATCGCAGGACGAAAACACCTACTTCCAGATCGGTGAATCGAAGTACGGCAAACCCATCATCGATCGCGTCGTCACACCAGACACACCACTCGATGAAGCAGCCAAGTGCGCACTGATCTCGATGGACTCTACCCTGCGCTCGAATATCTCGGTTGGCCTGCCGCTGGACTTGCTGATCTACGAAACGGACAAGCTGGCCGTGACCCGCTTCGTCACCATCGACGAACACAATCAATACTTCCAGATGATACGTAACACTTGGGCCAAGCAATTGAAGACTGTGTTTGAAAGCATCAACGATCCGGTATGGAATGCCGCACCGGAAACCACCAGCAATGTCCTGTCCAGCCAGGGCCACAAGAACCAGCCGCTACGCATACAGGCGCCGGCCCAGTTCGGCATGGATAAAACCGTCAGCGCACCGGGTCCCTTGCAGACACTGGCGCAGGACGAAGGCAATAACCAACAGCACTAGCCCACACAAACGCCGTCTGGCAAATAAAAAAGGCTGCCACACTTGCGTGTCGCAGCCTTCTTGCTATGCGCTGGTCAGCGCTGATCTTTACAGCACGATGGTTTGTGCCTGGCCTTCTGCGCGCTCACGAATTTCACCGATACGCATTACGGTTTCGCCAGCGGCTTTCAATTGTGCCATCGCTGCATCTGCATTTTCTTTGGACACGATAACGGTCATGCCGATACCGCAGTTAAAGACGCGATGCATTTCTGCGTCAGCCACGCCGCCGTGTTCCTGCAACCATTTGAACAATGGCGGCATGTCCCATGCACCGCTGTCCAGCACGGCAGTCAGATGCGGCTGCAACACGCGTGGAATGTTTTCGACCAGGCCACCACCGGTGATGTGCACCATGCCTTTGACTTCCATCGCAGCCATCAAAGCCAGCAATGGTTTAACGTAAATACGGGTAGGCTCCATCAATACATCAGCCAGCTTGCGACCATGGAAATCAGCGTTCAGGTCAGGATTGGCGACCGAGATGATTTTACGGACCAGCGAGTAACCGTTGGAATGTGCGCCCGACGAAGCCAGGCCCAATACCACGTCGCCCGGGGCAATTTTGGTACCGTCGATGATTTTCGATTTCTCTACTGCGCCGACCGCGAAACCGGCCAGATCGTATTCACCTGCTGGGTACATGCTAGGCATTTCAGCGGTTTCACCACCGATCAGCGCGCAACCGGCCTGTTCGCAACCCTTGGCCACACCCTTGATAACGTCGGTTGCAATGGCAACATCCAGCTTGCCGCAGGCGAAGTAGTCGAGGAAGAACAAAGGTTCTGCACCTTGGACCAGGATGTCGTTGACACTCATCGCGACCAGATCGATACCGACCGTGTCGTGACGATTCAATTCAAAAGCCAGTTTCAGCTTGGTGCCGACACCGTCGGTACCGGAGACCAGTACCGGCTCCTTGTACTTCTTGCTGATCTCGAACATCGCGCCGAAACCGCCCAGGCCACCCATTACGCCTTCACGCATGGTGCGTTTGGCAAATGGCTTGATCGCTTCGACCAGAGCATCTCCGGCATCGATGTCTACACCAGCGTCGCGGTAGGAAAGGGAAATATTGGAATTGGAACTCATGATGGATAGTCAGCAGAGGCAGTAAAATAGACGGTTATGGCCAGATGGCTAGCCTGTGGATCATTAGTTCTGGAGGACGGATCGGATCAGGATCACAATGAGCGGGAGTCATCGCGGGCAAAATCACTAAGCGCGCTTCCAAAACAGGACGATTCAGGCTCTATAATTCGGATTAGCCCGTATTCTAGCAAATCGATCCCCCTCCTCCGTCATTTGATGCCACTTTCTTTGCCTTGGGAACAAAATAAACCCGGATATGCTCGGGTATGCTGCACGGAATGGCGTTTTACCGGTTTTTCATACCGGTTGCGAACATTGCCTTTTTTACAAATAAATATGACTAAACACGCATGAGGCAGTTGTTACTCGATTTACCCGCCGAAAAGCCACAGACGCTGGACAGCTTCGTGGTCGGCACCAACGCCGAACTGGCGCAATTACTGCACCGCCTGGCCGCAGGCCAGCCAAATGGCCTGGATGAACGCTTCGTCTACCTGTGGGGCGAGGCTGGCGCGGGCAAAACCCATTTGCTACGTGCGATGGCAGAAACGCCGCGGGCGCGCTACTTGGCGGCAGATGCCGGTACTGACGACTTCCTGTACGACCCGGCAACCACGCTATACCTGCTGGATGACAGCCACAAACTATCGCCGGAGGCACAAATCGCCGCGTTTGCCCTGTTTAACCAGGTGCGCGAACAAGGTGGCTGCCTGATTGCAGCGGGCAATGCCGCACCCGCCAGCCTGGAGGTGCGGGAAGATTTGCGTACCCGTTTCGGCTGGGGTCTGATTTATCAGGTGCACGGCTTGAGTGATGAAGAGAAAATTGCCGCCCTTACGCATGCGGCCAACGCACGCGGGCTAACGCTGTCGCCCGGCGTGTTACCCTATCTCATTACGCATTTTGCGCGCGACATGCGCTCTTTATCAGCGATGCTGGACGCACTCGACCAATATTCGCTGGAAACAAAACGCCCGATTACCCTGCCTTTGCTGCGCGAATTGCTGCAACGGCAAGACTGAACAAACCGTTAAGCAGAAACATGAAAAACCTGGCTTTATTTGACCTCGACCACACGCTGATCCCGCTCGATTCCGATTATGAATGGGGACAGTTCCTGGCCCGTACCGGCGCCGTTGATCGCGAGGCCTTTGCCAAGCGCAATGCCGAATTCTTCGCGCAATACCAAAATGGCACGCTGGACCCGCATGAATACCTGGAGTTCGCGCTCGGCACCCTGGCGCAGTTCCCACGCACCCAGCTCGACGCCTGGCATCAAGAATTCATGAATGAAGTCATCCACCCGGTACTCCTGCCATCTGCTCGTGATTTATTGAAAAAGCACCAGGATGCTGGCGACCTGGTCGCGATCGTCACCGCCACCAACCGCTTCGTGACAGCACCTATCGCACAGGCGCTGAATGTCGAGCATTTGCTGGCCGCCGAGCCTGAAGTCAAGGCAGACGGCAACCTGACCGGAAAACTAGTTGGCGTTCCGACCTCAGGCGCGGGTAAAATCGCACATACCAATGCGTGGCTGGCCGCGCGTGGCCTTACATTAAAGGATTTCGAACGCAGCTATTTCTATAGCGACTCGCAAGCCGATATTCCCTTGTTGTCCGTCGTCACTCATCCGATTGCAACCAACCCTAATGCCTTGCTGACTGCGCACGCTAAAGCGCAGGGCTGGCCGATCATCAATCTCTTCAATGATTAAAAAGCTTATCCGTCGCATCCTCGGCACCAAACAAAAAACCGGCGATACCAGCAAAGCTGTCGTATTGACTGCGAAAGAACATCGCATCGATCCCAAGCTGGTATCCGCCAATGCCGTGCGCGTCACCAGTACCCTGCAACAGGCTGGCTTCAAAGCCTTCCTGGTCGGCGGTGCAGTGCGCGACTTGCTGCTGGGCGTGAAGCCCAAGGATTTTGATATCGCAACCAATGCGACGCCGGAACAAGTCAAACGCCTGTTCCGCCGCGCCTTCATCATCGGCAAACGCTTCCAAATCGTACATGTCATGTTTGGCCAGGACCTGCTCGAAGTCACCACCTTCCGTGGTACCTCCACCGACGCAGCACCGAAGGATGAACATGGCCGCGTATTGCGCGACAACACTTTCGGCGAACAACATGAAGATGCGTTGCGCCGCGACTTCACCATCAATGCGATGTACTACGATCCCGCCACGCAAACCGTGCTGGATTACCACGGCGGCATGGCCGACATCCGCAATAAAACCCTGCGCATCATAGGCGTGCCGGAAGCACGCTACCGCGAAGATCCGGTGCGCATGCTGCGCGTCGTACGCTTTGCCGCCAAACTGAACTTCGTCATTGATCCGGCCACCAGCGCACCTATCCGTGTGATGGCACCGCTGATCAACAATGTCCCGGCGGCGCGCGTATTCGATGAAATGCTCAAGCTGCTGATGAGTGGCTCTGCCCTCGCCTGCCTGCAGCAATTGCGCAAGGAAGGTTTGCACCACGGCTTGCTGCCTCTGCTGGACGTGGTACTCGAACAACCGCTGGGTGAGAAGTTTGTGCGCCTGGCGCTGGCCAGCACCGATGAACGCGTCAAACAAGGCAAACCGGTTTCACCGGGCTTCCTGTTCGCCTCATTGCTGTGGCATCAGGTACTGGAAAAATGGAAGGCTTACCAGGCAGCTGGCGAGTATCCGATTCCGGCGTTGCACCTGGCTGCCGATGACGTGCTGAATACGCAAACCGACAAGCTCGCACTGCAACGCAAGATCGCATCCGACATGCGTGACATCTGGGCGATGCAGCCACGCTTCGAACGCCGCATCGGCAAGTCGCCATACAAATTGCTCGAACACCTGCGCATGCGCGCCGGTTACGACTTCCTGTTGCTGCGTTGCGCATCAGGTGAAATCGATAGCGAGATTGGTGAATGGTGGACTGCCTTCATGGAAGCAGACGGCCCAGGTCGTGAAGCCTTGCTGGCGAAGAAACCAAGCAGCACTGCTGAAGCAGCTCCTGCCAAGAAACGACCACGCCGTCGTCGTTCGCGTTCCGGCGGTGGTGGCGCTAGCGGTACAGCCAAAGCCGAATGACCCCAGTGACAACAGCTGTTACTGCCTACATCGCGATAGGCTCGAACCTGGGCGATGCGCAGGATCATGTTTTGTACGCCTTGCGCGAGCTGGATCAACTCGCATCCACTCGCCTGCTGGCGCAGTCATCGCTGTTTCGCACCGCACCGATAGATTCCAGCGGCGACGATTACATCAACGCGGTTGCAGCTGTCAGCACCAGCCTGTCAGCCGAAGCATTGCTGCAGGCTTTGCTGGCACTGGAACAAACACGCGGCCGTGAACGTCCTTACTTCAACGCACCGCGCACGCTGGATCTCGACTTGCTGCTGTACGGTGATGCAGTCATCAACACCGACACCCTGACCGTGCCGCATCCCCGCATGACGAGTCGCGCCTTCGTACTCATTCCATTGCTGCAAATCGATCCCTTCATCCAGATCCCGGGACTGGGTGCCGCACATCAGTTTGCTCCGGCAGTAGCTGATCAGGCCATCAGCAAGATAGCCTGATATCGTTATCCGCATCCCTAGCGCCGCATACACATACTGATTACTCCCTACACGAGGCCAGCATGCAAATACCTGTAATCGTCCAAACCGTCGGCTTGCTGACGTTGTCGAATATTTTCATGACAGTAGCCTGGTACGGCCACCTCAAAGGGTTGGCATCCAAGCCATGGTGGATAGCGGCACTCATCAGTTGGGGCATTGCACTCTTCGAATATTTGCTGCAAGTCCCGGCCAATCGCATCGGCTATACCCAGTTCAGTCTGGCCCAACTGAAAATTATGCAAGAAGCGATTACACTCACGGTGTTCGTGCCGTTTGCGATTGTCTTTATGGATCAGCCTTTCAAGCTGGACTACGTCTGGGCTGCACTCTGTCTGGTCGGCGCGGTGTACTTCATTTTCCGCACCTGATAGCAGCTGCAACGCCATCGCAACATCGCCTATAGAAAAGATCAGGAAAGCATCTTATGGATTTAGAGAAATACAAATATATCGTGGTCGAAGGTGCTATCGGCGCTGGCAAAACCACGCTGGCACGCAAGCTCGCGACCCAGCTCGGCGCACAGACCTTGCTGGAATTGCCGGAAGAAAATCCGTTCCTCGAAAAGTTCTATCGCGATGCGGCGCGCTATGCATTGCCGACGCAAATGTTCTTCCTGCTGCAACGGATGAATCAGTTACGCGACCTGGCACAACCGGATTTATTCGATGCCCGCATCGTGTCTGATTTCTTGCTGGACAAAGACCCTATCTTCGCGCGCCTGACCCTGAGTGATGACGAACTCGCGCTGTACCAGCAACTGTACGATCACCTGCGTCCGCAAGCACCATTACCTGACCTCGTGATCTACCTGCAGGCAGAACCGCAAACCCTGATCGATCGCATCAAGAAGCGTGGCATCCCGATGGAAGCAGGCATTTCGGAAAATTATATGCATCGCCTGTGCGACAGCTATAGCCGTATCTTTTACGAATACGACACCGCACCCTTGCTGATCGTCAACACCGAACATCTGAACCCGATTGATAACAATGAAGACTTTGCGCTGCTGCTGACGCGCATCGCCAACATGCGCGGAAAACGCGAATTTTTTAGCCGTGGAGAATAAGCATGTCCAGCTATTTGCAAGAAGTACGTACCAAAGCCGTCACCGTTCCATCCCTGCTCGCAATGAAAGAGCGCGGTGAGAAAATCACCATGCTGACCGCCTACGATGCCAGCTTTGCATCGATGATGGATACCTGCGGCGTAGAGATGATCTTGATAGGCGATTCGCTGGGTATGGTTTGCCAGGGACATAATTCCACGCTGCCAGTCACCATCGATGACGTCGCTTATCACACCGCTTGCGTGGCACGTGGTTCGAAGACCGCATTCGTGATGTCCGACATGCCTTTCGGCTCGTATGCAACCAAGGAAGACGCGTTCAAAAACGCCGTCAAACTGGTGCAAGCCGGTGCGCAAATGGTCAAGATAGAAGGCGGTGCATGGATGGCTGACACCGTGCGCTTTTTGACCGAACGTGCGATCCCGGTCATGGTGCATCTCGGCCTGACACCGCAATTCGTACATCAGTTCGGTGGCTACAAAGTACAAGGTAAAACTGCAGAAGGCGCAGAACAAATGAAAAGCGATGCACTGGCATTACAAGCAGCCGGTGCTGCGATGTTATTGCTGGAAGCTATTCCAGCTTCGCTCGGCAAAGAGCTCACCGAGCTGGTCGACATGCCGACCATAGGCATAGGTGCAGGCCCTGACTGTTCCGGACAGGTACTGGTACTGCACGACTACATCAACGTCTTTCCTGGCAAAAAAGCACGTTTCGTGCGCAACTTCATGGAAGGCCAGACCAGCATAGAAGGCGCGACCCGCGCTTATGTCGCAGCGGTCAAGGACGGATCATTTCCAGCCCCGGAACACTGCTTCTAAAAATAAAAAAGCCTGTTCGTAGTGGACAGGCTTTTTTCATAAGGCTACGAATACTTACAGCTGTTGCGCCGCGAAGGTATTGCAGTCATTTAACTGACCACGTTGTATGCCACGCTGGAACCAGCGCACCCGCTGTGCCGATGTGCCATGCGTGAATGAATCCGGCACCACCACACCTTGCGACTGACGCTGCAAGGCATCGTCACCTATCGCACTCGCTGCCTTTAATGCACTTTCCACATCGCCGTCTTCCAGAATACTGCGCGCCTGGTTCGCGTGGTAAGCCCAGACACCGGCGAAGCAATCCGCCTGCAACTCAACCTTCACCGACAAGGCATTCGCCTGCTTTTGCGTACCGCCGCGACGTGCCTGATCGACCTTGTCCATGATGCCGCTGATGTGCTGTACATGATGACCGACTTCATGCGCGATCACATAGGCTTGCGCAAAGTTGCTGGAAACACGGAAACGATCACGCATGGTCTGGAAGAACTCCAGATCGATATAAACCTTCTGGTCACCCGGGCAATAGAATGGTCCGGCTGCCGTATCGCCGGTACCGCAAGCGGTCGGCGTCTGCCCGGAGAACAACACAAGTTTAGGCCGGCCGTAAGTACCGCCATTTTCACGGAAAATCTGACCCCAGACATCTTCGGTATCTGCCAGCACAGTGCCGACAAAGCGTGCCGTCTGGTCATCCGCTGGCGGCCGTTGCGCCGGTGCCTGCTGCGATTGCAGCTGCCCCGGACCACCGCTGAGCAAACTGATGATAGTGGCCGGGTTAATGCCGAGGAAATAAGAGCCGAGCAAGGCAATCACGATGGTGCCTATGCCTATCGAACGACCGCCGAAGCCACCGCCGCGCCTGTCTTCCACATTATCGCTTTCGCGATTACCTTCCCATTTCATGTTGCCTCCCCCGGCTTAAAGCTTGTTTTGCTAGCTTAGCGTTTTTCCAGTTGCTCGTAACGGGCAAAACTATTTTTCAGTTTTTCGTCTGCCGCATCCGGACTATTGATGGTCACGTTCAGATCGTGCAGCAAACCGTCTTTCAAGCCATACACCCAACCGTGTACCGTCAGGTCCTGGCCGTTTTCCCAGGCATCCTGCACGATGGTGGTCCGGCAAACGTTGGCGACCTGCTCTATCACGTTCAGCTCGCACAAGCGATCATGCTGGGCCTGGGTCGGCAAGGCATCGCCCAGATAACGACCATGCTTCTGATGCACATCCTGCACGTGGCGTAACCAGTTATCAGCCAGACCAACGCGGCGTCCTGTCATCGCGGCATGCACACCCGAGCAGCCATAATGGCCACAGACGATCACATGTTTGACACGCAATACATCTATCGCAAACTGCAGCACGGACAGGCAATTCAAATCCGAATGCGCGACCACATTGGCCACATTGCGATGCACGAATAATTCACCCGGTTGCAGGTCGACGATCTCATTCGCTGGTACCCGACTATCGGAGCAACCTATCCATAAATATTCGGGAGATTGCTGGGCAGCAAGTTTGGCGAAGAAATCTGCATCCTGCGCCACCATCGCTGCTGCCCAATTACGGTTCTTCTGAAACAGTTGTTCCAATTCCAGCGGTTCTTTTTTAGTCATCTTTTTCTATCATGCTGCGGACTGGCCAGGCCGACGGCCTGGCTGCAATGGCTGCCATTTTATCCGGTATTGGGCATCCCGGATAAAGAGCATAGAACAGCATGGAACGATACATATCTGGCTTTACTGCTCTGCCAATAGCTGTCGTTTGAGCTTGTCATCTACAGGTTTGTTACCCAGCCAGATGCGCAGTACCGCATTATAGAAAGGAGCATCGGCCAGCGGTTCGAGTATGCGTTTGCCGTTCAGTTGCACGGTCATGCCGGTCGCCGGTACCCAATCCACCTGCAGGGCATCGCCTTCCTTCAACTGCGCAACAGATGCAAACATGGCGTTGAATTTTGCCATTGATGGCGCCAGCGTCGCGCGTTCTGCCGCGTCGGTATTCTGCTCTATGCCCGTACTAAATGCCTTGGCGAATTCATCACTGGCAACGTCGCGCAACATCACAATGCTGACGCGTCGCGCTCCGGTAGTAGCCAGCGCCTCAGCGGTCGAGGTTTTCTTTTCCGGCAAGTACAAACCCACCACATACACTTTGAAAATCAGCTTGCTGCGTATGCCCGCACCATTCAGACGTAAGTCCTGATTCGCCACTCGCACACTGTCGTCCAGCTTGACCCCGGCCAATTCGACTGCTGCGGCATTGCCGGAGAAAAACACGGCACTGCATAAGGCCAGGATGCAGCCTAGCGCCTGTAACGGTTTCATGGTGTCTCCTGTGATGGATGTGGAACCAGCATAGAACCTTGTCGTCCGGCGATCAACAAAAAAAATGCCGGTCGAAATATCGACCGGCATTTTGCTGGCATCAGGAAACCTTATTCAAAGAATTCCTTGACCTTATCTTTCCATGATTTGGTTTGCGGGCTGTGCTTGGAGCCGCCTTCCACCGTCAATTGTTCAAACTCACGCATCAATTCCTTCTGGCGCTCGGTCAGGGTGACAGGTGTTTCCACAATCACGTGGCAGAACAGGTCACCGGCATAACCGGAACGTACGCCCTTGATCCCTTTGCTGCGCAGGCGGAAAGTCTTGCCCGACTGCGTACCTTCAGGAATCGTGAACGAAGCCTTGCCATTCAGCGTCGGCACTTCAATTTCACCGCCAAGGGCTGCCTTCGCAAACGAGATAGGAATCTCGCAATGCAAGTCATCGCCGTCGCGCTGGAACATCGCATGCTGCTTGATGCGGATTTCCACATACAAGTCACCTGGAGGACCGCCATTCATACCTGGTTCGCCGTTACCGGACGAACGGATACGCATGCCGTCATCTATCCCTGCCGGGATTTTGACTTCCAGTGTCTTGTTGCGTTTGATCTTGCCAGCGCCGCTGCAGGTACCGCAAGGCGATGGATTGATCTTGCCGCTACCGTGGCACTTGGGACAGGTTTGCAGCACGCTGAAGAAGCCTTGCTGCATGCGTACCTGGCCGTGGCCACCGCAAGTCGTACAGCTGACTGGCGAAGTGCCCGGCTTGGCACCGCTACCGTCACAGGTTTCGCAGTTATCCCACGATGGAACACGGATAGTCGTGTCGTAACCGTGTGCAGCTTGTTCCAGTGTAATTTCGAGGTTGTAGCGCAAGTCTGCGCCGCGATATACCTGCGGGCCGCCGCGTCCACCGCGACCGCCGCCAGCCTGGCCAAAGATGTCGCCAAAGATATCGCCAAAGGCATCAGCAAAACCACCGCCGCCTCCGCCGCCGCCCATATTCGGATCAACACCGGCATGACCATAGCGATCATAGGCATCGCGCTTTTGCGGATCCGACAGCATCTCGTAGGCTTCTTTAGCCTCTTTGAATTTTTCTTCCGCGCTCTTGCTATCCGGATTGCGATCCGGATGGTGTTTCATTGCAAGCTTGCGATACGCTTTCTTGATTTCTTCGTCGGAAGCGCTCTTCCCTACGCCAAGAATTTCGTAAAAATCACGTTTTGCCATTTTTGTAGGCGCCTTGTTCTATCTAAACTAAAACGCCGAATCGACGGTTTTTTTACAAAAACCATACGACCCGGCGAGTCTGCACAGTACAGACGATGGCAAGCGCAAGACACTCCAAGACAACAATTTGAAGTGACCAGCGGTGCCATGCATCAGACCGCTAGACCATTAAAAATTACTTGTCTTTCACTTCTTTGAAGTCAGCATCCACTACGTCATCTTGCTGTGGTTTGCTGTCAGCGTGGCTGTGACCGGCATCGCCTGCATCACCACCAGCTGCGCCTGCTGCTTGTTGCGCTTGCATGTCGGCGTACATTTTTTCGCCGAGTTTTTGCGCTGCAGTGGTCAGGGCTGCGGATTTTTCATCGATGATAGCCTTGTCGCTACCTTTCAATGCTTCTTCCAGTTCAGCAATCGCTGCTTCGATTTTTTCTTTCTCACCGGCTTCCAGCTTGTCGCCGTATTCGGTCAAGGCTTTACGCGTCGAATGCACCAGTGCATCGCCCTGGTTGTGCGCTTCCGCTACTTCTTTCAGGCGTTTGTCTTCTTCTGCATTCGCTTCTGCGTCCTGCACCATTTTTTGAATTTCTTCTTCGGTCAAACCGGAGTTTGCCTTAATGGTGATCTTGTTTTCCTTACCGGTTGCCTTGTCTTTCGCGCCGACGTGCAAGATACCGTTGGCATCGATGTCAAAGGTCACTTCAATTTGCGGCGTACCACGTGCTGCTGGTGGGATGCCTTCCAGATTGAATTCACCCAAAGCCTTGTTGCCAACTGCCATCTCGCGTTCACCCTGGAACACTTTGATGGTGACCGCAGGCTGATTGTCGTCAGCGGTCGAGAACACCTGGCTGAACTTGGTCGGGATGGTGGTGTTCTTCTGGATCATTTTGGTCATCACGCCACCCAGGGTTTCAATACCCAGCGACAGCGGAGTCACGTCGAGCAACAACAAATCTTTACGATCACCGGACAGAACCGAACCCTGAATTGCAGCACCGACAGCAACTGCTTCATCTGGATTCACGTCTTTACGTGGATCTTTGCCGAAGAAGTCTTTTACGGTTTCCTGCACTTTAGGCATACGGGTCATACCACCGACCAGGATGATGTCATCGATGTCGGAAACTTTAACGCCTGCATCCTTGATCGCGGTGCGGCATGGCTCGATGGTTTTCGAGATCAGTTCTTCAACCAGCGATTCCAGTTTTGCACGGGTGATTTTCAAGTTCAAATGCACAGGTGCGCCGTTCGCCATCGCGATGTACGGTTCGTTGATTTCAGTTTGTTGCGACGACGACAATTCGATCTTCGCGCGCTCAGCCGATGCCTTAATACGTTGCAATGCAATCGCATCCTTGCTCAGGTCGAGGCCGTTGATTTTCTTGAATTCGTCGATGATGTAATCGATGATGCGTTGATCGAAATCTTCACCGCCGAGGAAGGTGTCACCATTGGTCGACAACACTTCAAATTGCATTTCACCGTCTACGTCTGCGATCTCGATGATGGAGATATCAAAAGTACCGCCGCCCAGATCGTACACAGCGATCTTGCGGTCACCCTTGCCACCTTTGTCGAGGCCGAAAGCCAGCGCAGCTGCGGTAGGTTCGTTGATAATGCGCTTGACGTCCAGACCAGCAATACGGCCTGCGTCTTTGGTTGCCTGACGTTGTGCATCGTTGAAGTAAGCAGGAACCGTGATGACGGCTTCAGTCACTTCTTCACCGAGGTAGTCTTCGGCGGTTTTTTTCATTTTGCGCAGGATTTCTGCGGAGATTTGCTGTGCGGCCAGCTTTTTGTCGCGCACGGAGATCCATGCGTCGCCGTTGTCGGCTTTGACGATTTGATACGGCATCATGCCGATATCTTTTTGCACTTCTTTTTCGTCGAATTTACGGCCGATCAGACGCTTGACTGCGTACAGCGTGTTTTTCGGATTGGTGACAGCCTGGCGTTTGGCAGGTGCGCCAACCAGAATTTCACCGTCTTCCTGATATGCGATCACGGAGGGCGTAGTACGCGCACCTTCCGAGTTTTCGATAACTTTTGGTTTACCGCCTTCCATGATTGCTACGCAGGAGTTGGTCGTACCTAAGTCAATACCGATAATTTTGCCCATGATGGAATTTCCCTTAATGTCTGTGATGCGAAACTGTTAAATACAAAATTTGTTAACGTCAATATGTGGTGTAAACAGATGCTTTCAAGTTATTTTTCTTGTGCAACCGTTACCAGCGCTGGACGCAACAGGCGATCTGCAATCAGATAGCCCTTCTGCAGCGTGTTGACGACTGTGTTTGGCTCCTGATCAGCAGGAACCAGGGACATCGCCTGATGCTTCATAGGGTCCAGTTTGTCGCCTTGCTGTGGTTTGATTTCCAGCAGGCGGTTCTTCTCGAAGGCAGCATTCAGCTGCTTCAAGGTCATTTCCACACCCTCTTTCAAGGACTCGATGGAAGGTGTTTCTACTTGCAGCGCCATTTCCAGACTGTCTTTCACTGGCAGCAGCATTTCGGCAAAGCCTTCAATCGCGAATTTGTGTGCGCGGGTGACATCTTCCTGGGCGCGACGACGGAAATTCTCGACCTCAGCTTTGGCACGCAAGAATGAGTCCTGCAATTCCTGTACGAGCAATTGGGACGCCGCGAGCTGCTCCTCCACAGTAGGAGTAGGTGCAGTAGCCGCCTCAGCCGTTACCGGATCTTCGATCGACGCTGCTTGCTCAGCGTATTTATCTTGGTCTTGCATGAAAAAATCTCCAACAATCAATGAGTTATGACAAAAAATGCCAATGCGACAGTGCACATGGGGTTATCCCACACTATTTCAAGGGGTATTCCTGCAGGCTTAGCAAAAATTCACGAAACGCGATGATAAGCGCTGTGGCAGTGTCGTTGTTACAAAATTTCCCTGTTCATGGGATGGCATTTTTCTCTATACGGACTAGGCTGTAATTGGGTGGCTCGTGTGCCACCACTGCTACCGACAGGAGCCAGCCATGAAACTGCCGCTTATTTCCATGTCGATTGTTGCCTATACCGCTATTGCGACCACGGTCATTTGTTATACGACATTGTAAAACAATGCACCAGCCACTTAATAGCCGCAGCGGGGTAAAAGCATGTGCAGACCGCTTTTACCCTCAATAAATAGGGGTTTATTGCAAAAAAACAAGGTTTTCTAATGAAAAAGGCCCTCGCGGGCCATTTTTATTGTTGGGCGCCCAGGCGCTTCGCCTCATCCAGCGAAACCTGCGCCTCGTGGACCTGCTCTTCGTGCTGCGCAGGCGAGACGATAGTCGGCCAGCCTACCAGATGCAACTCCGTAATTTCCGCCATTGCCTTAATCCACGCATCATCCTCGTTCAGGCAAGCGATGTAGTTGAAGTCTTTGCCACCGGCGCTCATGAAGTCATGGCGCGCCTCCATTGCGATCTCTTCCAGCGTTTCCAGGCAATCGCTGGTAAAGCCCGGGCAAATCACATCGACCCGGCCTATACCATCTTGCGCCAGTTTCTTCAGCGTCGGTGCGGTGTAGGGTTGCAGCCACTCAGCCTTGCCGAAGCGCGACTGGAAAGTGACCATGTATTGATCCGGCGTCAACTCCAGCTCGTGGGCCAGCAGGCGTGCCGTTTTATGGCATTCGCAGTGATACGGATCGCCCAGCGTCAAGGTGCGCTTGGGCACGCCGTGGAAACTCATGACCAGCTTGTCCGGACGTCCGGCCATATCCCAATGCGCCTGCACCGATTTGCACAAGGCACGGATGTAGGCATCGTGGTCGTGATAATGCTTAACGAAGCGCAACTCGGGGACATTGCGTTCTTGCGCGTAATGACTGAATACGGCATCGAAGATAGAAGCCGTCGTTGTCCCTGAATATTGCGGATAGGCAGGCAGGATCAGGATGCGTTCACAACCGTCAGCTTTCAGCTCGCGCAAGACATCCGGCAACGCAGGCTGGCCATAACGCATCGCATACACCACTTTTACTTTGTGACCGCGTTCGCCCAGATAGCCCTTGAGCAGCCTGGCCTGTTTCTCGGTATGTACTTTGAGCGGTGAACCTTCATTACTCCAGATCGACGCATACTTCTTCGCCGACTGTCCTGACCGGAACGGCAGGATGATGAGATGCAGGATGAACCACCAGATCGTACGCGGGATTTCCACCACGCGCGGATCGGATAAAAACTGTTTGAGGTAACGCCTTACTGCCGAAGTCGTCGGTGCATCGGGGGTACCAAGATTAACCAGTACGACTGCTGTTTTCGGCAAACTGCCATGGGTGTACGGTGGTTCAGTTCTAAAGGACATGAGCTCTCAATATTATTGGTCTTATGGGAAGCGATGCCTGAGCATCGCAGGTATAAGCTTAGCTCAGTTTGCCAGCAATTCCCGTGCATGCGTACGTGTAGTGGCAGTAATTTCCAGTCCACCCAGCATACGCGCGATTTCTTCTACGCGCGCATTGCTATCCAGCGCAGCGATCGACGATGCAGTCTTGCCCTTGTTGTTTTGTTTGCTGACCTGGAAGTGCTGATTGGCCTGGCTCGCCACTTGCGGCAAATGCGTGACGCACAGTACTTGCCGGTCCTGCCCGAGACGGCGCAACAAACGGCCGACAACTTCGGCGACGCCACCACCTATGCCACTGTCAACTTCATCGAAAATCAATGTAGGCGTCGCAGTCGCGCTGGAGGTAATGACGGAAATTGCCAGCGCGATACGCGCCAGCTCGCCACCCGATGCAACCTTGGCCAGTGGGCGCGGCGTGGTACCGGCATGACCAGCCACCATGAACTCAATCTGTTCCAATCCGTACGAAGCGGGCTCGCATGGCTGCAGGGCGATTGCGAACTTGCCACCGCTCATGCTGAGGTCCTGCATCGCTGCAGTCACTGCGTCACCCAGCGCTTTGGCGGCTTTGGTGCGTGCTTTGGTGAGTTTTTGCGCGGCGCTGGTGTAGACCGCTTTCAGTTTTTCTTCCTGCGCACGCAAGGCATCAAGGTCGCTGGCATCAGCCAGCTGCTTCAATTGCGTGGATAGGGTTTCCAGTTCCTGCGGCAAATCATCGGCAGCGACATGGAATTTACGTGAGGCCGAATGGATGTTTTCCAGCCGCACTTCAACCTCACGCAAGCGCGCCGGATCCAGCTCGACCCGGCTCAGGTAATCGTTCAGCGCATAGACCGCTTCCTGTAACTGGATACGCGCTGGCTCCAGTGCATCCAGCACCGGTTGCAAGCCCGCATCGAGATCGACCAGTTTGCCGATGCGGGTATTCAGCGACGACAGCTGCGACAGCATCGGTGTGTCGGCTTCGGAGATCAGGCTGAGCGCTTCTTGCGCCCCCTCTATCAGACTGGCGGCATGTGACAAGCGGCTATGTTCATTGCTGATATCGGTCCACTCACCCGGTTTGACTGCGAGCTTTTCCAGTTCGCCGACTTGCCATTCCAGGCGCTCACGCTCCAACAAGACATTCTTGGCATTGGTTTCGAATTCTTCGCGTTGCCGCGCCAGCGCACGCCAGGCTTTATATGCGGCGGCGACTGCTTTCACTTCATCCTGCAAACCAGCCTGGTTATCCAGCAGCACGCGTTGCGCATCGGTTTTGAGCAGCGATTGGTGCGCATGCTGGCCGTGGATATCGACCAGTTGCTCACCCAGCTCACGCAATTGCGTGGCGGTAGCGGCGATGCCGTTGATGAAGGCTTTGGAGCGACCGGCATTGTCTATGACGCGGCGTAGCAATGCGCCGCCGTCTTCATTGCTGAATTCGTTTTCGGCGAGCCAGGCATCCAGCTCGGCACTGCTGGAAAACTCGGCCGTTATGTCAGCCTTGGCTGCGCCTTCGCGTACCACGCTGGCATCACCACGCCCGCCAAGCGCGAGTGCCAGCGCATCGATCAGGATGGATTTACCCGCGCCGGTTTCGCCGGTGAAAACGGAGAAACCAGGCGAAAATTCCAGTTCGATGGCATCGACAATAACGAAATCACGGATGGAGAGCGTGCGCAGCATGTTTATTTCAAGCGACCTTCTACTGACGGGTATTCATTCCAATGCAGCTTTTCGCGCAAGGTATCGTAATAATTCCAGCCTTCCGGATGCAGGAAGGTAATCGTATGTTCGGAGCGACGCACGGTAATCCGGTCATGCTTGAGCAGGCGCGCCACTGATTGCATATCGAAATTGACATTGGCTTCGCGACCACCGACGACTTCGATTTCGATCACGCTACTGTCCGGCACCACGATAGGACGATTCGACAAGGCGTGCGGCGCAATCGGCACCAGTCCGATCCCGGTCAGGCTGGGATGCAAAATCGGGCCACCGGCCGATAAAGCATACGCGCTGGAGCCAGTCGGTGTCGCCACAATCAGGCCATCCGAACGCTGGTTGTACATGAAATGACCATCGACTTCGACGCGCAATTCCACCATGCCGGAACCCGAGCCACGCGACAAGACGACGTCATTGAAAGCCAGTGTGCTGTATACAGCCTCACCCTCACGTTCTATCGAGCCCTTCAGCAAGCTGCGCTGTTCGGAACGGACTTTCCCATTCAGCATTTCTTTCAGCAGCGGCATCATCTGGTCCAGCGAAATATCGGTCATGAAACCGAGACGTCCCTGGTTCACGCCTATCAGCGGCACATTGTATGGCGCCAATTGGCGCGCAATCCCCAGCATGGTACCGTCGCCGCCGACTACAATAGCGGCATCCGCGCACTCGCCGATTTCCGGCAAAGTCATGGAATCGTAATTGCTGAGCGAAAAGTTCAGTGCGGTTTCTGCTTCGAAAATGACTTTGCGGCCGGTCTTGCCCAGGCAATCGGCGATATCAGTCAACGATTTCGCAATCCCACCGGCCATATGTTTGCCGAAGATAGCGATCGTATTAAAACTGGAAGGGTGTGTAGAGTGTGAGGTAAGCGACATGCTGCAGATTAGACCATAATTTGTCCTTCTTTTGGCCTTCTCGTGCGCTATGCAACGCATCATCCATGCAAATGATTGAGTATCCAACATGACGTCCCAGCCTACACCGCATTCCACTCATCCGCCTGTGAAGGCCATCCTGTTCGATCTGGATGACACCTTGTGGCACCTGGCCCCGACTTTGGTCAAGGCAGAAGCCATTTTGTATGACTGGCTGAATGAGCACATTCCGGGTGTAACACAACGCTTCAGCAATGAGGAATTGCGCGAGCTGCGCATGGAATTGCTGCCTACCGATCCGCAATTCCAATTCAATGTATGGGCTTTACGCCACGCTGCGCTGACACGCGCCTGTCATTTAACGAGTGAAAACAAGGATCTGGTGGATCAGGCGATGGCGGTTTTTTCAGTCGCGCGCAACGCCGTCAACCCGTTTGTAGATGTCACACCTGGTCTGACCAGCCTGAGCGAACGTTTTGCCCTGGGCTCGGTGTCCAACGGTTTTGCCGACCTCGGCGAAATTGGCCTGGCATCTTATTTCCAGGTATCGATCGCGGCCCATCAATTTGGCAGCGCCAAACCCGGCGCAGAGATTTTTCATGCGGCCTGCGCCGCACTGGACGTTGCGCCACACGAAGCCATTTACGTCGGTGACGACCCCACCCTGGATATCCAGGGTGCCCAAAACGCCGGTTTGCGCGCGGTGTGGATGAATCGCTTCGACCACACATTGCCCGACCATATTGTGCCGACTGCCAGCGTCACCAATTTATATGAGCTCGATGCCTGGCTAAAGCGCGCATAATGGGCAGCATGCCCCCTGCGGCCTTGCCCTTGCCGCCCGGCATGACCACTCATACAATAGCGATACTATGCAACTTGATAACCGCGCACAAACCCTGCTGAAAGCCCTCGTCGAACGCTATATAGCGGACGGCATGCCGGTCGGCTCGCGCGAGCTTTCCAAAATCTCGGGCCTCGACCTGTCACCTGCGACCATACGCAACGTGATGGCGGACCTGGAAGAGATGGGCTTTGTCGCCAGTCCGCACACCTCGGCCGGACGCGTACCTACGCCGCGCGGCTACCGTGTGTTTGTCGATACCTTGCTGACGGTGCAATCCATCGATGAAAGCGCACTCGAATCGAAATTGCAGAATTCGCTGCAAACCGGTTCGTCGCAAAAGATTATCTCCAACGCCGCACAAATCCTGTCTTCGCTATCCGAATTCGCTGGCATCGTCATGACGCCGCGACACGAATCGGTATTCCAGCAAATCGATTTCCTGCGCCTGTCCGAGAAACGCATACTGCTGGTCATCGTCAGCCCCAGTGGCGACGTGCAAAACCGCCTGCTACTGACCGATGTCGATTACACACCTAGCCAGTTGATACAGGCAGCGAATTACATCAACCAGAACTACGGTGGCCTCAGCTTCGACGAAGTAAGAATACGTTTGCAGGGTGAATTGAAGCAGTTGCGCGACGATATGACGCGCCTGATGCAAGCTGCAGTCGAAGCTGGCAGCGATGCGATGAATGACAATAGCGATGATGTCGTCATTTCCGGTGAACGCAATCTGCTCAGCGTGAGTGACCTGTCATCGAACATGGTGTCCTTGCGCCAGCTGTTTGACCTGTTCGAACAAAAAACCAGCCTGATGCAATTGCTGGACGTGTCAAACAAGGCGAACGGCGTACAAATCTTTATCGGTGGCGAATCCAAGCTGGTGCCTATGGACCAGATGAGCGTAGTGACCTCGCCCTACACCGTGAACGGCAAAGTCGTCGGCACGCTGGGCGTTATCGGCCCGACACGCATGGCGTATGAACGCGTGATTCCTATCGTCGACATCACGGCCAAATTGCTGTCGAACGCACTCAGCCACAATCCTGGCTGAAGCAACCAAGAAAAAACTGCAAAACGTAAAAAAACCATGCGGGTGTTTCCACCAGCATGGTTTTCGTAAAACGTGACAGCTTACTTTTTAGCTTTTTGGCAACTCTTGCAATGCCCATACAAGGCAAGCGCATGGTCGGCGATTTCAAAACCATGCTCTTCAGCGATACGTACCTGGCGCTTTTCGATTTCAGCATCAAAAAACTCTTCTACCTTGCCGCAATCCAGGCAAACCAGATGGTCATGGTGCGAGCCTTCATTCAGTTCGAATACGGCTTTGCCGGTTTCAAAGTGATTGCGCTGCAGCAAGCCCGCTTGTTCAAATTGCGTCAAAACACGGTAAACCGTTGCCAGGCCGACATCCAGATTGTCAGCGAGCAACATCTTGTAGACGTCTTCTGCGCTCAGATGGCGTACTTCGGCAGTCTGGAAAATATCGAGGATTTTCAGACGTGGCAGCGTCGCTTTCAGGCCGCTGGCTTTTAACTCGGATGGATTGTTCGGCATGTTCTTGCTCATATTAAGGATATCTGCCTTATCATATAGTGTTTTCGTACAATTGCTCAATCCCTTGAGACCCCATATGCAAATGCTGCCCCGTCATTCTAATCGCGCTCCGCTCATCGCTGGTACATTTTGCCTGGTATTGGCAGGTGTACTCACAGGCTGCGCCTCGAAAAACCCATTGATAGACGAACCCGCACTGGTAGCCGCTGCGGCCAAACCTGCCGCCAAGCCAGCCGCACAGCCAGCACCAGTAGCAGCCAACGAAGAAAAAGTAGCCGTAGAAACAGCCGCACCTGCAAGCGAAGCAACGGAAACTGCAGCAGCAGCAGCTGCTGCTGCTGCAGCCGCAACGACAACTGCTGCGGCCGAAGCCAAGCCAGCAGTAGTCGCCGCCGTACCAGCCGCCGCCAGCAGCGGTGTGCAAGTCAAACGTGAAAAACGCTTCCTCGGCATTTTCTCCCCTTACCGTCCTGACATCCAGCAAGGCAACTTCGTTTCGCAGGAAATGGTCGCCCAGTTGAAAGAAGGCATGACGCAGGACCAGGTCGTCTTCCTGCTCGGCACACCTTTGCTGACCGACGTCTTCCACGCTGATCGCTGGGACTACGCGTTCCGCATGCAAAAAGGTAATGGCGAAATCACCAGCAGCCGCGTTACTGTCTACTTCAAGGACAAGCTGGTCTCGTCCTTCGAAGGCGGTGGCGACCTGCCAACTGAAAAAGACTACCTGGCGCGTATCGCAGACAAAGCCAAAGCAGCAAACAAATAATCAACCGAATCTGAACACATGAATCAACTGAAAATCGCGGTAGCGGGTGCGTCCGGCCGTATGGGCCATATGCTGATCGAAACCATCCTGGAAGCACCGGATGCCAAACTCGCGGGCGCACTGGATATCGCAGCATCACCAGCTATCGGCACTGATGCCGCAGCCTTCCTCGGCAAACCTAGCGGCGTATTGATCGCATCCGACTTCGCCCAGGGCCTGGCTGATTCCGACTTCCTGATCGACTTCACCCGCCCTGAAGGCACACTCAAGCACCTCGAATACTGCGCGGCGCACAACATCAAAATGATCATAGGCACCACCGGATTCGACGCGGCTGGCAAAGCGGCAATCGCTGCTGCCGCAGAAAAAACCGCCATCATGTTTGCGCCAAATATGAGCGTAGGCGTGAACGTCACCATGAAGTTGCTGGAAATGGCGGCGAAGAATTTCTCCGAAGGCTATGACATCGAAATCATAGAAGCACACCACCGCCACAAGGTCGATGCACCATCCGGTACCGCGATCAAAATGGGCGAAGTGATAGCCGGAGCACTGGGCAAGGAACTCAACGATGTTGCAGTCTGGGCACGTGAAGGCGTGACCGGTGCACGCGATCCGTCATCAATAGGCTTTGCCACAGTACGCGGCGGCGACATCATCGGTGACCATACCGTGCTGTTTGCCGGTACTGGCGAACGCATAGAGATTTCGCACAAATCGTCGAGCCGTGTCAGCTATGCACACGGCAGCTTGCGTGCCGCCCGCTTCCTGGCTGACAAGAAAACCGGTTTGTACGATATGCAGGACGTGCTCGGCTTGCGCTGATCCCTGACTGACTAAAACAACTCTCCTCGGATAGACAACATGAATTCAACAGCAGCAGAGCAAAGCCTGGGACTCGCGCACTATTGGGCACAAGGCGATGCCGTTTCGCATAGCGTTGCGTACGTGCTGCTGATCATGTCCATCCTCAGCTGGTACTACATCCTGTCCAAAGCCTGGAGCTCATGGCGCATCCGTCGCAGCGCAGCCGCGCTGGATGGCTTCTGGCAGGCACCAACCTTGACAGACGCCATCGCGACCATCAAGCGCAGCGATAGCGAAAACGTCTACACGCCACTGGCCGCGCAAAGCGTAGAAGCCGCCAATATCAAACCACACGCGAATTCGCTCAACGCCAATACCGATCCCGGCGAACTGATCACCCGTACGCTGCGCCAGGAAATCAATCGTGTGTCGTCGCGCCTGGAAACCGGCCTGACCTTGCTGGCATCAGTCGGCTCTACCGCGCCATTCATCGGCTTGTTCGGTACGGTCTGGGGGATTTACCACGCGCTGGTCGCGGTCTCTTCGTCCGGCACCATACAAATCGACAAAGTCGCAGGCCCGGTTGGTGAAGCATTGATCATGACCGCGCTCGGTCTGGCTGTCGCGATTCCTGCAGTACTGGCTTACAACGCCTTCACCCGCGTCAATCGCATCACGCTGGCTGAACTGGACGCCTTCGCGCATGATTTGCACGCCTACCTGACTACCGGCGCGCGCGTCGGCAAGTAAGCAAACCGGGAGAGCAATATGGCATTCGGCGGATTCAACGACAAGCAGCAAGCCGGTCCTATGGCCGACATCAACGTCACGCCTATGGTGGACGTCATGCTGGTATTGCTGGTGATCTTCATCATCACTGCCCCGCTGTTCACACACGCCATCAAGCTCGACCTGCCTAGCGCCAAATCAGCACCGGCGCCGACCGAACCGACCACGATTTCGCTTTCCATCAATGGTGCGGGCGCAGTTTTCTGGAACAATGACCCGGTCACGCTGGATGATCTGACGACCAGGCTGTCAGCCGCTGCCAAGCAGCAACCACAACCACAGGTGCAGTTGCGCGCCGACAAAGGCACCCGCTATGAAGTCATTGCGCAAGTCATGGCTGCCGCGCAGGGCAATGGCATCACCAAGCTGGGTTTTGTCACCGAAACACCGCAATCCAACAAGAAATAGTCGATGGCTGTCGTACATTTAAACGGTGAAACCATCACCGACTGGCCATCCTTTCACAGCGCCTGCAAGACTGCCTTCGGCTTTCCGGATTTCTATGGCGACAATATGGATGCCTGGGTCGATTGCATGAGCTATCTGCGTGATGAAGACGGCATGACCAAATTCCGTTTAAAACCGGCAGAAAAACTCCAGATCATCGTCGATCATGCAGATATTTTGCAGAAAAAAGCCCCGGACATCCTGGAAGACCTCGCTTTCTGCATAGAAGCCATCAACGAACGCTACGCCGATTACGGCGAAAATCCGGCGCTGGAACTCAAGCTGGCCTGATTTAACGACCATTAGCGACCACATAAGCGGCCACAGTCGCATACACACGCATTTAGGAAATGAGTTCTAGGTGGTGAACCAGTATAATCACAGGTTCACATTCACTTTTGGCTCCATCCGTCATGCAAGATAAATACAGCCCCGCCGAAGTAGAGAAATCGGCGCACGACCATTGGCAGGCAATCGACGCTTACAAAGCCGTCGAAAACGCCAAGGATAAAAACGGCAACGACAAGAAGAAATTCTACGCTTGCTCTATGCTGCCGTACCCATCCGGCAAGCTGCACATGGGGCATGTGCGCAACTACACCATCAATGACGTGATGTACCGCTACCTGCGGATGAACGGCTACAACGTGTTAATGCCTATGGGTTGGGACGCGTTCGGCATGCCTGCGGAAAACGCGGCGATGGCCAACAACGTGCCGCCAGCGCAATGGACTTACGCCAACATCGATTACATGAAGACGCAGATGGCCTCCATGGGCTTGGCGATCGACTGGTCGCGCGAAATGACCGCCTGCCGTCCGGAATACTACAAATGGAACCAGTGGATGTTCCTGAAGATGCTGGAAAAAGGCATCATCTACAAAAAAACCGGTACCGTGAACTGGGACCCGATCGACCAGACCGTGCTCGCCAATGAGCAAGTCATCGATGGTCGCGGCTGGCGCTCTGGCGCGCTGATCGAAAAGCGCGAAATCCCGATGTATTACGCACGCATTACCGATTACGCGGAAGAATTGCTGGACCACGTCGACAATAAATTGCCAGGCTGGCCAGAACGTGTGCGCATCATGCAATCGAACTGGATCGGCAAATCGACCGGCGTACGCTTTGCGTTTACGCACGATATCGCTGACGAAGGCAAGCTCATCAATGACGGCAAGCTGTGGGTCTTCACCACCCGCGCCGACACCATCAAGGGCGTCACGTTCTGCGCCGTGGCGCCGGAACATGCATTGGCGACCTACGCCGCCAAATCGAATCCTGAACTCGCCGACTTCATCGCCGAATGCAAACTCGGCAGCGTCATCGAAGCCGATATGGCAACGATGGAAAAGAAAGGCATGCCTACCGGCCTTTTCGTCAAGCATCCACTGACCGGCCAACTGGTCGAAGTCTGGGTCGGCAACTATGTACTGATCACTTACGGCGACGGCGCGGTGATGGGCGTACCGGCACATGACGAACGTGATTTCGCCTTTGCGCAAAAATACGTATTGCCTATCCACCCGGTCATCGATGTACCGGGCAAGACATTCTCCGACGTTGCCTGGCATGAATGGTATGGCGACAAGGAAAACGGTCGTTGCATCAATTCCGGCAAATACGATGGCCTGAACTACCAGCAAGCAGTCGACGCGATTGCCGCCGACCTGGCCGAACTCGGCCTCGGCGAAAAGAAAATCACCTACCGCCTGCGCGACTGGGGTATTTCCCGCCAGCGTTACTGGGGCACACCGATTCCTATCATCCACTGCAAGGATTGCGGTGATGTACCGGTACCGGAAAAAGATTTGCCTGTCGTCCTGCCGGAAGATTGCGTACCGGACGGTAGCGGCAACCCGCTCAACAAGCACGAAAAATTCCTGCACGTCGATTGCCCGCAATGCGGCAAGCCTGCGCGTCGTGAAACCGACACCATGGATACCTTCGTCGATTCGTCGTGGTACTACATGCGCTATTGCTCGCCTAACAGCAGCGACGCCATGGTCGACAGCCGTAACGATTACTGGATGCCGATGGATCAATACATCGGTGGTATCGAACATGCGGTCCTGCATTTGCTGTATGCGCGTTTCTGGACCAAAGTCATGCGTGACTTCGGCCTGGTCAAATTCGACGAGCCGTTCACCAATCTGCTGACGCAAGGCATGGTGCTGAACGAAACCTACTTCCGCGAAGATGCCAGCGGCAAGAAAACCTGGTTCAATCCGGCCGATGTGCAACTGCAACTCGACGACAAAGGTCGCCCTGTTTCTGCCGTCCTGAGCAGCGATGGCAAAGCCGTCGAAATCGGTGGCACCGAAAAAATGTCGAAGTCGAAAAACAACGGCATCGATCCACAAGCACAAATCGATCAGTACGGCGCGGACACCGCACGCCTTTTCACCATGTTTGCGTCGCCACCAGAACAAACACTGGAATGGTCGGGTGCTGGCGTCGAAGGTGCCAATCGCTTCCTGCGTCGGGTCTGGGCTTATGGCTACAATCAGGCAGCGCGCGTGGCCAACGTGACAGCTGTTGATCTGGGCACCTTGCCCGAAACACACAAAGCCTTGCGTCGTGAAACGCACAAGATCCTGCAGCAAGCGGATAACGACTACAAACGCATCCAGTACAACACCGTGGTATCAGCCAGCATGAAAATGCTCAATACACTGGAAGCGGCGAAGCTGGATGACTCGCCAGCATCGAATGCCGTCATCAGCGAAGGCCTCAGCATCTTCCTGCGCGTGCTGAATCCGGTTGCACCGCACATCACGCATGCGCTGTGGCAGGAGCTCGGCTTTGCCAAAGTACACGGCGACATCCTCGATGCGCCATGGCCACAAGTAGATCCAGCGGCGTTGGAACAAGCCGAGATCGAAATGATGATCCAGGTGAATGGCAAACTGCGCGGCAGCATTATCGTGGCCAAGAACGCAGACAAAGCCAGCATAGAAGCAGCAGCGCTGGCGAATGAAAGCGTGCAGAAATTCATCGAAGGCACACCGAAGAAAATCATTGTGGTTCCAGGCAAGCTGGTCAACATCGTTGCCTGATCGCTGCTTACATTTAGTGCATAACATTTGAAGTACAACTGACGCAGGATTATTCATGTTAAAGAACCGTCGTCTCCTGACCCTGGCACTGGCTTCCAGCCTCTTGCTGAGTGCATGCGGCTTCAAACTGCGCGGCACCATACTTGGCGGCGACCTGCCGTTCAAGTCGATCTACATCGCCGCACCGGCAAATTCCACACTGGGCAGTGAATTGCGTCGCTATATACGCGGCAGCGGTGAGTTGGCCATCAAGGACAGGCCGGAAGAAGCGGAAGCGATCCTGGACATCGTCAGCGAGGTACGCAACAAAGTCATCCTGTCGCTGAACAGCCAGGGTCGCGTGCGTGAATACGTGCTGAATTACAACGTCACGGTACGCGTGCGCAACAATGCCGGCATCGAATACATGCCGCCGACCACGCTCATCCTCAAGCGCGACCTCAGCTATAACGAAGCACAAGTATTGGCGAAGGAATCAGAAGAAGCGATGCTGTACCGCGACATGCAATCCGATCTGGTACAACAAATCCTGCGCCGCATCGCCGCCATCAAGCCGGTCGACAATGCAACTGCGGATTGATGCGCTAGACGCTCATCTGAACAAGCCCTTGTCCGGCTTGTATGTCATCACGAGCGATGAGCATCTGCTGGCACTCGAAGCCGCCGACAAGATACGCAAGGCGGCCCGTGCACAAGCATATTCGGAACGCGAAGTGCTGGTCGTTGATCGCAGCTTC
Source organism: Herminiimonas sp. Marseille-P9896 (assembly GCF_903993245.1). Taxonomy (NCBI): domain Bacteria; kingdom Pseudomonadati; phylum Pseudomonadota; class Betaproteobacteria; order Burkholderiales; family Oxalobacteraceae; genus Herminiimonas; species Herminiimonas sp. Marseille-P9896. Next base: position 999,820 of record NZ_CAJEVT010000001.1, on the reverse strand, counting down.
AAATGGGGCGAATTGCTGGCAGCGAATCAATCGCAATCGCTGTTTGGCGATAAGAAGCTGATAGAACTGCGCATCCCTACCGGCAAACCGGGCAAAGATGGCGGCAAGGCATTGCAGGACTATGCGGCATCGCTTAGTCCGGACAATGTCACGCTGATCACCTTACCCAAACTCGATTGGGCAACGCAAAAGGCGGCCTGGGTTGCCAGCCTGCAGCAAGCCAGTGTGTACATCGACATTCCACTAGTGGAACGTGCGCAATTACCGGCCTGGCTGGGCGTGCGACTGGCAGCGCAGCGCCAGAGCGCCAATCGAGAATGCCTGGACTTCATCGCGGATCGGGTCGAAGGTAACTTGCTGGCTGCACATCAGGAAATCCAGAAGCTGGCCCTGCTCTATCCGGAAGGGCCCTTAAGTTTCGAGCAAATCCACGATGCGGTATTGAACGTGGCGCGTTACGACGTGTTCAAGCTGAATGAAGCCATGCTCAGCGGCGACACCACCCGTCTGGTACGCATGCTGGAAGGTTTGAAAGGCGAAGGCGAAGCCTTGCCGCTGGTACTGTGGGCGGTGGCAGAAGAGGTGCGCACCTTGTTGAAATTGAAATCTGGCGTGGCACAAGGCCGCCCGCTGAGTCAGTTGACGAAAGAATATCGCATCTGGGGACCGCGCGAGCGCCTGATAGAACCTGCTCTGCGCCGCCTCAAATTATCGACACTGGAAAGTGCGCTGCAAGAAGCGGCACAAATCGATAAGATGGTGAAAGGTTTACGGGCGAAACAGTTTTCCGGCGATGCCTGGGATGCCATGTTGCAGTTAGGACTGAAAATCGCACGCGGTTAGTTTGCAGCTGTCACAACTTGCAATCGCGCGGAACGTCCAGCATATAGTTGTTCGGGCCTTAAGCATCAACAGTTAGTTATTCATTAATAGTCACACCAACCATTCCTTAGCAAAATGGATATCAAGCAATACATGAAAGAAGTTGGTCTGCGTGCACGCAAGGCATCACGCGCCATGGCCAAAGCTGACACCGCAGCCAAGAACCAGGCTTTGCTCTTCATCGCAGCAGCGATACGACGCGAAGCGGACACCTTGCGCGCCGCCAACCAGCGTGATCTGGAAGCAGCCCGTGCCAACGGCCTGGCACCCGCCCTGCTCGATCGCCTGACCTTGTCTGACAAAGCCATCGCCACCATGGCTGAAGGCCTGGAGCAAATCGTTGCGCTGCCGGATCCTATCGGCGAAATCTCGAACATGAAATACCGTCCGACCGGCATCCAGGTCGGCCAGATGCGTGTGCCTCTGGGAGTAATCGGCATCATCTACGAAGCACGTCCTAACGTGACCGTCGACGCTGCCGGTTTGTGCATCAAGAGCGGCAATGCCACCATCCTGCGTGGCGGCTCCGAAGCCATTCATTGCAATCAAGCCTTGGCCAAATTGGTCAACGAAGGCCTGGCTGCCGCTGGCCTGCCAGCCGATGCCGTACAAATCGTCGAAACCACAGACCGCGCTGCAGTCGGTGAACTGATCACCATGCCGCAGTATGTCGATGTCATCGTGCCACGCGGCGGCAAGGGCCTGATCGAACGCCTGATGCGTGAAGCCACCGTGCCTATGATCAAGCACCTGGATGGCATTTGCCACGTCTATATCGACGACAAGGCTGACCTTAAAAAAGCGCTGGATATCTGCTTCAACGCGAAATGCCATCGCTACGGCACCTGCAACACCATGGAAACCCTGCTGGTCGCACGCAGCATCGCCGCTGCAGTCTTGCCTGAACTCGCCAAACTGTACGCCACCAAAGAAGTGGAATTGCGTGGCGACGATGAAGCGCGTGCCATCCTGCAAGGTTATCCGCACCTGGCCAGCGCCACCGAAGAAGACTGGAGCACCGAATACCTGGCCGCCATCCTGTCGGTCAAAATCGTCGGCAGCCTGGATGAAGCCATTGATCACATCAACACCTATTCATCGCAACACACAGACGCCATCGTGACCGAGGATTACACCCGTGCGATGCGCTTCCTGCGTGAAGTGGATTCGGCATCGGTCATGATCAATGCATCGACCCGTTTTGCTGATGGCTTTGAATATGGCCTGGGTGCCGAGATAGGCATTTCCAACGACAAACTGCATGCACGCGGACCTGTAGGTCTGGATGGACTGACGTCGCTGAAGTATGTCGTCTTTGGGCACGGGGAAGTACGTGCTTAATGCCGTGCAAAGGAGTGTTGCCTTGCAAGGCAACATCGTTTCGCAGGCACAGGGCAGATGCCCTGTGAAATCCCTGCTGCACCACGGGGAAGTGCGCGTTTAATAACGCACCTACGGCATTTATATTCAGCAGGAAAATCACATGCTCTGGATCAAAGCGCTGCACATCGTATTCGTCATTTCCTGGTTCGCAGGCTTGTTTTACCTGCCGCGCATCTTCGTGAACCTGGCGATGGAAACCGATGCCACTGCGACCACGCGCCTGCTGCTCATGGCACGCAAACTGTATCGCTTCACCACCATCCTGGCGGTGCCGGCAGTACTGTTCGGTGCCGGCCTGCTGTTTTACGGCTTTGGTCAGGGTCCCGGTAATGGCTGGTTACACGCCAAGGTCGTATTAGTCATCCTGGTCATCGGCTACCAGCATGCGTGCAATTCCTTGCTGAAAAAATTTGAGCATGGCGTCAACAAGCGCAGTCATACCTGGTTTCGTTGGTTCAACGAAGTGCCTATCGTCCTGCTGCTCGCCATCGTGATCCTGGTTGTGGTCAAACCGTTTTAAACATTCTTCGGAGCCTACATGGCCAAGATCTGCGAATACTATTTTGCGCCCCAGTCACCGTGGGCCTACTTCGGCCATGCACGCCTGATCGCGCTGGCGAAGCAATATGATGTGCAAATCGATATGAAACCTATCGATCTACCCAAGTTGTTCAGCGTATCCGGCGGCTTGCCACTGGCCAAGCGCCCACCGCAGCGCCAGGCGTATCGCCTGGTCGAACTCAAACGCTGGAGTGCGCACCTGGACTTGCCGCTGAATCTGCAGCCCAAGTTTTCACCAGCCTCTGGTGATGCAGCATCCAAACTCATCATCGCGACCAAGTTTGCACATGGCACTGACGCCGCGCTGAAATTGACGGGTGACATCATGCATGCGTTCTGGGCCGACGATAAAAACATCATGGATGCCGAAACCCTGAGCGGGCTGGCAAGCGCCGCCGGCCATGACGGTAACGCGCTGGTCAAGGCATCAGAAACCACCAGCGTACAAAACGAGTACGAACAATTTACCAACGATGCGATGGCGGCCAGTGTCTTCGGTGCACCGTGGTATATCGTCGACGGTGTAGCCTTCTGGGGCCAGGATCGGCTGGATTTCGTGGAACGCGCATTCCAAAAGTAAAAGCAGCAACGCAGTATTTGGCAACACCAGTAGCAACAAGCTTCGCGCGACGCATCACCATGATGTGGTCGCGCGTCTATTTTTATAACGGATAAAGGGTTCCCCACATGTCTTCATCGTATTCCTATTTTTGCCCATGCCCACGTGGCCTGGAAATCGCCCTCGCGGAAGAGCTCAACGAAATCGCCCTGCTCGATAAAACCCTGAAGGTACACACCCAGGTTCCGGGCGGGGTACATTGCTCCGGCAGTTTGCAGGATGCGTATCGCATCAACCTGCACTCACGCATCGCATCTCGTGTATTAATGCGCATGGCACATGCCAGCTACACCACCGAAAACGATATCTATGACCTGACACTGGCGCAGGCATGGGAAGACTGGTTTGAAGTCGACCACACCATACGCATAGACGTCACCGCCATCAAATCACCATTGCGCAGCCTGGAATTCACCACGCTGAAAATCAAGGATGCCATCTGCGATCGCTTCCGCGACATCTACAATCGCCGCCCATCGGTCGATACCAAGATGCCGGACATGCGCATCGTCGGCTTCCTCGACGCGCGCACTTTCACCCTCTACCTGGACACCTCCGGCGAAGCATTATTCAAACGCGGCTGGCGCATGGAAACAGGCGACGCACCATTGCGCGAAAACCTCGCAGCGGGCTTGCTGCGCACCTCAGGCTGGAAACCAGGCATGACCCTGTTTGATCCTATGTGTGGCTCCGGCACCATCCTGGCAGAAGCAGCACAAATGCTGGCAGGCATCCCGCCCGGCTTGCATCGCGATTTCGCTTTTGAAAAATTCGCTGGTTTCAGCAAGGCAGAATGGGCCGCGATCAAAGCCGACGTCAAACCAAATCCATTGCCGACCGAACCGACCATCTTCGGTAGCGACATCTCGGGCGACATGGTCTCCATGACGCGCAACAACCTGAACAAGGCCGGCATACGCTTCGAAGTTCCGCTCAAACAAATCGAAGCACAGGAAGTCAAAGCGCCTAGCGAAACACCGGGCATCCTGTTGACCAATCCGCCTTATGGCGAACGTATCGGTGTGCGTGGTGATAGCACGATGGAAGCGGATGACATGGCGAAAGAATTCTTCAGCGCCTTCGGTACCACGCTCAAGCAACGCTTCGCTGGCTGGAAAGTATTCCTCTTCACTGCCGACCTCGGTTTGCCGAAATTGCTGCGCCTGAAAGAAGCGCGTAAAACACCTTTCTTCAACGGTGCACTGGAATGCCGCCTGTTCCGCTTCGATATGGTGGCTGGCTTCAACCGCCGTGAACAAGCAATCCCAAAAACCGAACCAAAACAGTAAAACTGCTGAAGTCTCCTGACAGTATGCTGTCAGGAGCATCCGCGCATGATGCTATCTGCCATTTGGCCATTTCATGCGAGGACATCATGCAAACAAAAATAAACTGGTTCGAAATCCCTTCCAACGACTTTGCACGCGCCACACGTTTCTACGAAACGCTGTTTGATACCAAACTACAGATAGAAAGTGCGACTGCCGACCTGATGCAGATGGCTATCTTCACCAGCCCTGCCGGTGATAGCTGCGGCTGTGTCACCCACAGCGAGCATCAAAAGCCCAGCAGCAACGGCACCATGATTTATCTGGATGCGGGCGCATCTATCGATGCCGTCATACAACGCATCGCACCGGCTGGTGGCAAAGTTTATGTACCGAAAACACAGTTGCCGGACGACATCGGTTACATGGCGCACTTCGTCGATACCGAAGGCAATCTGATCGGCCTGCACGCCATGCAATAAACCGAACTACGGGCAACTGGACGCTGGCGCTAGCATTTGTCAAAATGAAGCGCCTGTCGCTCCGCGCGCCCGGCCTTCCTGTCACTGGAGTATCTGTATGCTGCAGTTCCAATCAATTACCAAGAAACACCATGCGCCGCGCTGAACGCCTGTTCCAGATCGCCCAATATTTGCGTGGCCGCAGACTGACTACCGCCTTGCAATTATCGGAATGGCTGTACGTATCCGAACGCACCATATACCGCGATATACGCGACCTTTCATTGTCTGGCGTGCCGATCGAAGGCGAAGCTGGCGTCGGTTACCGCGTCAAGGCAGGCTTCGATTTACAACCGTTAATGTTCAGCTCCGATGAAATCGAAGCACTGGTCGCTGGTGTGCGCATGGTGCAAGCCTGGGGTGGTCCACAACTGGCAGCCTCCGGTGCTGCAGCACTGGCCAAAATCACCCTCGCCCTCCCGCGCGAGAAACGCGACTTCGTCGAAGCCACACCTTTGTTTGCACCGGATTTCCATATCGATGCCAGCCACGGCGAACGACTGGAAAACATACGCAAGGCGATAGGCAGGCAAAACAAGCTCTTGCTCAATTACATTGATGCCAAACAGCAAGCCAGTTGCCGCACCATCTGGCCGTTGGCACTGTATTTCTGGGGCAATACCTGGTCTATCGCGGCCTGGTGCGAAACGCGCAGCGATTTCCGCTCCTTTCGCCTGGATCGCGTGCAGACACTGGCCGATGGCGGCTCCTACACTGGTGTCAGCGGCCGTCGACTGCCGGATTTTGTGCGCGCGATGAAACGACAAATGGACTGCAACTAAGGTCATCCGCCGTCAACGTCCGTGCCGGATTCCGCAGCGCTTACGAGCGTCGTCAGCGCGTTCGCCTTGATTGGGCTATGCTTTTCCTTTTGCCACGCAGGAGCATGCCATGTCGAACAACATCGCCTTACAGTTAAAAGACCCTAGCCTCTTGCGTAACCAGGCCTACATCAACGGCGCATGGGTAACGGCCAAGGCCAGCTTCGACGTGAACAATCCGGCCGATGGCAAACACATCACACAAGTACCTAACATGGGTGCGGCAGAAGCGGAGCAGGCGATACAGGCCGCGCATGTCGCCTTTCCCGCCTGGGCTGCCAAAACCGCCAAGGAACGCGCGATTGTCATGCGCGCATGGTTTGACCTCATCATCGCGAACGCAGACGATCTGGCGACGCTAATGACAGCAGAGCAAGGCAAGCCACTGATCGAATCACGCGGCGAAGTCATTTACGGGGCCAGCTTCATCGAATGGTTTGCCGAGGAAGCCAAACGCGTCAGCGGCGATGTAATGGCATCGACCTGGAGCGATAAACGCACGGTCACGCTCAAGCAGCCTATAGGCGTGTGTGCATCGATCACGCCGTGGAATTTTCCGATTGCGATGATCACGCGCAAGGTCGCACCTGCCATCGCCGCAGGCTGCACCATCGTCATCAAACCCGCCGAGCAAACCCCATTGTCAGCATTGGCCATCGCTGAGCTGGCGCACCAGGCTGGCATTCCCGCTGGTGTTGTCAACGTCGTTACGGCAGATTCCGAGCAATCTATCCTGGTCGGCAAGGTACTCTGCAGCAGCCCTATTGTGCGCCATGTCTCGTTCACAGGATCGACACCCGTCGGCCGCATTCTGATGGAACAATGCGCACCGACAGTGAAAAAGATAGGACTGGAACTCGGTGGCCATGCACCCTTCATCGTCTTTGACGATGCCGACCTGGATGCAGCCGTGGTCGGTGCCTTGCAATCCAAGTATCGCAATGCAGGACAAACCTGCGTCTGCACCAATCGCTTCTATGTACATGAATCCATCTACGATGCCTTCGTGCAGAAGCTGGGAGAAGGTGCGGCCAAGATCAAAGTCGGTAACGGCTTTGAACAAGGCGTGCTGCAAGGCCCGCTAATCGATGCGCAAGCTGTAAAGAAAGTAGAACAGCATGTGAGCGACGCCGTGAACAAAGGCGCACACGTCGTGACTGGCGGCAAACAGCATGCGCTGGGTGGCTATTTCTATGAACCGACTGTGCTATCCAATATCAGTAAAGACATGTTGATCATGCATGAAGAAACCTTCGGTCCGGTAGCCGCTGTCATCAAGTTCAAAACCGAAGAAGAAGCGATCGCCACTGCCAATGACACCGACTTCGGCCTGGCCAGTTATTTCTACTCACGTGATATCGGCCGCGTCTGGCGTGTCGCCGAAAAGCTAGAGTACGGCATGGTCGGCATTAATACCGGCCTGATTTCGAATGAAGTCGCACCCTTTGGCGGAGTCAAACAATCCGGTCTGGGCCGGGAAGGTTCGAAGTACGGTATAGAAGAATATTTGGAAATCAAATATCTGTGCATGGGCGGCATCTAAACCCGCGCGGTTACATGGTTCCATCACATCGGTCACAAACGTAGTTCCAACAATAAAGAGTAATACCGATGTCTGAGATAAAAGAAACGAACACGCTGCCTGCAAGCACAGCCGCAGCCGTGGTCATCAATAGCAGCGCGCTGGCTATCATGCTGGCGGCCTTGTCCATGCTCGGCCCGTTTTCGATAGACACCTATCTGCCTGCGTTTCCGAATATCCAGGCATCACTGAATGCGAGCGCACTGGAAGTGCAGCAAACGCTGACCGCGTATCTGTTTTCATTCGCAGTCATGATCCTGTGGCATGGCGCACTATCAGATGCGTTTGGCCGTCGCAACATCATCCTGGTCTCGCTCGCGGTCTTTGCGGTGGCAACGCTAGCCTGCGCGGCCGTGCATAGCATTGAATACCTATGGGTGTTCCGTATGCTGCAAGGTATTTCTGCAGGTGCGGGTGTGGTGATCGGACGCGCCATCATCCGTGACCTGTATGCCGGATCGGCAGCGGAACGTTTGCTGTCGCTGGTGACCATGATATTTTCCATTGCTCCGGCGATCGCGCCGATACTGGGCGGCTGGATAGTCAAGCATAGCGACTGGCGCACCATCTTCCTCGCGCTATTCGCGTATGCGGTGCTGTTGCTGATTTATTGCTACAAGCGCTTACCCGAATCACTGCCACCTGAAAAACGACAGCCCTTCAACCCACACTTCCTGTACCACAGCTATAAGCGCGTATTCCGTTCACCGCTGTTTCATTTGAAAGCCGGTGCTGTTGCATTTAACTTCGCGGGTATGTTCCTGTATGTTGCGGCAGCGCCTGTGTTCCTGGTCGAGCATCTCGGGCTGGGACCGGATCAGTTTGGCTGGCAATTCATCCCTACCGTGGCCGGTATTTTCTGTGGTGCGTTGGCAGCGAATCGACTGGCAGGCAATATTCCGATTTCACGTCAGGTCCTGATCGGCTTTGGCTTCCTGATCGGTGCCACGGTATTCAACGTGACTTACCATGCGCTGTTCCCGCCTGCTTTGCCGTGGTCGGTTGCGCCTTTGTTTTTCTATACCTTTGGCATGTCTATGGTGGCACCGGGTGCCACACTGCTGGTGCTGGATTTGTTTCCGAATATCCGTGGCATCGTCGCTTCCTGCCAATCCTTTGTGTTGACGATACTGGGTGCTCTGGTAGCAGGTGTGATTGCACCGGCACTCTCACATACACCGATCGCGCTGGCAGCGGGACAGATGATATTTACGCTGATCGCACTAAGCTTGTGGTTAGGAGGTCGCACCTATCGACGCTTCCTCGATGCGCGGCAGGAACCCAATGCATGGGAAACCGTGGAGTAAGACCTGGCCGGGCTAGACCGCAACTGCGCGGTTCTTGCCCTGCTTTTTCGCTGCGTACATTGCACCGTCCGCCAGCGTAATCAATTGTTCCGGCGTGGTCGCATCTTCCGGCCAATGCATGGCGATGCCTATGCTGGCTGATATCGATACCGTTGCTGCAGATAATGCAAACGGCTGTTGCAAGGTCTGCAGTATCTTGTCCGCGACCTCCATCGCATCCTGATCGCCATTCAACATTTCCAGTACCACGACAAACTCATCACCCGCCAGCCGCGCTACGGTATCGGTCGTACGTACCGCACCTATCATGCGTTGCGCGATGGTACGCAGTAGCTCGTCGCCCGCTTCATGGCCATAACCATCGTTCACCCCTTTGAAGCCATCAAGGTCGAGGAACAACACTGCGACAGGTTTGCCGAGACGCGCGCCGCGCGCGATAGATTCAGGCAGCTTTTGTATCAGTGCGCGCCGATTCGGCAGATCAGTCAGCGGATCTTTCAGCGCCATGCCCATCAGCGACGCCTGCATCAGTTTTCTTTCCGTGATGTCGTGCAGGAAGGCGATGAATAAATAACCTTTACGACGGGCGACGCAGCCCACCGCCAGTTCTATCGGGAATTCCACACCATCGCGACGCAAGGCAGTCAGTTCGACCCGACGATTGATGATGTTGCTCTGGCCGGTCTGCAAGAAGTGCTGGAAGTCTTTCCCATATCCTTCGCGCATCGCTGGCGGCACCACCAGTTCAGCCAGCGACTGGCCGACTGCTTCATTATGCGTCCAGCCCAGCAAATGTTCGGCCTGCTCGTTCCAGTCGACGATGATGCCGTCCTGGTCCATCGAGATGAAAGCGTCATTCGCATTTTGCAACGTGGCCCGGAGTTCCGCTTCACTCTCCTGCAATCTGTCCTGTATCACCAGTTGCTGTTGCAAGGCATCTTCCAGCGCCTGCGCTTTTTGTTCTATCTCCTGCGTGCGTTCACGCACCAGGTTCTCAAGGTTTTCATTCAGGGTGCGTAGCTTGCCGATATGCTGCTGCTCACGTCCGACCATGTCGGCCAGTGTGCGCGAAAGCAAATGAACTTCATGGTAACCATCAATCACCGGAATAGTCGCCGCGGTGCCTTCCTTGCGCTGCGTAATCGCGGCACTCAACTCATCCAGTGGTCGTGCCAGTTGTCGTGCCAGGGCGACCGCGATCAAGGCTAGCAGCACACCGATGGCACCGCCTACCCATAAGACCTGTTGCTGTAAATCGCGGAAGTCAGCCAGTGCAATTTCTTCCGGCTGCCGGATCAGGATGGCCCACTTCAAGGTCGGATGTCCGGGACGTGCCTGCGTACCGGTTAATGCATAGCCGGTCAGGTAACGTCGTCCGTCCGGCCATTTTTCTGCCACGGCACCAGTACTGCCAGTGCGCGCCAGATCCAGGCTGGTCGTGGCTATCGTGCTTTCCTCGAGATAATCCGGCCCCAGCATCACCACGCCATCGTTGCGCACCACCAGCACTTCGACTAGGTATTGGCGGTCTGCCGGTATCAGCAAGCTATTCACCAAACCACGTGCCCAGCTCCAGCTCAGGTGTATGCCCAATACGCCGCGGTAGTGGCCGTCGCTATGCGTGACGGGTAAGGCGACATCGACAAAGCGCCAGCGGTCTTCGGTTTCCGGCAATTTATCTTCAAGTAACAAGGCCGGATGATAATCGCCGACAAATATCTGCTTTTCGCCGCCCTTGAACCACGGACGTTGGCTTACATCCACGCCTTCCAGCAAACCTCTGCTGGCGGCAACTACCTTGCCTTCAATATCGGTCAAACCTATCCAGGCGTAATTGGGGAAATTTTTATTGACGCTGTCAAAGACGCGCCGGATCTCGGCAGGATTCTGCCCGTCGCGCACAGGTGCCAGTTCGGCTATCACTTGCGCATGATCTATCATGCGGCTCATGCCGCGATCCATCGAATCACGCATTTGCCACGATAGTTGTTGCAGTCGTTCTTGCGCTTGTTGCTTGGCGTAGGTCGCAGCGAAATGATCGATCAGTACCAGCAAGGTCAGCATGGTCACGATCACGGTCGCGCACACGCCTATCGTCACTAGGGTAGCTAGTCGCAAGCGCTCCGGTGTTTTTGGTCGCATTCGATGTCCCGTGGCTACTTCATTGGTAGCATGCATCTTTTAGATGCACTGGTGCTTTAATAGTTTTAAGGAAAGATTTCTTTTTACGAAATTTTTCTTTATTAACAAGCGTATACCATGACGGCAGAAACTCACTTTAAACGCAGTTTGCGCAAGTTGACAGATTTTATGTATTGAAGAGCTGGATAAAACAGAAATTTAGTGTAAATCGCGCAACACTTCCTGCAGCATCTCGGGTGCCAAAGGCTTATGCAATATACCTAGCTGGGCGCCGGCTATGCTCTGTATGCTTTCCACCGATGTGTCACCTGTAATCACCACGGCCGGGATGGCATAGCCACTAGCTTGCCGTACTGCCTGCACCACATCCACCCCGCTGACATTCTCCGCCAGACGGAAGTCGCTCAGAATCAGGTCAAACGCCGGTCCGCTTGCACCCTGCTGTGTCTTTGCCGCCTGCAAAGCGTCGCCCAGCGATGCCACCGCCGTAACCTGATGCCCCCAGGATAACAGCAGTAAACGCATGCTATCCAATACGGCAGCATCGTCATCTATCACCAGGATGTTTTTCGCCGCGCCGGACGATGGCGTCTGCACAGACATGGCAGCACCCGCTGCGGCGCTTACCTGCGGTGCCAATGGCAGCCAGACGGAAAAGACCGAGCCACGCCCCGGTATCGAACGCAGGCCTATACGTATCTTCAGTAAATCGGCTGTACGTTTGACGATGGCCAATCCCAGACCCAGGCCATGCTCACGACGACGCGCTGCATTCCCGATCTGATAAAACTCGCTGAAGATCAGCTGCGACTGCTCAGCAGCAATACCGATACCGGTATCCAGCACCTGCACTTCTATAAACTCGCCACGCCTGCGCGCACCGACCAATACCTTGCCACTCTCGGTATAACGCAAGGCATTCGAAACGAAATTTGCCAATATGCTGTGCACCAGGGCGCGATCGGTTTGTACCAGTACTGCAGTTGGTCTGACGATGAAGCGCAATTTCTGCTCAACGGCAACGGCAGAGAATTGCTGGTCTATCGTTTCCAGCAAGTCCTGCAAGTCAAATACCTCACGCTTGACCTTGACCGCACCGGCATCCAGCTTGGAAATATCCAGCAGCACATCCAGCAATTGCACCAGGCCTTTCAGCGCCGTCTGCAATTTACCGGCGATATTGCCAACCTCTGCCCCGCTCATCGCAGGCGTGCTGCACAGCGCACGCAGAGTAGCGATGTACAAACCCAGCGCATGCGTAGGCTGCCGCAAATCGTGGCTGGCCGCGGCAAGAAACTGTGACTTGGAACGGCTGGCAGATTCGGCCCGTTCCTTCTCCTGTCGCAGTTGCGCTATCAACTGGGTGTTTTCGAAACGCAGGGATACGGCCTCACGCACCGTGCGATGCACGTTACGGCTGTAAGCCAGATTCACGCCCAGCAAAAAAAGCGACAACAAAGCGAGTACGGAAAACAGGGGGCCGCCATACATAAAGCAACGGATGGCAAATGGCAGGACAGTAGGCAGCGCAAACGCGTAATACGCTGGCGGAAATGAAGACTGCGACGCGACTGAACCGCCGGTCATCCCGGCCAACAGGATGCAGATGAAGACCGTAACTATCGTGCTGTCAGGCGCGAAGAAGAATATCCCGATAGAACCCCACAGGCAGCCGGAAAGTCCGGCGAACGCGGTATATACCCATGCCCGTCGCTCCGCCTGGTCCGGCGTATGGACTGCGCGCAAATCGCGGCGAACGATGACTATCCGGATCAGCGTCAGGACAAAGATCGCGCTCGCCCACGATAGCAGGACGCTGTGCTGCAGCTCATTCCACAGCAGGTAAACCGAGAGGATGACAACTGAAAAATTGCCAAAAAAGATAGGAGTTGCCTGTCGGTACAGGACATTCACCAGTTCGTCGAATATGCGCGTCTCCACTGCGGATGCAGCTGGATGATTGTTCATGAATGTCCCGCCTAAAACGAGGAAAATGGATAGCTACTGCTGCGCAGTGTAATATTTGCCTATTATTACCGTGTAACAATATAAGTCCCAGCGGAAATTATCACGCGTCCGGCACCATGACTAACATCATCATTGCAGAAGATCACACCCTGATCCGCGAAGGATTACGCTCCTTGCTGGCGCACGTCGACGGCATGCAGATCATTGCGGATACCGGCAGCGGTACGCAAGTCGAGGAGCTGCTGACCCGGCACGCTGCCGATTTGCTACTACTAGACCTCGACCTGCCCGGTTGCCACGGCATCACCCTCACCGCACGCATTAAGCAACAACATCCGCACATCAAAATCCTGATCCTGACCGGATCAACTGATCACAATAGCGTACGCCAGGCTTTCACTGCAGGTGCTGATGGTTATCTGCTGAAACTGGAAGATAGCAGCGAATTGCTGGAAGCCATCCCCACCGTGCTGCGCAATCAACGCTACGTCAGCAAACTGCTGGGACCGCTGACGCACTTCCAGGAGCAGGAAGACCAGGCCGTCACGCCACGTGAACAACAAATCCTGAAACTGGTCGCCGCCGGCAAATCATCACAGGAAATTGCCGATGCACTGCAACTCAGCATCTTTACCGTGCGCAAACACAAACAAAACCTGATGGCCAAATTATCGTTGCACAACGCGGTGGAACTGACGCGTTACGCCATGCATCAGGGGCTGCTCTAAATCACTATCAGAATTGCGTCTGCACACCCACGCTGAAGATATTGCGTGAGTAATTGCTGTAGCCGATATTCGACGGATTATCGATCTGCGTATATTGCGCCCGTACCACCATATTGCGTCCCGCCCATGCACTGATGTCCCACAAGCTGGTCAGGCTGGCAGTCTTTTGTGTATCTTCACGGGCCGGGAAAAAGAAGCTGCCTTCGTCGTACTTCGCCTTGGAATAACTATAGTTGCCGACTACCGTCCATTGCGGCTTGATGCGATAGGCGGCAAACACACTAGGCCCGTCCAGGCGACGTGAGTACACCGCCGCGTCGGCATGCTCACGTTGCATATTGTAATCAGCACCCACCTGCAAATTCGGCTGCACTTGCGCGACTACGCCGACACTGCCGAGTACGCCACCGGCGTTTCTGTTGCTATCCAAATGCACGGTGCGGTTGATATAGCCTAGCGAACCGGTCAGCGACCAGGTCGAATTCAGATTGCGCGAAACACGCGTGATCACACCAGGCGTGGTTTCATTCATGCGATTCGCCTGCCGCGAAAAACCGATATTCGGCTGTATGCTGGCACTCCAGTCCTTATCGCGATAAATGAAAGCCGCGGACAAGGACATGTATTCATTATTGAAGTCTGACGTATCGAAGTAACCATTCCCCAGCAATACGCCCTGGAACAGCACCGACCAGCGTTCATTCAGTGGCACCAGATAGCTGCCTGTCAGGCTGCCGCTGGCACCCCATGAAGAACGTGGCATCGCATCGGGCGACAAAACGAAGTTACCCGGAAAGCCGCCAACCATCGCAGGAATGATATTCGACACCGGCCCGCCATTGATATTGCTGTCATGCACCAGCCCGGCATAGAACTCCAGTGACCACGGTTTACCTGATGCCTGGCGCGCAAATGCAGCGGGGTCGTCACGTCCCAGTTGCTCGATCAGGTTACTCATCTGGGTCGATACCTGCCCGGCTGGCAACAGGGGCAAGGTTTGCTTGTATAGCTGTGCCGCTTCATCCTTGCGATCCAGCGCAACCATGATCGCCGCCAGTTCCACCCGCGGATTTGCTTCTGCCGGTTTCAAAGCGATCACGCGCTGATAGTAGACAATCGCCGTGTCTATCCGCTGCAAGGATGCATTGCAACGCGCCAGCACATACAGGCGATCTGCATCCACACTGTTTACAGGCGTATCTTCCAGCAATGCACATGCCATATCCGGCCTGCCGTTTTCCTGCATCAAACGCGCGACCAATAATTCATTCCGACCATCGACTGCAGGGGTCGCAGCGTAAGCGACGGAAGAGGACAACATCAATACGACGACAAGCGAACGGAGCATATGATTCATGGATGAAATGGGTAGGGAGTAAATATCTGGCATGACATCAACGTGTAGCAGCAAAGCTACCGCCGCCACTTACGCTATTCGTCGTCATATCCCAGGAACCTTTGACTGCGTTAGCAGCCGGGCCAAAGAATTGTCCGTTCCGGATAAAGCCATTCATGGCTGCACCGTTATACGTGCCATTCATGCCACCGCCTACATATCCGCCGATGTAAGCGACACTATTAAAGCTCGCACTGCCTTTGTTATTGTCGAACTGGACGTTGCCGCCTATCGGTGTGCCATTGCCTATATTGGCAAAGTTGACGTTCATGGTCAGGTTAGCGCCGACTGCCGAACTATCGCTCAGGGTTCCGGTCATGCGGCCATTGAAAGTTGCGTTCAGATTGGTGGGGAAATTCGCACGCGGTGTGACCACGGTATATTCAGTGCCCATTGTCACTGCGTTTGCCAGCGCAATATTGTTTGCACTGCTGGATGCTGCAATGGCAGCCGCCTGCGCAGCAGCTAAAGCTGCCTGTATGGCAGTGAGTCCTCCGCTTGTGATGCCGGCTATACCCGTTGCCACAACAGCTCCACCAGGCGGAGCGACGATCTGCTCGACTGGCCGGATTGCGCCCAGTACAGGAACCTCGCCGTTAAACAGTGATGCAGCCGGTTTAACAGTCGGATTCATGGAGCCGAGTTTTGTGATTAACTTATCCAAGTCTTCCTGATTCACTTTTTCTTTGCTGTAGGCCGCCAGCAGCGCCAAGAAATCAACCGAAGTTTTCTTGTCATCAGAAACGACTGTGAGAGATGGCTTACCAGCGCCCTCTATCGTGCCGATAGTCTGCTGCCCCGTCAGACCACTCCAGAGCGAGCCGGGTATATCAGAGAAGGTCGTTCCTGAGTTCCCCGTCAGATCCTTCAGCTTGTTCGCAATCATCGCGAACTGTGCACGCGTCATCGTTGCATCCGAAAACGGGGTCTTACCATCGCTGCTGGAGAAGACTCCTGCTTCCAGCAGTTTTTGATACTTCTGCTGCACCAGGCTATCAGGAGGCGTAGTTGCGGGCAGACTGGTTTGCGTAGTCTGCAAAATTTGTTTGGGTTGTTCCAGTGCAGGCTGTTCGACTTGCTTGATGACTTCCTTCAATTGCTGCGGCTGTATCTTTTCCTGCTGCTTTTGCGGTTCCGACTGCTGTATCACCACTAGCTGCTTTTGCTGCTCAGTCGTCGGCTTCTCTACCTGTTTGATTTTTTCTTTTGTCTGCTCAGTCTGAACTTGCTCTATCTTCTTCTGTTGCTCCAGCTGCTGCGTCAGCAATAGCTGCTTCTGCTGCTCTGGAGTCAGCTTCTCGGTCTGCTTGATCTGCTCTTTTGCTTTCTCAGTCTGAACTTGTTCTATCTTCTTCTGCTGCTCAGTCGTCAGCATCTCCTTCTTCTTGATTTCTTCTTTTGCAGGCGGGGTCATCTCGGACTGCTGGCCTAACATCAGTTGCCTCTTCTGCTCCAGAGTCAGTTGTGGCTTGCTTTCCTGCTGCGGCGCTTGTGTCTTTGGAGTCTGGGATTCCATGTAAGTCAGAATCTGCTGTCGCTCCTCAGGCGTATAGGTCTTGCTCAACATCAGTTCCCTTCCTGTCGGGGAAAGGTTCTTGATGATGTTCGAGATGATTTGCAGAGATTTTTCGGACAATGGCACAGGTGCCCGTTGAGTGACTGGCTTTGATTGCTCTCCTTGTTGGGCCGGAAGCTGTGGCGTCATCCACTGGATCGGATCTAGCTCTATCCCCTGCAAGTCTTGCGCTTGTAGCGGCACCGGATGCAAAGAGACAAGCGTTAACAAGACGGACGAAGCGCAGCACAGCATCCATTTCTGCCGTATCGGCAGCACTGGTCTGGACTTATATATAGAGGTAGTTGAGTGCATGTGCTTCTCCCTAGGCATGCCGTACACGGATACGGCTAATGGCGGCGAGAATAGCAATCGACTTGCCGGGAGTAAATACTGCAAATGCAGTAGTCGGACGCGACCAGAGGTGACGGCAAGGGATCAAAATTCGTCACGAATTCTTAACGATATCGTCACGCAAATCACATGATTTTCACTCTGAAAATGATTTCAAAATATTTGTGTAATCGCGTCAACCGCATTAATTGGCTGGCGTTATATACGTACGAACTGACTAAGCAGTTCGCAAAATTTCCTAATACTTTAGAGAGAGCACTCAAATGAATAAATTAATCGCTGCCCTGGTTGCCGGTCTGTTTGCCTCCACCGTTTTCGCACAAGCTGCTGCTCCAGCACCTGCTGCTGCCCCAGCTCCAGTAGCTGCAAAAACAGAAGCTGCAGCCCCAGCTAAAGCAACCAAAACACACGCTAAAAAACACAAAAAAGCTAAGAAAGCAAAAGCAGCGACTCCTGCAGCAGCACCTGCAGCAGCAGCGCCTGCAGCAGCTAAGTAATTCGCAGTAATTAAAAAAGACAGGTCTTGCCTGTCTTTTTTATTGCCCGATCAGACCGGATACTGATCGGGCATTTTTATGCGCGCTTGCTTTATGTATTGCTCAACGCGCACCAGACGCATCAAGCAACACATTGCACATTAAACGCCTAAAGCCCTGCCGTCACTGCGTGGATCATGTGCACCCGTGAACGTCCCTGTTTTCTGGTTGATCATGATTGCGCCCGGATGTCCTGCCAACGGACTTTGCGCCGGAATCACACTCATCTCATGACCACGTCGTGCCAACTCCTGGAACACCTGTTCGCCCGCATCTTTTTCCAGCTTCAAGGTATCCCGCGTATCCGAGAAGGTTTTGCCCAACAGGAAGCGCGGTCTGGACAGAGCCGTGGCCGGATCCATGCCATAGTCGATCATGCGCGTCAGGATCGCCGCCAGTGTTTGCGGTTGCCCGTCCGCACCTTGCGTACCGTACAGGATCTGCGGCTTGTCATTTTTCATGTACATGCCCGGATTCAGGGTATGGAACGGACGCTTGCCTGGTTGCAGTACGTTCTGATGGCCTGGCTTCAGGCTGAAAGAAGCACCACGGTTGTGCCACAAAATGCCGGTATCACCCGCCATCACGCCACTACCCCAGTCGAAGTACACGGTCTGCAACATCGACACTGAATTACCCTGATTGTCGGTTGCGCCGATGTAGACCGTATCGCCATTTTTAAAGACGTGCGGCCAGGCCAGCGCCTGATCCATCTTGATACGGCCTGCCCATTTATCGAGGTTGTACTTGGACAGCATGGTAGTTGACGGCACGTGTACAAATTCCGGATCGGCCACGTATTGGTTGCGGTCGATGAAAGCGCGTTTCACTGCTTCCACCACAACGTGGTAGTAGTCGGCACTGCCTTCCGGGATTTTTTTCAGATCGAAACGATCCAGTATGCCCATGATTTCCAGCGTAGTGATGCCTTGTGTCGGCGGCTGGTTGGCCAGCAATTCGCCGCCACGATAAGCAACGCGCAAAGGCGGTTCGATACGCGCCTGCGTCTTTGCCAGATCCGAAGCAGTCAGCGGCGAACCTGCATCCTTCAGGCCTTTCGCAATACGTTCTGCCAGCTTGCCGTCATAGAAGTCACGGTAACCACGCACAGCCAGCATTTCCAGCGTGTCAGCCAGTTGCGGCTGCTTGTACAACTCACCTACTTCCGGCACTTTGCCATTCACCATGAAGTGATTGGCAATCGCTGGCATGTCCGCCAATTCCTTCAGGCGGAAATCCATCCAGAAGCGCTCTGATGGTGAAACCGGGAAACCGTTACGTGCATAGCCTATCGCCGGCTTCAGCAATTCAGCCCAGCTTTTGCGACCTGCCAGTTCCTTGTTGCTGATATCGAAGGCCTTGCCCAGGGTATCAACGTTAGCAGCTGTCGTCAGCATGGAACCAGGGCCACGTACCGGGATGGAACCACTGTATTGAGGGAGTATTTGCGGAGCCTGACCGATGCCAGACAGGGTCCTGACTTTGCCGTTGCGATCACTGATGATCATGAAGGCGTCACCGCCAAATCCGGAGAAATGGGGATAGGTAACGTTCAGGCAACTGGCGATGGCGATCGCTGCTTCGATCGCATTACCACCTGATTTCAACACGTCCAGACCGGCCTTGGTAGCCAGTTCGTGCGGGCTGGTGACCATGCCTTTGGTCGAGGTTGCCAATATATTCTTGGGCTTGGCATCTTGTGCCAGCGACAGTGGTGCCAGCGAACCCAGTGCCATTGCACCGGAAGCGGATAAAAAGTCTCGTCTCGTCATATCCTGAAACATCTTGTTCTTCATGTCTTCTCCATTTTTTAATTGGGACAAGACACGCACCAACAACAAATTCCACAGCGATTGATGCGAGCTTGCCTATCTTTTTAGGTAATGCATGCAACGGTACGGCAAGCTAAATAATAGCAGCGCCTATATCGCATATGGTCGAAAAAAAAGCCGCCCCATCTATCAGAGAGGGCGGCGATATTTTTACACTTATACTTTTTGCTCTACTTGCTGATTTTGCTTTGCCTGCGGGAAAGTATTTTCCAACGGTACATGGCGATGCGAGAAGTTAGCTGTGATCCATGCATAGATAGGACCCAGTGCATTCATCACGATCACGACGCCCAGTGCCGACAGCGGATCTTTGGGGGTAGGACCGAAACCGCCGAACATGGTCGCGAAGAACGAAGCGAAACCGAAGAACATACCTGGCACAAAGCTCAGGCCTGGTACGCGTGCCATCATGATCATCGCTGTATTGAGGATAAACAGGATAATCATTTCTGCGATCACCAGGTTGGTGCCGGAGAAGTTTTTCGATGCGATACCGAAACCGGTGACGACCAGGAAGCCGGTAAAGGAACCGAAGGCCAGCGTAGGCCAGATACGTTTCATATTAGCTGCGGTTGGACCACCCATCGCAAAGGTACCTGCCCAGCTGACGAAGATCGCCCAGACTGGCAAATGCCACGGCAACTGGACCATAAGGACGGTGGTAACTGCGAGTAGTGATGCAACAACGGCGTGTGGTGGCTTTTTCATTTCTGTCTCCTGATTTATCAAATGATGTGATTCTTTTGTAGTTCTTATTTGGCAGTAGCCGGTTCGCAGACGTGGCCTTTAGCGCCATGGTCTTTTGCACCGCAACAGCCGTGACGGTGGATTTCCGCTTTGTGCTGGGTAACGACGGTGATCTTGCCGCGTTTGATTACCCATGAACGAGCCGGAATATCCAGCAAGGCATCCGCGACCTGGTAGGTGTCGAGGATGACCAGGTCAGCCTGTTTGCCGACAGCGACACCGTAGTTACCGCCGATGCCGATGGAACGTGCAGCATTGGTGGTGCCCATTTCGAGGATCGCGGCCTGGTGTGCAGGTGTACCGAAGGACACTGCATGCGCCAGCATATTGCCGATGACCAGCATGTCGGCTTTACCGAAAGGCGTGAACGCATTGCGGATATTGTTCGACGAGTAAGCAACGTTGACACCTGCTTCATGCAGCGAACGTACTGGTGTCAAACCGCGACGACGGTTCTTGGTATCGTTGCGGCCACCCAGATAGAGATCGGTTGCTGGCAGGGTCACGATGCTGATGTCAGCCTTGCGCAGCAATTCAATGATCGGTTTCAGTTCGTCCGGATCGAGCGAACCAAGGCTGGTGACGTGACCCATCGAGACGCGTCCCTGATAACCGGTATCTATGGTTTTTTGTGCGACATAAGCAGTGGCCGCAAAACGCTGATCGCTGGCATCGTCGGAGAAGTCCGCGTGCAGGTCGATAGGTGCATCATGCTTGATCGCCATATCGAACACGATGTCGATATGACGCTTGGTGTCTTCCCAGGTCAGTTCGTTGTATGGGCAGCCACCAACCACGTCAGCACCCAGCTTCATGGATTTCTCCATCAAGTCGGTCGTGCCTGGCGATTTGATGATGCCTTCCTGTGGGAACGCAACGATCTGGATATCCATCAGGTCTTTGTATTCGTCGCGCAGCTCGACCAGTGTTTCCACACCGATCAGCCCCTGGATCAAATCAACGTCCGGGTGAGCGCGCAATGCGACGGTACCGTTTTTGACGGCCATATCGAGCACCTGGCGGGAGCGATCCAGCACGTCCTTGCGTTCCTGTTTGCTTTTCAGGATACCGGTCACGCGGATCGCTTCTTCCAGCGTACCCAGGACCGGCGGCAAGCGGCGGTGCAGGAATGCTTTTTCCAAATGCATGTGTGGCTCAACCATGCCTGGAATAACAGCACGGCCTTCTGCGTCGATTGCTTCTTTTGCCGAGGCATCGAGGCCTTCTTCTATGGCAGCAATCTTTCCATCCTTGATACCAATGTCCATCAGTGGTTTGTCATCCCACACGCGTACATTGTGTATTAACAAGTCCATCTCCATAACCTTCTCCTCTGGATGAAACAACTAAAAACCTAAAGCAATTCCCTCGCCTCGCGGATCTGCACCGCCTTCAAAGAACGGCGACCACGGACCCGGCAAACGGATCGCTTGCGCCGTACCCATACGTGGGAATGGCCACTGTGCCGGTTCCACCGGATGACCTTGTTCACGCAATGCGTCAAAGGTTGCCTCCGGTGCTGCGGACTCCAGCAATAATTTGTTCGATGTATCGCCCCATGAGCGACCGTACAGCACGCGTGGCGCATCGATGGCTTCCTGCACGTTCAGACCGAAGTCGACCACGCGGGTTGCAACTGATGTTTGCGTCTGTGGCTGCACTTCGCCACCCTGGGTGCCGTACACCATGTAAGGCTTGCCGTCCTTGAACAACATGCCCGACATCAGCGTCGATGCACTTTGTTTGCCTGGTTTGAGGACGTTCGGATGATCTGGTTGCAGCGAGAAGAACGCGCCACGGTTTTGCATCAACACGCCCGAACCTGGGTCAGTGACGCAGGAGCCGAAGTCGAAGTACAGGCTTTGCACCAGGCCAACCGCATTACCGTATTTGTCGGCGATGCTGATGAAGGTGGTGTCGCTGCCGCCCGGACGGTTTTCATGCGTACGTTTGGTATCTGCCAGCCACTCTGCGCGCTCGGCGTTGGCCAGTTCCGGATCGAGCAGTTTCTCGATAGGGATATCGGAGAACTCAGGATCGGTCAGGTACTTATCGCGCTTGTTGAAGGCCCATTTAATGGCCTGGATCATGGCGTTGTAGTACTCAGGCGAGTTCGAGTCCAGTCCTGACAGGTCGATACCGTTCAGGAAATTCAGGATCATCAACCCAGCGATACCTTGCGACGGTGGCGGCACCTGGAACGCCTGGAAGCCGCGATAGTTGGTCGAAATCGGCTTGACCCATTTCGCGTGGTAGCTCTGGAAGTCTTCAACCGTCAACAAACCGCCCTGGCTCTTCAGGTAAGACACGATCGATTTGGCGGTTTCTTCATAGAAGTAACGCGGACCGTGCTGTGCGATGTTTTCCAGCGTCTTGGCCAATGCCGGTTGTTGCAGGCGTTCGCCAGGTTGATAGGCGTTGCCGTTTTTCAGGAAGATGCCAGCCGAGCCAGGATCTTTGCGGAAGTCTTCGGTGTCATCGCTGATCCAGCGGCTGATATCCTGCGTGACTGCTACGCCTTCGCTTGCATAGCGGATGGCCGGTGCCAGCAAGCGGCTCAGTGGCATGGTGCCGAAACGTTCGTGCGCCAGCGCCCAGCTATCGATCGCGCCAGGTACGGTAATCGCGGATTGCGGTCCACGGTTCGGAATCACGTCCATACCGCGGTAGGTGTCCAGTGTGATGTCTTTACCGCAGGTGCCGCTGCCATTCAGCGCTGACAGGGTGTTGGATTTGGCGTCGTGGATCATCCAGAATGCATCGCCGCCTATGCCTATCATGTGCGGCAAGACCACGCTCATGGTCGCGGCCGCGCAGATTGCTGCGTCAACAGCCGTACCACCTTCCTTCAACACATCCAGCGCTGCGCCGGTCGCCAGGTAGTGGGCGGTGGCGACCATGCCGTGTTCGGCATAACTGACTGGGCGGGTGGTTCTCATCATTTCTCCAGGAATCGGGTTCATGGAAGATGAGCATAAAGATCAATGACTCAGGTGGGAATCAGGATTACCTGATTCGAATCTAGGGATTTTCCTAGGTGCTCACGATTCAATCGTACCCCTCATTGATCAAGCCGTGTTTGAGCGCGTAATACACCAGACTGGCCGTGGTGGAAGCCTCCATTTTTTGTAAAACGGCGGCTTTATGGGTGCTGATGGTTTTGTTGCTAAGTGTCAATATTCTAGCAATATCATTGACCGAATGTCCCTCAACCAGCATGCTGAAAATCTGGAATTCCCGCGCCGTCAGCTTGGTATGCGGCAAATCTGTTTCCGGCTTGTGCAACTGTTTGATGAGCTTAGCTGAAATCTCTGGTGAAACAAAGGTCCCGCCCTCGGCCACCTTGCGTATGCCTTCGATCAGCTGGCTGGAGGCGGTGTTTTTCGTGATGTAGCCGGATGCACCGGCGCGCATGGCCTGCACCGCATACTGACTCTCCTGGTGCATGCTCAATACCAGGATGGGCAAATCCGGCTTGATCGCATTGATCTGCTGGATCAGCGCGATTCCGCTCTTGCCCGGCATGGACATATCCAGCACCAGCACATCGACCTTCAGCATGCGGATTTTTTGTAGCACTTCTTCGCCGTTCGATGCTTCGCCAGCCACCGCCATATTCGACACGAAAGAAATGATTTGCTTCAAGCCATCACGGATGATGGCATGGTCGTCAGCAATCAGGATTTGGATCATTTTCTTTCTCCCGGATGCGCGGCATTTATTTTTGGAATACGCAGCTCGACACTGGTGCCAGACCCGGCGCGGCTCTGTATCCTTAGCTTACCGCCCAGCATAAACGCACGTTCGCGCATACCGAGCAAACCCAGGCTGTTCTGCCGCGATACGGTACTGTCTATGCCGCTTCCATTATCGGTAATTTTCATCGTGATGAAATCTTTTGTTTCTTTCAGTGCCACCACTACCAGTGTCGCCTGGCTATGCCGACTGATATTCGTCAGTGATTCCTGCAGGATGCGGAATATAGCAGTACTTGCTTCGCGACTGAAGTGCAAAGGTGCAGCGGGTAAACTCAATTCATAGGTAATCGCGCTGCGTTCGGAGAAGGATTCGAGCAGCCAGTCTATCGCTGGCAGCAAGCCCAGTTCATCCAGAATCAACGGACGTAAATCGGCCGCGATGCGCTGCACCGACTCTACGGTGGAGTCCGCAATTTTCTTTAAGCCGGAAACGCTCTTGAGCCATTCATCGTCGTGCATTTCATGCTGGGTTTCTATTACACTGAGACCAATGCGGATCGCTGTCAACGCCTGTCCCAATTCATCATGCAGCTCACGTGAAATGCGCGTGCGCTCTTCTTCGCGCACCACTTGCAGATAAGCCGACAGCTCGCGCAATTGGGTACGCGAAGCGAGCAATTCCTGCTCCGCCATTTTGCGATCAGTGATGTCACGCGAGATACCGGTGGTACCGATTACTTCACCTTGCTCATTGCGGATAGGTGTCTTGATGGTGTCGTACCAGCGCAGCGTTCCATCTTCGGTATGACGCCATTCTTCATAGCGCAGACGTTCACCCTGTTCCATCACCCGTTTGTCGGTATCTATGTATTTGTTACCCCATTCTTCGGGCCATACGTCGGCCGGAGTTTTATGCAGGATTTCGCTTTCCGGCAAACGGCATGCCGCGATGAACGCTTCATTGACCAGGATGTAGCGTGAATCCTTATCCTTCAGCCATGCCTGATCGGGAATATTGTTCAGAATTGCTTTTTGCAATTCATCGTCCTTACCCATACTGCACCTCACTTACTGATTTCATGAATATGAATATGAGTATGCTGCTCAATTGTCCTGTCTGGCTGAAATATCTTTCAGCAGGCGCTGGAATTCAGGCGAATCATGCAAGAGCGTGGTCGCTGCCGCACGCAACTCGCGCACCGTTTTTTTCGGCAAGTATAAAGAGGTCGGCACGTTCAGCAAGTCAGTCCGCGCTTCTTCATCCGTCATATTCTTCAGCGAAACATTGATGTAATACACCGAAGGAGGCGTGGTGTGATTCTTCTCGGCACGCAGGCGACCTGCTTCCTGCCAGCGCTCTATAGATGACTGCATCGCCAGCTCGGTTTCCTGCGTATAACGCGCAATCGGAATATCGCTGATCGCACGTATCACGTCGCGCCAGCCCGGCACATCGGCACTTTGGTCTATCGTATTCTCCGGATTGTTTTGCGCATTCACGACCACCAGCACCAGCTTTTCCATTTCATCCAGGCGGAAGTCTTGCCTGACCTCTTCGCTGCCGACCAGCGCTTCCATATCCAGGATACTGCGTATGCTGAGGTTGTCGGACAGGCCGCCATCCAGCAGATGGATGTAAGGTCGTTTAATCGGATCCAGATAGCTGAACAACTCGCGCGCACGCGTGCGCGACACTGCGGCGATACGACCACGATTCTTATTGTCGGCTGCGGCCATCAGGCTATCCGGCACATGGAAATCACAGGTACCCGCGTAGTTCCACAAGGTGACAGGCGAAAACAATAAGGGCACGGCACTGGAAGCTGCAACGGCGCGCGAAATCGAGAAACGGTTCAGATCGGAGCACAGGAAATCAAAAGTCTCCTGGATGAAATCAAAACGCGCACCGGAAGACATATCGGTCGCACTAATGATGGTCAACGGGCCTTTGCGTTTCTTTTTGGCGAGATCGGAAAAAGTCTTTTTATCAAACAAGACTTCGTCCAGTTGCTCCTCCAGCAAATCGGAGCGGCCGAAGCGCGGCGAGGTCAGGCGCCATTGATTGGAAAAGGAAATAATCTGGCTGACGATCTTGTCCTGGAAATCCAGATTCAGAAAACGATCATTGAAACTGGGAAAAACATCCTGCCCGTGCAAACCATAGTAAGCCGCGAGGATGGAGCCACCTGACACGCCATAGACCAGGTCGACTTCTTCGAACAAACGTTTTTCCTTGCCGTTCTGCATAAACTTGTTGCGTGCCAGCTCTTCCAGCACGCCATAGCCCAAAGCAGCGGAACGCGCACCGCCACCGGAAAACAGCACCACCATAAACATCTTGCTATCGCCAGGCGCGAGGTCTATCGACTTGATGGTGTAGCCGTGATCCGGCTTGTATTCCGTCAATGGCTCATTGATGTTGTATTGCACCAGGCTGCTGCAACCAGCAAGTAAAGCGCTAAACATCAATATGGATGCGGTACGCCACAGGCCGGAACGTTGAGTGAACATTGTTTTTATGCGTTGCTGGGTTAGAGGAAGGAGCGCTTGATCAGCATTATATCGATGTGCGCATATATTTCTGTGACAGCAAGATTACTTTCAATTTGGCTGTCACACCGACCTTTTTCTGCAATATCGCGTCGTTTAGGAATAAATCAGGCAGTATAGGGACGACATGCCCTCGCGGCAGCAAGCACTCTCCCACAGAAATGGCGGCCATCATGCTTAAAACACGTATGCAACGCGCTTCCCTAGTCACTACCCTCCTTGCCTGCAGCCTGTATGGCAGCGTCCACGCCAGCGAGCTAGTCAGCTTTCCCGACGCCGCAGCCAGTGATCCGGCCACGCTAGGCTGGATGGTAGGTGCACCGCCGCCACCGGATCGCATACTGCGCTTCGAAGATGGCAGTTATTTCCAGTTCCCGGCGCTGCGCTGGAGTGTATCCAACTTCCGCCAGCTGATGCCGACCATCAATGTCTCGCGCGGTTTGTCAGCACCTGTAGCCTTGCCCCGTGCGTTGCGCAGCGATATCGACAATCTGCGCTTCATGCCGCTAAACGGCAAGACCAGCATGACATGGAAAGAATCACTCGCAGCCAACTATACCGATGGCATCGTCGTGCTGCATCAAGGCCGCATCGTGTATGAACGCTACTTTGGTGTCTTGAAAGCGGATGGCCAGCATGGCGCGATGTCAGTCACCAAATCCCTGATCGGCACCATGGGTGCGACGCTGGTCGCCGAAGGACGCATAGATGCGAACAAGCGTGTCGCAGAATACGTGCCGGAACTGGCGCAATCCGCCTTTGGCAACGCGACCATACGTCAGGTGCTGGATATGACGACAGGCTTGAAATTCAGCGAAGACTACGCTGATCCGAAGGCTGAAGTCTGGGCCCATGCACAGGCGGGCAATCCGCTACCCAAACCCAAGGACTACACCGGCCCGCGCAGCTACTACGAGTTCCTGCAAACCGTGCAGCCACAAGGACAGCATGGTGTGGCTTTCGGCTATAAAACCGTGAACACCGATGTGCTGGGCTGGGTCATCGCACGGGTAACCGGGCGCAACGTCGCTGAACTGCTATCCGAACGTATCTGGCGTCGCCTCGGTGCCGAACAGGATGCCTACTTCAGCGTCGATTCGATAGGCACACCATTCGCGGGCGGCGGCTTCAACGCAGGCTTGCGCGACCTCGCCCGCTTTGGCGAAATGCTGCGCAACAATGGTCGCTATCACGGCCAGCAAATCGTACCAAAATCAGTGGTCGACGATATCCGTCGTGGTGGCGACAAAGAGGCTTTCGCCCAAGCCAACTACACCCTTTTGCCCGGCTGGAGCTATCGCAATATGTGGTGGGTCACGCACAATGAAGATGGCGCATACACAGCCCGTGGCGTACATGGACAGACTATCTACATCGATCCGAAAGCGGAAATGGTCATCGTCCGCTTTGCATCCAATCCGGTCGCTGGCAATGCAGCCAATGACCCTACCTCACTACCCGCCTATCACGCGTTGGCGCAACACCTGCTCGCCCATCCGCGCTGAAGTTATGTCGGGGTGGCGCATGGTGTAACATGCGTCACCGCATCGCCGTGCCGGCTTGTGCAAGCGCTTGACATACTGTTATTCGTTTGCCATTTCCCGTCATGCGCCATGCTCCTCCTTTGCAGAGCAACATCCCATGACTAGTCCCAGCCCCAGCGCGCATACCGCCAGCAGCACAATTAGCGACCTCGCCATAGACGACGCGGAAAAACACCTGCGCGACGTACTGACGCTGGCGATACAACACACGCCTGAACAAGCTGCTCTGATCGTGATGGATACGCGTAGCGAACTATCACGCGCATTGAGCGAGGCGTATAGACGTTGCCTGCCTGACGCACGGTTCATAGACTTTGACAGTGTCAGCCCGGAAGCCGTACGCGCCGCCTTTGACGAGCTTAAGCCCGGCGACCTGGTGGTATTGATCCAGTCCACCAACTTCCGTCTCGAAGCGTTCCGCATACGGGTCGAGCTCTTCAAACTCGGGCTCAAAGTCATAGAACATCCGCACCTGTCGCGCATGCCCGGCATCCAGGCCCTGCACTACATCGCATCGCTGGCCTATGACCCGGCCTACTATCGCGGCGTCGGCCATGCGTTGAAAGCACGCATCGATAAAGCCAGTAAGGGCATGGTGGAAAGCGACGGCGAACATTTGCACTTCACGTCGCCGTTTGAACCCGCCAAATTAAATATCGGCGACTACAGCGAAATGAACAATGTCGGTGGCCAGTTTCCGCTGGGCGAAGTCTTCACCGAGGCGCGCGACCTGGAAGCAGTCCATGGCAGGGTAAAAATTTTCGTCTTTGGCGATACCTCATTCCACGTCAACAAACCGGAACATCCGATTACACTCGTCATCACGCAGGGACGCGTGACAGATGTCATCAACTCCACCCCAGCCTTTGATCAGGTCATGGCCAACATACGCGCCGACGAAGGCGAAGTCTGGTTACGGGAACTGGGCTTTGGCATGAACCGCGCGTTTTCACGAACCTGCCTGGTGGATGACATAGGCACCTATGAACGCATGTGCGGCATCCATTTGTCACTCGGAGCCAAACACGGCGTCTACAACAAGGCGCTGATCCGGCGCGCTACTGCACGCTATCACGTCGATGTATTCGCGGTGACCGACGCAGTCTATCTCGATGATGACGTTGTTTATCGTGATGGTGCCTGGCAAGTCCGCTAAACCAACATCGCCACTCTTTCAGACGCACATAAAAAAACGGACCTGCCTCAGCAAGTCCGTTTTCGCTACAGCGGTAGTTAATTTGCTGCAATCACACCAGTGTCAGCGTCACGTCGATGTTGCCACGGGTCGCGTTCGAATATGGGCAAACGATGTGCGCCTTTTCGATCAGGCCTTGTGCTACTGCGCGGTCCAGACCTGGCAAGTTGATTTGCAGTTCT
This sequence comes from Herminiimonas sp. Marseille-P9896, assembly GCF_903993245.1. Lineage (NCBI taxonomy): Bacteria > Pseudomonadati > Pseudomonadota > Betaproteobacteria > Burkholderiales > Oxalobacteraceae > Herminiimonas > Herminiimonas sp. Marseille-P9896. The sequence continues at coordinate 970,449 of NZ_CAJEVT010000001.1, read as the reverse complement.
ACTTCGATACCGAAACCGGTCGGGATTTGACCAATGCCGACATTACCCTGTACCGATGCATCTGCCGGGAAGGCGATTTTTTCGCGGGCAGAGACGAATTTCATCGCGCCCAGGAAGCAAGCCGAGTAACCAGCTGCAAACAATTGTTCCGGATTGGTGACGGCGCCACCGGCACCACCGAGTTCTTTCGGTGTACCCAGTTTGACGTCCAGCACGCCATCGGATGAAACAGCACGGCCGTCACGGCCACCGGTTGCAGTTGCGTGAGCGCGATAAAGGACTTTTTCGATCGACATGGTCATTCTCCTGAAGGTTGCATCATTTAAGAAATTCAGCGATTTAATCTATACGGCTCGCTGCATACCGAAATTACAAAACAAAAGTTACAAGCTTATTAATTGTGAACTATTAAATAGCGCACTATATAAATACAATTATTAATGGAACATTTATACACCTGCCCCACGAATTTTTAAAACCTAGCTATTTCCTGCCAGCTTGCCGCGTAAGGCGATCAGCTGTTCTTTCATTGCCACGACTTCATCCAGGCTGCATGCAGTCGCGCACAATACTTCGCCCTGCATTTCCAGCGCTTTGCTACGCAAGGCATCCCCGCTTTTGGTCAGCGTGATGATGACCTGACGCTCATCGTTGGCCGCCCGGACACGGGTAATCAATTCTGCTGCTTCCATCCGCTTGAGCAAAGGCGTCAACGTAGCGGAATCGAGGAACAGGCGCTCGCCTATATCCGACACCGTCAACTCATCCTGCTCCCACAACACCATCATGACCAGATACTGCGAATAGGTCAGCCCGAGCCGCGGCAAAAGCTTGCGATAAACCTTGCTCATCGCCAATGACGTTGAGTACAGCGCAAAGCAAAGCTGGTTATCCAGCCGTGGCGCGTTATCGGTTTTTGCGGATCTCGATTTCATGAAATGAATAATATATAGTGCACTATTTAATTGCAAGCTATTTTAAAAATAAATGTTGTAGCGCTACCACCTGCCATTCAGAGGCATAAATCATCCGGAATACGGTAGTAACCATGCCTGCACGGTACAATACGCCCCGCCAGCGCACTTGGTGTAAGCCGTTTTAGGCTTTTCCCCGAGGCAAGCGCGCAATTTATTTCCTGTACAGAAGATATCCAGCATGACCGATCACACAGCCGACGACGGCAAAAAGCCTCTTTTCTACGATCCGACCGAGCACCGCATCCGCAGCTTCGTGACACGCGCCGGTCGCCTGTCGACTGCGCAAGCGCGCGCGATCGAAGAATTGGGACCGCAATTTTTTATCCCGTACAACAAAGCACCACTGGATATAGACCAGGCCTTCGGCCGCACTGCACCTACAATTTTTGAAATCGGCTTCGGCATGGGTGAAACCACCGCCAAGATCGCTGCCGGTATGCCGGAGAAAAATTTCATTGGCGTCGAAGTGCATACGCCCGGCGTCGGCAGCCTGTTAAAGCTGATCGGCGAGCAAAACCTGAGCAATCTGCGCATCATCCAGCACGATGCATTTGAAGTACTGACCAATATGATCGCCCCAGAATCACTGGCGGGCGTACATGTATTCTTCCCGGATCCATGGCATAAAGCACGACACAACAAGCGTCGCCTGATCCAGCCGCCTTTGGTCGAGCTGCTGTCGTCACGCATTAAAAAAGGCGGCTATCTGCACTGCGCTACCGACTGGCAGGAATATGCAGAACAAATGCTGGAAGTATTGAGTGGTGACGCGAGCTTGAAAAATACTGCCGATGGCTACGCGCCACGGCCGGACTACCGTCCTGTCACCAAGTTTGAAAACCGTGGCTTGAAGTTAGGCCACGGCGTGTGGGATCTGGTGTTCGAGAAAAAATAAATCCGCGTCCCTGATCCGGATTGGCCTCAGGCCATCTCGGCAATCAGGGCCACGATATCTGCTCCGTAAGTTTCCAGTTTCTTTTCACCAACCCCACTGACGCCGCGCAAATCATCCAGCGACGCTGGTTGCGCCTTGGCGATTTCACGCATGGTCGCGTCATGGAAAATGACATACGCCGGTACATTGTGCTTGCGTGCTGTTTCCATGCGCCACCAGCGCAACTTCTCGAATACCGCTTGCTCTGCCGCCGACAAATCGGTTTCCACAAAGCCTTTAGGCTTGCTGCTGGCGCGCTTGGATTTAAGCGGTTTCTGGTATTCGCGCAGCTGTACTTTTTCACCGCCCTTCAGCACCGGACGCGCTGCTTCAGTCAGTTTGAGTGCACCATACGATTCATGATCAACACTGACCAGGCCGAGTGCAATCGACTGGCGCAAGATGGCGCGCCATTCTGCTTCGCTGCGATCGGAGCCGATACCAAAGGTAGAAACTTCTTCATGCTGCCATTGCTTGATCTTGTCCGAGTCTACGCCGCGCAATACATCAAGCACATGCATCGCACCAAAGCGCTGACCGACACGATATATCGTCGATAGCAGCTTCTGCACTTCGACGGTCGCATCGAAGGAACGCGGTGGATTCAGGCAGGTATCGCAGTTACCGCAAGGCGTCGAAGCCTGCCCGAAGTAATCCAGCAAGCGCGTACGCCGACAATGCAGCGTTTCGCACAGACCCAGCATCGCATCCAGCTTGACGCTTTGCACCCGCTTGAAGGTATCGTCGGCTTCCGACTCATCTATCATGCGACGCTGCTGCACCACATCCTGCAAACCGTAAGCCATCCAGGCATTCGCGGCACCACCATCGCGTCCGGCACGGCCGGTTTCCTGGTAATAGCCTTCTATGCTTTTCGGCAAATCCAGATGCGCAACAAAGCGCACGTCCGGTTTATCTATGCCCATGCCAAACGCAATGGTCGCGACCATCACGATGCTTTCTTCCCGCAGGAAACGCGCCTGGTTTTTGCTACGTGTAGCGAAGTCCATCCCGGCGTGATACGGCAAGGCATTGATGCCGTTTTCATTGAGGAACTCGGCCGTCTCTTCCACCTTCTTGCGTGACAGGCAGTAGACGATACCGGCATCACCCGGATGCTCGCTTTCTATGAAGTCCAGCACCTGTTTGCGACCGTTAGCCTTCTCTACTATCTGGTAGCGTATGTTCGGCCGGTCGAAGGATGAGACAAACATGCGCGCATCATCCAGCTGCAAACGATGGGCAATTTCAGCGCGGGTCTGTTGATCGGCGGTCGCCGTCAATGCGATACGCGGCACCTGCGGGAAGCGTTCATGCAATACCGACAGGCGTATATATTCCGGACGGAAGTCATGCCCCCATTGCGACACGCAATGCGCTTCGTCGATGGCAAACAGGGCTATCTTGGTGGTCTCCAGCATGTCCAGGCAACGCGACGTCATCAGGCGCTCGGGTGCGACATATAGGAGGTCAAGGTCGCCGCTACGCAAACGTCTTTCTATGCGTACCGACTCTTCAAAACTCTGCGTCGAATTCAGGAAGGCGGCGCGCACACCGACTTCAGCCAGCGCATCAACCTGGTCTTGCATCAAGGCGATCAAAGGGGAAATCACGACGCCAACACCGTCGCGCAGCAAGGCCGGAATCTGATAGCACAGCGACTTGCCGCCGCCGGTCGGCATCAGCACCAGTGCATCACCACCGCGCGCGACCACATCCACGATCTCGGCTTGCTCACCACGAAAGGACGAGTAGCCGAAAACGGTTTCCAGGATATGCAGCGCCTGCGCGCCGAGGTCAGTCTTGTTCATTCAGTCTTGCGATTTAATCCGCCCACACAACCCAGCCGTAGTAGGCACTCAACAATACAAACAGGCCAAACACGATGCGGTAGTACGCAAAGAAAGTGAAATCATGTGTGCTGATGTAACGCAGCAACCAGCGTACGCACAGGAAAGCAGATACGAAAGCAGCGAAACCACCGAGGCCGAATAAAGGAATATCGGCCATAGACAACAAGGCCCGGTCTTTATAAACAGAATAAACCGTTGCCCCCATCAGGGTGGGAATCGCGAGGAAGAAAGAAAATTCCGTGGCCGCTTTGCGCGACAAACCAAAGAACATGCCACCTATGATGCTGGCACCGGAACGACTGGTACCCGGGATCAATGCGAATGCCTGCGCGCAACCGACCTTCAACGCATCCAGCATGGTCATGTCATCCACAGTCTCTACACGCGCCACGAAATCCGTATTGCGGTTGCGCTTTTCTATCCACAGGATGATGAAGCCGCCGACGATAAAGGCAATCGCGACCGGCACCGGTGCAAACAGTTTTTCCTTGATCTTGCTGGCGAAGACAAAACCGAGCAAGGCAGCTGGCAGGAAAGCGATGATGATATTCAGCGCAAACTTCTGCGCCTTGCGCTCAGTAAATAAGCCACCCAGCACTGCAGCGATTTTGGCGCGGTATTCCCACACCACTGCCAGCATGGCGCCGGTCTGGATCGCAATCTCAAAAACCTTAACCTTGGGTCCGGTGAAATCCAGCAGGCTGCCGGCGAGTATCAGATGTCCGGTCGAAGAAATCGGCAAAAACTCCGTAAAGCCTTCGACGATGCCCATGATGATGGCTTTGAGCGCGAGAATTGGATCCATGGCGATGTGTTCAGTATGAAGAGGGTAATAAAAAACCCGCCGGTTGTGACGCCGTACGGGTTACAACGTATGCGCTGTGTGGCCAGCATGCGGCACTTCAGTCAGCGCGATCGTGCAGGCTCAAAGGTTACCACGAGAGCGCATATCGCTGTTCTGATTTCGCGTCATCAGCAGAGCTGACAGCACGTATTGCCGCACCGGAAGACTAGCCTGTCCAGCGCGCTAACGATCCGACTCAGGCGGCGGTTAATCGTTCCAATGTCATTAAATAAATCATCGCTTCTTCGCGCGAGCTACCGCACATTTCCGCTTGCGGCTGCAAACCACCGCACACTGTTGGTCGTTCCGGTTGTCCAAAAATCCGGCAAAGATTGCGCTCATCCAGTTGCACGCAACGGACCCCGGCCGGTTTGCCGTTCGGCATGCCGGGTATCGCCGATGAAATCGACGGCGCGGTGCAGCAGGCACCACAATCGGGGCGGCATTGTAAATCGTTAGTCATTCGACAATTTAACTTGGCAAGGGATGCAGGACAGGCGTGATTCTACCGGGAAGTGTCGAAATCGCCCCTTTTAAGCTGCAAAAGCACGCTATCGCCACAAATAAATGGCCGATTCGGCTCGCAGGCTTGACGCTTGCAGGGTGGGCGCTTACATTACGGATGCCCGGCAATGAAGCCATTCATTTTGCCCAGGTGCAGCACAGTGCCGCAAACACTGATCACGTCGTGACCGCAGCCTCCCCCTGGAATGCTTAAGTCCTTCCGCTTCATAGCCAGCGCTTACGCCAGCTATGTTGCGTCTGTTATCGACTATATGAATGCGGCCAGGTGCCCGTCATTTGATAAAATGCCTGTTTTTCTTATTTAGCTATTCTAGAGCCAACAAAATGAACATCGAAAAAGCCCGTTTCAACATGATCGAACAGCAAATTCGTCCTTGGGATGTGCTCGATCAGGACGTCCTCGAATTATTGGTTGTAGTAAAGCGCGAAGCTTTCGTTCCGCTCGCCTACCGTGCCCTGGCTTTTGCCGATAGCGAAATCCCGCTGTCGCACGAAGAAAGCATGATGACGCCTAAGCTTGAAGCACGCATCATGCAAGAGCTGGCCGTACAAAAACACGAAAACGTACTCGAAATCGGTGCTGGCTCCGGTTACATGGCAGCACTGTTGGCGCACAAAGCACGTCACGTCACCACCGTTGAAATCGAACCAGAACTCAAAGCCATGGCTGAAAAGAACCTGGCTGACTACGGCATCAGCAACGTTAATGTTGAACTGGGCGACGGCGTACAAGGCTGGGGCGATGCGACTTATGACGTCGTCGTGGTATCCGGTTCGGTACCTAGCGTCACTGCTGGCTTGCTGGCTAACGTTAAAGTCGGTGGTCGCCTGCTGGCTGTCGTCGGTACTGCACCTGCGATGACCGCACAAATCATCACCCGTACTTCGGATGTAGGCTACAGCACCGTTGGCTTGTTTGAGACCCTGCTCAAGCCACTGCGTAATGCACCTGCACCTTCGCAGTTCAAGTTCTAAGGAATAGCATGCAACACCTGACTGCGCCCGAACTGGCAGCGCTGATCGCGGCACCCGACGGTGCCGCCCCCTTCCTGCTCGATGTACGCGAGCCATGGGAAGTACAAACCTGCCAGATCCAGGGCTCAGTCTCGATTCCTATGAATACCATACCCGGTCAGCTCGAACAGCTGGACCGGAATGCATCTATCGTTTGCATCTGTCATCACGGTGCACGCAGCCTGCGGGTTGCACATTTCCTCGAAGCCAACGGCTTCTCGCGCGTGACCAATCTGACTGGTGGCGTCCATGCATGGGCCCAGCAAGTCGATCCAGCCATGCCTACTTATTAATTCCTTCCGTCACTCGCCTGCCCTACACATCACTCAGTAAACGGAAAAGCAATGCGTAATGCCAAGCTCATCACATTGATCGCAGGCGCTTTTCTCTCACTGCAGGCGCAGGCAGTCAATTTGTTGCAGCTGTATCAGGACGCTTTGCTCAATGATGCGGTGTACTCGAGCGCGCGTGCAAACCTGAGCGCAGGGCAAGAAGCTTCCGTACAGGGTCGTGCCGAGCTCTTGCCGTTGATCGGTATCGGCGGCACCTATCAGCGTGCACAACGCGGCAATGTGCCGGATATAAGGTCGCACGGTTATACGCTCTCACTGTCGCAACCCTTGCTGGATGTCGCAGCCTGGCAGAATTACGAACAAAGCAAGCTCGCAGTCGCGGCCAGCGAAGCTGCATTCGCCGTCGTGCAGCAGGATTTGATCCTGCGGGTGGCGCAAGCTTACTTTGATGTGCTGGCAGCGCAGGATACGCTGGCAGCATTGCTGGTACAGAAAGATGCAATCAGCGAACAACTCGCTTCGGCCAAACGCAACTTCGAAGTCGGCACCGCCACCATCACCGACACACACGAAGCACAAGCTCGTTACGATCTGGTGATTGCGCAGGAATTCGGCGCGCAAAATGACCTCGCGATCAAACGCACAGCCTTGCAACAAATCATAGGCAAGCCACCCGCTGAGTTGGCCATCCTGCGCAAAGGTGTGGAATTGAATGCACCGGAACCAGCGCAAATCAGCACCTGGGTTAGCAGCGCAGAAGAACAGAATTACGTCGTGCTGCAACAAAAGCTGGCACTCGAAATCGCCAAGCGTGAGATCACGCGCAATCGCGCCGGTCACTACCCTACCGTCGATCTGGTTGCCAGCCGCAGTGACAGCAACCAGCGCAACAGCGCCATACCCAGCCTCAACAGCGGCACCGGCGCGACCAGCTCGGTAGGCCTGCAATGGAACATCCCACTCTTCAGCGGCTTTGCCGTTACCAGCAAGGTACGACAAGCAATTGCACTGGAAGACAAATCACGTTCGGATCTGGAAAGTGCGCGTCGTAGTGCAGCACAAAATGCGCAGCAGGCATATCTGGGCGTAACGAGCGGCCTGGCGCAAGTGAAAGCCTTGCAGGCGGCGGAAGTTTCCAGCCGTTCGGCGCTGGAATCGAATCGTTTGGGGTATCAGGTAGGGGTACGTATCAATATTGATGTGCTGAATGCACAGCAACAATTATTCATCACACAGCGCGATCTGTCGAAAGCGCGTTACGACACCCTGATGAATAGCCTGCGCCTGAAGTCGGCAGCTGGCTCATTGCGGGAACAGGACCTGGTACAGATCAATACCTTGTTGATCCAGCCCTGAATATTCTGCAGATCTCTCTGCGGATACATGCGGCCATCTGCTGATGGCGCACTTACTTAGTTAGCTACAACTGCTTTTTTCTGGCGCAAGGATGGTGCATTGCGCAAACTATCCAGGCAGGCATCCACCAGCGGTTCCACTACTGCTTTCAAATCAAAACTATCTGGTGAAAACAACCAGTCAGTCAGCAAACCGACCAAGCTGGCGTGCAGGCACAAGACGGCCAGATGAGTATCCAGATCCGCGGGCAATTGCCCGATGGCAACCGCTTCGCGCAAAATGCCTTCCATCATTTCCAGACCTTCGCGATGGCACTCACGTTGACGTACCCAGATCGGATCGTTGTGATCGACCAATTCGCATTTCAGGAATATGATATCCAGTACCCGGCGTGAGCGCGGATTGTCGACGACATCGCGCAACAGATATATCCAGGTATGACGTAAATGGCCCAAGGGATCACGCACGAATTTCTCGCCCGGCGTTGTCATCATGGTTTCCATAGGCAAACGCACGCGCTCGCACATGGCTTCAAACAGATCGCTCTTGTTTTTGAAGTGCCAATAAATTGCACCACGTGTCACATCTGCTGCAACTGCAACATCTGCTAACGAAGATTGCGCAAGACCACGAGTAAAGAACACCTCTTCCGCAGCATCAAGTATGCGACTGCGTGTTTCGAGTGCCTCTTCTTTCGTTGAGCGAGCCATAAAATCATAGTCCTGTCATAATTTTCGAATATTTATGTATGTTTAGTTATCTGGCCAAATCAATAATTGCCACCTATACATACATTCGCGAACGTATGTATAATACCCGATTTACCGCATAGCAGCAAAGCAAAGCATTCTGGCCAGATCGCAGAAACGAATGTATTGCCCCAATTCAGCCTTACTTTTTCTTTACCGGACTGTTGATGTTCTGACAGCGCAATCCACCTACCGTGCGAGATGTTTATGAGTTCACTTCCCCGTTTGACACGCCTTAGCGCCGCCCTCTTCCTTATTTATGCAATCGCCGGTTGCGGTGCAAAATCCGAACAAGCCGGAGCCCCACCCCCACAAGAAGTATCCGTCGTCACCGTTCAGCCAGGCGTACTGGGTGTGACCAATGAATTGCCCGGCCGCATGGAATCGATCCGTGTCGCTGAAGTACGTGCGCGCGTACCCGGCATCGTCCTGAAGCGTGTCTTCCGCGAAGGCAGTGATGTCAAAGCGGGCGCGCAGTTGTATCAGATCGATCCGGCACAGCTGCAAGCCACTTATAACAGTGCTGACGCAGCCGTCTCGCGCAGCGAAGCAACCCTGGCGACGGCGGAACTGAAAGCCAAGCGTTACAAACCGCTGGTAGAAACCAATGCCGTCAGCAAACAGGAATATGACGATGTCGTCGCTGCCGAAAAACAAGCTATCGCTGATCTCGCTTCGGCCAAGGCTGCACGTGAAAATGCACGTCTGTCGCTCGGTTATGCCAGCGTGACTTCGCCTATCTCCGGCCGTATCGGTCGCGCCCTCGTCACTGAAGGCGCACTGGTTGGCCAGGGCGACGTGACGCCACTCGCCGTTGTGCAGCAAATCGATCCTATCTACGTCAACATGACGCAATCAGCGAATGAAGTCCTGCAACTGAAACGCGCAATGGACGAAGGTAAATTGAAGAGCGCTGGCAAAGGTGCTGCCAAGGTCACCCTGGTGACTGACGATGGCCAGGAATATGGTCGCACCGGCAAGCTGCTGTTCTCCGATCTGACCGTAGACCAGACTTCGGGCGCCATCACATTGCGTGCTGAAATTCCTAACCCGGACGGTCTGCTGCTGCCGGGTATGTATGTACGTGCCCGCCTCGAACAAGCGGTTGATGAAAACGCCATCACCGTACCGCAACAAGCGGTACTCCGTACCCCAGGGGGCTCTGCTGTCATGGTGGTCGGTGCTGACGGCAAGGTCGCTTCGCGTCCAGTCAAAACCGGTAACTCGAGCGGCACCGCATGGATCATCACTGACGGCTTGAAAGAAGGCGACCAGGTCATCGTTGAAGGGCTGCAAAAAGTACAACCAGGCGCAACGGTTAAACCGGTGCAATGGCAAAAACCTGCACCAGCCGGTGCTGCTCCTGCGGCTGCTCCAGCAGCTCCGACAGCTGCCGCACCTGCAGAGAAACCCGCTGCTGACGCAGCTGCCAAACCTGCGCAACCAGCCCCTGCAGACAAGACCGCAGAACAATCGAAGTCGAAGTAAGGGAGTACTGTAATGGGTAAATTTTTTATTGACCGCCCGGTTTTTGCCTGGGTGCTGGCGATCTTCATCATGCTGGCAGGTGTCCTGGCTATCACCAGCCTCCCGGTTTCGCAGTACCCGAACATCGCGCCACCGCAAGTCGTTGTTACCGCTACCTATCCGGGTGCAACGGCACAGACGCTGGACGATAGCGTCACCAGTCTGATCGAACAGGAAATGAACGGCGCCGACGGTTTGCAATACGTCGAATCGCAAAGCCAGGCCAATGGCGTTGTGCAAATCACCGTGACCTTCTTGCCGGGTACCAATCCGGATCTGGCAGCGGTCGATGTACAAAACCGTTTGAAACGCGTGGAAGCACGTTTGCCTGCAGCCGTTACACAACAAGGTGTGCAGGTAACCAAATCGCGTAGTAACTTCCTGCTGTTTATCGGTCTGTCTTCGACTGACGGCACACTGGATCCGGTTGCACTCGGTGACTATCTGTCACGTAACGTACTCAATGAAATCAAACGTGTACCAGGCGTCGGCCAGGCACAATTGTTTGGTACCGAACGTGCGATGCGTATCTGGATCGACCCGAACAAACTGGTCGGCCTGAACCTGACACCATCTGATGTCAGCAGCGCTATCTCGACCCAGAATGCACTGGTCGCTGGTGGTACGCTGGGTGACTTGCCTAGTCCGAGCACGCAACAGATCGCAGCAACCGTTGTTGTTAACGGCCAGCTGACCAGCCCGGAGCAGTTCGGCAATATCGTCTTGCGCGCCAACAAGGATGGTTCGTCGGTACGCTTGCGTGACGTTGCCCGTATCGAAGTCGGTGGTCAGTCCTACGCGACTTCCGGTCGTCTCGACGGCAAGCCTAGCTCCTTTATTGGCGTACAGCTGACACCAACTGCAAATGCGCTGGGTACTGCAACTGCAGTGCACAAGAAGATGGATGAACTGTCGAAGTATTTCCCGGCAGGCGTGAAGTACACCATCCCTTACGACACCTCCAAGTTCGTCAAGATCTCGATCGAAGAAGTGGTTAAAACACTGTTCGAAGCGATCATCCTGGTGTTCCTGGTGATGTATCTGTTCTTGCAGAACATCCGCTATACATTGATCCCGACCATCGTGGTGCCGGTCGCATTGCTGGGTACGTTCGCGACCTTGCTGCTGTTCGGCTTCTCGATCAACGTGCTGACCATGTTTGGTATGGTGCTGGCGATCGGTATTCTGGTCGATGATGCGATTGTGGTGGTGGAGAACGTCGAACGTATCATGAGCGAAGAAGGTTTGTCGCCACGTGATGCGACCCGCAAGGCGATGGGCCAGATTACCGGCGCGCTGATCGGTATTACGCTGGTTCTGATCGCGGTGTTTATCCCGATGGCATTCTTCGGTGGTGCGGTCGGTGCGATTTACCGTCAGTTCTCGCTGTCCATGGTTGCTTCGATGGTGTTCTCGGTATTGATGGCGTTCACGCTGACACCAGCACTGTGCGCAACCTTGTTGAAACCAGTGGAAGCCGGCCATCATCACGAGAAGCGTGGCTTCTTCGGCTGGTTTAACCGTCACTTCAACACCACAGCTGCAGGTTACCAGGGCTTTGTGGCGAAGATGCTGACCAAGACCGGTCGTTACATGCTGGTCTACGGTCTGATCCTGGCTTGCGTCGGTATCCTGTATGCACGCCTGCCGGCATCCTTCCTGCCTAACGAAGACCAGGGTTACATCGTGACCAACGTCCAGTTGCCAGCGGGTGCCAGCACCGGTCGTACCATGGAAGTATTGAAAACCATTGAAGACTATTACCTGAAACAATCGGCAGTGGAACACGTGGTTGCGATTGCAGGTTTCAGCTTCTCGGGTAACGGTCAAAATGCGGGCCTGGTATTTACCCCGCTGAAAGACTGGAGCAAACGCGGTCCTGATGAATCTGCTGATGCAGTAGCAGGCAAGGCCTTCGGTGCATTCATGGGCATCAAGGATGCGATTGTGTATCCATTGAACCCGCCGCCTATCCCTGAATTGGGTAATGCAACCGGCTTCACCTTCCGTCTGCAGGATCGCGCTGGTCTCGGCCATGATGCGCTGATCGCAGCACGTAACCAGATGCTGGGCATGGCAGCACAAAGCAAAGTGCTGGCAGGTGTACGTCCTGAAGGTCTCGAAGATGCGCCACAATTGCAGGTAGATATCGATCGCGACAAGGCGAATGCTTTGGGCGTACCGTTCTCGACCATCAATAGCGTGTTGTCGACAGCACTCGGCTCGTCTTACGTGAATGACTTCCCGAACCAGGGTCGTCAACAACGTGTGATCGTGCAGGCTGACAGCCAGGGACGTTTGCAACCAGAAGATCTGACTCGTCTGTACGCACGTAGCTCGTCGGGCACCATGGTGCCGTTCTCCTCCTTCATGACATCGAAGTGGATTATCGGTCCGGTCCAACTGATCCGTTACAACGGCTACCCGGCAGTCAAGATTTCCGGTGGTGCAGCGCCTGGCCGCAGTACTGGTGAAGCGATGGCGGAAATGGAAGCGATGGTAGCGAAGTTGCCACCTGGCTTCGGTTTCGAATGGACTGGTCAGTCGCTGGAAGAAAAAACCTCCGGCTCACAAGCTCCTGCACTGTATGCACTGTCGCTGATCGCTGTATTCCTGGTGCTGGCTGCATTGTATGAAAGCACTTCGATCCCATTCTCGGTGATGCTGGTGGTGCCGCTCGGTATCTTTGGTGCACTGTTGGGTGTGACGCTGCGCGGCATGCCGAATGATGTGTACTTCAAGGTCGGCATGATTGCGGTGGTCGGGCTCTCTGCGAAGAACGCGATTCTGATTATCGAATTTGCGAAAGACCTGCAAGCGCAGGGTAAAGGCCTGATCGAAGCAACACTGGAAGCGGTACACCTGCGGTTCCGCCCTATCATCATGACCTCGCTGGCTTTCATCCTTGGCGTATTGCCGCTGGTGCTTGCAAGCGGAGCCGGTTCTGCCAGCCAACGCGCTATCGGTACTGGTGTGATGAGCGGCATGATCACCGCTACCGTATTCGCAGTGTTCCTGGTACCGGTGTTCTTTGTGGTGGTTCGTACGATGTTCAAAGGTAGCGAACGTCAGCGTCGTAAATACGCTGCGAGCAAGCCACGTGATGAGGAAGAAGAATTATGATGAAGTCCATAACCCTGGCCTTATTGGCAGCGGGCGTCTTGAGCGCCTGCTCGATGGCGCCGAAATACGTGCGCCCTGACGCACCTGTCGCTGCGGATTACGGTGTGCCATCCGCAGCTGGTAACAACCAGGTACGTGCAGCTGACATCGGCTGGCGCAATTTCTTTACTGATCCGCGCCTGCAGGTTTTGATCACCAACGCACTCGTCAACAATCGGGACCTGCGTGTAGCAGCATTGCGTATTGAAGAAGCCCGTGCGCTGTACAACATTCAGTCGGCAGACTTGTTGCCGACCCTGAATGCCAACGCAACCGGCTCACGTGGCCGTGTTCCGGCTTCGATCAACAATACCGGCAGCAGCGTGGTATCGAGCAACTACCAGGTCGGTCTCGGTCTGGCGGCATTCGAACTGGACTTCTTCGGTCGTGTCCGTAGCCTGAGCGATGCAGCACTGGCCAGCTACCTGTCGACCGAAGAAGCACAGCGCGCTGCACAGATCAGCCTGGTATCGGAAGTTGCCAAAGCCTATCTGTCGGAGCGTGCGTTTGCCGAGCAGCAGGAATTGTCACGCCAAACTTATGAAAGCCGTGCGCAAGCCTACAAGCTGTCGAAACAGCGTTTTGACGTAGGTGCGTCATCAGCACTGGACTTACGCAATGACGAAGCACTGATGCAAACCGCACGTGCTGCCGAACTGGCGGCATCACGCCAGCGCGCACAGGCAATGAATGCACTGACCTTGCTGGTCGGTCAGCCATTGAATGATTTGCCACCGGCCCAGCCTCTGTCGGCACAAGACATCCTGACCGACATCCCGGCAGGCTTGCCTTCCGACTTGCTGACCCAGCGCCCTGACATCCGCAGTGCAGAACAAACTCTGCTCTCCGCCAATGCAAATATCGGCGCAGCGCGTGCAGCGTTCTTCCCGCGTATTTCATTGACCGCTGGCCTGGGTACCTCCAGCAATGAGTTGTCCGGCTTGTTTGAAGGCGGTTCGCGTTCATGGTCGTTTGCACCGCAACTGGTGTTGCCGATTTTTGATGCAGGCCGTAATCGTGGCAACCTGAACCTGGCAGAAGTGCGCAAAGACATCGCCGTTGCGAATTACGAGAAAAGCATACAAGTTGCATTCCGCGAAGTTTCGGATGCACTGGTTGCACGTAGCCTGCTCGACGAACAAATTGATGCACAACGCCTGGTACAGGAAGCACAGGCAGAGCGTTACAAGTTTGCGACGCAACGTTTCCAGAACGGCATAGCCAGCTCGCTGGACGTGCTGGATGCACAACGTGAATTGTTCACGGCGCAATTGACGCTGGTACAAGCACGCTTGCTGCGCCTGACCAACGCGATCGATCTGTATCGTTCGCTCGGCGGTGGCCTGGTAGAAACTACCGTGGCAACTGCTCCGGCGGCCGCACCAGCAGCGACGCCAGTAAAATAAACTGCAGCAACAATAAAAAAGGGAGGCCATTGTGTGGCCTCCCTTTTTTTTGCCATCCGCAGGTACAGACGACTACCCGTTGATGGATTACATCAACATACTAAGCAGTAACAGTCTGATTTTTTTCCGTTACTGCTTTGGGGAAATTGGTTGTCATTTGGATTTGTTCAGCCAGTGTTTTTGCCAGCGGCTCAAACACAGCACGACGTTGCTCCGTCAATTGATCGCCAGGCTGGCCGTTGACCAGACTAGTCACCTTGCAACTACCGGATGTACAAGCGCTCAACATGATCTGGCCCAACTGGCCGAGTTCGCTGTGACGCAAAATATATTCGTAGGAAGTCGCAGAGATGGGTTTCCGCTGCGCGGTGACATTCGGTGGTAATTGAAATGACATAATGTGTGCTCCGTTTCAGTCTCTATTCTCGTCGTATTCGCGTTCTTTTCGTATCCCATCGATATGGGATATCGATCAAGATAAGCGCGTATAACGTCGTTTCTCGCTATTGATTATTTTTATGCCGATATGTTTCGGCTGTGATTTGAACCTCGTCGCCTGATTACACTCAGACGAATATCGGATTCAAACTCAACAGGAAAGTTCATGCGTAAACTCCCGCTCTCCCTCACCTTGCTGATGGCACTCCATATGGGGGCGCATGCCGCAGAAAACAAGATGCAAATGAAACCTGGCTTGTGGGAAATGAGTGCCAGCTCGGAATTGCTGAATCTGGTCGAACAAATTCCACCGAATCAAATGCAGAATCTGAGCAATCTGGCAAAACAATATGGTTTTGACATGCCAAAAATTCAAAACGGTGCAGCCACCTCCAAGGTGTGCATCACGCCGGAAATGGCAGCACAAAACATTCCACCATCCTTCTATCATCGCCAGTCCGGCTGTGAAGCACGCAATGCCAATCGCGTCGACAATCGCTATAGCGCCGATCTGGTCTGCAACAGTGATCAGGTAAGTGGCCAGGGCAAGGCCGAAGCCACATTGAATACGCCGGAAAGTTTCATCGGCAAAACCTCGTTCAAAGGTAACGTGCGCGGCGTGGCAGTCGATGAATCGGCCAATACCAGCGGCCGTTGGATTGCTGCAAGCTGTCCTGTCGGCAAGCTCGGTAACTAAACTGCTGGCCTGCAGCTAGTCCAGCGCTGATACAAGTCGTAACAAAGCTTACGGATTTACTCTAGATATGACTGCTGCCTTGGTTTGTAATACAGGCATAGAACAAGGAGCAGACCATGAATAAATTTTTAAGCGCAGGCGCAGGCATATTGGCTACCGCCACCTTGCTGTTTGCAGCAACACCAGCAATGGCACGCGTGGATGTCGACCTGAATATCGGCGTCCCGGTTTACGGCGCACCCGCACCTGTTTATGTGCAGCCACAGCCTGTGTATGTACAACCGCAACCGGTGTACGTGCAGCCCCGTCCGGTTTATGTCCATCCGCGTCCTTACTACGGCGACAGACATTATCGTCACAGGCATTACTACGATCGTCACGATCGCGACCATGACGGCGTACCTAACCGTTATGACCGTCGACCTAACAATCCCTACCGCTATTGATCTGAAGTGATTTGAAGCCGCTCATTATTTAATGAGCGGCATGAGCAGGCTCATGGTGCGGCGGGTAGCACCGCCGTGCTGCTGCGCAAAATGTTGCGCCTTTAGACCCATCGCATTGCGTGCGGCATCATCATCCAGCAGACGGATGGCCTGTTGCCACAGACTCGCAGCATTCGCGACGCGGATCGCGCCACCGGCGGCGATGGCATTCTCCGCGGCATCAGCAAAGTTAAAGGTATGCGGTCCCACCAGCACGGGTTTGCCGACCGCACTGGCTTCTATCAGATTGTGCCCGCCCAGCGGCAACAAGCTGCCACCGACAAAAGCCAGATCACACGCCGAATAATAGGCAAACATTTCACCCATGCTATCGCCAAGGAAGACGCGCACATCGGCATCCAGCGTTGCACTACCGGCCGTCGAGCGTCTGGCCAACGACAAACCACGCGCCCGCACCATTTGTGCGACATCATCGAAGCGCTGCGGATGGCGCGGCACTATCATCAGCAAGATATCGGGACGGTTCACGGCGAGCAACGCATCAAGGATCAGCGTTTCCTCACCATCGCGCGTATTGGCACAGGCCAGCACTTTGCGCTGACCGAATTGCGCACGCAGCAATGCGCCACGTTGCAGCATTTCCGCTGGCGGCGTCACATCAAATTTAATACTGCCGGTGACATGTACATCGGGCGCACCCAGTTGTTTGACACGCTGGGCATCACTCTCGGTTTGCGCTGCGACGCAAGACATGGCAGCCGCAGCTTCGATAAACAGCGACGGAAACTTCAATGCTTTTTTCAATGAGCGCTCAGACAAGCGAGCATTGACCAAAGCGACTGGCACATCGTAGCGCACACATTGCGCCATCACATTCGGCCACACTTCGGTTTCCATCAGCACACAGATACGCGGCTGGAAAGTGCGCAGGAAACGCCCTACCATCCAGCCGGTGTCATACGGCAAAAAGCTTTGTAATACGCGTGGCTGCTTGCCAAATAAATCCTTGCCAGTCGCGCGACCGGTCGGCGTCATATGCGTCAGCAATAACTGATGAGTCGGATAAGCCGCCAGCAAAGCGTCGATCAGCGGTTGTGCCGCACGCGTCTCACCCACCGACACCGCATGCACCCATAGCAAAGGCGTTTTGCCGTCATACCGTACGCCACCATAAAAACCCAGGCGTTCAGCTATATGCAAACGGTAGCCCGGTTCTTTACGCCCGCGTACAAACAGCCGCAACAAGACGAGCGGCAAGGCGAACCACCAGGCTAGGGAATAAATCAGGCGCATAGTATTGCCGGGCAGGGAAAAGGCAGCATCGCTGGCATCAATGAGAAATTAAATCGGTCAGCCGTATTATGCCGTGCAGCCGGAATCTGGTGCAGATTCCGTATGGAGTTCAAACAGGATTTCGTGTTTTTATCAACAGGCGCAACCGGCTTTGCACCGACTGCGCCCGGGATACCGGCTTAGTAGGGCAATACCGCATCCGGCTTGGCCGCCAGGATCACCCGTTTGAATTCAGCCTGGATGTGCTGCAAAGCCGCTTGCGACTCTGCCTCAAAGCGCATCACGATTACCGGCGTGGTGTTCGACGAGCGTGCCAGGCCAAAGCCGTCCGGATACTCAACCCGCAAACCATCGATGGTGATGATCTGATCGGAGCCGGGGAATTGTGCTTCGCGTTGCAGCTTGGCGATCAGCGGGAAGCTTTCGCCCTCTTTCAGCTTCAGTTGCAGTTCCGGTGTGCTAACCGATTGCGGCAAGGCATTCAGGACTGCCGAAGGATTATTTTCGCGGCTCAGCAATTCCAGCATACGTGCACCCGCATACATGCCGTCATCAAAGCCATACCATCTGTCCTTGAAGAATACGTGGCCACTCATTTCACCACCGAGCGGTGCACCGGTTTCACGCATTTTTGCCTTCACCAGCGAATGGCCGGTTTTCCACATCAGCGGCTTGCCGCCACGCTCGGTAATCCACGGCGCGAGGTGACGCGTACATTTCACGTCATACAGGATTTGTTCGCCCGGATGACGGGTCAATACATCCTGTGCAAACAACATCAGTTGACGATCCGGATAAATAATCTGGCCATCCTTGGTTACCAGGCCGAGGCGATCACCGTCACCATCGAAAGCGAGGCCGATTTCAGCATCGGTAGTTTGCAGGCAACGTATCAGGTCTTGCAGGTTTTCCGGATGAGCCGGGTCGGGATGATGGTTAGGGAAAGTACCATCGACTTCGCAGAATAATTCTATGACTTCGCAACCCATCGCGCGATACAGGTCACCGGCAAATGCACCCGCCACACCATTACCACAATCGATAGCGATTTTCATAGGACGCGCCAGTTTGACGTCGCTCACTATCCGGTTTTGGTAGCCATCAGCGATATCGTATGTGCGATAACTGCCTTTGCCTTCTGCGTATTCTTTATTCACGATGGCCTGGTATAAAGCCTGTATGGTGTCGCCGTAAATTGCTTCACCTGCCAACACCATTTTGAAACCATTGTAATCAGGCGGATTGTGGCTGCCAGTGACCATGATGCCGGACTGCGCATCCAGTACGTGAGTGCCGAGATAAAGCATAGGCGTCGCGACTACACCGAGGTCGACTACATCAATGCCAACTTCCTGCATGCCTTCCGCGAGTGCCGCTGCCAGTGCAGGGCCGGACAAACGTCCGTCACGTCCCAGCACCACGACCTGCTCACCCTTGGCGCGTACCGCGCTACCGAAAGCGCGTCCGATATCGCGCGCCACATCAGCATCCAGCGTGGAATCAATAATGCCGCGTATGTCATAGGCTTTGAAAATGCTTTGCGAGAGAGTCAGCATGTTTAGTCGTTATCCTTATCCAGTTTAGTTTTCTGTCGGCGCTGCCGCTTGCGATACCAGCCAACTGCACGCATTTTATAGGATGCGATGCTTAAGCGTTCATTTACTGGCTGCCTGTGGTCATCGTTCCTGCGGTCAACATTTGTTACACGAGCTAGTTCGACACATCACCGGCCCGCTAGTTTCAAACAGATTGCAGCAGGATGGGTATCTTTTGCTGCCCACCAGAAATTCCGTACGGAATCCGCGATAATGTCTGCCATCACGCCTGCTTTTACCGGATATCTGCCTACATGACTACTTACGCCATCGGCGACCTGCAAGGTTGCCAGACGCAATTAAACGACTTGCTGCAAGAAATTGATGCAGTCGCACCACAAGCAAAACTGGTTTTCGTCGGCGATATCGTCAATCGCGGGCCGCGTTCGCTCGCCACCCTGCGCCAGGTACGTGCACTCGGCACACGTGCCCGCATCGTACTCGGCAACCATGATCTCAACCTGCTGGCAGTCGCCTGTGGCCTGCGCAAACCACACGCCAGCGATACGCTGGATGACATCATGGCAGCGGATGACAGGGATGAACTGATTACCTGGTTGCGGCACCAGCCGCTGGCGCTGGAACAGGATGGTCATTTATTTGTACACGCCGGAGTCTTACCGCAATGGACTGCGGCGCAGACGGTCGCACTGTCACGCGAAGTGGAAGCCGTATTGCAAGGCCCGGACTGGGTCGCCTTCCTGCAAAAAATGTATGGCAACGAGCCTGCGATATGGGATGACAGCCTGCAAGGTGATGATCGTCTGCGTTGCATCGTCAATGCACTGACACGCATACGTTTCTGCCAGGCAGATGGTCGCATGGACTTCAAGGCAGTCGAAGGCCTCGCACACACGCCTGCCGGTTTAATGCCATGGTTTGAAGCGCCGAACCGGCGCAGTGCTGATACGACCGTGGTGTTCGGTCATTGGTCGACGCTGGGATTGATGGTCTCACCAAATGTAATCGGACTGGATACTGGTTGCGTCTGGGGTGGTCAGTTGACAGCCATGAACCTGCAGGACCGCAACACCATACAAGTCAAGTGTCCGCAACACCAGAAACCCGGGAAGAACTAGGACGCCGCTCCAGGCTGACCGTCATAGCCAAGCTTGCCAGCGATTGCCTGGCGCGCTTTCTGCGACAGGTCACGCCTGTGCTCATGCGTACTGCTTATCGTTGACAGCAAGGTTAATTGCGCGGTCATCTGGCGTGTCTTCATGATCAGCAACATGCTATCCACAAAGGTCATGTCACCGATGAAATCGGCAGCGCTATGCAAATTGCCTTGCGCATCGACATAGCGCAGCACATACGGCTGCACCGGCACACCCGCTTCTATCGCGGCTTCAAACAGATTCGGATGGAACGGTAGCAAGGTACCTTGCGCAGCTGTCGTACCTTCCGGGAAGAAGGCGATGCGTTCACCAGCGCGTATGCTGGTTACCAGGCCTTCGTAGACGCGACGCACTTCGCGTTGCTTGCCACGTGCAATAAAGATAGTGCCCGACTTTGCGCATAACCAGCCTAACGCTGGCCAGCTGCGTATATCGGCTTTTGCAACGAAGCGGCAAGGTTGCAGGGAATTGATGACGAAGATATCCAGCCAGGAAATATGATTGGATACGATTAGTGCCTGCGCCGCTGGCCCTGCTTCATTGATGACCTCTACTTCGACATGCAGGATGGCCAGCAAACCAGCCGACCATTTCTTGATACGCCGGTCACGGCCAACGCTGCCGATAAACGGAAAAATGAAAGCACTCGTGCACAAACCCTGCAACAAATGCAGCATTACACGTACAAACGGCAAGGCTATCATGGGTAAGCCTTGCCGCTGATGACAGCTATCAAACGATACTGAATCATGCGTGAACCGAAAGTAAGGAGAAACTACGGATCAGCGCTGGAATGCGATATGTCCGGCAACGATAGTAGCCTTCACCTGTCCCGCTACTTCATAGCCAAGGAAAGGTGTGTGCTTGCCCTGGCTGGCCAATACTTTGGACGATACGGTCCAGCGTTGTGCCGGATCAAACACGCAGATATCGGCGACGCTACCGGTAGCCAGCTGACCGGATTGCAAACCGACTATGCGCGCTGCATCGGTCGTGACCTTGGCAATGGCACGCGACAACTGCTGCTTGCCATCGACACAGTCTTCCGCCCATTTCAAAGCCAACGACAAGAGCAACTCGAGACCAGTTGCACCCGGTGACGCTTCACCAAACGGCAATAATTTTTCATCATCGTCGACTGGCGTGTGATCCGAACAGATTGCATCGATGGTGCCATCCAGCAAAGCATTGCGGATCGCATCGCGATCGCGCTGGCTACGCAACGGCGGTGTCAGGCGTGCATTCGAATCGAAAAAACCGATATCGTTTTCTGTCAGGTGAATATGATGTGCGCCGACGTCACAGCTGATCGGCAAACCTTCTTTTTTCGCAGCACGCACCAACTCCAGACCGGCAGCGGTAGACATGCGGCACAGATGCACGCGGGCACCGGTGACGCGCACCAGTTCCAGGATGGTGTGCAAGGCGACGGTTTCTGCCATCACTGGTACGCCGGACAAGCCCAGGCGCGATGCAACCGGTCCGCTATGCGCGACACCGGTGCGGCCCAGATGCGGGTCCTGCGGACGCAACCAGACCGTGTATTCAAATGTCTTTGCGTACTGCATCGCACGCAACAGGACGGTGGTATCGAGGATAGGATTGTCGGCTTGCGAGAAACCGATGCAACCGGCTTCAGCCAGCTCTGCCATTTCAGTCAGCGACTCGCCTTTCAAGCCAGCGGTCAAGGCACCGAGTGGGTACACGTGTGCCTGGTTCAGCGACTTGGCGCGATGCTTGAGCATCTCGACCAGGCCCGGTTCATCCAGCACAGGCTCAGTATCCGGCGGACATACCAGGCTAGTAACGCCGCCCTGCACTGCTGCCTGCATTTCCGATTCCAGTGTCGCCTTGTGCTCATAACCAGGCTCGCGCAAGCGTGCGCTCAGGTCGACCAGGCCAGGTGCGACGACCAGGCCGGTCGCATCAATCACCTTGCTGGCGACAAAGCCTTCCGGCGCGCTGCCGATACCGGCGATTTTCCCTGCTGCTATGAAGACGTCCTGTTGTGCATCGATGCCGTTGGCCGGATCGATCAGATGGCCGTTCTTGATATGAATTTTCATCTCTTAATTTCCCGCCAAAATACTCATCACGGCCATACGTACCGCGATACCGAAAGTCACCTGCGGCAAGATCACGGCTTGCGTACCGTCGGCCACTGCCGATTCGATTTCCACACCACGATTCATCGGGCCCGGGTGCATGACGATGGCATCAGGTTTGGCCAATGCCAGGCGTTCTGTCGTCAGGCCGTAGCTCTTGAAGAATTCCTGCGCGGATGGCAGCAAGGCACCGCTCATGCGCTCATTCTGCAAGCGCAGCATGATGATGACGTCGACGTCTTTCAAACCCTTGTTGATGTCGGTGAAGACACGCACGCCCATTTGCTCGAGGCCGCTAGGCAGCAAGGTACGCGGACCGATGGCGCGGATTTCCGGTACCCCCAGCGTCGTCAGCGCGTGGATATCCGAACGCGCGACACGACTGTGCAGGATGTCGCCGACAATCGCAACGGTCAGGTTGCTGAAGTCTTTCTTGTAGTGCCGGATCGTGTACATATCCAGCAAACCCTGGGTCGGATGCGCATGGCGACCATCGCCTGCGTTCACGACGTGCACATGCGACTGCGAAGTGTCGCTCAGATGTTTGGCGATCAGGTACGGTGCGCCCGATTGCGCGTGGCGTACCACGAACATATCGGCGTGCATGGCTGACAGGTTATCGATGGTATCGAGCAGGGATTCGCCCTTGCTCGAGCTCGATGCCTGGATGTTCAGGTTGATCACATCGGCCGACAAACGCTTGGAAGCGATTTCGAAAGTGGTACGGGTGCGCGTCGAGTTTTCAAAGAACAGATTGAAAACACTTTTACCGCGCATCAGCGGCACCTTCTTCACCTCGCGGTCACCGATGCTGACAAAGGACGATGCGGTGTCCAGTATGTGCAGGATGTTAGCCTTGGGCAGGCCTTCGATAGTGAGCAAATGTTGCAGCTCACCGTTTTTGTTCAGTTGCGGATTAAACATGATCCACCGTCAGGGAAAAGCGGCCGTCATCGGCCCGTTGAAGTACCAGCGATTGCTGGCCGGGAATAGAAATCGTTTTTGCGACAAAGTCAGCTGCCACCGGCAACTCACGACCACCACGATCAGCCAGTGCGGCGAGCATGATGCGGGCCGGACGGCCGTAATCAAATAACTCATTGATCGCAGCGCGCGTGGTGCGGCCGGTGTAGAGCACATCATCCACCAACAGGATGGTCGCACCATCGACATCGAATGGAATCTGCGTTGGCTTCACGTCCGGGCGCAAACCTTTTTCTGAAAAATCGTCGCGATAAAAAGAAACATCGATAAAACCCAGGCGCTCGGTCAGCTGCAATTCCTTGGCCAGGCGTTCTGCCAGCCAGGCGCCGCCCGAATGGATGCCGACTATCGCCACATTTTCAGCTTGTGCGAGACCGGTTTTCACTTGTTGCGCCAGTACCGTGTACAGGGCTTCAGCGTCGAGCGCGTGCTCAGGATTCGGATTGGGTATAGTCATCGAAGTATTGTTGCAAGATGATTGCGGCAGCCTGATCATCGATCAGTTCACCACGTTGATGAGAAATCACTGCGGATGAATAACGCTCATCCACCAGCACCGTTGCCACGTTAAAACGTCCATGCAGCTGATTGGCGAAACGCCGGCAGCGCACCGTCATTTCATGCTCTTCCCCATCCGGGTGGCGCGGCAAGCCTACTACGCATACGCTTGGCTGCCACTCCTGCACCAGTCCGGCGATGGCCGCGAATTTCGCGTCATTCGTCGCCTCGCTGATGATCGTCAAGGGTTGTGCCTGTTTAATTAATGTATTGCCGACCGCAACGCCTATGC
Source organism: Herminiimonas sp. Marseille-P9896 (assembly GCF_903993245.1). Taxonomy (NCBI): domain Bacteria; kingdom Pseudomonadati; phylum Pseudomonadota; class Betaproteobacteria; order Burkholderiales; family Oxalobacteraceae; genus Herminiimonas; species Herminiimonas sp. Marseille-P9896. The sequence continues at coordinate 946,343 of NZ_CAJEVT010000001.1, read as the reverse complement.
GCTTCAGGCCAAAGTCGAAACCCAGTACGGTTTCCACTAGCGCGCTACCCCGTCACGCATGCCCGGCCTCGCCACTCAGCATCATCGGGTCTATGCCCAGCAATTTGATCGCAGCGACAAAGCGCTGCTCCAGCGGCAGGTCAAACAATACGGCCGGGTCGGCGCGTACCGTGAGCCAGCCATTGCGGGTAATTTCATCTTCCAGCTGACCAGCACCCCAGCCAGCGCAGCCCAGACTGACCAGCATGCGCTGTGGACCCGAGCCGAGCGCGACTGCCGCCAGGATATCCTTGGAGGTGGTCAGCGAAATATCTTCCGTTACCGGCAAAGTCGACGTAAAGTCGCCGCGCGGTGCATGCAGCACAAAGCCGCGATCCGACTGTACCGGACCACCGTACAGGACCGGAGCCTTGTCCAGCGCCGACAGCTCAGGGGCGATTTCCAGCGTCAAATCGATACGATTGAGCAAGACATCGACCGTCATATCAGTCGCTTTATTGATAATCACACCCAGTGCACCGTTGGCGTTATGCTCACACAGGTACACTACGGTTCCACCAAATACCGGATCAAGCATGGATGGCATGGCAATCAGGAAATGATCGGCCAGGTTCAGCGATTCGCGGGGTGGAGTATCGGGTGCTGCGGAAAAATCGAGGGATTCCCAAGGTGAATCGGGATGTTCGGAGGATTTGCTAGTCTTACGTTGCTTCGGCATGGCGGTATTTTAGCAGTTTTAGCCGAAATCTAGCTCCCCAACCGCAGTCCGGATCGATTTTGCCCATATTTTTCATGTTTTTTGTTCAACCCTGAATTTTCAGACCTCCCGCCCATGCTGCTATTTGATAAATCCCTGGTCTGGTTCCGCCGCGACTTGCGCAGCTTTGACCATGCCGCCCTGCACCATGCACTGACTTTGAGCGGCCAGGTCTACTGCGCCTTCATTTTTGACCGCAACATACTGGATGATCTGCCCAAATATGACCGCCGCGTCGAATTCATCCGTGCCAGTCTATTGGAATTGGATACGGCACTACGCGAACTGGGTGGCGGCCTGATCGTGCGCCATGCCCACGCGGAACAGGCAATCCCCGAACTCGCAACCGAACTCGGCGTGGATGCCGTCTTTTGCAACCATGATTATGAGCCGCAGGCCATCGCACGAGATACGGCAGTGGCCACCACCCTGAAGAAAGCCGGGCGCGAGTTCCGCAGCTATAAAGACCAGGTCATTTTTGAAAAAGATGAAGTCTTGTCGCTGGCAGGCAAACCGTTCTCGGTATTCACGCCGTACAAGAATGCGTGGCTGAAAAAACTGCAAACCGAACTGGCGCCAGCCGAACTGCCTGCGTACGAAGTCGACGCACTCAGTGCACACTTCGCACCCTTGCCACCCGCAACGCCTGCCATCCTGACACTGGGCGAACTCGGCTTTGAAAAAACCAACCTGGGTGAACTGCAGATCCCGACCGGTATGCAGGGTGGCCAGGACTTGCTGGACGACTTTGTCGAACGCATGCGCAACTATGACAGCACGCGTGACTTCCCGGCCGTCAAAGGGCCTTCTTACCTGTCGGTACACCTGCGCTTCGGTACGGTATCGATACGCGGACTGGTCAGGCGTGCGCTGGACGCCATCCGCATGGGCGCAGGCGGCAGCGGTGCCGCAGTCTGGCTATCCGAACTGGTGTGGCGCGACTTTTATTTCATGATCCTGTACCAGCATCCACATGTGCGCGAGAGTGCCTTCAAACCAGACTATGACGCCATCGTCTGGGAAAGCGGGCCGCATGCAGAAGAAATATTCCGGGCCTGGTGCGATGGTCGTACCGGTTATCCGCTGGTGGATGCGGCGATGGCGCAACTGAACCAGACCGGCTATATGCATAACCGCCTGCGCATGGTGACCGCCTCCTTCCTGATCAAGGACCTGGGCATAGACTGGCGCTGGGGTGAGCGTTACTTTGCCGAGAAGCTGAATGACTTCGACTTGTCCGCCAACAATGGTGGCTGGCAATGGGCCTCATCGTCTGGCTGTGATGCACAGCCTTACTTCCGCATTTTCAATCCGCTGACGCAGTCGGAAAAATTCGATCCGGACGGCAAATTCATACGCCGCTACCTGCCGCAACTGGCCAAGCTATCCGGCAAGCATATCCATGCACCGTGGCGCGTACCGGCGATGGAATTGCAAATGGCGGGCGTCACGCTCGGACAGAACTATCCGCATCCCTTACTGCAACACGACGAGGCACGCGCACGTACTTTGCAGCGCTACGCCGTCGTGAAAAAGGTCACAGCAGACGACTAACCATAAAAAAATCCCGCACCTGAATGCGGGATTTTTTTGTGAAGGACGATTACTTAATTCAGGGTCGCTGCCTTAGCCACGAAACCGGCGATCAACTCCAGCAAGGCATCTTCCTGATACGGCTTGCCGAGGTACTCATTTACACCCAGTTCCATCGCGTAGTTGCGATGCTTGCTGGCGGTGCGTGAGGTAATCATGATGATAGGAATATTACGTGTGCGCTCATCGTCACGTATATTACGCGTCAAATCGAAACCGTCCATGCGCGGCATTTCGATATCGACCAGCATCACATCCGGCGTCACCGATTGCAAATGCTGCAAGGCATCGACACCATCTTTTGCCAGCACCACCTGATAGCCTTCACGTGTCAACAAACGTTGGGTGACACGACGCACGGTCAGGGAATCATCAACCACCATCACGATAGATTGCGTACGCAAGCCTTGTACCGGTTCAGCGCCGCGCACATTCGAATCAGCCATCTCCGCGATCGCACCCATGCCATCAGGTGCATCCGATGGTGTCAGGCGCGGTGCACGAATATTGTCCAGCGCTGCGCGTTGTGCCAGTGGCACCGGATTCAGGATCAGCACGATCTCACCCGAACCCAACACCGTCGCACCAGCGATCCCTATCATGCGTGACAATTGCGGGCCTATGTTCTTGACCACCACCTCACGGTTGCCGAGGATTTCATCGACGTGCAAGGCGACGCGTTCATTGCCGCTCTTCAAAATCAGCAACGGTGAATACTGCTGCGTCACCGGTGCCACCTGCTGGTCGCCCAGCAAGCTGGACAGATAATGCATAGGCACGCGTTGCGACTGCCACATGACTGCGCCTTCGTTATACGCGGCGGCCAGCGGCCCCGTTTTCAATTGCTGCACTTGTTCGACCAGCACCGATGGCACTGCATAAGTCTTGCCGCCAGTGGACAACAACACCACTTGCGTAACGGCCAGTGTCAGTGGCAAGTGGATGGTGAACTGTGCACCCTTGCCCGCTTCCGATGCAATCGCAACGCGACCACCGAGCGAGGCGGCTTCCGAACGCACCACGTCCATACCAATGCCGCGACCAGCCAGCTCGGTGATTTCTTCTGCAGTGGAGAAGCCCGGATGGAAAATCAAATCGGTGACTTCGGCATCGGACAAATCCATATCGTTCGTCAGCAAACCACTGTTCAGTGCCTTGTTACGGATGTTATTCAGATTCAAACCCTGACCATCGTCAGAGAAATGGATCACAACTTCATTACCTTCCTGACGGATTTCTATGCGCAGCTCGCCGGTTTCATTCTTGCCTGCCGCCTGGCGTTGTTCGCGTGACTCGATACCGTGCACGATCGCATTCCGCAGCAAGTGCTCAAACGGACCGGCCATTTTTTCCAGCACGCCGCGGTCGATCTCGACCGCGCTACCACGGATATCCAGGTTGATACGTTTGTCTGTTTCTTTAGCTGCCTGGCGCGTGACGCGGAACAGACGCTCAGAGATGCTGGCAAACTGCACCATACGCACACGCATCAAATCCTGCTGCAAATCGCGTGTCAAACGTGCCTGCGTAGACAAGTCAGTGGTGGCACTATCGATGGTGCGACTCAGGTTCTGTTGCACCGAACCGACGTCATTCACACTCTCCGCCATCATGCGTGTGAGTTCCTGCAAGCGCGTGAAGCGGTCGAACTCGAGCGGATCGAATTCACGGTCTGCGGAGATACCCATGCGCGACGTAATCTGCGATTCCGCCTGCATTTCAATTTCGCGCAGTTGTTCACGCAAACGCACCACGTTTTCCGACAACTCGCCCATGGACTGCCGCAAGCTGCCAACCTCGTTTTCCAGCTTGGAACGCGAGATCGATACTTCACCCGCCTGATTGACCAGGCGATCCAGAATGTCGGCGCGCACCCGCACCAAAGGCGCGGCAGTTGTCGCAGCCAGCGCAGCAGCATCCGGCACAATAGGTGCAAGACGATGCGGCGGTACCGGCATCGCGCTATGAATTTGTGGCAACTCTGCTTTTGGCGTAATCGTCGTCGCTGCTGCGGCAGCTGGTGCTGCAGTTTTGCTTTGGCTTTGCAATTGCTCGAACAGATAGAGACCCTGGTCGTAGCGCGCCAGCAAATCTTCGAGCGCTGCATGCGATGGATGACCGGCATGCGTAATGTTTTCGATCCGGGTTTCCATCTCGTGCATATGCTGACCCAGCGACATCGCACCAGCCATACGCGCACTGCCTTTAACCGTATGCAGCAAACGCGACAAGGATTGCGGCAACAAGGAATTACCCAGATCCTGTTGCCAGGCGCGCAGCGCCTGCCCCATCTGCGGCAGCATATCGCGGCCCTCTTCTATAAATACCGGCAACAAATCGGCATCGATTTCATCGCGGATCAGCAGCGCAGGATCACTTAACTCTTCATCCAGCTGCGGATAAACCGGTTCGGCAAACGGCGCTGGTTGCTGACTATCGGCTTGTACTTGCGGCGCTGCTTCTGCAACTGGCGCGACAAATACTTGCTCGTTAAGCTCAGGATAATCCGGCAATGGCGCGGCTGTTTCCGGCTCTGCATATTCTGTTTCATCAGGCGCAGCGAAGCCGTTACGCAAACCCGAACGCGCCTCGAAATCTTCCGGCATGCTTTGCAGGATAGCGACCTGATCCGGTTCTGCATCCGGCATTTCGCCGAGCGCAAACATTTGCAGCATGAAACGTATGCGACCAACCGCATGCTCCAGCGCATCGTATTCAGAGATCAGCAATTTCACCGGTTTGCGTGCCAGGTATTGCAGCACTGTTTCCAGCGCATAGGCAATTTCCTGCAGCGGCTTGAAGCCGACGGTAGCGGAACTACCAGCCAGCGAGTGCGCCGCGTGCACGACTTGGGTATTCACCTGGCGATCAGGTTCGTGCCGCCATTCACCTATATCTTGCGACAGGAAACGCACCAGCTCATCGGTTTCTGCCAGATAGATATTGTGCAGCGGCAGGCTGATTTCCAGATCGCCTATGTACTTGATGTTGTCATCTGTTTTCAGCGGCGTAGGCTTGTTCGGGAAATCAATGACATCGGCTATCTGCAGATGATCAAATTCACCCGCTGCCTGCGTCTTCTTGGTTTCCGCCGCTATCGCTTCAGGTGCAGCATCGAATTGACGGAATTGCGCCAATTCTTCGTCACTTAATTCAAGTTCTTCCGCTTCCGTGACTGCAGGCGCTTCTTCCGTGTTGAACTCAAGGGCAGTATCTGCTTCTGCTACCTTGCCATCCTCAGCTTCGGCAACTACGTCTGCTACTGCAGGGGCAGCTTCATGCGCGGCTTCCTCTGCAGCTTCGTAATAGAAGCCTGCATTATTTTTCACGCGTTCCGCTGCATTGATCAGTGCCAGACCCTGACGATCAGAGCGGCCTTGTGTCAGCAAATCCTGAACCCAGGCATCCAGTTCCTGTGTCGCCCGATCCAGCAAGGCATACAAATCAGGATCGCCACCACGAGTTTCAGACAAGCGCAGATTCAGGACTTGCTCCACACTCCATGCGGTTTCGCCGAAAGCCAGCAAACCGACCATACGGCCACTGCCTTTGAGTGTATGGAAGGAACGACGCAGCGTGGTCAGGTATTCCTGGTTATGCGGTGCATTACGCGATTCCGGCATGGTTTGCCTGACGCAATCCAGCACTTCGACCGCTTCCGACAAAAAGATTTCGAGCAATTCTGCATCGATCGCCTCATCGCTGACTGGCGTCGCACGCGGCGCTTCTTCATCGACTTGCGCGACTGTCTTGACCGGCGCAGCGGCGGCCAGTGCGACGTCTTCCATCGCATCCTGCGAGGCCACGAAAGCCGGATGCTCCAGCATATCGATCACGGCACGCGCCCTGTCATTGGCTTCCGGATTATCGACCAGCGTCGCATCCAGGCGCACCTGTTCCAGCGATTCGCGCAGCTGCTCCTGCAACAAGGAGTTATCAGGCTCGGCCAGCAAGGACATCGCCAGTTCTTCCGATTGCTTCTGGTGGTAAGCGAGTTCAGCCTCAACCGTAGGCAAATCAGGTGCATCGAACGCACGATCTGCTGGCACCGGTGTACCTTCGTCCGGTATCGGCATCAGCGCAACATCCAGCGCACTCTCATCCGGCTGATTCTTTTCCGTCAGGCGGGCATGGAACACGCCCAGCTTTTGATCAAAGGAAAAGCGATTCTTCACACCGTCCGGATGCAGTTGCAAAGTCTCGATAAAGAAACTCAGCGCACCGACGTTTTGCGCGACCTGCTCAAATTCCTGTACATAAGGCTCGTCTTCCGCTTCGATGAAGCGACGTACTGCCGCTTGCGTATGCTGGACTGCCAGCACTGCATCATCCTGCTCCAGTACGGCCAGTGCACCGCTGATCTGATGCAGTATGGTGTCGATATCAGCCAGACCGCTACGTTGCGTCGTGTCACGGAAGTATTCGTCAAGCAGTTTCTCTACCTGACGCAAACTGGATTGCATTTCTGTCGCCAGTGCACCCATGGTCTGGCGCTCTTGCGCTTCACGCGACATGTCATCCAGCCACGATGCCGATACACTCAGTTGCTCGCCCGCTACTGCCGACAACAAACGTGCAGTCAATGCATCAGCACGTTCGGCGAAGTCTTCAGACAAGTGGCCGATTTGCTGCAGGGCGTTTTCCACAAACAGCAGGCTGGTCGCGATTTCCAGGCTCAGGTTATCGCCCGGCTGGGTATGCGCCGCATGACGGGCAATGCCGCCCAGCTCACGCAACAACTTGGCCAGCGCTGGTGCATTCAGACGTGCACCAGCTTCTGCCAGGCCGCCCATTTCTTTTTCAAAAGCCGTGGCAACACTGGCATCGCCGCTTGCGATGCGATTCCAGAAATTCTTGGCTTGCATCAGGCGCTCTTTCGCCTGTGTCAACGCCTGTGCATCAATCTGGCCGTAACGCTTCTTCTCATAATCAGGCGGGACCACGCCGTCGAGCTGATAAGCGGCGCGGATTTGCTGTACCACCGGCGATGGTTGCTCAACTTTCGCGATGAAGAACAAGGCATCACGCAACAATCTTTCCGTGATGCTGGATGAACCCTCACTCAGACGGCGCATCTGCAGATTGATACGTGCAAACAATTGTTTGACGTAGAGTTCGTTCGGTACTTGTCCGCCTGCGACCGCTTCGGCAAAGCCTCGCATGACCCACCAGAAGCTGCGTCCCTGCTGCGTATTCTGTGCCTGCTCGACACGCAGGACGATGTCGCGCATCGCCTGCGCACTGGCGATGGCCGAACCATCAGGCGCATTCTTCAGGAACATCAACAGGCCGCGCTCAAAGCGTTTGCGCAGCGCTACATAATCATCGTGCGACAGCTTGACGCTGGCTGATGGCAGCTGTGGTCGTATCGCCAGGTTGGGGAAAAACAGATCGGCTGGATGAATGCGTTCCGCACCGCGTACTTGCAACAATGCGCGGTAGTATGGAAACAAGCGCACCGGCTGGTGCGGCACACCTGCCAGCAACTCTTCCAGGTACTCGAGCAAAGCCTGGTAAGCATGCGTGATCGCATGCACGCAGCCTTCATCCAGCTGCAACTGACCGGACTCTACGCGGTCGAGCAAATCTTCTACTGTTTCGGTAATGATGACGACGCCATCAACATCCACCATTTGCAAAGCACCATGTGCCTGATGCAAATATGCCTTGGCATGACGCAAGGTGGTCGAGCTGGTTTCGGCATCTTGCATCAATGCTTCGCCCAGCGCGATTTTTGAACGCGTCAGCGCTCCGCTGATTTCACCGATCACCCATGACAAGGGGCCGGTATCGAAGTGTGCCCCGCTGCCTTGCGACAATGGGGAGGTAGGGGTATTCATGACTGCCTCGCGGTGCGTAGGTGATCAACCTATATTGGTCGATCACCGCAATTGCTATTGGGTCTAAGCCACTGCAAGCCTGCAATAGTTAGAACTCATTTCATAAATATCCGCGAGTGCGAACGCGGCTATTTGGGAGGTAGTGCAAGGCGTGTCGCGCCGCCAAGGGTGGTCCCTTGGCAAGCGGCGCAACGCAGCAATACGCCCAAATAGCCCGTTCCCTCCGGGTTCTTACCAAAAGCGGCGCTGGCCGCGTTGTGCTCCTTGCGCATAGGCCACTATGCGACGCGTCGCACGCCTTGCCAGCACCGCTTTTGGTAAGAACGCATCTCACGGATATTTGTGAAATGAGTTCTAATATCAAGCGGTGACGCGGAAGCGTGATACCGAGTTCTTCAATTCTTCGGCCAGTTTCGACAATTCGCGAATCGAATGTGCCGTCTGCTGCGTACCTTCTTGCGTTTGCTCGGTAACCGTCAAAATGCCCTGGATGTTTTGCGCCACGCCGTTCGCCGATGTTGCCTGCTGTTCGGTCGCGGACGAAATACCCTGAATCAGTTCCGCCAGTCGGTTTGACACGCGGCGGATGTCGGACAGCGCAGCACCGGCCGCATCTGACAGCTTGGCCCCCTCGACCACACCCTGTGTAGATTTTTCCATCGCCGCTACCGCATCATGGGTATCGGTTTGAATCGTACGTACCAGTGCACCGATCTGCTTGGTCGCTTCACCTGAGCGTTCCGCCAGTCGTTGCACCTCTTCCGCCACCACCGAGAAGCCGCGACCGGCCTCACCGGCAGACGCCGCCTGGATCGCCGCATTCAGCGCCAGTACGTTGGTCTGCTCGGTAATGTCGGAAATCAGTTCAGTGATCTCACCAATCTCTTGCGACGATTCACCGAGGCGCTTGATTCGTTTCGAGGTTTCCTGGATTTGTTCGCGAATCTCGTTCATGCCCTTGATCGCATTTTCCACCGCACGTGAACCTTCTTCCGCCGCCGTCACGGACTGACGTGCAACTTCGGCTGATTCATTGGCTGATTTGGAAACGTCGGTAATTTGTACCGCCATATCCAATACCGCCTGGCCGGTTTCCTGAATATCGCGCGATTGCTTTTGCGACGCTTCCAGCAATTCGGTCGAGATGTTCTGCGCTTGTGTCGAGGCCGAGGTAACCTGTTCCGCTGTATTCGTGACACGCCCTACCAGGCCACGCAACTCTTCCACCGTGTAGTTAACCGAGTCGGCAATCGCGCCGGTAATGTCTTCCGAGACCGTCGCCTGCACCGTCAAGTCACCATCCGCCACTTCCTGCAATTCGTTCATCAGACGCAAAATCGCCGCCTGGTTTTGATCGTTCGCTTGTTTCGCTTCTTCTTCCTGTTTCTGCGCTTCGAGACGTTGGCCCTCAGCTTCGAGACGACGTGCATCCGCTTCCTTGGTACGGTTACGGCTGTCCTGCAGCAGTACCAGTGCAATACCTGCAGCAGACAACAGTGCCGCCAGCACGCTCAAGAGCATTAACCAGAATGGCACTGTCAGCGAATCCTGCTCGTTGCGATAGCTTTGTTGCAGTTCGGTCAGGCGTTGTTTCAGCGCTTCGTTTTCTTTAAAGATCAATTCCTCCGCTTGTTTTGCCGAGATGAAGTTTTGCAGGTTACCGAGAATCAGCGAAATCGATTTTTGGTATTCATTGAAGTTGGCCTGCAATTCCAGCAGCTTGTCGCGGGTATCAGGCTCCGTGGTTTTGCTCAGGCGCAAAGCTTCGCTACCGTTCAGGAAACCATCGACGATTTCGCGGAAGGTGTTCGTATCTTTACCCAGCAAGAAGGCTGTTTCCGGGTTCACACCTTCGGACGTCAGGAATTCGTTCGCGCTACGTGCCAGACGCTGTGTCAGCATGACCAGTTGGCCAGCCTGCGCTGTTTCACGCGGAGAAGCACCGCCCTGTGCTTTCAGGGTCGAGATTTGTTCGGTCAGCTCCAGCAAGTTAGGTGAGATACCGTTCAGGATCTGCAATGTGCTACCGAAACCAGTCAATTCTTTTTCCAGCTTCAGAATTGTTCCGGCAGCCTTGTCGGTACCGGTCCACAGCTTTTGTGTTTCTTTCAGCATCGCATCCATCTGTGCGTCCGGCGGGCTGATGCTGCGCCCCTGGTACACACCACCCTTGGACAGAATGGCCAGGTCGTTATTGAATTCTTTGCGGCTGTCAGCAAGTTGCTTGAACGCTTCCTTGTTACCCTGAATCGCATTCGGCGTCGCCTTACCCACACGCTGCGAGTGCATCAGTGCATCACCGGCGATCTGGGTCTGGGTCGAACTCAAAGCAGAGGAGTCGGCACTCAGCCAGACGAACAAGGCACCAGCCACCAGCGAACCGCCAAGTGCGATCAGCAAAATACGAACCTGTTGTTGCAGTGGCAGCTTGCCGATCAGTGGCAGCGTGATGTCGCCACTTTTCTGCAATACGTCGCCGATGTAGGTCGCGTTCGGATTGATGTTGGCACGTGTAATCGTGTTTGGCGCAGCAGGAGACTCTGCGTGTGTACCACCCTCAGTTGGCGCAGCATTATTGGCATCATTGCCTTGCGCAGCCGTCTCTTTTTTATTTTGGGAAAAGAGCGGTAATTTAAACGCCATACTGATTCTCCTGATTCTCTATAGATGAAGCGCTCGGACTATGGTTACGAGGCTTACAGGCCGACATGTAAAAATTGGGGATTTTGTATTACTGAAGAAAGGTCGAGCTCGGTCCAGACTTGCGACTCTTGATCGAGGTAGCGTTTGCTGGCCCATGGTGCATCGGCTTCAGCAGTGTCAGCCTGCAATTGCATTTGCGCGACATTGCGCAAACCCAGTACACGCGACACCAGCAAACCGCTATTAAATGCCAGCGACGGACCAAAGGCCACGATACGGCTGTCTTTCTCTATATTAGTAGTGGGCAAACCCTGGAACCGCGCGAAGTCGATCACGCTGATCAGGTTGCCACGTATATTCGTCAGGCCGAGAAACCACGGCTGTGTCAGCGGCACCGGTGTGATCGTGCCGACCGAGACGATTTCGCCTGCGGTCTGCAGATTCAGCAGCCAGCGCTGATCACCTATCATCACACCCAACTGGCTTACACGTGCATCGGTACCGCTGCGTGCGGTTTGCATGCGCTCCACCAACTGCGCCTGGAATTCGCGCAAACGCGTACGCCGCGCGGTGATATCCGATTTCGGGGATGCACTATCCGTTTGAAAATCCGACGTAGGCTGGCTCATGAGGAGCTACTTATCCGAGCGCTGCAATTTTGGATAACAGTTCAGCCGGATCCACTGGTTTGACGATGTAGTCGCGCGCGCCCTGGCGCAAGCCCCAGATGCGATCGGTTTCCTGGCCCTTGCTGGTGCAAATAATGATAGGTACATCTTGGGTTTCCGGATCACGCGCAATGGAACGGGTTACCTGGAAACCGTTTTGACCTGGCATCACGACATCCATCAGGATCAATTGTGGTTTGTCTGCCTTGATTTTCAGCAGCGCTTCTTCGCCATTCTCTGCGGTAGAGACGGAAAAACCTCGTTTAATCAGGATATCGGTAAGAAAGTAACGTTCAGTCGGTGAGTCGTCCACGACCAGAATTTTTTGAATAGCCATCTGAAACCTTTAGATCGAATTTACCTTGCGACTGCCTCGAGCGCGTGTTCGCGCACAGTTTTGAGCAGGCTGTCTTTTGTGAATGGCTTGGTGAGGTATGCGTCGGAACCGACCATCGCACCACGCGCACGGTCGAATAAACCATCTTTGGATGACAGCATAATGACCGGCGTTGTATGAAATTTCGCACTTTTCTTGATAAGTGCACAGGTTTGATAACCGTCAAGACGCGGCATCAGGATGTCGCAGAAGATCAGCGCAGGCTTGTGATCATGCATCTTGGCAAGTGCGTCAAATCCATCGTCAGCCAGCACGACCTTATAACCTGCCTGACCAAGGAATATCTCGGCAGACCGACGAATAGTGCTGCTATCGTCGATCACCATGATTTTCATGTCGGCATTATCCAGCGCTATTGTCATGATTCGTCTCGTTGAACTGTGTCAACAATATACGGCGCATCCGTAACAAAAAGCAAGATTCTTTAAGCCAACTCGGGGGTATGTATTAACACCCGTCGTTTTTAAACAAAAATTGCCGAAGTCATAACGCTGGACTAGCGTGATTACTGCCTTAAATTGCTACCATTTCGAAGTCTTCCTTGCGCGCGCCGCACTCCGGACAGGTCCAGTTCATAGGCACATCGGCCCAGCGCGTACCCGGCGCAATGCCTTCTTCCGGCAAACCGGCGGCTTCGTCGTAGATCCAACCGCAGATCAGGCACATCCAGGTTTGGAATTGTTCGTTCGATGTTTCGTTATTGCTCACGTCTGACAGCCCTTCAAGTTAAAATGCATAGTCAGCTATCTTAATATACCCGCCGTGCAAAACCAAACTTCTCCGCTTATATTGACCTTTGGCCCTACCGATCCGGTCGGTGCTGTTGGTATTCAGGCTGATCTGGCCTCTTTTGCCGCGATGGGCTGCCACGGCCTGTCGGTGATTACCTCCTTATTTATAGGCGACACCGCCCGGATCGAAGATACCCAAGTCATTGATTCCGACTGGGTGGCCGACCAGGCACGCGTCGTACTCGAAGATATGCCGGTCGCCGCTTTCAAGGTCGGCGCCGTCGGCAGCATAGAAAATGTCTCGGCCATTGCCGAAATCGTGTCCGATTACCCGGATATTCCGCTCATTTTCGACCCGTTCCTGTCTTCCCTGCCCGACCAGGGCCCGGATGGCGAGGATATGTTGATGGCCACCCGTGAATTGCTGATCCCGCAAACCACGGTATTGATCATCTCTGCGGTCGAACTGTCACGCCTGGCAGAAACCTGGCGCGAAGCGTCCGAGGAAGACATGATGGCGGTCGATGCGATGCGCCTGATAGAAATGGGTTGCGAATATGTATTCGTGACCGGTACCCCGTCCGACCTGACCGATGTCGCGAATACCCTGTTCGACGAAACCGGCGTGATCCGCCACGATAACTGGCAACGCATCTCCGGTTCCTACAGTGGTGCTGGTGGCACACTGGCGGCGACCATTGCCGCCCTGCTGGCGAACGGTCTCGATGTGCCGGAAGCGGTATTCGAAGCACAGGAATTCACCATCGCCTCGATCGCCAATGCGCAACGCCTGGGCATGGGTAAGCTGGTATTGGACCGCTATTTCTGGGCGCGCGAATTCGATGAAAGCATCGATATCCTGCCGCCACCGATACAATAATTATTTTTCACCGCTACGGTCTCTGCATGACATCCAAGAACGATCAACTCTTCGCCCGCGCACAATTGAGTACGCCGGGCGGCGTTAATTCGCCAGTCCGCGCCTTCCGCTCGGTCGGCGGCACGCCACGCTTCATCACTCGTGCCGAAGGCCCCTACTTCTGGGATGCCGATGACCGCCGCTACATCGATTACATAGGCTCTTGGGGTCCGGCCATCGTCGGCCATGCACACCCGGATGTGGTCAAGGCGGTACAGGAAGCGGCGACCCGCGGCCTGAGTTTCGGCGCACCGACGGAAGCTGAAATCGAGATGGCTGAATTGATTTGCCGCCTGGTTCCATCGATAGAACAAGTACGCCTGGTCTCCAGCGGTACCGAAGCAGCGATGAGCGCACTACGTCTGGCGCGTGGTGCAACCGGACGCGACAAGATCATCAAGTTCGAAGGTTGCTATCACGGCCACGCCGATTCGCTGCTGGTGAAAGCAGGCAGCGGCTTGCTGACCTTTGGTAATCCGACTTCAGCCGGGGTACCGGAAGACTTTGCCAAACACACGCTGGTGCTCGACTACAACGATCCGGCACAACTGGAAAACGTGTTCAAGGAAATGGGTGACTCAATCGCCTGCGTCATCGTCGAACCAGTTGCAGGCAATATGAACTTGCTGCCTGCCACACCTGAATTCCTGCAAACCATGCGCCGCGTCTGTACCCAGTACGGCGCAGTGATGATTCTGGATGAAGTGATGTCCGGTTTCCGCGTCGCCCTCGGTGGGGCGCAATCGCTGTACGGTATCACACCGGATCTGACAGTACTCGGCAAAGTCATAGGCGGTGGCTTGCCAGTTGCTGCCTTCGGTGGCCGCGCTGACATCATGCGTCACCTGGCACCGCTGGGTGGTGTATACCAGGCGGGCACGCTGTCCGGCAATCCGGTCACCGTCGCAGCCGGTATGGCCACGCTGAAACTGATACAGGCGCCAGGCTTCTATGAAAACCTGAGCGCGCAAACCGCCAAGCTGGTACATGGCTTCAGCGCTGCGGCACGCGAGGCGGACATTGCCTTCTGTTCCAACTCGGTCGGCGGTATGTTTGGTTTGTATTTCGCGACAGAAGTGCCAGTGTCGTATGACACGATGATGAAGTGCGACAAGACACGTTTCAACGCTTTCTTCCATGCGATGCTGGATGCTGGCGTGTATCTCGCACCGTCTGCGTTTGAAGCTGGCTTCGTCTCGGCCCAGCATGATGAAGCCATCATAGAGAGCAGCATCAAGGCAGCACGCGCCGCCTTTGCCCAGCTGGCCGACGACTGCGACGATTGATGTGAGGAAGTACTCCACGCACCGCACGGTGCGTGGAAAACATGTAGTGAATTACTTCAGCCAGCCGCGGCGGCGGAAGTACCAGAATGGCGTGACCGCAGAGGCGATCATCATGACGATGGCCAGCGGATAGCCGAAGGTCCAGTCCAGCTCCGGCAGAACCTTGAAGTTCATACCGTAGATACTGGCGATCAGCGTCGGTGGCAGGAAGGCGACCGAAGCAACCGAGAAGATCTTGATGATCTTGTTCTGGTTAATGTTAATGAAACCAACGGTCGCATCCATCAAGAAGTTGATCTTGTCGAACAGGAAGGCAGTATGACCGTCCAGCGATTCGATATCGCGCATAATCTGGCGCGCTTCTTCAAACTGCTCCGCATTCAATAAACGACCACGCATCAGGAAGCTGACTGCGCGTCGCGTATCCATCATATTGCGGCGAATACGACCATTCAAATCCTCTTCATGCGCGATGGCATTCAGCGCAACGGCGGCGTCCTGATCGCTCAGTTCTTCCTGCAAGACGCTGCGGCTGACTTCATCCAGACTTTGGTACACGCCTTCCAGCGCATCCGCCGAATACTCGGCATCGGTTGCGTACAGGTCGAGCAAGACATCCTTGTAATCTGCAATCGAGCCGGGACGCGAACGCGCACGCATGCGTACCAGGCGGAAAATCGGCAAATCTTCGGGATGGACGGAAAACAGGATGTCGCGCGCCAGGATGAACGCTACGGTCACCACACGGGACGGGCCATCATCTTCTTCCAGCAGGAAATCGGTGCGCAGGTGCAAGTCGCCGTTTTCGCCTTCGTAATAACGCGCGGACGCCTCAATGTCCTTGACGTCATCCTCACCCGGCAAGGTCACGCCATAAATGCTTTTAACCCAGTCCCGCTCATCGTCGTTCGGATCAGTCAGGTCGACCCAGACCGGCGTAGCCCGCTCGAGATCAGCACGGCTGTCGATATTGATTTGGTTCAGGCGACCATTTTGCAATACAAATACATTGATCATTAGCTCTCCCTGTCGCGCCGGAAACATCAATATGATTGATGAAACACACAACATATCCTGCAGCGCCAACGCTGCAGCTCATTATTTTTTGAGGGAACGCGGCCATGCAACAAAATACACAGGCCAGGACGCGACCACTCACCGTATCCGGCGAGAGGCGCTAAAGGAAGGTGATCGCTAAAGCACTATCTCGCGGAATAACCGTCGCAAGACGGCGGACAACTATAAGTAGGACTACCCAATTCAGGGCTCCGGAAACGAAAACAGCGCAAGTGTACTGATAAGTGCAACGGCTAGCAAGCCGCGAATAGCGCACTGCAGCATTTTTTCCTCAACTCTGTATTGCCGACACCACCTTGTCCTTCAGACTGTCTTTTACACAGGCAATATGACTGCAGTGTGTAGTGACTCAGGGCAAGGCCGCCGAGTTCATGCGACGCAGGATCAGATCAGTGCGACGCCCCAGATAAGCAGTACCGCGGTGCACATCGTAAAAACGCGGATTCGGCAACATCACGGCCAGGCGCGCTGCCTGAGCCGCACTGAGTTGCGCAGCGGATACACCGTAATAATGCTGGGCTGCAGCTTCAGCGCCAAACACGCCCACACCCCACTCGACCACGTTCAGATAGATTTCAAAGATACGCTCTTTGTCCATCCAGTATTCCAGCATGTAAGTGATGATGACTTCCTGCCCTTTGCGCAGGTAGCTGCGCTCACCGGACAAGAAGAGGTTTTTTGCCAGTTGCTGCGTGATGGTGGAGCCACCGGCCACAACCTTGCCTTTTTTGATATTTTTCTCGTAGGCTTTTTGCAAGGCATCCCAATCCACGCCTTCGTGCTCGGAGAAGTTGGAATCTTCCGACGCGATGATGGCGCGCTTCAGGTTATTGGAAATACGTTTATACGGTATCCACTTTTGCTTGAGCTGCGCTTTCGGATTTTTTTCCTGCAGGATGGAAAGCTGGTGCCGCATGAAGCTGGTCGAATCCGGATTATGGTTGACCCACCAACCGATCTGCAGGAAGAAGTAGAGTTGCAGTAGCAACACCAGCAGCACTGGCACAACTATTAGCCAAAACAGCAGCTTGCGCAGTATTTTCATTTTTATATAGTCTGCCTGGTTCTTGGAAAAAGCATGGTGCACTGTCTACGACAACTGTAAAACAGGATACTGCGCGCCTTACAGTTTGTCGCGTAACTCCGCGAACACGGCAGCGGTCTCTGGTCGTACACCGCGCCACAGATAAAACGATTCTGCCGCCTGCTCTACCAGCATGCCGAGGCCATCACGCGCAGCTGCGCCATGCTGGGTAGCAAACTGCATGAAAGCGGTGGGCGCTGCGCCATACATCATGTCATAAGCTAAAGTGCGCGGCGCAAAAACACGCGGCGAAATCGGCGGCACTTCCGACGCCAGGCTGGCTGCGGTCGCATTGATCACGATATCAAAGGTATCGTCCAGCATGCCGAAATCGCTGACTTCCAGGCAAGGTTGCGGCGCAAAGCGTTCCACCAGTTCGACCGCTTTGGAGTGAGTACGATTCGCGACGACCAGACGTGCCGGTTTTTCATGTAGCAAAGGCAGGATCACACCGCGTGCCGCACCACCGGCACCCAGCAACAAGACTGATTTACCGGCTACTGCGACACTTGCGTTGCGCACGATGTCGGTGACCAGGCCCACACCATCGGTGTTATCACCCAACATCTCGCCATTTTCGAATTTCAGGGTATTCACGGCACCGGCTGCACGCGCACGCTCGGTCAGGCGGGTTGCCATCGCATACGCTTCCAGCTTGAACGGCACTGTCACATTCAAGCCCTTACCACCTGCGCGCACAAACTGCTGTACGGTTGCCAGGAAACCGTCTAGCGGCGCCAGCAAGCGATCGTATCGCAGGTCTTGCCGGGTCTGCGCCGCAAAGCGCGCATGGATATCCGGCGATTTACTGTGTGCGATCGGATTGCCGATCACTGCATAATGATCCGTCGTCATACTCACTCACTGCCCTCGTGTTTCGGTTTGCAATGCATCGTCACGCGTGAAGTTAAAGCGCGTAATAATTTCCCACACATCGTCCTTGCCGACTGAGCGCATATTATCGGGGAACTTGCCGAACGGCGCGGAACGCCGCACGATGTTCAGCGCCGCCTGGTCCAGTGCCGGGTTACCGGAAGTACGTTCGACCCGCGGACCACCTTCCTTCATATAAATGGTGCCGTCCTGGAAGATGGGGATATACACCACCAGTTGGCCGTAGAGTTTCTTGCCGTCTTTTTGCGGGAAATTCAGCGTTCCGTTTTTCTCGATGCGATCCTGCAAGGTCTTGTAGTACGCGGCATAACCGACTTCACGCGTACTTGGTGTGACCTGGGTTTTCTTCGGACGCTTGTTGTATTCCTCTATGCTGCGCGAGATTTCCGCTTCACGCCGCAACAAAGCTTTCGCGCTGTCCAGCATGTCAGTCGCATTACGCTGTATCGGCACATCCTTGACCGGTTCCACATCGCTGACTTTCGGCGTGTGCACAGGTGTTTTCTTTTCCATCTGCGCCAGCAATTTCTGCTGATGCCGTTCCAGTTCTTCTATCTTGCGGCGCGCAGCCTTCGCACTATCGCCATCCTCACTCTTGCGCAAATCCGGCAAAGGCGATTTGGCGCGTCCGGCGTCCGCATTCCCGCCACCGTCCAGATTCGCCTGTGCCAGCGCATCCGCTTTCAACGGTTGCTTGTCATGCTTGGCGTTGACCAGGATGACTTCCAGTCCCGGATCAGTCGGCTTGAACTTGAAGGCTTCGGGTGGCGTGAAGTGCACGGCCAGCAACGCCGCATGCGCCAGCACGGAAATCGTGACGGCAGCAGTCAAAAAGCGGTTCTGGAAAAGAGACTTCACGTGCAGGCGTTAGGCAATAGTGTTTAAAAGAATGAATTTTACGGCAAAGCCGGTCTGCCGCTACGGATTCGTATTACCTTCTGGTGCGGGCTCGCCTTCCGTTGTCGGCGCTTCCTGCAATTCCGGTTCCAGCGGTACCGGCTCGGCATCGCCTTCCATCATATCGTCCGTCATTTCATCATCCAGCTCCTCGGCTACTGCCGCATTGGCAGCGGCATCCTGGATGATATCGAGCAAACGTGCTTCCACGGTCAGATCCACTTCATCCCAGCGCAGCAAATCCAGCTTGACCTGCGAACCACGTGCCAGCTGCGGCATACCGGACAGTTTGATGACCAGTGGTATATCCATCAGGCGCAAGATCTCTTCTTTCAGAACCGCGGCTTCGAGCTTCAGGGTCTCGGCCTCGCCTTTTTCCTGACTCAACCAGCGCAGACACCAGTAACGCTCCATGTCCGCCTGGAACGCACCGTAGGCGCTATAAGCAGCGTCGAATGCCGACACGATCGCAAACAGATCCGCATCACGTTGTTTGAATGGCGCGACCAGCGGTGCTGTTACACCGTGCTCTATACAAGCCAGGATTTGCCATTGATTGACCAGATCGGTGTAACGACGCAAAGGCGAAGTGCTCCACGCATATTGATCGACACCCAGACCCTGATGCGGCGCTGCATGTGTTTGCATGCGCACCTGCATTTTTGCCGCCCAGCCATTACCAGCCCCACCTTGAGCACGGTAAATGCCTGGCACACCGTGGTCATGCAATAACTTGCCCCAGCTGCTATTGGTCAGGATCGCCAGTTCGGCGACGATTTTATCCAGCGGTGCGCCGCGTTTGCGACGCTGGATGGAGACCACGTCATTCTCTACATAGAAGTTGAAATCGACGCGATTGTTTTGTTCCGGCCGCAAGCCAAAGCTCTCACGCTTGGCCATACGACCTTGTTCCAATACCTGCGCCCATTTCCACAACAGCGCGATATCTTCCTTGTACGGATAGTCGCCGACGTCGGCCGCCAGATTGTCTTCGGTGACATAAGCATCGAGATCGTTATGGCGCAGATTGGCAGCGATAGGCACGCGTTCAGCACGGGTTTCAGTACTAATCACGGACCAGTCACTTGGATCAAGCGTGACGTACAAGGACAGCGCCGGACAAGTCCGGCCTTCTGCCAGCGTATATTCTTCTACCAGTTCATCCGGCAGCATGGTGATCTTGTCACCCGGCATATACACGGTAGACAGGCGTTGACGCGCAATGACATCAAGTGCGTCGTCACGCTTGATACCCAGGCCAGGTGCAGCGATATGGATGCCGACGCAAACCTTGCCATCCGGCAGGCGCGTCACGGACATCGCATCATCGATCTCGGTGGTGGTGACGTCATCAATAGAAAATGCCTGCACGTCAGCCACCGGCAATTCCGGCAAGGTCGGCAAAGTAATTTCAGGGAAGCCTGTGCCTTTGGGGAATGACTCAAACAGGAATTTCGAGAAGTGCAAATCCTTGGCTGATGGAATGCCGCCTACCGCCAGCATCAGGCGCTGTGGTGCCATTTGCAATTCTGCGCAGGCAGCATCCAGCGCTTTGTACTCGATCGAGTTTTTATCCGGCTTGAACAAGAGCTGCAACGCGATAGGAAGCATGGCATCCGGCAAGCGCATCGCTTTTAATTCTTCAACGTACTGGGCTTGCACCAACGCTTGCTGGCGCTTTTTCTCAACGCCCGCCAAAGCCGCTTTCAACGATGCTTCCGGCGCTGCCTTGTAACGGCCTTTGCCTTTTTTATAGAAATAAATCGGGGCAGCATGCAAACGCAGTATCAACCCGGCCGCTTCATGTGGCTTGGGTTCATGACCAAAATACTCGGTACCCAGTTCTGCAAAACCAAATTCTTCCTGGCCCGCCACTTCCCACAGGAAATCGAGATCGATATCCGCGGCGATGGCTTGCGCATCCGTCATGAATTCCGCTGGTGCAGGACTGGCAAATTGCAGCAGGACATCCTTGGATCTCACCTTGCTGCGTTTGCCCGTAGGCAGTTCTACCTGATATGCCTCACCCTGCTGCGACATCGCGACGCCGGCCTTGAAGTCACCGGATTCATCAAAAAATAGATTCATTCAATACTTTGCTTATTTAGTAATTCTTAATCGTTCTTTATACAGCTGCACCTACTATCGCTCCCGCTTGTACACAGGATAGATTGCTGCATGGATTACGCGCACATTTGCGCTGTGTTATTTAGCTTTTCCTCTCGGCGTGCGGATTCTGCCGGATCGTAGCCAGATTGGGGAGAAAAACTTCTGTTACCAGTAGCAAACCCTGGCCGCGACGATACAAACAACGACGCGCATATAAAGGTGCAGGCAAGGCCTGACCCAGGGCTGCCGCCGCGCGCACCGCCAGCGGATGCTGTGCCGACAGGCGCGCATATTCCAGTTTGCCGCGCCACACCTTGGGATCACCAAACAAGGTAGTCCCCAACGAGCGCTCGCCCAGCGTGCCAAAAAATGGCCAGTCAGAAGCAGTCGCCGACAGCGGCACTATCGTGTGTGCATAGACGACAGGCGTGTCATCACAGCACAGCAATACTTCACGTTCCTGCACTTGCAGACGGCGCGGCAAGGCGACCATCTCATATTCATCCGCCAACACCATCGCTTGCTGTTGTACCAGCCGGCGTATGCGAAATTGCTCACAGCGTGCGACCAGCTTCATCGTCAGCGACATCTCATCCGTCAGCCAGCCCCGCATCTGCGGCGACGGCTGCACGGCGTTGACATGTGCATACCAGTACGCGTGCGTAACCGCGCGATGTGTCCTGGTCTCGCTCATCACTGCACCGCTCCGAGGTCGACACCGCAAAAGGCCAGCACTTCATCTGCATACTCGGCAAAATCAGATATGCCGTGGTCGCTGCCTTCTATTACATGCTGTTTTGCACCTGCGAATTGCGTCACCATCTCACGCCAGTCGAGCAACTCATCACCGCTTGCTGCTATCAGGAAATAACGTTGCGGCTGCGTAATCACAGGCACGGCCAGCGCCGTCAATTCATCAATATACTCGCGCTTGAATTCAAACGCCTCATTCGAGTGATATTGCGTTTTGACACCAACCTGGCTCGCCAGGTCGCGTGCTGCGTGCACGGCAGGATTAAGCATGACAGCCCGACAACCCAGTCGTTCTGCCAGCCAGGTTGCGTAGTAGCCACCGAGCGAAGAACCGATCAGTGTGAGCTCGGCAGGAGGAATATCCTGCGCAAGCGACAATGCCAGCGCGATTGCTGCGCTTGGTGAAGCGGGTAGTTGCGGACAAATATATTCATCACCCCGCCCCAGCGCCTGCATGCGGGCCGCCAGCAAACTGGTTTTATATGACAGCGGGGAAGAACGGAAACCGTGCAGATACAAAATCATTGAGCCAGCGCATCCAGAATCTTTTGGTGCACACCGCCAAAGCCACCGTTGCTCATGACCAGGATCTGGTCGCCGGTTTGTGCACTTTGCGCAATCGCTTGCACCAGAGTTGGCAAGTCATTAAAGGCGCGCGCCTTGTCGCCCAAAGGTGACAGTGCTTCCGCCAGATCCCAGCCCAGCGCATCCTTGCCGTTACCGCTGGCGCCATAACCGAAGACCAAGTCGGCATCGACCAGGCTGCCAGGCAAGGCTTCTTTCATCGTGCCCAGCTTCATCGTATTCGAGCGCGGTTCCAGCACTGCGAGTATGCGTGCCTTGCCGACCTTCTTGCGCAAGCCCTCTACCGTGGTCGCGATGGCCGTCGGATGATGCGCGAAGTCGTCATAGACGGCGATATCGTTGACCGTACCGCGCAGCTCCATGCGTCGTTTGACGTTTTCAAATTGTCCGAGTGCGGCGATTGCCTGTGCTGGCAATACGCCAACGTGGCGTGCAGCAGCGATGGCAGCCAGCGCATTCATGCGATTGTGTTCGCCGGTCAGCGACCACTGCACTGTGCCTTGCAATTCGCCATTGAAGATCACATCGAAATTGCCATCGTCATGCGTGGTCAGCGACCAGCCATCCTTGCCGCCAAACCATTCGCTCTCGCTCCAGCAACCACGTTGCAATACGCGTTGCAACGCCTCCTCGCGTCCGTTTGCAATCACGCGCCCTACACCCGGCACGGTACGCACCAGATGATGGAACTGGGTTTCGATTGCATGCAGGTCAGGGAAAATATCGGCGTGGTCGTATTCCAGGTTATTCAGGATCGCTGTCTTCGCGTGGTAGTGCACGAACTTGCTGCGCTTGTCGAAGAAGGCCGTATCGTATTCATCCGCCTCAATCACGAAGAATGACGATTCCTTGCCGCTGCCGGACAAGCGCGCAGAAATACCAAAGTTCATAGGCACGCCGCCGATCAGGAAGCCGGGATCGTAGCCTGCATCTTGCAGTATCCACGCCAACATGGACGAAGTCGTGGTTTTACCGTGTGTACCTGCAACAGCGAGCACCCACTTACCTTGCAGGATGTGCTCACCTATCCATTGCGGGCCGGAGGTGTATGGCAAACCTCGATTGAGGATTTCTTCCATCAGCGGATTGCCGCGCGAAACAACGTTGCCGATGACATATAAATCAGGGGACAGGCTGATCTGTTCGGGACCGTAACCTTCGATCAGCTTGATGCCTTGTGCTTCAAGCTGGGTACTCATAGGCGGATAGACGTTCGCGTCGCATCCGGTAACCGTATGGCCGGCGGCCTTAGCCAGAACTGCCAAACCACCCATGAAGGTGCCGCAAACGCCAAGTATGTGGATATGCATTGTACAATTTCAGATTGAATTAACGAGATTTTACCCGACGACGGGCCTATGTCGGCGGGAGTATCAATCACGCCATGCCTACACCCCCTTTGTCCGATACCGAATTGCTGCGCGCGGAAATCGCCGCAGCCGCCGCCCGCCTGATTGCAGAAGATGGGGTCGACTACGGCACGGCCAAACGCAAGGCCGTCAAACAGATACTGGGCAATAGCAAAGTGCGCGGCAATGTGCTGCCGGACAACAGCCAGATCGAAGACGAGGTACGGATATATAACGAGCTGTTTTTCGGTGACACCCAGCCTGCCCGCTTATTGCATTTGCGGCAACTCGCGGTGCGCCTGATGGCCGAACTGGCACCTTTCCAGCCCCACCTGACCGGCGCGATCCTGAACGGCACCGCAGGCGAACACTCGGAAATCCATCTGCAATTGTTCGCAGAAAGTCCGAAAGACGTAGAAATCTATCTATTAAATAAGGGGGTGGACTTCGACGTTTCGGAGTCCAATCATTTCAAAGGTCACAACGAGCCGGTAGAAACCCTGAGCTTCCTCTGGCAACAGGAAGGCGTACACCTGGCACTCTACAACAGCGATGATCTGCGAGGCGCCCTGAAAAAGTCATCATCCGGCCGTGCCGAGCGTGCTGATATAGAATCAGTGCGCGCACTGCTATCCGAGGAAAATGAGTAAATATGAAACGTAATGTCTTTTTGTTCGCCACTATCGCCGTATTCTTTGCTGCCTTCGGCATCTACTTCGGTGCCAAACATCACCGTCCGGCCAATCCCGAATCTCCCGCCGTCGCCAACTTCTTCGCGCAGAACATGGAAGACAGCAACGGCAAAACACATAGCTTGGGTGAATACCATGGCAAAACCCTGATCGTTAACTTTTGGGCAACGTGGTGCGCACCCTGCGTGGAAGAAATGCCTGAACTGACGGAATTACAAACAGAGCTGGCCGGAAAGAACATCCAGATCCTCGGTATCGGCATAGACTCGCCGAGCAATATCCGCGAATTCGCCGCCAAATATAAAATCACCTATCCGCTTTATATAGCCGGACTGACCGGCAGCGAACTGTCGCGCCAATTCGGCAATCAGGCTGGCGGCCTGCCTTTTACCGTGATCATTGGACCGAAAGGCGACGTACGCAAAACCTACCTGGGTCGCCTGAAGATGGATCAACTGCGCGCCGACATCGCCGCTCTTTAAATCCAAAGCAAGATTTTTCCTTGCCAATCAGCGCCATTTAGCGGCAAAATGCGCCCATCGTCTGCAAACGGAGTTGCATCTCCATGGCAAAAAATATTCTTTTATTAAACGGCCCGAACCTGAATTTACTGGGTTCGCGCGAGCCTGAAGTCTATGGCAGCACCACTCTTGCTGATGTGGAACGTGCGGCCAGCGAACAGGTTGCGCAAGCCGGTGCCAAATTGACGACCTTCCAGAGCAATCATGAAGGCGCGTTAATCGACCGCATCCAGGCCGCGAAAAAAGAAGGTATCGATGCCATCGTGATAAATCCGGGCGGACTTACGCATACCAGCGTATCATTGCGCGATGCATTGGCAGGCGTTGCCATACCATTTGTGGAAATCCACGTTTCCAACATTCACCAGCGCGAAGCATTTCGCCATCATTCCTATCTGTCCGGCATCGCTGTCGGCGTGATTTGCGGATTGGGCACCGAAGGATATACAGCAGCTATCTCTTTTGCGCTCAAAAAGCTCTAAATTTCACCATTTGTCGGCAAATGACTTATAATTGCCGCCATCTTCAATCATAAAAACTAAAATTTCCAAGGAAATTCACATGGATTTACGCAAGCTCAAGACCCTCATTGATCTGGTCGCAGAATCGGATATCGCTGAACTGGAAGTCACGGAAGGCGAAAGCAAAGTCCGTATCGTCAAATCTTCCGCAGCACCGCAAAACCAAGTAGTGATGATGCAACCGCAAGGCGCTCCAGCGCAATATGCACCTGCACCAGCAGCAGCTCCAGTAGCCGCCGCGGCACCAGTTGCAGCAGCACCAGTTGAAATCAAGGGTCATGTCGTTAAATCGCCTATGGTTGGCAGCTTCTACCGCTCCTCTGCTCCAGGTTCGCCAGCATTCGTTGAAGTTGGCTCGGTTGTCAAAGAAGGCGACACCCTGTGCATCATCGAAGCGATGAAACTCTTGAATGAAATCGATGCTGACGCTTCTGGCGTTATCAAGGAAATCCTGGTCGAAAACGGCCAACCGGTCGAGTTTGGCCAACCGTTGTTTATCATCGGCTAATAAATGGTTGCAGGGGTAGCGTAAGCAAGAGACGCTTAGCCGCCCCTCCCATTTTGCTGATTCGATTCATTCCCTATAACGACGAATCCAGTTTCCACTATGTTTGAAAAAATTCTTATCGCCAACCGTGGCGAGATTGCGCTCCGAATCCAGCGCGCCTGCCGCGAAATGGGCATCAAGACCGTGGTCGTCCATTCCGAGGCAGACCGCGATGCAAAATACGTCAAACTGGCCGACGAGTCCGTTTGTATCGGCCCGGCACCATCCACATTAAGCTATCTGAACATGCCGGCCATCATCAGCGCGGCAGAAGTGACCGACGCCGAAGCGATCCATCCCGGCTACGGCTTCCTGTCGGAAAATGCGGATTTTGCTGAACGCGTAGAGCAATCCGGCTTCGTCTTTATCGGTCCACGCTCGGAATCGATCCGCATGATGGGCGACAAAGTGTCGGCCAAACAAGCCATGATTAAAGCTGGCGTGCCATGCGTGCCAGGTTCGGACGGCGCATTGCCGGATGATCCGAAAGAAATCGTGCAGATTGCACGCAAGATCGGCTACCCGGTCATCATCAAGGCAGCCGGCGGTGGCGGTGGACGCGGCATGCGCGTTGTGCATACCGAAGCAGCTTTGCTGAATGCGGTCACCATGACCAAGACCGAAGCCGGTACAGCCTTCGGCAATCCGGAAGTCTATATGGAGAAGTACCTGGAAAATCCACGTCACGTGGAAATCCAGATCCTGGCCGACGAACACAAAAACGCCATCTGGTTGGGCGAGCGCGATTGCTCCATGCAACGTCGCCACCAGAAAGTCATGGAAGAAGCGCCAGCTCCTGGCATTCCACGCAAAACCATAGAACGCATCGGCGATCGCTGCGCAGAAGCTTGCCGCAAAATGGGTTATCGCGGTGCTGGTACGTTTGAGTTCCTGTACGAAAACGGTGAGTTCTACTTCATCGAAATGAACACCCGCGTGCAGGTTGAACATCCGGTCACCGAAATGATCACCGGCATCGACATCGTGCAAGAGCAGATCCGTATCGCTGCTGGCGAAAAACTGCGTTTCCGCCAACGTGACGTGATCCTGAGCGGCCACGCCATCGAATGCCGTATCAATGCGGAAGACCCGTTCAAGTTCACTCCGTCGCCAGGCAAGATTGTTTCCTGGCATGCACCTGGTGGTCCTGGCATCCGTGTAGACTCGCATGCGTATGCTGGTTACTACGTGCCGCCACACTACGACTCGATGGTAGGCAAAGTCATTGCTTACGGTGCGACCCGTGAACAAGCGATCAAGCGCATGCAAATCGCTTTGTCCGAAATGGTGGTGGAAGGCATACAAACCAACATCCCACTGCATCGTGAACTGATGGTGGATGCACGCTTCATCGAAGGCGGCACCAACATTCACTACCTCGAGCAAAAACTGGCAAACAAGCCAGATTTGCCGAAAGCGTAATCAGCATCATCTCCTGGCGTCGAGCCTATCGCTGTAACAATCAAGCGGTTTGATTGTTACAGCGTATACAAACTATCATCACCCTGCCCCTTGCGGGCGCACAGCCCCTATAATGGCTGACAGTAAAGTACATCGAGGTAATACATGAGCTGGACCGAAATTGTGATCGAAGTCGCCCGTACGCATGCGGAAGCATTATCCGATGCGCTGATGGAGGCTGGCGCATTATCAGTCTCGGTAGAAGACGCTGACTTCGGCACTGACGCCGAACAACCTTTGTTTGGCGAACCCGGCATGGAACCGACAGAAGCAGCGTGGGAACATAGCCGCGTTGTCGCCCTCACCCCCATCGAAGCAGACCAGGCCAGCATCGTGGCCGAAGCCGCACAAGCAGTCGGGCTCGTCGCTGCTGACGTCGTCTTTACACTGCGCGCCGTGGAAGAACAGGACTGGGTACGTTTAACCCAATCGCAATTCGAACCTATCCATATCGGTAAAAACATCTGGGTCGTGCCGAGCTGGCACGATGCACCTGACCCGCAGGCGCTGGTACTGGAACTGGACCCCGGCCTCGCCTTTGGCACCGGCAGCCATCCGACCACACGACTCTGCATGGAATGGCTGGAAGCAAATCCGCCAGTCGGCCTGAGCGTACTCGACTATGGCTGTGGCTCCGGCATACTGGCGATGGTGGCAGCCAAGCTGGGCTCCACCGACGTGATCGGTATCGATATCGATCCGCAAGCGATCAAGTCGGCAGTTTTCAATACCGAACGCAATCATTGCGACGTCGCTTATTACCTGCCGGATGAATTTGCCATCTCCGGCCATGCCCACACGTTTGACGTGGTCGTCGCCAACATCCTCGCCAACCCGCTCAAGGTGATGGCGCCGATGCTATCCGGACGCGTCCGTCCGGGTGGCAAGCTGATCCTGTCCGGCGTACTCGCGACCCAGGTCGAAGAAGTCACCGCCGCTTACGCTCCTTTCATCGCGCTCAGTGTCTGGGCAGAACATGAAGGTTGGGTCGCGTTGGCTGGCCATCTCCCGCCCGGCCAGGCATAAAGACCAACGCACTTATGGCACTCGCGACTCAATGTCCCCACTGCCAGACGACGTTCCGCGTCGCGCATGATCAATTGAAGTTGCGCGCAGGCCTGGTGCGCTGCGGCTACTGCAAGGAAATCTTTAACGGCATAGAGAATCTGTTGCCGTCTGAAGATGCCGCAGCATCCACACCAGCACCCGCGACACCTGCTGCGCCCGCCGTCGTCGAAACCCCATCTGTTCCTGCAACTCCGGTAGCACCCGTCTCTGAAGTAGATATGGATAACAGCGCTGACACAAGCAGCGCATCCGCACCGGATACCGCAGAAACCGAGACAGACGAAGCCGCAATCGAAGACCAAGCAGTAGAAGAAGAACCGGAAGTAGCAAAAGCACCGGCCGCCAGCAAGATAGATTTCGAGATCCCGGCCGGTTTTGAACGTGATGCGGATGTCTATGTACCTGATCCCGATTACGAAGCAAACAAACCCGAAGACCCGCTGCAGCGTATGACCTTGCTGGATTTCACCCGTGAACTCCCGGATGAAATCAATGCCGAAAACACCGCGTCCACCTACGACCCGAACGAGCTGGACCAGGCGATCAATGACTTGCAACGCAAACCCTGGCGCGGTAGCCGCAAATCGGCGAAAGCAGCGACCGAAGACGCACTGGATGAAGTCGATGCAGATGACGAGCCCGACTTCCTGAAACGAGGCAGGCGCAAACAACGCCTGAGCCGCAAGTTGCGCATTTTCCTCAGCGTCAGTTGCTTCATTTTGCTGATCGCGGCCCTGCTGCAGGGCACCTATATATTCCGCAATCAAATCGCTGGCTGGTTCCCGCAAGCCAAACCGGCGTTGATCAACGCCTGTGAATTACTGGGTTGCCGCATCGACCTGCCTGCCCAGATCGACCAGGTATCGATAGAATCCAGCGAACTGCAAACGCTCGCCAATGACAAAGATACGTTTGTACTCACTACGCTGCTACGCAACTACAGCAGTACGTATCAGGAGTGGCCGCACATAGAATTGACGCTCAACGACACCAATGAAAAAGCCTTGTTGCGACGCGTCTTCACACCGGCTGACTATCTCAACAATAGCGAGGATGTGCGCATAGGCTTTAGCGCCAACAGCGAGCGCAGCGTCAAACTATCGTTTGAACTATCGCAGCTGAAAGCATCCGGCTACCGCGTCTACCTGTTCTACCCCTGAACTCCTGCCATTGAACACCGTGCCGCAAAGCAGCGGCCCAGTGTATGATTGCGACCAATTTCTTATCTCTGGCCTATTCCATACTAAATATGAAATCCTTAATTTGCGGTTCCGTTGCATTCGATACGATCATGTCCTTTGAAGGCCGTTTCTCCGAAGCCTTGCTGGCCGACCAATTGCACAAAATCAATGTGTCCTTCCTGGTTCCGAGCATACGCCGCGAATTCGGTGGTTGCGCCGGTAACATCGCGTACAACCTGAAATTGCTGGGCGGCGATCCGCTCATCATGGCAACCATAGGCCAGGATGGCGCGTCCTATCGTGACCGCCTCGAGCAATTGCAGATTTCGCAGCAATGCTTGAAAACCATAGATAACTCCTATACCGGCCAGGCCTTCATCACGACAGATGCTGGCGGTAACCAGATCAATGCGTTCCACCCGGGCGCAATGAGCTACTCCCATTACAACAAGGTGGCAGACGCTGGCCAGGTCGCCATCGCCATCGTCGCACCAGATGGCCGCGACGGCATGTTGCAGCACGCACAGCACTGTGCCGACCTGAATATCCCGCTGATCTTCGATCCGGGCCAGGGCTTGCCTATGTTTAATGGTGATGAGCTGAAGAACTTCATCGACCTGGCAACCTATGTTGCAGTCAATGATTACGAAGCAGAATTGCTGACTGAGCGTACCGGCTTGTCACTGAAACAGATCGCAGAGCGCGTTTCGGCCCTGGTCGTCACCCGCGGCGAACAAGGCGCAGAGATATTCACCGGCAACGAACATCTGAATATCCCATGCGTTAAGGCGGAACGGGTACTCGACCCGACCGGTTGCGGCGATGCATTCCGTGCCGGTATGTTGTTTGGTTTGACCAACAATATGGATTGGGCGACGACCGGACGTTTGTCCAGTCTGATGGGCTCCATCAAGATTGCACACCAGGGCCCACAAAACCACGTATTGTCGCGTACAGAGATCGACGATCGCTTCCAGCAAGCTTTCGGCTATCGTCTGTAAGAAGGAAGTACTGCGGATCCGGCTCGGTGGCCGGACCGCATATTCATTACAGTAGCGCTGCCACCACGGTAGTGACCAACTGTATCGCTATGCGCAGCAGGATCAGCGCAACCAGCGGCGATAAATCCACCGAGCCTATCAAAGGCACTACCCGGCGCAAAGGCCGCATCAGCGGATCATTCAAGGCACGGACGAACGGTGCCAGCGGCGCACGCGGATTCACCCAGCTAAAGATCACTTCGATCAGGATCAGGCCGATCAGGCCATATAAAGCCCACTGCACGACGCGCAGCAAGGACAGGAGCAACAGCGTTTGCGCGCTAAAGCCACCCCGCAACAACAGGTCAACAGCTGTTGCCACCAACGCCACCAGGAAGGCAGCAATCACACTGGCCCAATCGTAACCACCGGCACCCGGTAATACTCGGCGCAACGGGCGTACCAGCCAGTCTGTCAGTTGATAGGTAAATTGTGCCAGTTCCATCGGTGGACGCACGCGCACAGCCTGCATCCAGAATCTGAGCAGCAAGGCACCGGCCAGCACGATGGCGACCGTATCGATAATCAGCGTAAAGATGCTATCCAGCACGGAGACTCCTTAAAAAAAAACCGCTGTGCGACCAAAGCCACACAGCGGGATTGTGCCTGAATTTAATCAGGCGCATCCAAGCGAACCTGGATTTACGGACGTGTGCCCGTTGGAAACGGCCATGCTGCTGCCGGATTCAACACCGTCTTAACTGCAGGCGCTGCTACTGCTGCTGGCTTAGCGGCAGGCTTTTTAGGCGCTGCTTTTTTAGCTGCAGGTTTTTTAGCAACTGCTTTTTTAGCAGCAGGCTTAGCTGCTGGCTTTTTTGCGGCTGCCTTTTTAGCTGCTGGCTTTTTAGCTACAGCTTTTTTAGCCACGGCTTTTTTAGCAACTGCTTTTTTAGCAGCAGGCTTTTTAGCTGCTGCTTTTTTGGCCGCTGGCTTTTTCTTAGCTACGACTTTCTTAGCAACTGCTTTTTTAGCTACTGGCTTTTTAGCTGCTGCTTTTTTAGCCACTGGCTTTTTCTTAGCAACGACTTTTTTCGCTACAGCTTTTTTAGCTACGGCTTTTTTCGCTACTGGCTTTTTAGCTGCTGCTTTTTTAGCCACTGGCTTTTTAGCTACAGCTTTCTTAGCTACGGCTTTTTTCGCTACTGGCTTTTTAGCTGCTGCTTTTTTAGCCACTGGCTTTTTAGCTGCTGCTTTTTTAGCTACTGGTTTTTTTGCTGCAGCTGGTTTTTTAGCTGCTGCTTTCTTTGCAGCTGGTTTCTTAGCTGCTGGTTTTTTTGCTGCTGTTGCCATTTTGTTTCTCCTTCACGTGATGGAAAAAATCAAGCTTCTAGGTTTGAAACTCTCCCGCACCATCGCGATGGTTTGGGCGAATTATTCATCGGCACAAGCGTGCTTGTTGCTTGCGCTAATGAATTCGGCTCCAGCTGAACTGCTGCATCCCCTCACTTATGCAGCACTTCAGCCTTGCTTGGCTATGCGTCCAACGTAGCGGAGCTCCCGCTATAGCCAAAAAAAACCCCAGCGCACACGCCGGCATTGAAATCCTCTTTCAAAAAAAACAACCCTTTTTAAAAGAAAAAAACCGCCGCACCTGACTGAATCAAGTGTTGCGGTTTGAGCAGATGAGATCGTATAGGTCTTCTACTGTTCATTAAATTTGGTTGTTGCCTTTCCTGTTTTACGCAGTCTTTGTAATTCCTGCTTGAGCGACTGCATCTTTGGAACTACTCTTTTGCTGCTTGTTTCGCGTTGCTCAGGCAACGCGATTTTTAATTATTTATTCCCAGTTGAGCGCGCCACCAGTTTGGTATTCGATGACACGTGTCTCAAAAAAGTTGCGCTCTTTTTTCAGATCGATCATTTCGCTCATCCATGGGAATGGATTTTCTTCTTGTTCAAACATCGGTTCCAAACCGATTTGTTGTGCGCGGCGATTTGCAATGAATCTCAAATAGCCTTTGAACATCGGTGCGTTAAGACCAAGCACTCCACGCGGCATTGTATCCTCTGCGTAACGATATTCCAACTCTACTGCGCGTAAAAACAACGTTTTAATCTCTTCGCGGAATTGCGGCGTCCACAAATGCGGATTTTCGAGCTTGATCGTGTTGATCAAATCGATGCCGAAGTTGCAGTGCATCGACTCATCACGCAGGATGTATTGATACTGCTCTGCAGCACCCATCATCTTGTTTTGACGACCGAGCGCGAGGATTTGTGCGAAGCCGACATAGAAGAAAAGACCTTCCATCAGGCAGGCAAACACGATGAGCGAGCGCAGCAATTTTTGATCATTCTCAATCGTGCCGGTCTTGAATTCAGGATCGGTCAGCGTCTCGATGAATGGGATCAGGAACTGATCCTTGTCGCGGATCGACTCGACTTCATTGTAAGCATTGAAGATTTCGCCTTCGTCCAGGCCCAGCGATTCAACGATGTATTGATAAGCGTGAGTGTGGATCGCTTCTTCAAATGCCTGGCGCAGCAAGTACTGGCGGCATTCCGGAGCGGTAATGTGGCGGTAGGTACCGAGCACGATGTTGTTGGCAGCCAGAGAATCGGCGGTAACGAAGAAGCCGAGGTTACGCTTGACCAGACGACGCTCGTCTTCGGTCAGGCCATTCGGGTTTTTCCACAGTTCAATATCACGCTGCATATTGATCTCTTGCGGCATCCAGTGGTTAGCGCAACCGGCCAGATATTTATCCCATGCCCATTTATATTTGAACGGAACCAGTTGGTTAACGTCTGTTTGCCCGTTGATGACGCGCTTGTCGGCGGCGTCCATACGGCGGGTCGGGTCGACTGCAGCAGCGTTTTTCGCTACCAGTGCAGGATCCAGTGCCACATCCTGTTGCGCCTGCGCGCGTGGTGCGGCTGCTTCACGCACTGGTTGCAACGCTGGTTGCGCGCCAGGCGCAGGTGCTGCCGGAGTTACTTCTTCATCCCAACTTAGCATGACTTATTTCCTTATTCGTATTCTGCTGGTGTCGTTACACCGTCGTTGCAGAACAAAAGCTCATAGTCCTTTGTCTGCTTTCTTTACATCTAGTTCAATCTCGCGCTGGCCAGCCGGTTTAATCCCGCCCTGCCAGCGCTTGGCTACCGCTTATTGGCAAGCTTCGCATTCCTCGAATCCTGCATCACCAGGACGCAACATGCAAGCAGGACCGTCTGTTTCTGCCGCTGCTTGTGGTGCTGCCGATGGAGCGC
Source organism: Herminiimonas sp. Marseille-P9896 (assembly GCF_903993245.1). Classification (NCBI taxonomy): domain Bacteria; kingdom Pseudomonadati; phylum Pseudomonadota; class Betaproteobacteria; order Burkholderiales; family Oxalobacteraceae; genus Herminiimonas; species Herminiimonas sp. Marseille-P9896. Next base: position 912,517 of record NZ_CAJEVT010000001.1, on the reverse strand, counting down.
CCGAATCCACTGCATTCAACGCGCCGGTTTTGGACGTCGATTTCTCGGTATGCGTTGCACCCATGGTACGCAGGTAGTAAGTGGTTTTCAGGCCACGCAACCATGCCAGTTTGTAGGTGTCGTCCAGTTTCTTGCCGGATGCGCCAGCCATGTAGATATTCAGGGATTGCGCCTGATCGATCCATTTTTGACGACGCGATGCCGCTTCAACCAGCCATTTCGGCTCAACTTCAAACGCCGTTGCGTAGATGTCGCGCAAGTCTTGCGGAATGCGGTCGATCTTGGCCAGGCTGCCGTCGAAGTATTTGAGATCGGAAATCATGACTTCATCCCACAAGCCACGTGCTTTCAAATCACGTACCAGGTATTCATTGATCTCGGTGAACTCACCCGACAGGTTCGATTTAACGTACAGGTTCTGGTAAGTCGGTTCGATACATGCCGAAACGCCGATGATGTTCGAAATGGTTGCGGTTGGTGCAATCGCCACGCAGTTCGAGTTACGCATACCGTATTGTTTGATGCGTTCACGCAACGGTGCCCAGTCCAGGGTTTCTGTCAGGTCGGCTTCCAGATAGCCGCCGCGCTCTTCCTGCAGCAGCTTCAGCGAGTCTTGCGGCAGGATGCCACGATCCCACAGCGAACCACGGTAGGAGCTGTAACGACCACGTTCTTCGGCCAGTTCGGTCGATGCGTAGTAAGCGTAGTAGCAGACGGCTTCCATTGAGCGGTCAGCAAACTGTACTGCTTCATCCGAAGCGTAAGGAATGCGCATCATGTGCAGGCAATCCTGGAAACCCATGATACCGAGGCCGACCGGACGGTGGCGCAGGTTGGAATCACGTGCTTTCTTGACTGCGTAGTAGTTGATGTCGATCACGTTATCCAGCATGCGCATCGCGGTACGTACCGTTTTTTGCAGCTTGACGTGGTCCAGCTGGCCGTCTTTCATGTGGGCCGGCATATTGACCGAACCCAGGTTGCAGACTGCGATTTCCGAATCGTTGGTGTTCAGTGTGATCTCGGTGCACAGGTTCGAGCTGTGAACCACGCCCACGTGTTGCTGTGGCGAACGGATGTTGCAAGGATCTTTGAATGTGATCCATGGGTGGCCGGTTTCGAACAGCATGGACAGCATTTTGCGCCACAGGTCCAGTGCCTGAATTTTCTTGAACAGTTTCAGTTCGCCGCGCGCTGCCTTGGCTTCGTAGCCGGTGTAAGCCGCTTCGAACGCTTTGCCGACTTTGTCGTGCAGGTCTGGTGCATCGGATGGCGAGAACAGGGTCCATTCGCCTTTTTCCATGACGCGTTTCATGAACAGGTCAGGAATCCAGTTAGCGGTATTCATGTCATGCGTACGACGACGGTCATCGCCGGTGTTTTTACGCAGGTCGAGGAATTCCTCGATGTCCATGTGCCAGGTTTCCAGGTATGCGCAGACTGCGCCTTTGCGTTTGCCGCCCTGGTTAACCGCAACTGCGGTGTCGTTGACGACTTTCAGGAATGGAACCACGCCTTGCGAACGGCCGTTGGTGCCTTTGATATGTGCGCCCAGCGAACGGACCGGAGTCCAGTCGTTGCCCAGGCCGCCGGCATACTTAGCCAGCAATGCATTTTCCTTGATCGCTTCGTAGATGCCGTCGAGGTCATCAGCAACGGTGGTCAGATAGCACGACGACAATTGCGAACGTTGGGTACCGGAGTTGAACAGGGTTGGTGTCGAGCTCATGAAGTCGAAGCTGGACAGCAGGTTGTAGAACTCGATAGCGCGTTCTTCGCGGTTGATTTCGTTCAGTGCCAGGCCCATCGCTACACGCATGTAGAACGCTTGCGGCATTTCAATACGGGTATCGCGGATGTGCAGGAAGTAACGGTCGTACAGGGTTTGCAGGCCGAGGTAGCCGAACTGCAGATCGCGCTCAGGAACCAGTGCGTCGCCCAGTTTCTTCAGATCGAACTGGCCGAGTTTGGAGTCCAGCAATTCTGCTTCGATACCTTTTTTGATGAATTTCGGGAAGTATTCGATGTACTGCGCAGGCGCGTCAGCTTGTGCCACTTCCTGGCCAAATACTTCTTTACGAATGGTGTGCATCAGCAAACGTGCGGTTACGGTGCTGTATGCAGGGTCTTTTTCCATCAGCGCGCGGGCAGCCAGGATGGCAGACTTGTGCAATTCTTCAACCGGTACGCCGTCGTACAGGTTTTTAACTGTTTCGTGCAGGATCGCTTCAGCATCAACGTGTTTTTCCAGACCCAGGCAAGCTGCATTGATCAGGTCACGCACTTGATTCATGTCCAGCGGACGACGCTGACCGTCTTCGGTCACGTGCAATTGGTGTGCTTCTTCGACTGGTTTGGCGGCTTGCTGCTGCGCACGCTCTTCCATACGTTTGGCGCGGTATAGAACGTAAGCGCGCGCGACATCGTGTTCACCCGAACGCATCAGCGCCAGTTCAACCTGGTCCTGGATGTCTTCGATGTGGAAGGTGCCACCGGCAGGCTGACGACGGACCAGAGCATTGACGACGTTCGAAGTCAGTTGTTCTACCAGTTCGCGCACACGCGCCGATGCCGCACCCTGGCCACCGTTAACTGCCAAAAATGCTTTGGTTACTGCGATGGAAATCTTCGATGGCTCAAAACCAACAACTGCGCCATTACGACGAATAATGCGATGTTCGCCCAGACCAGCGGTCTGTGTATTGGAGGTCGACGGTGCAGTCGCGAGGGACGCGATATTGCCAATTTCTGTCGGTGACTTGGCTGAAATTTCTTGCGTAGAGAGCATTACGACTCCTTCAATAGGGATTGGGGGCAATATTGCCGTACTTTTTTTAAGAGAGAAAACCGGCTACTGCCGGTTTCGCGAAATTGTTTTGTCTCGATGACAGCTGCAGAACCAGGTTCAAATGAAAACCAAAGCCGCAGCCAGAAACACAGCTAGCTGTGTTGAATGCCCGTGCCAACATCGTTCTATTTATATATGGCATCTGCCCAGAGCCCTTACATCATATGAATTAACAAATTGCTTGAAGGTGCATCTACCTGAACAAACTTAAGGCGGGACCGAAAACTTACTACATCTAGTGTGAAAATCACGATCTGCACTAATTCTAGTGCGCGAGACGCGAGGATGCAATCAATTTTTCAGCAGTTTCAGATATATTTTTTTATAAGAATATATGGGATTGCATAGCTGCATTTTTTACATTACGCGGAAAGCCAAATCTGGTGCGGGCTCACCTGTATTTGCCTGTTTTTGCTGCAGGCGATAACGTGCCTGATACTCTGCCCAATCGAAAAAAGGTCCCGGATCCGTTTTGCGACCAGGCGCGATATCTTCATGTCCGGTCACATGCATCAGCGGGTAAGCCACCTTCAGTGCTGCCGTCAACGCCGCCAACGCGCTGTACTGCGCATCCGCAAAAGCAGCAAAGTCGGTACCTTCCAATTCGATCCCGATCGAAAAATCGTTGCACCGCTCCTGTCCGCAAAAGGACGAAACCCCGGCATGCCAGGCCCGGTCATGCGCGGAAACAAATTGCATCACCGCACCATCACGCCGGATCAGGAAGTGTGCAGAAACACGCAAAGGCCGCAGCTGATCAAAATACGGGTCGGCATCATAATCCAATTTGTTCAGGAACAGGTCAGCAATATACGGTCCGCCAAACTGCGACGGCGGCAAGCTGATGTTATGTATCACCAGTAATGCAATTTCTGTTCCTTCTGCCCGTGCGTCAAAATTGGGCGAAGGCAGGTGCTCTGCCCCGATAGCCCAACCCGCGGCGTCGATCCGGAACTGCGTTGATGGCTGGCCCAAAGTCTTATTCCGGTGCATTGATGTCGAGCCGCTGCATCCGATAACGCAACTGGCGGAAGCTGATGCCGAGCAATTCGGCGGCCTGGGTACGGTTGAACTGGGTTTTGCTCAAGGCACGGCGGATGATTTCACGCTCGACGTCATCCAGGTGATCCGGCAAGGAACCGGGTATATCGTTAATGGCTGTCAACGCCGGGGCGTCCTGCACCACCACTTTAGACTCGGCCAGCGCTGCGACTGATTGCTCTGCTTCCGCTACCGCAACCGTCTTGGGCGTATATGCGGCCTTCAGCACCAGGTCGCCTACTTCGATCACGCCGTCATTGGCAAAGGCCAGCGCACGTTCCAGTATGTTTTCCAGTTCACGCACATTGCCGGGGAAGGAATAATCCAGCAAGGCATCCAGTGCCGCCGGAGCCAGGCTGACCGGCTCGGTATCCAGACGCGTCAGGATGGCTTGCGCCAGCAAGGCAATATCGTCGAGGCGTTCGCGCAAAGGCGGCAAATTCAATTCAATGACATTCAGGCGGTAATACAAATCCTGGCGGAAGGTACCGCGTCCCACGCAATCAAGCAGGTTTTGATGAGTCGCACTAATAATACGTACATCGACCGGCTCTTCCACCGTCGCCCCGACTTTGCGCACACGACGCTCCTGAATTGCGCGCAGCAGCTTGACCTGCATCGCCAGCGGCAGGTCGGCCACCTCATCCAGCAGCAAGGTGCCGCCGTTCGCCGCCTGGAAGAAACCATCACGGTCATCAACCGCACCGGTAAACGCACCTTTACGGTAACCAAAGAACTCCGCTTCCATCAGCGCTTCCGGGATGGCGCCGCAGTTAACGGCTACAAACGGTTTGTCGCTGCGACCACTCTGTGCATGAATATCGCGGGCCGCCAATTCCTTGCCGCTGCCGGACTCACCACTGATGGCAACCGGTGCCATGCTGCGCGCCAGGCGGGCAATCTGTGCCCGCAGTGCCTGCATCGCTGCCGACTGCCCCATTAGACGCAAGGCTGGTGTGACTGCCACTTTGACGCTAGGCTGCTCATCGAACTGGCTGATACGCAAGGCGGAACGCACCATGACGCGCAATTGCTCCAGCCCGACCGGTTTCGACAAATAATCAAAAGCACCGGCTTTCAAAGCCACCACCGCATTGTCAGCACTACCGAAAGCGGTAATCACAGCGACCGGGGTGTTTTTATATTGCGCAGTAATTTCCTGCACCAGCTCTATGCCCAGGCCATCCGGCAAGCGCATATCGGTCAAGACCAGCGCATATTCATGTTGCTTCAGATAATCGCGCGCAGTAGCCAGGTCGGATGCGCTGTCGATATCCAAACCCATTTTGACGAGTGTAATTTCCAGCAACTCGCGCAGGTCCGCCTCATCATCGACGATAAGAATACGAGGAGATGTCATGGTGCGCAGTGTGTAGGGTTGAAGGACATTTAAACAGCTTCGTTAGTGGCAAAAGTAATCACAAACCGACCTGAGGGCTTACCCGACTCCTCATCCGTCCGGTACTCATAGTTCAGCATCGCGCCATTATTCAGGCACAGCTCGCGCGCCAGATACAGACCGAGGCCGGTACCCTTGTTGGAGGTCGTATAAAACGGCTCGAACAGATGAGCACGTACCGCAGGCGTGATCTGCGCGCCGTCATCCTGTACGTGCAACTCCAGCCGATGGCCGGGCGTCGCTACTATATATATACGTATACTGGCGGCGGCTCCACTGGCGTAGCGTAACGCATTTGTCAGCAAGTTCAAGACGATTTCGCGCAAATGCAACGGATCGAAACGGACTTTATACGGCTTCATGTCAGACACTGTGATCATGCCATCCTTGATCTCGTGCAGCTCATTTAATTCGTTCAGCAAGTCTTCGAACAGCAGATCCAGGCTTAGCGGCTCGTGGTACTGGTGTGCCTTGCGCGACAGCTTCAGGATGTCTTCTATCATCCGGTTCAGGCGTGCCACGTTGTCGCTGATAATGGCGAGCAGGCGCTGCTGGCCGGAGCTGAGCTCATCTTCTTTCAGCAAAGAAGTCGCATGGCCTATCGCCGACAAGGGATTGCGCACCTCATGCGCAATGCTGGCGGTGAGCCGCCCCATGGACGCCAGCTTCAATTGCTGCGCCTGGTTTTCAATCTCGCTGACATCCTGCAGGAAAATCACGACCCGGTCTTCCTGCACGCCATCGGCATCGACCCGGGCAAAGCGCAGTTTCAAATGCGTCATCAATTCACGACGTCCACCCATGATGGTACTACCGCCTTGCAAGGTGTTTTCTTCCGTGTGTTTGATGAATACAAAAGTCGGAGTCTGCTGCAATGTGTTGGGCTGCGTCGGTGCGCGCAAGCCGGAACGTGCGCCCCAGGCGGAATAAGCGGCAGCGATCGGTGCCAGCCACACCATATCGGACAACCTGCCGTAGTCACCTACGTGTGGAAAAGTCAGGCCGAGCATACGTGCTGCTGCCGGATTGCTGGTAAGTACGCGACCTTTACGATCCACCACCAAAATGCCATCCTCCATATCGGCGATCACCAAACGATTGATTGCCTGTTGCACATGCAAGGCGCGACCACGGCCGCGTGCCAGCGTTTCCTGTTTGATCAGGCGCGCCGCCAGCCGGTTAATGGCAAAGATGATGATGAAAAACGCTGCGCCATACAAACCGACTTGCGAAGACGAAATGTCGGCGTTGTCATTCAATAATTGATAGCCGTTTTCTGCCAGCAGGACCAGCGTCGCCGCAGAAACGAAGAAGAGCGCCAGCACCAGTGGCGTCAGAATCGCACCACCAGCCAGCGGGAATAAATAGAGGATGGCGAGACCGCTCTTGAGACCGCCCGCGGTCAGGTACAGCATGGAGATGGCGACGATATCTACCGATACCTGCACCACGACCTGCAACAGGAAGCGACGGCGCCAGTACAGTGACAACAAGACAAACAGCAAACCCAGCACCAGGTACACCACGCAGGCGCCCCAGAAATTTTCCTTATGCAGCCACAGCTTGGATGAGCCCATGCCGAAGTAACCGAACAAAACTGCGGCAATCAGGGTGCGCGTCAGCGCAAAAGCCTGCAAAGTACGCCAGAAGGTATCCCGCGTATCCGCTGCCACCGGTTTGGTATTCACCATGTATCAGCGCGCCAGATGCTGACGGCGATGTTCATCGCTGCAAAAGGCCAGGCTGGAAGTCCCCAACACCGCCTCGGATGCGGGGAAATGGGTGCCGCAATGGGCACAGCTGAGCATAGTCTCGGTCTCGCCGGTCGCGGCTGGCGGGCGAGTTTGCGCTTTTGGCGGCTCAGCCTTGTTCGACTTTTTGCTGCGCAGTATCCAGATCACTGCGACGATTACACCAGCCCATAACAACAACTTCATGCCAGGCTCCGGTGCAGGATTACTTCAAATACAAAACGGCTGCCGACATACGCCAGGAACAGGGTAGTAAACCCCGTCAGTGTAAAACTAAGCGCAGTCTTGCCACGCCAGCCGCGCCATCTGCGTCCGGCCAGCAAGACACCGAACAAAATCCACGACAGCATCGTGAAGATGGTTTTATGTTCCCATTTAAATGCCTTGCCGAATAACTCTTCGGAAAACACCACGCCCGACAATACCGTCAGCGTCAACAGGAAGAAACCGATGCCGATCAGGCGGAACAGCAATTTCTCCATCGTCAGCAATGCTGGTAACCGGTCGATCGCCAGCGCAAACCAGCCGGTCTTTTGTACACTCAGACGGGTATGCAGCTTGGATTCCTGCAACGCCATCAGCACTGCGTGAAAGGCCGCGATGGTCAGCGTGCTGTAAGCCAGCATCGCAATCGCAATATGCCAGGGAAATAGTGCCGACTTGCCATCCAGCGGGATCAGGCTGCCGGGAAACACCGTGGGCAGCAATACGCCGATGGCCGCGCTGGGCAAAACCAGAACACGTAAACCATCGAGACTGAAATTGCGATTTTCCAGCCAGTAAATCGCGACCGAAATCCACAAGGCACCGGACAACATGATGGCAAATCCCATCCGCAAGACACCATGCCCGATCACATCAACCCACAGCGCAGCCCCGTGCAGCAGCCAGCCGATCAGGGTGCCGGTAGAGATTGCCGTGTGCTGTTTCGACGGCAGGAATGCGCAAGCTGCGTAGAACAATGCAGCCAAGACAAAGAAGTATGTGTACATCGCTTAAGTTTACACCATGTAAGGCCAGCACCCCGGTCGGCAGGACCAGCGGCGCGCCGCTTTTGCAGCTCACTGGCAGCAGCTTTGTGTCTGCCGTGAAATTGCTCCCGTGACATTACCACTAGCCGGACACAAACGCGCGTACTAGATGCGTTTGCGCGATAAAAATTTGCCAGGCCAGGGCCGACCCAAGCAGGCGTCTATATATAGATAGCAGGCCAGCAACTATCTCAGGCCAGGCGGCGCATCCGCCAGCGCATCGGTTAAAATGAGACTTTCGCCATACTGTGCCGCAAGCCGCTTTAGCGCTGTCGCCCTTGGCATCACCGTTTAGTCAGACTCACACCAGCCACTATCCATGCTCGACAATCTCACCCAACGCTTAGCCAAAGCCGTCAAAACCATGCGCGGAGAAGCGCGCCTGACGGAAACCAATACTGCAGAAATGCTGCGCGAAGTCCGTCTGGCCCTGCTCGAAGCCGACGTTGCCTTGCCCGCCGTGCGCGAATTCATCAGCCGCGTCAAAGAAAAAGCGATGGGCGAAGATGTAGTGGGCTCGCTCACACCTGGCCAGGCACTGGTCGGTGTCGTACAGCGCGAACTGGCTGCCATCATGGGCGGCGATCTCGGTCCGGAAGCATCACAACTGAATTTTGCCACCCAGCCGCCCGCCATTATCCTGATGGCCGGTCTGCAAGGTGCAGGTAAAACCACCACCGTCGGTAAGCTGGCCAAATACCTGCGCGAGCAAAAGAAGAAAAAAGTCCTGACCGTTTCCGCCGACGTCTACCGTCCGGCCGCTATCGGCCAGCTGGAAACCGTCACCGCACAAGTCGGTGCTGACTTCTTCCCGTCGCAGCCGACTGACAAGCCGGTCGACATCGCACTGGCCGCACTGGACTATGCGAAACGCCATTATCACGACGTACTGATCATCGATACCGCCGGTCGCCTCGGCATAGACGAAGCGATGATGCAGGAAATCAAAGCCCTGCATGGTGCCGTCAAACCGATAGAGACCCTGTTCGTGGTCGACGCGATGCTGGGTCAGGATGCAATCAATACGGCCAAAGCCTTTAGCGATGCACTGCCACTGACCGGTATCGTGCTGACCAAACTGGATGGTGATTCACGCGGCGGTGCCGCACTTTCGGTACGCCACATCACCGGCAAACCGATCAAATTCGCTGGTGTCGCAGAAAAACTCGATGGCCTGGAAGCGTTCGATCCGGCTCGTATGGCCGACCGTATCCTCGGTATGGGCGACATCCTGGCGCTGGTGGAAGAAGCCCGCAAAGGCGTCGACATGGAAGCGGCGCAAGGCCTGGCCAATAAAATCAAGGTCGGCGGCAAGTTCGATTTGAACGACTTCAAATCGCAACTGGCGCAAATGAAGAAAATGGGCGGCATGTCCAACCTGATGGATAAACTGCCAGCGCAACTGCAGCAAGCCGCCGCTGGCGCGAATATGGGCATGGCTGACAAACAGGTGGTCCGCATGGAAGGCATCATCAATTCGATGACGCCGCAAGAACGTGCCAAACCAGAGCTGATCAAGGCTTCGCGCAAACGCCGTATCGCTACCGGCGCAGGCGTCCAGGTGCAGGAAGTCAACCGCATGCTGGCGCAATTCGATCAAATGCAGACCATGATGAAGAAGCTCAAAGGCGGCAATATGATGAAAATGATGCGCGGCATGAAGGGTATGCTACCCGGCATGCGCTGATTTTTCCCGCCATTTAGACAAAAAGCCCGGCTCGCAAGACCGGGCTTTTTCTTATTCTGCCACCGCTACATCCCGACCTTTTTACTGATCCGCACAAAAAAGGGAGGAATGCGGTGCCGTCTTTCCGATTCGCTGCGATGCAAAACCTGCCGCTTGCGCATCCCAAAGCGCATCGAAAAATGAGATGAAAAACTGCGCCACAGAATCGAATAAACCAGCCGCACTTTCCAACACTACGCTATACGTGGCTTGCAGCCTACAAATACAGAGGGGAACGCACAAAAAACACTTGCGTAGCAAGAAAAACCACACCACTATTGACGGTGCGTGAATTGGCGCAATTTCCCAACACAATGTGAAGGAGGTTTGAAGATGGCAACAGCCAAAAAACCAGCGGCCACTAAACCGGCCGCCAAGAAACCAGCTGCGAAAAAACCCGTAGCGAAAAAAGCAGCACCAGCAAAAAAAGCAGCGCCGGCAAAGAAAGCCGCTCCTGCTAAAAAAGTAGCCGCTAAAAAGCCAGCAGCGAAAAAAGTTGCAGCGAAAAAGCCAGCAGCCGCACGCAAGCCTAACGCCGCATTCATGAAACCAGTAACACCGTCCGCCGTTCTGGCCGCTGTTATCGGTGCATCGCCAGCTCCACGCACTGAAGTCACCAAAAAAGTGTGGGACTACATCAAGAAGTTCAAACTGCAAAACGAAGCTAACAAACGCATGATTGATGCGGATGAAAAGCTGAAAGCTGTCTTTGGCGGTAAAAAACAAGTGTCCATGTTTGAGATGACCAAACTCATCTCGGGTCACCTGAAATAATTTGCCTCTGTGCCAAACATAAACGCCCGCATCGCGCGGGCGTTTTTGTATCTGTACTCTGTTCTGCTTTACTTCCGTTCCGATCCGGTTTCTGCCACTACGTTCGTGATCGGTGCACGCTGATGCTCCCACTTCTTCCACGCCGCCAGCACAGCATTCGGATATTCAGGACGGCCGCGACTACCGTTATACCTGCCTAAAGCCAGATACAAATCACCACGCTCCATATCCAGATACATACGCAGGATGGAGCAGCCGAAGCGCAAATTGGTTTGCATATGGAACAGCTTGCTGCGATCACCATCGCCTATGACACGCGTCCAGAACGGCATCACCTGCATATAGCCATGGGCACCGACTGGTGATACCGCATATTTGCGAAACGCCGATTCCACCTGTATCAAACCCAGTACCAAAGCCGGATCCAGGCCAGCACGCCGCGCCTCATACCATGTCGTACGCAAGAACTCCAGGCGGACCTGACGATCCGGCAGCTTCTTGTACAGCCGATCCGACATCTCACCCAGCCAATGCAAATACTCGATGCGCTCATCGATACCGGCAAACTGCGGTATCGGCGGACGCGGATCTGTAATCGCGCGTGACAAGGCAATACGGACACCATCGGCCATCGCCTCTTCTTTTTGATTACCCGCGCTGGCGGCATTACTCAGCAGCGCGAACAACAAGGCACAAGCGAGTCCAGTGCCATATCTACGATAGCCATGCAACGAAGTATCAGGCGCAGCACATACGGGAGATACAACCTGATGACTACTCAAGTCCTGCCCTATCGCATACATGCTGGCCTGACGCATCGTAATGATTACTCAGCCAGTTTGGCTTGAACGAAAGCCAGCATTTCTTCCAGCGCAACCGGTGTCGCCGCGACATCACGACGGCCCTGGTATTCAAGCTTGCCTTCTTTCAGGCCGCGATCACCGATCACGATACGGTGCGGTACGCCTATCAGTTCCCAGTCAGCAAACATGGCCCCTGGGCGCTCACCGCGATCATCCAGAATCACGTCGACTCCGGCAGCTTGCAAAGCTTCATACAGCTTGTCGGTTTCAGCCTTGACACCTTCGCTGCGGTCGTAACCCATAGGGCACAGCACCACTTCAAATGGCGCCAGTGCAGTCGGCCAGATAATGCCCTTGTCGTCGAAATTCTGCTCGATCGCAGCACCCAGGATGCGGGTCACGCCGATGCCGTAGCAACCCATCTGGATCAGTTGTGGCTTGCCGTTTTCATCGAGGTAGGTCGCTTTCATCGATTCGGAATACGCGGTGCCGAGCTGGAATACGTGGCCGACTTCGATGCCGCGTTGTATCGCGAGCGCGCCTTTGCCGTCCGGCGATGGATCGCCTTCGACCACATTGCGGATATCGAAAACCTGCGCTTCCGGCAAATCGCGGCCCCAGTTCACCCCCGTAAAGTGGAAATCGACTTCATTCGCACCGCAGACGAAGTCATGCATGTTGGTGACCGTACGATCGACCACCACATTGACCGGTTTCTTGGTGTTGATCGGACCGAGGTAACCAGGTGGCGTTCCGAACCATTCAACGATTTCTGCCTCGCTGGCAAAGCGATAACCGGCGATGCCAGGGATTTTCGCGGCTTTGACTTCATTCAATTCGTGGTCACCGCGCAGCAACAGGAGCCAGACTTGCTTGCTGGTCACGCCTTTTTCTTCTTTTTCCACCGTCAACACGATGGACTTCACGGTTTGTGCCAACGGCAGGTTCAGCAAGGCAGCCACGTCTTCGCACTTGGCTTTGCCAGGTGTTGCGGTCTTGGTCAGGGCCTGGGTCGGCGCTGCACGTTCAGTGCCGAGTGGCAAGGCTTCAGCCGCTTCCATATTGGCGGCATAGTCAGAGTTCGGGCAGTAAACCAGGGCGTCTTCGCCGGTATCGGCAATCACGTGGAATTCGTGTGAACCGGAACCGCCGATCGCACCATTGTCGGCAGCCACCGCACGGAACTGCAGGCCGAAACGATTGAAGATTTTGACGTAGGCATCGAACATGATTTGATACGAACGCTTCAAACCGTCGACATCACGGTCAAAGGAATAGGCGTCCTTCATCGTGAATTCACGACCCCGCATCAGGCCAAAGCGTGGGCGACGCTCGTCACGGAACTTGGTCTGGATATGGTAAAAATTGATAGGCAACTGGCGATAGGACTTGATTTCCGTCCGTACCACGTCCGTAACCACTTCTTCCGAAGTCGGCTGGATCGCGAATTCACGGCCATGCCTGTCCTTGACGCGCATCAACTCTGCGCCCATTTTGTCCCAGCGGCCGGTTTCCTGCCACAGCTCGGCCGGTTGCACTAATGGCATCAGCAGCTCGATGGCATGGGCCTTATTCATTTCCTCACGGATAATCGCCTCGACCTTGCGGATCACGCGCAAACCCATGGGCATATAGGTATAAATACCTGAACCGATGCGCTTGATCATGCCGGCACGCATCATCAGCTTGTGGCTGACGATTTCTGCGTCGGAAGGAGCTTCTTTGAGAGTGGAAATGAAAAAACGGGATGCGCGCATGACGATGAATTCTTTTTAAAAAGAGAGAGGGTTATAATCAACTCAATTTTAAAGGATTAGCTGGCTGATGCACCCACTCTTCGTACAATTGATTGCTCTCTCCGTTGTTCGCGCGTCATTGCGCGGGACTACGGTATAAGGCCGTACAGGTGACGATGTTCGATTGAGGGTCCGTTAGCCGCAGAAAGTTTTGAGGTACAACATGCTGGACCGTGAAGGCTTTCGCCCTAACGTCGGCATCATTCTGATCAACACCAGGAATGAAGTGTGGTGGGGCAAGCGGGTGCGCGAGCATTCGTGGCAATTCCCACAGGGCGGCATTAAATTTGGCGAAACCCCTGAGCAGGCTATGTATCGCGAGCTGGAAGAAGAAGTCGGCTTGCGGGCGGAGCACGTCAAAATCATAGGTCGCACCCGCGACTGGCTGCGCTACGAGGTGCCGGATCATTTCATCAAGCGGGAAATCCGCGGTCATTACAAGGGCCAGAAGCAGATCTGGTTCCTGCTGCGCATGGTCGGACGTGATTGCGATGTCAATCTGCGCATGACCGAACATCCGGAGTTCGACGCCTGGCGCTGGCATGATTACTGGGTACCACTGGATGTGGTGATCGAATTCAAACGGGATGTTTACCAGCGTGCCTTGCAGGAATTATCACGTTTCCTGTCGCGCCCGACGCAACATGTACCGCCACAGCACAATACCGCACGCTACCTGCGCCAGACGCATGCATCGCGCAAACCTGACGAACCATCTACCGCAAAGACCAAACCTGACAATGAATAAGTCGTTCTTTTCCTTGCACGCATTGCCGCAAACCCTGCTGGTCCTGGCGCTGTTGGCAGCCACACAAATTTCCGTGGCGCAACAGTTGGAATACAACAAAGGGTTCGAAGAAGCCGAGGCAAAAAATTGGGAAGAACTTGAGGTGCCGCCACCTCCAGCACCCAAGACTGAAAACCTGCAACCTTTTTATGTAGGACCTACCGCTACCCAGACTTTTGCGATTGACACCAAGTCGCTGGCGATAGGCAAGGACGGCGTTATCCGTTACACGCTGGTTGCGGTCAGCCAGGGCGGTGCAAAAAACATCAGTTACGAAGGCATACGTTGCGCCACCTTCGAAAAGAAAATCTATGCATTGGGACGTGAAGACGGCACATGGGCGCCGTCACGCCGCAACCAGTGGGAAGTGATCGTACGCAGCAAGGTGAACCGCCAGCATGCGGCACTGGCGCAGGATTACTTTTGCAGCAATCTGACGATAGTCGGAGATGAAAAAGAGATGCTGAACCGCATGAAGTATCGCAAGACGCTCACAGACGAGCTGTTGCGGGAATAAAAAAACGGGCGCACTAGCGCCCGTTTTGCTTTATTGCAGGATCAATTACAGCAAGACCAGATTGTCCCGGTGGATCAATTCCGGCTCTTCGACAAAACCGAGTATGGCAGCGATGTCCGATGAAGGTTTGCGCATGATGCGACGTGCGTCCGAACTTGCATAATTGCTGATCCCGCGTGCCAGCGCACGTCCGTGCTGGTCAACACAAGTAATCACATCCCCGCGACCAAAACTGCCAGTCACGTCGGTGACACCAATAGGCAACAGTGATTTGCCATCAGCCGTTAACTTCTGTACCGCACCATCATCCAGCACCACTGCACCTACGGTTTGCAGGTGATCGGCCATCCATTGTTTGCGCGCCGTCAGTTGCGCGGTTTGAGCCGTCAGCTGGGTGCCGATGGCTTCGCCACCAGCCAGGCGTGTCAGGACATTATCTTCCCTCCCCCAGGCGATGACGGTATGTGCACCGGACAAGGCCGCACGTTTGGCCGCCAGGATTTTGGTCAGCATGCCGCCACGTCCGAGGCTGCTACCCGCACCGCCGGCCATTGCTTCCAGCGCCACATCACCGGCCTTGGCTTCATGGATGAAGACTGCATTCGGGTCTTTGCGTGGATCAGCGCTGAACAAGCCACGCTGATCGGTCAGGATGATCAGGGCGTCCGCTTCGATCAGGTTTGCAACCAGTGCACCCAGGGTATCGTTGTCGCCGAATTTGATTTCATCGGTGACCACGGTATCGTTTTCATTGATGATGGGAACGACGCCCAGGCGCAACAAGGTGAATAAGGTAGAACGCGCATTCAGGTAGCGCTCACGATCGGCCAGGTCGGCATGCGTTAGCAGGATCTGCGCGGTACGCACGTCATGCTGGCGGAAGCTGGTTTCGTAAATTTGCGCCAGGCCCATTTGTCCTACTGCGGCGCAAGCCTGCAATTCATGGATACCTACCGGTCGCTTGTCAAAACCCAGACGCTGCATGCCTTCGACGATGGCGCCAGAGCTGACCAATACCACTTCCTTACCCAGCGCACGCAAGTGTGCGATCTGTGCGGCCCATTTCTGTATTGCATTCGCATCCAGGCCCTGACCGTCATTGGTGACGAGGGAAGAACCGACTTTGATGATGACGCGTTTGGCTTCTTGAATGACGGAGTCCATGCTTAATAACCCGGCTCTGTTTTAGTTTTGAGGTACCTGAACGGTGAGGATGCCGGATTGCCGGGCTACGGCAATCCCTTACAACTTTAGTCGATGATCTTGAAGCGCGGATCATCCGGGTCGATAGAGTCAATACCACGCGCCTCTTCAACCATTTGCGGTGTTTCTTCAGTGCGTTGTTCTGCCTGGCGTTGCACAGCTATGTATTCGTAGATTTCATTCACGAGGTCGGAGCAACCATCACGTGTCAGCGCCGAAATCTCAAACACCGGACCTTTCCAGCCAAAGCGTTTGATGAAGTCCTTCACGCGTTTTTTGCGTTCGTCTTCCGGCACCATGTCCAGCTTGTTCAGCACCAGCCAGCGTGGTTTGTCGTACAGCGACTCATCGTATTTCTGCAATTCCTTGACGATGGCTTTCGCTTCCTTGACCGGATCGACATTGTCGAACGGCGCCAGGTCCACGATGTGCAAGAGCAGACGGGTACGTTGCAAGTGGCGCAGGAACTGGATACCCAGTCCGGCGCCATCAGATGCGCCTTCGATCAGACCTGGAATGTCGGCAATCACGAAACTCTTTTCATGACTGACACGCACCATGCCCAGGTTCGGATGCAGCGTAGTAAACGGATAATCTGCGATCTTCGGACGCGCGTTCGACACAGCGGTAATGAAGGTCGATTTACCTGCATTCGGCATACCGAGCAAACCGATGTCGGCGAGCACTTTCAGCTCCAGCCGCAGTTCACGTCGTTCACCTTCCTTGCCTTCGGATTTTTGCCGAGGGGCGCGGTTGGTCGATGATTTGAAATGGATATTGCCCCAGCCGCCTTCGCCGCCTTTGGCGATCAGGACTTCCTGCCCGTGCTCGGTCAGGTCGGCGATCAGCTCACCATCTTTGTTATCAATAATCAGGGTGCCGACTGGCATGCGCAATTTGATGTCGTCCGCGCCCTTGCCGTAGCAATCAGCACCGCGACCATTTTCGCCATTCTTGGCTTTGTGCATTTTGGCAAAACGGAAATCAACCAGCGTGTTGATATTGCGGTCTGCTACCGCATAGATGCTGCCGCCTTTTCCGCCGTCGCCGCCATCCGGACCACCAAACGGCCTGAATTTTTCACGACAAAAGGATGCGACGCCGTTGCCGCCATCACCGGCAATGACTTCGATTTTTGCTTCGTCGATAAACTTCATAATATTTGCCGTTATAAAACTAAAAAGGCTCTACCTGGGGCAGAGCCTTTCGATTGAAGGCTTTCGCCTTACCTTGCGCTTAAGTGAATTAAGCAGGTACTACAGTGACGTAATGGCGTTTCAACGCGCCTTTAGTAACAAATGCAACTTTGCCGTCGGTCAGTGCGAACAAGGTGTGATCCTTGCCGATACCGACGTTTTCGCCTGCGTGCATTTTGGTACCACGTTGGCGAACAATGATGCCGCCTGCGTTGATAGCTTGACCACCGTAGACTTTAACGCCCAGTCGTTTTGACTCTGAGTCACGACCATTTCGCGTAGTGCCGCCGCCTTTTTTATGTGCCATTTCTGACTCCTTGTATCTGGTTAGTCCGAGTCAGCGGCTTAGCCGTTGATCGAAACGATCTGCAATTCGGTGTAATTTTGGCGATGGCCTTGGTGTTTCTGGTAGTGCTTACGGCGACGCATCTTGAAAATCTTAACCTTGTCGTGACGACCATGGGAGACAACCGTAGCAAGGACCGTAGCACCAGCGACCAGCGGAGCACCAAACTTGATGGTTTCTCCAGCGCCCAATGCGAGCACCTGATCTAAGGTGATTTCGGATCCAATGTCTGCCGGTATCTGTTCTACTTTGAATTTTTCACCAGCGACAACTTTATATTGTTTGCCACCGGTTTTTATGACCGCGTACATGTGAAACCTCATCAAATGATTTAAGGACTTTTTCTCTTGAAACCGGCCAGAACTACGCAGACGGAATCGGGAAAACCTCCAATTATACATGGACTTAGGATCCCGGTCAAAGACTGTATTACTGTATTAAAAAGACAGCTTTCCAGGGCATCTATACCCTTGCTTCGTAGCGGGTAAGCAACGTTTCCCGCCCGGCTCGTCGTATAATTCCATAAATTAACGCTTATTAACGCTCATCAATCAGGCTCAACTTGGTTTCCGCTTCCGCACCCTCCGCTCAAAACCTGCTTATACAACCCATCGCAGCTGATTTGAATGCAGTCGATACTGTGATCCGCCAGAAGCTGCACTCTGAAGTAGCGCTGGTCAATCAGATCGCCGACTACATCATCAGCGCAGGTGGCAAGCGCATACGCCCGGTCCTGGTCCTGTTGATGGCCAATGCTTATGGCTACCGCGGCACCGACCATCATCAACTGGCTGCCGTGGTGGAATTTATCCATACGGCAACATTGCTGCATGATGACGTGGTCGATGAATCCTCGCTGCGCCGCGGCCGCAAGACCGCCAACGCCCTGTTTGGCAATGCTGCCTCGGTACTGGTAGGTGACTTCCTGTATTCGCGCGCATTCCAGATGATGGTCTCGGTCGGCGATATTCGCATCATGCAAATCCTGGCTGACGCAACCAATGTGATCGCTGAAGGCGAAGTGCTGCAGTTGCTAAATATGCATGATCCAGACGTCTCGGAAGAACGCTACACCCAAGTGATCCGCTCCAAAACGGCCAAGCTGTTTGAAGCCGCTGCCCAGCTCGGCACCCTGATCGCAGGCGCTTCCGATGATGAAATCGAAGCAGCTGCGGAATACGGTCGCTCGCTGGGCACCGCTTTCCAGTTAATCGACGACGTGCTCGACTACTCCGGCCAGGCCGACGATATAGGCAAAAACGTCGGTGATGACCTGCGCGAAGGCAAAGCCACGCTGCCACTGATCTATCTGATGGAGCATGGCACACCGGAACAACGTGAACTGGTACGCGGTTGCATCGAGAATGGCGACGAACAACATTTCGACGCTGTACTGCAGGCTGTAACCACTTCCGGT
Source organism: Herminiimonas sp. Marseille-P9896 (assembly GCF_903993245.1). Lineage (NCBI taxonomy): Bacteria > Pseudomonadati > Pseudomonadota > Betaproteobacteria > Burkholderiales > Oxalobacteraceae > Herminiimonas > Herminiimonas sp. Marseille-P9896. Next base: position 893,882 of record NZ_CAJEVT010000001.1, on the reverse strand, counting down.
GCCCTCGACTACACCAAACGCAAGGCAGAAGAAGCATCTGCCCGCGCCACCGCATCCATCGCCGGTCTGCCGGACAATGCTTTCAAGGATGCCCTCCTCAAACTGAGCGCCTTCGCGGTCAACCGCAATCACTAATACGCTGGTGGTGCCATGTTCCACGCATGCGCACCACTATCGTAATCTCCCCGTCCTTATCGGCTGTAAACACTGTTAAATGCCGCTCCTTCAGCAGGCGCTCACAGCCGTTGCATTTTTATGCGCAAAAGTAACATTTCCCGCAGGATATCTTTACAAAACAGGTGCCTAGAGGCATTATCTAATGCACCTCTTGATGCTCCTGGCGTAAATAAATGGCTGCAGTCCTTCCTAGTTCGGCATCAACTAATGCAATGCCTGGCCTCGCCCGCGCACTCTTGCAAGCAGGGCGGCTGACGCAACAGCAAGCCGATACCATTTGTAAACAAGCCACCAACGAAAAAAGTCCGTTTATCGACATGTTGCTGAAAAGCGAAGTGATCGATTCCGGCAAACTCGCCGCCTTTTGCTCTGAAACCTTCGGCTATCCCTTACTGGATCTGGCGGCCTTTAATACCAGCCTGCTGCCCGAAAAAATCATCGATGCGAAGCTAATGCAAAGCCAGCACGTGATTGCACTGGGCAAACGCGGCAATAAAGTCTCGATAGCGATCTCGGATCCGACCAATTCGCAGGCGCTGGATCAAATCAAATTCCAGGCCCAGCTGGCGGTCGAACCCATCATCGTCGACCACCTGACACTGCTCAAGATCATAGAGAAGCTAGGCCAAAGTGCCGAGCAAGGCTTGAATGAACTGATAGGTGACGATCTCGACATCGACTTCATCGAGGAAGAGCTGGCGACCCCGGCAGAAGGCGGCACCGCTGATATCGATGACGCACCCATCGTCAAATTCCTGCAAAAAATCCTGGTTGATGCGATCAACCTGGGCGCATCCGATTTGCACTTCGAACCGTTTGAAAAGTTTTACCGCATCCGCTTCCGCGTCGATGGCGTCTTGCGCGATATCGCGCAGCCACCGCTGGCAATCAAGGAAAAACTGGCTTCACGCATCAAGGTCATCTCCAAACTCGACATTTCAGAAAAACGCGTGCCGCAAGACGGCCGCATGAAACTGGTGATGTCCAAGACGCGCTCCATCGACTTCCGCGTCAGCACCCTGCCTACCCTGTTTGGCGAAAAAATCGTCATGCGTATTCTCGACGGCACACAGGCGCAAATGGGGATCGAGGCACTGGGTTACGACCCGGATCAAAAGGAAACGCTGCTCAATGCTATCCAGCGCCCATACGGCATGGTGCTGGTCACCGGCCCGACGGGCTCCGGCAAAACCGTTTCGCTCTACACCTGCCTCAACATCCTGAACAAACCTGGCATCAATATCTCGACCGCGGAAGACCCGGCCGAGATCAACTTGCCAGGCGTGAATCAGGTCAACGTTAATGACCGCGCCGGACTAACCTTCCCGGTCGCGCTGAAAGCCTTCTTGCGACAGGATCCTGACATCATCATGGTCGGTGAGATCCGCGATCTGGAAACCGCCGATATCGCCATCAAGGCGGCGCAAACCGGACACATGGTGTTTTCCACGCTGCATACCAATGACGCACCAGCAACACTGACGCGCCTGATGAATATGGGCGTCGCACCGTTCAACATCGCATCGTCCGTGATCCTGATTACTGCGCAACGCCTGGCGCGCCGACTTTGCTCCTGCAAGCAAACCACAGTGATACCGGATGAGGCATTGCTGGAAGCAGGTTTTAGCGAAGATGATCTGGACGGTACCTGGTTGCCATACAAACCGGTCGGTTGCGAACGCTGCAGCGGCAGTGGTTACAAAGGTCGGGTCGGCATCTATCAAATCATGCCGATCAGCGAGGAAATCGAAGCCATCATCCTGAATCACGGCACCTCGATGGAAATCGAAGCGCAAGCCAAAAAAGATGGCGTACGTAACCTGCGTGAATCTGGCCTGGTAAAAGTCAAACTGGGATTGACCAGCCTGGAAGAAGTTCTCGGCTGCACCAACGAATAATAAAGAGGTCTATGCATGGCAACATCCGCACGTAAGGTCGGAAGCGCAACACTACCCAAGGAGTCCGTATTCGCTTGGGAAGGCAAGGACAAATCCGGCAAGATCGTGCGCGGCGAATTACGGGCCGGCGGCGAATCCGTAGTCAGCGCAACGCTGCGTCGTCAGGGCGTGCTGGTCACCAAGGTCAAAAAGAAAACCTATCGCAGCGGCAAGAAGGTCTCCGAAAAAGACATAACCTTATTCACCCGCCAGCTGGCCACCATGATGAAAGCCGGTGTGCCGCTGCTGCAATCCTTTGATATCGTCGCCAAGGGCAATGACAACCCGTCCGTATCGAAGCTGGTCCAGGACATACGCTCCGATGTCGAAACCGGTACCAGCCTGAACCAGGCTTTCCGCAAATTCCCGCTCTACTTCGATCCGCTGTTTTGCAATCTGGTCGGCGCCGGTGAGCAAGCCGGTATCCTGGAAGATCTGCTGACCCGACTCGCGATCTACAAGGAAAAAACCCTGGCCATCAAGGGCAAGATCAAGTCCGCGATGTTTTATCCGGTATCGATCCTGGCCGTCGCTTTCATCGTGACCGCCGTCATTATGATCTGGGTGGTTCCAGCCTTTAAGGAAGTATTCAAAAGCTTTGGTGCCGACCTTCCGGCACCGACGCTAATGGTGATGGCCATGTCTGATTTCATGGTAGCCAACTGGTACATCATCTTCGGCCTGCTATTTGGCGGTCTCTACCTGTTCTTCCAGTCGTGGAAACGCTCGCTGAAAATGCAGCGCTCGATGGACAAGCTACTGCTGAAATTACCCATCTTCGGTGCCGTCATACGCAAAGCCACCATCGCACGCTGGACCCGCACCCTGGCGACCATGTTTGCTGCTGGCGTACCGCTGGTCGAATCGCTGGACTCGGTAGGTGGCGCATCTGGTAACGCCGTTTATCTGGACGCCACCAAGCGCATACAAACCGAAGTAAGCACTGGTGTCAGCCTGACGGTCGCAATGCAAAACTCGGATGTGTTCCCGAACATGGTGACGCAGATGGTTTCCATCGGTGAGGAATCCGGCTCCCTCGACAATATGCTGGGCAAGGTCGCGGACTTCTACGAAGACGAAGTCGATGAAGCTGTCTCATCACTCTCCAGCCTGATGGAACCGCTGATTATGGTCATACTGGGCGTGCTGATTGGTGGTCTGGTGATCGCCATGTACCTGCCTATTTTCAAACTGGGTTCCGTAGTCTGATGATGGATTTACTTTGGTCTGCCCCTGCGGGCAGCGTATTACCTGCCGTTGTCGCAGGCGTATTTGGCTTATTGATAGGTAGCTTCCTGAACGTGGTGATTCACCGCATCCCGAAAATGATGCAACGTGAATCGGATAACTACGTCGCCAGCGAAAGCGGTCAGCCGCTGCCGCACGAAGATCGTTACAACCTGGTCGTGCCACGCTCCGCCTGTCCGCAATGCGGCCACCAAATCACCGCACTGCAAAACATCCCCGTCGTCAGCTACCTCGCGCTAGGTGGTAAATGCAAGGCCTGCAAAACCCCGATCTCGGTACGTTATCCGATCATCGAACTGTTGAGCGGCGTGCTGTCCGCCTTCCTGATCTGGCACTTCGGCAGTGGCTTGCTCGGACTCAGTACCCTGCTCTTCACTTACTTGCTGATTGCCTTGACCTTCATCGATGCCGACACGCAACTGCTGCCGGATGACCTGACCCTGTCGCTGCTGTGGCTGGGCTTGCTACTGAATCTGAATGCCACCTTCGTGCCGCTGCATGAAGCAGTCATAGGCGCGGCGGCGGGTTACCTCACCCTGTGGTCGATTTACTGGCTATTCAAGCTGCTGACCGGCAAGGAAGGCATGGGCTATGGCGACTTCAAACTGCTGGCCGCACTCGGTGCCTGGCTGGGCTGGAAGATGCTGCCTGTCATCATCCTGCTGTCGTCATTGGTCGGCGCCGTAGTCGGCATCGCCCTCATCGTGTTGGCCAAGCGCGGACGCGACATCCCGATTCCGTTTGGCCCCTATCTCGCTGCGGCCGGTATGATAGCCCTGGTATATGGCAAATCACTGGCCGAAACTTATCTGGGCTTCTACTACTAGGCAGCATGGACGAACTGGGCACATTCAAACGCTTTTCCGTAGGCCTGACCGGTGGCATAGGCAGCGGTAAAAGCACGGTGGCCGATCTGTTTGCCGAACAAGGCGCGGCGGTCGTCGACACCGACCTGATAGCGCATCAACTGACTGCCGTTGACGGCATCGCGATCCCGGCTATCCGCGCTACCTTCGGCGCGGAGCTCATCCTGCCCGATGGCTCTATGGACAGGACGGCGATGCGCGAGCGCGTATTTGCCGAGCCGCATGAAAAGAAGCGCCTGGAAGCCATCCTGATTCCGTTAATACGCCTATCCACCCGTGAGGCAGCGGAGCAAGCCGAAGGAGCGTATCTGCTCTTCGTAGTGCCCTTGCTGGTCGAGTCCGGCCTCTGGCAACAGCGGGTATCACGCGTACTGACTGTCGACTGTTCGGAAGAAGTACAGATACGCCGGGTGATGCAACGCAATAACTTAAGTGAGCAGCAAGTGCGTGCCATCATGGCGAATCAGGCCAGCCGCAGCGCACGGCTGGAAGCAGCCGATGACGTCATCAGCAACGAAGGCGATAGCGCAGCGCTATTACCCCAGGTCCTGGAGTTGCACCAGCTATATCTGAAACTGGCATCAGCCCAGTGAACGTTAGCGCAGCGACGCTGTCTATAGCTGCAATCCGGCACCGGAATCCGGTACTAAAATCAGAACAAAAGCAGTGCCCGTTTTAATGAATGCCAAACAAAATCGTTGCATCATTTGTATTTTGTCGCGGCTTCGTTCAGAATCACAACATTAGCTCGTATTGCCCGGTTTTAACTTTTAAGGGATGCCACTTTGATTGTCTACGAATACCCTTTCAACGAGCGTATTCGCACGTTGTTGCGGCTAGAAGACCTATACGAGAAATTCGCTTTCTTTATCGGTCAGGATCATCCGCAGCATCACCACGTTGCCCTTGCCACCATGTTCGAAATGCTGGAGGTGGCTGGTCGCGCCGACCTCAAATCCGACTTGCTGCAAGAGCTGGAACGTCAAAAGCAAACCCTGCTTGGTTTTAAATCCAATCCGAACGTCGAAGCAGAAATGCTGGACGCCATCCTGTTTGACCTGGATCGCATCAGTGCCGCATTGATCGCATCCCAAGGCAAGACCGGTCAGCACATCCGTGAAAACGAATGGCTGATGAGCATACGTGGCCGTACCATCATCCCGGGCGGTGCCTGCGAATTCGATTTACCGTCGTATTACGCGTGGCAGCATGATTCGGCAGAACAGCGCCTGGCCGATATCCATAAATGGTTCACCCCGCTGGCCCCACTGTTCGATGCCATCGGCATGGTCTTGCGCCTGCTGCGTGAATCTGGTCGTCCGGTCAAAATGATTGCGCAAACCGGCAGCTACCAACAAATGCTGCAAGGCAAGGCTTATCAAATGCTGCGTCTAAATATTGATGAAGCGCTGGGTGCGATTCCCGAGATCTCCGCCAACAAATACATGCTGTGGATACGCTTTACTTCACAGGATGGCGACATGAAGCCAAAAGCCTTTGAAGGCGATGTGCCTTTTGAATTGAGCTTGTGCAGCTTCTGAGTAGAGAATAATGGTTACAACAGTCAATTGCCCGACATGCGGCACCAAAGTGGAATGGACCGAGCTGAGCAAGTTTCGCCCGTTCTGCTCCAACCGCTGCAAACAGATAGACCTCGGTGCCTGGGCTGAAGAGAAGTATGTGATTCCGGTCGTCAATCCGCTGGATGACCTGGAAGACGATATCCCGCCACCACCGCAACCCTGAAGTCTGGTTTTAAGCAGACGCCGCCGGATAGCGCAACTTATCCAGCCATTCAATCAAGGGGATGGTCGCCGGCAACAAAGGCTCCACCCCGACACTCCCCTGCCATGCAAAAGCCTGATTCTCCAGGCTCTGCGGTTCGCCACGCCACTCCTGGCTGATGTAGAAATGCAGCCGTACATGCGCATGCGGATAAACATGTTCGACGCCACACCACGGCTCCGCTGACAACACTTCGACACCCAGCTCTTCGACAAACTCGCGCTTCAGTGCATCTATGATGGCTTCGCCGGATTCGACTTTACCACCCGGGAATTCCCAGTAACCGGCATAGGGCTTGCCATCCGGCCGTTGGCCGAGCAGGACATCACCATTCGGCTTCATGAGGATGCCTACAGCGACATCGATGGGTGCGCATTTGGTTTCAGACATGAGGAAGACTTGAAGGGAGCTAGGCAGGTGCCCGGACTGACCAGGCACCCGTAGTGGATTACTTGCGCATTTTTCCGGCGTGGTCCTTGGCGAATTGCCAGGCCACACGACCAGAACGTGAACCACGCTGCAAGGCCCATTGCAAAGCCTCGGTGCGTGCTTCTTCTATCTGTTGCTCGTTGCAACCGAAATGTTTGAGCCAGTGCGCGACGATATCCAGATAGTCATCCTGACGGAATGGATAAAAAGTCACCCACAGACCGAAACGTTCGGACAGCGAGATTTTCTCTTCCACGGTTTCGCCCGGATGCAGGTCACCGTTATCGTCAGTCTTGTAACCGGCGTTGTCCGACATGCGCTCCGGCAGCAAGTGCCGACGATTCGAGGTCGCGTAAATCAGGACATTGTCGGACTGCGCGGAAATGCTGCCATCCAGCGCCACCTTCAATGCCTTATATCCGCCTTCACCCTCTTCAAACGACAAATCGTCGCAAAAGATAATGAAGCGTTCGGGACGGCCAGAAACCAGATCCACGATATCAGCCAGGTCGCCCAGATCATCCTTGTCGACTTCGATCAGGCGCAAACCCTGGTCGGCAAACTGGTTCAGACAAGCCTTGATCAGTGAAGACTTGCCGGTACCGCGTGCGCCCGTCAACAAGACATTGTTAGCCGGCACACCTTCCACAAACTGGCGGGTGTTTTGTTCTATCTGCTGCTTTTGCGGCCCGATGTTATGCAAGTCATCCAGAGCGATAGGCGACAAATGCGCGACCGGCTGCAGATAGCCGCGCGCGTTGCCGCTGGATTTACGCCAGCGGAAAGCGATCCCTGCATTCCAGTCCGGTGTCGGCACCGCCGGTGGCAGGAAGGATTCGAGGCGTTCGAGCAAGGCTTCCGCCCGCGTTAAAAACTGTTCTAGTTGAGTCATCGTAATCGAGCGTATTAATTATTCAAAAGCGAATCAGGAACGGTAATCCGCGTTGATCGTTACATATTCATGCGACAAATCGCAGGTCCAGATGGTGGCGTCTGCCTTGCCGCGACCTAGTTTTACGCGCACTGTAATTTCGCTTTGCTTCATCACGCGCTGTCCGTCTGCTTCCTGATAGTCAGGATTACGGCCACCGTTCTTCGCGACCCAGACATCGTCCAGGTACAGGTTCAAGGTAGTCACATCGAGATCATCGACACCGGCATAACCTATCGCCGCCAGGATACGGCCGAGGTTAGGATCGGAGGCAAAGAAAGCGGTTTTAACCAATGGTGAATGCGCGATCGAGTAGGCGATCTTGCGGCATTCTTCAACGCTCTTGCCTTCTTCTACCGTGACGGTGATGAACTTGGTCGCACCTTCACCATCACGTACGATCATTTGCGCCAGCTCTTGCGACAAGCCCAGCACTGCAGCTGCCAGTGCCTGGTATTCAGGGGTGTCGATAGCATGCACTTCAACACCGGAAGCACCGGTTGCGATCACGATGAAGGAATCATTAGTTGAGGTATCGCCGTCGATGGTGATGCAGTTGAACGAGCGATTCGCCACTTCCTTGGTCAGATGATCGAGTACCGGTTGTGCAACTTTCGCATCCATCGCCATGAAGCCCAGCATGGTCGCCATGTTCGGCTTGATCATGCCTGCGCCTTTGCTGATACCGGTCAGGGTGATGGTCTGGCCATTGATGCTGACCTGACGCGAAGCTGCTTTCGGCTGCGTGTCGGTAGTCATGATGGACAAGGCAGCGTTGTACCAGTTATCCGACTTCAGGTTGGCGATCGCTTGTGGCAAACCGGCTTTCAGTTTGTCGATAGGCAGCGGCTCCAGGATCACACCGGTCGAGAACGGCAGGATTTGCGACGCATCGCAGCCCAGCAGACCTGCGAGTGCGCTACAGGTTTCTTTTGCGTCCGCCAGGCCGGTTTCGCCGGTGCCTGCGTTGGCATTGCCTGTATTGATCACGAGTGCGCGTATAGGCGCGCTGGCTTGCAGCTTGCCCAGGTGTTCTTTACAGACTTGTACCGGTGCTGCGCAAAAACGGTTTTGCGTAAACACACCCGCCACGGTTGCGGTCGGTGCCAGCTTCATGACCAGCACGTCCTTGCGATTGGCTTTTCGTATGCCTGCTTCGGCATGGCCGAGTTCGATACCGGCTACAGCGGTCAGATTTTCAGGAATCGGGAGAGGAAGATTAACGGCCATCGCAAGTTTTCTATATCAGAGGGTTAATAAGACAGACTACCAAAGCGGACTACAGATCAGATCAATATTGTAATCGCTAGCGGGCATATGCATCTATCAGCCCCGCAGGCGGACTACCAAAGCAAAAGGGCGGGATAAGCCCGCCCTTCCGGTTTCAACGCATCAGGTCGCGATTAAGCGAGGCGACCATGGCATTGCTTGTACTTCTTGCCGCTACCGCACGGGCATGGATCGTTGCGACCAACCTTAGGCAAGGCATTCACCTGGGTCTGGTTCGCCTCGCTCGCCGCTGCGGTCGGTGCCAGCAATTCTTCCGGCGCTGCATCAGCGTCGAAGTCAGCGTGCTGGTAGTGCACGTTTTCCACATGCGATTGCGACAATTGCTCTTCCGCCGCATCAATTTCTTCACGCGACTGGATGCGCACTGTCATCACGATCTTGACGACTTCATCCTTGATCAGGTTCAGCATCTGGCCAAACAATTCAAATGCTTCACGCTTGTATTCCTGCTTAGGATTCTTCTGCGCGTAACCACGCAGATGGATACCCTGGCGCAGATGATCCAGCGCCGCCAGATGTTCACGCCAGTGCGAATCAACTGCCTGCAACATCACGCTGCGTTCGAAACCGGCAAATGCTTCCTTGCCGACGATTTCAATTTTTTGTGCATAGATGTCGTCGGTGAATTTCAGCAGACGTTCCAGCATGTCTTCGTCAGTGATATTCGGCTCGGCTTCCAGTACTTTAGCCAGCGAGAAATCGACTTTCCACTCATCGCGCAACGCTGCGTCGAGTGCTGCCAGATCCCATTGCTCTTCCATCGATTGTTCTGGCACATAAGTGCGGAACAAGTCGGTGAATACGCCCTGGCGCAAGGAAGTGATCATCTCGGAAACGTCGGTGGTTTCGAGCAATTCATTACGCTGCTGGTAAATCACTTTACGCTGGTCGTTGGCAACGTCATCGTACTCGAGCAATTGCTTACGAATATCGAAGTTACGTGCCTCCACCTTGCGCTGTGCCGATTCAATCGAACGCGACACGATACCTGCTTCAATCGGTTCGCCTTCCGGCATTTTCAGACGATCCATGATCGCGCGTACACGGTCACCAGCGAAGATACGCAGCAAAGCGTCATCCAGCGACAGATAGAAGCGCGAGGAACCCGGATCACCCTGACGACCGGAGCGACCACGCAACTGGTTATCGACGCGACGGGATTCGTGACGCTCGGTACCGATGATGTGCAAGCCACCTGCGTTCACGACGTGATCGTGCAAGGACTGCCATTCGTCACGCAAGGTTTGCGCTTGCGCCGCTTTATCCGCATCGCTCAAGGCATCATTGGCTTCAATGATCTGTACTTGCTTGCCAACGTTACCGCCGAGGACGATATCGGTACCGCGACCCGCCATATTGGTAGCGATAGTGATGGCTTTCGGACGACCTGCCTGCGCAATGATTTCCGCTTCGCGTGCATGCTGTTTCGCATTCAGCACATTATGCGGTAACTTGGCTTTGGTCAGGATGCCGGACAACAGTTCGGAATTTTCAATCGAAGTCGTACCGACCAGGACTGGCTGGCCACGCTCGTAGCAATCCTGAATGTCCTTCAGCATCGCGCCGTATTTTTCTTCCGACGATTTGTAAACCTGATCCTGGCGATCCTTGCGTTGGCTAGGACGATTCGGCGGGATGACGACGGTTTCCAGTTTGTAGATTTCCTGGAACTCGTAGGCTTCGGTGTCCGCTGTACCGGTCATGCCGGACAGCTTGGTGTACATACGGAAGTAATTCTGGAATGTGATCGAAGCCAGGGTCTGGTTTTCGTTCTGGATCTTGACGTGTTCCTTCGCTTCCACCGCCTGGTGCAAGCCTTCGGACCAACGACGACCAGTCATCAGACGACCGGTGAATTCATCAACGATCACTACTTCACCGTTCTGCACCACATAGTGCTGATCCTTGTGATACAGCGTGTGTGCGCGCAAGGCAGCGTACAAGTGGTGGATCAGGGTGATATTGGCAGCGTCGTACAGCGATGCACCTTCCGGCAGCAAGCCCATACGGGTCAGGATTTGTTCGGCTTTTTCGTGACCGGCTTCGGTCAACAGGACCTGATGGGATTTTTCATCCTTGGTGTAGTCGCCCGGCACTTCAATCTTGCCTTTGCCATCCGGTGTTTCTTCACCGATTTGCAAGGACAGCAGCGGCGGCACTTCATTGATTTTGTGATACAGGTCAGTGTGGTTTTCAGCCTGACCGGAAATGATCAACGGGGTACGCGCTTCGTCGATCAGGATGGAGTCAACTTCATCGACAATCGCGTAATGCAGGCCACGCTGGACGCGATCGCCCGTATCGTAGACCATGTTGTCGCGCAGATAATCAAAGCCGAATTCGTTGTTGGTACCGTAGGTGATGTCGGAGTTGTACGCAGTTTGCTTGGCTTCGTGATCGATTTGCGACAGGTTGATACCAGTCGTCAGGCCGAGCCAGCCGTACAGGGTGCTCATCCATTCAGCATCGCGCTGGGCCAGGTAATCATTGACCGTCACCACGTGCACGCCTTTGCCAGCCAGTGCATTCAGGTAGGCTGGCAGCGTTGCCATCAGGGTCTTACCTTCACCCGTACCCATTTCGGCGATTTTCCCGTAGTGCAGCGCCATGCCGCCTATCAGTTGCACGTCGAAGTGGCGCATCTTGAGAATACGCTTGCTAGCCTCACGGCAGACAGCAAAGGCTTCCGGCAGGAGCTTGTCGATGTCTTCGCCCTTGGCGAGACGCTCCTTGAATTCCGGGGTCTTGCCCTTCAGGGCCTCGTCGGATAATTGTTCCAGCGCCGGTTCAAGAGCATTGATTTCACGAACGGTCTTCTGGTATTGCTTAAGTAAGCGCTGATTGCGGCTACCGAAAATCTGAGTCAGTAATGACATGCTTGGATTCTAAAAAAGGCGCCTTGAAACAACCGGATGCAGCAAGCTATGGCCTGACCTGCATCGAATTGGGCTTGGGCTAAATGGTGGATTTTATCATGTCGTTTCCGGCATATTGGGCTTATCAGTCCGGAAACAATAGCTTTTGCAATGGCTTTTGCAACTAGCAGTGCCAGATCTGACCCGTCATAGCGACTTTTGTTCGCCCAGCGCCTGAATACCCTTAGCTCGCGCTCGGGTATAAAACGTCATTTCGCGGCCAGTCGCGCCTGGTTTGCACCTGCCAACAGGAATTTATGCGGGTCCTGCGCCACACCCTTGACCCGCACTTCGAAGTGCAGATGCGGGCCAGTCGAACGGCCGGTGGTACCGATATCGGCAATATGCTGGCCACGTCGCACGATGTCGCCGACCTGCATCAACAGGCGCGAAGTATGCGCATAACGGGTAATCATGTCATTGCCATGGTCGATTTCCATCATATTCCCGTATTGCGGATGGAATTCAGCCACTGTCACCACACCGCCAGCAGCCGCCACGATAGGCGTACCGATAGGCGCAGCAAAATCTATCCCCTCATGCATCGCGCTGCGACCCGAGAACGGATCAAGGCGACGGCCAAAGGTCGAAGCGTTGTAGCTGACGTTAACCGGCTGGATGGTAGGCAGTAGCTTGGATTTGATCTTGTCGCTCATCAGCGTCGACTCGACCACATTCATATAGTCGGCACGACGCTCGACGTCGTGCGCCATCGCATCAAGTAGCGCCTTGAATTCGGACATGGTGAGATCACGGCTGCTGGTACCGTCCATCGGCTCTATGCCACCACGACCAGGCATCTCGCGGAAATTGAATTCGGTTGGTTTGACACCGGCCAGACCTTGCACCCGTTCGCCCAACGCATCAAGACGCATCAGTTGCGCCTGCATCTCACCGAGGCGGCGCGCCATCAGCGCCAGGTTCTCTTTGAGGAATTTGTCTTTATTAGCCTCTTCGCCACTGGAACCGCCACTCACCAGTTCGCGCACCGGCGACGGCATGCTGGAGGCATTGCTGAATACGAGGTAGGACAGGAAGGATGCGCCGAGGATAACTGCCACGACAAAACTGACGAACAAGGCCAGCAAATGCCGGCGCGTCAGCGTGACTGACTTGGCATGGGTAAAACGAGGGTGCAACAAAATAATCTGCATCGCGACTCCCTAGGCTCGCCGCTTCAAGACGAGGTGTGATAAGGTTCCATGACGATGCGACCATCCTCATTTATCCCATTCAAACAAAGCACTCCCACGCAAAAACCTGCGAAGGGTGCTGCGGAATTCTTGCGTTCGCACGACAAGCTTGCGGCACTGTTACCGGCAGTCCAACGCATGGCGTCGCTACAGAACGATTGTGCTGCAGCGTTACCGGCCATGTTTGCGCACTGTGCGGTGTTGCAGTTTGAGGCGAACCAGCTGGTTTTGTCTACGCCCAATGCAGCATTGGCGGCGCGACTGAAACAACAATTACCAAAATTACAAGATGAATTGCAGCAGCGGGGTTGGCAGGTTAACGCAATACGCCTCAAAGTGCAAGTTGCCAAAACCCTTATAAAATCAACAGCTTCCAGACAATTGGAACTGCCCCGACAAGCGATTTCCGCGTTTGCAGAGTTGGAAGAAGCGCTGGAAGACAGTCCGCGCAACCAGGCATTAAAAGCGGCGCTGGAATCGATGATGCAACATCATCACAGCAAAAAAGCAAAAGCAGGAATTTGATGGAAAGCTGATTATTTGACGCCCGACGGCAGCGCTGGCATCAAATAATCAATAGGAAGACGACCTGTCTGATCAGGTCAGCGCCCATTCAAGGCTGGCTTGACGGGCATAATCGGTAGGTGCGGTTTCGACTTTTTCAAACGTGACGATTTCATACGCATCCGGCTGTTCCAGCAACGCCCTTACCAGCAGGTTGTTCAGCATATGACCGGATTTATGAGCGTTATAGCTGGCGATCAGCGGATGCCCCACCAGATATAAATCACCAATCGCATCCAGTATCTTGTGCCGCACGAACTCATTGTCGTAGCGTAAACCATCGGTATTGAGGATGCGATATTCATCCATCACGATCGCATTTTCCAGCGAGCCGCCGCGTATCAGGCCCATGCCACGCAAGGTTTCCATATCCTGCATGAAACCAAAGGTACGCGCACGTGCGACATCCTTTACGTATGACTCAAAGCTGAAATCGATTTCTGCAGTCTGGCCGGTGCCGTCGACTGCCGGATGATTGAACTGGATAAAGAACTTGAGCTTGAAGCCTTCATATGGCTCCAGTCGTGCCCAGATTTCACGATCACCACTGCCCTGGCGCACTTCCACCGTTTTCTTGATACGGATGAATTTCTTCGGCGCGTCCTGCTCCTGCAAACCGGCTTGCTGCAGCAGGAAGACAAAGGAAGAGGCCGAACCATCCATGATGGGCACTTCTTCAGCGGTCAGGTCGACATACAGATTGTCGATACCCAGGCCGGCGCAGGCCGACATCAGGTGCTCAACCGTGGAAACCTTGGCATCACCTTTTTGCAGTGTCGATGCCATACGCGTATCGCCGACGATGGTCGCCTGCGCAGGCAATTCGACCACTGGGTCGAGGTCGACACGACGAAATACGATACCGGCATCGATCGGTGCCGGATGCATGGTCAGTTCTACCTTGGTGCCGGAATGCAGACCGACGCCAACGGACTTGACCACTTGTTTGATGGTGCGTTGTTTTAACATGCTGTGATTATAGCAACCTAAGCCGCAAATCACCCGACACTGTTACGCCTGCTGACATCTAAAACAACAGCCAGGCGGCGCTCTCCGCCAACTGCAGGCATAAAAAACGGCGCACCAGGCGCCGTTCTTTATATTTTCCTGCGGAAACAGGAACTTAGATTTGTGCCAGCAGTTTTTCTGCTGTCGATACTTCCAGGTGACCGCTGTCTTCAACGTTCAATTGTTTGACGACGCCGTCTTCAACCAGCATCGAGTAACGTTGCGAACGCACACCCAGGCCGCCCTTGGTCAGATCGAATTCCAGACCCAGTGCCTTGGTGAAAGTACCGCTGCCGTCAGCGATGAAACGTACTTTGCCAGCTGCTTTTTGTTCACGGCCCCATGCGCCCATAACGAACGGATCGTTAACCGAGATGCACCAGATTTCGTCAACGCCTTTGGCTTTGAACTGGTCAGCTGCCTGGATGTAGCCAGGAGCGTGTTGTTCGGAGCAGGTTGGGGTAAATGCACCAGGAACCGCGAAAATTGCGATTTTTTTGCCTTTGGTTGCTTCGTGCACCATGACTTTGCTTGGGCCAACGGAGCAGCCTTCAGTTGCTACATCGACGTATTCTGCGAGCCGCGCTTCTGGCAGCTGATCACCAACTTTGATTGTCATTGCGAATTCCTTTGAATAGTTTTACCGGCATAGCCGACTAGAAAACGCCGCGCACGTGGCGCGGCGTAGAAACCGAAGTATGCCTTGTTCCGTTCAATTTTGCAGGTAGTTTGACAATAAATCGTCAAGCTACCCGCAAAATGCCATACGGAATCAGTCAGCCTGTTTGCGCAGGAAGGCAGGAATATCGTAGGTTTCCATGCCGTTTTTCTCCAGCGCACGTACCGTATCGGACGCCGATTCACGACGCCATACTGCTGGCGCCTTCAAACCGTCGAACGAAGCGGCTGGTTGCGCTGCGCCTTGCATCATGCCGGTGTTGGCCATCATAGGTTCGTTATGGGTGCCGGTACGCAACATTGGAGTCTGTACCAGTTGTACGCCTTTACGCGCACGACCCAGGCCAGTTGCCACCACGGTCACGCGGATATCGTCGCCCATTTCATCGTCGTACGCGATACCTTGCGCGATCGATGCGTCTGGAGCTGCGAATGCACGGACAGTCGCCATGACTTCCTTGATTTCCTTACCTTTGAGGCCACGGCTGGCGGTCACGTTGACCAGTACGCCGCGCGCGCCGGACAGGTCGATGCCGTCGAGCAATGGCGAAGCCACTGCTTGTTCAGCAGCGATACGTGCACGATCGATACCTTGTGCAGTTGCGGTACCCATCATCGCCTTGCCTTGTTCGCCCATGATCGTTTTCACGTCATTGAAGTCGACGTTAATATGACCTGGTACGTTGATGATTTCTGCAATACCGGCAACGGCATTGTTCAATACGTCATCCGCGTGTTGCAGCCATTCGATCATGCTGTCGTCTTCGTAAATCTCTTCCAGTTTTTCGTTCAGGATGATGATCAGTGAATCTACGTGCTGGCCCAACGCTTCCAGACCTTCGTCAGCGATGTCCATGCACTTGCGGCCTTCGTACGAGAATGGCTTGGAAACCACAGCCACTGTCAGTGCGCCTTGCTCTTTCGCGATTTGCGCAATGATAGGAGCAGCACCGGTACCGGTACCACCGCCCATACCTGCAGCGATAAAGACCATGTGCGCGCCGCGCAGTGCATCTTCAATGCGTGGACGGGTTTCTTCCGCCAGCTGACGACCTACCGCAGGCTTCATACCAGCACCCAGACCGGTTTCACCGATCTGGATGATGTTGTGCGCCTTCGATAATTGCAATGCTTGCGCATCGGTGTTGGCGACGATGAATTCAACGCCGTTCACGCCTTTATTGATCATGTGTTGTACAGCGTTGCCACCAGCACCACCAACGCCAACCACCTTGATCACGGTTCCTTGTGCCACATTTTCGAGCATGTCGATTTCCATGATAGTTCCTTAAAGATTATGCAGTTTCCAGTTGCTAGTTCTCACGCGGTGTGACAACTAGCAACTGCTAACTGCGGGTTATTACAAAATGAGTTAAGACAAAACTAAATATTTGCTGCGAATTAAATACTTACTGCGTAAATACCAACTTAAAAATTACCTAAAAACCATTCCTTCATGCGACGGAAAATTGCCACCGTCGAGCCATCCTGACGCGTGACGATGTGTCCACGCAGGTACTGCTTTTTCGCTTCCAACAACAAACCCAATACGGTTGCATACCGCGGACTACGGACTACATCTGCCAACTGGCCGTTGTATTCGGGCGTACCCAAACGCGCAGGCTTTAAGAAAATATCTTCTGCCAGTTCTGCCATACCCGGCATCATCGCGGTACCACCGGTCAGCACGATGCCGGATGACAGCACTTCTTCGTAACCGGATTCACGCACCACCTGATGCACCAGCGAAAACAATTCTTCAATACGCGGCTCGATCACTGCAGCCAAAGCCTGGCGTGACAAGGCGCGGGTACCGCGATCACCGAGGCCGGGTACTTCCAGCGTTTCGGCCGGATCAGCCAGCACTTGCTTGGCCATGCCGTAACGCAATTTGATCTCTTCTGCTTCCGCAGTCGGCGTACGTACCGCCATCGCGATATCGTTGGTGATCTGGTCACCGGCAATCGGGATCACTGCGGTATGACGGATCGCACCTTCGGTGAAGATCGCAACATCGGTCGTACCGCCACCGATATCAATCAACACCACGCCCAATTCTTTTTCGTCTGCCGTCAGCACCGCTTCGGCTGAAGCCATAGGCTGCAAAATCAGATCGGATACTTCGAGACCGCAACGACGGATACATTTGACGATGTTCTGCACTGCGGAAACAGCACCGGTCACGATGTGTACCTTCACCTCGAGTCGGATGCCGCTCATGCCGATAGGTTCACGCACATCTTCCTGATTATCGACAATGAATTCCTGCGGCACGGTGTGCAGCAATTGCTGGTCGGTCGGGATATTGACGGCTTTCGCGGTTTCGATCACGCGTGCAACATCGGTCGCCGTGACTTCCTTATCCTTGATCGCCACCATGCCGCTGGAATTGAAGCTGCGGATGTGGTTACCGGCGATACCGGTATACACATTGCGGATCTTGCAGTCCGCCATCAGCTCTGCTTCTTCCAGTGCGCGCTGTATCGATTCGACGGTCGCTTCGATATTAACGACCACCCCCTTCTTCAGCCCCTTGGATTCGTGCTGGCCCAGACCAATCACTTCGTGTCGGCCGTTGGGCATTACTTCCGCCACTACAGCCACCACTTTCGAGGTGCCGATGTCGAGACCGACGATCAGGTTTTTTGCGTCTTTAGTCATGTTTTTCCACTTACTTTTTTTTACTGTCCGATCCGACCTTCAAACCCTGCGCCTTCAGGGCCAATCCGTTCGGATAACGCATATCAATACTTTCTATCCTGTCCTGCAAACGTGCGAGCAATTGCGGATATATCCCCACCAATCGATCCACGCGTTCCTTCAAAGTCGTACTGCTTTTCTCCCTGCCAAACTCCACTGTCACGCCATTGCTCAGCTTCACAGTCCACGCATAGCGCCCCGACAATGAAAGTGCCTCGGCACTTAAATTCAACGGCGCGAACCATTCATTCAAATCATTCAGGCGCGCCACCACTTCTTTTTCACTTCCCGGCGGACCATTGAAGGTCAGCAGGTTGGTATCCTCTTCCGCCTCGGCCAGGTTGGCGGTAAATACATCGCCCTTGGTCGACAACAAACGTCCGTCTTCACCCCAGGTACCGAGCGGTGTGTGCTCTTCCAGCGTCACCGTCAATTGGTTCGGCCAGTCACGACGTATCGTTGCCTTGCGTACCCAAGGTACTGATTCAAATGTCTGACGTACCGTATCCAGATTGGCCGTAAAGAAATTGCCCTTGATACGTGCCAGCACTGCACTGCGTACGGTAAGCGGATTGATATGCCGCAACTGCGCCTGCTCCGCACCTTCTATGCGTATCACCTTCAGGGTGAAATAAGGCCGTTGCGCGACCCACCACAGGCAGCAAGAAACCAGCGCGAGCGCGACCAGGCCGAACAAGGCATTGGCGGTTGCGTTCAGGGTTCTGATGTCTTGCCACATAGCGTTATCTATCGTTCCGTCTCAATTACTTGTGCTGCACTGGTTTCAGGCCCAGCTTGGCCATACGCAAAATTTCCACGCACAAATCTTCATAAGCAGTACCCGCCACCTTGGCCGACATCGGCACCAGCGAGTGACCAGTCATGCCCGGCGAAGTATTAATCTCCAACAGGAATGGCTCGTTATCCGATTCACGCACCAGGAAATCCACCCGCGCCCAGCCGGTGCAACCGACGGCATTGAAGGCGTTGACCGCCAATGCCTGTACCCGCTTGGTAAATGCATCATCGAACGGTGCCGGGCACAGGTATTGAGTGTCATCACTGAAGTACTTGTGCTCGTAATCGTAGTTACCTTGCGGCGCGATGATTTCAACTATCGGTAACGCGCGTGCATTGCGACCACTACCCAGTACCGGCACGGTCAATTCACGTCCTTTGACGAATTGCTCAACCAGCACCACATCATCGTATTTGGCGCACAAATCAAAACCGGCCTGCATGCCTGCCGCTGTTTCAACCTTGGCGATACCTATGGTCGAACCTTCATGCGGCGCCTTCAGCATCAGCGGCATACCGAACTCGGCTGCGATTGCCTGCAACTGTTCTGGCGTAGTCGCTTCCACTTCCAGCGCGGTGAACTTCGGTGTAGGCACACCGTGGCTCAGACACACACGCTTGGTAATCACTTTATCCATCGCAATCGCCGACGCCATTACCCCCGGTCCGGTGTATGGAATACCCAGCTGTTCCAGCGCACCCTGCAGGCTGCCGTCTTCGCCAAAGCGGCCATGCAGCGCGATAAAAACGCGATCAAATTTTTCCGCTGCCAGTTCCGCCAGGCTGCGCTCAGCCGGATCAAACGGATGCGCATCTATGCCTTTCGATTGCAAGGCTGCCAATACCCCCTTGCCCGACATCAGCGAAACCTCGCGCTCGGCAGAGCGGCCGCCGAACAGTACGCCGACCTTGCCAAATTCCTTTTTCATTTGCTCTGTAGTCATGATCTTCTTCACTCAGGCTTTGCCAATTTGGCTGGCACGCCACTAATCGATCCTGCACCCATCGTGATCACCACATCACCATCCTTGATGATGTTCATGATGGTCGCCGGCATATCGGCTATCTTTTCCACGAACACCGGGTCTACCTTGCCCGCCACCCGCAACGCATGCGCCAGCGTACGTCCGTCGGCGGCAACGATAGGCTGCTCTCCTGCTGCATACACTTCCGCCAGCACCAGCATGTCGGTAGTCGACAAGACCTTGACGAAGTCCTCGAACAAATCACGGGTACGCGTATAACGATGCGGCTGGAATGCCAGCACCAGGCGACGCCCCGGATAAGCACCACGCGCTGCTGCTATCGTTGCTGCGGTTTCCACCGGGTGATGGCCGTAATCGTCCACCAGAGCAAACGAGCCAGCAGGCTTGTCGTTGACAGCCGGGATGCTTATTTCTCCATAGCGTGTGAAGCGACGGCCCACACCATTGAATTCGGTCAGTGCTTTTTGTGTCGCCTGATCAGCGACACCCAGTTCGCGTGCAATCGCAATCGCGGCACAGGCGTTCTGTACGTTATGCATGCCAGGTTGGTTCAGGCTGACTTTCATCGGCGCATAACCTTGCTGCAACACGGTGAAATGCATATGACCATCGATGGCTTGCGCGTCAATCGCGCGTACTTGCGCATCTTCATGGAAGCCGTATGTCGTGATCAGCTTGGAGATACGCGGCATGATTTCGCGTATCGTCGCATCGTCCAGGCACAGCACTGCAACGCCGTAGAACGGCAGGCGTTGCGTGAATTCGATGAAAGCCTGCTTCAGTTTTTCAAAGTCGTGACCATAAGTTTCCATATGGTCGGCATCGATGTTCGTAATGACTTCGATCACCGGCGACAGATTGAGGAAGGACGCGTCCGACTCATCGGCTTCAGCCACGATGAATTCACCGGTACCGAGCTTGGCATTCGCACCTGCGCTATTAAGCAAACCACCAATCACAAACGTCGGGTCCAGGCCACCCTCGGCCAATACACTGGCAACCAGGCTGGTAGTCGTGGTCTTGCCGTGGGTACCGGCAATCGCGATACCGCGACGCAGGCGCATCAGCTCAGCCAGCATCACAGCACGCGGCACGATAGGAATGTGCTTTTCACGGGCAGCGATGACTTCCGGATTGTCTTCCTTGACTGCGGTCGAAGTGACGATCGCATCTGCTTTTTCCACATTCTCAGCCGCGTGGCCCAGCATCACTTTCGCACCCAGCTCGCTCAGGCGACGGGTCGCGGCATTGCTGCCGAGGTCGGAGCCTGACACCGTGTAGCCGAGATTCAGCAGCACTTCAGCGATACCACTCATACCGCTGCCGCCGATGCCGACGAAATGAATATTTTTGACTTTGTGCTTCATGTGATCTTCACTAACTTTTCAAGTACATCGGCGATAGCGGCATTCGCATCGCGGCGACCCTGGGCATACGCTGCCTCGGCCATTTGCTTGCATTTCTCGCGCGTCATGTTTTGCAGCAGTTCTGCCAAACCCTGCGCGCTTAATTCACTTTGCGGCAGGTGTATCGCCGCATTTTGTTTTTCCATCCACTGCGCGTTATCACGTTGATGGGTCGTGGTCGATACCAGCAAAGGCACCAGCACACTGGCCACACCCGCAGCGGTCAATTCCGACACCGTAATCGCACCAGCACGGCAAATCACCAGATCTGCTTCTGCATAACGACGCGGCATGTCATCGATAAAATCGAGAACTTCTGCTTCCACTCCTGCTTGCGCATAATTAGCGCGTAAAGCATCTATATTCTTCTTACCCGATTGATGCGTAACCACTGGTCGCTGCCCGGCTGGCAACATCGCCAAAGCCAAAGGCATCGCATCGTTCAAAGCTTTTGCACCCAGGCTGCCACCCACTACCAGCACCTTCAAAGGACCGCTGTGCTGTGCATAGCGCTCGGCCGGCGTCGGCAACGAAATGATTTCCTGACGCACCGGATTACCAGTCACCAAAGCCTTGCTGGCAGCCGGACCAAAATCAGCCGGGAAGCCAAACAACACGCGCTCGGCCACCGGCGTCAAAGTCTTGTTCGACAACTGCAGAGCAGCATCCGCATTAATCAACACTACCGGCACACCACGCAGTTTCGCCATGAAACCGCCAGGCACTGTCACATAACCGCCCATGCCCAGCACAATGCCCGGATTGCGACGCTTCAGGATGGAGAAGCAAGTCGCAAAACTCGCCACCAGCTTGAACGCACCGGTAATCGTGTGACGCAAACCTTTACCGCGCAGGCCGCTGAACTCGATGGTGTCCATCTCGACGCCCGCTTTAGGCACCAGCTCACGCTCCATGCCGTGCGAAGTGCCGAGCCAGCTCACTTGCCAGCCGCGCGCCTTCATCGTTTCCGCTATCGCGAGTCCCGGGAAAATATGTCCGCCCGTACCTGCCGCCATGATCACGAGTCGTTTCATATACGACCTCCGCGCATCAGGACGCGATTTTCATAATCGATACGCAGCAGGATCGCCAAACCTATGCAGTTAATCAGCACACCCGAACCGCCATAGCTCATCAATGGCAGCGTCAAACCCTTGGTCGGCAGCAAGCCAAGGTTCACGCCCATATTGATGAAAGCCTGCACACCTATCCAGATACCTATGCCCTTCGCCGTCAAACCGGCAAACGTCAAATCAATCGCAATCGCCTGGCGGCCGATTTCAAATGCACGCTTGATCAGCCAATAGAACAGCGCCACCACCACCAGCACACCAACAAAACCGAGCTCTTCACCAATCACCGCCAGCAAGAAGTCGGTATGCGCTTCCGGCAAGTAATGCAGTTTCTCCACGCTGCCGCCGAGGCCGACTCCAAACAATTCACCACGACCAAATGCGATCAGCGAGTGCGACAACTGATACGCCTTGCCCAATGCATTCTCTTCATCCCACGGATTCAGGTAAGCAAATATTCGTTCGCGCCGCCACGGTGACAAGATAATCACCATGCTGAAAATACCGACCAGCGTCGCGCCTATGCCACCAAACCAGATACCGTTGATACCGCCGAGGAACAAAATACCCATCGCGATACACACGATCACACCGAACGCGCCCAAATCCGGTTCCAGCAGCAAGAGCAAACCAACGAAACCTATCGCCAGCGTCATCGGCATAAAGCCTTTGGTCAGCTTGTGCATGTACTGCTGCTTACGCACTGTGTAATCAGCTGCATACAAAACCACGAACAACTTCATCAGCTCGGACGGTTGCAGGTTGAAGACCTTGAACGACAACCAGCGACGCGCACCATTCACGCCTTTACCTACGCCCGGCACCAATACCAGCACCAGCAAAATCAGCGTCGCCACAAACAGGTAAGGCGCCAGCTTTTGCCAGGTTTCTATGCGTACGCGGAAAGCCAGCAAACCAGCAAACAGCGACACACTGATAAACATCGCCTGGCGGGTCAGGAAGTGCGCATTGTCGTAACGCGCATACTTCGGCGAATCGGGCAGCGAAATCGAAGCCGAGTACACCATCACCATGCCAAACAACATCAGCAACACGACCACCCACACCAAAGGCTGGTCGTAAGCCATCATCTTCGAACGCTGGTCGAGACTGGTCACGGCTTTTTTAGCCGCTGCGCCGGAGAATGATGGGAAGGCGAATTTCATGCAGAGACCTCGCCACGCGACAAACCGATTTCACGTACTTCATCAACAAAAACCTGCGCCCGATGCGCATAGTTTTTGAACATATCCAGGCTAGCGCATGCTGGCGACAACAAGACTGCATCGCCCGCTTGTGCCAGTTCCGCGGCTTTCTGGGTTGCTTCCTGCAAAGTCGCGCAGTTGATCAATTCCACGCTGGTCGCCTGCAAGGCTGCACGTATGTTGTCGGCATCCTTGCCGATCAGCAGCACGGCACGCGCATATTTGGCGACCGGATCCGCCAGTGGCGAAAAATCCTGTCCTTTGCCATCACCACCAGCGATCAGCACCAGATGATTGGAAGCGCCGTCCTGGCTCGCACCCAAACCATTCAAGGCCGCCACGGTCGCGCCGACGTTGGTACCTTTGCTGTCGTCGTAGTAATCAACGCCACCTATGGTCATCACATGTTCAACCCGATGCGGCTCGCCGTGATACTCACGCAAGCCGTGCAGCAACTGGGCAAACGGCAAGCCTATCGAACGGCACAGCGCCAGTGCCGACAAGGCATTGATCGCATTGTGCTGACCACGGATCTTGAGTGCATCCACCGGCATCAATTTATTGGTCGATACGGCCAGCTCGACATTGTCTTTCTTACGGCGTTTCTTTTGCGGCTCTTCTTCCTCTACCGCAACCGACAACCAGCGCATGCCGTTTTCATCGACCAGGCCGAAGCAATCTGCCTGCTCTGCTTCATCTGCACCAAAGGTGATGACTTTCGCCAGCGGACTAGCCATGTGCATAACCAGCGCATCGTCGCGATTCAGCACGCGTATCGTGTTGCTGCCGAAGATACGTGCCTTGTCATCGGCGTAAGCGGCCATGTCGCCATGCCAGTCGAGATGATCCTGGGTCAGGTTCAGGACGGTAGCGACATCGGCTTGCAGGCTGTAAGTCGTATGCAACTGGAAGCTGGACAACTCCAGCACCCAGACTTGCGGCAATTGATCATCGGCCAGCACCTGATGCAATTTATCCAGTGCTGCCGGGCTGATATTGCCCGCCACCTGCACCGTCAAACCCGCACGCTGGCACAACAAACCAACCAGGCTGGTGACCGTGGTTTTGCCATTGGTGCCGGTGATAGCGATGACTTTCGGTGCGTACTCTTTTTCTTCTTTCAGTGCAGCCAGGGCCTGCGCGAACAGCTCGATCTCGCCCCAGACCGGGATTTCTTTTTCTGCGGCGGCTGGAATAATCGCGGCCAGTTCGCGCGCTGGCATCAGGCCAGGGCTGACGGCAACGAAATCGATTCCTTCCAGCAAGGCGGCATCAAATGTACCTGCGATGAACTCGGCTTGCGGTGCGATCTCGCGCAACTGCGGCAGGCGATCCGGTTGCTCACGCGTATCGGCAACACGCAAAGACGCGCCGCAACGGACCAGCCATTGCGCCATCGCCAGCCCGGATTCACCGAGCCCTAAAACCAGAACGTGTTTACCTGCGTAGTTCATTAGCGTAATTTCAAAGTAGACAAACCAAACAACACCAGCATCATCGTGATGATCCAGAAGCGCACCACGACTTGTGTTTCTTTCCAGCCTTTTTGTTCAAAGTGATGGTGCAAAGGCGCCATCAGCAACACGCGCTTACCGATACCGGTGCGCATCTTGGTGTACTTGAAGTAGGCCACCTGCAACATGACGGACAGTGTTTCCACCACGAAGATGCCGCCCATGATGAAGAGCACAACTTCCTGGCGCACGATGACGGCGATGGTGCCGAGCGCACCACCCAATGCCAGCGCACCGACGTCGCCCATGAAAACTTGCGCCGGATGTGCGTTGAACCAGAGGAAAGCCAAACCCGCACCGGCCATCGCACCGCAGAAAATAATCAATTCGCCTGCACCCGGGATATGCGGAATGAACAGGTATTTGGAATAGTTGGCGCTACCGGTCAGGTAAGCAAACAAACCCAGCGCGGTACCCACCATCACGGTCGGCATGATCGCCAGGCCATCGAGGCCGTCGGTCAGGTTGACTGCATTGCTGGTGCCGACGATGACGAAGTAAGTCAGTGCGATAAAGCCCCAGACGCCCAGCGGATAGCTGATGGTTTTAAAGAAAGGAACGATCAGATCGGCTTTAGGTGGCAAGTCCATGCTGAAGCCGGACTGTACCCATGCCACAAACAGATCGAGGAATTGCGAATTGCTCGGTGCCGAGACCGAGAACGCCAGATAGATAGCGGCAAACAAACCGATGATGGACTGCCACATGTACTTCTCACGCGAAGCCATGCCTTTCGGATCTTTATAGACCACCTTGCGGTAATCATCGACCCAGCCAATCGCACCAAAGCCCAGCGTCACGATCAACACGACCCAGATAAAGCGGTTGCTGAGATCAGTCCAGAGCAAAGTCGAAATGCCGATGGAAACCAGGATCAACACGCCACCCATGGTAGGCGTACCGCTTTTCACCAGATGTGTTTGCGGGCCGTCGGTGCGCACTGCTTGTCCGACTTTCAGGCGGGTCAGCATGCGTATCACGGCCGGCCCAGTGACCAGGCCGATGACCAGCGCAGTCAGGGTCGCGAACACCGCGCGGAAAGTAATAAAGTTAAAGACCCGCAGTGGCCCTAGTTCGTCTTGAAAATATTGTGCCAGCCAGAGCAGCATATTAATGGGCTTCCTGAGTTTGTTGACCGAGTAAGTGCTGGACCACGCGCTCCATCTTCATGAAACGCGAACCTTTAACCAGCACCGTTGCATCCGCCGTAAAGATTCCAGCCAATGCATTGTTTAATTCTTCTACGCTGTCGTAGTGATGTGCGCCGCTACCGAAGGCGCTGACGATGTAACGCGTCATATCGCCCAGTGCGAGCACATGCTGTATACCTTTAGTACGTGCATACGCACCGATTTCTTCGTGGTACTGCTGACCGTCATTACCGACTTCGCCCATATCTCCGAGGACCAGGATGCGTGGCGCCGACATCTGCGCCAGCACATCGATCGCAGCACGTACCGAGTCCGGATTGGCGTTATAGGTGTCGTCTATGACCAGTGCGCCATTCGCTGCATGCTTGCGTTGCAAACGACCACTGACAGGTGCAAACGCCTGCAAGCCGCGCACGATGGCATCGGTCGAAATACCAATCGCCAGTGTGCAAGCGATCGCTGCCAGCGCATTGCGGACGTTATGCACACCGGCAGCAGCCAGTGCCAGGCTGAATTGCTGACGCCCCGCCGTTACTTCCATATCGCTGCCGAAGGCGTTCGCGCTGTAGCTGCAGCGTACGTCTGCATCATCCGAGAAACCGAAAGTCAGCACCTTGCGCTGCGCTGCCAGCGTGCGCCACAAAGGCGTGAATTCGTCATCTGCCGGAAATACCGCGATGCCGTCAGCTGGCAAGCCAGCCAGTACCGCACCGTTTTCCTTGGCAACCGCTTCCACGCTCTCCATGAATTCCTGATGTTCGCGCTGTGCGTTATTCACCAGGCCTACCGTCGGACGCGCAATCGCGGACAGCACGGCGATTTCACCCGGATGGTTCATACCCAGTTCGATCACCGCGGCTTTGCAAGACTTTTGCAAGCGCATCAGCGTCAAAGGCACGCCGATGTCGTTATTGAAGTTACCGCGTGTCGCCAGATAGTTATCGACACCGCATGCTGCTTCCAGAATCGCCGCGATCATTTCCTTGACCGTGGTTTTGCCATTGCTCCCGGTCACGCCAATCACAGGTATCGCGTATTGCTGACGCCAGTAATGCGCGATCTGCCCGAGCGCAACGCGGGTATCCGGCACAATCAACGCTGGCACTGTCAGGCCTGCCGGTACGGTTTCTGCCACCACGGCTGCGACTTTGTGCTCCGCCACTTGAGGCAGGAAGTCGTGCGCATCAAAGCGCTCACCGCGCAAAGCAACGAACAAATTACCCTCGCCTACAGTGCGGCTGTCAGTCGAGACACCATCAAAAGCTGCGTCAGCCGTCATGCGTGCACCTTGCAGTGCAGACTGGAGGATGGCTAATGTAGAGTTCATTAGCTCGCTCCCTGCATGACACGTGTCGACAAAGCCAGTGCGGCATGGTCGGCGTCGAGGAAAGGTAATTTGCGGCCTTTCACTTCCTGATAGGCTTCATGTCCTTTACCCGCCAGCAGGATAACGTCGTGTCGTGCTGCATGACGTCCGGCCCACAGAATCGCGCTGGCGCGATCCTCTATGATTTGTGGTGCATTTTTAGGTGTAGTGATGCCAGCCACGATGTCGCTGATGATGGCGGTCGGCTCTTCATTGCGCGGATTGTCTGTCGTCACCACGATATGGTCAGCCGCCATTGCGACCTTGCCCATTTGCGGACGCTTGCCCGGATCGCGGTCACCGCCGCAACCAAACACACACCACAGCTCGCCACCGCGGTCATTTGCGACATTGCGCAAGGTAGCCAGTGTTTTTTCCAGCGCGTCTGGCGTGTGCGCATAGTCAATCACGACCAGCGGTGCTTCACCGCCGCCGAGTTGCTGCATGCGGCCTGGCACTGCTGTCAGAGCCTCGATGGCGTTGACTGCATCATGCAGGCTCACGCCTTTCGCCAGCAGGATGCCGATGATGCCCAGCACATTGCTGACATTGAACTGGCCCACCAGTTGCGTTTTGACTTGTGCACTACCCGCCTCTGCTTCGAGATGGAAAGTAGTACCGCTCTGGCTGCTGCGGATATCCGTTGCGCGCAACAGTGCAATACCATCGACTGTTTGCGCGCCCAGTGTGTAACCTGTAATCGCGGTATCGGCTTGCTTTCCTTGCAAGCGCTGCACCAAGCGCAGACCCATCGCATCATCCAGATTGATGACCGCGTGTTGTAATCCCGGCCAGTCGAACAGCATCGCCTTGGCTTCTTCATAAGCCGCCATATCACCGTGGTAATCCAGGTGATCGCGCGTGAAGTTGGTGAACAAGGCCATGTCGAAGTGCATGCCGGACAAGCGCCCCTGATGCAAACCGATGGACGACGCTTCTATTGCCAGCGCGCTTGCACCGAGATTGCGTACATTGACCAACGAGCGTTGCAGCAAGACTGCATCCGGCGTGGTGTAACCGGTGACGTCAAAATCACCCGCTCCGCCATTGGTATAGATGCCGATACCGAGCGTACCTATCACTGCCGTCGGTTGACCGAGGCGCGACAAGGCATTGCCCAGCCATTGCGCACATGAGGTTTTGCCATTGGTACCGGTGATCGCGACGGTAAACATCGAACGATCAGGATGGGCGTAATACGCTGCGGCGATTTCGCCTGCATGCGTTTTCAAATCTTCGACCGCCAGGTGCGGCACATTCCATTCCGCATCCCAGGTGCAACCGGCAGCTTCATAGATTACTGCCTGTGCGCCACGCTCGATCGCGTTGGCGATGTAGTTGCGACCATCGGCTTCGTCACCAGGATAGGCAAAGAAAGCATCGCCCTGCGCAATACGACGCGAATCAGACGCGAGCTCGGCCTTGGGCGCGTTAGCGGCCAGCCAGTCGAGGATGTTTGCGAGTGCGGTCGTGGTCAGGATAGACATTACATATTCTCCTGTTCCGAACCAGCCGGGATGATGATATTGGTCACGCTGGAATCCGGCGCCACGTTCATCGAGCGCAAGGCATTTGCCGTCACGGTCGCGAAGACCGGCGCTGCAACCTGACCACCGTAGTGCTTACCTGCGCCCGGCTCATCGATCATCACGGCAATAATGATGCGTGGATCGGATACCGGCGCAAAGCCCACGAAGGAAGACACATACTTCCGCACGTACTGGCCTTTTTCAATTTTGTAAGCGGTACCGGTTTTACCAGCGACGCGATAACCCGGCACTTGTGCCCGTGGAGCTGACCCAGCCGGACCCGCCGCCATCTCCAGCATGCCGCGCATCTGACGCGCAGTAGTCGGGCTGAAAATACGTTCACCGATAGGCTGGTCGGTAGCGCGCTGGAAGGTGATCGGAATCAAATCACCGTCGCGTGCGAAGACTGTATACGCATGCACCAATTGCAACAAAGACACGGATATACCGTGCCCATAACTCATGGTGGCTTGTTCAATCGGACGCCAGGATTTATAGGGTCGGACCCGTCCGGCTACTGCACCAGGGAAATTGATCTTAGGCTGCTGACCAAGACCTATGCTGGTGAACATGTCCCACATTTCATGCGGTTCCATTTGCAGCGCAATTTTTGCAGTGCCTATGTTTGATGATTTCTGTATCACCTGTGACACCGACAACAAACCGGATGCATGGGCATCGCCAATGGTGGCGGTACCGATAGTCATCTTGCCCGGCGCGGTCTGGATCATGGTGTTAGGTGTGACGCGCTTGGTTTCCAGTCCGAGTCCAACCGAAAACGGCTTCATGGTCGAACCTGGCTCGAAAGTATCGGTAATCACGCGATTACGCAGTTGCGCGCCGGTCAGCACGGAACGGTTGTTCGGGTTGTAAGTTGGCAGGTTGGCCAGCGCCAGTACTTCACCGGTTTTTGCATCGAGCACAACGATGCCGCCAGCCTTAGCT
This sequence comes from Herminiimonas sp. Marseille-P9896, assembly GCF_903993245.1. Taxonomy (NCBI): domain Bacteria; kingdom Pseudomonadati; phylum Pseudomonadota; class Betaproteobacteria; order Burkholderiales; family Oxalobacteraceae; genus Herminiimonas; species Herminiimonas sp. Marseille-P9896. The sequence continues at coordinate 864,188 of NZ_CAJEVT010000001.1, read as the reverse complement.
TTATTCTCTTCGACGGCTTCTTTCAGGGCGGTGAATGCGATGTACTGGATCTTGCTGTCTATCGACAAAGCCAGGTCCTTGCCATCATGCGGCTCGCGCACCGATTCGATATCCTCGACGATACGACCCAGTCTATCCTTGATAACGCGACGGCTGCCAGTCACACCAACTAGGGTCTTTTGATAGGCCAGCTCCATGCCTTCCTGGCCTTTGTCTTCGACATTGGTGAAGCCGACGATGTGCGCCATGACTTCGCCTTCAGGGTAATAGCGCTTGTATTCTTTACGGGTGTCGATACCAGCGATACCGAGCTTGAGGATTTTGTCGACGGTGTCGAGCTCAACCTGACGCTTCAGATAGACGAAGGTACGATCCGAATCCAGCTTGCGGCGCAATTCACGTTCTGGCATATCCAGCAACTTGGCCAGTGCCTGCAATTTTTCCGGTGGCGATTCCAGTACATCTTCCGGGATCGCCCAGACTGCACGCACCGGGATAGACGAAGCCAGTACCTGGCCATTGCGATCGGTAATCTTGCCGCGGGTAGCAGGCAGCTCCAGCGTACGCGCGTAACGCGAAGCGCCCTGCTTTTGCAGGAACTCGGTCGACATGCCCTGCAACCACAAGGCGCGACCTGCCAGCGTCAGGAAAGCAGCGAAAATCAGGAATAGCACGACCCGCGAACGCCAGGCTGGCAACTTGGTTGCCAGTACCGGGTTCGACGAGAATGGCACGCCCTTGGATGCGGCAGTGCGCGACGTACTACGCGTCATTTAGCCCCCATCGTCAGGTACTGCGTGCTGGCCGGTGTTACCGGCACCATGCGCAAATCACGGCGTGCGTTGCCTTCGATACGCGCGTGTTTGCCGAGTGTGGATTGGTCGAGTTGCAGCTGCGCCCATTCAATGTCGAGCTGGCGCGCTTGTGCCTGGGCACGTTCGAGTTCGATGAAGAGACGACGGAATTGATAATGCGCATTGACGACCGACAACGCGCAGGCGACCAGGATCAGGGTGAAGACAAAACAGATGCGGCCGCTCATGCTGCACTCCCGGATGGTGCAACACCAGCAGGCGACAGACGCTCAGCGACCCGCATCACGGCGGAACGCGCGCGTGGGTTTTCACTGATTTCTGCAGCGGATGGTTTTACGCGGGACAACAGCTTCATTTCTGGTTGCGGCAAATCGATGGCACGAATCGGGAGGCGACGGTCTGGCTGCGGCACATTCGCTTTGCCGGCCATGAACTGCTTGACGATGCGATCTTCCAAAGAATGAAAGCTGATCACAACCAATCTCCCATGCGGGGCCAGATACCGATATGCCTCGTTCAAGACTACTTCGAGTTCTTCAAGCTCCTGATTGATGAAAATCCGGATAGCCTGAAAGGTGCGAGTGGCCGGGTCTTTGCCTTTCTCGCGGGTTTTGACGGCGCGTGCCACGATCTCGGCAAGCTGTCGTGTGCTTGAAATTGGCTCGACTGCCCTGCGAGCAACAATCGCCTTTGCAATCTGAAAAGCAAACCGTTCTTCCCCATAATCTCGTATCACTTTCTCGATTTTTTGTTCAGTTTCCGTCGCCAGCCACTCCGCTGCCGACATGCCGCGCGTTGTATCCATGCGCATATCGAGCGGCCCGTCTGCGCGAAAACTGAAACCACGCGTCGCATCGTCAACTTGCGGTGACGAAATCCCCAGGTCCAGCAATACTCCATCCACCTGCTTGATACCGCGTACAGCCAAAGCCTCACTCAAGGTTGCAAAACTGTCGTGCGCAATCTCAAAACGCTGGTCACTGATCGTCGCTGCATTGGCTATCGCTTGCGTATCCTTGTCAAAGGCCAGCAAACGACCACCACTACCAAGCTGCTGCAAAATCTTGCGGCTATGCCCGCCGCGCCCGAAGGTGCCGTCGACGTACACGCCGTTGACGCGATCACCACTCAGCGCCAGCGCATCGACCGCCTCATCCAGCAACACCGTACGGTGCTGGTATTGCTGCACCGCATCTGCATTCATCACGGCGTCAGAAAGAAAAATCGTTGAGTACATCCGGCATGCCGTTGGCTACGGCCGCCGCTTCGCTTTCCGCCAGTTTCGCCGCATCCCAAATCTCGAAATGGCTACCCATACCGAGCAACATCACGTCACGCGTCATACCTACCGCCGAACGCAATTCAGGCGCGATCAGGATGCGACCAGCGCCATCCATCTCTACGTCAGAAGCATTACCGAGGAAAATTCGTTGCCACGCGCGCGCAGACATAGGCCATGCAGCGATTTGTTCGCGATGGGTTTCCCATACCGGGCGCGGGAAGAACAGCAGGCAGCCGTGCGGATGTTTGGTCAGGGTGACACGACCCTCACACTGCAAAAGCAGTGCGTCACGATGCCGCGACGGAATAGTCATCCGGCCTTTGGCATCGAGATTGAGAGAGGACGCGCCTTGAAACACCCTGAAATCCTTTTTTTGTACGTTTTACATGCTGAATCGGGTGGATTCCGTGTTTATTTTTTACGTTTCAAATACCCACAAATAAACACTTTTTCACACTGTCGCCCACTTTAGAGGATGCACCATTACCGGTCAAGCGATATTCAGGGGTAAAAACAAGAATTTTTTCAATGAAGTCAAGGACTTAGCGCATTACGTTGACGCAACATGTAAATGAAATACCTCTAAGAATTAAGCACTTATGATTGATAGTGAAAGTGGCACTTCAGATAAACACATGTGTTTATCCAGGAAAACGCAGTGCACGATGGGGAAATTTCTGTAGGATTTTGGTGCGTCTTGTCGTCAAGATCGCGGAAAAATCGGCTTAATGCCGATTTCTTGGCTAATATCGAAAATTTCGCTGCGGACCACAGCATTTGATATCAAAAGAATATGATGCAACGCAAAAACAAGGTTGTTTTATTGCCTAATTTGCACCATTTAAACAGGCCAATTTAACAATTCGCCACCGTCCTGCCAAACCGGATTTTACTGTCCGATATATTGCGGCGGCGAACCACATTGGGCCGACGGATCAGGTACTGGTTTACAGTACAGGAAAGCTTCCTCCCGCACTGCTGCACCACGTCGACGCGGACGACCATCGCGGCCACGTATGATGAATGGAGCAAAGCACTCCTGGCTTTCACGATACTCGCGTTGCATGCGTTCGCAATCGAGCTGCTTCTGCGTCAGGCTGTCACGCGCCCCCATCACCGCTCCTGCCGGTTGCGGCGGCGCTGGCCGCTCTTCATTCGCACGTTCCACCATCGCTTTTTCACGCGCTGCACGTACCGCCGCATCCTGGCGCTGCGCATCAGTCAGTTCGGAAGGATTGGTATCGACCCGGGTCGCCGCATTCCGGTAACGCTCAGGCACCTGGTCCGAAAACTGGGTACGCCCTTTTTCATCTACCCAGCGATAGATTTCATCTGCATGCACGGCCGACGCCATGCAGCAGCAAGCGATAAAAGTAAGGAAGGTGTGTGCCATGAGTCGCCTTGTATACGCGGACAGGTAATAGCTTTATAGCATGCCTGTAACGCGCATGCCCACGTCATCTCAGCGGAAGAAGTGACCGGTGCCGAACAAGCCGATGAGACCGATCACGATCAGGTACAAGGCCACGATGAAATTCAGCAAACGCGGCATCAGCAAAATCAGGATACCGGAGATCAGGGCGAGCAGTGGTGCGAGGGTAATATGCAGATTCAAGGCAGACTCCTATATGTAAACCGTCAAGGCAAATTCTTGCGGCAGAAGCTTACCCTATCCGCATCGCTCGTTCGCTTGCACAGCGCACCATGTCGCAAATAAAAAAGCGCGCAATCGGTAACGATCGCGCGCCAAGCAACACCCTCAGGCATCGCATCAGGATTTATTTATTTCGGCAGCAGAACCGTATCGATCACGTTGATCACACCGTTAGATTGATACACATCATAGGTACTGATACTGGCCGTATTACCGCTGTCATCCTTCACATTGATATTGTGTTTGCCATTCATGACAAAGGTCAGTTTTGCACCATTGGCGCTTGCCAGTTGTGCGCTGCCTTTGTTTTTCTTGATGGCTTTTTCGAGAGCAGCAAAGTCATATTTGCCGGGTACCACGTGATAGGTCAGGATTTTTGTCAGGGTTGCCTTGTTTTCCGGCTTGACCAGATTCTCTACCGTACCGGCGGGTAATTTGCCGAACGCAGCATTGGTTGGCGCGAATACAGTGAACGGGCCTTTCCCTTTCAGGGTATCAACCAGGCCCGCTGCTTTCACGGCAGCGACCAAGGTAGTGTGATCGGCTGAATTCACTGCGTTATCAACAATATCCTTGCTGGGCAGCATGCTTTGCCCACCGACCATGACGGCATCGGCAGCATAAACGAATGAAACTGAAGCGAGTGAGGCGGACAGCAGCAAGGCATAAGAAAGTTTGCGCATGATCGTTTCCTTCCGGAGTGTGCAGGATTGCGTAGTGATATACGGCGTCCCGACACGGACAGATTCAACTATGTGCGTATGTATTTGCCTGCATATATACCTGCAGCAACTTAACTGGCTGCATGGCCATACCGATGGCGCAAAAAAAAACGGTGCGACTTTCATCGCACCGTTTTGCATAGAAGTTGAAGCAAGCCGATAGGCCGGATTCTGTTACGACACATGGGCAAGCCCATGCGTTATGACAACCATTCCTCTAGGCCGTGAATTACTCCACGGCTCAAGCTTCCTACCCGCACGCTCCGCGAGCAACGTCAACGCGTGCCTATTTGGAATTGCTCCGAGTGGAGGTTACCGCGTTTCACCGTAACTTAATACGCTCGTCTCTGTGGCCCTATTCCTCGCCTCACGGCGGACGGCCGTTAACCGTCACCCTGCTCTATGGAGTCCGGACCTTCCTCCCGCCATCACCGAAATGACAGCCAGCGGTTGTCTTGGCTTACTTCAGCCGACATTGTAGTCCAGCAAGCGTCGGCAAGCGCGAATAATGTTTTATCATGCACTTGCGCGATAGAAATTTATCCTGATTTCACCCATCCCCCTGCACGCAGAGATTCATTACATGAAATTGTACGAAACGCTCGCCGCCGAACTCGCGCAATCCATACAGGATGGCGTCTTGCGCATGGGTGATCGTCTGCCTTCAGTACGCCAGGCCAGCACCAGTCGCGCGGTCAGCCCATCCACCGTCTTCCAGGCTTACTACCTGCTGGAAGCACGCGGCCTGATACGGGCGCGCGAACGCTCCGGTTACTACGTAGCCGGTGCCGCGCAGAAATTACCGCCGGAACCGGAACAGGCCTCGCAGCCGGACGAAGCGTCATCGCCTGTCGACATCAGTGAACGCGTGTTTGAAGTCCTGGAATCCGCGAAGATGCGCGACCTAGTGCCGTTCGGCTCGGCGTTCCCCAGTCCTTTGCTATTCCCTATGGCCAGGCTGGCGCGGGCGATGGCATCCAGCGTGCAGCAACTCGATCCGTGGAGCGCCGTCGATGACCTGACGCCGGGCAATCCGCAATTGCGGCGCCAGATCGCCTTGCGCTATCTGGCTGACGGTTTGCATATACATAGCGATGAAATCGTCATCACCAACGGTGCGCTGGACGCGCTCAACCTGTGCCTAGGCGCAGTGACGCGTCCCGGCGACGCAGTACTGGTCGAGTCACCTACCTTTTATGCCGCATTGCAGGCACTGGAACGCAACAGCCTGCACGCGATAGAAGTACCTACCCATCCGCGTGAAGGCATAGACCTCGCAGCGCTGGCACGCGCCATCGAACGGCACCAGCCAAAAGCATGCTGGCTGATGAGTACCTTCCAGAACCCACTCGGCAGCCTGATGCCGGATGAAAAAAAACGCGACCTCGTCAAGTTGCTGACACAACATGAAATCCCGCTGATCGAAGACGATGTCTACGGCGAACTCTACTTCGGCGACAAACGACCGATGCCGGCCAAGGCCTATGACAGCAAAGGCCTGGTCATGCATTGCTCGTCTTTCTCCAAATGCCTGGCTCCCGGCTATCGTGTCGGCTGGGCTGCACCCGGCCGTTTTACTCGTGCCGTGGCGCGCCACAAGCTGACCACGACGCTGGCCGCTTCCGCTCCGGCACAGGCAGCACTCGCCACCTATCTGGAAAAAGGCGGCTACGACAAACACCTGCGCCAGTTGCGCCACACACTGTCGGTCCAGCAAACACTCTTCATGGAAGCGATCGCCCGCTACTTTCCGCCGGGTACACAGGCGACACGGCCCAAAGGCGGATATTTCCTGTGGCTGGAACTACCTGCTGAAGTCAATGCACTGGAATTGCATCGGCAGGCGCTGGCAATGGGCATCAGCATTGCACCGGGACCTATCTTCTCCGCCCATCACGGTTTCACCAATTGCATACGCCTGAACTATGGCCATACGTGGGATGAACGCAGCGAGACCGCACTCGCAACCCTGGGCGCATTGGTACAAAAGATGGCCTGAGCCTGCGCAACCATACCTTTTTAATCATCACAAAATGGTGATCAGGCATTTGTGCGCAAACTGCTATGGTTTTTTGCGCAGCTACTGATGCTAGGCAAAGCAGCCTTACCCCCTTACCCTTGCAGTATCATGTAGAAAATCCGACAAGCTGCAGAGGAGCTAGCGCGCATCATCCTGCCCTCAGCCCACCAGAGACCTATAACAATGAGTGCATCGCACACCATGCGTAGTCCATGCTCAGCCTTGCTCCGAGTGCTCGCCGCCGCCAGCCTCGTTCTTGCCGCCGGTACTGCAATTGCTGCAGCGGACGCGGCTCCCGACACCGGCAAAATCCCCGACACCATCGCGCAACGCGTGGCTGCCTGTGTGGTGTGCCACGGCAAGGAAGGCCGCGCCGGCAGCGACGGCTACTATCCACGCATTGCAGGCAAACCAGCCGGCTATCTATATAACCAGCTCATCAACTTCCGCGACGGCAAACGGACTTATCCGGTCATGACCGCCATGCTGGAAAACATGTCGGATACCTACCTGCGCGAAATCGCACAATACTTCTCCGATCAGCATCCGCCCTACCCCGAACCGCAAGCCTCGCAATCAAATCCTGCTGAACTGGAACGGGGTCGTCGCCTGGTGCATGACGGTGACAAAGCCAAAGGTATACCGGCCTGCGTCGCCTGCCATAGCGCAAAAATGACCGGCACCGCACCTGCCATCCCCGGCCTGATCGGTTTGCCGCGTGACTATCTGCTGGGCCAAATAGGCGCATGGAAGATAGGCACGCGCCACGCCGCCAAGCCGGACTGCATGGCCGACATCGTCAAAAAAATGAGTGCGGAAGATATCAGTGCCGCCGCCGCCTGGTTGTCCGAACAGCGCGTACCGGCCGATGCCTCGCCAGCCCCCGCCATCACGGCCAAGCTCCCGCTGGAATGCGGCAAACTCGCACCGTAGGGAAGCAGACCCATGAAACGATCCTATCTCCTCCGCCTTTTTGCTCTGCTGCTCGGCATCTTCACGGTCTTCATCGTCTGGCTATTCCTCGCCAATCGCAACCCTGACCTCGACCAGCCGTCGGTGCCACCTGCCGATCCGGCCCAGCAACTGGTACAAGGTGCCTACCTCGCACGCGTCGGCAATTGCATGAGCTGCCACACCGCGCGCGGCGGCGAGTCCTATGCTGGTGGCCGTGCGGTACCGACCCCGTTTGGCAATATCTATACATCCAACCTGACGCCGGATGACGCAACCGGTCTGGGCAAATGGAATAGCGACGATTTCTGGCAAGCGATGCACAACGGTAAATCGAAAGACGGCAGCCTGCTCTATCCGGCCTTCCCGTACACCAACTACACCAAGGTCACGCGCGCAGATTCGGATGCCATCTTCGCTTACCTGCAAACCCTGCCTGCGGTCAGTCAGCCGAATCGCGCACCTGAGCTGCGCTCCCCTTACGACAACCGTCTCGCACTCTATGTCTGGCGTGCGCTCTACTTCCGTCCCGGCCAGTACGCGAATGATGACAAACAATCGGTGGAATGGAATCGCGGTGCTTATCTGGCACAGGGCCTGGGCCATTGCAGTGCCTGCCATACCCCGCGCGATAGCCTCGGCGGTACCGACCTGAAAGCAGAACTCGGCGGCGGCATGATCCCAGTGCTGAACTGGTACGCACCGCCATTGAATGGTGACGCCCCGACCAGCCTCGGCAAATGGGAAACCGAACACCTGGCAGCACTGCTGAAAACCGGCGTCGCACCAAGCCGCTCCGTCAGCGGGCCGATGGCAGAAGTCGTATTCGGCAGCCTGCAATATGCGAAGGATGAAGACATCAAGGCGATGGCGGTTTACCTGAAATCACTACCGCAACAAATCGCGGCACCGGCAGTGACAGCTGAAAGCATCCCGGATGAAACCAAGAAAAACATGATCAAGGCCGGTGCCAAGTTGTATGAAAACCAGTGCGCCAGCTGTCATCAGGAATCCGGCAAAGGTGTAGCCTCCATCTATCCGGCACTGGCCGGTAGCCGTGCGATCACCACACCGGTTGCGACCAATGCCATCCGCATGGTCTTGCATGGCGGCTATGCCCCGAGTACCGCAGGCAATCCGCGTCCTTACGGCATGCCACCATACGGTCACTCGATGACGGATGAAGAAGTCGCCTCTGTCGTGACCTACATCCGCAATTCCTGGGGCAACCAGGCTAGCGCGGTCTCACCCAACGATGTCAATCGTTATCGCTCACGTTAAAACATGCCTGCATCGCATTCATCATCACGTCACACACCACTACTAAGCAGCAAACACAAGAGCAAGACCAGCACCACTTTGCTGGCAGTCTTGCTCGGCGGCACCGGTGCACATCGTTTTTACTTATATGGTCGCAAGGACTTCTGGGCCTGGATTTACTTCTGTGCTTTTGTTCTTTTCATCCTGACCCTGTTCGTCGCGCAGACATCGAGTTCGCTGGCGCTGAATCTGCTCAGCCTGTTTCCTATTCCCGTCTTCGCGGCGTGGATAGAAGCGCTCGTGATCGGCCTCACACCGGATGAGAAATGGGATGCGAAACATAACGAACTGTCGGCACAACAATCCGACTCGCGCTGGTCTGTCGTCATCCTGATCGTGCTCACTTTCGCCTGCACATTCACCACCATCGTCATCAGCATGGCACGCATGACAGATTTATTTCTCACTGGTGGTGCTTACGGTTAATCGCATCTCCGCATAGCGCTCTATAATCGTTCATTGCACATCACCATCGAAATAGCGCATCCATGTCTACTATCGATTTCCGCCTGCCACCGATTCCTTGCCTGATTGCATTTGAAGCGCGTGCACGCCTGGGCAGCGGCGTACTGGTCGCGCGCGAATTGTGCATTTCACCGAGCGCCGTCAGTCATCGCATCAAGCAACTGGAAGAAGCGACCAATCTGCAACTGTTTCGCAAGACCAGCGGCGAAGCAGTCCTCACCGCCGATGGCCAGGCTTACCTGGAAGCGGTGCGCAATGCGCTGAATACACTGAGTCACTTCGGGCGCAATCCCGCTGCCAGCAGCAAAGTTAAAAAGCAATTGCGCATCGCCGCGCCACCGACCTTTGCCTATCAGATCATCATTCCGCGCCTGAGCTCGTTGCAGGAAAATTTCCCGGCACTGCGTTTTGAGTTACAGCTATCAGTGCCACTGGTCGGTTTGAAAGCAGACGATTCGGATATAGAAATACGTTTCGGCATAGGCCACTATCCCGGTTATCACGTCACGCGCATACTCGATGAAGATGTGGTGCCTATGTGCAGCCCGGAATACCTGGCGCAACACGGTCCGTTTGAGACTTACGAAGACCTGCAGCGCGCGACCTTGCTACGCTGCACGATAGAACCGTGGCATCCATGGTTCCAGGCGGCCGGTCTGGACTGGCGCGAGCCGGTCGGTACACTGCAATTCGTCGATATCGGGTCCTGCATGCAGGCAGCGGCATGGGGTCACGGCGTCGCGCTGGCGCGTCCGAAAATGGCAGCCTCACTGACCGCCAGCGGGCGCCTGGTACCGGTGTTTGATTTGAGTGCGAAGCCTGCCTATTCCTACTTCGCAACTTGCTTGCCGGAAGCCTTGCAACATACGGAGTCGCTGGAAGTAATCAACTGGCTGCGCAGCGACCTTGAGCGTGAAGATGCGATGCAGGCATTGGCGCTGGCCAGCAAACCATCAGGCAAAAGAAAAAAATAGGCAGTACCTCGCACGCGCGGGGCACTGCCTAAAGAGACACACCATCTTCAGAGGGTGTAACGTTCAACGGCTTCCTCTTTCCACTGGATACCGTTGCCAGGACTATCCCGTACGATCGCGTTGCCATTGCGTACCTGCAATGGGTCGACCAATATCGGATCTGCCATCTGGAAATACTCTATGTAATGCGCAGTCGGTGTCACGCGCAGCAAATGCACGCTGATTTCCTGGAAGAAGTGATTCGAGACACGCACATTATTCGCCGCGCACAAACCGACCGTTTGCATCCAGCCCGACACGCCACCTATCTTCATCAGGTCCGGCATCATGTAATCCGATGCCTTCATGCGCAGGCTCTCTGCTACCTGACGAGGCCCCCACAAGTTTTCGCCTAGCTGCAGCGGCGTTTTGATGGCAGCTGCAATTTGCGCATGACCACAGTTGTCGTCGTAACGGGTCGGCTCCTCTATCCACAGCAAACCTTCATCATCCAGCGCCGGACAACGCACCATCGCTTCAGCCACATCCAGACTCTGGTTGTAATCGACCATCAGGCGCGCCGCACCTTCCGTCGCCTTGATCGCTGCACGCACCACCGCAATATCTTCCTGCAAGGTCGGATAGCCGATCTTGATCTTGATCGCCTTGAAGCCGCGCTCCACTGCAGCGGCCACATGCTTGACCGCATCTGCCATCCCATCCATACCGAAACTGGCATACGCAGGGATACCGTCAGCCGCAGTACCACTGCCTACGCTGCCACCCAGCGCACGCACCAGCGGCAGCTGAAGAAACTTCGCATGCGCATCCCACACCGCCATGTCGATACCGGCCAGCACCATGTCCACCAGGCCATAGGTACCGATCAGCATGAAGCGGCTACGCAGACTATTCGTCAGCCCCAGCGGATCCAGCGGCTGACCTTCGAGCAACAAGTTCAGGTCAGTCGCCAGTTGTTTGACTGCGCCCAGCACCAGCGGCGTGTACGTGAAGATATACGCATGACCGCAAACACCGGCATCCGTCTGTACATCCAGCAATAGCATGGGTGCTGCTTGCACCGTACCGCTCGCCGTTTTCAGTGGTTGTGCGAGCGGTACGATCAACGCACGTACACGCATTTCAGTGATGAGAGGTAAAGACATAATCACCCTGCTATCTAAAAATGAAAACACCGCCTTCGTAAAGGCGGCTTAACCTTATTGCAAACGGTCGCTGCCGTCAGGTACACGTGACAGTGCAGGCAAAGGTCCGAGCTCGGCAGCAAACTGCGCGCGCTCGGTTTCCGCTTCTGCGTCATTGAACTCGACTGGTGTCAATGCGCGACGATTGACCTTCAATTCGAATACATCGAAACGATTGTAGTAACCGACCACATCCTGGAATTGTTTAGGTACGACGCATTTGGCGAGATCGATATCGGCATAGACGATGCCTTCTTCATCCTGCAAGGTGTCGCTGATAGGCATGCCATCCGGGCCCATGATCATGGAAACGCTCTTCGATGCTTCTTCCATCAGGCGACGTACGCGCGGATCATTGCGGCTGATCATGTCAATCGCTTCTGGTGGCAGGAAGCCGGAAGCAACGATGTTGAACATCTTGCCTTCAAACGCAGCAGCACCGGCACGCAAGCGGATCGATGCTTCCAGGTCATACGCCACTTCGCCGGAAGGATGGGTAGGCCAACGTGGCGAGTATGCGGAGATGTGTACGTTTTCGCCTTGCGCCATCAGTGAGAAGCGCGCCAGCGCGTTTGTGTTTTCACCGCACACCAGTGCGCCGATGCGGCCGATACGTGTATCGACCACGCGCAAACCACTGCCATCACCGCTGGCCCATGCCAGCTTTTCCCAATGGGTGGCGATCAGTTTGCGATGACGATTCAGGATGCTGCCGTCGTCGCCGATCAGGATGTTGGTATCCCAGACACAGCCCATGCTGACAGGTGTGCCTTCATTGATACCCATCGAAACAAACACGCCATGACGACGTGCTGCTTCGCGCAACTGCGCTACTTCCGGGCCATTGATTGTTATCGCTGACGAAGCCAGCTTGAAAAAGAATTCATGCGTTTCAACTGGCGCCCATACACCACACCAGATCGGGAATGCAGAGACAAACGCTTCCGGGAATGCAATCAACGAAGCGCCATTGCGCGCAGCTTCAGCGATCAGGTCGCAAGCTTTATCAATGGTGGCAGGGGTGTCGAAATAGATAGGCGCTGCATGACATGCTGCAGCCTTGAATTTTGGATATTCCTTCATTACTACTCTCCTAAAATATATTTTGAGTCCGGATAGTGAGTCCGAAAGTCACGTGCCACTATAGGCGGGGTACAGCGAAAAAAGAGCGCTTTACAGATTGAAATGATTTGCATCCGGGATGCAGGAAAACTGCATCCCTAATGCCAGAGCCGCTACCAGACCATGCGGGTGAACGGGAACACATACGCCTGCAAGGTGACGAACAGACCAACCAGACAAGCCAGTGCGATCGAATGGAAGAAGACATAGCGCAGGATCTCGCCTTCATGGCCGTACCACTTGGTGGCCGTTGCGGCCACCACGATGGATTGCGCATCGATCATCTTGCCCATCACGCCGCCCGATGAATTGGCTGATGCCATCAACACAGGATTCAAGCCCAGCTGCTCTGCGGTAGTTTTTTGCAAGCCGCCGAACAGGACATTCGCTGCAGTATCGGAACCAGTCAGTGCGACGCCCATCCAGCCCAGCAAAGTACCGAAGAAAGGATAAAAGGCACCGGTGTGGGCAAATGCCAGACCCAGGGTCGAATCCATGCCGGAGTAACGTGTGATGTAACCGAGCGCGAGCATCGCGGCGATGGCGATCAGTGAGTGACGCAGTATCTTCAGCGTGTCCCAATACACGACAAACAATTGCTTGAAGCGATAGCCCATCACCAGGCCGGAAATCATCGACGCAATGAAAATCCCGGTACCGGTTGCAGACAACCAGTTCAGGTTAAAGATGGCGGCTTCCACATGCGGATGCAAAGCGACTGGTGGCATTTTTTGCGTCAACATATGCAACCACGGCCATTCGAAGCGCAGCACCGAAATGCCGTCCAGCATCTTCTTCCAGCCCGGTATACCCCACAGGAACACCAGCACCGACAGAATGAACCACGGCAACCACGCGCGTATCACCGCCTCACGTGTATGGGTATGGATCACTGACGCTTGCTGTTGTTGTGGCGCAGCCTTGAACTTGCCAGCAGCCGAAGTCCAGATCGTGGCCGGTTTCCATACGCGCAGGAACAGGGTCAGCAAGACCATAGACGAAATCGCTGCACCGACGTCCACCAGCCACGGTCCGTGGAAGTTGGAAATCAGGTATTGCGGTACCGCGAACGCAGCAGCAGCCACCAGGATCGCAGGCCACACAGCCAGCATGCCGCGGAAACCGCAGAAGGCCCAGATCAACCAAAATGGCACCAGCATGGAAAACACCGGCAACTGACGACCTACCATGCCCGACAGTTGCAGCATGTCGAGTCCGGTCACGCCAGCCAGCGCGATGATGGGCGTACCCAGTGCACCGAACGCTACCGGTGCGGTATTCGCAATCAGCGACAAACCGGAAGCAGCCAGCGGAGCGAAACCAAGTCCAATCAGCATCGCACCAGTTACTGCTACCGGCGTGCCGAAGCCACCTGCACCTTCAAAGAATGCACCGAAGGAAAACGCCACCAGCAACAGTTGCAAACGTCGGTCCGTCGTAATGCCGGTGATACTTTCCTGCAGCACCTTGAAGTAGCCTTTACGCTCGGTGAGTTGATACAGAAAAATGACGTTCAGGATGATCCAGCCGATAGGCATCAGACCATTCGCCGCGCCGTATGCAGCGGACGACAGCGCACTCGAAGCAGGCATGGTGAAACAGAATATCGCGACCACGATAGCCGAGCCCAGACCGAGCAGCGCGGCAATATGTGCCCTGATATGAAAGAAAGCCAACGCCGACAACATCACGACGACAGGTACTGCCGCCGCCAGCGTTGAAAGTAGCGCGTTGTTAAAAGGATCGTACACGTGTGACCACATCATTTAGTCTCCCAGGAAATGGGGGTAATCGTTAGCAGGCATGAAGCCGACGTCATTTTTTTAATTGATCTTTACAGCTGAACAGCGACGCAAATTCTGTCATAGCTGATTCCGGCGAAGGCGTGAAAAGGATGCAATCCGATGTGAAGCAAAATGAAATTTGCTATGAGAAGTGAAGTGTTTCGCGACATGAACATCAGCGAAAAACAACAGAGAGAATTGACGAGAGTAGCGAGAGAAAAATTGCAAAAGAAAGCGCACTCTTATCGTACGCAACATACAAACGCACTCGAAAAGTGCGCGCCCGCACCAAGGCGAAACAGGCCACATGCAAGAGTGCACACATCTGCCCTGCCGTGAGCAAAAGCTTGCCAATTTCCACTGGCATGACTCATGCTAAGACAAATACAAACTTGTATACATGAGGGTATTCAAAATGTTGGGATGGACTATAGTTGATTGGCAAAACGCTTACCGCGACGGTGCAACACCGGCATCTTTACTTCCCGGCTTGCTGGACAGCATGGCGCAGGATGATGCCGCCTGGATCACGCTGATAGACCAGCCTTATCTGGCAACGCAATTAGAAGCGCTGGAAGCCAGACGTGTATCCAATCCGGATCTGAGCAAGCTGCCTTTGTACGGGGTACCGTTTGCGGCCAAGGACAATATCGATGTAGCAGGCATACGTACCACTGCGGCCTGCCCCGAATTTGCCTACATCGCGGAACAACATGCGACCGTGGTACAGCGCTTGCTGGATGCAGGCGCTATCGTCATCGGCAAAACCAATCTTGATCAATTCGCTACCGGCCTGGTCGGCATCCGCTCTCCTTACGGCGTCGTGCCAAATACCTTCGATGCGGAATATGTTTCCGGTGGCTCCAGTTCCGGTTCTGCCTCGGTCGTTGCGCGTGGCCTGGTACCGTTTTCACTCGGCACCGATACCGCAGGTTCGGGTCGCGTACCGGCAGGACTTAACAATATCGTCGGACTGAAACCAACGGTAGGTTCACTCAGCGGACGTGGCGTAGTACCGGCATGCCGTACGCTGGATTGCGTTTCCATTTTCGCGACCACCGTCGCTGATGCAGAACTGGTCTATACACAAGCTGCGGGCTACGATGACGCAGATGCCTATTCCCGTGCGCGTCCGGAACAAGTGTCAACCACGCTGCCAGCCAAACCGCGTTTCGGCATCCCGGCTGCACCCGAATTCTATGGTGATGCTGTGGCCGAAACGGCTTATGCAAAGGCATTGGATGCAGTACGCGCCAGCGGCGCGGAATGCATACCGCTCGACTTCTCACTCTTCGATCAAGTCACCGCCCTGCTCTACGATGGCCCATGGGTAGCCGAACGCTACGCCGCCATTGCAGCCTTCGCCGAAGAACATGCGGATGCCATCCATCCGGTCGTACGCAACATCATCTTCCGCGCGCAGGAATTCTCTGCGGCGGATACCTTCAATGCGCAATACAAGCTGGCTGACCTCAAGCGCGCTGCCGACAAGATCATGGCCTCGGTCGATGCCTTGCTGGTACCGACCGCACCGACGCATTACAAAATCGCAGACGTCGCTGCAGACCCGGTTCGCCTCAACAGCCACATGGGCAAGTACACCAACTACGTCAATCTGCTGAACTGGTGCGCTCTGGCCGTACCGGCCAACCTGCGTAACGACGGCCTGCCGTTCGGACTGACGCTGATAGGCCCGGCCTGGTCGGATCAGGCCTTGGCTGCCTACGGAAAACGTTGGCAGGCGCAAACAGGGCTGACGCGTGGTGCTACCGGATTGCCTTATAACGGGGCTGACGCAACGACATCGACCAAGGAGCAAGTACCGGCAGGTCACTTGCGCATCGCCGTGGTAGGTGCACACCTGACCGGCATGCCACTGAATCGTGAGCTGACGGAACGCCAAGCCATGCTGGTAGAAAGCACACTAACCGCCAGCAATTACCGTCTGTACGCACTGGCACAAACCGTCCCGCCCAAGCCCGGTCTGGTGCGCAGCAAGGATGGCGCTGCGATTGCTGTGGAGTTATGGGATATCCCGCTCACCGCCTTCGGCTCCTTTGTCGCTGGTGTACCCGCGCCACTGGGTATAGGCACGCTGGAACTGGCCGACGGCAGGCTGGTGAAAGGTTTCATCTGTGAACCCTATGCACTGGAAAGTGCGCAGGACATTACAACCTACGGCGGCTGGCGCGCATATTGCAACAAGGCAGCCTGAACTGACTTTTGGAATGCACCATGATCCCCAAGCTTAAATTTGCCAAAGTCCTGCCGGACAGCCTCGCCTCACAAGCCTACACCCGGCTGAAAGCGGATATCTTTGATTTCCACTTCCTGCCCGGTGATCGCTTTAGCGAAAACGAAATGAGCGAGCGCCTGCAAATGAGCCGTACGCCAGTACGCGAAGCATTATTCCGTTTGCAGCGTGAAGGCTATGTAGAAGTCTTGCACAAAGCAGGCTGGCAAATCAGGCCCTTCGATTTCCAGATGTTTGAGCAACTGTACGACGTACGCAGCGTGCTCGAATGCGCTGCCGTCGAGCAATTGTGCACGATGCCGGAAACACCGCCACTATTGCAGGAACTGGCTGCGCTCTGGTTCGTACCGGAACATGAACGCATCACAGATGTGCCTACACTCTCGGTGCATGACGAACGCTTCCACGAACAACTGGTAGAAGCCAGTGGCAACGTCGAGATGGCACGCATACATCACGAAATCACCGAACGCATACGCGTCATCCGTCGTCTCGAATTCACCAAGGAAATGCGCATAGAAGTCACCTATACCGAACATGCACACATCCTGCGTGCCATCATCGAGAAACGCAGCTGTCAGGCCAAGGACCTGCTGCGCGCCCACATCGCCCTGAGTCAATCTGAAGTGAAGAAAATCACAATACAGATGTTGCACCAGGCGCGGCTGGCGGCGCAGCTATCGGCCTGAGCGGATCGGCAACTGATACGGATCAAGCGACGATATAGCTGCTGTCGTCCAGCAGCATGTCTTCAAAGAAGGCACCAAACTGCTGTTCCGGATGACGGATATGGATTTCCAGTATCCAGCGCATGCCGGATGGTGTCGCTGCAAAATCGGCCAGCGAACCCGTGTGTATGGCCGCATGTGGGAAGTCAGATACGCGATGGCCGGGCAGGTCAAAGTTCAATTCCCAGCCACGTTGCCGCGCTTGCTGTTCGGCGTAGCGATATAGCTCTTGTCCGCTCGCCCGCTCCTCTAGCCAGACCTTGCGCACGACATGAAAAATCTCTTCTGCATCGGCAGCACAGCGTGCGTACTCGGCGTTCTGGCCGACTACAAAGGATGCGCCGCCATCCCCTTCCCATGCTGCAAAACGCGGTGCCATATCGATAAAGAAAATATCGTTTTCCTGCAACACGATGCCCGGCTCGGAAGCCTGCTTCATCGCCTTCATGGTATTCCTGCCGAACCGTATGCGCGTCGGATGCCAGGTCAGATCCAGGCCGGAAGCGATCAGCGTACGTTTCGCCATGTCGACCGCATCCTCTTCCACCATGCCCGGTCGCACCAGCGCGGCGATGGTACGTATCGCTTCACGAGTTTTGGCGCGCGCCTGCAACATGCCATCTACTGAAAAAGCCGGGCCTACATCCTCGGCACTGGATATTGCTACTTCCATCTTGCTCTCCTGATTGAATAACCAGTCGCACATCCCGAAATGAGCTGTGCTGAACCCGTATCCAGTATGCAAAGCAAGAGCAAAAAGCAAAACCATAGTCTGCGGTCTTAATCCGCCAAACATGACGGCTATCCTGCCAAAGCAATGCTTGCCCCCCTGATTCTGTCTATATGCAACTGGCGGCCTGCATCAGGTATGATTTGCACAGATTTTTACCAATCCCGAATTTTTCTGCACACCACTTTTCATGCGCAAAATTACGATAGGCCTCGTCGTCTTCCCCCGTTTCCAGATGCTGGACATCGCTGCGCCCGGCGACGCCTTTGCCGAGGTCAAAGTACTCAGCAATGGCGAATGCGAATATGAAATCCTGACTATCGCCACCACGCGCGGGCCTATCCAGTCATCCAGCGGACTGACCGTCATGCCGGATCGCACCATCTTTGATCCCTGCCCGCACTTTGATACGCTGATCGTGCCGGGCGGGCTTGGGGTGTTCGACATCCTGGAAGACACCACGCTGACCGACTGGCTGGCGGCGCAAGGCGAAAGCTGCCGTCGCATAGGCGCGATCTGTAACGGTGTATTCGCACTGGGTGCGGCGGGCATGATCAATGGCAAGACCGTCACCACACACTGGATGGATGCCGCACGCCTGGCGTCCATGTTCCGCAAGGCGACGGTAGAGCCTGACCGGATTTATGTGAAGGACGACAGTCTCTACACCACGGCTGGCGTGACGGCGGGCATAGACTTGTCGCTGGCGTTGATAGAAGAAGATTTCGGCAAACAAATGGCACTCGATGTGGCCAAGTATCTCATCGTCTACCTGCGCCGCGCTGGCGGACAGTCGCAATTCAGTCCGCTGCTGGAAGTCCAGGTCAAGAACGATTCGCCGGTTGCCGCGGTACAGAACTATGTACTCAACAACCTCAACGTTGAGCATACGCTGCTCAGCATCGCCGATGAAATGCAAATGAGTGCGCGCAATCTGTCGCGCGTCTTCAAGCAGGAAACCGGTTTAACACTGATGAATTTCGTCAATGACGCCCGCATCGATGCGGCACGTCGTTATCTGGAATCGACCGATCTCGGCCTGAGTGAAATTGCCCGCCGTTGCGGACTGACGAATGCAGCTACGCTGCGCCGCATCTTCTCGAAACGATTGGGTATAGGACCGAGCGACTACCGCCAGCGTTTCCGCTCTGACGCCACGATAGCCGCTGCGCCAAATTAAGCGATCCCGGCGATGACGCACACTTCACGCGTAATCGCGCCATCGACCGCGGCCAGATCATTGAGGATAGTAAAGTGATTGCGCTGCGCCAGCGGCACCAGCGCGCCTGGCAAGGCATTACGCGCTGCACCGAATTGCTCGGACTGACGCTGCAACTCGGCTAATTCATCCGAACCATACATCAGCGTCAACGGACGTGGACTGAGCGGCAGCAGTAACGGGCTCAGCTCCTTCTCTTCCGCTGCACTCAGTTGCAGTTTGTTATTCAGGTAGCACAGGCGTATCGGTTCCAGGTCATAGATGCCGCTGATCGCCACACCACCGATCACACCGGGCTCATCGACGCACATGGCAGTCAGGTGCCCACCGGCCGACCAACCGGATACGACGATGCGTTCCACGTCAGCGCCAAACTCTGCGGCATGCTGCCGCAACCAGGCTATGCCCGCCCTTACCTCTGCCACGATTTCAGTCAATGTCGCATCCGGTGCCAGCGTATAACCAATCAGCGCGACATGCATGCCGTGCGCCAACGGTCCTGCAGCGAGAAAGCTGAAGGTTTCCTTGGCCCGCATTTGCCAGTAGCCGCCGTGGATAAACACTAGCAGCGGTCCCGGCTTGTTGCCGGCAAAGTAATCGATGCGATTGCGTTCTGCCGGGCCATAGCGCAGGTCTAGCCGCTGCCCGTACTCGGCGCGCAAAGCCGCACTGCGCTGATCAAAATCTTTCAATATGGCGGGACTGTCCTTGACCGCCAGCGAGTTGTTGTAACCGGCGTCCAGAGCGGCCTGGTCCATGCCGTGATATATCGAATTCATAGCGGATTCACGTTGTTATTTTATTTGGCTCTTTTTTCCGCATGGGCGGAAATCCTATGCCATGGTAGCGCGAATTTCCGCCTTTACGACTATTTTGCTGCCAACTTCAGGCTGCGACTTTGGCCGATACGTGACTGGTCAAATACTGGGTAATATCGCGCCGGATTTCATTGAACTCGACCGCCGTAATATCGCGCGGACGTGCCAGATCCAGCTTGATATCTTCTTCGATGCGGCCCGGGCCAGCTGTCATCACCACCACCCGATCCGACAGCATCACGGCTTCCTCTACCGCATGCGTGACAAACACGACGGTCACCTTGGTACGTTCCCATATTTCCAGCAAATCCTGCTGCAGTTTTTCACGTGTCAACGCATCCAGCGCACCGAACGGCTCATCCATCAGCAAGACTTCGCAATCATTCGCCAGCACACGGGCTATCGCCACACGTTGCTTCATTCCGCCGGACAACTGCCCCGGATAGTAATTGGCAAATTTGGTCAGTCCAACCATATCGGTGTAATAAGCCGAGAGTTCTTCCAGCTTGGCCTTGGGCAGATTACGCTGACGCTGACCGAAGCCTATGTTTTCTTTCACGGTCAACCACGGGAACAAGCCGTAATCCTGGAACACCATGCCGCGCTCCGGGCTGGGTCCATCGATAGGCATGCCATACATATTCGCGCTACCGGAAGAAGTCGTTTCAAATCCAGCCATGATGCGCAACAGCGTCGATTTACCGCAACCAGAAGCACCGATCAGGCATACGAACTCGCCTTTGTTAATGGTCAGGTTCACTTCACGCAAAGCCTGCACGGTTTGTCCGCCTATCGAAAAAACCTTGCTGACGCCTTTGATATCTATCGCCGGTAAAGGGCGACGTTCGGAGTATGTATCAGACATGATGTTGCGGGCTCCATTTGAGTAAATAATTGTTGATCGCGACCAGGATGCGATCGGTGCTGTAACCAACGATGCCGATCACGACCATGCCTGCAATCACCAGGTCGGTACGCGACAACATGCGACCATCCATAATCACCGCACCCAGGCCTTCCGGTACACCTGTCATCTCACCGACCACGATCAGAATCCAGGCGAAGCCGTGCCCCAGACGCAAGCCATTCAGGATGGATGGCATTGCAGCAGGCAGCACTACCTGACGGAACAACGATGAGCCATTACAGCCCAGCATCAGCGCCGCTTCAAACAAACGGTTATCAACTGCCTTCACACCAAAAGTCGTATTAAAAACAATCGGATAAAACGCACCGAGGAAGACCAGGAAAATCGCTGCGTTCGGACCAATGCCGAAGAAAATCATCGACAGCGGCAACCACGCAGTCACCGGTACTGGACGCAGCAACTGCAAGGTCGGATCGAGCAACTCGCGTATTACCTTGATGCGACCGATCAGCAAACCGAGCGGAATACCGACCAGCGCGGCGGCGAAGAAACCACCGTAGACGCGCGTGACCGATTTCCATAAATGCAGCGGCAAGGTTTCGCTGAAGGCATCGTCGTAGATACCGCCGAACGCGAAGTCATACAACATCAGGCCGACGTCCTTGGGCAGCGGGATCAACTGCGTACCTGACGCCTTGACACCCACATGCCAGCCCAACAGCAACAACAGGGGCACTATCAACGGCGTCAGGCTACGCTTGATACGCGGCCACAACTCAGGCCTGACAACTTTCATCGGTAACTCGACGGTTTGTTCCACGATAAATCCTTCCAGATAAAACTAAGCTAGATACTTGCTGCTTGATACGTCATGCTTACTTCACTTGCTGATTGAAGCTGGCATCAATGAACTTGCCGTAATCAGGCAACTGGCGGATTTGTTTCTTGTCCAGCATTTGCGAACCGTAGTACTTGGCACGCTTGATCCATTCATCATCGAGTTTCCAGGTCAGCTCGACGTTAGGCGCGGCCAGCTCTACGACCTTGGCTGGCAAGCCCAGCTTCTGTTCCGACATCTCGACGAAGGCGCCACGATTCGCCATTGCGTACTCGGTAGCCTGACGATGTATCTTCAGGAAGACCTTGATCAGTTCCTGTTTGTTTTTCAGGTTATCTGCGTGCGTGGTCATGACCATATTCACGGTGCCGGTCGGCGTCGAATACGGGTACTCAACTATCTTGCCGATGCCACGGCTGACGCTGATGGATGGACCAGGTTCTGCACCGACGAATGCATCGATATCATTGCGTTCCAGTGCGGAAGCCATCTCACTGAAAGAGACACGCACAGGCTTGATGTCCTTTACAGTCATGCCCTCTTGTTTCAGGCGATCGAGAATCACCACTTCCTGCGTCGAGCCAGGCAGGATGCCGACGCGCTGGCCTTTCAAATCCTTGATGGAAGCGATCTTGCTGTCAGCACGTGCCACCACTGCCATGCCGCGATTGCACTGCGCTGCGACGATCACGACCGGCTCACCTGCTGCTGCACCCAATGTCGCTGCTGCCAGGCCGTAGGTACCGAAATCAACTGATTTGGTCACGACTGCATTCTTGCCATCGGTTGGTGTTTCAAACGGGATCACTTCTATCTTGTAGCCCGGTGGTGTGAACTTATCGTAGAAGTAAGGCGTGATGCCATGCATCAGTTTAAGAGTGCCGACACGGATCACCTGATCCGCTGCCAGTGCTGATGTAGACGCTGCGGCACAGACAAACGATGCTGCAATCAGGGAGGCAATAAATTTTCTGCGTGGGTGCATGGCTGATCCTTATTAAGTTGACGAGTAAGCGCGCATTCGGCCTGCCAACACCAGATCGGTAATTAGAATACCTTCTTGTGTACAAGCTTAACTACGTCATAGCAAGGTCTGTGCCACTACGATTTTTCGGCAAATAGTCGACAAATTGCTGACTGTGTTCAGAGGGAGATGAGGGATTGCGCCGGATGCAGGCGCAGGGGGTCGCCGTGGTGCGTGCTTGCACTGCTTGAGTGCATTACTTTGCTAACAGATGCTTATCATGCCTCTGTCGTAGAATTTAAATCTGATTGCTACACACCTTAGATATGGAATTTTCTATCCGTCCCGCCTGTCTGCAAGATGCGGCGCTGTTACCCGTCATCGAAAAGTCGGCAGCCCAATTATTCAAAACAGCACCAGGTCTGGAATGGCTTGCTGACAGTGACACTTTGTCCGAGCCCGTACTTATATGCCTTATCTCGCTAGGGACTGTCTGGGTTGCACAGACTGATGCCGGACAAGTCATAGGTTTTATCTGCACAGAGGAGTTCGATGATGAACTGCATATTTGGGAGCTTTCCGTTCACGCAGACTTTCAGCGCATGGGCATAGGTAAACGATTGGTGCAGGAGGCATACAAACATGCATCGGATCGTGGTTTGTCTGCACTCACCTTAACGACCTTCAGCGATGTTAGTTGGAATGCCCCCTGGTATGCACAACTCGGATTTCAGATTGTGTCTGCGTCGGTAGAACAACGCTTAAGGCAATTGCTTGATGCAGAGGTGAAGTATGGTTTGCCAGCAAGCAGGCGAGTTGCTATGCGACTATCGATCGCAACGGCCATCAAATAGCAGAGAGCTTTATCTAGCACTCGTTCAAAGTTGAAAACAATTCATGAAACAGCATCCACCTTGTCGGCCACCGCCGCAAGGAGGCGCGATTTGGAATATTGACCAGGCGGCATACCGGTGTGACGAGTGAAAGCAACGGTAAAAGTACTTGATGAACTGTAGCCGACCAACGCCGCCACTTCTGCAATGCTCTTTTTCTGCTCAAGAAAATTTCTGGCCAATGCCATCCGCCACGACAGCAGATAATCCATCGGCGTGACACCCAGAGCCGTGCTGAATCTCTCAAAGAAAGTGGAACGCGACAGCGCCGATGCTTTCGCCAGCAGTGCAACAGTCCACGGCTGCTCCGGATTTTCATGGATGCACCGTATGGCATTCGCCAGACGAATATCGGCGAGTCCACGCAACAGGCCGGGTGAAGTCCCCGCATTGTTGGACGAACGTAAAGCCTCTATCAGCAACACTTCAAGCAGGCGCTCAAGTACCACTTCCCGTGCGGGTCGCTGTGAGCGCGACTCATCTATGACCAACTGAACCAGCGCCGACAGGCGGAGGTCGCCACGAATATGAACCAGCTTCGGCAGCAGCGTCAAAAGCAAGGCAGAATCTGGCGAAGTCAAATGACAGAAACCGACCAGCGTTCTCACATCGGCATCGACTGATAGCAAACCATTGCGATGCTCGCCGTTTTCCAGCAATGCAGGTTCCGTTTGCCATTCGTGATCGGCAGGCACGTCGAAACTCGATACCGAGAATTTCGACATCGAAGGAATCAGCAGGAAATCGCCTGCTTCAACTATCAATGGCGACTCGTCAACCATGTAGCGCATCCTCCCTTCCAGGACGACGCAACAGAACAAGGGCGCATCATCGAATTCACCGCGTACACCCCAGCGCCCGGCACCGGTCACAATTTTTGAATACGCCATCTTGGGCTGAAGAAGGGTGACAACCGAGGTCAAAGGATCAACCATTTCGGACTCTCGCAAACAAATTTAAGATTTTCTATTGTAGATGGTTTGCCGCATCACGACTATCGTTGAGCCTCCCTATTGATGAGAGGACGCACATGAAAACCGTTTTAATCACTGGCTGTTCATCCGGATTCGGTCTTGAAATCGCCAAATATTTCCTGGAACGCAACTGGAATGTCATCGCCACCATGCGTACACCACGCGCTGATGTTTTGCCGCAATCCGAGCACTTACGCATCCTGCAACTAGACGTGACAGATGCCGCGAGCATACGTCGTGCAGTCGAGGAAGCCGGCCCCGTGGATGTCCTGGTAAACAATGCCGGTGTCGGCATGCTGGGACCATTCGAAAGCACGAGCATGGATGCGGTACGCGATGTGTTTGAGACAAATACGTTTGGCACTATGGCCATGACGCAAGCCCTGCTCCCGCAGTTTCGCGCACGCAAATCCGGTGTCATCGTCAACGTGGCATCGTCTGTGACGTTGAAAACGCTACCTTTGCTACCGGTCTACACGGCCAGCAAGGCAGCGATAGTCGCATTCACCGCATCGCTGGCACTGGAGCTGCAGGAATTCAATATCAGGGTGGGTACGGTATTGCCCGGCATGGCACCGGAAACCGCATTTGCCAGCAATGCTCATGCACGGGTCGCGCAGACATTTCCTGATGACTATGCAGCCACCATGAATGCAGTGCTGTCGGGATTCCAGAACTACCAGGGTGCAGTAACGCATGCGATCGATGTCGCCAAAGTGGTCTGGCAAGTGACGCAAGACAATACGACTGCATTCCGTGTTCCTGCTGGCGCCGATGCCGTTGAATGGTTCGAGCAGAGTTGATCGCGGACGGAATGAACAAGGCCATCGGGCAGAAAAAAAGCACAGGGTATAAATCCTGTGCTTTTTTATGAGGCGGTGTTGCCTTACATTTTCTCAAAAATCCCCGCAGCCCCCATACCCGTACCCACGCACATCGTCACCATCCCATACTTCAGATTCTTGCGACGCAGTGCATGCACCACGGTCGCCGAGCGAATCGCACCAGTCGCGCCCAATGGATGGCCCAGCGCAATCGCGCCGCCCATAGGATTGACCTTGGCCGGATCAAGGCCCAGATCCTGAATAACAGCCAAGGCTTGCGCGGCAAAGGCTTCATTCAGCTCTATCCAGTCCATCTGATCCTGCTTCAGGCCTGCAGCACGCAAGGCGGCCGGAATCGCTTCCTTCGGACCTATGCCCATGATTTCCGGTGGTACGCCGCGCACGGCGAAGGAGACGAAGCGTGCCAGCGGTGTCAGGTTGAATTGCTTGAGGATTTTTTCGCTGACCAGGATGAGCGCCCCTGCACCATCCGAAGTTTGCGAGCTGTTGCCTGCAGTGACTGACCCTTTAGGCGAAAACACTGGGCGCAGTTTGGCGAGTGCTTCGAGGTTGGTGTCGGCACGTGCGCCTTCATCCATGTTCACGATGCGGGTGCTGACATCAATTTGGCCAGTCGACAGATTCGGGAAGCGCTCGACGATTTCCACCGCCGTCATTTCATTATTAAATTCGCCGCTTTGCTGCGCCGCTAATGCTTTCAGGTGTGAATTCAGTGCGAATTGATCTTGTGCTTCGCGGCTGACTTTCCATTGCGTCGCGACTTTCTCTGCGGTCAGGCCCATGCCGTAGGCCATGCCTATATTTTCTTCCTTGAAGATGCCCATGTTCATCGACGGATGGTGGCCCATCATAGGTACCATGGACATGGACTCGGCACCGGCAGCGATCATGACATCAGCCTCGCCCACACGGATGCGGTCCGCTGCCATGGCAATTGCGGTCAGGCCGGATGCGCAGTAGCGATTCACTGTGACACCGCCCACGGTCTTCGGCAGACCTGCCAGCAGCACGCCCATGCGCGCCATGTTCAAACCCTGCTCCGCTTCCGGGAAAGAACAGCCGACGATGGCATCCTCAATCAGGTTCGGATCCAACGATGGCACTTGCGCCAAAGCTGATTGCAAGGCATGCACCAGCAAATCATCCGGCCGCGTATTCTTGAACATCCCGCGTGGCGCCTTACCGATAGGCGTACGTGTCGCGGCAACGATGTAGGCATCTTGAAGTTGTTTGCTCATCTTATGCTCCTAAGGGAACTTCGCTTATTTAAGTATCGGAAGGGGTGAGTAAGCGTAGCGAGCGAATCAAGGTCGGCGCGAGAAGCGCAGCTGTACGTCGGTACAGCGAGCATCACAGCGTCGAGATTGGTTCGCGCAGTAGCTTAATCGCCTCTTCAATTACGCACTGGTTTGCCGGTCTGCATCATGCCCATGATGCGTTCCTGGGTTTTAGGGTTGTTCAGCAATTCCATGAAGGCCTTGCGCTCGTGATCCAGCAGCCATTGTTCATCGACCAGGCTGCCCTGCTCGATGTCACCGCCGCTGACGACTTCCGCAATCATCATGCCGAGCTTGTAATCATGTGCCGAGATGAAACCACCATCACGCATATTGAGGAGCTGCGCACCTATCGTCGCCAGGCCGTATTTACCGGTCAAAGGCACCAGTGCTTTACGTGGTGCACGATAGCCTGCGTCGAACATGGCACGTGCCTGCGTCTTCGCGATGTGCAGCAATTCATAGGCATTGAAGACGATGATGTCATCGCTCTTCAGGTAACCCATGGTTTGTGCTTCCAGTGCGGAACGCGAGACCGCAGCCGTCGCCGCATTCATATAGTAGTTTTTGAGGAATTGCAGAATGTCGTTACCGCGCGCATCATTAGCTGCTCGTGCAGCCGCCTCTTTCAAACCACCACCGGCAGGAATGAGGCCGACGCCGACTTCAACCAGACCAATGTAGGACTCTATCGAAGCAACACGCTTGGCGGCATGCAGGAGCAATTCGCAGCCACCGCCCAGCGCCAGTCCGGCGACCGCGGCAACCACCGGCACATTCGCATATTTCAATGCCTGGTGCGCCTGCTGCAATTTGACGACTTCGGGCTCTATCGCTTTCACACCGCCAGACATGAAGAGCGGCAGCATCGATTGCAAATCAGCACCCGCCGAGAACGCGCCTCCTTCGGCGGCATCCGCGTGCCAGATGACCAGGCCTTTGTAGTTCTGCTCTGCTTCTTCTATCGCGCGCTTGATGCCTGCAGTGACGCCGGCACCGATGACGTGCATTTTTGTTTTGAAGGACAGGATGAGGACTTCATCATCCTGATGCCAGATGCGTACAGACTCATCTTCAAATACGGTGGTACCTGCTGTCTGACCATTCGCACCATTGTCACCAACCAGCGCAGCGCGGAAGGCCTGGCGTTGATAGACAGGAAGATGGGAGCGCGGAATGTTTTTCTTTTGCTTGGGCGACCATGAACCATCCGCCGCATGCACGCCATTGCGTCCGTCGAATACCCATGCCGGCAACGGCGCATTGCTGAGTGCCTTGCCTGCATCTATGTCTTCCTTGACCCAGGTCGCGATCTGTTGCCAGCCTGCGGCTTGCCAGGTTTCGAACGGGCCATTATTCCAGCCGAAGCCCCAGCGCAAGGCGAAGTCTATGTCGCGTGCGTTGTCGGCGATGGATTCCAGATGCACGGCAATGTAGTGGAAGGCATCGCGGAAGATGGCCCACAGGAATTGCGCTTGTGGATTGGTGGAGTCGTGCAGCGCTTTCATGCGCTTGGCCGGATCTTTTTCTTTCAGGATGCGGCCGATCAAGTCATCTGCCTTGCCGCCACCGGCGACGTAATCTGCTTTGGCCGGATCGATGCGCAGGATATCCTTGCCGACTTTTTTATAAAACCCGGCACCGGCTTTTTGTCCGAGTGCGCCGCCACCTATCAGCTTGGTGAGGATGTCCGGCGTTTTATATACCGGGAAGAAAGGATCGTCCTGCAAAGTGTTTTGCATGGTGGCGATCACATGCGCCATGGTGTCGAGACCGACCACATCGGCAGTGCGGAAGGTGCCTGATTTGGCACGTCCCAGCTTGCTACCGGTCAGGTCATCCACCACGTCCACGGTGAGGCCGAATTTTTCAGCTTCATGCATGGTAGCCAGCATGCCAAAGATACCGACGCGATTGGCAATGAAGTTAGGCGTATCGTAGGCACGCACCACACCCTTGCCCAGGGTCGAAGTGAGGAAGCCTTCCAACTGATCAAGGATTTCCGCTTTGGTCGCGGCGGTCGGTATCAATTCCACCAGATGCATATAACGCGGCGGGTTGAAGAAGTGCACACCGCAGAAACGGGCTTTCAAATCCGCTGCAAATCCTTCGGATAATGCAGTGATGGAGAGGCCGGAAGTATTCGATGCAAAGATGGTGTTGGCTGCGATGTGCGGCGCAACCTTTTTATACAGGTCATGCTTCCAGTCCATGCGCTCGGCGATCGCTTCGATGATGAGGTCGCAATCCTTGAGCTTTTCCAGGTCATCTTCGTAGTTCGCCACTTCGATCAAAGGCGCGTAATCAACGTTCGCCAAAGGTGCCGGACTGAGTTTTTTAAGGTTCTCGACCGCGCGCAAGACGATGCCGTTTTTCGGGCCTTCCTTGGCTGGCAGGTCGAACAATATGACCGGCACTTTGGCATTCACGCAATGCGCGGCAATTTGCGCGCCCATCACGCCCGCGCCCAATACGGCGACTTTCCTGACGATGAAATTTGACATGCCTAAACCTCTCAATGAGTAATGCGTATTTTTCTATCGTAACGAGCTGGCCTGAAGTTCAAAACAATTCAGCATCCAGTGCCATCAGACTGGCTGAACCGGCGCGTGCCTGGCGTATCAGCATCGCGGTTTCCGGCAACAGGCGTGCAAAGTAGAAGCGCGCGGTCGCCAGCTTGGATTTATAGAATGGATCGCTGTCATCCTGTTTGGCCAATGCGATCTTCGCCATTTGCGCAAAGAAGTAGGCATAGACCAGATGACCGGCCACGCGCAGATAAGGTACAGCAGCCGCGCCGACTTCATCCGGATTCTGAAAAGCTTTCATGCCGATTTCCATTGTCAGCTTGGTGACCTTGTCGGCAAGATCCGCCAATGGCGTGATGAATTCCGACATCGCTTCATCGGTGCCGTTTTCTTCGATGAAGGCTTGTATCTTGGCGCCGAATTTACGCAGCTTGGCACCGTTATCCAGCAGGATTTTGCGGCCCAGCAAATCCAGCGACTGGATGGTGTTGGTGCCTTCATAAATCATATTGATGCGCGAGTCGCGCACGTATTGCTCCATGCCCCATTCGGAGATGAAGCCGTGGCCGCCATAGACTTGCATCGCTTCCGAAGTCGAGATCCAGCCGTTATCAGTGAGGAAGGCTTTGATGATAGGTGTCAACAATGCGACTTCATCCACCGCTTCGGCTCGTACTGCCTCATCCGGATGATTCAATTCCTTGTCGATTTGCAGCGCGACGTAGGAGCTGAACGCACGACCACCTTCGGCATAGGCCTTGGCCGTCAGCAGCATACGACGTACGTCGGGATGCACGATGATGGGATCAGCTGGTTTGTCAGTCGCTTTTGGTCCGGTCAGGCTGCGCATTTGCAGGCGGTCTTTTGCGTAGACCAGGGCATTCTGATACGCCACTTCGGTCAGACCCAGCGATTGCATGCCAACGCCGAGACGTGCCGCATTCATCATCACGAACATCGCGTTCAAGCCTTTGTTCGGTTCGCCTATCAGCCAGCCGGTAGCGCCATCGATATTCATCTGGCAGGTCGCATTGCCGTGTATGCCCATTTTCTCCTCCAGTGCGCCGCAGAAGATAGGATTGCGCGCGCCCAGCTTGCCATCTGCATCCGGCAGGAATTTAGGCACGATGAACAATGAAATTCCTTTTGTGCCTTCCGGTGCATCCGGCAAGCGAGCCAGCACCAGATGCAGGATGTTGGCAGCCATGTCGTGCTCGCCAGCAGAAATGAAGATTTTGCTGCCGGTGATTTTGTACGAGCCATCTGCCTGTGGTTCGGCTTTCGAGCGCAACAGCCCGAGATCGGTACCGCACTGCGCTTCAGTCAAACACATGGTGCCGGTCCATTCACCGGACACCAGCTTCGGCAGGTACAGCGCTTTTTGCTGTTCGGTACCATGCGCATACAGGCACTCGTAAGCACCGTGCGACAAACCCGGATACATGGTCCAGGCCTGGTTCGACGAATTCAGCATTTCATAAAAAGAATTCTGCAACACCATAGGCAAACCCTGGCCGCCGTATTCCGGATCGCAGGTCAGCGATGGCCAGCCCGCTGCCACGTATTGCTCGTAGGCGGCCTTGAAACCTTTGGGTGGGGTGACTTCGTGTGTGGTGCTGTCCAGTTTGCAACCTTCACGGTCGCCGCTATGGTTCAGCGGGAACAGGACTTCAGAGGTGAATTTGCCGCCTTCTTCCAGCACCTGGTTGATGATGTCGGCGTCGATCTCAGCATGCTTGGGTAAAACCTTCAATTCATCTGCAACATGTAGTAATTCGTGCAGTACAAATTGCATATCGCGTAACGGTGCAATGTATTGACCCATAAACGTCTCCTCGCGGCTGATTTACTGATTTATTAAATTGCTAGTTGAATACTAGCGCATGACAGCGACTTTGACGCGCTGCACACTATCTTATTGACTGGTTTTATCCAGCAAGCGGCGATCGCGCTTGGTCGGCCTGCCCTTGATACCCAGGCCGGGCTCCTTGAAGAACTTGCGCTGATCCGCTTCGTGCTGCCGCTGGATAAGGCTTAGTTCGGTTTCCGTGTAAAGCTTCTGCGCCATTTCAGCCGAACCTCGCACATCGGATAAAGCCTGCACGACGACTTCCCACTCGGTCGAGCCATTATCTATCTGCAGCACATCACCACATTTGACCGTACGAGCCGGCTTGGTTCGCTCCTGCTCCAGTTTCACTTTGCCCCTGTCAACCGCATCGGTCGCCAGCGTCCGGGTTTTGAAGAACCGGGCCGCCCATAACCACTTATCCAAACGCACATTCTCAGTCGCCATCGTGCTTCCGTACTCGTTTGTCAGTAAAACCCCATTGTAGCCAGCTATGAAAAAGAAGTGGCGCGAGCCTCAATGGACGGCGCAGATTGTTAAAAAAAGCATATTTTTTGTGTGTAGCATGAGGTAACCTGCGCATTGCAAGAATAAAAAATACGGTACAGCAATGTTATCAATCAAGCACTTACGCCGACCTACTTCGAAACGGACTGAAAATTGACAACTGATACCCGCCAACTCAAAACCTGGCTCGCCGCCACCGCCCGCAAGGATGGCGACGCCTTCCGCCAACTCTACGATGCAACTTCTTCGAAACTGTTTGGCTTCGCGCTACGTATATTAGTTAAGCGCGAACTGGCGGAAGAAGTCTTACAGGAAAGTTTTGTCAGCATCTGGAACAACGCAGCCAGCTACCAAGCTGGTCTGGCTGCTCCGATGACCTGGATGACCACCATAGTGCGTAACAAGGCATTCGATACCTTGCGCCGGATCGATGGCGCAGTGGAAATCGATGCCGATCACTTTGACAAGGAAGTCATGGACGCATTGGAAAGTGTAGATCCGACCCCGATCGAAGCATTGCAGATCTCGGACGAATCCAAGGCTTTGGCACGCTGCTTTGCCAAGCTGGAAAGCCTGCACCGGCAAGCCATAGCACTGGCTTTTTACCATGACCTCTCGCATAGCGAAGTCGCCGAACAATTGGCACTGCCGATAGGCACCGTCAAAACCTGGGTACGACGCGGGCTGGAAAAGCTGCGCCTGTGCCTGACTAAACTGGAGGGCGTATGACCATACGGCAAAACGTCCGACAAAATGCAACCTTAAGGGAAATGCTGGCAGCGGAATACGCACTCGGCACCCTCAAGGGAGGCGCACGTCGACGCCTGGAATCGTGGCTGGAAGATGATGCAGCACTCCGTTTTGCGATCAGCGAATGGCAGGACAGGTTGAACCCAATGTCCGAGTTCGCAACGCCGGAGCAACCGTCGCCGGAAGTATGGCGCGCCATTTCGAAACAGATAGGCTTGAAGAAAGCGGAACAGCAAAGCCGTAAATCCTTCTGGCTAGGCCTGCGCGAAGACCTGAGTTTCTGGCGTGGCCTGGGCATGACCTCGACTGCTTTGGCTACTGTGCTGATCGCCATCCTGCTGACACGTCAACCGGAAGTCGCCGTGCCGCCAGCACCTATGTTTGTGGCCACACTGACCAACGAACAGGCGCAACCTATCGCACTGGTAACCGGCGATGCGCATAATCACAAAATGGTCATCAAGGTGGTGACACGCCAGGCTGTGGCTGAAGACAAGAGTCTGGAATTGTGGGCCGTACCGAAAGACGGTGCGCCACGTTCACTCGGCCTGATCGCCGCCGATGGTACGGTGACCTTGCCTATGCCTGCGGGATCTACGCCTGACTCGATTCCTTTGTTGGCCGTCACGCTGGAACCGAAAGGTGGCTCGCCAAATCCGAATGGTCCGACCGGACCTATCGTCTTCAAAGGCGCATGGCTGCACATCTAAGTCAGACAGCTTAGTGATATAAAAAAAGCGGGCCTCGGAATGAGACCCGCTTTTTTATTTGGGTTGCTGCACAAACAAACGCATGAAGCTCGCAATACTGGCGATCGCTGCAAACACTGCACCCAGACCCAGTGCCAGCGTTTCACCGTGTTGCGCCGAGATGATGAAACAGAAGGCGACCAGGGCTGCGCCGGATGCCTGTCCCAGCAAGCGCGAAGTCGCGACCACACCGCTGGCACTGCCGCCACGCTCCGGTGGTGCGCTACTCATGATGGCGCGCAAATTAGGCGCCTGGAAAAAGCCGAAGCCTATCCCGCATATCGCCATGCGCCAGCAAATGCCGAACACGGACACATCAGGCGACATCAATATCAGCGACACCATGCCCGCCGACAGCACCGACAAACCGATACCACCCAGCAAACCTGGCGGATAGTGATCACTCAGGCGTCCTGCTATCGGCGCCATGATGCCGACCAATACGGCCCACGGCGTAATCAGGAAGCCGGTTTCTATCGCCGAACGACCAAGCACGGATTCAAAGTAAAACGGCAGTGAAACAAAGGCCAGGCTTTGCGTTGCAAAGGTGCAGACAGCCGTCAACGCAGACAAAGTGAAGAGCGGACGGCGAAACAAATCCACCGGCAACATAGGCGCAGCATGCCCTTTTTGTCGGCGTAACAGAAGGATGAAGAAAACCAGCGCGCCGAATAATTCCAGCGCCACAGTTTTGGCATCGCTGAGATGCGCGCCTTCACCGATGGCGAGGATGAGCAAACCGAAAGCACCGGCGTTATAGATGGCAGTCAACGCATCGAATTTATGCGTGGCACGGCGGGTATGCGGCAAGACCTTGCGCGCCAGGAAGTAGGCAAACAAACCCAGCGGCACATTGACCGCGAACAGCCAGGGCCATGACCACACCGACAGGATCAACGAAGCGGTGGTCGGGCCGACCGCAAAGGCCACCGCCACCACCAGTGCATTGGTACCCAGGCCACGCCCCAGCATGCGCGCCGGATAGATGGAGCGCAGCAAGGCAGTATTCACACCCATGATGGCGCTGGCTCCGACACCCTGAAAGAAACGCGCAATCACCAGCGTCGGCAGCGACCAGGCATAGGCACAAGCCAGCGAAGCAGCGGTAAAGAGCAGCAAGCCAAAAATCGCAATGCGGCGATAACCGAGTATCTCGCCCAGCGCAGCAAACGGTAACAGGGTTGCCACCATCGCCAGCTGGTAAATATTCACGATCCAGACCGAATCAGCGGGAGTCGCGTTCAACTGCAAGGCCATAGCCGGTAAGGCGGTATTTGCAATCGCCGTGTCCAGCGAAGCCATGCCGACACCGATCGCGACTGAAACGATGGCCCAACGCCGCTCGTGCTCCGGCAAGCCGTCCTGTTCTGTCATCCCCTGCTGCGCTGTTGCACTACTCTGCGTGGACATATCGCTCTAACCCATTAATCGGCAGTCTAAAGAATAGTGGCGCCGACTACATTGATCATATATCCAATGTATATCAGCGCCACGTTACAGAGCGTAGTTTAAATCTATTTTGAAATGTACGTCGGCGAGGGCCTGAAATCTACTGTCTATAGACGGCAGTCTTCCGAAGTGATGATGGTGACAAGCGATCACTACTCGTTAGACTTACCCCAGGTCATGACACGCATCATGTTTTTATAGATGAAGTAGGAGAAGCGATAAAAGATGCGTTTGTAGAGCGGGATGTTGGCGTACTCTTCCCAGTTCATCACCACGCCATCGGCGATACCCTGCTCTATCTGTGCCCGCAATTTTTGCGCGAACTCGGTATCGAGCACCACCACATTCGCTTCCTGGTTCAGGAACAGGCTGAAGCCATCGCAATTACTGGAACCGACAGTCGCCCAGGTGTCATCAATCACGGCGACCTTGCCATGCAAATGGGTCTTGCGATATTCAACTATCTTGACGCCTGCCTTCAGCAAGCCGCGATAAAAGGAACGCGCCACCACATCCTGGAAACGATAGTGACCTATGCCCAGCAACAAGGTCACATCGACCCCGCGCCGCGCCGCCTGCGCCAGGCCGTTGCGCAAGCGGCGCCCGGGTGCAAAATAAGGATTGGCCAGCAAGGCAGTGTGGCGCGCGCTACCGAGTGCCTTCAGGTAGGCGGTTTGTATCGTGCGCCTATGCCGCAAGTTATCGCGCATCACCAGCCCCGCCACCATGGGCTCGCGCGCATCACTCGGTTTATTCTGGCGCAGCTCCCTGAACGTCGCCCAGCGCGTGCGCCAGCTCAGGCTACCCAGGCGCGCCCAATGCACAGCCACTTCCCAATGGATGGTCGCTACCAGCGGCCCAGTCACGCGCACGGCAAAATCCCAGCGCGGTGCAGGCAAGGCTATATGCACGTCACCATCGTCATGCATGTCATCGACGATATTCAGGCCGCCAAGAAAGGCTTCGATACGATCAACCACGCACACTTTGCGATGCATGCGGGCGATGCCGCGTATGAAGAGTGGATTAAAGCTGCGATGCTCGACACCATGCTTCTGGAATTCCCGATGCAACAAGGCCGATTCCTTGTTGCCGGTACCCAGCCAGTCGGTCAGCACATTCACTATCACGCCGCGTTGCGCAGCACGTATCAAGGCTTCCTTGATCAGATTCGCCGTGACATCATCGGCAAAGATATACGTCTCGAGATAGATTTCCTGCGTCGCATTGTCAAAGGCCTGGATCAATGCAGGAAAGTATTCACCGCCACAATGCAGGAGCTGGATGTCGTTATTGCCGGTGAAACTGACTGAACGCATAAGCAGGAATGCCTTGCAATGAATGGTGAGTCGGAATGCTGACTAAAGTAAGGCAGGAATACACAGGCCGTCCCTTGCCAGCTGTTTTATAAGCGCATAACCGCATGCGCCGCCGCTCTGTCGACGGCCAACCATATGCTATTTCAGGCGCAGGGTTGCAACCAAAGGTGCGTGATCAGACAGCTTGGCCCAGATCGCTCCATGCAAGACTTCCGCTGATTCTACTTTGAAACCGCGTACATAAATCCGGTCCAGCCTTAAAAAGGGCATGGCGGCCGGGAAAGTACGTGCTGGCTGTATCTTGGGACCGCGCCCGGCTAGTTGCCGGATATAGGTACCAAAGCCGCGTTTGACGAGGTTTTCATCATAGACCTCGTTCACACCGAGACGCGCACGCAACTCTTCGCTCAGGTCATTACTCCAGTCATTGAAGTCACCGGCGATGATGAGGGGGTCACCCGGCTTGGCCGAGTTGGTCACCGCTTCTATCAATGCTTCCGTTTGGCGCTTACGGCTACCGGCAAACAAACCCAGGTGAATCACGAAGCAATGCACTTCGGCTTCCGGCGCACGCACGACGCAGTGCAGGATGCCACGTGACTCATAGCGATGATCGGAGATGTTTTGATTGCGCGACGACAGGATGGGATAGCAGCTCAACAGCGCATTACCATGATGACCGTGGTCATAAACTGCATTCATGCCATACGCACATTCATGCGAATCGCCAGCGAGAAAATCCTGCTGCGATAACTCGGGCCAATCAGTCGCGTGTTTGAGGGCGTGCAAATCATGCCGCCCCTGCACTTCCTGCAGGAATAACACGTCGGACTTCATCGAATTAATTGCTTGCTTGAGTGCGTGTATGCGCGGGCGACTGCCGAAGGAGGAGACGCCCTTGTGTATGTTGTACGTCGTGATACGTAATTGCATGCTGTTGTATGGCCTAAGTCTTAAACGTAAGTTAAAAACCAAAATCCATCAGATGAAAATATATCCGCTTCAAATCTTCATGTGCATGGGAAGTTGCAATATCGCTTCGGCATTCGACGAAGAGAAACACCTGTCAGCAGCCTCCCGATGCGGCAACCAAATAAAATTCAGATGCTCGCGCGGTGCCAGCACTATCGGTATCTCACGCGGCACCAGCAAACCGAATACATGCTCGGTATTTTGAGTCACACCTGGTGCATAGCGATGACGCCACACAGGATAGATTTCATAAACGTTGGAAAGTTGCCAGTCTTGTAGATTTTCCAGGGCAACAGCTGAAAACTCCGATGCTGCGGGCACCGGCGTCGATAAATTCTGTACAACAATACCGGTTTCCTCTGCCACTTCTCTGACAGCGGTTTCCAGCAAGAGTTCGTTCTCAACATCCTTGGAACCAGTCACCGATTGCCAGAATCCCGGGCGGTCAGCGCGCTCTATAAGCAAGACTTCCATCTCGGCGGTATGGATGACGACCAGTACTGATTCGGGAATTTTGTATTGCGCAGTCATTACAGATCACCAGACGGCAAACGAAGAAGGATAAAAAGATGCAAAAAAGGCGCGGAATCCCGCGCCTTTTTATTATGCCGTAAAAACGTGATTACGCTTTGACTGCAGGTTCCACATTGCGCAGACGGATGTGCAATTCGCGCAATTGCTTCTCGTCCACTTCCGACGGCGCTTGTGTCAACAAACATTGCGCACGCTGGGTTTTCGGGAAAGCGATCACGTCACGGATCGATTCTGCACCGGTCATCATGGTGACGATACGATCCAGGCCAAATGCCAGACCACCATGCGGTGGCGCACCGTATTGCAATGCATCCAGCAGGAAGCCGAATTTCAATTGCGCTTCTTCTGCACCGATCTTCAATGCACGGAATACTTTGCTTTGTACGTCAGCACGGTGGATACGGACCGAACCGCCGCCCAGTTCCCAACCGTTGAGGACCATATCGTAGGCTTTAGCGATACATTTGCCCGGATCGGTTTCCATCAAATCTTCGTGACCATCTTTTGGCGCGGTGAACGGATGATGGGTCGCCGACCAGCGTTGGTTTTCTTCGTCGAACTCGAACATCGGGAAATCGACCACCCACAATGGACGCCATTCGTCGTCGAACAAACCGCTCTTCTTGCCGAAATCGCTGTGACCGACTTTGACACGCAATGCGCCAATCGCATCGTTGACCACTTTAGCTTTGTCAGCGCCGAAGAAAATCAGATCGCCGTCTTGTGCGCCAGTTGCTTCGATGATTTTTGCCAATGCTTCGTCGTGGATATTTTTGACGATAGGCGATTGCAGACCGTCACGGCCTTTCGCTTTTTCATTGACCTTGATGTAAGCCAGGCCTTTCGCGCCGTAGATCGCAACGAATTGGGTGTAAGCATCGATCTCGGAACGCGGCATCGCGCCGCCGCCTGGAACGCGCAGACCGACTACGCGGCCGCCTTCCATATTGGCTGCACCGGAGAACACTTTGAATTCAACATCTTTCATGATGTCGGTCAGGTCGGTGAATGCCAGCTTGACGCGCATGTCCGGTTTATCGGAACCATACAGGCCCATCGCGGTGGCGTAATCCATGACCGGGAATGGGTTAGGCAGGTCGACGTTGAGTGCGTTTTTGAAGACCAGACGGATCATGTTTTCAAACAGGTCACGGATTTCCTGTTCATTCATGAACGATGTTTCGCAATCGATCTGGGTAAATTCTGGCTGGCGATCAGCACGCAAATCTTCATCGCGGAAGCATTTGGTGATTTGATAGTAACGGTCGAAGTTGGCAACCATCAGCAATTGTTTGAACAACTGCGGCGATTGCGGCAACGCGAAGAAGTGACCAGCGTTAACACGGGATGGCACCAGGTAATCGCGTGCGCCTTCCGGAGTCGACTTGGTCAGCATCGGTGTTTCGATGTCGATAAAGCCTTGTGCGTCGAGGAATTTACGCACTTCCATCGTGACCTTGTAACGCAGGCGCAGGTTGTTTTGCATTTGCGGGCGACGCAGGTCCAGCACGCGATGCGTCAGGCGTGTGGTTTCCGACAGGTTGTCGTCGTCCAGCTGGAACGGTGGCGTAACCGACGCGTTCAATACTTCCAGTTCGTGCGCCAGTACTTCGATCTTGCCTGAAGTCAGGTTGGCGTTGCTGGTACCTTCAGGACGGCTGCGTACTACGCCGGTGATGCGCAGGCAGAATTCATTACGGACCGCTTCTGCTGCCTTGAAGACATCGACGCGATCAGGATCGCATACCACCTGCACCAGACCTTCCCGATCGCGCAAGTCGATGAAGATCACGCCGCCGTGGTCACGACGACGATGTACCCAGCCGCACAGGCTGACGGTTTGGTCGAGCAGCGCTTCAGAGGTAAGGCCGCAGTAATGAGTTCGCATAGACATAGTGAATTTCCAGTTTCAGGTGATGCAATCGCTGTAGTACGCGATCGTTAATTATTGTGGTGTATCGTTCGCTTGCGTTTGATTCGGATCAACGATGAGTTTCTTTTCCTGGTGCTCCGGCGTCACGACGCCCATGGAGACGATGTATTTCAACGCTTCATCGACACTCATATCGAGTTCTACCGTATCTGCGCGCGGAATCATCAGGAAGAAACCCGAAGTCGGGTTAGGCGTGGTCGGCACATATACGCTGACATAGTCGCCCACCAGATGATTACGCACGTCACCACCCGGCGCACCGGTCAGGAACGCGATGGTCCAGGCTCCCTTGCGCGGGTACTCGATCAACAGCGCTTTGCGGAATGCATTACCGGACGAAGAAAACAGCGTATCCGAGACTTGTTTGACGCTGGAGTAAATCGTGTTGAATACAGGGATGCGATGCAGGATGGATTCCCACAAGGCGACAACACGATTACCGATGAAGTTACGGGTCGCGAGACCGGTCAGGAAGATGACCAGCAAGGTCAGTATCGTACCGAGGCCAGGTATCGCAAAACCAAACAGGGCTTCCGGCCGCCAGCGCGCAGGCAGCAAGAGCAGCGACTGATCCATCGTACCAACGATCAGGTTCAACACCCACAAAGTAATTGCGAGCGGAACCAGGATCAATAAACCGGTAACAAAATATTTACGCATGATTTTCTACCGTAAGTAAGCTGCCGCTGCGATGCGGCACGCCGAAATTATCAGGACTCCGAACTGCCTGTTGCGGCACTTGCCGCAGGTGCTGCAGCCGGGGCTGCTGGTGTTGCTGCACTATCCGCCTTGGGGGCATCCGCCGCTGTAGACGAAACCGCAGGCGCAGTCGTACCACCCTGGCCACCACGGAAATCCGTTACATACCAGCCGGTACCCTTGAGCTGGAAACCAGCCGCAGTCAGTTGCTTTTTGAAGGTCGCCTTGCCGCAAGTCGGGCAATCGGTCAGCACTGGATCAGATATCTTTTGCAATACATCTTTGGCAAAACCACACGCTTCGCAGCGATACGCATAAATCGGCATGAAAAAATTCCCGCAAAAATCATCCAAAACCCTGAATTATAAAGGTTTTCTGCCCCGTTTTACCGGGGACTTGTAACTCAAGTGCCGCCACTGGCCTCACTTCAGCCTAAAAAGCATCCATCAGCAGGAAAGTTCCGGGCTGGCGCTGGCAGGCATCGATCAATGGAACCAGGCGACGGAAGTGTTCAGTCTGGCAATGGGCATCCAAAGCTTGTCGATCTGGCCACTCTTCTATGAAGACAAAATGGCCGGGATCCTTTTGATCGGTGTATAGATGGTAGGAAATACAATCTTTTTCAAGACGTGTTTTGGCGACCAATTCTTCGTACCACGGACGCACCGTCTCTATATGTTCCGGCCGGATGAAATCCTGCGCGATGACTTTCAGCATGTTGGCAGCAATTTAGCGGACACGGATTTCTGTCCAGACACGATTGAGCGCACGACGTTGTTTGCTATTCAAATCTTTCAGCATTTCCAGCTTGGCGCTTTCAGCCTTGTCGGGGAAGATTTCCCGGTTCCCGGCAATTTCCGGATTGATGAACGGCAGCGCGGCCTTGTTCGGATTGCCGGTACCCAGCATATTGGTCAATTCCGCCGAATTTTTGCCGTCCAGTACCAGATTGATGAATAGATGAGCGAGGTCAGGCCGCGGCGCATCTTTAGGGATCACCAGGCTATCGAGCGACATCGCTGCACCTTCCTTCGGCAAGGCGTGGCGGATACGGAATTTACGTCCGGCACTCTGCGCATCCAGGTCCGCCTGGAAGATGTCACTGGAATAACCGTGCACCAGCCAGATATCCCCTACCGTCAAACCTTTGATATAGCTGGTGCCATTGAAGGCCGCCCAATACGGCTTGGCTTTCAGGATCATGTTCTTGGCTTCTTCCCAATGCTTTTCATCGGTGTCATTGATGGAATAACCGAGGTATTTCAATGCTGCCGCCATCAATTCATTGGCTGAATCAAGCACGGTGACCTTGCCCTTGATCTTGGCCAGGATGGCAGGATCAAAAATCGCCGCCCAGCTATCCACCTTGATACCCAGCTCTTTCATCTTCTGCTCGTTATAACCGAGCATGGTGATGGTGTACGCATAAGGCACCGAGTACTGGTTACCTTTGTCGAATTCGGTATTCAGGTATTGCGGATTGAGGTTCTTGAGATTCGGCAGCTTGCTCTTGTCCAGCGGCTGCAATGCCCCCTGACGAATCAGCGACTGCAGCGCATTACCGGTCGGCACGATGAGGTCATAGCCCTTGGCACCGGCCGCCAGCTTCGCCAGCATCTCTTCATTGTCGCCATAGTAGCTTTGCACCAGCTGGCATTTACACGCCGTTTCAAAACGGCGTACCGTCTCATCCGAGATGTAATTGTTCCAGTTATACAGATGGAGCTTGCCTTGCGCCTGTGCTGATATGGCAACGAGAGCAAGCAGCAGGGTCGTGACTATTTTTTTCATGGCGGTCCCGGGTAAAAATCAGGAGCAGAATCAGGAGCGGAATGCGCTCGGCGACAACTTGGAAGCAATCACGATCAGGAACAAGGTCAAAGCCATCAACAGGGTGGAAACCGCATTCACTTCCGGCGTCACTGCGATCTTGATCATCGAATAGATTTGCAGTGGCAAGGTCGAGGTATTCGCACCCGCGGTAAAGAAGGTAATCACAAAATCGTCGATAGACAGCGTGAAGGCCATCAACGCCCCCGCCAGCACACCCGGCATGATCAATGGCAAAGTCACACGGCGGAAGGCCTGCAACGGCGTCGCACCACAATCGCGCGCCGCTTCGGTCAGGCTCTCATCCATACCACTCAGGCGCGAACGCACGACGATGGCGACAAAGCCCATGCTGAAAGCAATATGCGCCAGCGTCACCGACA
This sequence comes from Herminiimonas sp. Marseille-P9896, assembly GCF_903993245.1. Classification (NCBI taxonomy): domain Bacteria; kingdom Pseudomonadati; phylum Pseudomonadota; class Betaproteobacteria; order Burkholderiales; family Oxalobacteraceae; genus Herminiimonas; species Herminiimonas sp. Marseille-P9896. Next base: position 821,985 of record NZ_CAJEVT010000001.1, on the reverse strand, counting down.
ACATACCCAGTGTCAGATTCAGCATGACGAAGAAAATCAGCAAGGACACACCAACCAGGATTTCAGGTATCGCGATCGGCGTCAGCACCAGCACCTGCAATACACGACTCTTGTAACGATGCAGCGCAAAACCAGCCATCGTGCCCAAGGCGGTCGATACCAGACTGGAAACCAGCGCAATGATCAGCGAGTTGCCTGCTGCCTGCAGCATCTCCTTATTGGCAAACAGGGTGCGATACCAGTCCAGCGTAAATCCGACCCACTCCGCATTCAGGCGCGAATCGTTAAACGAATAGACCACCACGATCGCCAGCGGTACGTACAGGAAAGCATAGACCAACACCACCGCCAGGGTCAGCCCTATCGAATGAGGACGCGTCTTATGCATGCTTCCTCCGTGGGCGTGCCAGCAATGCGGCCAGGCCAGCCGCTGCCAACGCTGCCAGTGTCAGCATGATGGACAGCACGCTGCCGAAGGGCCAGTCGCGCGACTCGAGGAATTGCTGCTTGATGACATTACCTATCATCAGGCCGCCGGTACCACCCAGAATGTCGGACACCGCAAAGATACCCAGCGCAGGAATAAACACCAGCGCCGCACCGGCATACACACCCGGCAAGGAAAGCGGGAAAGTCACGCGCCAGAAGATCTGCCACTTGCCTGCACCCAGGTCTTGCGCCGCATCCAGCAAGGCCGGATCGTGCTTCTCCAGATTCGCATACAGCGGCAAGACCATAAACGGCAAATGCACATACACCAGGCCGACGATCACAGCGAAGCCGCTATACAGCAGTGTCACAGGCTCGAAACCAAATACGTCCAGCACCGCGTTCAGGCCACGCGTGATCAGTGATTGCGGACCCAACAAAATCATCCACGCATAAATGCGGATCAGGAAGTTACTCCAGAACGGCAGGATGACCAGCAAGATCAGCAGGTTGCGCCATTTTTGCGGGCTGCGCGCAATCAGCAGCGCGACCGGATACGCCATCACCAGACAAGCCAGCGTGGTCACGATCGCATATAAAAACGACTTCAGGAAAACCCAGGTATAGATAAAACTGGTGAAGAACGGCTCAAAGTTTTCCAGTGTCAGATTGAGTGCGCCGCCTGCATCGAACAGTGGCGCCAGGCCACCGTAATCGCCAGGGAAGCGGAACGATGCAAACACCATGATCAGTGTCGGCACCGCAAAGAAGAAAATCAGGTACAGCAGCGGCGGCCCGCTGATCAACCAGCGCGCCAGACCACCCTTGCCGCTCACCGGCTTGCTGCTTGCAGGTGTAACCACTGCGTCAGACATGGTCCACTTCCGGCAGGAAATGCCCGGCATCGACACGCCAGGCTACGTCCACCGCATCGCCGACTTCAAAGAAGCGCGGACGACCGATGGCCGAATTCGCCAGCATGGTTTCTATGCGCACGCCGCCTTCAGTTTCGACGATGTAGACAGTCACGCCACCCATATACAGCAACTCTTTGACGTAACCATCAAAGTGGTTCTCGTCCGCCACGCCCCGCACTATTTCGGCGCTGACCTGCGTCTTTTCGGGGCGCAGGGCTATCGTCCCTTTGCTGCCAACTGTCACGCCTGGCGAGGTAAAGGCCTTAACCTCACCCATGCCCGGCACATCCAGCCACATCATGTCGCCATTGATCCTGGTCACGACACCATCAAACAGATTACAGGTACCGATAAAGTCAGCCACGAAGCGGCTGCGCGGGTAGCTATAAATACGGGTAGGTTCATCCAGCTGCTCGACCTGGCCTTTATTCATCACCGCAATCCGGTGCGACAAAGCCAGCGCTTCGGCCTGGTCATGCGTGACGTAGATAAAGGTAATGCCGACTTCTTTTTGCAGGTTGATCAATTCAATCTGCATCTGTTCGCGCAACTGTGCATCGAGTGCCGACAAGGGTTCATCCAGCAACAGCAATTTAGGATGTGTCACCAGTGCCCGTGCAATCGACACCCGTTGACGTTGTCCGCCAGACAGCTCATGCGGATAACGCGCAGCGAAACCGGTGAGGCGCACGTCTTCCAGCGCTTCTTCGACTTTTTTCTGGATCTCGGCTTTAGGGGTATTTGCCATTTCCAGCGGGAAGGCAATATTGCCGCCCACCGTCATATGTGGGAACAAAGCGTAGTTCTGGAATACGGTACGCACCGGACGCTGTTCAGGCGGCACGCCGGTCAGGTCGACACCATCCAGCAGGATTTGCCCTGCATCAGGCACATCGAAGCCTGCGATCATGCGCAAGAGTGTCGTCTTACCGCAGCCCGAAGGTCCGAGCAAAGTAAAGAACTCACCCGCCTCTATCGAGAGACTGATGTTGTCGACTACGGTGTTGTCGCCGAAGCGACGAATGAGATTGCGAATTTCGAGGAGCGCCATCTTGTCCTGGGCCGGGGCTGCAAGGGATAGATACAAAAACCGGGGCAATTGTAGCAAATAGCGCGCCTGATTTCTCAAAAATGGCGCATCAGAACCAGGACTGTCGCGGCTGACGGCTCGGCGGGGGAAAACCAGCCCAACTGGACAGCGGAGCCGGACTCAGGCGATGGCGCGACGGGCTGCTTCGATATCCTGCAGAAACCTCTCTTTATCGCGCGGGGAAATCAGCAACATCCGACCTTTACCGTAATCGATACGCAAGCGGTCCAGCGACAGCGCCGGACTGGAAAGTGGATTGTTGCTGGGCGTGATGCTTTTGATATCAGCCAGAGGTACGACCCATTTGAATGGGCCACTTTGCGCCAACAGATGTGTAGCCTGCAAAGTGTAGCGGGTAGAAAACAGCAGCCACAGTGGCAGGCCGACGCCGACTACTGCGATCAGTACTGCCACCCCGGTAGCGCCGGTGGTACCTGCGGCCATCGTCTGCACGGCCGAATACAAGGCTGCCAGCGCGGCGAAGGCGAGTACGACGAACAACCAGACATCAACTTTGGAACGATAGATCGTAGGCATTACTGCCCCCTGTAAATATGTTTTTACTGCTTTATCCACCTATAAAGGTAAAAAACACCAGCGTCAAAATCCCGCCAGCAACCAGGCCGCCACCGAAGTAGACCGCGACGCCGAGCAAGAGATTAGTGCGCTTCTGTTCTTCCAGCAAGCGTCTGATCAGTTCCGTATTGTCATGCTGCGGCTGCGAAGCCTGGGTCAAAGCCTGATGCGCCAAGCGCGGCAATTGCGGCAGCAGCTTGCTGTAACGCGGTGCTTCAGCTTTCAGGTTTTCCCACAGGCCGCGCCAGCCGACTTGCTCGTTCATCCAGTTTTCCAGATAAGGCTTAGCGGTTTTCCACAAATCCAGTTCCGGATCGAGCTGACGTCCGAGCCCCTCAACGTTGAGCAAAGTCTTTTGCAACAGCACCAGTTGCGGCTGCACTTCGACATTGAAACGACGTGAAGTCTGGAACAGCCGCAGCAAGACCTGACCAAATGAAATCTCACTCAAGGGCCGGTCAAAAATAGGTTCGCAGCATGCACGCACTGCCGATTCCAGTTCGTCGACACGCGTGTCTTTCGGGGCCCAGCCTGATTCAATATGTGCTTCCGCGACGCGCTTATAGTCACGACGGAAGAAGGCAAGGAAGTTTTGCGACAGGTAATCCTTGTCGAAGTCGTTCAGCGTACCGACGATGCCGAAGTCCAATGCGATATAGCTGCCGAACGTCGCAGGCTCGACCGATACCTGGATATTTCCAGGATGCATATCGGCATGGAAGAAACCATCGCGGAAGACTTGCGTAAAGAAAATTTCCACGCCATCACGAGAAAGCTTCTTCAGGTCGACACCAGCCGCTATCAGTCTGTCGGTCTGCGAGATCGGGATACCAACCATGCGTTCCATCACGATTACCGAAGTCGAGCAGTAATCCCAGAACATTTCCGGCACGACCAGTAAAGTAGAGTTAGCAAAGTTGCGACGCAACTGACTGCCATTGGCCGCTTCGCGCATGAGGTCGAGTTCGTCGTGCAGGTATTTATCGAATTCGGCGACCACTTCTTTAGGTTTCAGGCGTTTGCCGTCTGCCCACATACGCTCTACCAGGCCAGCCAGTATGTGCATGAGCGCGACGTCTTCATCGATGGATTTCTTGATGCCTGGGCGCAGGACTTTGATAGCGACATCCTTGCCGCTTTTCAGGCGACCGAAGTGTACTTGCGCGATGGATGCGGATGCGACCGGCACCGGATCAAATTCGGCAAACAGGACATCAGGATGTGCGCCCAATGACTTAATGATTTGTGCAATTGCCAGTTCGGACGAGAACGGCGGTACGCGATCCTGCAGGCGCGCCAGCTCATCAGCAATATCGATAGGCATCAGGTCGCGACGGGTCGACAGCACCTGGCCGAATTTAACGAAGATAGGACCGAGGTCTTCCAGTGCGCGACGCAAACGGATCGCACGTGGTGCGGACAAGTCGCGCCAGAACATGACTTGATTGATGAATTTGGCAGTACGTGGAATCGCCAGGCCGGAGATGGCTATTTCATCGAGTCCGTAACGCAGGGCGACACGGATGATTTTCAAGACGCGAAGAAATTTCAATATCATTGCTTACTGCCCTTCAGCTTTTCGATCCGCTTCGCGAGTCGTGCCACATCATCACGCAATTTAGTCACTTCTGCGGTAAAGCCGGTGACTGCCTGCGGACGGATTAATAGGGGATTTTCTTCCAGAAAGTATTCGGCGATGTTTTCTGTGACGGACTGATGCAACGCTTTGGCCGTGTTCACAGCAGTATGCACGCCTGACACGATGCGGGTAGCGGCAATATCGCCCACTACCTTGCTCAGGTCATCTTCCGCTTCCCAGCGCAAGGACTGGCTCAGTTGCGAGATGGTGTTGGCAAAATCAGCATCGCCTTCGATTTTGACGTATGAAAACGCACGTTCCCGATTCTGCATGATCAGCGGCAAATCGGATGGCTGCATGCGTATCGTCACAGTCGGTATATCGTCCGCTGCGGCCGTCTCCACCATGCCATCGGCGCTGACTTTCAGGCGCACTGCCAGTACACCGCCGTCCAGCACTGCCACCTTGCCGGCATGCGGCATCAACTTGGCACGGGCCCACGCTTCCTGCGCAAGCAGGTGGTTAATCGCGGCAGGGAATATGTGGGCAGGAGAAAGAGATGTCATCGTCAAAAAAACAAAGCCGCCAGTGAACCATTCACGGGCGGCTTCAAGTTTAGCAGTTTGCTGCGTGGCGTCGCTAACTATCTACATGGCAAGTCGGAACTGACTGACAACCGGATAGCGCAATTCCCTGCTTTTGTTACGTTAATTACTGCGGTAATTGCTGAATACCAGCCAATACCCAACCGCCATTGCCAGTAACTGGCTTGGACAGGTTCCATGCTTCGGTGAATGGCTCGGTCGGAGCGTAATCAGCTTCACGGATCAGACCGCTGAACTTGATGCTGGCGATGTAATCATTGCCAACGGTCTCGACACCGTAGAACTCTGCATCGAGGCTTACTACGTCCGTCACGTTCGCAGTTGCACCGCGTTCCTGCAATTGCAATTTCAGTTCTGCAAACATTTCCGGCGTGGTGAATTCACGGATATCGTTGATATCAGCTTTATCCCATGCAGCTTGCAGGCGGATGAAGTAGGTTTTTGCATTGCGGATGAACGACTCCACATCGAAATCAGCAGGCAAATCATTAGCCGCGCCGTATGCAGCACCGGATGCCATAGGCGCTGCCGATTGCAGGGCCGAAGGCTGGTTCTGATTCAGGCCCGAACCGATATCAGGTGTGCTGTTCTTGGCCGAGTAACCGTTCGCGAACGAAGGTTGCGCGCCGTTGCCAGCGTTTTTGCCTTTGATCATGCGGTAGATGAACATCGCTGCGAACGCGAACAGGGCCACCATCAGGATGGTGCTGATCATGCTGGCCAATGCGCCGCCGATACCCAGGTGCGACAACAGTGCGCCCAGACCCAGGCCGAGCAATGCGCCGCCGAGGATGTTTTTCATCATGCTAGGTTTAGCCGCTGCAGCAGCACCTGCGCCAGCCGCAGCAGGTGCTGCTGCAGGTTTGGAAGCGCTGCTTGCCGACGAAGATTGAGCCGGAGCCGGACGCTGGAAGCTTTGCGATTGCTTACCAAAAGAACCGCCGCCACCCATACGCTTGGCTTCCGCTTCTACAGCGATGAAGGTCATCGAACTGACCATCACTGCGATTGCCAAAAGTAATTTCTTCATAATGCTCGTCTCCTAGAGTTTAATCCCGGTGTGCAATGCCGCCACGCCGGCTGTCAAATTAAAATACTCGACTCTTTCAAGCCCAGCATCCTGCATCATTTTTTTCAGTGTTTCCTGATCCGGATGCATGCGGATCGATTCAGCCAGATACCGGTAACTCTCGGCATCATTTGCAATACGCTTGCCCAACCACGGCAACACTGAAAACGAATACACGTCATACGGTTTTTGCAATGGCTCCCATACTTTCGAGAACTCCAGCACCAGCAACTTGCCACCGGGCTTCAATACACGCCGCATTTCTGCCAGCGCCACATCCTTGTGCGTCATATTGCGCAAACCGAAAGCGACACTGACGCGATCAAAATAGTTATCGGGGAAAGGCAATTTCTCCGCATCACATAAGGATGTTGGGGTAATCAAGCCTTTATTCAACAGTCGATCGCGCCCGACACGCAACATCGACTCATTAATATCCGTCAGCCAGACTTCACCGGTGCTACCTGCCTGGCGTGCGAACGCCTTGGCCAGGTCACCCGTGCCACCGGCAATATCCAGCACTTTGAAACCGGGGCGCACACCAGCTTGTGCAATCGTGAAGGTCTTCCATACACGATGCAGACCCGCCGACATGAAGTCATTCATCACGTCGTACTTGGCGGCAACGGAGTGAAACACTTCCGCGACCTTGTGGACTTTCTCTTCTTCAGCGACGGTTTGGTAACCGAAATGTGTGGAATTTGTCATAGCTAGCCAATTACATTATACAAGCGTTATTGAGATGTGAAGAAAACGTTAAAAATTATTTTTTGCTTGCTGATCACACAATAAATTCAAACTCGAGTTTGCTCACAAACCCAGTCAAATCAATGACTTCCGCAACCAGAGCCGCCGGTCACTGCCTTGCTCATCGGTGCGTCACGTCCGCTTTCACGTGTAAACCCGGCCGCTTCGAGGCGACGCAGATAGTCTTCCCACAGGGCATCTTTATCGGTGCCGAGGTGGTACAGATACTCCCACGAAAAGATGCCGGTATCGTGACCATCGGAGAAAGAAGGTTTGATCGCGTAATTGCCAACCGGTTCGACGCCGGTGATTTCCACATTGCGCTGGCCGGTCTGCAGGGTTTCCTGCCCCGGGCCGTGACCACGCACTTCCGCCGACGGCGACCAGACGCGCATCAATTCAAATGGTAGCGAAAAAGTCGCGCCATCATCGAATTCGATTTCCAGTACGCGCGATTGTTTGCGCACCGTCAATCCGGTGGGTTGCGGCGCAGGAGGTGTTTGTTTGGAACCAGCCATGATCGTCTCTCGTTCAGGGTGAGTGCAGGCGGCAAGCATACCGCCAATTAATTGTTCTGTGCTGTAGGTATATTTACTCAGGCGCCGCAGTTAGCGTTGCGCACGATAGCCGTACGCAATGCAGGCAGCAAGGCGCGACGCTGCGCCAGTATATCGTCCGCAGTCTGGCGTTGTACTGCTGCCCAGACGGGATTCGGGAAATGCGCGTCATCGCTAAAGCGTGGGATCAGGTGCCAGTGCAGATGCGGCACCATGTTGCCGAGGCTGGCCAGATTGATTTTTTCCGCTTGCATCACTTCACGCAAGGCAGATTCAACCTGGCAGACTGTCTTCATCAAAACCGAACGTTGTTCCGGTTGCAGATCCGTCATTTCTGCTACGTGCGCATTCCAGATCACGCGACAAAAGCCGGGGTACTGCGCATCGTCTACCAGCACGATGCGCAATTGCTCATTGCGGAACAATACTTCCCCGCCGCCTTCTTCACATAACTCGCAAGCCGCCATCGTTACACCAGCACGCGTTCGATACCACCGTTGTTGGCGCGATCGACGTACTCAGGCAACCAGTTAGGTCCGAGCAAATGCTTGGCCATTTCGACCACGATGTAATCAGCAGTGGTGTCCGAGTCTTCGTTGTAACGCGACAAGCCTTGCAGGCACGACGGGCACGAAGTCAGGATTTTGACGTCACCTGTGAAACCATCGCCGCGCAATTTATCCGCGCCCTTGGTCATTTCTTCTTCCTTGCGGAAGCGCACCTGGGTCGAGATATCCGGACGCGTCACGGCCAGCGTGCCGGACTCGCCGCAGCAGCGATCATTCTTCTCGATCTTTTGATCGTCTACCGTCGTGATCAAGGCGTTCACCGTTTTCAACGGATCCTGCAATTTCATCGGGCTGTGGCAAGGGTCGTGATACATGTAACGCACGCCGTTCACGCCTTCCAGCTTCACGCCTTTTTCCATCAGGTATTCATGGATGTCGACGATGCGGCAACCCGGGAAAATTTTCTCGAATTCATAGCCTTGCAACTGATCGTAGCAAGTACCGCAAGAAACGATGACGGTTTTGATATCCAGGTAATTCAACGTATTCGCCATGCGATGGAACAGCACGCGATTGTCGGTGATGATTTTTTCCGCCTTGTCGTAATTGCCGGAACCACGTTGCGGATAACCGCAGCACAGGTAACCCGGCGGCAACACGGTTTGCACGCCGACGTTCCACAACATCGCCTGCGTCGCCAGACCTACCTGCGAGAACAGGCGCTCGGAACCGCAACCCGGGAAATAAAACACGGCTTCGGTATCCATCGTCGTGGTCTTGGGATCACGGATGATAGGTACGACTTTATCGTCTTCGATATCGAGCAAGGCGCGCGCCGTTTTCTTCGGCAGGTTGCCCGGCATCTTCTTGTTGATGAAGTGGATGACCTGTTCCTTGATAGGCGGCTTGCCGACTGTCGCACGTGGCGCGGAAGTCTGTTTCTTCGCCAGCTTTTTCAGCACGTCATGACCAAAGCGCTGCGCCTTGTAGCCCCAACCTATCATGACCTGGCGCATCGCATTGATGGTCGCCGGATCGGTCGCATTCAGGAAGAACATCGACGCAGCCGTACCCGGATTGAAGGACTTCTTGTTCATCTTGCGCAGCAGGTTGCGCATATTCATAGACACATCACCAAAGTCGATATCGACCGGGCAAGGCGTCAGGCATTTGTGGCAAACCGTGCAGTGATCAGCCACGTCTTCGAACTCTTCCCAATGCTTGATCGAGATGCCGCGACGGGTCTGCTCTTCATACAGGAAGGCTTCTACCAGCAATGAAGTCGCCAGGATCTTGTTACGTGGCGAGTACAGCAAATTGGCACGCGGTACATGCGTCGCACATACCGGTTTGCATTTACCGCAACGCAGGCAATCCTTGACGCTATTGGCTATCGCACCGATATCGCTTTGTTGCATGATCAGCGATTCATGGCCCATCAAGCCGAAAGATGGAGTGTAAGCATTGCGCAAATCTGCGCTCAGCTCAGACATATCCATCAGCTTGCCTTTGTTGAAGTGGCCTTCCGGATCTATGCGTCGTTTGTACGAACGGAAATCGGACAGTTCGGCTTCGGTCAGGAATTCGAGTTTGGTAATACCGATACCATGCTCACCGGAAATCACACCGTTCAGCGAACGTGCCAGCGCCATGATGCGCGCCACGGCTGCGTGCGCATCCTGCAGCATCTGGTAGTGATCGGAGTTGACCGGAATGTTGGTGTGCACGTTGCCATCACCTGCGTGCATATGCAGCGCGACGAAGACGCGGCCACGCAATACACGTTTGTGGATGGCAGTAGCTTCATCCAGGATCAGGCGGAACGATGCGCCGCTGAAAATCTGGCGCAATGGCGCACGGATTTCTGTTTTCCACGACACGCGTATGGTGCGATCCTGGATCACATCGAATACGGTCGCGTCCGGTTGCACCTGCAAACGCTCTTCGAATACCGGCAAGAGTTTTTCCAGACCCAGCGCGCCCAACTCATCCTTCGCAGTACGCAAAGGTTGGTCGAGGTTATCCAGCATATAAGTCCAGCGTGCGGTGGCAGCAGCGATCAGCGCCTCTGCCTGATGCACGCGATCTTCCAGCAATTCGGCGGCTGGAATGTCATCGCCTTCTGCATCATCGCTCTTGCCCAGTGGCAGATTGCCCTTGGTGAAGAAGGTGTGCAGCTCTTCCAGCAATTGCAGTTTATTGCCTATCGAAAGCTCTACGTTGATGCGTTCTATGCCATCCGAATATTCACCCATGCGATCCAGCGGGATCACGACGTCTTCATTGATTTTGAAGGCGTTGGTGTGTTTGGAGATCGCAGCGGTACGCGCACGATCGAGCCAGAATTTTTTGCGTGCTTCCGGGCTAACTGCGACGAAGCCTTCGCCAACGCGGGTATTCGCCAGGCGTACGACTTCGGATGCAGCTTGCGCTACCGCGTTTTCATCGTCACCGACGATATCGCCGAACAAAGCCATCTTCGGCAAGATGCCGCGCTTGGATTTGGTCGCATAGCCGACTGCGCGCAGATAGCGCTCGTCCAGATGCTCAAGACCGGCCAGGATAGCGCCGCCCTTTTTGGTTTCGGCATCGAGGAAATCCTTGATCTCGACGATGGATGGAATCGCATCGCGCGAATGGCCGAAGAATTCCAGGCACACGGTACGCGTATGCTTGGGCATCTTGTGCAGAATCCAGCGCGCCGATGTAATCAGGCCATCGCAACCTTCTTTTTGCACACCCGGCAAACCGGACAGGAATTTATCGGTAACATCTTTGCCCAGCCCTTCCTTGCGGAAGGTGCGGCCAGCGATTTCCAGCGTCTCGGTCTTGAATGGCTGGTTGACGCGGCCTTTCTCGGCCGGATGCGTCCATTCCAGCTTGAACTTGGCGACCGGCGCATCATGGATCTTGCCGAGGTTGTGCTCCAGACGTGTGACTTCCAGCCAGTCGCCGTTAGGATCAACCATGCGCCAGCTGGCGAGGTTGTCGAGTGCAGTACCCCACAGCACGGCTTTCTTGCCGCCTGCGTTCATCGCGATATTGCCGCCTATACACGAAGCTTCGGCCGAGGTCGGATCAACCGCAAACACGAAACCGGCTTTTTCTGCCGCATCAGAAACCCGTTTGGTCACGACGCCAGCACCCGAATAAATAGTTGCGTATTCACGGTCTACGCCTGGCAGCATGGTCATTTCAACCGCGCCCAGCGCTTCCAGTTTTTCGGTGTTGATAACAGCCGACATCGGCGTCAGCGGTACTGCGCCACCGGTATAACCGGTACCGCCGCCGCGCGGGATGATGGTCAGGCCGAGCTCGATACAGGCTTTGACCAGGCCAGCCATTTCATCTTCGCTGTCAGGCGTCAACACCACAAACGGATATTCAACGCGCCAGTCGGTAGCGTCGGTCACGTGCGAGACGCGCGACAAGCCATCAAACTTGATATTGTCTTTTTCGGTATAGCGGCCCAGCACCCGGTTCGCGCGTTTGCGCAAATCGTAAGTACGACGGAATTCTTCGCCAAAGGCAGTGACTGCCTTGCGCGCCGATTTCAGCAGGGCTTCGACCGCAGCACCGCGACGTGCAGCATTTTCATCAGTCGAGGTAGCCAGGTCGGTAGTGCGACGCTTTTCGACTTCAACCAGACGGTGGTGCAAGGCATCGATCAAAGCCTGGCGACGCTTGGGATTGTCCAGCAGGTCGTCTTGCAGATAGGGATTGCGTTGCACGACCCAGATGTCGCCCAACACTTCGTACAGCATCCGTGCGGAACGACCGGTCTGGCGGGCACCGCGCAGCTCGTCGAGCAGCTGCCATGCATCCTCGCCCAACAGGCGAATCACGATTTCGCGGTCGGAAAATGAAGTGTAGTTATAGGGAATTTCACGCAAGCGGGTAGGCACGGCACCGCCAGGGCCATCCGCCAGAAGGTTCTGTATTTGTACTGGGGCGTTCATCAGTGGGTCAATTGAATTAACGCTAAATACGCATTTTAGCTGATTGCGCTGCAACACGCCCGACAGACGTGCATGGCAGAAAAGGGAAAAATGATGGGCTGATCCGTATGAGCAGGGGTAAAAAGCGAGAAATCCGGCGTTTTAAAAGACATTCGCCAAATAATGCCAAAAACCATCAGGTATATAGAGCAGCAACCAGGTCATGGTCAGGTAGCGCAGGAATTTACCTATCGCCATATAGAGTACGCAGGCCCAGAATGGCAATTTGAGCCATCCGGCCAGCAGGCACAGCGGGTCGCCTATGCCCGGCAGCCAGGCCAGCAGCATGGTTTTGGCGCCGAAACGCTGCAACCAGCCAAACCAGCGGGTTTCCCTTTCCTTGGCAAATACCTGCTTCGCACCCCGCCCCATCCAGTAATTGACCACACCGCCCAGGGTATTCCCGGCGGTCGCCACCAGCAAAGCCGGCCAGAACAGGCCTATATTCGCCTTGACGACCGCAAACACGGCAGGCTCGGAACCCAGCGGCAACAGGGTCGCCGAAACAAAGCTGATGAAAAAGACTGAAAGCAGGCCGACTTCAGGTGCGGCCAGCGTCGTCAACACCCACTGGACGGCGTTTTCAATCATGCGTCACGCGTATCGGCAAATTCAAGGCAAATAAAGTCAAATCAGGGGCTCATTCATATTGAGTGGGGGAAAGCCATATCAGCATGCCGATACAGCTAATAAACGTCGTCCATTATAATGATGTGCTGCGCCGCACGAAGACTAACCCTGTTTTCACAGCGCGCCCATGATATTGAATCCTATGACTACCGACTATTTGAAGAAAGTTTTAACCGCGCGCGTCTACGATGTCGCCGTGGAATCCCCACTCGAGCTGGCACCAACGCTGTCGCAGCGTGTGGGCAATCAGATTTACTTCAAACGCGAAGACATACAAAGCGTGTTCAGCTTCAAGCTGCGCGGCGCGTACAACAAGATGGCACACCTGCCACCAGCGCAAATGAAGCGCGGCGTCATTTGCGCATCGGCTGGCAATCACGCCCAGGGCGTGGCACTGTCCGCCACCAAACTCGGGTGCCGTGCCGTGATTGTGATGCCGACCACGACTCCATCGGTCAAGGTGGAAGCAGTTAAAGCACGTGGCGGTGAAGTCGTGCTGTTCGGCGATTCGTATTCCGATGCTTACCAGCATGCGCTGACACTGGAAAAGAAACTCAAGCTGACCTTTGTCCACCCATTTGACGATCCAGACGTGATCGCCGGACAAGGCACCATCGGCATGGAAATCCTGCGCCAGCACGCTGGCCCTATCCATGCGATTTTTGTTCCTATCGGCGGTGGCGGCCTGATCGCCGGTGTAGCCGCTTATGTCAAAGCCGTGCGTCCGGAAATCAAAGTCATAGGTGTACAGACTTCGGATTCCGATGCGATGGCGCGCAGCCTGCAAGCCGGACGACGCATCACTTTGCCGGATGTCGGCCTGTTCGCCGACGGTACTGCGGTCAAGCTGGTGGGTGAAGAAACCTTCCGTCTCGCGAAGCAATATGTAGATGAAGTCATCGTGGTCGATACCAATGAAGTATGCACCGCGATCAAGGATGTATTCCAGGACACGCGCAGCATCCTCGAGCCATCCGGCGCGCTTGCTGTCGCCGGTGCCAAGGCTTATATAGAACGTGCCCGCGCCAGCAAGAAGCCATTGAAGAATGAAACCCTGGTTACGGTTGCCAGCGGCGCGAATATGAATTTCGACCGCCTGCGCTTCGTCGCTGAAATGGCCGACGTCGGCACCGCACGCGAAGGTGTATTCGCCGTCACCATTCCGGAAGAACGCGGTAGCTTCAAGCGCTTCTGCGAATTGATAGGCCCGCGCAACGTTACTGAATTCAACTACCGCATCAGCGATGACAAGCTGGCGCACATCTTCGTCGGCATGCAAATCGCGGACCGTGATGAAGCCGGGAAAATCACCAAGCTATTTGAAAAGCATGGCTTCAAGACACTGGACCTGACGCATGACGAATTGGCGAAAGGCCATATCCGTCACCTGGTCGGCGGTAAGAGCGAACTCACGCAGGACGAGATCCTGTATCGTTTCGAATTCCCGGAGCGTCCGGGCGCACTCATGCGCTTCCTCGACAGCGTGGCACCAAACTGGAATATCAGCCTGTTCCACTACCGCAATCAGGGCGGCGATGTAGGTCGCATCCTGGTCGGCTTGCAAGTACCGAAGAAAGAAATGAAAACCTTCCGCACTTCGCTTGCAGGTCTCGGTTATCGCCACTGGGATGAGACCGACAACCCTGTGTATAAATTGTTTTTGTAAAAGTCATCGTTATGAGCACCTCATCCACACCAGACGCGTCGCCGCTGGGCAAGCCATCGGTTTACCAGACCCAGTACGATCCGTCGCTACTGTTCCCGATACCACGCCAGGGCAAGCGCGATGAACTGGGCTTGTCCGGCGACCTGCCTTTCTTTGGTGTCGATATCTGGAATGCCTATGAATTGTCGTGGCTGAATATGCGCGGCAAGCCGCAAGTGGCAATCGCACGCATCATGGCACCGGCCGATTCGCCTAACATCATCGAATCGAAATCGTTCAAGCTTTATCTGAATTCATTTAACCAGACCAAGCTGGGCGGCACCGATGCCTTGCTGGAGTTGCTGCGCGCGGATTTGTCCGCTGGCTTTGGTGCACCTGTACAGATCTCACTGACATTGCCGGAAGACTTCAGCAAGATCAGCATCGGTGAGCTCGATGGTGTCTTGCTGGACAGACTGGACATAGAAGTAAACGACTACACGCCGGATCCTTCGCTGCTGCAAGCCGCACATGATGAAGCGCCGGTGGAAGAAACCCTGTTGTCCAATTTGCTGAAATCGAATTGCCTGGTCACCGGCCAGCCGGACTGGGGCAGCGTGCAAATCCATTACGTGGGACCGCAGATTAATCAGGCCGGCTTGCTGCACTACCTGATAGGTTTCCGCGAACACAACGAATTCCATGAACAATGCGTAGAACGTATCTTTATGGACATTTTGCGTCAGTGCAAACCGCAAAAACTTGCTGTTTATGCACGCTATACCCGTCGCGGCGGTCTCGACATCAACCCGTGGCGCAGCAATTTCAGCACTGGCAAACCGCCGTCTAACGCCCGTAACGCAAGGCAGTAAGCACGATGTAAGTTCCATGGATGAAGCTATTTATATGCTTCATCCGGGCTTAACGTATCAGTTGGCTTGTGGTCTAATCGATCTATCAGAAAACAGCAATAGCTATGGCAAGTCGCATTAAAAAGGTGCGTCTTATCTGCAACAGACGGGTCGGCACCGGCCCAGCTTTCCCGATTCAGGCCCTATCGCCATCGAATAGGCCTATAATTCCTCGCAGAGTCCTTTTTTTGTGCGTCGCACCATGAACCATTTAAGTCAGATTCTCCCCCCTGCCAACGTAGTACTTGATCTGGATGTCTCCAGTAAAAAACGTACGTTCGAACAGGTAGGTTTAATTTTCGAAAACAACTGTGGCATTGCCCGTTCCGTCGTCTCCGACAATCTGTTCGCGCGCGAACGTCTGGGTTCGACCGGCCTCGGCCATGGCGTTGCCGTGCCTCACGGTCGCATCAAAGGTTTGAAAGCACCATTGGCAGCTTTCGTGCGCCTGGCGCAGCCGATTCCGTTTGAGTCGCCTGACGGACAGCCGGTAAATCTGCTGATTTTCCTGTTGATCCCGGATCACGTGACGCAACAGCATCTGGAAATCCTGTCCGAACTGGCAGAAATGTTTTCCGATGAAGCGTTCCGTAATTTGCTGGCCAGCACCGAAGATCCGGCGGCAGTCCATGCACGCCTGATTACCTGGCAGCCTAGCCTGCAAAGCACCAACTAATCCGCCGCGCCTTTCCACGGCGCGCATCCTGTCCTGTCAGCATCCACAACATGCCACTACCGACACCGCTCTCTGTCCAGCAAATTTACGACGATAACCGTGAAACCCTGCAACTCGGATGGTTTGCGGGCTTCCCCGGTGGTGAGCGCCTGATTTCCGGCGATGCGACTTCGGCCGCAGACCAGGTGGGTCACTTGAACCTGATCCACCCCGGTCGTATCCAGGTTTTCGGTCATCAGGAAGTCGAGTACTACCAGCGTCTGTCCGATAACGGACGCGCCCACCATACCGCCGAACTGGTCGCTGGCGAACCACCCGCCTTCATCATTGCGCAGGGCCTGGAAACACCGGCCGACATCATGGCGATTTGCGACGATAAAAACATTCCATTGTTTTCGACGCCGCTGCCTGCCGCGCAAGTGATCGATTACCTGCGCGTGTATCTGTCGAAAAAGCTGGCGCAGCGCATCACGATGCACGGTGTATTCATGGACGTGCTGGGTGTCGGCGTACTGATCACCGGTGAATCCGGTCTAGGCAAAAGCGAACTGGGTCTGGAACTGATTTCACGCAATCATGGCCTGGTGGCCGATGACGCAGTCGAGTTCGCGCGCATCGCGCCGCACATGATAGAAGGCCGCTGTCCGCCACTGCTGCAAAACCTGCTGGAAGTACGCGGCCTCGGCTTGCTCGATATCCGCACCATCTTTGGTGAAACCGCAGTGCGCCGCAAAATGCGCCTGAAGCTGATCGTGCACCTGGTTCGTCGCAGCACGCTGGAAGAAAGTTACGAGCGCCTGCCGCTGCCATCGCAGAGCGAAGAAATCCTCGGCCTCTCGATACGCAAAGTCGTGATCCCGGTCGAAGCCGGTCGAAATCTGGCGGTTCTGCTGGAAGCAGCGGTACGCAATACCATCCTGCAATTGCGCGGCATAGACACCCTGAAAGACTTCATGGTGCGCCAGCAAAAAGCGATGGAAAGCGACGAGTAATCCCTCGGCAAGCTGAAGCAGAATTTTCGCGACGGCACCTTAGTCGTGTGCTTGGGGTATCATCAAGCTATGCGCATTATTCTCATCACCGGAATCTCCGGATCCGGCAAATCAGTCGGACTGACCTCCCTCGAAGACGCTGGTTATTTCTGTGTCGACAACCTCCCGCCTACACTATTGCGGGCGCTGGTTGCTACGCGCCAGGAAGAGCATGCGGACAAGCTCGCAGTAGCGATGGACGCACGCAGTGCCAGCTCGCTCATGGGCTTGCCTGCCGATATCTCATGGCTGCAAAACCAGGGACATGAAGTCAAAGTTCTGTTCCTCACGGCGAAGACCGATTCACTGATCGCACGTTTTTCCGAAACCCGGCGCAGCCACCCACTGTCGCACCGCGGTTTCAGCAGCAGCGCAGCAGAAGATCGCCGCACACTGACCGAATGCATACGCGAAGAACGCGAAATGCTGTCCGGTGTCGAAGAAGTCAGCCATGTTATCGATACCTCGGGCATGAGCGCGAATAAATTACGCGGCTGGATCAAGGCGCTGATCGAAAGTGATCACTCGCCACTAACCGTATTGTTTGAATCTTTTGCTTTCAAATTCGGTGTACCGCTGGATGCCGACCTGGTATTTGATGTGCGCATGCTACCGAATCCACACTACGACACCCAATTACGCCCGTTAACCGGACGTGATGCGCCGGTGCAGGCCTTTTTGCAGGCACAGCCGGATGCCACTGCCTTGCTGGCAGATATACGCGGCTTCGTCGAAAAATGGCTGCCTGCGTTCAAGAAGGATAATCGCAGCTACCTGACTGTCGCCATCGGTTGCACCGGCGGCCAGCATCGCTCGGTGTATATGGTGGAGCAACTGGCCGCCCATTTCCGTGCGCACGAACACGTCATCCTCAGGCATCGCGAACTAGACTGATCATATTTCTGTCCAAGCGGTATCAGCCTCTACCCCGAACACCCATTTCTCATGCCTGCAAACGAATACTGGCTTCCGCTGTTCCCCCTCAATACCGTGCTGTTCCCGGGCGGCATACTCCCCCTTAAGGTTTTTGAAACGCGCTACATAGACATGGTGCGCGATTGCATGAAGCGAGAAATGCCGTTCGGCGTGGTCTTGATCAAATCCGGACAGGAGATCGGCGAAGCGGCGGAACCGGAAGATGTCGGCTGCATGGCGCACATTACCGACTGGGATGCACCACAACTCGGCGTACTCTTGCTACGTACGGAAGGCGGCACCCGTTTCCGTATCCTGGAAACACGTGTACACAAGGATCAGCATCTGGAAGGACGCGTAGAAATCATAGGACACGGCGGCCCCAGCATCTTGGCGCAGGAACATCAGGGCTGTGCCAACACGCTCAAGCTGGTGATCCACGACATCAATACCAAAGGACGCGCCGAAATAGGCGAGGAATTTGAAAGTCCGTTTACGGAAAACTTGCATCTGGACGATGCAGGCTGGGTGGCCAATCGCTGGTGTGAAATCCTGCCTATACCGCTGAAGGCCAGGCAGAAATTGCTGGAAGTCGATGATGCACAAACCCGTCTGACCATCATCCAGCAATACCTGCAACAGCACGAAATTATTTAAAGCACAGCGCAGTTACTGCGTCAGCAAATCCGGCTCGCGAAATACCGTCAGCAATAATTTTTTGACGGGCGCAGGCAAAGGCGCACCAGCCATTCTTGCAATCGGATACCAGCCGTATGCATCCTCTCCCGCGCGCTGCAGGCGACGCTTCAAAGCGATGTGATACGGCGTTATATGCAGTTTGAAATGCGTGAATACATGCGTAAACATCGGCAACTCTTCCTGCCCGGCTGCGACACCGAAACGAGCCACCGCTTGCGCCAGCGCCGCATCGAATCCGGCCTCGTCTGCCGTCACAGCAATCTCCGGCAACGATAACAAACCGCCCCATATGCCCTTATCCGGGCGCTGTTCCAGTAAGATCTCATCCTTATCAACGATGAGCAACATGATCGTTTGTTTTTCCGGTACGGCCTTTTTAGGTTTGCGCACCGGCAGTTCATTGGTACGACCAGTCGCATAAGCGACGCAGCGGTGCGCCAGCGGACAACGCTGGCAGGAAGGACGATTGCGGGTGCACAGCGTCGCGCCCAGATCCATCAAACCTTGTGTGTAAGCTTCCACACCGCTCTCAGGCAACAGAGCAACCGCACGCAACCACAATCCATTTTCGACAGCCTTTTCACCTGGATAGCGCTCCACACCAAACACGCGCGCAAAGACGCGTTTGACGTTGCCGTCGAGGATGGCGGCGCGGGTGCCGTAGGAAAATGCAGAGATGGCGGCGGCAGTGGAACGACCTATGCCGGGCAATTGCTCCAGCAACTCCGGATCACTGGGGAATACGCCACCGTACTCTGCGACTATCGTCTGCGCGCACTTATGCAAATTACGCGCGCGCGAGTAATAGCCCAGTCCGCTCCAGTGCGCCATCACTTCTTCAGACGGCGCTGCCGCCAGTGAAGCAACGGTAGGGAAAGATTCGAGGAAGCGCAAGTAGTAAGGAATCACTGCGGCGACCTGGGTCTGCTGCAGCATGATTTCCGAGAGCCAGACGCGATACGCGTCGCGCGTGTTTTGCCACGGCAAGGCATGGCGTCCATGCTGCTTTTGCCAAGTGATCACATCAGCAGAGAACGACGGGTCGGCTAATGCCTCGACATTAGCCTTGGAAGATTGAGCCGAAGGAACTGCCTTGCTGCGGGTATCACTGACTACACGTTTCATCTAAATTCAGGCCGCCGCTTTATAGGAATCCAGCTGCGCCATGATCGCAGTCTTCAATTCATTTTCCAGGCGCGTCAACAGGGCGCGCTGGGTATCCAGCTCAAATTGCATTTGTTCGAAAGCGAGCACTTTTTCTTCCAGGCTGTCGGTCGCCAAATGGATTTTTTCTATCGACTTTTTGCGCCGCTTCAGTTGTATCTTGTGCTCACCGATTTGTGCTTCCAGCGGTGCCATCACCACTTTCAGCCACGCTTCGACATCGCGATTGGCTTGCAGGAAACTTTGTTTGACGCGTGACGCGATCGAATCAAAGAACTTCTGCATCAGCACGACTTGCGGCGTGGTCAGGATGGTAGCTGCACCAAATTGCTTGTGGTACAGCTGTTCTATCATCACGATTTCCTTGCTGTACTTATCCAGCGAAAACGGCATAGGCGTCGATAAGGCCAGACCGTGTTCGGTGGAAAACTTGCGGTACATGACGGACATCATTTCGCCTATCTCGTCGGTCTTGGCGGCTGATGCTTCGAGACTGTCCAGCGCTTCCTGGAAGAATTCTTTTACCGCCTGCCGCAAGCCGGAAGAAAACTTGCTGCGCTCCATCGCATCGCGCGTCTTGTTGATATTGTCTTTCAGGACGCCCATGCCGAGATGCGTAAACACTTCCGTCGACAGACGTGCGAATACCGAGCGCGTTGCCTGCAGCTTGAACAGGCTGCCATCGAATTCCATCTTTTCCATATCGATGCGCTTCATCATGTGCTGCAGGATAGTTTGATTCTTGCCGCGCAGGCTTTTGAGCTCTATCAATTGTTCGACCACATTGCGCACCCGCGATGACAGCAAGGCTTGCTTGGCCGAGGTCAGCTCATTCACTTCCGCCATCAACTGGGTGCGGATAATGTCTTGCTTGGCTGGCAGCAGTTCACTGGACAGCGCGCTTTCCAGCGCTGGCAAACGGCTCTTCGCCAGCAACGGCGCATCGCGATTGATTTTTCCGACCAGGCCTTTTTGCGCAGAGACCGGGAAGACCTGACGCTCCGACAACTCCAGCGTTTGCGCCACGTTGGCATGCTGCATGCGGATTTGCTGCTCGACTTCTGCCGGGCTGCGCAATTCATCCCACATGCTGTCTATCTTGTTCAGCACCACCAGACGCCCCGCACCGCTACCGCCTATGTGATTGCGCCAGATGTCGATGTCGCTCTTGGTCACGCCGGTATCAGCTGCCAGTATGAATAGCACTGCATGTGCATTCGGGATCAGGTTCAGCGTCAGCTCCGGTTCGGTACCTATCGCATTCAGACCCGGTGTATCGATAATCACCAGGCCTTGCTGCAACAAAGGATGCGGGAAGTTGACGATCGCATGCCGCCATTGTGAAATTTCGACCATGCCATCATCACCCACGGCGACGACCATATCGAGATCGGTTTCATCATAGAGACCGTAGCGCGTCGCTTCTTCTATCGACACACGCTTGGTCAGGCTGACTTGCTTGAAGGCTTCCAGCATGCCGTCTGCAGAAGAGGTATCGAGCGGCAGCACCGTCCATACCTGGCTCTGCGATTTGAAATCACTGGTTGATTGCGCTTGTGCACGTGTCTCTATCGGCAGCAGACGTATCGACGGCGGAAAGGTTTCGTCGTACATCAGTTCGGTCGGACACATGGTGGTACGACCAGCCGAGGTTGGCAAAATACGCTGACCATAATCGGCAAAAAAGATCGCATTGATCAATTCCGATTTGCCACGCGAAAATTCGGCGACAAAGGCGATCGATAATTTATCTTCGTTCAGGCGCGCCAGAGTTTGCAGGAAACGCTGGTCACTGGCAGCATCAGCCAGGTCACCCGCGCTCACGCAATCGCGATAACGCTCCAGCGCAAGTTTGACGTCATTGCGCCAGCCGCTGTATTCCTGAAACTTTTGCACCAGATTACTCACGTAAGCCTCTTTTATTCGGTTTAAACCCTGCATCCCAGAGCGACACTAGCACCGCTGCCTACTTTTGACAATTTGGACAGTAAAAGGTCGAACGCTGACCCTGCACGATCTGGCGTATCGGCGTCTTGCAAATACGGCAAGGTTCGCCTGCGCGCGCATAGGTAAAGTAATTCTGCTGGAAGTAACCGGACTGGCCGTTAACACCTATAAAGTCTTTCAGCGTACTGCCACCCTGCTCTATTGCAGCAACCAGTATCTGCCGTATTGCCTCCGCCAACCGCTCATAGCGCGCCAGCCCGATACGGTGCGCGGGCGTACGCGGATTGATACGCGCCTGGAACAAACTCTCGGACGCATAGATATTTCCGACGCCGACGACGATGTCGCCCGCCAGCAACACTTGCTTGATGGCAGAGCTACGCTTGCGCGTTTGCTGGTACAGCCATTGCGCACTGAATCCCGCTTCCAGTGGTTCGACGCCCAGTGTGCGCAACAGTAAATGATTTTCTATCGAGCCTTCTTCCGCGGCATGCCACAGCACTGCACCAAAACGGCGAGGGTCGCTCAGGCGTAATAACTGGCTGCCGGTTTCCAGATCAAAATGATCATGCTTCTTCGGCGGAACGTCGGATGGCAGGATGCGCAAATGTCCGGACATACCCAAATGGATGATCAGCGTGCCATGGTCAAAATTGAGCAGCAGATATTTGCCGCGACGCCCGGTGCTGCGTACCGTATGCCCGACCAGAGTCTGCGCCAGGGCGGCAGGGAATGGCCAGCGCAAACCGGTATGACGCAAGGCCACGCCCGTGACGACTTGCCCTTCCAGATGCGGCGCTACACCGCGACGCGTTACTTCGACTTCAGGTAATTCAGGCATGGGAACTACGATTTCCTGGATGATTTAAACGATGCTACCAAGGTAGCGCATTGCCGGGCGGTTGAGCGTAGAATAAAACCTCGCTCGATTTGCATGGACTTCAATTGAAAAATGCCCTTGTCATTGTAACGCTGTCTACCCTGTTCGCGGCTGGTGGCTATGCCCAGGCCCAACCACAGGCACCCGACACCTCCGCTGCGGCAACCCAGGAAAGCCCGACTCCGGTCACGGCCAAACCTGCCAGCAACAAAAAAGTAGCCACGGGCAAAGCGGATGAATCCCTGCCTTCAGTTCAGCTTACCGCACCGTTGCTGTATAAATTATTGCGCGCCGAACTAGCTTACCAGCGCGGCGACTGGCAGTTGGCATATGTTTCCAACCTGGTTGCAGCACAAGAAACCCGCGATCCGCGCCTGGCACGACGTGCGGCGGAAATTGCCCTGAACGCCAAACAGGTAAGTGAAGCGCTGTCCGCGGTACGCCTGTGGCATGAGCTGGCACCGGCTTCGGACGAAGCCAACCAGTTTTACCTCGGTCTGATTGTTCTTGGCGACAACCTGAAAGAAGCGCGCCCTATCTTTATTGAACGCTTGCGTCAGGCCACACCGCAAGGACGCGGCTTGCTGACCCTGCAAATCCAGCGCCTGCTGGCCAACACCAAGGATAAAGCTGCAGCCTTTGCACTGCTGGAAGAAGTTACCGCGCCATATCAGGATCTGGTCGAAACCCACCTTGCATTGGCACAAGCAGCCTTCATCAAGAATGACATTGCGCGCGCCAACAGCGAAGCGCAGATTGCATTGAAAATCAAACCGGACCTGGAACTCGCAGTACTGATGGTCGCGCAATCGACACGGGAGCGCAGCCAGGCACTGCAAATCCTGGCCGACTTCCTGAAAGCCAATCCGAAATCCCGCGAAGTGCGCGTTGCTTACGCAAAGATCCTAATCGATGACAAACAATACGATCAGGCACGTGAGCAATTCGAAGTGCTGCTGAAGGAAGACCCGAAAGACCTGACCATCCTGTATGCGATGGGCATACTCGGCGCGCAGACCAATGACATTCCCATGGCGGAAAAATATCTGAGCGCTTATCTGCAGGCACTGGAAGACAACCCGGACGAAAGCCGTGATCCGGTGCAAGCCTTGCTGATCATGTCGCAGATTGCCGAAGATAGAAAAGACTATCCGGCCGCACTGAAATGGCTGGCACAGGTAGAACCCGGCCCAGCCTACATGGCAGCGCAAATCAGAAGCGCGCAATTAATGGCTATCGGTGGCGACCTGAATGGCGCACGCAATTTGCTCAGCCACCTGAAGCCACAAGGCCAGCGCGAACAAATCCAGGTCATCGTCGCCGATGCGCAATTGCTGCGCGACGCCAATCGTGTACCGGAAGCGATGACGGTACTCAGCAATGGTTTGAAACGCTATCCGGACGATACCGGGCTGCTGTACGACTATGCGATGCTGGCTGAAAAAGCCAACAAGATGGATGTAATGGAAACCGCATTGCGCAAAATCATCCGCCTCGCACCAGACAATCAGCACGCCTACAACGCACTTGGCTATTCCTTTGCCGATCGCAATATCCATTTGCAGGAAGCACTGGCGCTGATAGAAAAAGCCATGAAGATAGCCCCCGAAGATCCATTCATCATGGATAGCATGGGCTGGGTGCAATTCCGTCTCGGTCGCCTGAATGAAGCGGAACACTATCTGCGACGCGCTTACGCAATACGTCCTGACGTAGAAATTGGCGTGCACCTCGGTGAGGTGCTGTGGGTCAAAGGCCAGAAAGCCGATGCACAACAATTGTGGCGCGATGCCAATCAGAAAGATCCACAGAGCGATTTATTGAAAAGCACACTGGCACGCCTGCGCGCTCAATTATGATGTGAACGGTTGGACAGTCCTTGCTGTCCAACCGTCCGTTACAACTGTTAATTACAGTTGTCGGTTCGCAAGCCCTGCCGCTACGGACTTGTCTGCAATCGATGCTGTTTCTTGCTTCATCGCGTAGTAACAGCATCATTCATTTCATCTCTCATGCTTCAGCCTTGCTTAAGACTGAACCACCAGATACAAAATCATTGCCTATGCCGCGCAAACTGACCGCCACCCTCATCATGTCCACCGCCTTGCTCGGCGCTTGCGCCAGCATTGCGCCGCAAACTAAAACAACCAGTGAGCAAGCTGGCACCGCGCGCAAGTATCAGGAAGCCATTACGCTGGCTGGCCGTTTGTCCGTGCAATATCAAAAGGACGACAAGGATGAGGCGATACACGGCAGCTTCACCTGGAAACAAAACCGGGATCGCAGCTCTATCGCCATCCTGTCGCCGCTCGGCCAGATACTGGCAACCATAGAAGTGACACCTGATAACGCAACGCTGATCCAGTCGGGGCAGCCACCACGCAGCGCCGCTGATGTCGACCTGTTGGTAACGCAAACGCTGGGATGGCCATTGCCGGTTTCCGGCTTGCGCAGCTGGCTGCAGGGCTTTGCCAACGACAGCAATAACAAGGCATACATCGCGTCAGCAAGCCGCAATAAAGTCACTACCCGCGATGGCTGGCATATCCAGTACCCGACCTGGGAAAGCGATCAACAGACTCCTGCGCAAGACCGTCCGAAACGCATAGACCTGGAACGCCAGACCGAGCAGGCGGGCAAGGTGGCGATACGCATTGTGCTCGATAGCTGGCAAACTCCCTGATTCAATATGCACGTTCCTTCCATGACACTCACACTCAACAACTGCCCGGCACCGGCAAAACTGAATTTATTTCTGCATGTCACCGGGCGACGCGCAGATGGCTACCACTTGCTGCAAAGCGTATTCCAGCTGATAGATCGCGGCGACGTACTGCACTTCGCGACACGTGATGATGCGCACATCAGGCGCAGTACCGAACTCGCTGGCGTACCTGAAGAAAGCGATTTGATCGTGCGCGCAGCAAAATTATTGCAAACCACAGCAGCACAGAAAAATCCGAATAAAAACTTCGGCGCCGATATCGCCATCGAAAAAAACCTGCCCATGGGCGGCGGCCTGGGCGGCGGCTCTTCCGATGCAGCCACTACCCTGCTGGCGCTTAATCATTTGTGGCAAGTAGGCCTGACACGCGCAGAATTAATGGCCTTGGGCCTGCAGCTGGGTGCCGATGTACCGTTTTTTATCTTTGGCCAAAATGCGTTTGCAGAGGGCATAGGCGAGGCATTAGTCGCGGTAAAAACGCCGGATCGCTGGTTTGTCGTCATCGAACCGGGAGTTTCTGTACCAACCCAGAAGATATTTTCATCAAGTGAATTGACACGGGATACGAAACCCGTCAAAATATCGGACTTTTCCGGAGCTCAAGATTGCTTCGGTAAAAACGACCTGCAAGTCGTGGCTGAAAAATTGTTTCCACCTGTTGCCGAAGCCATCAAATGGCTGAGACAATACGGAGATGCAAGAATGACAGGATCCGGCGCTTGTGTGTTTTGCCCATTTGAGCAAGAACAGCAAGCCGATGCAGTACTGGCAACAGTACCGACACACTGGAAAGCCTGGAAAGCCAAAGCGATCAAGCATCATCCGCTCGCTTATTTGCAGCAGTCGTGACACCAGATTAGTTTGACGCAGCATCCGCCGCTTTGATAGCGAAGATGCAACGGCAAACACAAGGTTGCGTAGGGGAATCGCCAAGTTGGTTAAGGCACTGGATTTTGATTCCAGCATTCGAAGGTTCGAATCCTTCTTCCCCTGCCATTACATTCAAGAGTAAGTGACATACAAGCAAGCCGCCAACACAAGACACCATCGTCGAGTTTTGGCGGCTTTCCACCTTTCTAACGACTGCAAGCAGAGATTTCCATGGCACTCGAAAACCTAATGGTTTTTACCGGTAACGCAAATCCGGATCTGGCTTTGGGCGTTGCCAAGCAACTCGGCCTCCCGCTCGGCAAAGCTGTTGTTTCCAAATTTTCCGATGGCGAAATCGTTGTTGAAATCAACGAGAACGTACGCGGCAAAGACGTATTTGTATTGCAATCGACCTGCGCGCCGACCAATGACAACCTGATGGAAATCATGTTGATGGTAGACGCACTGAAACGTGCATCGGCCGGCCGTATCACCGCCGCCATCCCTTACTACGGTTATGCACGCCAGGATCGCCGCCCACGCTCGGCGCGTGTTGCGATTTCGGCCAAGGTCGTTGCCAATATGTTGCAGGAAGCTGGCGTTGAACGCGTACTGATCATGGATCTGCACGCTGATCAAATCCAGGGCTTCTTCGACATTCCGGTTGATAACATTTACGCATCCCCGATTTTGTTGCGTGACCTAGTTACCAAGAATCACGAAGACCTGCTGGTCGTTTCCCCGGACGTCGGTGGCGTAGTTCGCGCCCGCGCCCTGGCAAAACGCCTGAACTGCGATCTGGCCATCATCGACAAACGCCGCCCTAAAGCGAACGTTTCCGAAGTGATGAACATCATCGGTGAAGTCGAAGGCCGCAACTGCGTGATCATGGATGACATGGTCGACACCGCAGGCACGCTGACCAAGGCAGCAGAAGTATTGAAAGAACGCGGCGCGAAGAAAGTTATCGCTTACTGTACGCACCCGGTCCTGTCCGGTCCTGCGATTGAGCGCATCACCACCTCCCCGCTGGATGAACTGGTCGTCACCGACACCATCCCGCTGACAGAAGCTGCTCGTGCCTGTCCAAAAATTCGCGTGCTGTCCTGCGCTGAATTGCTGGCAGAAACCTTCAAGCGCATCAGCACCGGTGATTCCGTGATGTCGATGTTTGCCGACTAAGAACGTTTAAGCTGTGTCGCAAGACACAGGCAGGATGTCAGCGCTGCGTTTCATGCTGATATCCGAAACTGGGGCAGGTTCACTGCCCGCTTTTAAAATCCCCTGGTCGCGGGGGATTTAACCGCAGGATGATTTTTCATCCCGCATATTTGGAGTTTCATCATGAAAGTAATCGCATTTGCACGCAAAGATCTGGGGACCGGAGCGAGCCGCCGCCAGCGCAATGCAGGCCTGACCCCTGGTATCGTCTACGGCGGTACCGCAGCACCAGTAAATATCTCGCTCGACCACAATGCTCTGTACCATGCATTGAAAAAAGAAGCTTTCCACTCGTCGATCCTCGACCTGGAAGTAGATGGCAAAGTAGAACAAGTTCTGTTGCGCGACTTCCAAGTCCACGCATACAAACAACTCGTTTTGCACGCTGACTTCCAACGCGTCGATGCTAAACAAAAGATCCACGTAAAAGTGCCTCTGCACTTCGTCAATGCAGAAATCTCGCCAGCAGTTAAACTGCACGGCGGCATCATCAGCCACGTTGCTACCGAACTGGACGTCTCCTGCTTGCCAGGCGCATTGCCAGAATTCGTTGAAATCGACCTGGCTAAGCTGGACGTTGGTCACTCGATCCACCTCGCTGACATCAAACTGCCTAAAGGCGTTTCTGCAGTGATCCACGGTGGTGAAGACAACCCAACTATCGCTACCGCTTCGGTTCCAGCCGGTAAAGTCGAAGCAGAAGCTGACGCTGCTGCCGCAGCAGCTGCTCCAGCCGCTGACGACAAGAAGTAATCAGTAAATTTTTGTCCGGCTTAGGTCGGACAATGAAAAACCCGTCCTTGTGGCGGGGTTTTTTACGCTTGTTTTGCACGCCTGTACTCAATAAAGCGGACACAAGCAGGCTACATCCCCGATAATCAGGTTTTCCAATTTTCACGACGCCATGCCTATACGTCTTATCGTCGGTCTCGGCAATCCCGGCCAAGAATACGAACAAACCCGCCACAACGCCGGCTTCTGGCTGGTCGATCAATTGGCGCGCAATACGCCGCGCTGCACTTTGTCGCGTGTAAGCAAATACAATGCGCTCGCCGCCAAAACCGTGATCGCCGGCCAGGAAGTCTGGTTGCTGGAACCACAGACCTTCATGAACCGTTCCGGCCAGTCGGTCGGCGCGCTCGCCCGCTTCTACAAAATCCAACCGGATGAAGTCCTGGTCGCACATGATGAACTGGACCTGCCACCAGGCGTCGCCAAACTCAAAAAAGGTGGCTCGTCAGGCGGACATAATGGCCTGAAAGACATCACCGCCGCGCTCGGAACGCAGGATTACTGGCGCTTGCGCATAGGCATAGGCCATCCGCGCACCCTCAACCTGCAGCAAGCCGTGGTCGACTTCGTACTGCACCGCCCACGCAAGGAAGAACAGCCGCTGATCGATGAAGCCATCGCCAAAAGCCTGGATATCATCCCCATGCTGTGCGAAGGCAAATTCGAAGCCGCCACCATGCAACTGCATACCAACAAGTAAGTCCGCAACACCCCATCCGGCACCGCAAGTCTTAAATACCGGCAAGCGGTGCCGGTACGGTAAAATAGCGGGTTAATTCACATCTCAGCAAAGCACATATCATGAGTCTCAAATGCGGCATCGTCGGCCTGCCTAACGTCGGCAAATCCACCCTTTTCAATGCCCTCACGAAAGCCGGCATCCCTGCTGAGAACTATCCGTTCTGCACCATCGAGCCTAACGTCGGCATGGTTGAAGTACCTGACCCGCGCCTGCAGGCTCTGGCTGAAATCGTGAAACCTGAACGCATCCTCCCTGCCACCGTCGAATTCGTCGACATCGCGGGCCTGGTAGCGGGCGCATCCAAAGGCGAAGGCCTGGGCAATCAATTCCTCGCGCACATTCGCGAAACCGATGCCATCGTCAACGTCGTCCGCTGCTTTGAAGACGACAACGTGATCCACGTCGCAGGCAAAATCAATCCACTCGACGATATCGAAGTCATCCAGACCGAACTGGCACTGGCCGACATGGGCACCGTAGAAAAAGCAATCCATCGCGAAAACAAAAAAGCACGCTCCGGCGACAAAGATGCGTCCAAACTGGTCGCACTGCTGGAACGCATCATGCCGCACCTGGACGAAGCCAAACCAGTACGCGCCATGGGCCTGGATAAGGAAGAAATGGAATTGATCAAGCCGCTGTGCCTGATCACTGCCAAACCTGCAATGTACGTCGGTAACGTGTCGGATTCCGGCTTCACCGACAATCCGCTGCTGGATGCACTGACTGCCTATGCCAAATCGCAGAACGCACCAGTCGTCGCGATTTGCGCTGCCATCGAATCCGAAATCGCTGATCTGGATGAAGCAGACAAAAAAGAATTCCTGGCCGACATGGGCATGGAAGAACCTGGTTTGGATCGCCTGATCCGCGCTGGCTTCAAACTGCTGGGCTTGCAAAGCTACTTCACCGCAGGTGTAAAGGAAGTACGCGCCTGGACCATCCCGGTCGGTGCTACCGCACCGCAAGCTGCGGGTGTCATTCACACCGATTTCGAACGCGGCTTCATCCGCGCACAAACCATTTCCTACGAAGACTACATCACCTACAAGGGTGAAAACGGTGCGAAGGAAGCTGGCAAAATGCGCGCTGAAGGCAAGGAGTACATCGTCAAGGATGGCGATGTGCTGAACTTCCTGTTCAACGTTTAATCGGTCTATCCAGATAAGGCATCGCTCCTGATACGGGGCGATGCGCATACTCTACAAACGAAAAACCTGCGCCATGCCTATCCTCACCGAACTCAATCTCTACCCCATCAAATCCTGCGCAGGTATTTCATTGCGCGAAGCAACGCTCACAGAAGCAGGTTTGATGAGCGAACAGATTTATGACCGTGAATGGATGATCGTCGATGAAAACGGCGATGCACTGACGCAGCGTGAATACCCAAAGATGGCCTTGATCGCGCCACGCATCAAGGCCGATACGCTGGAGCTGCGTGCACCCGGCATGCTGCGCCTGGAAGTACCGCTCGGCCTGCCTGATCCGGAAGATGAAAAACGCATACGCGTGCAAGTCTGGGATGACCAGGTCGAAGCCTACGATTGCGATGACACCAGCGCTCTGTGGTTCTCGAATGCGCTCGGTGTGAAATGCCGCCTGGTACGTTTTCATCCGGATGCGACACGTTACTCAAGCAAAAAATGGACGGCCGACGCCGAAGTACCAGTGCTCTTCTCCGACGGTTACCCGATGCTGGTCATAGGCACAGGTTCACTCGAAGACCTGAATGAAAAGCTGGTCGCACAAGGCCGCAGCCCGGTACCGATGAACCGCTTCCGTCCTAACCTGGTGTTCAGCGACATCGCGCCGTTTGAAGAAGACCTGGCCGAGGTTTATCAATTCGCCGGTGCTGCCCTGAAACCAGTCAAACCTTGTCCACGCTGCCCATTACCATCGGTCGATCAGGCCACCGGTGAATTCGGGCCGGATCCGCTGGATATCCTCGGCACTTACCGCGCCAATCCCAAGGTTGATGGCAGCATCACTTTCGGCATGAATGCGGTCGTGCTCAACGGCACAGGGACTGTCTTGCGCGTCGGGCAAAACGTGAGCGTCGATCCGGTTTTCTGATCCGCACAAAAATTGCTATGAAGTAAGCATCAAGGTAGTATGCAGCACGCTGTTACTACCTCCTTATTAGCACTACCCTACTGCCGCCCTGACCTGACATCGATGTCTAACAAGCTGGTTACTGAAAATTCGCAGTTGCGCACCCAGCTGAAACTGTTGCTGGAGCAGGCGCATCGTAATCAGCAAATCATGCAGCGCTATCAGGAATTCGACCTGAAGTTCATAGGCGCGAACACCTTCCAGGAATTGATAGACAGCGTCTTTGACACGCTGACCGAAGCGTCGGAGCTGGATGTCATCACGCTCACACTGATCGATCCTGCCGCTGAAATCCGCCGCATCCTGAGCGACTTGCGCATCGATATCAGCGACTATCCTAACCTGCTCTTCGTCGAAGAAAAGGATGGCGCCAATGAAATCGCGCTTCCGATGCGCAGGCCTACTTTAGGCTCATACAACACTATGCAGCACCGTCGCCTGTTTCCGGATACGGTGCTGAAACCAGCCAGCGTCGCGATCCTGCCGCTGATACGACGTAATACGCTGATAGGCTGGCTCAGCCTCGGCAGCCTTGATCCGACCCGCTTCACTGCGAATATGGCGAGTGATTTTTTGCAGCATCGCGCTTCCATCGTCGCCATCTGCGTAGAAAACGTCGTCAATAACGAGCGCCTGCAACACATAGGCCTGACCGACCCGCTAACCGGCGTCAACAATCGGCGCTATGTGGAACGACGCTTGCTGGAAGAAGTAGGTCGCACACAAAGGCATGGTTACGCCTTATCCGCCATGTATATCGACCTCGATCACTTCAAGAAAGTGAACGATAACTTCGGACATCAGGGTGGTGACGAAGTCTTGTGCGAGGTGGCGAATCGCATCAAGGCTGAATTGCGCCTGAGTGACGCACTCGGCCGTTTCGGTGGCGAGGAATTTGTTGTGCTGTTGATAGATGCATCGCTGGATGCGTCGCTGGTGGTAGCGGAGCGCATACGCGCCAGTGTGAACGGACGCCCTATCGTACTCAACAGCGGCGAAGAACTGCAGGCCACCGTCTCGATAGGCGTGGCCAGTGTAAATACGGCAGACAAACAGGAAAGCGGCACCGTTGCCCAGCAATTGCTCGCCAAGGCCGATCTGGCGCTGTATCAGGCCAAGAAAGCCGGACGCAATAAAGTCATGAGTGCAGATTGAACCAGCAGGCATAAAAAAGGGACCATCTGGTCCCTTTGCTTTTATCAGGTAGCGGTTTTAAGTTCTGCCTGCAAACGTTCATATTTGGCCTGCAACTCTTCCTTGCTCTCGCGCCATTCCGGATTGAACGGAATACAGCTGACCGGGCAAACCTGCTGGCATTGCGGCTCATCAAAGTGGCCGACACACTCAGTACATTTGGTCGGATCGATCTCGTAGATCTCCTGCCCCATGTATATCGCGTCGTTCGGGCACTCAGGCTCGCATACGTCGCAGTTGATGCATTCGTCCGTAATTAGCAGCGCCATGGTAAATCTCTCTGAACAAGCGCATGCAAAGCATCAGGACGAATACAGCAAACGCTTGCAAGCATTTGCTGCGATGAGTGGCGCAAGGCAGTGCCTTGCGAATTCCCGCTCAACGTATCAGTAATCAGCAGAGCCATAACAAACTTAATTCCTGATTAACGCTGTGCCGCGATTTTCTCTTTCAGCCATTTATCGACCGACGGGAAAACAAACTTCGACACATCACCGCCCAGAGTGGCGATCTCACGCACTATCGTACCAGAGATGAACTGATACTGATCCGACGGGGTCAGGAACAGGGTTTCCACGTCTGGCAGCAGGTAGCGATTCATGCCTGCCATCTGGAATTCATATTCAAAGTCAGAGACCGCGCGCAGACCACGCACAATCACACGCGCATCATGACGGCGCACAAAATCTTTCAGCAAACCGGAAAAACTTTCCACATGCACATTCGGATAGTGGCCGAGGACTTCATTCGAAATCGTCAGGCGCTCTTCGAGCGAAAAGAAAGGCTTTTTGTTGCGGCTGTCGGCAACACCGACGATCAATTTATCGAACAGACCTGAAGCACGACGCACCAGGTCTTCATGACCGCGCGTCAGTGGATCGAATGTTCCAGGATAGATGGCTGTAACCATTTTGGCTCCGTAGGGTGGCTTGGTTCTCAGCTCGCGGAAAGCACGCGGCGCATGCGCCGGATGAGTAGCAAAGAGTGATGTTTTGCTGCTAGTTTCTACACAACGCACCAGGGCGTTATGGACACCGCAAATAACTGAAAGCGCATTATGCCTGAACTTCAGGCAATTTTTTTGATTGCAAAAGATGGTAAAAGACCATGCCGGCGTTATCTGCCCGCACTATCTCCCAATCTGCCAGCCATGCTGGCGGCGTATCCGTGACCAAGGATTCCTCGGATTCGACGTAAACCATGCCGTCTTTAGCCAGCAATTGCGCACAGCCAGGCAGCATTTTTTCCAGCCAGTTTTGATGGTAAGGCGGATCCAGGAAGATCAGGTCGAATTTGGCGGCATTGCGCGCCATGCCTTGCGTTGCCATTAATGCATCGCCACGTACTATGCTGAGCTGTTCGGCACGCAGTTTTTCCTTGCTTGCTTCCAGTTGTCGTACCGCGGGGGTATGCATTTCCACCATGACAACTTGTGCCGCACCGCGACTGGCTGCTTCAAACCCGAGTACGCCCGTGCCGGCAAACAAATCCAGGCACCTCATGCGACTCCAGCCGCCGTCTATCAGGTGATTAATCCAGTTGAACACTGTTTCCCGCACGCGATCCGGCGTCGGGCGCAAGCCCTCTACGTCCAATACCGGCAGGGGCGTACGTTTCCACTGACCGCCTATGATGCGCACCTGGTGCGTCATGCTCGGGCGTGGCTTGTGCACAGGTTTTTTAGGTGCTGGTTTGGAACTAGGTTTCTTGGGCATGGCGGGCAGCGGCTGACGGCATCAGCCGCGGAAAAGTATTTGCAGCGTGGATTGTAATGAGTACAACCCACGCGCGCCAGTGCGTTTGCTGATGGAGGCTTATTTATCGGCCGCGCCGACTACAACTGTTGCCAATTTATCCAACTGTATCTTACGCTGGAAAGCAGCCTTGATTTCCGCCGCAGTCACCTTGCTGACCTTGTCGGTCCAGGTATCCAGGTAATCGAGCGGCAAGTCGTAAAAGCCGATCGCGGCGATGTTCTCCAATATCTTCTTGTTGCTATCGATACGCAGCGCAAAGCCACCAATCAGATTATCTTTGGCCGCCTTCAGCTCGGCAGGCGTCGGGCCGTCACGCAGGTAATCGGCAACGGTAGAACGCACTACTTGCAAGGCTTCGTTCGCCTGCTCTTTCTTGGTCTGCAGGGAAATCTGGAACGGGCCAGGCTGCGCCATAGGAATGAAGTAACTGCTGACGCCATATGTCAGGCCACGCTGTTCGCGCACCTGTTGCATCAGGCGCGAGACAAAGCCGCCGCCACCCAATACATAGTTGCCAACCGTCAACGCAAAGTGATCAGGATCATGTCGCGCCATGCCCGGCATGCCGATCAGGATGTGCGCCTGGCTCGCCTGATGCGCAATCCGCTCCTCCTCGCCCGGCGCAATCACTACCGGTGGCAAGGCTGGCAATGGTGCACCTTGCGGCAAACGCTGTGTCAGTTGCTGCGCGATCTGATCTGCCTCGGCCCGCGTTACGTCACCGATCAGGGCGACTACGGCGCGATTGGCGACATAGTATTGGCGATGGAAGGCCAGCAAGTCGTCGCGCGTGATGCCATCTATCGATGCCACGTCAGGTTGCTGACCGTAAGGATGATTGCCATATAAGCGTTTGCTGAATGCCTTGCCGGCAATGGCTTCCGGCTTGGTCAGGCTTTCCTTGATGGCAGCGATGGTGCGCGCCTTGTCGCGTTGCAGGATTTCTTCCGGGAAGCTCGGATAAGCCAGTACCCGCGCCAGCAAGGACACTGCCGTCTCGCGTTCCGTTACAAGCGTACGCAAGGTTGCACCCGCCCGATCATCGTCGAGGCGACCACCACGTTGCGCTGCAGTGTCAGCGAATGCATCGGAAATCTGCGCCTCGCTCAACGCCGCTTCATTCCCGTTCGGGGCTGCATGTACGCCACGAGCCAGCATCGCACTTGTCAACGCGGCAGTGCCGGATTTACCTGCCGGATCACGACGGGAACCGGCATCAAAATCGACGCTGACATCCAGCATCGGTATCGTGTGGTTTTCAACAAATAGTACGCGCGCACCATTGCTCAAGGTCCACGACTGTATCTGCAAGGCGGCATATGAAGCATTGCACGCGACACACAGTACAACGCTGCTAATAATTTTTAACATCAAGACTCCGGATTTCTATAAGTAGATAGCTTGCATACTTAGTGACGCAAACCAGCAGGCGCTGCCGCTGGCTTTTTCTCGGTCACGGGCAGTGGCACCAGCGTGCCCACTGTCAATGCATCATCGCCAAAGTATTTCTGTGCAACTGCCTGCACTTGCTGCGGCGTCACCGCACGCAATTTCTCAATCACGCGATCGGTATCTTTATATGAGAAGCCGGACATTTCCATCACGCCGATTTCCATCGCCTGACCGAAGACGGAATCACGCTTGTAAATCTGCGCTGCGATCAATTGGGTTTTCACGCGTTTCAACTCAGCTTCCGACACACCTTCGTTGGCCACACGCTCAACTTCGGCACGCAGCAATTTTTCCAATTGTTCGGTAGTAGTGCCTTGTGCCGGTGTGCCATCCAGTATGAACAGCACCGGGCCACGTGCGATACCGGAGTACGATGCGCCTACATCATTCGCGACACGATCAGTACGCACCAGCTTCGCGCTCAGGCGTGCATTGTCGTAACCATCAAGCACGGCGGACAACACATCCAGCGCATAGGCATCGTCGTCCTTTGCGATATCACGCAAGGCAGGCACTTTGAATGCCAGTACGACATATGGGTTTTCCGCTGGGGCCTTGACCGTCACCCGCTTGATGCCTGCTTGCGGCGGCTCGTTTTGCGGACGGGTGCGGGTCAATGTTTTCGCCGGATAGGAACCAAAATATTTTTCCGCCAAAGCAAATACCTTCTTCGGCTCGACGTCACCGGAGACCACCATGGTTGCATTGTTCGGTGCATACCAGGTGTCGTGCCAGGCTTTGACATCCTGCGCTGTCATATTCTGCAAATCATCCATCCAGCCGATGATGGGATTGCGGTAGGGGTGGACTGCGTAGGTTGTAGCCGACAAGGCTTCATACAATTTGGAGGCAGGCTGGTCGTCGGTGCGCAGACGGCGCTCTTCCATCACGACGCGGATTTCCTTGGCGAATTCATTCTTGTCCACCACCAGGTTCGCCATGCGATCCGCTTCCAGCGCCATCACCGCTTCCAGCTTGGATTTTTCGATTTGCTGAAAATAAGCGGTGTAATCCTTGCTGGTGAAGGCATTCTCACGGCCACCCAGCTGGGCCACGCGTTTGCTGAACTCACCCGGCTTCAGCTTCTTTGTACCTTTGAACATCATGTGTTCCAGTGCATGGGCAACACCAGTCACGCCATTGCGCTCATCGACAGAACCGACCCGGTACCAGACCATATGGGCGACGGTAGGTGCCCTGTGATCCTCATTGACGATGATCTTCATGCCATTTTTCAGCGTGAACTCTTCAGTTTGTGCGGCATTTGCCCATAAGGGGGTCAAAACGACGGAAGCCGCCAACAGCAATGTTCTGATACTCAATTTCATGACCTTCGCTCTGATAGAATACGTCGATTGTATCCGCTTACCTGCAACATACCGGCAAGCGCCTCTGACCGCTGTTCTGACTCCACTCGAGATGTTTAGTTTCTTTAAGAAAAAACCGCAGGAACCTGCACCCGCTCCGGAAGCGCCGGTCGCTCCGGTGAGCGCTGAAGTTGTCGCTCCCGTCCCGGCACCACCAGCGGAAGCACCAGCCGCCGAAGTACAGGCTGAAATCGTTGCCGCCGTCACCCCGATCGAGCAAAAACAATCGTGGATGGCGCGCCTTAAAGTCGGCCTGTCCAAAACCTCGTCCAACCTGACTACCCTCTTCGTCGGCGCCAAGATCGACGATGACCTGTACGAAGAGCTGGAATCTGCGCTGCTGGTATCAGACGCTGGCGTGGATGCCACGCAATTCCTGCTGGATGCCCTCAAACGCAAGGTCAAAGCCGACAAGCTGACCGAAGCCGAGCAGGTCAAAACCGCCTTGCGCACCCTGCTGCTGGAAATGCTGACCCCGCTGCAGAAACCACTGGTACTGGGTCAACACCAGCCGCTGGTCATGATGATTACTGGCGTCAACGGTGCGGGCAAGACCACCACCATCGGCAAGCTGGCCAAGCATATGCAGGCGCATCATCAATCTGTGCTGCTGGCCGCGGGCGACACCTTCCGCGCCGCAGCGCGCGAACAATTAACGGTCTGGGGCCAGCGCAATAACGTTACCGTCATCGCGCAGGAATCCGGCGATCCGGCTGCCGTCGCCTTCGACGCCGTACATTCGGCACAGGCGCGTGGCACCAATGTGGTCATGGTCGATACCGCAGGCCGTCTCCCTACCCAGCTGCACCTGATGGAAGAGCTGAAGAAAATCAAACGCGTGATCACCAAAGGCATGGCCACCGCACCGCATGAAATCCTGCTCATCATCGATGGCAATACCGGACAAAATGCGCTGACCCAGGTCAAGGCTTTCGACGATGCGCTCGGCCTCACCGGCCTGGTCGTCACCAAACTCGACGGCACGGCAAAAGGCGGCGTACTGGCAGCAATTGCCCGCGCCCGCCCGATCCCGGTTTATTTCATCGGCGTCGGTGAACAGATCGAAGATTTACAGCCATTTAATGCACAGGAATTTGTAGAAGCTCTCTTGGGCTAAACATATCGATGATTGAATTCCAACAGGTATCGAAGAAATATACGCAAAACGTCACTGCGCTATCCGACATCAGTTTGTCGGTCGGCAAAGGTGAGCTGGTCTTCCTCGCTGGTCCGTCCGGCGCAGGCAAATCCACCCTATTGAAACTGATCGCGGCGATGGAAAGCCCGACCGAAGGTTCGGTCATCGTCAGTGGTCACGACATCAGCCGCATCAAGACCTCCGGCCTGCCCTATCTGCGTCGCAATCTCGGTTTGATTTTCCAACAGCAACGCCTATTGGCAGATCGCAGCGTGCTGGCCAATGTGATGTTGCCGCTGATCGTCTGCGGTGCGTCCCGACCAGATGCCGAACGCCGGGCTCGCGCCGCGCTGGATAAAGTCGGTTTGCTCGACATGGCCAATTCGGGGCCGCTTACCTTGTCCGGTGGTGAGCAGCAACGCGTCGCCATTGCCCGCGCCATCGTCAACCGTCCGCAAATCATCCTGGCCGATGAACCTACCGCCAACCTGGATCGCGCCGCCGCGAACAAGGTACTGGATGCATTGAAAGCATTCCACTCGGTCGGTGTCACCTGCCTGATCTCCACCCACGATGAACAATTCCTCGATACCGCAACCCGCGTGATTTATCTCGATCATGGCCGAATTATTGAAAGCTGGCGTCGCACAGCAGTACAGGAGCCTGCATGAATAGCTGGCTCAGACACCATGGCTTCGCACTCGGCGACGCCTTCCGTCATTTGTTCAAAACCCCGGGCAACTTCCTGCTGAATGTATTGGTAGTGTCGATTGCACTGGCACTGCCGTTTGCCGGCATGACTTTGCTGGAAAACGTACGCCCGGTCTCCGAGCAACTGGCGGTCGAACCGGAAATCAGCGTCTTCATGGCAATGGATACCTCGCGCGAACGTGCCACTGCCATCGCACCGGAAATTCGCCGTATCGCGCAAGAAGCCAAGCATCCGGTCAAACTGGAATTCATCCCGCGTGAAAAAGCACTCAGTACGCTGAAAAACAAAACCGGGCTGGACGATGCCATCTCGACGCTGGGTGCCAATCCTTTGCCGGATGCCTATGTCGTCAAAATGACCGGCTTCCAGAACGATGGCGACGCGAAGAAAATCAAGAGCATCGTCGAGAAGCTGCAAGCCCTCAATGGCGTCGAATACGTGCAAATGGATTCGGCCTGGGTTGAGCGCCTGGCTGCGCTGCTGCAAGTCATGCGCCTGATCCTGATCTTCCTCGCCACCACTCTTGGCGTGGTAGTGGTTGCCGTGGTCTTCAATACCATCCGCCTGCAAGTCATGACGCAGCGCGAAGAGATCGAAGTCTCGCGTTTGGTGGGTGCCACCGACTCCTTCATCTGCCGTCCGTTCTATTACACCGGTGCCTTGCTCGGTCTGATCGCCGGTGGCGTGGCATTGATCGCGGTCGCCCTGGCCTTGAATCCGCTCAACACGGCTATCGCTGATTTCGCTCGCCTCTATGCGTCGGAGTTCCGCCTCGCACCACTGGATCTCGTCCCTACGCTGATCCTGCTGGCAGCCAGTGCCTTCCTCGGTTTGCTGGGTGCACTGCTTTCTGTACAGCGGCATTTGGCACGACTGCATTAACCGCCATGTGAGCACACACTGACTTGTGCCATCACCGGTGCCGGACGGCAAATAAAAAAGGACCTGAAAAGGTCCTTTTTTATTTCTCAAGAGAAATGAAAATCTTCGTCAAAATCGCCCTTGGGGACGCAACTTCTGGGCAAGAAACCTCTCTAATCCCTGTAAGAAAAGAGCAATAATGATTAAAAAAGCAATAGTGTTTAGGCTATCGCTTCAATAAAAACCGCTCATTAGCACTCATTTCAAGAGAGTGCTAATATAGCTACTCAAAGTAGTCTAGTTCACAGAAACAAGTGGTTTCTGACTGAAACTTAAGCAAGGAGAACGCATGAAAGCAGTATCTGCATCAACCGCATTAGTTCCTAACAGCAATATGCTGGCATTGGGGTTTTCTGGTGCGCTGGGCAATATTGACGCTTACATCTCGGCGGTCAATCGCCTCCCTATGCTGACGCACGAAGAAGAAATATCTTTGGCGCGCCGCCTGCGCGACGAAAACGATCTGGGTGCCGCACAAAAACTGGTGCTCTCGCATCTGCGCCTGGTCGTCTCGATCGCCCGCGGCTATCTGGGCTATGGCCTGCCGCACGCAGACTTGATTCAGGAAGGCAATATCGGTTTGATGAAAGCCGTGAAACGTTTCGACCCGGATCAGGGCGTACGTCTGGTTTCGTATTCCATGCATTGGATCAAAGCAGAAATGCATGAATACATCCTGAAAAACTGGCGCCTGGTAAAAGTCGCGACGACCAAGGCACAACGCAAATTGTTCTTCAATCTGCGCAGCCACAAAACCGGTCTGGATTCGATGACACCGGACCAGGTCGACGAGCTGGCGAAAACGCTGAACGTCAAACGGGAAGAAGTCATAGAGATGGAAACCCGTCTGTCCGGACGCGACATCGCACTGGAAGCGCCTACTGATGACGAAGACGACAAGTTTGCGCCTATCGCTTACCTGTCCTCCGATATGCAGGAACCGACCAAGGTGCTGGAATCGCAGCAGTTTGATCGTCTGCAAACCGAAGGTTTGTCGAATGCATTGGGCAAACTGGATGCGCGTTCACGTCGCATCGTCGAAGCGCGCTGGTTGGCGAACGATGACGGTTCGGGCGCAACCCTGCATGAATTGGCAGATGAGTTCGGCGTATCGGCTGAACGTATCCGTCAGATCGAAGCAGTCGCACTGAAGAAAATGAAAGGCTCGCTGGCCGCTTACGCTTAAGCAGTCAGTAGCAGCAAACAAAAAAGGCGCTCCTCGGAGCGCCTTTTTTTATGTCTGGTCTTTACGTCTTGTCCGCCAGCAAAGTCTTCAAATCCTGCACGATAGGATCTATGCCCTGACCGTGGCGGATGAACAAACGGATGCGACCTTGCGGGTCAAACACATAGCTGCCCGCTGTGTGATCGACGGTATAGCTGCCTGGAGTCTTGCCCGGCACCTTTTGATAAAACACTTTGAATTCTTTCGCGACCTTCTCGGTCTCGGCCAGATCACCACGCAAGCCGAGGAAGCGCGGATCGAAAGCCGGTACGTATTGCGCCAGCAAGGCCGCCGTATCACGCTCAGGATCTACCGTGACGAACAAGACTTGCACGCGATCCGCATCCGGGCCCAACGCCTTCATCACGTTCGACATTTCCATCATGGTCGTCGGGCACACGTCCGGACATTGCGTGAAGCCAAAGAACACCACGACTGCCTTGCCTTTGAAATCAGCCAGCGTACGCAGCTTGCCGTTATGGTCATGCAGCGAAAATTCCTTGGCATAGCCCAGACCAGTCAGGTCGGTGTTATTGAAAACTTGCTTGGGTTTATCGCTACAAGCAGCCAAGGCAAATAGTGCGGCACAAATTACCAGAAGGGAACGGAAACGCATGTTTTCAGAATCTCAGATAGTGGTCGACCAGCAAGGCCGCAAACAGCAGGGACAGATAGATGATCGAGTAAGCGAACATCTTGCGCGCAATCATATCGGTGTAATGGCGATAAACCTGCCATGCATACCAAACGAAAATGATATCCAGGATGGCGACCGACACCAGGTAAATCAAGCCGCTCATGCCGACCGCGAAAGGCAACATGGTGGTCGCGACCAACGCGATGGTGTACAGCCAGATATGGAATTGGGTGAACTCGGTACCATGCGTGACCGGCAACATCGGCAAGCCCGATTTCGCATACTCGTCACGGCGATACAAGGCCAGCGCCCAGAAGTGCGGCGGCGTCCAGATGAAGATGATCAGTACCAGGATCCAGGCTTGCATAGGCAAATCATTGGCCACCGCTGCCCAACCCAAGGCCGGCGGCATCGCGCCGGACAAGCCACCGATCACAATATTCTGCGGTGTCGCTGGTTTCAGGATGATGGTGTAAATCACTGCGTAGCCAACAAAGGTGGCAAAGGTCAGCCACATCGTCAAAGGATTCACGAAGTTATACAGCACCCACATACCGGCACCGCCGATCACACCTGAAAACACCAGTGTTTGCAGTACGGTAATTTCACCGCGTGCCATGGGACGACGCGCAGTGCGCGCCATGCGTGAATCGATTTCGCGTTCCACCAGGCAGTTGATCGCAAATGCCGCACCGGCCAGCAACCAGATACCTATCGTTGCCGACACGACTATCTTCCAGCTAGGCAACTCGGGGGTTGCCAGGAACATGCCTATCACGGCGCAAAAAACTGCCAGCTGCGTGACACGCGGCTTGGTCAGGGCCCAATACTGGGCGATACGGTTCGGAGAGGCAGTCAGAGTAGTCATGCGTAGTCGTTGGGTGCAGCCTGTGAGCTCATCTCAGCGTATCTCTGCCAGGTACGAGCCCACGATTTGCCCCGGCAGTACCGGGGATTCTAGCCTTGTAGTTTAACATGACCAGCAAGAGGACAAGCAGCGCTGCACAACCATTGTGCGCGACCGCCAGCGCCAGCGGCCATTTCAATGACACTGTGGCAATTCCTATCGTGATCTGCAAAGCGAGCGCACCCAATACGCCGCGCGCTATCGTGCGCAAACCCTCTATCCGGTAAGCCTTGTAGCAAACCCAGGCAATATAGCCCGCCACCACAAAAGCAAACATGCGGTGCGTCCAGTGGATCGCCGTCAGTGCCGGGAACGGCAGGTATTCACCATCCGCCGTCATGCCCAGGCTGCGCCACAGCGTAAAACCGTTATCAAAATCCATTTGCGGAATCACCGCACCGTGGCACAGCGGAAAATCGCTGCAAGCCAGCGCCGCGTAATTAGTACTGACCCAGCCACCCAAAGCGATCTGGAAAGTCAGCAATATCAGGGCGATCAAGGCCGGGATACGCAAAGTGTAGGCAGCATCAGCCACCGGTGGATGCTCCTTCTGCCGCGCGCCGACCCAGGTCAGCATGCCAAGCAAGGTCATGCCGAGCAAGAGATGGATAGTCACGATGATAGGTTGCAGCTTCATCGTCACGGTCCACGCACCGAACGCGCCCTGAATACAGACGAAGATCAGCAAGGCTACCGGGAAGTGCGGGGAAAACTTATGTATCGTGCGGCCGCTCTGCAACCAAAAGCGCCAAGAAATCACGACGATGGCAATGATCAACACGCCTATGCCCATCGCCAGATAGCGGTGAATCATTTCGACCCAGGCTTTCATCACGGTGACCGGACCATCCGGCATCAATGCCTCGGCAGCGCGTATATGCTCCATCGCTTGCAGCGGATTGGCATGGCCATAGCAACCAG
The DNA here is from genome assembly GCF_903993245.1 of Herminiimonas sp. Marseille-P9896. Taxonomy (NCBI): domain Bacteria; kingdom Pseudomonadati; phylum Pseudomonadota; class Betaproteobacteria; order Burkholderiales; family Oxalobacteraceae; genus Herminiimonas; species Herminiimonas sp. Marseille-P9896. Next base: position 778,715 of record NZ_CAJEVT010000001.1, on the reverse strand, counting down.
GCCAGTCAGGGCAACCGAGACCGGAATCAGTGAGGCGGGTGAAAGCGCCAAACATAATCACATCAAAGGTGAGGAATAAGGTGACCCACACCAGCTTGCGATATTTATCCGGATCTTTCGACGACCAGACGATGACGAAAGCCAGCAAGGCGACAAAAACGCCCTTGCTGCCCAGTTGGAACAAGGTACCTGAATCAACCAATTGCGGAAGCCTTTAACAATTTGTACAAATCTTTTTTGATCTTGTTCGGATCGGCGTCTTTCGGGAAACGCATCATCAAATGTCCGAGCGGATCAATCATGTAGATGTGATCGGTCACATCTGTGCCCTCATCCACCGGCAACCATGCACGCACGACGTCACCCTTGATGCGCAACATATTGGTGCCATCGAATTCACGGATCAGGATGGTATCGATAGGCTTGTCATCGGTGATCAGCCACACGCGTTCTATGCGATCCATCTCCTTGCCCTGCGCCAGGCGCAACTGGCGCATATCGTGTAATTTCTTTTCGCATGATGCTTCGCACTCGGCACCACTGACTTGCAGCATCACCCATTTACCCTGATAGCTCTCCAGGCTGGCTGGCTTCTTATCCAGCGTCACAGCATCCAGCTTGGGCATAGGATAGTTGCGCGGATCAAGGATAGTGCCGTAGTTGGTGCGGCTTTGTGGCTTGATTACGTAGTAGGTAAAGTAAGACAGGATGATGGGTGCTGCGCACACCAGTATCACGGCCAATAATTTCCAGCGTCCCTTGTTTTTATTTGGTTCCACGTCGAATTCCAGTCACAACAAAAAATATAAAAGCCATCGCAGCCAGGCCGTACCACTGAAATGCATAGCCGCGATGTTTGTCTACTCCGGTCGATGGCACCGGCCAGTCCCGCACCAGGCCATCGTTGGTATCCGTCAATTGCTCCAACACGATAGGTGACATCTGCAAACCACTGGCAGCAGCGAATCCTGTCACGTCAAGGTTCTGAACTATCGCCTGCGGACGCGGTGGATCAATTTCACCCAATTGCATCACATGGCCGATATCGCGTCGTGCCACACCTTCAATCTGTATCTCACCACTCGGCGTAACAATAGCTGGCATTTTAGTGCGGTCTGCCACATTGCGTGGAATCCAGCCGCGCGCGACCAACACGTGTAACTGGCTACCGGCCAGCTTGAATGGCATCAACAGGTAAAACCCGGCAACGCCATTATGCGGGCGGTTATCCAGATAAACCGGCCAGTCACGCAGGAACTCGCCTTTGATGAGCAGGCGGTGATACTCAATGTCATCGGGATTCAATGCCGAGCCACTAAGCTCATTGAACTTCATGGCAGCGGCCGCTTGTCGTTCATTGAGCTTTTGTTCAATGGCAATTTTCTCGGCCGCCCGTCTGGTCTGCCATTGTCCCAGTGACAAACCTAGCGCCACCGCAATCGCTGCAGCAACAAATGGAACAAGCCTAAATCGAAAGGTGAATCGCATTACAATGTCACTTTATCTAACCAACCTGCGTCGGATGAAGAAGTCTTCCGGAACCCGGCAAGCTCACCCTTAAAGCTATGAAAATCATCGTCGCCATTGCTTTCCTCCTGATCCTCGGCAGCCTGGGCTCGGCGCTGTTCTTCCTGATGAGGGACAAGGGTAAAAGCAATCGCACGGTCAAGGCATTGACGATGCGCGTAGGATTTTCAGTCGCGCTGTTTATCCTGATCTTGCTAGCCTACAAATTTGGCCTGATCCAGCCGACCGGCATCCGCTAATACAAGCAGATATCCATCAGGGCGCTTGCCTCTTGCATAACACGCCGCCCCAATCGCAAAAAAGCCGCACCGAAGTGCGGCTTTTTCATGTCCCGCGCATACTGCCCGCGTGACTTACAGCCAATAGACTACAACATACAAACCGAGCCAGACCACGTCCACAAAGTGCCAGTACCAGGCGGCGCCTTCGAACGCGAAGTGGTTGTCAGCTGTAAAGTGACCTTTCAGTACACGATACAAGACCACGCTCAGCATGATCGCTCCCAGTGTCACGTGGAAGCCGTGGAAACCAGTCAGCAGGAAGAAGGTCGAGCCATACACGCCCGAAGTCAGCTTCAGGTTCAGTTCTGTATACGCATGGATGTATTCATATACCTGGAAGCCCATGAAGATCGCGCCCAGCAGGATAGTTGCTGCCAGCCAGAAAGCTGTCTTGCCGCGATGGTTTTCACGAATCGCGTGATGCGAAATCGTCAGCGTCACACCGGACAACAGGAGCAAAGCGGTATTGATGGTAGGGATCCAGAATGGGCCCATGGTGGTGAACGGTTCTACCGTACCAGCCGGACCGACATTGCCCCAGTGCGCTGCGAAGTCAGGCCACAGGATTTTGTTGTCCAGGTCGCCCAGCCATGGCATCGCGATGCTGCGGGCATAAAACAGAGCGCCAAAGAATGCAGCAAAGAACATTACTTCGGAGAAAATGAACCAGCTCATGCTCCAGCGATACGAAGCATCGATGCGCTTGCTGTACAAGCCGCCTTCGGATTCCGCAATCGCATCACCAAACCAGTAATACAGGACGACCAGGAAACCCAGCAAACCAGCGAAAGTGGCATACCCGCCCCAGCTCGCATCATTCACCCAGCCCGACGCACCGAGCATCATCACGAGCAACGAAGTTCCCGCTATCGCTGGCCATTTGGACGGGCCAGGCACGAAATAGTAAGGCGCATTCGCGTGTTGAGCACTCATCTCCATCTCCCAATACAAAATTCAAATAGTGACGTTGTCAGGACCATCTGAGGCCACAGACCACGTGATAAATTTCATTTCGACTATCGGCTCGACTACCTGGCCGACTTCTTTTTTTACTATTAGCCTGCTACTGCCGGTTCCTTCAATTCTGCCTTCTTCTCACGCCCTGCGATCTCAAAGAAAGTATAGGACAAGGTAATTGTCTTTACATCCTTCGGTAAAGCCGGATCCAGGTAAAACACAACTGGCATCTGCTTCGCCTGGCTGGCTTCCAGAGTTTGCTGCTGGAAACAGAAGCACTCCACTTTCTTGAAGTGCGCTGCTGCCTGCTGCGGCGCATAACTCGGAATCGCCTGCGCTTCTACGCTACGTGCCTGTGTATTCACTACTTCATACACGATCTGGGCCATTTCACCCGGATGCACTTGCATGCTGTTTACCGTAGGGCGGAAACGGAATGGTCCTTGCGTATTTGCATCAAACTCGACCGTAATCGTCCTGCTCTTGTCGACCTGCGAATTATCGATCGGCTTTACCTTCATCTCTTGCGAGGTCAGGATATTGACGCCTGTAATTTCACAAATCTGCTTGTAGATCGGTACCAGCAAGTAACCAAAACCAAACATCATCACAGCAATAACAACCAGCTTGCCAAACATCTGGGCATTCAACTTACTGTTCGCGCTGTCTTCTGTCTGGTTATCCATCTTTACCCTAAACAAACCATAAGCGTTTTGCGATAACACCGAACATGAACATCGCAGCGATGACCCCGAGTATCAGGGCGGTACGCAGATTACGTTTCTTTTGTTCAGTCTTCAAATCCGACATCGCAAGGTAGCGGGCTTGCGCCCGCCACTCCGTTTATTTAACTGTTGGAGGAACTTCAAACGTATGGAAAGGAGCCGGGCTAGGAACGGTCCATTCCAGGCCTTCTGCACCATCCCAAGGTTTCGCTTCTGCTGGCACGCCACCTTTGATCGAAGGGATAACCACCGCGAACAGGAAGTACACCTGCATCAAACCAAAGCCCAGACCACCGATCGACGCGATCATGTTGAAGTCGGTGAACTGCGCTGGGTAATCGGCGTAGCGACGTGGCATACCGGCCAATCCCAGGAAGTGCATAGGGAAGAAGGTGATGTTGAACAGAATCAGCGAACCCCAGAAGTGGATTTTGCCGCGGGTTTCGCTATACATGAAACCAGTCCACTTCGGACCCCAGTAGTAGAAACCGGCGAACAGGGCAAACAAGGAACCAGCCACCAGCACGTAGTGGAAGTGAGCCACCACGTAGTAGGTATCCTGCAACTGGATATCGATAGGGGTCACCGCCAGGATCAGGCCGGTGAAGCCGCCCATCGTGAACACGAAGATGAAGCCGATCGCAAACAGCATAGGAGTCTCAAATGTCATCGAGCCTCTCCACATGGTTGCAACCCAGTTGAAAATCTTCACGCCGGTTGGTACCGCGATCAGCATGGTCGCGTACATGAAGAACAACTGTGCAGTCACCGGCATACCGGTGGTGAACATGTGATGCGCCCAGACCATGAAGGACAGGATGGCAATCGAAGCAGTTGCGTACACCATCGATGCGTAACCAAACAATTGTTTGCGCGCGAAAGTCGGGATGATGTGCGACACGATACCGAAGGCAGGCAAGATCATGATGTACACCTCTGGGTGTCCGAAGAACCAGAAGATGTGTTGATACATGACAGGGTCACCACCGCCAGCCGCATTAAAGAACGAGGTACCGAAGTGACGGTCGGTCAGCGTCATGGTGATCGCACCAGCCAGCACCGGCATCACAGCGATCAGCAGGTAGGCAGTGATCAGCCAGGTCCAGCAGAACATCGGCATCTTCATCAGGGTCATGCCAGGTGCGCGCATGTTGAGGACGGTCACGATAATGTTGATCGAACCCATGATCGACGAAGCACCCATGATATGCAGCGCAAAAATCGCCATGTCCATGCCAGGGCCCATTTGGGTCGACAGCGGAGCATACAGGGTCCAGCCTGCAGCAGTCGCGCCACCTGGAACCAGGAAGGACACAGCCAGCAGGATCGCTGCCGGTGGCAGCAGCCAGAACGAGAAGTTGTTCATGCGGGCAAACGCCATATCGGACGCGCCGATTTGCAACGGGATCATCCAGTTAGCAAAACCAACGAAAGCCGGCATGATCGCGCCGAACACCATCATGATGCCGTGCATGGTGGTCAACTGATTGAAGAACTCAGGCTGCATCAATTGCAGGCCAGGCTGGAATAACTCGGCGCGGATCAACATCGCCAGGAAACCGCCTGACAGCAACATGACAAACGAGAACCAAAGGTAAAGCGTACCGATATCCTTGTGGTTGGTCGCAAATACCCAGCGACGCCAGCCATGCGGATGATCGTGCGCATGGTCATGATCGTGCGCGTGGTCATGCGCGTGTGCGTGATCGACTGCAGTTGTACTCATCTCTGTCTCCCGATTCTATTACTTACGCGCAGCCAGCACTTCTGCTGGTTGGACGATGTTTTCCGAGGCCTTATTCGACCAATGGTTGCGGGTATAAGTAATCACCGCGGCAATTTCGGTATCCGACAACACCGGCTTCCAGGCAGGCATCGCGCCTTTACCTTCCATCACCATATGGATGTTGGCTGCTTTCGGTCCGGTCACGATAGGCGATGCATCCAGCGCCGGGAAGCTGCCAGGTACACCTTTACCGTTTGCCTGATGGCAGGCGATACAGTTAGCTGTGTAGACTTTCTCGCCGCGTTGCACGAGCTCATCCACAGTCCATGTTTTGGTTGGGTCGTCGGCATTCGCCGCCATTTCTTTTTTCTTGCCGTCTACCCATGCCTTGTAGTCTTCATCGCTGACGACATTCACAACGATAGGCATGAAGGCGTGATCCTTACCGCACAACTCGGCACACTGGCCGCGGTAGGTACCGATCTTTTCAGCCTTGAACCAGGTATCACGCACGAAGCCAGGAATCGCATCCTGCTTGACGCCGAAGGCAGGAATCATCCACGCGTGGATCACGTCGTTGGCTGTCAACACGATACGGATTTTCTTGTTGACCGGTACAACGACAGGATTGTCGACTTCGATCAGGTAGTTTTCGCCTTTGGCTACGGTGCTGTCGACGATCTGTTCACGCGGGGTGGACAGGTTGGACAGGAAGTTAATGCCCTCACCTTCGCCGTTCAGGTAGTTGTATCCCCATTTCCACTGCATGCCGGTGGCTTTGATGGTGATATCTGCATTTGAGGTGTCTTTCATCGCCACCACGGTTTTGGTCGCTGGCAGCGCCATCCCGATAACGATGAGGAAAGGAACCACAGTCCATGCGATTTCAACTGCGGTACTTTCGTGGAAGGTAGCCGATTTATGGCCGAGCGACTTGCGATGCTTGAATATGGAATAGAACATGACGCCAAACACTGCGACGAAAATCACCAGACAGATGATCAGCATCAGGGTGTGCAGCGAATAGATTTGTTCCGCGATCTGCGTTACAGGTTCGTGAAAATTGAGCTGACGCACTGCAGGTCCGCCCGGACTATCGGTCACCGCCCACGACGGCATACCAGCCGCCAGGAACGACGCACCAAGCATCAAAGATTGAAGGCGCTTCGCTTGTTTCATGATTTCCTCAAAAGCCCATGATTAAGAATTCTTTTAACAACCAGGCATAACTGCAGACCCCAGCTCCTGACGCAGCTCACGTATGAACTCACGCCTCTTGTATTCTGTCAGGAATCGCCCCACTTCAACACGCGTACCGGAGGATTCCAGACCTATCAATCGATGCCGCTTCGCTGGCGGATCGACTTTCGTGCAATGTCTTATTAGCTTAAAGTGCCGAGCTTGGTCGGCTTGAATTAGATGTATTACCAACAGATCGTCGGTGAGGACTATGTGTTCGCAATCGGTAGCATGGCGTGCATAACAAAGAAAAGCGCACCCTACAGCCGCTAATTCAATTACTGCAAAACCTAAGATGTACCACGCACCGCGCCAGGTGAAGGAAAACGCGATTGTCAGGGAAACCACGCACAACACTGAATAAGCCTGCATCAGTTGTCGTGGTGATATCGAACAATTACGTTTCAATAACCATTCTCGGTTGGCCATAGCACACCGCCTGAACGCCTTGCGCAAGCAAGCTGCACTCGCGCAAAACCGTCGAAGTATAAGTCGGAAAGGGTTTTGTTATCAAGTATAAAAACAAATGACAACAGCTCCCATTTTCAGTACTTTTTACTACCTTCGAATATCCCGGAAACGCATGTGCGGCCTGTTGTTTTTAGTTGCCGCGACCATAATTTTGCTTGTCTCCCGCATATATTTTTAATAATTATTTAATAACTATTCTTACTTCCTAGGCGGGTCGAAACGAATAATCGACTCCCCGCTCGCAGTCGCCCGCGGCGCTGGCCGGAACGCATGACCATAGATTACCTCGAATGTGAGTGGAATCTTGCCATCGGCACGACGACTTTGTTCCAGTACATCCATCGCGCGCTGCCATGCCTGCTTGCCCAACAAACCGCGGCGGCGCGTATCCAGCGGGTTACCGCCCATTGCACGCACATCTGCCATCAGCTTTTCCACCGAACCGTAAGTCACGGTCAGGGTTTCCATATCCATCACCGGCGTCGAAAAACCGGCATTTACCAACATATCGCCAAAATCATGCATGTCTACAAAAGGCAACACATGGGGTTCGGCATCAGCCGCCGCAAACGCCGCGCGCAATTCCTTGAAGGTGTCCGGACCAAAGCAGGAAAACATCAGCAGGCCATCCTGACGCAACACGCGCCGCCATTCGACGAACACCCGGTCCGGCTGCGGATGCCAGTGCAAAGCCAGGTTGGACCATACCAGATCGACCGCATTGAGGCCCAGCGGCAGTTGCGCGAAATTCCCACATATCAGGCTGGCGCTCGAGTCACGACCCATCACCGCGGGCAACCATTGCTGCAGCAAACGGTTCATCGACGACAGACCGGCCACCTGGCTCTCTTGCGCCGCTGCCAGCATGGCGCTGGAGGCATCCAGGCCGAGCATAGCGGCTTGCGGGAAGCGCTTCTGCAAGGTCGTCAGGTCTGCCCCTTCACCACAACCGGCGTCCAGTACATGGGCAGGTGCAATCTTTACCAATGCCAGCCGCTCATGCATGCGCGCCGCCACTTCACGCCGCAGGAAGCCTGATTCCAGCGTGCGCACGGGATCGCTGAACAGATCACGGACACGGTTCAGGTCGATCGGGGCACTGAGTTTGGAATCGGATTGTGGCGGCAGGGAAGACACGAATAATGCAATCGGGCTAATGAGATAATGCGAGCAAGTTTACACGCATGGAGCTGAGTGTGCGCGATGCTTTATCGTTTTATTGACTGGTCTCGTCGTTTGGCCCGGCATCTGCCCGCTGGCCTGCCCTCGTCCTGCGCGCTCTGCGGCATCGCTGGCGCGGCAGCCTTGTGCACACCCTGCCATGCGCAATTCTTCAGCCACCGCCCGCCACGGTGCACCCAGTGCGCCTACCCGCTGCCTGACGGCGAACACGCACCACGCGTATGCGGCACCTGCCTGCGCGCACCGCGCGCCTTCGATACGACCATCGTCGCCAGCGATTACAGCGCGCCTATAGACCACCTGGTACTCGCGCTCAAATTCGGCAATCAACTGGCACTGGCGCCCTTGTTTGCCCGATTGATCGCTGATGCACTGTTACGGGACCGCAGTTTCTCGCTGCCCACCATCATGGCCGCCGTGCCACTCGGCGAACAACGCCTGGCCGAGCGCGGCTTCAACCAGGCGCTGGAAATTGCCAAACCCTTGTCCAAAGCCATTGCGATCCCCTTGATGCCGCAACTTATCTCGCGCAGCCGTGAAACTGCCATGCAATCCAGCCTGGCGCCAGACGCCCGCATACGTAATATGCGCAATGCCTTTGTATTGGATCCGCAAGCTGCCGAATTGGTACGCGGCCAGCACGTCGCCGTAGTCGATGACGTCCTGACCACCGGCGTAACCCTGAATGAAATCGCCACCTTGCTCAAACGCTACGGGGCGGCACGCGTAAGCAACTTCGTGTTTGCCAGAACTCCGCCACGCTGAAGCCGCCGCAAAAAATCCCAACCAGCCGCGCACTTTCGCAATAAACTGGCGACCTGTACGCTAAGGAGAAGCACTTTGTTTCATGTAGTACTGGTCGAACCAGAAATCCCACCCAATACCGGCAACATCATTCGCCTGTGCGCCAACACTGGCGCGCAATTGCATTTAGTCGAACCACTCGGCTTCCCGCTGGATGACGCCAAGATGCGTCGCGCCGGACTCGATTATCACGATTACGCGGAAATGAAGGTACACGCCAACTGGCAAGCCTTCCTGGACTCGTTCCCGCCGGAACAACCGCTCAATACCGAGCGCATGTTTGCACTTACCACGCATGGCTCCACACCGTTTGCCAGCATGGCTTTCCAGCCTGGCGATGTGTTTGTCTTCGGCTCGGAAACCAGGGGGCTGGAAGCCAGTTTGCGTGAATCGTTCCCGCCATCGCAACGCATACGCCTGCCGATGCGCCCGGACAACCGCAGCCTGAATTTATCGAATACCGTCGCGGTCGTGGTGTATGAAGCGTGGCGACAAAACGGTTTTGCCGGCGGCCAGTAATCGCTGCCGGGCATCACTGCCTTTTACTTTTACGTTAGGATAAGGGCTCTTTTTATTCGTCGCCTGCATCTTGCTAACCGAGGAACTCAATGAATCTGCGTCAACTTACTTTCGCCACCATCACTTTATGCATCAGCGCCAGCAGCATGGCGCACGACTATCGCGCTGGTGATATCTCCGTTAGTCATCCTTATGCACGCGCGACCGTTGCCGGACAAACCAGTGGCGGCGCCTACCTGACACTGGAAAACAAAGGCAATAGCGCAGATACGCTGGTATCCGCCAGCTCCCCCGCTGCCAGCTCGGTAGAAATCCACTCCATGGCGATGACAGCTGATAACGTCATGCGCATGCGTGAAGTCGGCAGCCTGGACATCAAGGCCAAGGAAAAGATCACCATGCAGCCAGGCGATGGCTATCACATCATGCTGATAGGCCTGAAGGCTCCGCTCAAGACTGGCGATAAATTGCCGCTGACACTGACCTTTAAAAAGGCAGGAAAGATAGAAGCAGCCATAGTGGTTGAAGACGGTGCTAAAAAAGCAGACAAGATGGAACATCACCATCATTGATTGGCATTACTCCAGACAAATAAAAAAGGACGTTTAAAAACGTCCTTTTTTATTTGTGCTGCTGAAATTACTTGGCAGCGTAGCGGCTAAACACACGGGTCTTGCCATCAGCCTGGAATAACAAAACATCATAAGCGTCAGCACCATGTCCTTCCACTTCCATACCCGGTGACCCCATAGGCATACCCGGTACAGCCAGACCTTTGGCTTTCGGCTTCTCGGCCAGCAAGCGCTTGATATCTGAGGCCGGTACATGACCTTCCAGCGCGTAGCCATCAATGACACCGGTATGGCAGCTACCCAGTGCGGATGGCACACCATACTTGCTGCGATACTCAGCGGTATTCGGCACATTATGACCATTCACCTTAAAGCCATTCTTTTCCAGATGGGCGATCCACTCGGTGCAGCAACCGCAAGTCGCACTCTTATACACATTGATTACCGGCTGCGCTTTGGCAAACGAAAGTCCGGGCAACACACCCGCCAAAGCCAGTGCACCTAATACTGTACGTCTTTGCATGATGAGTCCTTTCCAATAAACAAAAAGCCGCAAACAGACTTGCGGCTTTTAGGTTCAGCTGTACGAAATCAAGCTGCTTGCGCAGCAGGCAAACGTGCAACGATTTCTTTGCGGTAGCGATTCAATTCCTGCACGGTACCGAAGGTGCGCTCAAACAGCAGCGACATATTGTGCAGGATGCGATCGACAACTTTCTTTTCCCACTCGCTGTCGAACTTGATCTGGCCATCGAGCCAGCGTTCCAGCCACTCAGGATCAGGCAAACGCGATTGCACAGTATCGTTAGGGAACAGGGACTGGTTCACGTGCAGATTGGTCGGGTGCAGCGGTTTTTCGGTACGACGGGCCGATGCCATCAACACGCCGATCTTGGCAAACGCAGCACGTGCGCTATCACCAACTTCGACCAGTGCTTTTTTCATATAGCGCAGGTAAGCACCACCGTGGCGTGCTTCATCCTGGCTAATGATTTTGTAAATTTGCTTGATGACCGGTTCTGTGTGCCAGTCGGAGGCACAACGGTACCAGTGGTTCAAACGGATTTCGCCGCAGAAGTGCATCATCAGTGTTTCCAGCGCAGGTGCCGGATCGAATTCGAAACGTACGTTATGCAACTCTTCTTCGGTCGGAACGAATTCCGGACGGAAGCGACGCAGGTACTCCATCAGTACCAGCGAGTGCTTTTGTTCTTCAAAGAACCATACCGACATGAAAGCGGAAAAGTCACTGTCACCGCGATTGTCACGCAAGAACATTTCGGTTGCAGGCAGAGCAGACCACTCTGTAATCGCATTCATGCGTATGGTTTGTGCCTGCTCATCGGTCAGTTTGGAGCCGTCGAACTGATCCCACGGAATATCTTTTTCCATGTTCCAGCGAACCTGCTCTAGCGATTTAAACAATTCTGGGTACAGCATACGCGCCTTAAAAATTGAGTTAAGTCCTTGATTCTACCAAGAAATTCAGCGCCTACCCAGCCTCAGCGGCTAAACATAAGCGTATTTCTCTGAAAAAACACTGCCTGATTCGATTCTTTTCAAGTATCGAAAAGGCGTCTATCCCGCGCCGTTACTTGTTTTTTTAATGTTTTCTTAACGAACGGGGCTAATGCAAAAAAATCTCATTCAGCACAAAAAATTAAACATTCCGACACCGAAATTCACCGTTTTCGTGCTTTCTTTCAGCTTAGAAGATTATTTTTTCAGCGCCATGACAAACCGACAGTCTTGGTGCAATATGAGTCACGCTTCTTGCCCCATCACCCACCATCATGACAAAACAATTCATCCGCCCGCTCGTAAGCCTTATTTTTCTGGCCGGTCTCGGCCTCGGCACGCAGGCCTACGCCCAGACCAGCAGCCCCGCAGCCTGTCCAGCCACGTTGAACTACACGGTTGCCCGCCTGCAAGATGAGGCACCACAAAATCTCTGCCAGTACGCAGGCAAAGTGATTCTTGCTGTCAACACCGCCAGTTATTGCGGCTTTACCGTGCAATATGAAGGGCTGGAACAGCTGTATGCCAAATACAAGGATCGCGGTCTGGTGATACTGGGCTTCGCATCCAACGATTTTGGCCAGCAGGAACCAGGCGCAAACAAGGAAATTGCCGAGTTTTGCCACAATACCTATGGCGTGAAATTCCCGATGTTTGCCAAAAGCTCGGTGATAGGCCCGAACATCAATCCCTTCTATAAATCACTGATGGCGAACGGTGCGACGACACCTAAATGGAACTTCCATAAAATCCTGCTGGATCGCAGCGGCAAGGTCGTCGAAAGCTATCCGTCGAAAGTGACACCTGCTGACAAAAAGCTGGTGGCAGATATAGAAAAAGCATTGGCGCAAAAATAGAACAATTTCGATGCGGGCAGAGTCAAAAGCCATAGCCGAACAACAACGGTGCAATGCGGAATTTCTGCAAGACCTTGTACGCGCAGGCATAATAACGATGCGCGCATCTGGCCACTTTTCAGGCCGATGCACTAGCCATCTCTCGGACGATAAAACTGAGTGATTTTTTCAGACCAGACACATATTTCATAGATAAAGAGGCGAGCAATCGCCATCACCACCATGCGCATTCTGATTATTGAAGACAATGCCGATATCGTCGCGAATCTGTACGCATTCCTTGAGCCGCGCGGCTACGTACTCGATTCCGCTGCCAACGGATATGCAGGCTTCGCGCTCGCAGCACAACATGATTACGATGCCGTCATCCTCGACATCAAACTGCCCGGCATAGACGGCCTGACACTGTGCCGCAAGATGCGCGATGAATTGCAAAAAGACACTCCGGTACTGATGCTGACCGCACGCGATACGCTGGACGACAAAGTCGCTGGCTTCGACAGCGGCGCAGATGACTACCTGGTCAAACCATTCTCGCTGCTGGAAGTGGAAGTGCGCCTGAAAGCACTGGTGCGTCGCGCCCGTGGCAAGAACCAGGGCACCAACTTCCTGAGCGTAGGCAATCTGGTATTCGACACCTCGACCTACCAGGTCAAACGTGACGGCATTCCTATTTCACTGACCAAGACCGGCTTCAAAATCCTGACCTGCCTGATGAAAGAAGCACCGAAAGTCGTATCACGCGAAACCCTGGAGCTCGAAGTCTGGGGCGATCACCCGCCAGATAGTGATGCACTGCGCACCCACATTCATGCATTGCGCCAGGCACTGGATAAATCGCATCCGTTTGCCATGCTGCGCACCGTACAAGGCATAGGTTATCGCCTGGTAGATGCGGATGAAGCGCCCTAGTACGCTGCGCCGCCGCATAGTTGTAGCCTATCTTTACTTTGCGCTGGCGGTTTGTACTTTCGTTGGTGTCGTCGCTTCAGTTGCAATTGTCGGCATAGAAGATTTACTGGTCGACGAACACCTGCGCAGCATCGCTGCGTGGGCCTCGCCACGCCATGCAGCTGGGATGCCGGTAGAAATGCCATCCGATGTCAGCTTCTACCACGGCACCGCCATCCCGCCTGAATTACACAACTTGCCATTCGGCGTTGCCAAGCGCGTATTCGAAGATCAATACGTGCATTTACTGGTCGGGCAGGATGCCGCAGGCCCTTATGTCGTGATCGACCGCGCCAGCGAATACAAAAATATCGAACACGTGATCTTCGCGATGCTGGGCGCTGGTTTCCTCGGCTTCGTCGCACTCTCCCTCTTCCTCGGCAGCTTCATCGCGCGTGGTTTTGTCGATCCCATCATTACGCTGGCCGATGCGGTAATGGACAAAAAGACCAATGCCGAACTGCCCCTGCTGAATCATCAGGATGAATTGGGCGTACTGGCACGCGCCTTCGCCGAACACACGGCCGAACTCAAGCAATTCCTCGCACGGGAACGCTTCTTCACCGGCGACGTCAGCCACGAACTGCGCACTCCGCTCACCATCATCATCGGTGCCGCCGAACTGCTGGTTGAGCAAACCGCTGACCAGCCTGCAGTGCAGGCACCGGCACGACGCATCATGCGCGCTGCCAAAGAAGCAACAGACTGCGTCAGCGTGCTCTTGCTGCTGGCCCGCCGTCCGGACACCATAGACCGGCCGCTCACTTCCATTTCAGAAGTCATCCGTGCCGAAATAGAACGTGGCCAGCCACTGGTACGGGACCGGCCTATCAGCCTGCATTTCCAGGAAGGCAAGGATTTTTCGGTATTCGGACGCAAGGAACTGCTGTCATCAGCGATCGGCAACCTGATCCGCAATGCCTGCGAATACACTGACGAAGGCTCGGTCGTCGTCTCCATCCAGGACCACAGCGTGCTGGTCGAAGACACCGGCCCCGGCGTGCCGGACATCATCCGCGCCCGCCTGAAGAACGACCCCACCCAACCCGCACTTATAGGCTCAGCCGGATCAGGTCTCGGCCTGGCGCTGGCCATCCGCATTTGCGAATACCTCGGAGCCAAGCTTGAGCATGACGACAGGCCGCAAGGGGGTAGTATTTTCCGCATCCACTTCCAGTCGGTTTTAACGAAAAAATAACGCTAATATCACGTTAAATTGAGTTCTGCCGAGCTAACCTGCGCCTGCGTGGGGGACGTTCGCAGCTGTAAATAACCGTCCCTTCCGGTCTGGGTTTTTGTCTCTATACTGGACTTAAGCCCATACGTATTGATTAGTAGGAAATTTGCACACGTTAGCAAGTAGTGGCCAAAAGATGTTTGTGGTTTCCACGGACAGATAACAACATGGTCGTATGCCGACTGCCGCTTATATTCAATAAACTTTGAGGAAGACATGGACTTACTAGGAACTCCAGCATTTTGGGCCGCACTCGGCAACATCATCCTGATTAACATCGTGCTGTCCGGCGATAATGCAGTCGTCATTGCATTGGCCGCTAAATCACTGCCGCCAAAACAAAAGAAAATGGCCGTCATCTACGGTAGTGCTGCCGCCATTATCCTGCGTATCGTTCTGACCATTTTCGCGCTGCAATTGCTGACCCTGCCTTACCTCAAACTGGTAGGCGCGGTTCTGTTGTTCTACATCGGCGTCCAATTGCTGGCCGAAGACGGCGGCGAAGAAAACATTGAAGGCCACTCCAACCTGTGGGGCGCCATCAAAACCATTCTGATCGCCGATCTGGTCATGAGCCTGGACAACGTCCTCGGCGTTGCTGCAGCGGCAAACGGCAATGTCGTATTGCTGATCATCGGTCTGGCCATCAGCGTTCCGCTAATCGTGTTTGGTAGCGCACTGGTACTGAAGTTGATGGAAAAATTCCCTATCATCATCACACTGGGCGCAGCATTGCTGGGTTACCTGGCTGGCGAAATGCTGTTCTCTGACACAGCAGTCACACCTTGGATCGCAGCGAACATGCCACACCACGAAATCGGTTTGTTCGGCAGCAGCCACCTGAGCATTCCAGGTCTGGTACTGGCTATCGGCGTCGTCATCGTTGGTACCTACCTCGGCAAGCGTCACCACAAAACAGAAGCAACAGCTTAATAAGCTGTGCGCCGTCGTCCAGCGACGACGGCTGCAAACAAAAGGGCGAACCGATTGGTTCGCCCTTTTTGTTTATGCTGACTGAAATGTCTCGCTTCAATATTTCTTCAGATTAAAGCTGTGATCCGTCACCAGTCGTGTCATCGCCAGCAATGGACTCAGCCCCAGTACCAGTTGGGTTAATTTATCGCCGGGCAAAGCCCAGATCTGTGAGCGTGGCGCGTCCACCTGCGTCACTGCAGTAATCAGGGGCGCAACCCATTCCGCTTCCGGCGTCACATCCAGCAGCACGTCGCCTTCTGACGTGGTATGCATATAGATCTCGCCGCCTTCGGTCAGCTCAAAGCAAATTCCCCAGCCGTTGTTCTTATTGCCTTTGATCAGATATTGGATATTGCGGTTCTGATGGTCTATCCATGCTTCCACGTCATACGTGGTCTTCAGGACTATCCACGGCCGCGCCAGCGACTGATCCTGCGCTTCTTCATCATCTTCGTACATCATCGCGTTTCATTTTTGTATGGATAAGGCATGCAGCACTGTACACCGGGCACGAAAATTCGGTAGCATCACTGTGGACAAAAAACACACAACTGCAGGCAATTCCGCTCCGTCGTGCTATCCTGCGCACCCTGGATACCCAATTGCTGAACCGCTGTAAATGACGACTACCGAAACTACGCCTAACCCAATTCAATCTGCCCGTACCTTGCTCAAGGAACTGCAGGAAAAATTCACCGTGTTCGGCGAACACCTGCCGCTGGCCATCGGCATCGACAAGCAATTGATCGCGCAAATCCCGGATGTCAGCCGCAAATCGCTGCGCACCGCACTCGGCATACACACCAATTCCCTGCGTTACCTGAAGGGCATGGAAAAAGCGACCGTACGCTTCAACCTGGACGGCAGCAATGCCGATGAAGTCACAGACGTCCATCGCGCACACGCGACCACGACGCTGAAAGAACGCTTCAAAAAGAATGCAGAGCACCGCAAAGCACAGCGCCAGGCTGAAGAAGCCCAGCGCAAGGCCGCAGCAAAACAGCGTGAAGCAGAAGAAGCTGATCGCCTGCGCGCAGAAAAACTGACCCAGTTAGCAGAGAAATTCTCGCGCAAGAACTAATGCCCTGACTTGCCTGCACTTCTGCAGGCAAGCCCTCTCTCCTACCAGTAAGTCCACAACATCTTCGCCGCCAGCACATACAGCAGGCAGGCGAAGATGCGTTTCAATACTGGCACCGGCAGGCGATGTGCGAGTCGCGCACCGAAAGGTGCAGTAAAAACACTGCCGCAGACTATGCCTGCCAGTGCAATGATGGAAATGAAGCCGACTGCATCATCCGGCAAGCCCTGCACACTCCAACCCGAAATCACATAACCTATGGTACCGACCACGGCCAGGGGTATGCCCATCATCGCACCAGTACCTATGGTTTTCTTCATAGGCACACCGCACCACAGCATGAATGGGATAGTCAGGAATGCGCCGCCTGCAGAAACCAGGCCGCCGATGATGCCGATGATGAGACCAACGAAAAACAAAGGGCCGCCGGAAGGAAGTGTACGCGCCGCTTTCGGCTTCTTGTTCAATAGAATTTGCGTCGCGCCGAAGAACACGATCACGGCAAAACTCAGCGCCAGATGACGTTGCGGTATCCATGCAGAGACTGAAGTCGCCAACAAACTGCCGACTACCAGCCCGGGAGACATACGTTTGACGATATTGAAATCGACGCCATCGAACTTCAAGTGCTCACGCACGCTGGAGCCGGAAGTAAATACGATGGAAGCCATACAGGTGCCGAGCGCCAGATGCACGATATGGTCAGGTGCGAAGTGCTGCGCCGCGAACAAGGCCGCCATGATAGGTACCAGCGTCATACCGCCACCTATGCCCAGCAAACCGGCTAACACGCCGACAAATGCACCTGCCAATACATACGCCAGAAACCAGACCATGCCCGCACCCTTGTGATTATTTTTTATCTGCGAACTGTAGCAGTATCAGCGGCAATGAGAGCAACATTTTTTCTCTAAAAAACAGAGCATCACTCTCGCATTACAGAAGGTCGATTATTCATTAGCTGCAACAGATATATACGCCAGACGCCATACCGACAGCACCATGCTTAAGTAAAATGGCAGCTACCTGCCTCTGTACTTTGCTGATTCCGTGCCGCATCCGGCAGCACTTTTAAAAAAGTATTAGACTAAGCAACGCAGAATCCTCATGCATCTGGTCGTCCGCTTAAAAGAATTCAAACTCTCGCGCCACATATCCACGCGCATCCAGCACCCGTATCAGATTTTCTCGCTAGTCCGGATTCACGTCATCCCAGACAGCCCCTACAATATTTATTCAGCAGGTTCTATTGCACTCTTCTACCCACACTCCCGTCATCAAAAATGAACGCCTGTTCTTGCTGACCATCGCCGGCATACAGTTCACGCACATTCTTGATTTCATGATCATGATGCCGCTTGGTCCGCAACTGATCAGGCTGTTGCACATCGATACCCATCAGTTCGGCCTCTTGCTGTCGTCTTATACATTTACTGCAGCCGCGTCCAGCCTGTTGGCAGCGACTTACATAGATCGCTTTGACAGACGCAAACTGCTGCTGGTTTTGTACGCCTGCTTCATCATCGCAACCCTGTGTTGCGGACTCGCGCCCAACTTTACCTTCCTGCTCATCGCACGTGCATTGGCAGGTGCGTTTGGTGGCATCCTCGGCGGTCTGGTGCAAACCATGGTTGCTGATGTGATTCCATTTGAACGTCGTGGCAAGGCACTCGGTACCGTGATGGCGGCATTTTCGATTTCGACTGTTGCCGGTGTGCCGCTGGGCTTGTTGCTGGCGTCTACCTTCACCTCGCTGGGATGGCGCGCACCCTTCTTTTTCATCGTGCTGCTATCAGGGATTTTCTGGTTCATCGGTTACAAACTGCTGCCCAACCTGACCGCACATTTGCATAACAAACCGGTCGGCAATATCTTCCAGCGCATCTTTGCAGTCGCCAAAGAGCCGCGACATTTAACCGCCTTTGCCTTTATCGCGATGATCATGATGGCGGGCTTTACCGTTATCCCCTACATCGCCTTGTACATGACGACGAATGTAGGCTTGCCCGAATCCTTCATTACCGTGGTGTATCTGTGTGGTGGTGCTGCGACCTTCTTTACTTCGCAGCTGATAGGCCGCATGGCGGATAAGTACGGCAAGCTGAAGGTGTACAGGATAGTGGCGGTCGCCTCATTCATCCCCTTGCTAATCACAACTCATCTGGTGCCGATTGCATGGTGGCTGGTGCTGATCAACTCGACGATATTCTTTATCCTGGTTCCGGGTCGCATGGTACCGGGCATGGCGATGGTAAGTGCAGTGCCGGAGGCGCATGTACGCGGCACGTTCATGACATTGATTTCATCGGTGCAGATGTTGTCGTCCGGTCTGGCGACGCTGATTGCAGGCCTGATCATTACGCGTACGCCTAATGGCCAGATCGAGCATTACGATACTGTCGGTTATCTCGCAGTGGCATGCGGTGTACTGACCATCTGGCTGGCACATAATTTACGGATACCACCCGACCCTGCCAGCAACAAACCTGCGGCTTAAGCGCTTCAGGGTTTTGCAACAGGCGTGCGTTTTTTTGCAGGCTTGTTAGCGGAGGATTTCGCTGCGGGCTTTTTAGTTGCCGTGCTTTTCCTGGCTGCAGGCTTGGAAGCTGTTTTCTTTTGCAAGGCAGCTTCTTCTGACATCACGCTGCTGACCGCCTGATTGAATTGATCCTGCAACATATTCCACCAAGCTGCAGGATTCGCAGTGCCAGCGCTGCTATGCAAAGGATCGGATGCAGTAGCAACTGGTGGCTCGACCGGTGCTTCTGCTTTGGGTGGGGCCGCAAAGGTCTGCCCCATGCTTTGCAGGGTGCTGATCGTCGCGCTTTGCACTTCCAGCGCCTGTATCGTCCCGCGCAACATATTCATATTCGCAGTCAACCAGGCTTCGACCGCTTTTAAGTCGGTGATTTGCTTATTGATTTCTTCCACCGACAAAGTCGGCATCACCATCCCCGGAATCGCACCAGCCGGTGGCTTCATTCCACCCCACATATTCTTGACGAATTCCATGGTGTCGGCCATGGCATCGAAGCCGGGAAGATTGGGCATATTGGGCTGAGTCATGACTACGCTCCTGGATGCAATGCAGGTCTAAGTACCCTAAGCGTAGCAGATAAAGTGGCCTGGCTAGCGCAATGGGCGCTGCATCTTGCAACTGGTCGGCAAGGCGGTGCGGGCTGCGGGCAGATACAACTCCGTCTTGAAACCATAACCACTGCCTTCGTTATCGAAGCGCATGCCACCATCCGATTTCTTGCGCATCACCGATACGTATAGAGGCTGGATCAACTGATGATCGGCGGCGTGCATGGTCGCTTCGTGGAATGCGTTCTGATAATGCGCACCTTCCAGCGCTTTCGCCACGGCCAGCGCATCGGTCGACTTCGCTTTTTCTATCGCCGTCACCAGCATCTCTATCATGAGGTGCATGCGCAGATGTACATAATCATCCTTGGGCTGCGGATAGCGCTCACGGAATGCGTGATAGAAGCGATCACTGGCGCCATCTTTCGCGCCGTCACCCACATTCGGATGCCACTCGGCCACTGCACGTACCCGATCCACACCAGCATCACCGATGGCAGCGGGGGCGCCCAGGCCATTACCGTAAAAGGTGTAGAACTTGGTATTCAGACCAAACTCTTTTGCTGCTTTTACCAGCAAGGTCAGATCATTCCCCC
Organism: Herminiimonas sp. Marseille-P9896; assembly: GCF_903993245.1. Lineage (NCBI taxonomy): Bacteria > Pseudomonadati > Pseudomonadota > Betaproteobacteria > Burkholderiales > Oxalobacteraceae > Herminiimonas > Herminiimonas sp. Marseille-P9896. The sequence goes on along the minus strand of NZ_CAJEVT010000001.1, from coordinate 758,410 downwards.
AGTTACCGGTGATCACCGCATCAGCTCCGCTGGCCTTGATCTTCGCAATATAGGGCGCGAAATCCTTGATCTTGCCGATAGGATGTAACTCATCACCGACGATCTGGATATCCGGTCGCTTCGCGGCCAGTTGTGTACGCGCTGCCTGCGCGACCAGACGGCCGAAGCTGTAGTCCTGTCCGATCAGATAAATACGATGAGCGCGGTTATCACGCTTGATGACTTCGGTTAATGCATTCATGCGCATATCGGCATTCGCATCAAAACGGAAATGCCAGTAGCTGCATTTCTCATTCGTTAGCGCCGGATCGACCGCTGAGTAATTCAGAAAGAGCACGCGATTATTCGGCAGCCGCTGATTATGCTTGTTGACCGCATCGAGCAAGGCGGCCGCAACTGCCGAGCTGTTTCCTTGAACTATAAATGGTATGCGCTGGTCGGTCAGTCGCTTGAACTCGAGCAATGATTCTTCTACGCCCAGTTTGTTATCAAAGATTTCCAACGCCAGCGGATGTGCACCATCCGGCAGCTTGACGCCGCCGCGCGCATTAACCTTATCTATAGCCACTTGCAGGTTACGCACGACCGCCTCACCCGCGTTGGCAAATGCACCAGACATGCCATCTATCATGCCTATGCGTATGGGTTCAGCCGCTTGCGCCACGGTGCAGGCGCACAGCAGGACGCACGCCAGTATATTTTTGCCTTGGATTTTCAATGCAGGACTTTCTTAAAACGGCCATTTTACGCGGCTGCCTACCAGCCCGCTTGTGCACCGAATCGCGGCCCTTGCGTTTACACTAGCGCCATGACGACAGAGATACCGCCATCCCCGCATAAACAGCCGCGCAAAAGGCTACTGACTGGCGGGCTATTGGTTTTGCTGGCATCCCTGTTGCTGCACCTGATCATCATTTCCTGGGCACGCGGCTTGCTCGTACTGCCATCTGGCAAACCACAAGATGACACCATGGTCGTCGCCGCAACGCTGGAAAGCGAAGCACCCGTCATCCCAAAACCGAAAATAGTCGCCGCCAAACCCAAGCCACGCCCGCGCCGGCCTGCTCCTGCTCCGGTAGTTGAGTCGCCTGCGCCTGTCGCCGAAACGACCAGCCCGCCGGCCAACGAGCCATCCACAGCAAGCACCAGCGACGACAAAATCGTGGCAGAAGAAACACCAGAGCCAGCCGCGCCGGAAGCGGAAACAGGCATCGCCTACAAAATCGATTTGCCACCTTCCGCCAGCCTGAAATATGACATCCAGAAAATCCCTAAGGAAGGGGCGCCTACTTATGGCAGCGGCACCATCAGCTGGCGTACCGATGGTCAGCTATACACGGTGGATGGTGAATTTGGTGTGCTGTTCATTACCGCCTTGCGCTTCAGGAGCAGCGGCAGCATCACGGACATCGGCATCGTGCCCGAGCTGTATAGCGAAAAGCGTTTTCGCCGCTCCGAAACCAATACGCACTTCCAGCGCGATCCTGAATTGATCAGTTTCTCTGCTTCGACCAAATTCTATCCGCGCACCGGTGGTGAACAAGACCGCGCCAGCATCATCTGGCAACTGGCAGGTATAGGACGCGGCGATAGTGAGAAATTCGTTGCCGGAACTAGCATCGATTTATTTGTCGCCGGTACACGCGATGCAGAAACATGGCACATACTGGTGATCGGCCAGGAAGACATCGTGGTCGACGGCACCACTATCAGCGCCTGGCATGTAGCGCGCGCGCCTAGACGCGGCTCCTACGACCAAAAACTGGATATCTGGCTCGCACCCCAATTAAACTGGTATCCGGTACGCCTGCGCTATACAGAAGCCAATGGCGATTATCTGGATATGTCATTAAGCAATCTGAACGTTTCCGCCTCACATTAGTCATATAAACTTAACAATATTTCATTCTGGTGCCCCAATGAAGCGTAACCTTTACCGTAATCTGGAATCCATGCTGCTCGCCACCGTGCTCGCTACCTCAGCGAGTGCCACACTGGCTCAAACACCCGCCAAGCGCAGTTTTAACTTGCCGCCATCGGCTGACCTGAACTATGCAATCAATGCCAACCAGCGCGGCCTGCCGCTGAACGGCACTGCCATCATCCACTGGAAAACGGACAAGACAACTTACTCGATAACAACTGAAACCAAAGCCATGCTGCTGGGCAAGATACTGGAAGCCAAAAGCGAAGGCACTATTGATGCATATGGCCTGGCACCGTCGACTTCGACAGAAAAGCGTTATCGCAAAGATCCAACCACCACAACTTTTAATCGCGACGCCAAAACCATCACCTTTACCGCGTCCGACGCCAGCTATCCGATCAAGGGCGGCGAACAGGATCGCAACAGCATAGTCTGGCAACTGGCGACCATTGCACGCAGCACACCGAATAAATTCAAAACCGGTGCCAGCATTCCGGTAACCGTGGTGGGACAAAAAGATGCGGATGCGTGGGTCTTCAAAGTCAACAAGGCCGAGAAAATCAAAACCGCGACCGGCGATCTGAACACAGTGAAAGTCAGTCGCGTCATCAAGGATGGCGACAACGCACAGAAACTGGATATCTGGTTTGCACCGTCCATGGAATGGTATCCGGCACGCGTACGCATCACCGAGCCTGAAGGCGACTTCATCGAACAAACCCTGACCAAAGTCGATCCGGTATAAGCAGCAGACATAGCGAAAGTTCAGCTGGGCATATAATTCGGCCTGGCGCGGCGATGTAAACTATCGTCCGCGATAGATATTCGCTGTCGATTTTTTGCTGTTGTTTGTTACTGAAGGAAATTATGAGTTCTGCAGATGGTGCGCTGGTCTTGTTCAGCGGTGGACAAGACTCCACGACTTGTGTCACATGGGCGCTGAACCGCTACGCCAAAGTTGAAACCATCGGTTTTGATTACGGCCAGCGTCACGCGGTCGAACTGGAAGTGCGCCCGAGCGTACTGCAATCCTTGCGCGGCATTAATCCGGAGTGGGACCAGAAGCTGGGCGAAGATCACATGATAGATCTGTCGCTCATCTCCAAAATATCCAACACCGCGATGACGCAAGACGTAGAAATCACCATGATGGAAAACGGCTTGCCGAATACTTTTGTGCCCGGCCGCAATTTGCTATTCATGACTGTCGCTGCGACTGTCGCTTATCGTCGCGGACTCGATGTACTGGTTGGCGGCATGTGCGAAACCGACTTCTCCGGTTATCCGGATTGTCGTGACGACACCATGAAAGCATTGCAGGTCGCACTCAATCTCGGCATGGCAACACGCCTCAAGCTGGAAACTCCACTGATGTGGATAGACAAGGCTGACACCTGGCAACTGGCACAAGACCTGGGCGGCAATGCGCTGGTCGACCTGATACGTGCTGGCACCCATACCTGCTATCTCGGTGAACGTGGTGCCTTGCATGACTGGGGCTACGGTTGCGGCAAATGTCCGGCTTGTGAGTTACGCGCACGCGGCTATGCGAACTTCATTGCGCCAGCAAAGTAAGCATGTAGTAAGGCATATTAATTAAACGTTAAATTACAACAGTCGAAAACTTCGACGAGCACGTGCTCATCAAGAAACATCTTGATGGATCACCCTCTCCCCATCCCTCTGTAACTCCGCATACCAGACGCGCCAGCCTCGCGCGTCTCCTCTTGCGCGCAACCCGGCGCACTAGCTAATTCACGCTTGAAAATTTGCAGCAGCGCAACTGCATAAAAGAAGTCTCAGAATCCTCAGATTGAGGTATCAAAATATCGTATCGATGGGTTAAATTTATGCATCAATGTGCTTGTGAGTGGCTGATATGGTGGCGTGCCCCTGCGCTGCAACGATCAGCGAGGGTTAAAAACTATAGTTACCCAATCAAAGGACACGACCATGATATGGCAACAGATTTACGATCCACTTAACAGCTTCGGCTTCTCCACTATCGCCGCCGGCATACCGGTTGCAGTACTTCTCGCAGCACTCGCATTTTTCCACATGAAAGCCCACCTCGCGGCAGGCCTCGCGTTGATAGTCGGCATCGTCATCGCCGCATTTGTATTCGGCATGCCGGTTGCAATGGCAGGCAAGGCAGCAGGCTACGGCATCGCCGCAGGTCTGTTCCCTATCGGCTGGATCGTGCTGAATATTATTTTCCTACATCGCCTCACTACGCTGAATGGCTATTTCAAGGTGCTGCAAAACAGTATCAGCGGCATCACCGAAGATCGACGTTTGCAATTGTTGCTGGTCGCGTTCTGCTTCGGCGCATTCTTTGAAGGTGCAGCAGGCTTCGGTACTCCCGTTGCTGTTACCGGTGCGATTCTGATCGGCCTTGGCTTCTCGCCGCTGGCTGCTTCCGGCCTGGCGCTGATCGCTAACACGGCACCTGTCGCGTATGGCGCGCTTGGCGCACCGGTGATTGCGTTGTCGGCTGTAACCGGTATCGACTTGCTGCATCTGTCGTCGATGATCGGTCGTCAATTGCCGTTCTTCTCGGTATTGGTTCCGTTCTGGCTGATCTGGGCGTTTGCCGGTTTCCGTGGCATGCGCGAAATCTGGCCTGCGATCCTGGTCGCTGGTGTGTCGTTTGCGATCCCGCAATTCGTCGTATCGAACTACCACGGCCCTTGGCTGGTAGACGTGATCGCCGCGATTGTGTCGATGGGCTCGCTAACCTTGTTCCTCAAGGTATGGCAGCCTAAGAAAATCTGGACCTCGACCGCCCTGCGCAATCGCAATGACAATTCCAAGGATGACATTAAGCCTGAACCAGAATCGGAAGAGAAACCAGTACTCGCCAGTATCAGCGTCGCGAAATCATGGATGCCATGGGTGATTTTGTCGGTGTTCGTCTTTATCTGGGGTACGCCATTCTTCAAGAAAGCGATCGACGCAATCTGGTCATGGAAGTACGCGATTCCAGGCCTCGACAAGATGGTCATGAAGATGCCGCCGGTAGCCAAAGAACCTTTCCTCGAAGCCGCAGTGTTTAACTTCAACGTGCTGTCGATGGCAGGTACCGGGATTTTGGTATCGGCGATCGTTGCCGGTGTGTTGATGGGCTACTCGTTTAAACGCCTGCTGCAGGAGTACTGGCAAACCATCAAGCTGGTGCGCTATTCCCTGCTGACGATTTGCGCCATGTTCGGCGTCGGTTACCTGACCAAGTACTCCGGCCTCGACGCTACTCTCGGCCTGGCGTTCGCACATACCGGTGTGTTCTATCCCATGTTCGGCACCTTGCTCGGCTGGCTGGGCGTGGCTTTGACCGGCTCGGATACGGCTGCCAACGTTCTGTTCGGCAGCTTGCAGAAAACCACTGCAGAGCAGCTGGGCTTGCCACCAGTCCTAATGGCATCTGCAAACAGCTCAGGCGGCGTCATGGGCAAAATGATCGATGCGCAATCGATTGTGGTCGCATCGACGGCAACCAAGTGGTACGGACACGAAGGCGACATCTTGCGCTATGTCTTCTTCCATTCGATTGCGCTGGCTATCCTGGTCGGCTTCCTGGTCACGCTGCAAGCCTATGTGATTCCATTCACATTGATGGTTGTTCAGTAAAACCTGTAAAAAAGCACACAGCAAAAAGGCCCCGGTATGGGGCCTTTTTTATTGTCTGGCGAAGTCCGTTTAACGCGGTGCAGGCATGTTCGGATACATCGGCTCAGGCGCTGGCGCCGCAGGTGGCGGTGGGTCTGGCACTATCGTCGTGGTCTCACGCAAGATACCGCCACCACTTACGCTGCCACTGATCGTCGTATCGCGACCACTCATGCGTACCAGGCAATCCTGCCTGTCGGCATCCGGCAAGGCATTGCAGCGTATGCGTGCATTTTGTTGATAGACCGACGCATCGTCATCTTTTAATTTACCGTGGCGCGCTTCATTCAACGCAGCACCAACATCGCGCAAACAGGTCGCCCTATCCTGTGTCGACCGGCCATCCATACAATCGGCCCGGTCTTGCTTATAAGTGCTAGTAGCGGTGTCAGCCGCTGACGCCAGACTCGCGGCAAAAGCAAGGTTCAAGGCACACAGAGAAAAACCCAGTGCCTTATACATGGCATTTTTTTTGAATTGCATGGCAGCCTCCAGTGAAGGAAAGTTTCAGTCTAAAACCCCGATTTTGTATCGTATGTGCGGTAACCGACTTATACCTGCTTGGAATTGCATCATAACAAGCGGACGGGTGAACCGGTGCGCTAATTAAAATCCTGGCTATTTCCGTGCACAACCATTTAATTCAATGACATACTTGCCGCTACAACACGGCCGACGAAGGTGTAGCCCTTCATTCCGGTCGGCAATTAAAAATAGATTATTCAAGAGAGACCGTAATGCCTCCATCCAAAGCGCCTCGCAAGCATTTTTCCATGTTGCGCGGCTTTCACCTGGCTGATTTTTTTACGCTGGGTAATGCAGCCTGCGGTGTAGCGGCCGTATTTTTTGCCATGCTGTATATGGCCAGCCAGTCCCTGCATCATTTCTATGCTGCGGCGGCGATGGCACCCGCTGCCTTTATATTCGACGTCCTGGATGGTCGCATCGCGCGCTGGCGGCGTCAGCATTCGGCGATGGGGCGTGAGCTGGATTCACTGGCCGACGTGATTTCGTTTGGACTGGCGCCGGTTACGCTCGGTTTCGCAGCGGGTCTGACTGGTGGCTGGGATTGGGTTGCAATGATTTACTTCGTCTGCTGCGGCGTCAGCCGCTTGGCTCGCTACAACGTCACGGCCGAAAGCCTGTCCGAAGGTGCAGATAAGGTGGCTTACTTTGAAGGTACGCCGATACCGACCAGCGTCATCATTACCGGCATCCTGGCGTGGCTGGCATCCATAGGCAGCGTAGGAGCAGCCATTTACGGTGGCGTATGGCAAGTCGGTCCATGGGAATTACATCCGTTAGCATTGCTGTTTGCACTGTCCGGCACCTTGATGATCAGCAAGACTTTGCACATCCCGAAATTCTGATCAGTTGCAAGCAGCTGCGCTGTCCTATAAACGATAGATCAGCGCAGCCAGCACGACTGCCGCGGCAGAGACTGCGGTGAAGGTATCAAGCAAATCCAAAATAGTCCCCTTCTGCAAAAATTAACGGCTGTCATCAGCTTAGGCAGGGAACACCTCATTTCCAACGAAGTCTTTGTTGGACTCTTATGCGAAAAACACATATTGCCTTGTATCCATTGTTTTGTATCAAATGTAACAAGGCGTAAATGCGTTGGCGGATTAAGCTGAATAATCTTTCAATGGATGCTTCAAACACGTATTCGTGCTTGTAAAGGGGAGTAACCATGAAGAAAAAGCTTATCGCACTGACGATAGCACTGGTCGTCGTCAACGCCACCGCCGCACAACTATCTGCCGAAGCCTATAGAAGCAAGCATGCGCAGGACAAGACTGCGTCTTACAAGGCACCGGTACAAAGCATTACCAAATCCGAAGCGCAGGCAGCCAATATGGCGCTGATCGTCGAAAACTTCGAGCGCATAGACGCCAACAATGACGGCATCGTCACACGCAATGAGTTGCGTGCCTATGTACTGTCGACCCGCCGTCACGTACCGATGACCTGAAACAAGCTAGCCTGAAGACTGCATGCATACTGCGCTTATTCTTCAGGCGCGGTTTCCTTGATCGCAGCGGCAACTGCCCGCACGCGTGCTTCATGAATAGCTTCCGGTATGCGCTGCTGCTGATCCGGATATCGCTGCCGCGTCAGCTCGGCAATTTCCCCACCATTCACCGTTAGCGCTACTGTCAGCGCCGCCTGCAGATACGCTCTTTGTGGAAACGGTTTCTCTGTAAAACCGGTACGTCCGCGATGGTCGCACTCGGATGCCACCAACATATCGAGAAAGCGTTGCGGCTTGCGGAAAGCATCGCAACGCTCCAATAAATTCACTATCGTTTTTGCACGCAGTTCCAGCGCACGTCCGACATTGCCGTGTTCACGCGCTGTCATCAATGCCAGGTCACGACATTCGTTCGGGATTTTCAGGCGCTTACAAACCGCATCCACCAGCTTCACGCTATGCATTTCATGGCCGTGATGGCGCGGCCACATCTCGGGCGGTGTGACGCCCTTGCCGAGGTCATGCATTAAGGCTGCGCAGCGCGTAGGCAGATCAGCATGGATGCTGGCCGCGTAATCGATCACCAGCATAATGTGCGCCCCGGTATCGATTTCCGGATGATAGAGCGCCGGTTGCGGCACGCCCCACAAGGCATCCAGCTCCGGCAGTATGCGCTGCAAGGCGCCGCAATCGCGCAGCACCGCAAACATCCGTGACGGACGCACTTCCATCAGGCCACGCGCCAGTTCCTGCCATACTCGCTCTGGCACCAGAGCATCAACTTCACCGGCCACCACCATGCCTTGCATCAGTTCATTGGTTTCCGGTGCTACTGTAAATTCTGGAAAGCGCGCGGCAAAGCGCGCAATGCGCAATATGCGCACCGGATCTTCGGCGAAGGCTGGTGACACATGGCGGAATATGCGTTGCTTGAGATCACGCTGGCCGCCGAAAGGATCGACGATGCTGCCGTCTTCATCCTGCGCCATCGCATTGATGGTGAGGTCACGGCGGATTAAATCTTCTTCCAGCGTCACGCTGGCATCGGTATGGAAGACGAAACCCTTGTAACCAGGCTCAGTCTTGCGCTCGGTACGCGCCAGAGCGTACTCCGCGTGTGTCTTCGGATGCAGGAAAACCGGGAAGTCTTTGCCGACCGGGGTATAACCTTGCGCAATCATGGCCTCCGGCGTTGCGCCGACCACCACGTAATCGCGATCCTTGACGGCCACGCCCAGCAATTCATCGCGTACTGCGCCGCCAACGATGTAAGTCTTCATATCAGTTCAATCGGGATAGCTGTCGTACTTTTCGATATGGTCAGTCTCGGCCAGCGCACCGGCTATCCACTGCGCGACTGCAGGGTGTGCCGCGACCCGTTCGACATAGGCATCCAGTGCCGGTGCCAGCACGACTTCGTAGGTACGGAAACGCATGACCACAGGCGCGAAGTAGGCATCGGCGATAGAGAACTCGCCAAACAAGTATTCACTAGGTCCGGACATGGCCAGACAGGTTTCCCAGATTTCGCTGATACGACCGATATCTGCCTGCGCTTCCAGCGTACGTCCCTTGCCTGGGAATTTGGCACGTATATTCATCCACATCGCGGAACGAACGCCGGTAAAGCCGGAGTGCATTTCGGCACAAATCGAACGCGCCAGCGCACGTGCAGCCACATCTTCCGGCCACATTTTCTTTTCCGGGAATTGCTCCGCCAGGTATTCGCATATCGCCAGCGAATCCCAGATCACGGTTTCACCTGCCAGCAATACCGGCACCCTGCCCGCGGCTGAATAATGCACGATCTGCGCCGTCGTATCCGAACGATCCAGCAAGACTGAAATTTCCTGGAACGGGATATTAAAAGCCGTCATCGCCACCCACGGGCGCATAGACCATGACGAATAGTTCTTGTTCGCGATGACCAGCTTCAGGCCATTTTTTTCTGCATTACCCAGTGTTTGCGATAAGGTCGGATCGAGTTCTGTCGTTTGCATAGTGTCCGTAACGATAAAGTTCTTATATATTGCTGTGCTGTTTTACGGCAGATCCGTTGGTACAAATGCAGTCGGTGTGACGCTACCCAGGCGATCCTTCAATGATTGCGGTTTGCTTTCAAACATCGCTGCATAGTAAGTCGCATTGGAGAGTACTTTTTTCACATAGTCACGGGTTTCCGAAAACGGAATCGACTCTGCAAAAATCGCTCCTTCCACCGGACGCGTCAGCGTCGAACGCCATGCACGCGGACGTCCCGGACCGGCGTTGTAAGCAGCTGTTGCCAATGTTTGCGAACCGCCCAGATCGTTCAGGACCATATTCAAATAACTGGTACCGAGCAGGATATTGGTTTCAATTTCATTGACTTGGCTATGCGCGTAATCGGTCATGCCTATCTTCTTGGCGACATGACGCGCAGTAGCAGGCATCAATTGCATCAGACCCGATGCACCCACATGCGAACGTGCATCCATGATGAAACGGGATTCCTGGCGGATCAGGCCATACACCCAGGCCATTTCCAGACCCAGCTTTTGCGTGGCGGTGCGCATGACGTCGCGATACGGCGATGGGAAGCGTTGCGTGAAATCTACTTCTATCTTGGTGCGATCAGAAGTATTGACCATGCGATCCAGCACTTCACTACGGCGTGCGAATTCGGCGGCAGCCAGATGCTGGCGCTCATTCATCTTGCGTAGCTCCCAGTTCCACTCGCGATAACCTTCGAAGCGCAAACCCAGATCAAAGAATTTGAAAGCGCGACGGAAGCCCTGATTGGCCGCCATCGGCGCGATCTCTTCTTCAGTTACTGGTGTCGCACGTGGCGGTATCGTGATTTTCTGACCCAGCTCTTCCAGTGCCAGCTGGCCATAGAAATTGGTTTGTGATGCGATCGACTGCATCAATGCATTCGCCTCATCGCGCTTGCCCTCTTCGCGCAGTGCGCGCGCCAGCCAGTAGGTCCAGGTCGCATCGTCGCGCAATGCGGCAGGCATCGCTTCGACGCCTTGTTTGACCAATTTCCAGTCACCGGCACGCAAAGCGGCGCGGATTTTCCATTGATGACCTTCAAGTGATAACGGTGCATTACCTGCCTTGCGCCAGTAATCTGCCGCCTCCGGCGCCAGCTTCATCGAAGCCTGCAAGGCAATTTGCGCCCAGCCTTGAGCTTCCTGCTTTTTATTCAGCAACAGCGTGTTTCCGGATAAAACTTCAGCGGCCTGTGCCGGATTATTTTTTGCGATGCGCCCCAGCGCGACGATAAACACTTCATGCTTCACACGACGGAAACCCACGCCCTTGGAAGTAATCAGCGCTGGTTTTTCCATCGCCGTCACCAGCGAACCATCATCTATGCCAGTGAACGGCACCAGGCGGCGCACGAAATCGGTAGAACCGGTTTCTGCTGCCAGGCGGATCTGCGCCCACAAATCATCTTCATTGAACTGACTGTTTTCCATCAGCATGCCGATCAGCGCAACGCAACCCTCACCATAGTTCTTCGGCACGGTCAGCAAAGCACGCGCATCCACCGCGACATTCAAGCCCTTCTGCGCCTTGGACATCAGCGCATAGCATTTCAGCTGGGTGTCGTCATTCAACTCGAACAGCGGATATTGTTCATCGAAGGTGACCCAGTCGCGGCGCTTGCCAACTTCAAGCAGCCAGTCATTGCGCAGGCGGTCAGCGATGGCACTGCCGCTATATTTATTCAGATACGCCAGGATTTCAGTCGGGCTGGCATCCTTGATACGCGGCCTGAGCTGGTAGTAATCAACGTAAGACGGGATGGAGTAATTACCGAGCTTGGATGCGATATCGGCTGCACGCACAGCATCACCGCGGCGTGATGCATCACGCAATGCTAAAAATGCATCGTCATCACTGGCAAAGCCCGCCGCGCGCTTTTGCGCATGCGCCGCCGGTACCAGGAACACGGCGGATGCCGCCAACAGCATGACGCGTGCGAATAATTTATGCGAAAACATGAATATCGTGACCCCTATTTTTTATCCTGCTTATACTGGAACCCAGGCCGGATAGCTATAAAATGAGTTCCCATCTCTGGCACCTAGAATAGCACGCGATTCTCTTCCCGTACCCATGCAAAATAAGCTCGATTTACGTCGTACCCTGCTCTCAAAGCGTAGCGCACTTGCCGCGGATCAACGCGCCCTTTTTGACCGTCGCCTGGGCGATAAAATCATGCAATGGTGGCGTAGCGAAAAGCCAGCCAGCCTGGGTGTGTACTGGCCTATGCGAGGCGAACCCGATGTACATCAGGCGTATGCAGAATTGCATGCAGCGGGCGTACAACTGGCCTTGCCGCTGATCGTAGGCGACAACGTCCCCCTGCAGTTCGTGGAATGGGCGCCGGGTGAGGCATTGCGCAAGGACAGGTTAGGCACCGACATTCCGGTCGCTGACAATCCATTGATACAGCCACAAGCACTGCTGATACCCTGCCTCGGCTTCAATGCAGACTGTTTCCGCCTCGGCTACGGCGGCGGCTTTTACGACCGGACGCTGGCAGCAGAACCACGACCATGCACGTTGGGTGTGGCGTATGCGTTTGGTGAAGTCGACTTTGCCTCTGAGGTATATGACATCGCCCTCGATGCAGTAGTGACGGAAGAAGCGACCTTCCACGCCCGCTGAAATAAAAAATGCCCTGTCCATTTCTGGCACAGGGCACTCCTGACTTTCTGACTTGCTGCTTATTTCTGCGACAAATTCAAACGTGTCCAGATAGTCTGCGTCGCCGCGGCCTGGTTCAATGAGTAGAAATGCAAACCAGGTGCGCCACCTGCCAGCAAACGTTCGCACAGATCCGTCACCACATCGAGACCGAAGGCGCGTATCGATTCAGCATCATCACCGTAGCTCGCCAGCTTGAGGCGTATCCAGCGCGGGATTTCAGCGCCACATGCATCAGAGAAGCGCATCAACTGCGAGTTATTGGTGATCGGCATAATGCCCGCAGTCACCGGTATATCGCTACCAGCCTTGCGCGCATCATCGACGAAACGGAAGTAAGCATCCGCATTGTAGAAATACTGCGTGATCGCCGAATCGGCACCCGCTTTGGCCTTACGGACAAAGTTGGCGATATCGTCTTGCGGCGATTTCGCTTGCGGATGCATTTCCGGATAAGCGCCGACTTCAATGTGGAACCAGTCGCCGGTTTCAGCGCGTATGAATTCCACCAGTTCATTTGCATAGTGAAATTCACTGGACGACATATCCATGGAACCGTAACCACTAGGCAAATCACCGCGCAAGGCAACGATGCGCTTGATGCCATGCGATTTGTATTCGGCCAGGATCGCACGCAGGCTTTCACGCGAGCTACCGAGGCAGGACAAGTGCGGCGCCGCATCCTGCCCGGCACCACGGATTTCCAGCACTGTTTCCAGTGTGCCTTGTTGCGTCGAGCCACCGGCACCGAACGTGACCGAGAAATACTTGGGATTCAACTCAGACAGTTTGGCGCAAGTGACGCGCAGCTTTTCCACGCCCACAGGTGTCTTGGGCGGGAAAAACTCTATGCTGAAATTCTGTTCTTTCATTTTTCTTGTAGTAAAAGCGCGGACAATATCCACGAAATAATGCTGTACAGGATCGCTCCGCCTACCGCCGACCAGAAACCGGCGACATGGAAACCACCTACCAGTTGCGAGACCGCCCAGAACATCAGACCGTTGATGACGAAGATGAACAAGCCCAGCGTCAGCAAGGTGACAGGCAAGGTCAGCAACACCAGTATCGGACGTATCAGGGTATTCACCAGGCCCAGTATCAGGGCGGCGATGATGGCCGTGCCGACACTATCGACCCTGATGGATGACATCAGGAAGGGAAGCGCAAAAAGTGCCGCTGCATTGATTGCCCAGATGAGGATGATGCGCATACGATTTCTCCTTTTTTCAGTACTGAACGTCAGGAAATCGCTGCCCCATATACGCTATGGGGCAGCTCAGGCAAAACACTGAACGACTATAACCTACTACTGCAAGTGCTTAGTAGCGATAGTGCTCTGGCTTGTAAGGGCCAGCTTGCTGTACGCCGATGTAGTTAGCCTGTTCTGTGGTCAGAGTCGTCAACTGTGCATTGAGTTTCTTCAATTGCAGGCGTGCGACTTTTTCATCCAGATGTTTAGGCAGGGTATAGACACCGACCGGGTAGTTTTTGGTGTTTGCGTACAGTTCGATTTGTGCAATCGTTTGGTTCGCGAACGACGAGCTCATCACATACGATGGGTGACCGGTACCGCAACCGAGGTTAACCAGGCGACCTTCAGCCAGCAAGATGATGCGTTTGCCGTCAGGGAAGATGATGTGATCGACTTGCGGCTTGATGTTTTCCCATGTGTATTGTTTCAACGCAGCGACTTCGATTTCATTGTCGAAGTGACCGATGTTGCAGACAATTGCCTGGTCTTTCATCTTCTTCATGTGCTCGTGGGTGATCACGTGGTAGTTACCGGTACAGGTAACGAAGATGTCGCCGTGTTCTGCCGCGTATTCCATGGTCACGACGCGATAACCTTCCATCGCTGCCTGCAATGCGCAGATAGGATCGATTTCAGTTACCCATACTTGCGCGGACAGGGCACGCATCGCTTGTGCCGAACCTTTGCCGACGTCACCATAACCAGCGATGACAGCGATCTTGCCGGCGATCATGACGTCGGTCGCGCGCTTGATACCGTCTACCAGCGATTCGCGGCAGCCGTACAGGTTGTCGAACTTGGATTTGGTAACGGAGTCGTTAACGTTGATAGCCGGGAAAGCCAGTTTGCCTTCCTTGTGCATTTGGTACAAACGATGCACGCCGGTGGTGGTTTCTTCCGTCACGCCGAGGATTTGCGGCAGGCGTTTCGAGTACCAGGTCGCGTCTACAGCCAGGTGTTTTTTGATCGAATTGAACAAGCAGATTTCTTCTTCCGAACCTGGGTTGTTCAATACCGATGCGTCTTTTTCAGCACGGGTACCGAGATGCAGCAACAAGGTTGCGTCGCCACCATCGTCGAGAATCATGTTCGAATAAACCGGCGCACCTTTGTCGTCGTTCGGCCATTCGAAAATGCGGTGGGTGTATTCCCAGTAGTCGTCCAGTGTTTCGCCTTTGACTGCGAATACTGGGGTACCAGCGGCAGCGATTGCTGCAGCTGCATGATCTTGTGTCGAATAGATATTGCACGATGCCCAGCGTACTTTTGCACCCAGCGCTTCCAGCGTCTGGATCAGTACTGCGGTCTGGATCGTCATGTGGATGGAACCGGTGATGCGTGCGCCCTTCAACGGTTGCGCTGCCGCGAATTCTTCGCGGATGGCCATCAGGCCTGGCATTTCGGTTTCAGCAATACGGATTTCCTTGTCGCCCCAGGCGGACAAGGACAGATCGGCGATAACGTAATCGGAAAAATTGGTAGAGGAAGTCATTACTGCGGCGTTCATCACGCCCTCCTTTCGTTAGAAAAAAAGAAACGTGAGCGCGGTTGCAGGTACTGACCGCATCAAGCCTGGCAGATCGAACGACCTGTCGCAACGCTCCTTGATGCGGGTGCCATTTTAATCGAAAAAAACGCGCGCGACCACCTCAGGCCGCTAACGATTGTTATTTCTTCAATGGCTCTGAGCTAGGCAGAGATACCGAATGGACCTTGGCCAGCTCGGACTGGGATTCCACGTTTTCAGTGATCCAGCGCAACATATCTAGCCAGATGCGCTTCACTTCGGCATCTGATGGCATTTTTTGTGCATTCGGCAACTCGATGGTGATTACCGGCACATTTTTATGCACCCCGCTGTAATTTCCCAGCGAGCCCGGATAAACACCGACCCGGTTCAGCAACAAACGGCCAAAACGGCGCGGCGGTTGCGCCGGGCCATCAAAATCCAGCACGCCAAACGGTGCATGGACAGAAATAATGACGTCCGGCCGGAAGCGCAACATTTCATCGTGCACCCATTTGCTTTCAGGCTCGGACAAAGGGGCAGAACCGGGGAAACGACGCGGGTCCTTCTTGGTCCGGTTCGCCCAGTAGCGCGGTGCATCCTGCTGCCAGCCTGGAGTCGGGAAATTACGGTTCAAATCCACACCATTCGCATTCACACGCTTGGCCTTGGGCGCCAGGAAACCATCCGGATTCACCACCGGCACTACGCTCCAGTCAAATTGCTGTGCAGCCGCAGTCGGCATCCATTGCAACCAGCGGAATACCACCGAAACCGAGGTCAGCTCATCACCGTGGATACCCCCCATCAGCAGCACGCGCAATGGCGCTTGATTTCGTTTGGTCTTTTTTGCCGGAATCTGGCGCGCCAGCAAGGGGAAACCCTGCAGCGAATTGACACCTGTAGGCAGCAACTCACTCTGCATGCACATCGCGTTGGATACACCCGGCATGCGTACGACCAGGCGTTTGCACCAGTCAGCAGGATGTGCCGGTGGAATAACAGTAGCGGAAGCATTGCTGGCACTGGCAGGCAGGCTGAACCCGACAAAGAGCGGGAGCAAGAGGGAGATACGGAGGATGTGCCTGGCTAGGGGTGCGATATGCATCAGCGCCTCTGAAAACAAAAATGGTCGGATTAATTCTTTGCAGAATTCTATCCGACCATCGAACAACACTACAGACTAATTATTACAAACCGGCTGCTGCGCGCAGCGCTGCGGCTTTGTGGTCTACTCTCACATCCGCTGCGCGGATATGAGTTCCGCCCCAAATCCCAAGGTTCGCCATCGGCGAACCCGACCTTTACAGTCCGGCCGCTGCACGCAGCGCTTGGGCTTTGTCAGTGCGTTCCCAGCTGAACTCTGGCTCTTCACGACCGAAGTGACCGTACGCTGCGGTTTTTTGATAGATAGGACGCAGCAGATCCAGCATTTGCACGATGCCTTTTGGACGCAGGTCAAAGTGTTCCTGCACCAATTGAGCGATTTTTTCATCGCTGATTTTACCGGTACCAAAGGTAGTAACCATGACCGAAGTCGGTTTCGCCACACCAATTGCGTACGAAATCTGGATTTGTGCACGTTCAGCCAGGCCAGCTGCGACGATGTTTTTCGCCACGTAACGACCTGCGTATGCGGCGGAACGATCCACTTTCGATGGATCTTTACCAGAGAATGCACCGCCGCCGTGTGGCGCTGCGCCACCGTAGGTGTCAACGATGATCTTGCGACCGGTCAGGCCGCAATCGCCTTGCGGGCCGCCGATGACGAAACGACCTGTCGGGTTCACCAGGAAGCGCGTGTCTTTCAGCCATTCTGCTGGTACGACTGGCTTGATGATGCTTTCGATCACGGCTTCTTCGATGTCTTTGTGCTGCATTTCCGGCGCATGCTGGGTCGACAATACGATGGTGTCGATGGAAACAGGACGGCCGTCAACATAACGCAGTGTGACTTGCGATTTGGCATCCGGGCGCAACCAAGGCAGGCGACCATCTTTGCGCAATTCGGATTGACGCTCAACGATGCGGTGCGCGTAGTGAATCGCAGCAGGCATCAGTTCAGGAGTTTCATTGCAAGCATAACCAAACATCAGCCCCTGGTCACCAGCACCCTGGTCGAGATCAATACCTGCACCTTCATCCACGCCTTGCGCGATGTCCGGTGATTGCTTGTCGTATGCGACCAGCACGGCACAGCTCTTGTAGTCGATACCGTAATCAGCATTGTCGTAACCGATGCGTTTGATGGTTTGACGCGCGACTTCGATGTAGTCGACGTTAGCGAAGGTGGTGATTTCACCGGCCAGGACAACCAGACCAGTGTTGCACAGCGTTTCTGCAGCAACGCGTGCTTTTGGATCTTGCTGGAAAATTGCGTCGAGGATCGCGTCGGAGATTTGATCCGCTACTTTGTCCGGATGGCCTTCGGAGACGGATTCAGAGGTAAACAGGTATTCATTTGCCATTACAGGTTCCTTAGTACACTTATTTAAGTTGGCTTGATGTCGCGGTCAACCTAATGAACCTGCGACGCTTTAGCGAAATTTATATACCGCCTCGCAAGTTGTCATTAACTCGGCGGTTGCTACTTTGTGCTATTTTACGCCTCTTGAAAAAAATCGGCAAAGACTCTTGTTATAAGAGCACGATGCACGACCCGCATGCTTGTTTTCCTCTTCCGCCTGCTGTCCTTCCTGCCCTTGCCGCTACTGCATGCGATCGGGCTTGTGATCGGCTGGGCGGTCTATCTGGCATCCGGTTCATACCGCCGCCGCCTCAAGGAAAATATCAAGCTGGCAGGTTTTGACCAGCATTTGTCGAAAGCGGTCGGCGAAGCAGGCAAAAACATGCTGGAGCTACCCTTCATCTGGTGCGCGTCGCCGGAGCGCGTCCTGCGCTCCATCCGTATCGAGAACTGGGATATCGTTGAGCAGGCCGCCGCTGCCGGTAAAGGCATCATCTTTCTGACACCCCATCTTGGTTGTTTTGAAATTTCGGCACAGGTTGCCGCTGCCCAGTTGCCAATTACCGTGCTGTATAGACCACCACGGCAGGAAGCTTTAAAGCCACTGATAGAAGGTGCACGTGCGCGTCACAACCTGTCACTGGCACCGGCCAACCTGAGTGGCGTACGCACCTTATTTAAAGTACTGAAGCGCAATGGTGCTATAGGATTGCTGCCGGACCAGGTTCCGCAAAACGGTGAAGGCGTCTGGGCTGACTTCTTCGGCAAACCGGCTTACACCATGACCCTGCCAGCCAAAATGCTGGAAATGACGGGGGCCGCCATGATCCTCGCATTTGCCGAGCGTCGTCCTTATGGCCAGGGCTATGTCCTGCACCTGCAACAATTCAGCATCCCCGAAGGTTTACCATTGGAAGCACAAGTACGCGCCATCAATGCCGCGATGGAACAATTGATCGCACTGTGCCCGGAACAATACTTCTGGAGCTACAACCATTACAAAATCCCGGCTGGCGTCGCAGCACCGCAACGCGCCGAAACAACCGAGAGCGGAAGTACTTCATGAGATTCCTCGTTGCCCTGATGTGGTGCCTGCACTGGCTACCACTGCCTGTCATAGCGCGCCTGGGCGAAGTCATAGGCAATTTGCTGTACGCCTACAAAAAATCACGCCGTCGCATTACCCTGATCAACCTTGCCCTGTGCTTCCCCGAAAAATCGGAACAGGAGCGTGAAGCGATCGCGAGAAAGCACTTCCAGAACTATGCCCGCAGCGTGCTGGAACGCGGCATCCTGTGGTGGGGTTCGGAAGCACGTTTGCGTAGATTAATCGTAGTGGAACCAGGCGTACCTGTGGAAGCCATCAAGGCCAGCCCGACCATTCTGCTGTGCCCACACTTTGTCAGCCTGGATGTGGCTGGTGTCGCCGTGATGCTGGAATCGTCGCTGTGCTCCATTTATACACAGCAACTGAATCCGGTCTTCGATGAAGTCTTGCGCAAAGGACGCTCACGCTTCCGTCCGGTCAAACTGTTTTCCCGTAATGACGGCATCAAGCCCATCATCCGCGCCATGCGCGATGGCCTGCCCTTCTTCATGTTGCCGGATATGGATTTTGGTGAAAAGGATGCTGAATTCGTACCGTTCTTCGGCGTCCCGGCTGCCACACTGACCGCACCAGCACGCATTGCTGCCGCGACCAATGCCAAAGTCATCCCGGTCATAGCGACCTATCTTCCCGGCTACCGTGGCTGGAAAGTGACTTTCTATCCGGCATGGGAAAACTATCCGGGTGACGACATTACCGCAGCGACCCGCTACATGAACGCCTTCATCGAAGAGCGCGCACGCGAAACGCCATCGGAATATTTCTGGACCCACAAGCGCTTCAAGACGCGCCCGGCTGGCGAACCCAGCTTCTACGCCAACAACAATACCGACGAAGCACCGCCTGCTTACTAGAACTCATGCAGGCAGTACGCACTTGCCTGCCACGGCTATAATCGCAATATGAAACTCAAATTCACAAAAATGCATGGCGCAGGTAACGATTTCGTCGTGATTGATGCAATCAATCAGGCTATCGATTTCACTCCAGCGCAATGGCAATACCTGGCGGATCGTCGTTTTGGCGTCGGTGCTGATCAAATGCTGGTGGTCGAAAAACCGCAAGCAGCCGGTGTCGACTTCCGCTATCGCATCTATAACGCCGACGGCGGCGAAGTCGAGCAATGCGGCAACGGCGCACGCGCGTTCGTCCGCTTTGTTACCGACAAAAAACTCACCGACAAACACTCGATCAAGGTCGAAACCATGTCGGGCATCATCGAACCTCGCCTCGAAGCGAACGGCCAAATCACGGTAGACATGGGCGCCCCCATCCTGACGCCGGAAGAAGTACCGTTCGACACGACTGATTTGCTATGCAAAGCTGAAGGTGAAGACAACTTATGGCCGCTGGATGTCAAAGGTGAGACCACCTGGATCTCCGTCGTATCGATGGGCAATCCGCATGCGGTGCAAGTCGTGGCTGACGTCGAGACAGCACCGGTGCGCGAAGACGGCGTACTGATAGAACACCATCCGCGCTTCCCGAAACGCGTCAATGCCGGCTTCATGCAAGTCCTGGATCAGCATCACATTAAATTGCGCGTATTCGAACGCGGCGCAGGTGAAACCCTGGCTTGCGGTACCGGTGCCTGCGCTGCTGTCGTCGCCGGCATCCGCCGTGGCTTGCTGGCATCGCCAGTCAAAGTACAAACCCGCGGCGGCGAATTAGTCATCGCCTGGGGTGGCCATGATGCACCAGTCATGATGACCGGCCCGGCCGTCACCGTATTCGAAGGCGAAATCGAGATTTAAGGACACTGCGCGGAATTGTTTTCCGCGCCCGGTTGTCGGTTAAAATCATTGCCAACTAAAGCAAGGCCGCGTCGCACAGGTGACGCGCTTTCTAACTACACTCACAGACACGACAAATGACTTCTCCACTGGACTCCAATACCGTTGCCGATTATTTGCTGGATAACCCGCAATTCTTTGAAGAACATGCCGAGTTATTGTCCAGAGTTAAATTATCGAGCGCACTCGGTGGCCGCACCCTGTCGCTGCAAGAACGCCAAATGGACGTCTTGCGTGAAAAGCTCAAGGTCATGGAACTGCGCCTCGCCGAATTGATGCGCATAGGTCAGGAAAACGACCAGATCACACATAAGTTTCACACCTGGACGCGCGCGCTGTTGCAGGCACGTAATGATGTCGATCTGCCGCACACGCTGACCACCGGCTTACAAAGCGCATTCTCGGTACCGCACGTCACGCTGCGCCTGTGGGGTGTATCGGAAGCATATGCACACACATGGTTTGCGGCACCGGTTTCCGCTGACTCACACCTGTTTGCCAACGGCCTGACCACCCCTTTCTGTGGCAGCAACAACGACTTTGAAGCAGCATCGTGGCTGGAAGATGCACCGGCGATCCAATCGGTTGCACTACTGCCATTGCGCCTGGACGGGGCGACCGAAGCGTTCGGCCTGCTGGTACTCGGCTCGCCCGATCCGCATCGCTTCACCTCCGACATGGCCACCGACTTCCTGACCAACATTGGCCAGACCGCCAGTGCCGCCTTGTCGGGCATGCTCGATTAAATCGCATCGTGAGCCTAGTCAGCAATCAGGCTTACCTTGACGGTTATCTCGATAACCTGATCAGCCAGCGCCAGCTGGCCGCATTGACCACCATCAGCTACCGTCGCGACTTGCTCGAACTGATCGCTTTCACGACGGCCAGCGACAGCAAGGCGACGCTGACCAGCGTCAGCCATTTCCAGATCCGTAAATTCGCTGCGCAATTGCACGCGCAAGGTTTGAATGCGCGCTCCATCGCGCGCAAACTATCTGCCTGGCGCGGCTTCTTCAATTGGCTCTCCGAGCAAAATGCCATCACCTCGAATCCAGTCGATGGCATCAAGGCACCGAAACGCAGCAAACCGCTGCCGAAAGCACTGGCCGCAGATGATGCGGTACGACTGGTAGCCGAACCTGCGCCAGGTAAAAACGCCGACTCCGCGATGCAGCGCTGCAATCACGCGATGTTTGAATTGCTGTACTCGAGCGGTCTCCGCGTCTCCGAACTGGTGGGGCTGGACCTGCGCTATGCACAGGAAGCGCGCTACACCTCGGCGGGCTGGATAGATTTCGATGCGCATGAAGTCATGGTGACCGGTAAAGGCAACAAGATGCGCAGCGTACCGATAGGCCAGGCGGCGATGGATGCGCTGCAAGCATGGCTGGCGGTGCGCGACACGCTGGTCAAACTGGACCCGCATCCACTCTTCCTCAGCGAACGCGGTACCCGCGTCTCGGCACGCGTGATCCAGTTACGGCTGAAAGCACATGGCCAGGCCATAGGTTTACCGACTGATGTGCATCCGCATGTCTTGCGCCACTCCTTTGCGTCGCACGTACTGCAGTCGTCCGGTGACCTGCGTGCGGTACAGGAAATGCTGGGCCACGCATCGATCGCGGCCACGCAAATCTATACCTCGCTCGACTTCCAGCGCCTGGCCCAGGTATACGATGCAGCCCATCCGCGCGCCAAGAAAAAGCCCGCCTGAGCATATTGCAGCAGCACTCATCCATAGATATAGCGCAGACACTTTGCAACTGAATTGCAAATTTGCGGCATAATCTAGTCACTACCCATCGAAGCTGTCCATTATGAAAAAATTATCTTCCCCGGATTACCCGGCACTGGCCGAGAGCCAGTTGCGTGAAACATCGGTACGCGCCACCGATGCCCGCATCAAGGTATTGGCAGCCTTGCTGGGTGCGCCCTATGCGCTGTCGCACCAGGATGTGCAGGACAAGCTGACGGATATGGACCGCGTCACTTTGTACCGCGCGCTCGATTGCCTGACCGATGCCGGACTTGCGCACAAGATCGCCGGTGACGATCGCGTGTTCCGTTACAACGCAGGGGCCGAGCATAACGAACCCGGCAATCACAATGCCTCGCCACAACATCAGCACGGCCATTTCAAATGTACGCGCTGCGCCAAAGTATTTTGTATCGACAATGTCGATGAACAATTGTTTGCTGCTGACAACAAGGCCAGCAGCAAATCTCCGACCGCAACCTTGCGCCAGCAATTGCAGAATGTATTGCAGGCGACGCTAGGCAAAGGTTTCCAAAGTCACGAAATCGAGCTCACCATCAAAGGATGGTGTGCAGATTGCGCTCACCAGGTTTAATTCATATGGCACTGATCCCTACTACCATCCTGACCGGCTTCCTCGGCGCAGGAAAAACCACCCTGCTCAACCGCATCCTGCAAGAGCCGCACGGCTTCAAAATTGCGGTCATCGAAAATGAATTCGGCCAGGAAAATATCGACAATGAAATCCTGGTGCAGGACGGCACCGAACAAATTGTAGAAATGAATAACGGCTGCATTTGCTGCACCGTACGCGGCGACCTTATCATCGCACTCACATCACTGGCGCAAAAACGCAATGCCGGTGAACTGCAGTTTGATCACGTCGTGATTGAAACCACCGGCCTCGCTAATCCTGGCCCGGTCGCACAAACCTTCTTTGTCGATGAAGAAGTCGCTTCCGAATACCTGGTCGACGCCATCATCACCGTGATCGATGCCAAGCATGCGATGCATCAGCTCGACAGCTATGAAGAAGCGCAACGCCAGGTTGGCTTCGCAGATAAATTACTGTTCTCCAAAACAGATCTGGTCAGCGCTGATGAATTCAAAGTACTGACAGAACGTATCAAGCGCATCAATCCGCGTGCACCAATTAGTACAACTAATTTTGGCAGTGTAGCGATCGCCGATGTACTCGACCTGCGCGGCTTCAACCTCAACGACAAACTGGAAATCGATCCAGACTTCATCGCGGCGGAGGAGCATGCACACGAGCACGATCATGAGCACGGCCACGATCACAGCTGCGACGCACACTGCGAACACGATCACCACGACCATCATCACGGCCATCACAGCGATAACATCGCAGCCTTTGTCTTCAAAAGCGATCGTCCTTTCAATACTGAAAAACTGGACGAGTTCCTGGGCAGCCTGGTGCAGGTCTTCGGCCCGCGCATGTTGCGTTACAAAGGCGTACTCTGGATGGATGGCGCTGACCGCAAGGTTGTGTTCCAGGGCGTGCACCAGATCATGGGTACCGACATAGGCGCCAAATGGGGGGAAAACGAAGTACGCTCTAACAAAATGGTGTTTATCGGGCAGAATCTGCCGAAAGAAACGTTTATTTTCGGATTGGAACAATGTTTGGTATAAACTACCGTGGTTTTGAGCTCAGGGTATGACTACCTGGGTGTTGCTAAAGGTGTGAGTCTCGCACGCAGGGCACGATAAGATCCGAGTGTGGGAAAGTTCATTGAGGACAAGGGACTATGAACGCAACCGTCACAAAATCTGCAAAAAGCGCAAAAAAAATTGCCCCAAAGAAGGCTACTGCGACTACTCGTGCAAAGCCTGTTAGCAAGGCACCCGCCAAAAAAACCGCTGCGAAAACAATCGCAGGCAAGGCCGCCAAGCCCGCCAGCAAAGCGGCCAAACCGGTCGCCAAACCAGCAGCTAAAGCGGTGAAAAAGACACCGGCCAAGAGTGCGGTAAAATCGCCGACAGCCGCTGTCAAAACAAAAGTTACAGCAGCAAAAGCAACAGCAGTAAAATCAAGCGCCGTCAAAAGCGCAAAACCATTGGCTAAACCGGCAGCAAAGCCGGCCGTCAAAGCGAGCCCAGCAACAAAAGCCACGGCTACCGCCAGCAAAGCAGCAACCGTGACAGCAAAACCGATTAAAGACGCATCTCGATCGACAACGGCAAGCAGTTCTAGGACTCCTGCCAAGGTCGCAGATAAAATTGAAAAACCCGTAGTTTTGAAGGCAAGCGAAGTGGCAACCAAATCAAGCAAATCAACATCCGTCGCAGGCGACACCACATTGTTAACCGAAGCGCAAATCCTCAAGATGGGCGAAAAGGACTACATGAATGACGCGCAACTCGCATTTTTCAGAGATCGTCTGCAGCAACTCGAAAAAGAGTTATTGAAAAACGCCGATGAAACCACCGAGCATCTGCGCGAAACCGTGCTGGTCCCTGATCCAGCCGATCGCGCAACGATAGAAGAAGAACATGCACTCGAGTTGCGTACCCGTGACCGCGAACGCAAGCTGTTGAAAAAAGTCCAGCAATCGCTGCTCAGCATCGATTCCGGCGAATACGGCTGGTGCGAAGAAACCGGCGAACCTATCGGCGTCCCACGCCTGCTAGCTCGTCCGACCGCGACCCTGTCGCTGGAAGCGCAACAACGTCGTGAACTGAAACAAAAACTGTACGGCGACTGATAACAGGCGGGGTCAGCCGATCCCTCCATCTGTTTACCTGTAAAAGAAAGCGCGCGGCGCACTATCCGCGCGCTTTGTTTTTTTGTAGAATGCAACCATGTTGCAAATAGCTAATCTGACGCATCGCTATCCCGGCGCGCCCACTCCTCAACTCTATGTCCCTGCTTTTACGCTGGCGCGGGGTGAGCACGCGATCGTGATCGGGCCATCCGGCAGCGGCAAGTCCACCTTGCTACACCTGATCGCCGCCATCCTGACGCCGCAAAGCGGCGACATCACAGTGGCGGATACGTCTATTGCAACACTGACGCCACGCGCAGCCGATCTGTGGCGCGGACGGCATATCGGTTTCCTGCCGCAAAAACTGGCGCTGATCCCCAGCCTGAACGCACGCGACAACATCCTGCTCTCAGCTTATGCCAGCGGCCAGGTCAGCGACATCAGCCGAGCGGATGCCTTGCTCAGCGTACTGGGACTGGGCGATAAAGCCACCGCCAGACCACATCAATTAAGCCAGGGGCAAAAGCAGCGCGTCGCTTTGGCACGTGCCATGTTCAACCGCCCGCAATTATTGCTGGCGGACGAACCGACTGCCAATCTGGATGACTCATCTTGCGATGCAGCCATCGCCCTATTGCTGGCGCAAGCCAATGAGATAGGCGCATCACTGCTACTGTCGACGCACGATGCCCGTGTATTACAAGCACTACCGCAAGGCAAAGTATTACGCCTGCAGGCGCCCGTAGCAGGAGCATCCATCTGATGACGCTCAATGCCTACACACTGGCGCTGCAATCGCTGCGACACAAGCCACTGGCCACCATCCTCAATGTGCTGTTGATGGCCATCGGCATTGCAATGATGACTTTTGTGCTGTCTGCGTCCACGCAACTTGCCGACAACGCATTGCGTGATGCGGAGGGAATAGATCTGGTCGTTGGTGCCAAAGGTTCGCCACTGCAATTGATACTGTCGTCCATCTATCATGTCGATACGCCGACCGGCAATATTCCGCTCTCAGCAGAAGATCTGTTGAAAAAGAATCGCATGGTGAAGGCCGTCATGCCGCTGGCCTTGGGCGACAGTTATCACGGCTTCCGCATCGTCGGCACCAATACCGACTACATCACGCATTACAAAGGCGAGCTGGCCAAGGGCAAATTGTTTGACGCACCCATGCAAGCCGTATTCGGCGCGCAAGCTGCACAGCGCACTGGTGCACAGCCTGGCGCCAATTTCTTTGGCTCACACGGTCTGGCTAGCGCAGTTGAAGTACACGACGATGCCCCCTTTGAAGTCGTCGGCATCCTGCAGCCTACCGGCACCGTGCTGGACCGTCTGATCCTCACGCCAGTAGCCTCGGTCTGGCAAGTACACGACAAAACACACGGACTGGACGCCAACGATCCGCAGGAAAAAGAAGTCATGGATGAGTCGCGTGAGTTGACCGCACTGTTGGTGCAATACGCATCACCGTTAGCGGTTGTCACCCTGCCGCGTTTCATCAATAGCCAGAGCGAACTGCAGGCGGCACAACCGGCACTGGAAGCGGCCAAACTATTCCGCCTGCTCGGCGTCGGCATCGATGTCTTGCGCGGTATTGCACTCATCGTCTTGCTCTCTGCTGCGCTGTCCATGTTTGTCGCGTTGTACAACGCACTGGAAGAACGCAAAACCGACCTCGCCATCCTGCGTACCCTGGGTGCGACACCGGCCAAACTATTTATATTGTTGCTGACCGAAGGTATCTTGCTGGCATTGATAGGCGCAGCTGTAGGCTGGTTGCTCGGCCATCTTGCAGTTGAAATATTGGGTCGCATACTGAGCGCAGATCAGAATCTGTCATTGTCCGGCTTTGTTTTTAGCGCGGATGAGGCATGGTTATTATTGGTTGCAGTTGGTACAGGTTTGCTGGCAGCGCTACTGCCCGCCCTGCGCGCTTATCGCACCGACATTGCCAGCACACTGGCGCACTAATTTGGGAACGGAACCGATATGAAACATTTATTGATCACCTGCGCCGCGCTCCTGGCGTTTTCTGCGCAGGCGCAAGACAGTGAGAAAGAACACAAGAAAGAAACTATTGCCCAGCATCAGGCAATCGCAGCCGCGCACTATGCTGCGGCACGTTGCATCAGCAAGGGCAAGGATGAAAAAGTTTGTCATGCGGAACTTGCTAACGCCTGCAAAGGTCTTGCATTGGGCAAGTTGTGCGGCATGAAGCATGTGCATTAAACCCTGCTCTGCTATATGACACGCCCGGTACAATGCCTAAGCACACTTTACAACTACTTGACGGAATGACCATGCGCCCTGTTACCAGTATCCTGTTGCTCGCCTTGCTGGCACCGGCATTTGCACTCGCTCAAAGCCAGCAACACGTCGCGCCACCAGGTGTCGGCAATACGCCCGGACAAATGCCGGTGCTGTACGACATCCAGGGCGTGACTTCGTGGAGCACGCTGGCAAAAGTGAAGCAGGTGAAGGTAAAGAATCGTATCCTGCCTGAATTCAGCAAAGACATAGCAGCGCTGAACAATCAGGAAATCAAGGTACAGGGCTTCATGATGCCGCTGGAACCGGGCGAAAAACAAAAGCATTTCCTGATTTCGCTGGTACCGCAAAGCTGCAGCTTTTGTCTGCCGGCCGGACCGGAAGGCGTGGTTGAAGTGAAATCAAAAAACCCGGTCAAATACACACTGGAACCCATCATCGTCTCCGGCAAAATGGAAATCATGAAAGACGATCCCATGGGCTTGTACTACCGCATGAATAACGCAACACTGGCTTCAAATAAATAAGACTTCAACGTGAAATCCGTCCTCCCATCATCTGCCAACACGACTCGCCGCCTGTGCTTCGCCGCACTGCTGGTCGCGCTCGTGCTATTTGCGCAGTGGATGGGCTTGCGGCACCGGATAGAACACGCAGACTGGGGCAGCATCCAGCACCACCAGATGGAAGAGCACGGCACCGCAGTAGCGGAGCTGGAATACGCTGGCGATAAATCACACTCCTGTATCCTGTTCGATGGCATGGCGCTGGCCGATGGCGCGCCACTGCTACCCTTCTCTCCCGTACTGCAAACCAGCGTACGGGTACTCGCACTGTGGGCAGCCTACATTTCGTGGGATGCACCACTACTCTGTCACTTCTCTTCCCGCGCCCCGCCAGCGGCGTAAACGTAACCATCTCCTGCTGCAATCAGACGCCGTCTGAATTGCACTCGCATACATTCGTTTTCAAGGAAGTAACATGATCGCCCAACGTACCCTGTTGGCCAGCGCCGTTCTGTCCGCGCTTGCCTCCCTCTCCAACTCCGCTCTTGCGCAAGAGCAGGAAAAAATCTTGCCGTCCGTGGTCGTCACCGCCTCGCCTTTCAGCAATGAAGAAAACGCACAAATCATGGCGCCCGCCAAAGTGCTGTATGGCGATGAACTGCGTGAAAAGCTCGGCAACTCATTAGGCGACACCCTGTCGCAAGAGCTCGGTGTATCGGCTTCGGCATTCGGTGCCGGTGCTTCGCGCCCCATCATCCGCGGCATGGAAGGCCCACGCGTCAAAATCCTGCAAAACGGCATGTCGGTCATGGATGCATCCAGCCTGTCGAACGACCATGCGGTGGTCGGCGAATCGGCGACCGCGCGCCAGATTGAAATCCTGCGCGGCCCGGCGGCATTGCTATACGGTTCCGGCGCCATCGGCGGCGTGGTCAATATCGTGAATGACCGCATTCCGACCATACTCAACAGCAAACCGACCGGTGAGGCGGAAGCCCGCTTCGGTACTGCCGACAAAATGAAAAATGGATCTTTCTCGATCGATGGTGCAGCTGGCGCTATCGGCTTGCATGTCGATGGCAATGCACGTGATGCAGATGACTACAAGATCCCCGGTTACGCCAATGCCAGCGATCCTGCCCAGGGTTCAGGTCGCCTGCCCAACTCGTATGCGCGTTCCAACAGCGTAGGCTTTGGTGCTTCCTACATCCAGGACTGGGGCTACATCGGTGCGTCGGTCGGCGCGGACGACAATCGCTACGGCATCCCGACCGAAGAGAAGTCCTACATTACACAGAAGCAAACCCGCTACGACGTCGCTGGCCTGATCAAGAATCCATTTGAAAATTTTGAGTCCTTCCGCTTCAAGCTCGGCTACACCGACTACAAGCACACGGAAAACCTGGAAGACGGCACACCAGCAACCGAGTTCAAAAACAAGGCCAGTGAAACACGCTGGGAATTAACGCATAAGCCACTCGCAGGCTGGCGCGGCACTTTCGGCCTGCAAACCGAAAACTCGGAGTTCTCGGCCTTGCCGGTAGATGATGATCACGGCCATGGCCACAGCCACGCCACGGTTCCGGTCACCAAGAGCCAGACGATTGCAGGCTTCCTGGTCGAAGAGCGTGATTTCGGTCCGGTCCGCGCCAGCGCCGGTGCCCGTATCGAATCCGTCAAACGTCGTCCGGATGCAGCTTCCGGCCTGGTGCAACGCGACTTCAACCTGGGCTCCTACTCGCTCGGCGGTTTGTGGACCTTTACCCAGGGTTACGGCCTCGGCCTGACCGCATCGGTGGCACAGCGTGCACCAGCTATCGAAGAACTGTATTCGAACGGCCCGCATGAATCGACCGCCACCTACGATATTGGCGACGCCAATCTGCGCAAGGAAACTTCACGCAATATCGAGCTGAGCCTGCAAAAGACCGAAGGCCTGCTGCGCTGGAAAGCCAATGCCTACCAGAACCGCGTGAAAAACTATGTCTATGGACGCACCGACGGCACCATGGTGGATGACCACGGTGATGCTGACCCTACCGGCGAATTCCTGCAACGCTTTTGGTCGCAAAACGACGCCACCATCCGCGGCCTGGAAGCCGAGGTCAGCTACAACCTGCGTGGCAACGGCTTCTCATGGCGCACCTTTGCCGACACCTCGCGCGGCACTTTGAGCGGCGCTGGCAACCTGCCCCTGCAGCCGACCACCCGCTTCGGCGGAGAGATCGGCTACCGCGAAGGCAACTGGCGCTCCGGCCTGAAGGTTTTGCATGCAGAGAAACAGAACCGCCTGGCCAGTTTTGAGACCTATGCCGCACCGTCCTATACCCAGGTCGATGCCAATCTGTCTTATACGCAAAACTTCCAATCGACACCTATCACCTGGTTTGCGATCGCCAAAAATCTGCTGAATGAAGATATACGACTATCAACTTCGGTATTACGCGAAGTGGCACCGTTGTCCGGCCGCAGCCTGATTGTTGGTGTACGTACCAGTTTTTAAGCCGTTTTGTATCGCGGTAGCCTGAATTTTGGCTACACTAGTGACCTGCCCTCATCGGCAGGTCGCTTACTGCTAACCTGTGTTACCTTTAAGCAGATTTTTTGGTGCCGCCTCGAAAGAGGCCTCTTACAACTTGACGTGCTCCTCAGAATTGCACGCCATTGCTTACCAGGATAGACGTGGGGATTTTCTCGCTCTTTGGCAAGAAGGATAAACAGCCGGCTCGCAAGCCGACTGAGGCGGAATCTTCGCAAAAGAAACGCGAAGACTCGCGCGTCCAGGCAAAAAACGAAAACGACTACGTACAGCGCATGGCGGCACACGCCACTGCGATGAAAATCGATGCCATCGAATCAGAAATGTCATCGGAATTCGTCAAGCCGCTGCCCTTCAGCGGCAACACCATGCCCGGGCCTGCCAGCCAATTCCTCAACACCAACGTCCGCAGCCCCGATACCCAGGCCACCAAAGTCCCTGACACCGCAACCCATCTGGGCCAGCCCTCGATGCTGCCCGACATCATGGGTGCCAGTACCGCCTTCCTGCTCGGCGCAGAAACCGTCATCGGCCCGGTCGCCATTTCCAAATCAGAAGCTCCGCTGGTCATAGAAGAAGCCGCCATCCTGTTTGCCAACGGCCAGACTGACCTGATAGAACCGGTACTGCTCAATGCCATCGCCGAAGACTCATCTGGTGAGGCCCGATTAACGGTATGGGGCATGTTGTTCGACCTGTACCAGGTCACCGGCCAACGCGATTTATTTGAAAACCTGTCGATAGAATTTGCCAACAAATTCGAAATGTCACCACCGACGTGGCGTGTAGGTGGCAGCGCTGAAAACAGTCAGGCACCGGTGGCACGCAATAACACCATCCCCAGCATCGCCTTCCCGGCCAAACTCGACGCCGGGATTATCAAGCAACTGGAACGCATCAAAAACCTGGCCGAAATGAGCCCTGTGCTCAAGCTGGAATTTGCACGTGTCACGCAGGTCGATCCGGTTGGCTGTGGCCTGCTGCTGAATATACTGAAGCGTCTGCAAAAATCCGGACACAAACTGATACTGGTCGGCGCACCGGAGCTGGCGGAAAAAATCCAGGCCATCCTGCTGGTCGGCCGCCGCGATGAAACCGAAGCACCGTGGCTACTACTGCTGGAAGTATTGCGCCTGTTGAACCGTGAAGCCGACTTTGAAGAGCGCAGCATCGATTACTGCATCACCTTTGAAGTGTCGCCGCCTGCCTTTGTATCGCCACAAGACAAAGTAACAACGGATCACGAAGAGACAGCGGCAGCCGACGAAACCAGCAGCGATCATTTCGTGATGCCGGTCCTGATAGACGCGCGCAGCGATACCTTGGGGCAGAATATTGCCGCTTATGCACATACGCATAACCCGGTCATCCTCGACTGCAGCCAGCTCACACGCATGGATTTCAACGCCGCCGGACGCCTGTTCGGTGACCTGATGCCGCTGATCAGCAGTGGCAAAACCATAGAATTGCATAGCCCGAACCACTTCATCGTGGCATTGTGTAATGTCATGGGCATGACCGACAGCGTACGCATCGTCCCCCGTAAAAACTGAAATCCGTGCCCGTATGCGGCACAATTTCGACTTGTAATCGCTCAGGCCGCCCCCACTTTTTCATGAATCTCCGCGCAAGGCGCGATTATTCATCAGCTCGGCACTTCATTTCAGAGGCAAGCATGGAACAATTTCACGGCACCACCATCCTGTCAGTACGTCGCGGCAACATTGTTGCACTCGGCGGCGATGGCCAGGTCACATTAGGCAATATCGTCATGAAAGGCACTGCGCGTAAAGTGCGCAAGGTCTACAACGGCAAAGTACTGGTCGGCTTCGCAGGCGGTACCGCCGATGCCTTCACCCTGCTGGAACGTTTTGAAAGCAAGCTGGAAAAGCATCAGGGCCATCTGATGCGCGCCTCGGTCGAACTGGCCAAGGACTGGCGTACCGACCGCATGCTGCGCCGCCTGGAAGCGATGCTGCTGGTTGCAGATAAAGAAACTACCCTCATTATTACCGGCAATGGCGACGTACTCGAACCGAACGACGGCATAGGCGCGATCGGCTCCGGCGGTACTTACGCACAATCGGCGGCCAAGGCACTGCAGGAAAACACCGATTTGTCTCCCGCAGACATCGTCAAAAAATCACTGACCATCGCGGGTGAACTCTGCATCTACACCAACCTGTCGCACATCATAGAAACGCTGGATTAATATCCGCAGCGCAGACCGAATACGTTAATACGCACCCTGTAAATTTTGCGAAAAACATCATGAATATGACACCGAAGGAAATCGTTTCAGAGCTCGATAAACATGTCGTCGGACAAGGCCGCGCCAAACGCGCCGTCGCGATCGCACTGCGCAACCGCTGGCGTCGTCAGCAGGTTGCCGAGCCTTTGCGTCACGAAATCACGCCTAAGAACATCCTGATGATAGGCCCGACCGGCGTCGGTAAAACTGAAATCGCGCGTCGCCTGGCCAAACTGGCAGATGCGCCTTTCATCAAAATCGAAGCGACCAAATTCACCGAAGTCGGTTATGTCGGCCGTGACGTCGACACCATCATCCGTGACCTGATCGACATCGGCATCAAGCAAACCCGCGAAGCAGAAACCCGCAAGGTACGCGCACGTGCCGAAGATGCCGCAGAAGACCGCATCATCGACATCCTGGTGCCACCGGCGCGCGACTTCGGCTTCCACCCATCGTCGTCAGGCAGCACGCCGGACAGCAATGCCAGCGGCAATGCGACTCGCCAGACTTTCCGCAAGCGTTTGCGTGAAGGCACGCTGGACGATACCGAGATCGAAATTGAATTGGCCGAAGCTGGCCCGAGCATGGAAATCATGGCGCCACCGGGCATGGAAGAAATGACCGAACAAATCAAATCCATGTTTTCAGGTGTAGGCGGCACACGCAAAAAGGCGCGCAAGGTCAAGATCAAGGAAGCGATGAAGCTGCTGATCGAAGAAGAAGCGGGCAAGCTGGTCAACGAAGATGAGCTCAAGCAGAAAGCCATCACCAACGTTGAGCAAAACGGCATCGTCTTCCTCGATGAAATCGACAAGATCGCCACCCGTTCGGAAAACGGCGGCGCTGATGTTTCGCGCGCCGGTGTGCAACGTGACTTGCTGCCACTGGTCGAAGGGACGACCGTCAACACCAAGTACGGCATGATCAAGACTGACCACATCCTGTTCATCGCGTCCGGCGCCTTCCATCTGGCCAAACCGTCAGACCTGATCCCGGAACTGCAGGGACGTTTCCCTATCCGCGTCGAACTGGAATCGCTGTCGATCGCAGACTTTGAGCGCATCCTGACCAGCACTGATGCCTGCCTGACCAAGCAATACGAAGCATTGCTCGGCACTGAAGGCGTGAAGATAGAGTTCGCGCCGGACGGTATCAAGCGCATGGCGGAAATCGCCTACTCGGTCAACGAAAAAACGGAAAACATAGGCGCACGTCGCCTGTACACAGTGATGGAAAAATTACTGGAAGAAATTTCATTTTCCGCGACCGACAGCCCGGAACAAACGCTGGCGATTACTGCAGCTTATGTAGATGAAAGACTGGGCGCATTGTCAGTGAATGAAGATTTGTCACGTTACGTCTTGTAAGATGAGGGCCCGCATGGATTACCCGCGCGGGCCTTATTTACATCATGGCCAATAAAGCACTCGCGAAACGACAAAAGCTCACGATACGCATAGAGCCCTCGCAAAAAGCGCTGAAACCGCGCAATCACGTCGCACTCGCCGCCAAGCAGCGTGTCGGCGGCCCGCATCAGAAATCCATTTCCGGACAACGGCAAGAATTGAAACGTTTGCTGCAAACCAAGTTGTCAGAACCGGAAGAAAAATAAGCCGCCCAGCATCCGCGGGCAACAGCAAATACCCGACTGAATCTATCGACAATAGGTTTGCCGATTGCTCCTGCCCGTTTTGTTTGTTATAACAAATGCGGGACGCTCGTTACTCGTAACACACGTGACAACAGCTAGAGGAGAACATTATGGCTCTACCGCATGCAACATCCGGCCAGTTGATCGATATACGCCCACTCGGCACCCGCATCTCCAGCTCCGTCTCGAACGCCTTGTTCAAAACCCCGCAACTCGAATTGATGCGCCTGGTACTGCCATGCGGCAAAGGCATGCCCGAGCACTCGGTTCCGGGCGCGGTCACTATTCAGTGCCTGGAAGGCGCAATCGAGCTACACGCACATCAATCCACGCAAACCCTGCGCGCCGGTGAACTGGTGTATCTGGCAGGTGGCGAGAAACATTCGCTGCATGCGCTGGAAGACTCGTCGGTTTTATTGACGCTGCTCTTGCAGCATTGAGGGGAAAAGCGGGCAGCGCCGGACGGCACTACCGCAGAACAAGCCAGGGGTTGGCTGATGCTTCAGGCGATTTCATCGCGTGGATCGCGGGACAGCAAACGCTTGACCGTGTCACGCGGCGAGTCGCCGTCAAATAGTACTCCCGCTACCGCATCCGCTATCGGCATATCGACGCCGTGCTCCCGTGCCAGCTCACGCACTGCTTGCGCACAACGCACACCTTCGGCCACGTGACCCAGTTCAGTCACAATCTGCGCCAGCTTCTTGCCTGCGGCAAGGCCAAGTCCGACTTTACGATTACGCGATAAATCACCGGTACAGGTCAGAATCAGATCACCCATACCCGCCAGGCCATTAAATGTTTCAGCACGTCCACCCAGCGCCACGCCGAGACGCGTGATCTCAGCCAGGCCGCGTGTAATCAAAGCGGCACGTGCATTCAGACCAAGGCCGAGGCCATCAATGATGCCGGTGGCAATCGCCAGGATATTCTTTACTGCGCCACCGACTTCGACACCTGTCAAATCATCGGTCGCGTATATGCGTATGGCCGGGCTGTGCACGACTTGCACCACACGCTCACGCAAGGTGGCGCTATCCGATGCAATCGCCAGTGCGCACGGTAAACCACGCGCAACTTCCTGCGCAAACGAAGGTCCGGACAAGGCGCCAGCAGGAACCGCATCACCGAGAATTTCATGCACGATTTGATGCGGCAATAAATGTGTTTTTTCTTCGAAGCCTTTGCACAGCCAGACCAGATTCGGGATGGCATAGGCCCGCAATTGCATCGTCAACGGCCGCAAGCCAGCCAGCGAAGTTGCCACGATCAGCAAGCCATCGTTGCCCACATGCGCTATCGCGGCATCCAGATCGGAACCGAGCAGGAGGCTGTCAGGGAAACGGAAACCAGGCAGATAGGCCACGTTCTCGCGCGCCTCTTGCGCCGCCTGCATTACGCCTGCATCGCGGCCCCACAACATGACGCTATGACGTTCGGCCAGCGACATCGCCAAAGCCGTACCCCATGCACCTGCGCCTAGTATAGAAATATTCATGCGGCGCTTACTCGCCCCACACTTCACTGGATTTGGCAAAACCGGTCTGCCCATCACGATGCTTGAGCTTGACCCAGCCCGCAGCAGGTGGCGCGACCAGCTCCAGCAACACGCCTTTGTCGGCTGTTGCCACCACAGCGGATGCATCTTCTGCTGCTGCATGCAGCTTGAGATTGGCGGCCGTCACGACCACATTGCGCTTGGCGCTCAGAGCCTTCGCTTCTACCCAGGCCAGATCGCCTGCAACGTCACGTACCTTGCTCCAGCCAGTCTGCGTCAGCACAACTTCGACCGGCATGCCACGCGGCGCGACAAACACTTTGCGACCTTTTTCGGTCGGCGCGTTGTACAGCACAGCAGGATTGTTACCTACGGATTTGTACTCAACCGCATACGCGGCACTCGTACCCAGCATGGTCACCAGCAAAACAGGAATAAACGGGGCGGACCATTTCATAAATCACCTTAGGGAGAGTCTGGCGCGCTGCAGGTGCGTTCGGCAACGCACCTGCAGGCAAATTGAAAACTTAGTGTCTTGCTGCCGAACCGTCTGCCATCACGATGCCAGGGCTGCTTTCAGCTTGCTGCTTGGCCAGGGCTTCCAGACGTTGCTGGTAAAACGCTTCAAAATTGATTTCGCTCAGATGTACTGGCGGGAAACCGGCACGGGTAATCACATCAGCGATATTTGCACGCAGGTATGGATAAATCACGTTCGGGCAACCGATGCCGAGCAGTGGATCCAGTTGTTCGTCAGGGATGTTGCGGATTTCGAAAATACCGGCTTGTTTGCCTTCAACCAGGAACGCAGTCTTGTCTGCAATTTTCGCAGTAACGGTAATCGTGACGGTCGACTCGAAGATGCCTTCGGCCAGCGGTTGTGCGCCTACATCTACGGCGACTTCAATATTTGGCTGCTCCTGTTCCAGGAAGATGGCTGGGGAATTCGGTTGTTCGAGCGACAGATCTTTCAGGTAAACACGTTGGATCTGGAATAAAGGTTGCAGATTTTCGTCAGCCATGAAGCACTTTCAATAGGATTAGATAAAGAGGGGATCACCCCTCCTGCTTACTTGCAAATAAAAGAATTTATACGCTTACGCGCTTTGCAGCAAGGCGTCCAGCTTGCCCTGGCGCTCAAGCGCGTTCAAATCGTCAAAACCGCCGACATGGGTCTCGCCCACATAAATTTGTGGCACGGTACGGCGGCCGGTCTTTTCCATCATGGCAGCACGTTGCGCCGGATCAAGGTCGACACGGATTTTTTCGATATTCGAGATGCCTTTGGCGGTCAGCAGGCGTTCTGCCATCGTGCAATAAGGGCAAACTCCGGTGCTATACATCACTACATGCGCAGTCATCATTACTCCTTCTTACTTTGTGACCGGCAGGCCTTGCGATTGCCAAGCATCCTGCCCACCGAGTAAACTAACGGCTTCGGCGTAGCCTTCTTTTTTCAAAAGTGCGGTTGCTTTGTTCGATTGCAAGCCCTTGTTGCAGACGACGATCACCGGGCGGCCTTTGAATTTTTCCAATTCCGCCACGCGACCTTTCAATTCTTTCAATGGGATGTTTTTCGCATCGCGGATGTGGCCAGCTGCGAAATCAGCTGCGGAACGCACGTCCAGGACCAGTGTTTTGCCCTGGTTAATGATTTGGGTTGCTTGCAATGCGGTAACTTTTGCACCTACGCGTTGCAGGGTATGCGCGACCAAAGCGCCGCCGGACAAAATGATAATACCGATGAGGAAAATGTTATCAAGGAAGAATTTCACGGTGATCCAATTAGTTGAAAGAGTGTTCGCATTATAAAATAGAAGACCGAATACAATTCGGATTCGGCATTTTGCATCAAAAAACCATTAATTATCTAATTGAACCATGTACAAAATCGTATTGATGCGCCACGGCGAGTCCACATGGAACCTCGATAACCGCTTCACCGGCTGGGCCGATGTCGACTTGACGGAAAAAGGTCGCAACGAAGCCAAACATGCTGGTGTATTGCTGCGTGAAGCAGGCTTTACGTTTGATCTGGCCTATTCCTCCGTCCTCAAACGCGCCATCCGCACCCTCTGGATTGCGCTCGACGAGATGGATTTGATGTGGATACCGGTAGTCTGCGACTGGCACCTGAACGAACGCCATTACGGCGCGCTGCAAGGCATGAACAAGGCCGAAACAGCTGAGAAATACGGTGCCGACCAGGTTTTACAATGGCGTCGCAGCTATGACATCCCGCCGAAACACCTGGCGGAAGACGATCCTCGTACCATGTTTGATGATCCACGCTACGCCCATCTGCAGCGCGAACAAATTCCGCTGGGCGAATGCCTGAAAGACACCTTGCTGCGCGTGGAACCATACTGGAACGACACCATCGTGCCTTCGATACGTGCCGGCAAACAAATCATCATTTCTGCTCATGGCAACAGCCTGCGCGCGCTGATCAAGATACTCGACGATATCAGCGACCAGGACATCGTCTCACTCAGCATTCCAAACGGCCGTCCTATCGTCTATGAACTGGACGAAAACCTGAAACCGATACGACATTACTACCTGGGCGACCAGGAATCACTGCAGGCAGCTGTCCAGGCCGCCGCCAGCCATGGACCAAGCAAGTAATCGCAGTGCTCATTTCATTGCTAACACGCACTAACAGCAAATCTGCCATGCCCGTCAGCCAGCACCAGCCAGGCCGCACGGGCATGCGCATTTTTGCCGCCCTCTCCGCCCTGGCACTGTGCTTCAGCCTGGCCGATTACGCCCACGCGCAAAAAGCGACCGACCGCAGCAAACAAAAGAAGATTGCCGAAACCGAACGCGCCGACCTGCGCCAAAAGCTCAACACGCTGAAACGCAGCATAGACAAGACCGAAACCGCCAAAAGCTATGCCGCCGATGCGCTGGCGCAGTCGGAAGAAGCCATTTCCGATGCCAAACGCAATCTGAACGACCTGGCGCAGGAGCAAAGACAAACCGAAGCCAAGCTCGGTGAGTTATCGAAGCAACAAGCAGCGCTACAGAAAATTGTCGACGCCCAGCAAACCCAGCTGGCCAAGCTGCTGCGCGAACAATACGTTGCTGGCAATGAAGACCGCATCAAATTGCTGCTTTCAGGTGACAACCCGAACCGCATCAACCGCGAGTTGCAATACATGGGTTACGTCTCGCGTGCACAGGCAACCCTGATCGAATCACTGCGCGCCAACCTGGCTGCGATCGAAGAAAACCAGGCTGAAGTACAAAATGCCAAGCAGGAACTGGATGAAATCGCCACCGAAGCGCGCGAACAGCATGCCATCCTGCAAAAGGAAAAAGCCCAGCGTTCTGCCCTGCTGGCGCAACTTTCCAGCAAATTAACGGCGCAGCGCAAGGAAGTCGGTGCCATCGAACGTGACGAGCGTCGTCTCTCCAGCCTGGTCGACAAGCTGGCGGTATTGATCCAGGAACAGCGCAAAGCGGAAGCCGCAGCTGCCGAAAAGCGCCGCCAGGAACGCATCGCCCGCGCCCAGGCCGAACGTGAAAAACGCCAGGCGCAGGCCAAAGCCCGCAATACTCCCGACCGTACCGCCAACGGCAAAATCAGCAATCCGGACGCGATAGAAGACGACGAACCGCCTAGCAAAACCCTGGCGCGCAATGAACTCACACCTGACGCTGGCGTCCAAGACGGAGCGTTTGCCGCTCTGCGCGGACGTTTGCGCCTGCCGGTACGCGGTGACCTGGTCGCCAAATTCGGCAGCAAACGGGGCGACGGCCCAAGCTGGAAAGGCTTGTTCATACGCGCCGAGGAAGGCAGCGAAGTCAAGGCAGTGGCAGCTGGTCGCGTCGTTTTTGCGGAATGGCTGCGCGGATTTGGCAATTTGATCATTGTTGACCACGGCGGGCAGTACATGACGATTTACGGCAATAATCAATCCGTGCTAAAACACGCTGGCGACACCGTCAAATCCGGCGACGTCATTGCCAGCACAGGTAATAGCGGCGGCAATGAGCAATCAGGTTTATACTTTGAAATGCGGCACCAAGGCCGTGCGTTTGACCCGCTCAGTTGGGTAACTATTAGGTGAACATGGGAACGAAACTCAAGAATATCGGACTGGTCGGTTTAGGCATGGTTGCCGGCGTGATCGCGATGGGGACACAATTGGACGCGATGGCGCAAAAAAATGCCGCCGGTACGCCCTTGCCTCTGGAAGAATTACGCCAATTGTCCGAAGTATTCGGACTCATCAAATCGGACTACGTCGAGCCAGTCGACGACAAGAAACTCCTGACCGAAGCGATTTCCGGCATGGTGTCATCGCTGGATCCGCACTCTGCCTACCTCGACAAGAAAGCATTCAAGGAATTGCGTGAAGGCACGCAAGGCAAGTTTGTCGGCCTCGGCATCGAAGTCGGGATGGAAGACGGCTACGTCAAAGTCATTTCCCCTATCGAAGACTCACCTGCTTATCGCGCTGGCATCAAGGCAGGCGATCTGATCACCCGCCTGGACTCAACCCCGGTCAAAGGCATGACGCTGGACGAAGCAGTCAAGCGCATGCGTGGTGAACCAAATACCAAGATCACGCTGACCATCGCGCGCAAGGATGAAGATAAACCTATCATCATCACCATCACGCGCCAGGAAATCCGCGTTCAAAGCGTCAAGGCAAAAATCGTTGAGCCAGGCTATGCATGGCTGCGCGTCTCGCAATTCCAGGAGCCGACGGTAGACGATATGGCGAAGAAAATCGCGACCCTGTACGCACAAGACCCTAACCTCAAAGGCCTGGTACTCGACCTGCGCAATGATCCGGGTGGCGTATTGCCAGGTGCGATCGGTGTGTCTGCCGCATTCCTGCCCAAAGACGTGGTCGTGACTTCGACCAATGGTCAATTGCCGGATTCCAAAGCGAGCTTCTATGCGCGCCGCGAATTCTATGCAAGCCGTTCGGTTGGTGACCCGCTGGCCAAATTGCCGGAAGCATTGAAAAAAATCCCTATGGTTGTCCTGGTCAACTCCGGTTCGGCATCCGCGTCTGAAATCGTGGCCGGTGCTTTGCAGGATTACAAGCGCGCCACCATCATGGGCACCCAGACCTTCGGTAAAGGTTCGGTACAAACCATACGTCAATTGTCTGCCGATACCGCAGTCAAGCTGACAACCGCGCGTTACTACACACCGAACGGCCGCTCGATCCAGGCCAAAGGCATCGTGCCGGATCTGATGGTCGATGAAACCGCAGATGGCGATGGCCTGAACGGCCTGCGCCTGCGCGAAGCAGACTTGCAAAAGCATCTGTCCAATGACAAAGACAAAGGCCCTGAAGTACACGCCGCTGTCGATGAACTGGAAGAAGAGCAACGCCTGGCTGCGCTCGAGAAAAAACGCAAACCACTGGAATTCGGTAGCAAGGATGACTTCCAGTTGACGCAAGCCCTGAACCACTTGAAAGGTTTGCCGGTAGTGCTGTCCAAAGCGAAACCTGAGCCGAAGAAAGAAGAACCCGGCATCAACAAGCCCAAGACAGACCCTAAAGCAGAACCGAAAAACGGCGACAAAAAATAGTCGTGACCGCTAACAAAAAAGGCCGCAGCGATGCGGCTTTTTTTGATTGTCCCGACTGCTTTTCTGCCGCACCACGCTATACGGATTACTTATGAACGACCAGCAACTCCTGCGCTATTCACGTCACATCCTGCTCGATGAAATCGATATCGAAGGACAGGAAAAACTGTTGGCAGCCCATGTCCTCATCATAGGCGCTGGCGGCCTCGGTTCGCCCGCTGCTTATTACCTGGCTTCGGCTGGCGTAGGCACCATCACGCTGGTCGATGACGACACGGTAGACCTGACCAACCTGCAGCGACAAATCCTGCACACCACACAACGTGTGGGGCAGGCCAAGGTTGCATCCGGCAAGCAGACACTGGAAGAAATCAATCCGACCATAGAAGTAGTGGCGCTGCAAGAACGCGTTTCCGGTGAGCGTCTGGACGAGCTGGTACGTAGTGCGACCGTGGTACTCGACTGCTGCGATAACTTTGCCACGCGTCATGCCGTCAATCGTGCCTGCGTCGCCAATAAAGTACCGCTGGTATCCGGTGCCGCCATCAAGTTCGACGGGCAAATCAGCGTATTCGATCAGCGTGACGCACAAGCTCCCTGCTACTCCTGCGTCTTCCCGCAAGACCAGGAATTCGAAGATGTGAATTGCGGCACCATGGGTGTC
Source organism: Herminiimonas sp. Marseille-P9896 (assembly GCF_903993245.1). Classification (NCBI taxonomy): domain Bacteria; kingdom Pseudomonadati; phylum Pseudomonadota; class Betaproteobacteria; order Burkholderiales; family Oxalobacteraceae; genus Herminiimonas; species Herminiimonas sp. Marseille-P9896. Next base: position 716,580 of record NZ_CAJEVT010000001.1, on the reverse strand, counting down.
TTTGCACCATTGGTCGGTATCGTCGGCAGCATGCAGGCAGCAGAAGCATTGAAGCTCATCGTTGGCATCGGTGAATCACTGGCCGGACGTTTGCTATTGCTGGATGCGCGTTCCATGGAATGGAGCAGCATCAAGGTCAAACGTAATGCCAAATGCGTGGTATGCGGCCAGGCACACTAATATCTGCTTCATCTAACCCAGCTGTTCATACATACCGGTAATCCGGTCCATGGTTTCCAGTATGCGTTCGCTACTGGTCGCGACATTGGTGGCGAAACGCAGCTTGGTGTCATCGTTGATCGCGTTGCTCTTCAGAGCCTGATCAAAGAAAAACCACTGCTGCTGCGCCAGCAGGATGTCCTGTTTGATAGGCGTCGTATTTTTGGATGAGGCCGATAACTCTGCCATCGCCGCCAGGAATTCATCACGCGCCTTAATCAGGCCCGGCAACGCGTCGGACGACGCAACACCCCAATTAATCGCCTGATAAAATTTCGCCATGCGCTGCGACAACATGCGTTGACGTCCGGCGATATTCACCAGATGACCGACTGCAGTATCGGAAATTTTTTCCAGTTGCAGCGTCGATGCATGTGCCAGCGTCAGCACTTCTTCGCTGAGTCGCATCACAGCCTTCGCATCCTGCAGGTTCGGTGTCTGACCCAGCAAAGCATTCTTGTACGCGCTCCAGGTCTTTTTCAGGCTCGCCAGAGTCGCTTTGTTTTCTGCATTCGGCGCATACGATTCGAGCTCGCCCAATTGCTTTTCAAACAGTGTCAGTGACGCATTGAATAATTTTTGCGACCGTGGCATATCGATCGCCTGGCCGATCTGCAAATAACACTTCGCCAGTCGTTGCGACAACATGCGTTGACGTCCGGACTTGTTGATCGCGTCGTTGATATGCGCAATCCGCGTATCGACTGCCTGCGCCCGGGACACGAGCAGCAATACGGGAGTAGCCAGCAAGCTGGTCTGGAGAAAATGGCGCCGGTTCATTGTTATTCCTTATTATTGTCAGGCTGCTGTCTGTGAGCACAGACACCATTTCCGTGGTGCAAAAGCTATGCCAAGCGCAGCCGTTCTCCTCGCTGTCTATTGCAGCCCAAAGCGGTGCGAAATAAGGCTATCGGGGCAAATAATGCTGCCCAAAATGCACCAAGTCGGCCGCCACCACCCTTTACATAACTTTACGGCTCGCAAGCGAATCCGCAACAGTGGACTCCTAAAGTATCAACATGCCTGCACCACACAGCAGGCACCATAGCCAAACAAGGAGCTTAGTATGAATAGCCAAACCCGCAATACCGTAGCCACCGTCCCTGCTGCCGGTCGCGCACGCCGCCTGATGATGGTAGGTGCAACTGCTGCGATCTTCAGCGCTCTCTCCATCGTCGGCGTCAGCCACGCACAGGAAGGCCAGGCACCACAAGCTACCCAGCAACAGAAACAAGGTGGCCCACACGGCAAAATGAATCCTGAACGTGCCGAAAAGCGCTTCGACCACATGCTCAAACGCGTCGTACCGGATGCCACACCAGAGCAAAAAACCAAGCTCGGCGCAATCGCCAAGTCGGCTTTCAACGACCTGCGTCCCATCATGGAACAAAACCGTGCAGCGCATGAGCAAGGCCTGAAATTGCTGGCACAGCCAACCATCGATCGCAAGGCGCTGGAACAAGTACGTCAGACCGAGCAAAAACTGGCTGATCAACGTTCGCGTCGCATGACCCAGGCATTTGCTGATGCAGCCGATGTGCTAACCCCGGCACAACGTGTGAAAGCAGTTGAACAACTGAGCAAACACCGTGGTGGTTTCGGTCATCGTTTTGGTCACCGTTTTGGTCATGAAGGCCATGACCGCGACCACGGCCGCAAAGGACCACCACCAGCACCGGCAGCAGCACCAGCCGCCCAGTAAGTTAAATCCGGTAGCATGAACGCGCCAGCCTCCATTAATTTGGACGCTGGCGCTAGTCACAACGACTCACTGCCGGACACTACGCGTTACACTAGCCCCATGACACAACGCCTACTGATGATAGAAGACGACCAGCGCTTAGCCAGCATGGTCGCCACTTACCTGAACCAGAACGGGTTCGAGGTCACGCATGCCGGTACTGCCAGCGAGGGCCTGCTGCAATTGCAGCAAGCTGCCGCCACGCAAGCCTACTCCATCGTGCTGCTCGACCTGATGCTGCCGGATGCCGACGGTCTTGACGTCTGTCGACAAATTCGCGGCCAGGCACAACCATTGGCATCCATGCCCATCGTCATGCTGACCGCGAAAGGCGATCCTATGGATCGCGTGGTCGGACTGGAACTCGGAGCCGACGACTACATACCAAAACCGTTTGAACCGCGTGAGTTACTGGCGCGGCTACGGGCGGTATTACGCCGTCAACAAGGTGTAGCGACCAACAATGAACGCGTGCTGCGCTTCGGCCGTCTTGAGATCGACCTGGATGCCCGTGTGATCCGACTCGATGACCAGGAAAAGCCAGTCACTTCGTATCAATTCAATTTACTGGCAGCGATGGCAGATCGCGCCGGACGTGTGCTCTCGCGCGAACAATTAATGGACGTCGTCAAAGGTGAGCCGCTGGAAGCCTTTGATCGCTCTATCGACGTCCATATCGGTCGTTTGCGCGCAGCGATAGAAGATGACCCCAAACAGCCTAAACGCATCATCACCGTGCGTGGTGCAGGCTATGTATTTGCAAAGGCGCAGGATGTCTGACGCAGCAACACCAGGACGTTTCAGCTGGTCACACCGGCTCTACATCCGCATCTATCTCGCCATGCTGATCAGCCTGACGATCGCGGGCATATTGTTCGCGTCGGCCTGGCGCATCAATACCGAATCACGTCAGATCGGGCCCAGCCTGGAATCGTTTGCGGCGATTGCTGCCGACGTCTTACCGCCAGCTGATGCGAGCAATGAAGAACAGCAGGAAGCATTGAACCGCTGGCGTCAGCGCATGCGCGCCGACCTCACGCTGTATTCGGCCAAGCGCGAAAAAATAGCTTCGATAGGCCGTGAATTGCCACCTCTGGATGAAACCCAGACCACGAGCGGCTGGCTCGGTGGCGGGCCACCGGTCTTCGCCGTCAAATTACCGGATGATCGCTGGCTGGTGGGCCAGCATCCGGGCCGACGCAAACCACCATTCAGTTTCTTCACCACGCTGGTCATCATCGGCCTGGCGATGGGCATAGGTGCCTACCCTATCGTGCGCCGCCTGACGCGTCGCCTGGAGCGACTGCAAACCAGTGTCGAAGCCTTGGGGGCTGGACAGCTGTCGACCCGTATCGCAGTCGAAGGCAAGGATGAAGTCGGACGCCTGGCCACCAGTTTCAATCGCTCTGCTGCGCGTATCGAAGCGCTGGTCGATGCGCAAAAAGCGCTGCTGGCCAATGCCTCGCATGAGTTGCGCTCGCCACTGGCACGCATACGCATGGCCGTCGAATTGATGGCGGCCGATGCACAGCCGGAGATGCGCAATGAACTCAAGCGCAATATCGGCGAACTCGATCAACTGATCGATGAAATCCTGCTGGCCAGTCGCCTCGATGCAACCACCGATGCAGCACAGATCTTTGAGCCTATCGATTTAACCGCGCTGGTCGCTGAAGAATGCGCACGCATGGACGCGCAGCTGGAAACCGAATCGGTAGAGATTCCCGGTGACGCACGCTTGCTGCGCCGCCTGGTACGCAACCTGCTGGAAAATGCACGGCGCTATGGCAATGGCACACCTATCGATGTCAGCCTGCAGAAAACAGGCAACAAGGTTGTCCTGCAAGTGTGCGACGGTGGCCCGGGTGTGCCGGAAGCGGAGCGCGAAAATATCTTCGCACCTTTCTATCGCCTGCCGGGTGCCAGTGAGCGTGAAGGCGGCGTTGGCCTGGGTCTGAGCCTGGTGCAACAGATCGCGCGTGCGCATGGTGGTGAAGTCATCTGCAGCGGACGCGCAGGTGGTGGCAGCTGCTTCAAGGTGACGCTGCCAGCGTAATGCTTTGATTGCTTCGTTACGGCCAGACGATCACAGCCGGAACAACGCCACGCAATGCATTGCAAACAAAGATTTGCTCTGCATTGCGCACATCCTCAAGCGTCAGGATACGCTCTTGCGCATTCCATACCGCATCATCCAGTATCGCTGCACGCATCACGCCAGGCAGCAAGCCGCTACTGAGTGGCGGCGTATACCACTGCCCCTGCAATTTGACGAAGAGCGTGCTGCGCCCGCCTTCAGTCACCTGCCCTTGCGTATTGCAAAACAGTTGATCGAAAGCACCCTGCTGTTCTGCTGCACGCCATGCCGCGTCATAGGCAGTGCGTATCGTGGTTTTATGGCGCAGGAAGAGATCGCTGGCATCCACGGTTTGTTCTGCCAGTAGCAGCCTCACTGGCTCAGCCAGTGGCGTGAGGACCGCACTTTGTATCGTATGACTGCCGTCCTGTTTCAATGCAAAGCGCAATCTGCGCGCAGACGCATCATCAAATGCAGCGCATGCTGCATGCAAGGCTGCACGGATTTTTGCTTCGTCATAGGCAAAGCTGAAATAAGCTGCAGATGCCGCCAGGCGTCGCAAGTGTCTGTCCAGATGCCGCACACCATCGTCACGCGTCGCATACATGGTTTCGAATAATTCAAACTCAGCCTGCATACCGATCAGGAAGCGCGCTTTCAGGCGGCACTCTTCATATTCATCGGCAGCCACACTGTCATGCACGATGCCAGCGCCCACGCCCATCTCACCCTTGCGTATGCCATCCTGGTTCTGTGCCTGCAATTGCAGGGTACGTATAGGCACCGACAGGCAGAAATTCCCCAGGGCTTGCTTTGCTAGTGGCGGATCGAAGTAGCCGATCGCACCTGTGTACCAACCGCGCGGATTAGTTTCCAGCTCGCGGATGATTTGCATGGTGCGATGTTTGGGCGCACCGGTAATCGAGCCACAGGGATACAGCGCGTCGAAGATTTCGGGTAAGCCCGCATCTTCATGCAGCTGCGCATGCACGGTAGACGTCATTTGCAGCACGCTGCTATAGCGTTGCACATCAAATAATTTATCAACCTTGACCGAACCAGTCTGCGCGACCCGCCCCAGATCATTGCGCAAAAGATCCACTATCATCAGATTCTCGGCGCGGTTCTTGGTATCAGCCGCGAGCGCATCGGCGGCTAGCTGATCCTGCTGCACATCACCGCTGGCAGCGGCCGTACCCTTCATAGGTCGCACAGTCAGCACACCATCGTCGTGACGCACGAACAATTCCGGCGACAGCGACAAGGCGGCACGCCCATCCGGCAAGCCGATCAGCGCGCCATACGGCACTGGCTGACGCGCACGCAAACGACGATATAGGGCATGCACCGAGCCATAGGCATCGAAACGCAGGCGGTAGGTGTAGTTCACCTGATAGGTATCACCGGCTGCGATGTAATCATGTATGCGCGCGATCGCGGCACTGAAGGCAGCCTCATCGGTGTCGGCCACCACCTGCGCAATACCGGCAGCGGCTGGCGCCTGCGCCGCCAGCCACGCCCCTACCTGTGCCGATGCCAGGTGCGCGCAATGTTCGAATAAAAGGATTTCAGCCCAAGGCTGCTCGCCCGTATGGGGGACGATGTTGTGCAAGGCCGCGCCTAGCTCATAGCTGAAGAGACTGACGGCAAATTTCCCTTGCCTCAACGCCTGCTGCATCTCATCCAATAGCGCAGGAAGTTGCGACACCTGCTGGCACGACAACACACCGAGATAACCTGTGTACAGACGTGAACGTGCATCAGCCGCACTCGCATCTATATCGTCGAGCAAGGCAAAACAGGCGTCAGCGGTAACAGCAGGGGTAAAGAGAGACATAAAACAGGGGCGTGAGTCAGGCCGTGAGTACGCGGCAAGTCGCTATTGTACGACCAAGCGGCTCCGGAGTTTTTCAGACTGCTCTGACGGCACGCCACCTGCCTAGTCGGGAACGATCAAATCAACAGAGTAGCCCGCGATCAGGCCAGCAACATCGCTATCTGTGCCGATGCATGCTCGGACGGGTTTTGCTTGAAGCCGGTTTTGGCATAGCGCTGCCAATGACCGAGCACCGTATTCGCAATCAGGTTGGCACGTACCGCAACCTCGGCTTCATTCGCCTGCCCTTGCGTCGCCGCAATACGCAGTGATTGTTTCAATGCCAGTTCAATACGGTCTATGAATTGATTCATCCGCGTTTGCAGACGTTCGTCTTCGTTCACCAGTGCATCACCTATCATCACACGCGTCATGCCGGGATTGCGTTCGGCGAAGTTGAGCAGCATGAGGACAATGGCCTGCACTTGCGACAAGCCATTCTCCTGTTGCTCGGTAATTTTATTGATGAGGCCGAAGACGGTCGATTCGATAAATTCGATCAGGCCTTCAAACATTTGCGCCTTGCTGGCGAAATGCCGGTACAGCGCTGCCTCGGACACGTCGAGACGTGCCGCCAGTGCTGCCGTGGTAATTTTTTCCCCTTTGGGTTGCTCCAGCATGGTGGCCAATGTCTGGAGTATTTGCAGCTTGCGTTCACCTGGTTTTGTAGTTGCCATAATATTCTTATAAGTAAGTTAGCAATCTAAAACTCATACCGCGGGTAGCCCCCGCTAGCGCAATCGGTGCAACTGCCTGAATAGTTGCCCTACGGATTTTACTTTGACATCGACATAAATTGGGCGTTTTGTGTAGGTGATTGTTGCGCGCTCGCCAGTTGATGCCTGCTTGTTCGAATCGCTGGCCAAATATTGGGTAACCCATGCGGTCGCCATGCCCAGTTCCTTGGCCCCTTTCAGGTGAGCGATGGTGTCCTCTACCAGCACACAGTGGCGCGCACTGATCTTTTCGCGCGCCATCAGTTTACGTAACATTTGTTTCGACGGTTTGGGTCGCAAGCGACCATGTACACGCATCGCTTCGATAGGAATATGCCGGGCAAAATGCTTGTGCAGTCCCAGATGGCGTAATACCTCGCGTGAATAACGACGTGGTGCATTCGTCAGCAATATCTTGCGGCCCGGCAGCCGACGCAGCAAGCGCGCCAGCCCCCGTTCGGCACGTATCATGGTCGGCAAATCATCAAAACGATGTGCTTCACGCAAGAAATCTTCAGGCCGGACCTGATGATGATTTACCATACCGAGCAAAGTCGCACCGTAGCGCTGCCAATACGTCAGGCGCGCAGCATTCACCGCCGCCTCATCCGAAGCGTGTCCGCCCTCATGCAGCACCTGGGCGATGTAGGCATTCATATTCAGATGTATCGCGGGGAAGATCGCATGCGATGCGTTATGCAGCGTGTTATCCAGGTCGAACAGCCAGGTCAGCTTGGGCATCGTCTATATTCGTTTATCTGTATATCGGGTATTTAAAACAATCAAGGGAGTTGCATGCGTCGTACCATCGTTTTTGTTTTCACCTTGTTATTAGGCTTCTTCAATCCCAGCGTACAAGCTGACAACCCTGCCGCAAGTAAAGCCACTGCGGCCGCACAAAAGCACACCATCCCGCAGCGCGGCACGCTGTATCGCGTCACTTATCGCGGCAATACCAGCTATCTGTTCGGCACTGTGCATGTCGGCAAGACTGCATTTTACCCACTCGAACCAGAAGTGACACGCGCCTTCTCCGCCGCCAGGAAACTGGTCATCGAAGTTGACGTCCGTAATACAGAAGCGATGCGCCAGGCCGTTATGCGCCACGGCCTCTATCCGGCCGGACAAACCATTAACCAGCATTTGTCGGCAGATGCCAGCGCCCAATTGCGCCAGGCCTTGCGCCGCTATGGCACACCATTTGAAAGCATCGCGCGCATGAAGCCGTGGATGGTGGCTAATCTCTTGCTGGTGCAGGAAATGGCACGCCAGGGCTTTCCCAGTGAACAAGGTATAGAGCTGCACTTCCTGTCGCTGGCCGAGAAACAAAAGAAAACCGTGCAGGAACTGGAGACAGCGGATTACCAGTTGTCACTGTTCGACAGCATGAACGATGCCGAACAAGAGGAGTACTTGGTAGAGAACCTGACTGAATTGGCCAACGGTGCTGCCATGCAAAAAGCACTGGATCTGATCACAGCCTGGCAAAGCGCCGATGCGAAGGCGCTGGATGCTGCCCTGCTGGAGATGCAAAAAGGTGAAAACGCCTCGGATCGCTTCCTGCAGAAGGTCTTGCTGGATCAGCGTAATCCGGCCATGGCGCAACAGGTAGAAGCCTTACTCAAGACCGACAAAACCAGCTTCGTCGCGGTGGGTGCATTGCATTTGCTGGGAGCCAAAGGCGTGCCCGGCTTGCTGCAACAACGTGGCTACACGGTACAAAAACTGTATTAAAACCACCTGTTCCGGGCGCTGCACTGCCCTATTTTTCGCAAAAACATTTCAAAAAGGAAATATTATTTGCGCATTTTTTTTCGCCATGGCAAGATGCATTTAAGAAATCGCCCATGAAAAAAGACGCATAAATTGGCTTCTCGCTATACCCGGGCAGCCATATCGCCATATCGTTTTGTGAGCGCCATCTAGCAAACTGAAGTACCAAGCTGATGTTGCCTCACAAAGGAATGTCTGATGAACACTACGCGATTGTTTGAATGGCTAGGCGTGCATATCCGTGCAATACGGATCATCATGGTGCCCATCCTCATCATCGCCGTCTGTGGTGTCTATGCGCTGGTATATGCAACCGGCGGCATCAAATTCGTTTACTCCCATTCGATGTACCTGCCCATCATGCTGGCAGGTTTTGTTTTTGGCATGCGCGGCGGCCTGGTAGTGGGCCTGATCGGCGGCATCGCACTGGGCCCCTTCATGCCCATCGATGTCATCACCGGCGAACAGCAAGCCATGCTCAACTGGCTCTACCGCACCGGATTTTTCATGCTGGTCGGATTTGCCTGCGGCGTCGCCAGTGACAGCGTCAGGTCTTACCTGAAACATTTGAAATGGATAGCGCGGCACGATCCGGCTACGCAGCTGCCTAACCGCAGCGCCTTACTCGGCGCATTGGCGCAACTGCCCAAAGTCAAAAGCAATGCCAACCTGCATATGCTGGTAGTGGTCTCACTGCAAAATGCGATGGAGCTGAAGTCAGCATTTGGCTTTGACGTCATCAAGGAAGTCGCACAACAATCGGCGGCCCGCTACACCTACATCTTGCAGGACAAAGTACAGGTCTACCGTATCGACCCAGAGCAGTTAGGCATCCTGATCCGGGATCGGGATGCCCAAACCATCAAGCTCCTGCTCGCAGATTTAGTCAGGGGCGCGCGACAACCCTACCAGTTCAACGACATCCCCATCCACGCCGACTCCCGTCTCGGCTACGCCACCTTCAGCAAGATCACGCAGTCACCCGATTTTTATCTGCAAAGAGCGGAATCAGCATTGATCTCCGCCGATGAAGAAGCACTGGATTGTGTCGCCTACAGTCCGGAAACCAGCAACTTCGCAAAAGAAAACCTTTCTATACTCGGCAGTCTGATGAGCGCCATCAAGGAAGGCCAGCTCTCGCTGCATTACCAGCCCAAGATTTGCATACGCACCGGCGAAATACACAGTGTCGAAGCGCTGATGCGCTGGAATCATCCGGAACGCGGCAACATCCCTCCCGGCATTTTCATTCCACGCGCAGAACAAAGTACGCTGATCAACCTGATCACCGAGTTCGCGCTGGAGCAGGCGATGAAACAAATCGTGGCGTGGCGTCAGCAAGGCATACACCTGCCGATAGCGGTCAACATCTCACCACGCAATTTATTGCAGCCCGGCTTCTCCGATCTGGTGCTGTCCTTGTTGCAGCGCTATGAAGTCAGTGGTCAGTCACTGGAGCTGGAAGTCACGGAAGGTGCGCTGATGCACGACATCGCACGCACTATAGTAGAACTGAGCCGTCTTGCCGATGCCAAGATCACGATTTCGATAGACGATTTCGGCACAGGTTACTCGTCGCTGCAATATTTGCATCAACTGCCGATTTCACTGATCAAGATAGACCAGTCTTTCGTACGTCGGCTGCCGGATGACAAAGGTGCTGTACACATTGTTGAAGCTGCGGTTACGCTGGCGCACAAGATGGGCATGCAAACCATAGCCGAAGGCGTGGAAGAAGAAAATGCCTACAAATTACTGTCTGACCTCGGCTGCGATATCGCGCAAGGTTTTATGATTTCGCGCCCGCTACCGGCAGCGGAATTTGAAAAGTGGCATGCGCAGTACCAGGCCGATGTTTTATCGCTACCGGCATAAGCGTTGAGAAAATAAAAAAAGCGTAAGGACCTGAAGTCCTTACGCTTTTTTATTGAATTGAATCTGATCAGTGCGAGCGGATCATGGTGCCGAACGCTTGTTCGGTCAACACTTCCAGCAGCAGCGAATGTTCGATACGACCATCGATGATGTGCACGGTATTGACGCCGGACTTGGCCGCATCCAGTGCCGATGAAATTTTAGGCAGCATGCCACCGGAGATGGTGCCGTCTTCAAACATCTCATCAATCTCGCGTGCCGACAAATCGGTCAGCAAATTGCCTTGCTTGTCTTGTACGCCAGCGATGTTTGTCATCATGATCAGCTTTTCAGCTTTCAGGATTTCAGCGATCTTGCCCGCAACCACGTCGGCATTGATGTTGTATGCCTGACCATCATCACCGAAACCGATAGGCGAAATGATAGGAATGAAAGCGTCGTCCTGCAGCGCTTTGACAACCGCAGGATTGATCGCTTCGATGTCGCCGACAAAACCGATGTCGAGGAATTCACCCGGATGTTCCTTGTCCGGCATTTGCATTTTCTTGGCACGGATCAAACCGCCATCTTTGCCGGTCAGGCCGACAGCCTGGCCACCGTAGTGGTTGATCAGCATCACGATGTCTTGCTGCACTTCACCGCCCAGCACCCATTCCACGACTTCCATGGTTTCTTCATCGGTAATGCGCATGCCTTGCACGAAGGTGCCTTGCTTGCCGATCTTCTTCAGCGCGTTATCGATTTGCGGACCGCCGCCGTGCACCACGACCGGGTTCATGCCGACCAGTTTCAATAAAATCACGTCGCGCGCAAAGCCATGCTTCAGGCGCTCTTCGGTCATGGCATTGCCGCCGTATTTAACGACAATGGTCTTGCCGTGAAATTTGCGGATATACGGCAGCGCCTCGGCCAGAATTTGCGCCTGTATTTGTGGCGAAACTACAGTAAGATCAGCGTTCATATCGGTCAAGTTGGGTAGTAGTGGTTCTGAAAAAAGGATGACCGCGATTTTACAGCGAATGCCAATTCATTTCTTGGCTCTTTGCCGGAAATGCCACGAATATTCAGTCCCTGTCTTGCCCAAACGACAAAACCACCGCAGATGCAGCCCGTTTGCCCGCCTGTAACAGCCGTCACGGCTGCCGTGCGATTTGTCGACAAGCAATATCAAAAAATGAAAACGGAAGAAAAATGAGTAGTTGTTCACAATGCGGCGCCACTTTCTCCTGTGGCATGGTGGACACGACAAGCGCTCAAGCCTGCTGGTGCACCGCCCTGCCGACAGCACCCAAAGGCGAGATAATGCGTGACGCGAGTGGCAAGGCCAAAACCTGCATGTGCCAGAATTGCCTGTCTGCGCTGCGGGCGCGCCGACTGGCCGCCGCCAGCTCAGCACCTAAGACTTAACCCGGCGCTCAGGTACAGGCACGTGCTTCCTGGCGTGGGAAGGTCGTGCGTATCTTGTCCAGGTTCGCCTTGGTCGCTGCGTCTATACGACGGAACTGGAACGCGACTTTAGGTGCGCTTAGGTGATGCGGCCCGACCTTGGCGCTACGCACACCTTTTTGATTCAGCGCCGCCAGATGATTGCGCGCCGCTTCTTCCGATTTAAAAATTCCCAGCGAAATACCCCACTGCAAAGCCGTGTGTTCAGTAATGACAAAGAAATCATCGACACCCAGGCGCTTCAGCTCACCGCCTTTTTTATCCGCAGTTTCCTTGTTGGCGAGAGGCGGGATATAGACGATAAAACGCGCATTTTCCTGTATCTGGCGACGCGACAAGCGCTCACCCAAAGCCAAGCTAGTCAGCTTCGCTTCAAAATTCTTCGCTTCAGCGGCATCAAAATTACCGATCTCGGTGCAGGCCAGTACTTCAACCGGTTTCTCTACCGGCTTTTCCGCTGGTTTCTCTACCGTTTGCGGAATCTTCTCCGGTTCGACCGCAGCTACTTTTTCCGCCTTCCCGGCTTCGGCTTTTTCTTTATCCAGCGGCACCAGTTTCAGCAAGTCTGGATTCAGTTGCTGCTTCAGGCGCAAAGGATCGTGGCTGGGCGGGATCAGGCTATTCAGATAGCCATGCTCAAACGCGTACAAGCCGCCGTTGATCACCAACAATAAGCCGAACAGGATTTTTAGCATGGGGAAGTATGTTGTAACGCTACTGTATGCAAACCGATTAAAACCAGATTATCGACGCGTGTGTAATCTATAGTGAGCTGCGGTGCAATCAAGTCTGCCGCACCGCCTGCCAGTATGCAAGGAATCGGCAGATTCGGATATGCCCGCATTTGCGCCGCCACCGCACGCTCTATCGCGCCCGCCTGCGCCGCCAGGCAACCGCTGACGATGGCGGCATCGGTGTTGTCGGCAAACGGTTGCGTCAAAGTACTTTGCAATGCGACTTGCGGCAACTGCGCAGTATTTCTGGCCAGCGACGAGGCCATCAAACCCAGCCCCGGCAAAATCATGCCGCCTATGAATTCACCGTCTGCACTCAAGGCATCAACCGTGGTCGCAGTACCGCAAGTGGCAACCACCAGCGGCCCGTCAGGGAACAAGGCATGCGCACCTATTGCAGCAGCAAAGCGGTCTGCACCTAGTTGCGTCGGATTCAGGTAACGGTTCTTCACCCCACCCAGCTCCGCCGCCGAAGCAAACCATTCCAGTGCCACCGGTTTGGTACCCAGCGTATGCAATACCGCGCGCTCCAGCTCACCGCGCAATTCATGCCCGGCCACATTCGACAACATCACGCGACCTATACTGAAACCACGCCAGGCCTCGATCAGGCTGCCAGCTTCGGCGCGCGCCACGCTGCCATGCTGCAGCCATTTGCCTGGCGTCTGCTCAGGCGCGGAACGATCGACCAGCGCCCATTTAATCCGCGTATTTCCTGCATCGACCAATAAGAGCATCGTTATTCCTCCCTGATCCGCAACGATACATCGCCTGCGGCTATCGTGATGCGTCCTTGTGTCGTATCCAGCAGCAAGCGTCCGCTGGCGTCTACTCCGGCCGCCAAGCCGCTATGCAGCACCTGGCCCTGATCAAGGATATTAACCGTCTGCCCGGCATATGCATCCAGCGCATTCCACGCCTCGACAAAAGCGGCAAATCCTTGTTGTTCAAACACTGGCAAGGCTTGTGCAAAGCCATCCAGCAAGATGGCCATAACGTGCTCAGGTTCACGCGCCAGCTCGGTTGCAGCCACGACCGCACGACCGGCTTGCACACTCAGTTCAGCCGCCTGCGCAATATTAATCCCGACACCGATCACCGCCCATGTGGCAGCCTGTCCCGATTTGTCGACAACCGTTTCGATCAGGATGCCAGCCAGCTTGCCCTCATCCTTCAATACATCATTAGGCCACTTCAGGCGTGCATCGACGCCATAGTTACGCAAGGCTTCAGCGATCACGACACCAACCGCCAACGGCAAACCCAGCAAGCCCTGCAGCGGCAAATTGAATTTCCAGGCCAGTGAAAAAGTCAGCGCCGAACCGGGCGGAGTGTGCCAGGCGCGACCAGCGCGCCCCTTGCCCGCTGTTTGCAACTGCGTCCATAACAGGGTTGGTTGCTGCAAATGGAGCGCACGTGCCAGCAAGTCGGCATTGGTGGACCCGGTCTCCGCCACGATCTCCAGCGCGATGCCTTGCGCCGCGGGTGCGCACAGGCTGGCCAGTCGTTGTGGTGTGGGGAGTGCAGTCATGTGCGCATTGTAACGGGATGCTTGCCCCGGCGAAACTGATGCCCATGCAAATCTACGGCTGAAGTGCTGGCGTGACGCAAATTGCAATCTCCCTTACACTTGCCTGCATGCATAACTACGCGTTGCCCACCCTGAGCTACACGCAGAACGACCAGGCCACTGTCATTGCAGCAGGCTCATGGCAGGTGCGTGCGCTGGCCGATCCGGCGCAGCCAGGGGTGATGGAGAAGATCAGCGCCACGCTGCGTGGGGTACGCAAAGTAGATGAGACGCACTGGAATCTGTCACAGATAGAAGCGCTCGATTACATCGGTGCGCAACTACTGTGGAATGCCTGGGGCAAGAAACGTCCGGCCCGACTCACACTGGCACCGCAGCATGAAACCTTCTTCCAGCGGCTGGAACAAACCGGCACCCTGCAGGTAAAGAAAGCACCACAACACCGCTGGTACACCCTCTCCGCCTATCTGCAATTCAAAATGCGCATGGTCGATCATGTGCTCGGCTTCATCACGCTGATAGGCCAACTGGTGATGGACCTGGGACGCTTCCTGCGCCTGCCGCAACGCGGCCCGTGGAAGGAAATATCGGCCAATATTTTTCATACCGGTTATCAGGCGCTGGGCATTACTGCGCTGGTCGGCTTCCTGATCGGGGTCGTGCTGTCTTATTTGTCGGCACAACAATTGCATCAATTCGGCGGTGATATTTTCCTCGTAAACATCCTCGGCATGAGCGTGATCCGCGAACTCGGCCCTTTGCTGGCAGCCATCCTGGTGGCCGGTCGCTCCGGCTCGTCGATTACCGCGCAGCTAGGCGTCATGCGCGTCACCGAAGAACTGGATGCGATGCTGGTCATGGGCTTGCCGCATGGCTACCGCCTCATCATGCCCAAGGTGATCGCACTGGCGATCTCGATGCCATTGCTGGTGGTCTGGACCGATGCGATGGCTTTGCTGGGCGGCATGGTGGCGGCAAATGCTGAGTTAGGACTGTCCTTCAAATATTTTTTACGTGAATTGCCGGATGCCGTACCGCTGGCCAATTACTGGATAGGTTTGGGTAAGGGCGTGGTCTTCGGCAGCCTGATAGCTTTAGTGGCCTGTCACTTCGGCTTGCGCATCAAACCCAATACCGAAAGCCTGGGCGCGGGCACGACGATCTCGGTAGTGACCGCGATTACCGTTGTCATCCTGGCCGATGCGGTGTTTGCGATCGTCTTTAGCGGAGTGGGATTCTGATGCTGCCCGAAATCGATCCCAATCTGGCCGCCTGCACGGATGACCATGTAGATAATCCGCAATCGATTATAGAAATCGATAATCTGAGCACACGTTTCGGCGATGTGGTGGTGCACGAAAACCTGAGCCTGAAAATTAACCAGGGTGAAATCGTTTCACTGGTAGGTGGATCAGGCTCCGGTAAAACCGTGCTGCTGCGCCAGATGCTGGGACTGAATCAGCCAGCCAGCGGCACTGTGCGCGTATTTGGTGAAGACATTAATCGCATCAGTGCAGAGCATCTGCAGCAATTACGCAATCGCTGGGGTATGCTGTTCCAGCAAGGTGCATTGTTCTCGGCGCTGACAGTTTTTGATAATGTCGCGCAACCTATGCGCGAATTGCGCGTCCTACCCAGACAATTGATACGCGATGCAGCTTTGCTGAAGCTGCAAATGGCGGGTATAGGTCCTGAACATGCACTGAAGATGCCGTCCGATTTATCCGGCGGCATGATCAAGCGGGTTGCGCTGGCACGTGCATTGGCGCTGGAGCCGGAACTATTGTTCTTGGATGAGCCTACCGCCGGACTGGATCCAAACGCATCAGAAAGCTTCGTCAACCTGATACGTGAATTGCGCGACGAGATGCACCTGACCGTGGTTATGGTGACCCATGATCTCGATACCTTGTTTGCGTTGTCCTCACGGGTAGCAGTATTGGCAGACAAACACATCATTGCCTATTGCAGGCCGGATAAGGTGGTCGAGTTCAAGCATCCGTTTATCGAAACATTTTTCCGCGGTGAACGCGGACAGCGCGCATTTGAAGCACTACCCGAAAAACCGGGGCCGAACCAGGGAGGAGAGCCGTCATCACTCTAAAGATCAATTATGGAAAATAAAGCGCATGCATTAATGGCCGGTATTTTCACGATCGTCCTGTTGGTCGCCGCGGTGCTGATTGCACTCTGGTTCAATCGTGATCGCGTCGAACGCGTACCTTATGAAATCGCCACCACGCTGTCCGTGCCGGGACTGAATCCGCAGGCCGGGGTCCGCTATCGCGGGCTGGATGTCGGCCGCGTCGATGCGGTTTTGTTCGACCCGCAAAAACCGGGGCAAATCCTGATCCGTTTCAGCGTCTCCAAAGACACGCCGATTACGCATTCCACTTTTGCCACGCTCAGCTATCAGGGCGTGACCGGTCTCGCTTACGTACAGCTGGATGACGATGGCTCGCAACCAGAGCTGCTGCCTTCGTCGAAAAACAAAGTGGCACGCATCACCTTGCGCGCCAGCCTGCTCGACACACTGCAACTACGTGGCCTGGCGATCCTGAAGCAAACCGAAGAACTGGCATCCAAGGTCAATGGGATGTTGTCTGAAGAAAACCAGAAAACCATACTCGGTGCATTCAGCGATGTCAGTGCCGCCGCTAACAAGATAGAAAAAATCCCGCAACAGCTGCAACCGACGCTGGATAAACTACCCGCCCTCGCCAACAAAGCCGATAGCGCGCTCAACTCGATCAACCGTTTCTCCGATGAAGCGTCGCAAATCACGAGCAAGCTGAACGCAACCGGTGGCCCGATAGACAGCTTCAGCGATACCATAGGCAAGGTTGGCTCTGCTGCTTCGACAGTCGAGTATCAGGCGTCGCCATTGATAGATGAAACCCGTACTTCGATGCGCTCACTGAATCGCGCACTGGAATCATTTAATCAGCGACCACAAGGCATACTGTTTGGCCCCGGCCGGATACAACCCGGCCCAGGTGAAGCCGGCTTCAGTGCGCCAGCACCATAAGATCACTGCCAAGGATAGCCAAGATGACGATCGCTCGCAGACTACTGATAACACTTGCACTGGCAAGCAGCGCCGTGCTCGCTGGTTGTGTTGGTAATACATCCGCACCGGCACTGTATGACCTCGGCCCGCTTAAAGCACAGGCGACGCAGAACGCGAACCTGCCAGCCATCAGCGTTGCCGATGTGGTAGCGCCTAGCTGGCTGGACACGCCGATGATGTTTTACCGTCTCAATTACGCCAACGGCCAGCAACCACGCCCGTATGCAGGCAGCCAGTGGGCGATGCCACCAGCCGAATTGCTCGAGCAAAGATTGAAAACACGCTTGTCGCAAGCAGGCGGCATCGTGGTTCCGGCGGATAATGGCGCAGCGAACTTGCCGATACTGCGTATAGAGCTCGATGATTTTTCCCAGTCATTTGATAGCGCGCAGCACAGTACGATATCGATCGCAATGCGCGCGTCATTGTTTGACGGCCGCAATTTGCGTGCGCAAAAAATGTTTAGTCGACAGCTGCCAACTGCGAGCGCAGATGCACAAGGCGGCGCAGCAGCACTGGCAGCAGCCAGCGATGACATCATTAATGAAATAGCAGCATGGTTATCAACAGTAGCGACGAAAAAATAATCCCGGCACCAGCGCCACTACCGCAAGCATCGACGTTTTCACGCGGTGGCTTGCTGGCTTATCTATTCCTGATTGTTTATGCGAGCCTGTTTCCATTCACTGGCTGGCAGGACGTCGGCATCCCGCTGCAAACTTACTTCCTGGCGACCATCCCGCCGCGTTACTGGACCGGATTTGACCTGCTGACCAATATCCTCGGTTATATTCCGCTCGGCATCCTGGCGGTGTATGCGCTGTATCCGCAGGTACGCCGCTTTGGTGCGTTATTGCTCGCCACTCTGCTCGGCATCGTCTTGTCTGGTGCGATGGAAGCAACCCAAGCTTATTTACCCAGCCGCGTTGCCTCCAACCTGGATTTACTGACCAATAGTTGCGGTGCATTAATCGGCGCCATCATAGGTGTCGCCAGCAGCCACCTGGTACTGGAGCGTAGCCGCCTGCGCCATATCCGGCAGCGCTGGTTCACGGCAGAAGCCAGCCGTGGCCTGACTATTTTTGCACTTTGGCCGCTGGCACAAATTTATCCGCAAAGTTATTTATTCGGCCAGGGTCAGCTCTTCCCTATCCTGTCCGACTGGTTATCGGAATGGCTCGCCACGCCTATCGACCTCGGTAGCTTCTTGCGCAATGGCGTACAACTTACAGTCGAACAGTACTGGCTGACCGAAGCCATCATTACCGCCTGTGGTGTTGCCGGAGCCTTGCTGGCGCTCGCCTGCATGCTGCGCGACAAGGCACCGCGTGTCGTCCTCTTGCTACTCCTGTTGCTGGCAGCACTCGCGGTCAAAGGACTGGCTACCGCTATCTTCTTTAGTCCGGATGCGGCCTTTGCCTGGATGACGCCAGGTGCGCAAGGCGGCTTGCTGCTGGGACTGGCGCTGCTGACCGGCCTGGCTTTCCTGTCGCGTACCCATCAGCGACGCGCTGCGGTCGGCTTATTGATCGCAGGCCTGATAGTCGTCAACATCGCGCCGGCCAATCCTTACTTCATTGCCACACTGGAAACCTGGGTACAGGGCAAATTCCTCAACTTCAACGGTGCTGCGCAATTCCTGTCACTGTTCTGGCCATTTGCCGCCTTGTGGTTCCTGCTGCATTCCAGCCATCGCGTGAAGCGAAAATGACACGGGTGTATCATCTGGGTCTTTAATGCAGATCACGCCTCATATCCCCCTCATGTCTGAAAACAAACAGTTTTTTGGCCAGCATCTATTCATTTGCATGAATCAGCGCGACGATGGTCGCGAGTGCTGCGCCGAACGCGGCGCGCATGCCGCACAAAAGCACCTGAAGGCACGCGTCAAGGAGCTGGGCCTGAGCCGCAGCGGTGAAGTTCGCGTCAACCAGTCCGGTTGCCTCGGTCGCTGTGAAGAAGGCCCGGTCATCGTGATCTATCCGCAAGGCACCTGGTACACCTATGTCGACAATGAAGACCTTGATGAAATCATCGACGTCCATCTGGTTGGCGGCAAAGTTGTTGAACGTCTGAAAATCTGAAACCCGGCATGCTGCGCACGATCTGCGCGGCTGCCTCCATCCCATTCATACGCTATACGTCATGAACGCACAAACACAATACTTCACGCTGGACGGCATCGCCGGTACGCTGGAATGCGCCCTCGACCTGCCAGCCACGGATACCCCACGCGGCTTCGCGCTGGTCGCCCATCCGCACCCGCTGTATGGCGGCACCATGGATAACAAAGTCGTGCACACGCTGGTGCGCTCGTTCGTCACACTCGGCTATGCCGCCTTCCGCATGAATTTCCGCGGCGTCGGTGCATCCGGCGGCGTACACGATGGTGGCGCAGGTGAAACCGACGACATGGCGCAACTGTTAGCGTATGCACAAGAAAAATATCCGGAACTGCCATTTGCGCTGTCCGGTTTTTCTTTCGGCACCTTCGTCCAGGCGCAATTGCAAAAACGCCTGGAAGAACAAGGCCGCTCCGCCGAGCGCCTGGTACTGGTCGGCACCGCCGCCGGCAAATGGCCGCTGCCTACGGTTCCGGCCGGGACTATCCTGATCCACGGCGAGCAGGATGAAACCATCCCGCTAACCAATGTATTTGAATGGGCACGTCCGCAAGACCTGCCTGTATTGGTGGTTCCAGGCTGCGATCACTTTTTTAATCGCAAACTGCAACATATCAAGAATCACGTTGTCGAAGTGTGGCCGCGCTAAGCTGCCGCATTGATAAACATTCATCTTGCGTGATCGATCTGCAGCACGCGCAGCGCTATAATCCGATAACTTTTCCAAATCGAAGCCCGCATTTGTACGCGGGCATCCACCACAGAGTCCAATGAAAAAATTACTTGCGGCTATCGCTGCTACCGTCCTATCGCTTTCCTCCGCTTTTGCCCAAAGTGTTCCGTCGCCTACCATTGCCGCCAAATCGTGGTTACTGCTGGATGCAACCAGCAACCAGGTACTGGCATCGAATGAACCTGATATGCGTATCGAACCGGCATCGCTGACCAAACTGATGACTGCGTATGTAGCCTTCACCGCAATCCAGGACAAAAAGCTGGACCTGAACCAAATGATCACGATTTCCACCAACGCGTGGAAAGTCGATCCGAGCAGCTCGAAAATGTTTATCGAACCGCGCGTACCAGTCAAAGTAAATGACTTGCTGTACGGCCTGATCGTGCAATCCGGCAATGACGCTGCGGTAGCAATCGCCGAAGCAGTTGCCGGTACCGAAGATGCCTTCGTCGCGCTGATGAACCGCGAAGCCGAACGCATGGGCATGAAGTCCACCCACTTCGCCAACCCGCACGGCCTGCCTAGCGCCAGCAACTACTCGACCGCACGTGACCTGTCGGTACTGGCGTCGCACCTGATCAACGATCACCCTGAGTTCTACAAGATTTATTCGACCAAAGAATATACCTACAACAACATCAAGCAACCTAACCGCAACCGCCTGCTGTGGCTGGATCCAACCGTAGACGGCATGAAAACCGGTTACACCCAGGGCGCCGGTTACTGCCTGATCTCGACCGCCAAACGTCCTAACGGCACCGGCGAACGCCGCCTGATCTCGGTCGTACTCGGCACCATTTCCGACCAGGCTCGTGCCCAGGAAAGCCAAAAACTGCTGAACTGGGGTTTCCTCAACTTCGACACCGTCAAGCTGTACGCGAAAAACGAGCCTATCGCCACTCCAAACGTTTGGAAAGGCACACAAAACACCGTCAAGATCGGCTTCACCCGCGACGTCTATGTGACCGTCCCTAAAGGCGTCGCCAACTCGATGAAACCAGTACTGGCACGCAAGGATCCACTGGTTGCACCTATCGACAAAAACAGCCAGGTCGGCACCATCAAGGTCATGTCGGCTGACGGCAAAGTGGTTTCCGAATTGCCTGTCCTGGCGCTGGAACAAGTCGGCCAGGCTGGCCTCTTCGGTCGCGCACTGGACTCGATCCGCTTGTGGGTGCATTAATCCACTGATGCTTACGCGGCGTGAGGCCTGATCCTCACGTCACAATAACGGCAGGCTCAACTTCGGTTGACTCTGCCGTTTTTGTTTGGCGCAAGCATGCCGTCCGTCAACATCTGTAGGCAAGGCACCGCCGGTCCGGGGTTTGTGCCAGAATTGGGTTCTCCCCACTGAAGGAATGGTGACATGGACCACGATCCCCTCGTCTACCTGAACGGCAGTATGACCCATCTCTCCGAAGCCAAAATATCTGTCTTGGACCGGGGCTTTATTTTTGGCGACGGCATCTACGAAGTCATACCCATTTACGCCCGCAAACCATTCCGGCCACAACAACACCTGGCGCGGCTGTCCCGCGGCCTGGCCGCCATCGGCATCAACAACCCGCATACCGAAGAGGAGTGGCTGGCGCTAGTCACGCGCGTAGCGACAGCGGCAAGCACGCCGGATCAGCTGGCGTATATACAGGTGACGCGCGGTGTAGCGAAACGTGCGCATGCCTTCCCGAATGTGGAATTGACGCCTACGGTATTCATCATGGCGAATCCGCTCACACCTCCATCCGAGCAGGTACGCACCCATGGCGTGGCTTGTGTCTCGATGGAAGACAAACGCTGGCTACATTGCGAAATCAAATCCATCTCGCTGCTGGGCAACGTGCTGGCGGCGCAAAATGCAGCGGAACACGATGCCAATGAATCCATCCAGTTCCGCGATGGTTTTTTGACCGAAGGATCGGCCTCCAATGTCTGGATAGTCAGACAAGGTATACTGTCGGGTCCGCCCAGGGATAATTTGATCCTGGAAGGCATACGTTACGGCTTGATGGAGGAGCTATGCGCGGCGAACAATATTCCGTTCGAGTCGCGCCGCATCAGCCGCGATGAAGTATTTACCGCTGACGAAGTACTCTTGTCGTCGGCATCCAAGGAAGTCTTGCCTGTCATCTCCATAGACGGCCAGGCCATAGCAAACGGGCAACCCGGCCCCATTTATAAACAACTATACAAGGCATATCAGGATGCCAAATTTGCCTGAAATGCAGTCCGACAACACTATGTTGCTGGAACAAATGACAACTTAAAAGTAGCCCACTATGACAGAACCAAGCAAACCAACTGATGCAGTCGATCCGATGGAAAACCTGATCGAGTATCCAAGCGACTTCCCTATCAAAGTCATGGGCCTGACGCACGATCAATTCGTCCCGACCATTATCGAAGTCGTCACCATCCACGATCCGGAATTCCACGAAGGCCGCGTCGCGCAACGCCCTTCTTCAGCCGGCAACTATCTGTCGCTGACGATTACCGTGCGCGCCACCAGCCGCGAGCAACTCGACAATCTGTATCGCGCCCTGTCGTCGCACCCTATGGTGAAGTACGTCCTGTAATCCCGTGGACCTGTCCGTGCCACACCAACCCTTGGTCCTGCAACGCGGGCTGGAGGATTACGCCACCACCTTTGCCGCCATGCGTGCATTCACCGATGCGCGTACGGTGGCGACCGCCGACGAACTGTGGATAGTCGAGCACCCGCCCGTCTTCACCCTCGGACTGGCCGCCGACCCCTCACATGTGCTGGACCCGCACGACATCCCTGTCGTCGAAACCGACCGTGGCGGCGAAGTCACTTATCACGGCCCGGGTCAGGTTGTTATCTATTTGCTACTGGATTTGCGCCGTCACAAGGCCGATGCCCGCCTCTTTGCCAGGGAACTGGTGAATAAAATCGAACAGGCTGTGATCGATACGCTGGCGGCGTATAATCTTGCCTGCGAGCGCAAACCCGGCGCGCCCGGCATCTATATGTCGGACGGACCGGCACAAGGCGCCAAAATCGCTGCACTGGGCCTGAAGATACGTGGCAACGGTTGCACGTATCACGGCGTCTCGCTGAATGTTGCGATGGATCTGACCCCGTTTACCTGGATCAATCCCTGCGGTTATGAAGACCTGGCTACCATCGATATGCAAAGCCTGGGCGCGCAGGCAACATTATCTGAAGTGCAAAACGCACTGGCAGACAGATTAAGCAAAAGCCTGTCGCGTTAGACCGGCAGCAACACCGCATTACCCGTAGCACCATTATTTTTATCGTGGCAATGACGAACGTCGGCGCCACGCGTCCTTAGCCAGCACTGTTACCCGGCGCTGACATAAGGGCGACTGACATAAAGCGACCAGCCTGATGACTACCGAGACAAATCCAGCCGTAACGCCTGCATACAACCCTAGCGAAAAGCAAAAGGGCGCCGCCAAAACCGTACGTATCCCGATCAAGGTGATACCGATGGAGCGCCTGCCCAAGCCCGACTGGATACGTGTCAAAGCTGCTTCGCCATCCACCCGCTTCTACGAAATCAAAGACATCCTGCGTGCCAACAACCTCGTCACCGTGTGCGAGGAAGCCAGCTGCCCTAACATCGGCGAATGCTTCGGCAAAGGCACTGCAACCTTCATGATCATGGGTGACAAGTGCACCCGTCGCTGCCCGTTCTGCGATGTCGGCCACGGCCGCCCGGACCCGCTCGACGTCAATGAACCAGAGAACCTGGCCAAGACCATCGCTGCGCTGCGCCTGAATTACGTGGTGATTACATCCGTCGATCGTGACGACTTGCGCGACGGCGGTGCCGGTCACTTTGCCGAATGCATACGCCGGGTACGCGAACTGTCGCCGAACACCCGTATTGAAATCCTGGTACCTGACTTCCGCGGTCGCATGGATCGTGCGCTGGAAATCCTGAATGCAGCACCACCGGATGTGATGAACCACAATCTGGAAACCGCACCGCGCCTGTACAAGGAAGCGCGTCCAGGTTCCGATTACGAATACTCGCTGAACCTGTTGAAACGCTTCAAGGCGCAGCATCCAAACACACCTACCAAATCCGGCATCATGGTCGGCCTCGGCGAGACCGATGAAGAAGTGCTGCAAGTCATGCGCGACATGCGCGCCCACGATGTCGACATGCTCACCATCGGCCAGTATCTGATGCCTAGCGGCGACCACTTGCCAGTGCGCCGTTACGTGCACCCTGACACCTTCAAAATGTATGAAGAAGAAGCCTACAAAATGGGCTTCGCACACGCAGCTGTCGGCGCGATGGTACGCAGCTCTTACCATGCCGATCAGCAGGCACATGGCGTGACCACCGCACTCAACGATGTCGTTAACAAGTAAATCGAAATAACTCAGCAACCCGCAACGCGGTTAAATATCAGGGAAGAAGGAAAGTAACAATGAATGACCGTAACGCGGGTAGCGAAAAGAAAAATTCGCCGGCTACCGTTTTATTCGCCAGTCTGATCGGCACCACCATCGAATTTTTCGATTTCTACATCTACGCCACTGCAGCAGTCCTGGTTTTTCCCACCCTCTTCTTCCCTTCATCGAATCCCACCGCCGGTATGCTGCAATCGCTGGCAACCTTCGCGATCGCTTTCTTTGCCCGCCCGGTCGGCTCCGCCGTGTTCGGTCACTACGGTGATCGCATAGGCCGCAAGGCAACGCTGGTCGCCGCTTTACTGACCATGGGTATCTCTACCGTGGTGATCGGCTTGCTGCCGACCTATGAAGCAATCGGCACGCTCGCTCCGCTGCTGCTGGCTTTGTGTCGTTTCGGCCAGGGCCTGGGCCTGGGTGGTGAATGGGGTGGTGCAGTCTTGCTTGCAACTGAAAACGCACCACCGGGCAAAATCGCCTGGTATGGCTGCTTCCCGCAACTGGGCGCACCACTCGGCTTCTTCCTCTCCGGCGGTATCTTCCTGTTGCTGAGTGAAACCCTGACCAATGAACAATTCTTCAGCTACGGTTGGCGCATTCCTTTCATCGCCAGTGCGGTGCTGGTACTGGTCGGCTTGTATGTGCGCCTGAAAATTACAGAGACACCCGTGTTCCAGAAGGTGATCGATAAAAACGAACGCGTCAAAGTGCCTATCGCCACCATCTTCAGCGAACACAGCCGCCTGCTGGTACTCGGCACTATCATCGCTACCGCGACCTTTGTATTGTTCTACCTGATGACCGTATTTGCGCTGAGCTGGGGTACCACCGGCCTGGGTTACACCCGCAAGGAATTCCTCATCCTGCAATTGTTTGCGGTTGTCTTCTTCGCGCTGACCATCCCGATCTCTGCGCTGCTGGCAGATAAATATGGCCGTCGCATCACCATGATCCTGGTCTCGATCGCCATCGTACTGTTCGGCTTCCTGATCGCGCCTATGTTCGTCGCCAATGATGCGATCGGCGTCACCATGTTCCTGTCGCTCGGCCTGGCGCTGATGGGCATGACCTACGGCCCGCTCGGCACTATGTTGTCGGAACTGTTCCCGACTGAAATCCGTTATACCGGCGTCTCGCTCACCTTCAATCTCGGTGGTATCGTCGGTGCATCGCTGGCACCGTATGCCGCGACCTGGCTGGCGACCAATTATGGTTTGCACTACGTCGGTTACTACTTGTCGGGTGCAACCGTGCTGACACTGTTGGCCTTGCTGCTGGTAGGCAAGCAAAATGAAACTATCAACAATCCCCTTCGATAAAGGTCATCCTCTACTTATCCCACATACTTGAAAAATATCGTCAACTCTCTTTTTATTTTTATAGGAAACCATAAAAATGCGACGTAGTACGTTATAGATTTCAGGTGGCAGTGAAGCAAAATCTAAATGCTCCGCAATAAGTGCCCGTATAAACGGTTGTTTTTTTGCTCCATCTGAAGCTTTCCCCGTTTCTACCTTTGACCCCAATCTTCTCGCCAACTCAATATGACTACCGTCCGTTGATATCTGTGCAATCGACAATGCAGTTTTAATTGATTTAATCGCCGCGTTGGATGCCTGATTAAACAATGCCCACTCGAAATCGCAAGAAAACAAATACCCGTCATGCGTAGCCAACACCTCATTCGCCGAAGTTACGCTCGCCACCGTTCTCACATTAGCTGCCCACTGCTCGTCACCGAAGTCAATAATCGTTTGCACCTGCTGTGGCTCCAAATGAAAACCACACTCCTTCTCCAATCGCAAGACCGGCCGCTCCCCATTCATAACTGCAGCATCTCCATCCATAATCCAGAGGCAATCAAAAGGATGCTCTGTACCGCGTTTATACGATTTCACTAACTTCAACCAAGGCGCATAAAAAGTACAGCCTCCTGTAGCTTGAAATACGAGCCCCGAAAGATCCGCACATACAGTCGCTTTATTCTTAATTCGGCGCAACAACGTATTAAAAAATGCTTTGTCTCCCTCTCCCTCAATTAATACTACAGTTCTAGCAAAAAAAAGTTCTGAACTTGCCGTGGTCATTAATGACGTATTAATCGAAGCTCTATTTTCAACAACTTTAATAGGCGAAAAATGCTTTTGATTTCTGACCAATACAATTTCTTCATACTTAGCTTCATCCAAGATGATAGGAGAGTGCGTGGTTAAAATGGCTGCATGCACTTTTTGGATTAACGCACGACGTAGAAACTGCATAAACTGCCGCTGAGCAGACGGATGTAAAAATGCCTCAGGCTCTTCCACAATAACTATGACACTCTTATGCGTCGTGCTTTTTAGCAATGCCTCTATCGTCAAATTTATATCTATCAAACTTTGAAGACCGTTACCCACTTCACCGGGCAAAACTTTGAGTGCGTCATGATCTCCGGTCGACAAATACACAAACATCGACTTTTCTATCAATGAATAAATGTCTCTTGGAAACAGTTCTACACGTACCTCACTACTTTTAAGCATTGATGCAAGTGGACTATCGTTAGAACGAGAAAGCTCCCCCTTATGAGCCTCGACAATTTTTTGTATTTTACTAATGGCTTCTTTAGCAAGCCTATATTCGATAGGAGCACCACCTTGCCTGCTATGGGCCATCTTTTTTTCTAATTGATTCTTTACTTCGCGTGTCGCCTTCTGGGTAAATTCTGACGACGTAGAGTCTCGGACAGGGGGAAGGACGACTAACTCAACTTCTTGTTTTAACAAATCAAAAAGTCGTTGAGCCATTCGATCATGCGTTTCATTTTTTTTAGGCGCCCCTATATTAAGACGACAATTTCCTAGAGAGCCAATGGCCAATCTCAAATCAACAATATCGTTTTTCGTCACATTAAATCGACGCGCCACCCTCCCATCCAAAAACTGGACCGCTATAGTCAACCGACGCGCCTTGTGCATAGCGTTATTCGCCGGATACCAAAACTCATAATCCTCTTCATTTAAAATTCGCTCGCCATTCCAAAATTCAGAAGGAATTTGCATTGCACGTTCGAGCATCTTTAATAATGAACTTTTACCTTCGTTATTTTCACCTACTAAAATCGTCAGCTTATTAAAAGATAGAGTTGTACGGTTATATCCGCGCAAATTATCCACGGAAATTGAATCGATAACTACCATTGGTTCCCCTATTTTTATACTTTGCGAAAGCGCACTTAGCCTATTTAATTTTTTAATTTTCCAAAACTCTG
The DNA here is from genome assembly GCF_903993245.1 of Herminiimonas sp. Marseille-P9896. NCBI lineage: Bacteria > Pseudomonadati > Pseudomonadota > Betaproteobacteria > Burkholderiales > Oxalobacteraceae > Herminiimonas > Herminiimonas sp. Marseille-P9896. Next base: position 689,002 of record NZ_CAJEVT010000001.1, on the reverse strand, counting down.
GATCGGCAAACTTGCAACATTGAACACTGAATGAAATCACGCACTCAATGTCTTCGATAACTACCCAATAGTACTCTATACATCTTCTTCACCGAGGAAGCCACCGCTCTGATGCGCCCACAGGCGCGCATACAAACCATTGCGTTCCAGCAGTTCACGATGCGTGCCTTCCTCCGCAATACGGCCTTTATCCAGCACGATCAATCGGTCCATCGCCGCGATAGTCGACAAGCGATGCGCAATCGCGACCACGGTTTTGCCTTCCATCAGTTGATACAAGCTGGTCTGGATCGCTGCTTCCGCTTCGGAATCGAGCGCACTGGTCGCCTCATCCAGCAACAGGATAGGCGCATCCTTCAGCATCACGCGTGCAATGGCTATGCGCTGACGCTGGCCACCGGATAACTTCACACCACGCTCACCAACGTGCGCATCGTAACCGGTGCGACCTTTGGCATCGCTCAGGGTCAGGATGAAGTCATGTGCTTCTGCGCGTTTGGCGGCAGCGATCATTTGTTCATCCGTGGCATCGGGACGGCCATACAGGATGTTGTCGCGTACCGAGCGATGCAACAGCGAAGTATCCTGCGTCACCATGCCAACTTGTGCACGCAAGCTGGTTTGCGTCACATGCGCGATATCCTGACCGTCTATCAGGATCCTGCCCTGCTCGATATCGTAAAAGCGCAGCAAGAGATTCACGATGGTGGACTTGCCCGCACCGGAGCGACCAACCAGGCCGACCTTCTCACCCGGACGTATCGTCAGGTCCAGCTTCTCTATCACCGAGCGCGTACCGCCATAAGCAAAGCCGACACCTTCAAACACCAGCTCACCTTTATCTACCTGCAAGGGCAATGCATCCGGTGCATCGACCACAGTGTGCGCACGCGACAAGGTATTGATGCCGTCCTGCACGGTGCCGACCTGCTCAAACAGGCTGGCCATTTCCCACATCACCCAATGCGAAATACCGTTCAGGCGCAAAGCCATCGCAGTTGCCGCTGCGACCGCTCCTATGCCGACCTGTCCGAGTGTCCATAACCACAGCGCCACACCTGCAGTGCTCAGGATCAGCAACATGCTCAAAGCATGGTTGACGATTTCAAAGCCGCTGACCAGGCGCATCTGGTTATGCACCGCCCCCAGGAATTCCTGCATCGCATTGCGCGCATAGCTGGCTTCACGTCCCGCATGTGAAAACAGTTTTACCGTACCGATGTTGGTATACGCATCGGTGATACGTCCGGTCATCAGCGAACGCGCATCAGCCTGGCGTCGTGACACCTTGCTCAGACGCGGCACGAAGTAACGTAGGGCAACGCCATACAAGGCAGCCCAGGTCATGAAAGGTGCCAGCATCCACAGATCGAAGGTACCGACCACACTCACCAGCGTGACGAAGTAAATCAGTACGAATACCAGGATGTCGCCCATGATCATGCAGACGTCGCGCACTGCGAGCGCGGTCTGCATCACCTTGGCCGCGACACGACCGGCAAATTCATCCTGATAAAACCCCATGCTCTGGTTCAGCATCAGGCGATGGAAGTTCCAGCGCAGCTGCATAGGGAAGTTGCCTGCCAGCGCCTGGTGCTTGAACAAGGTTTGCAAGGCGACCAGGATCACGCTGAGTATCAGCACCCCGGCCAGCATCAGCAGGCTCTGGCGCTCCTGCGTCCACAACAGTGCAGGCTGCACTTTGCTAAGCCAGTCAACAATGCGTCCCATCATCGCAAACAGCAGCGCTTCAAACACGCCGATAGCAGCCGTCAACAAAGTCATGGCCGCGATATAACGGCGCGCGCCTTTGGTACAGGCCCAGACAAAGGCAATAAATCCATTTGGTGGTGTAGCAGGGACTTCTTCCTGATACGGGTGCAACATTTTTTCAAACCAGACAAACATTCACTTCTCCAAATTAGCCGGATAGCCGCCACGCTCAGGCAATCCGGTCTGTGACAGCCACCACGCTCACAACGCGCGTGCGACGATCTTCATGCAATTTTCTTTGTATTCCGCCGACCTTCGGCTACCCTATGGCTCTCTTATCCATTTCCCCAGAGGACGCCCCATGATCATTGCGAAATTCCTACACATCCTCGGCTTCACGGTCTGGGTCGGCGGCATGTTTTTCGCGCACAATGCTTTGCGCCCGACTGCAGCCACCGTGCTGGAACCACCGCAACGCCTGACTTTGCTGTCAGGTGTGTTCAGCAAATTCTTCGTCTGGGTCTGGATCTCGGTCGCACTGATACTCGGTAGCGGGCTGTATATGATGGCCCTGATGGGCAAACCACCGCTTTATGTCACCTTGATGTCGGTCATCGGCATCGTCATGATGCTGATTTTCGGCCACATCTTTTTCGCACCTTACCGTCGCCTGCTGCGCGCTGTTGCAGCGCAGGAATGGAAAGCTGGCGGCGCCGCGATGGCGACTATCCGCAAACTGGTGGGAATCAACTTGATACTCGGGTTGGTGACGATCGTCATCGGTACGCTGGGACCGCTGCTGCGATAAATAACTCAGTCCGCGCATGGAATGTTTCTGAAACAGAAGTATTCCATGCCGTACAGCATACATGAATTGTCATTTTCGCGAACGATGCCGCTTTGCGAACAGTAAACTCCCCCGCCACACCGCAAAAAATAAGGCACTCACCTCAATTTTAAAAAGTTGCAGGCGAGCATACAAAGCAAGTCTGTTATTATTGACGGGCTGAAAAAATCGGCAACAGGATTTTATAAGCAGTGCGCAACATGCGCGCGCACGGTTTAGACATGCTGACCTCCGGTCAGTACCAGATGGGCCAATGGCGACCATCCGTCGGTACAACGCCATGTGTATCCAGATACGTTCAGGATGTTCAAGGAAGAAATACAAGCTGCACTTGCCCGCTCTAAGCGCGCGAGGCTAAGCCGGCGGTGTGCGCTGCAATAGCAGGCAGGAATTTTGCTAAAGCAGCAAGTACGCGATGCCTTTCTTGTGCATTGAATTTTGATAAGTCCGTCTTCTATATAGATCTCGCGGCAAGGTGCAGGCTGAAAATGAAAGTTTCAATTTCCGCTTGATGCCCCCTGCCGCTCATTCTCACGCCAGGGTGACATATCAACCTGCGCAACAGAATGACGGGCTGAGACACTGATTTTTATCAAATATAAAGGAATACACATCTATGACATACACATCCTGAACTCATCCGGTCGACGGTCGCTGATGTAACCCGACTCGCCATTTCTCCTGATTGTTTTCCTGCGCATGTATAGACTTATTCCAGAATCCTTACTGTTACTCTCCCTCGTCATCGTTCCCTTCATAGGCTGCGTAATCGCCGCCTGTATGCCTGCAAATGCGCGCAACCGCGAATCCTTGCTGGCTGGCGGTGTCGCCCTGTATGGCCTGTTGGTCTCTGCATTCCTATATCAAGAAGTCGGCTCCGGTGAAATCGTGCGTTACCAGGCAGCGTGGCTGCCTATGCAAGGCGTGGATTTTGCACTCAGGATGGATGGGCTGGCGTGGTTGTTTGTCATGCTGGTGCTGGGTGTCGGTTTGCTGGTGGTGCTGTATGCGCGTTATTACATGTCACCGGAAGATCCGGTCCCGCGTTTCTTCGCCTTCCTGCTCGCCTTCATGGGCTCAATGCTGGGCGTGGTCCTCTCCGGCAACCTGATCCAGCTGGTCGTATTCTGGGAACTGACCAGCCTCACCTCGTTCTTGCTCATCGGTTACTGGCATCATCGTATCGACGCCCGACGCGGCGCGCGTATGGCATTTACCGTCACCGCCGCCGGTGGCCTGTGCCTGCTGTGCGGCGTACTGATCCTCGGCCACATCGTCGGCAGCTACGATATGGATACCGTGTTGGCAGCGGGCGACAAAATCCGCGCCCATCACTGGTATGTCGCCGCCCTGGTATTGGTCGCGCTGGGCGCATTGACCAAGAGCGCACAATTTCCGTTCCACTTCTGGTTGCCGCACGCTATGGCGGCACCAACCCCGGTTTCGTCCTACCTGCACTCGGCCACCATGGTGAAAGCCGGTGTATTCCTGCTGATCCGTTTCTGGCCTGCGCTGTCCGGCACCGAAGAATGGACCTGGCTGATCGCCGGCGCTGGCGTATGTACTTTGCTGATCGGTTCCTTCATCGCGATTTTCCAGCATGACCTGAAAGGTTTGCTGGCTTACTCCACCATCAGTCATCTAGGCCTGATCACCGTGTTGCTGGGCATAGGCTCGCCACTGGGCGTGGTCGCAGCCATTTTCCACACGCTGAATCATGCGATTTTTAAAGCTTCGCTCTTTATGGCGGCGGGCATCATCGATCATGAAACCGGCACCCGTGACATGCGCGTACTGCGCGGCCTGCGCCATGCAATTCCGATCACGGCAACGCTGGCGATCGTGGCCAGTGCTTCGATGGCGGGCGTCCCCTTGCTCAACGGTTTCCTGTCCAAGGAAATGTTCTTCGCCGAAACCCTGCATGTGGGTGGCACCGAAAACTGGTGGATGTCGTATGCGGCGGTGGCCATGGGTATTTTCAGCGTCGCTTATTCGCTGCGTTTCATCAGCGTCTTCTTCGGCCAATTACCGAAGGACTTGCCCAAGACACCGCACGAACCGCCACGCTGGATGCGCTTCCCGGTGGAATTCCTCGTATTGCTGTGCCTGATCGTCGGCATCATTCCTGGCCTCAGCGTCAAACCGTTCCTCAATAGCGCCGTGGTTTCCGTACTGGGTGTGCAAACACCTGAATACGATCTCGGCATGTGGCATGGCTTCAACCTGCCGCTGCTGATGAGCTTCATCGCGCTCGCGGGCGGCATCGTGTTCTACATCATCCTGCGTCGCTACTTCTACCTCGCATCGCGTGAAAACGTACCTATCCTGCACCGCCTGAGCGGTGCACAAGCGTATGAATCGACCATGTTGCGTATCTCAGCTGGCGCTGCACTGCTGGTGAAATGGCTGGGCACACGTCGCTTGCAACCACAACTCTTCCTGATGATGGTGGCAATGATAGGTGTACCGCTGCTGATGGTGCGACCATTGCCGGTACTGAATGCAGCTTCGTTTGCGAATGTTGATCCGCTGTTTGCGCTGATGTGGGTTATCGGTTGCGTCTGTGCGCTCGCGGGTGCATGGCAGGCGAAGTATCACCGACTGGCTGCATTGATCCTGGTCGGTGGCACCGGCGTAGTCGTCAGCATGACCTTCCTGTGGTTGTCGGCACCGGATCTGGCACTGACACAGATGATGGTGGAAACCGTCACCGCCGTCCTGATCCTGCTCGGTCTGCGCTGGCTGCCACGTCGTCTGGTACCGCGTGAATTGAATATGCAAATCCCGCGTACGGTCTGGCTGCGTCGTTCCCGAGATTTGATCCTGGCCATCATCGGCGGTGTCAGCATCGCGGCGGTCAGCTATGCGGTCCTGACGCACCCGCAACCGTCCAGCATCGGTGACTTCTTCCTGCTGCGCGCGCTGTCCGAAGGTGGTGGCTCGAACGTGGTGAACGTCTTGCTGGTGGACTTCCGCGGCTTCGATACCATGGGTGAAATCACCGTGCTCGCCATTGTGGCGCTGACGGTCTACGCGCTGCTGCGTCGTTTCCGTCCGGCTCCGGAAAGCATGGCGCCACCGGAACAGCAAATCAGCAATATTGACCTGGCCGCACGTCAAACCCCGGCCGAACAAGTCGAAGTCGGCTACCTGATGGTGCCTGGCGTCTACCTGCGCTTCCTGCTGCCGTTCATGGCGATGATCGTGGTGTACTTCTTCATGCGCGGCCATAACCTGCCCGGCGGCGGCTTTGTCGCAGGCCTGATCTTCGCGGTCGCCATCATCGTGCAATACATGCTGGCCGGTACCACCTGGGTCGAAACGCATTTGCACCTGCGCCCACTGCGCTGGCTATCGTTCGGTCTGGTCACCGCCTGCTTCACTGGCCTCGGTGCCTTCCTGCTCGGCTATCCGTTCCTGACGAGCCACACTGCACATCTGCATTTGCCTGTACTCGGTGAAATTCATGTCCCGAGTGCCTTCTTCTTTGACCTCGGCGTATTCGTCGTCGTGGTCGGTGCCACCATGCTGATCCTGGTTGCGCTGGCCCACCAATCGATACGTAGTCGTCGTCCGCAACAAGGTAGCGCTGCCGAAGCAGCTACCACCAACAAGCGAGGGATCGTCTGATGGAAATTGTTATCTCTCTCGCCATCGGTGTTCTGTTTGGCTCCGGCATCTGGCTGATCCTGCGTCCGCGTAGTTTCCAGGTGTTGACCGGCCTGATGCTGATGTCTTATGCAGTCAATCTCTTCATCTTCATCATGGGTCGCCTGTGGGTGAATCGCCCACCGCTGACCCTGGGTGACGCCATTCCTGATCCGGCGCAGTTCACTGATCCGGTGCCGCAGGCACTGGTGCTGACTGCGATCGTGATCGGCTTTGCTACCACGGCTCTGTACCTGGTTGTCATGATCGGTTCGCGCGGCCTGACCGGCACCGATCACGTAGACGGCGAGGAGACCGATTGATGAAGCTGGAGTGGATACAACATTTGATCGTCCTGCCGGTACTGTTGCCGCTGCTGTGCGGTGCGCTGCTGATACTGGTGAATGAAAGCCGACATCAATTCAAGTTCTTCGTGAACCTGACTTCGGTCTTGCTGCAACTCGCACTTGCCATCGTACTGATCCGGCTGACCGACAACGGCGACTGGATGGATGGCATAGGTGTCTACCTGGCCGCCAATTGGTCAGCTCCTTTCGGTATCGCGCTGGTCGCGGATCGCCTGGCGGCAATGATGCTCTTGCTGACGGCAATCCTCGCAACTGCTGCCTTGCTGTATTCGATGATGCGCTGGAGCCGTATCGGCGTGCATTTCCACACCCTGTTCCAATTCCTGCTGATGGGGATTAACGGTGCATTCCTGACACACGATCTGTTCAATCTGTTCGTGTTCTTCGAAGTCATGCTGGCCGCTTCCTACGGTCTGGTACTGCACGGCTACAACACGGCACGCATACGCGCTGGCATGCAATACATCGCCATCAACCTGGCAGCCTCGCTGTTGTTCCTGATCGGTGTCGCGCTGATCTACGCCAGCACCGGCACGCTGAACATGGCCGATCTCGCCGCACGCATACCGCAGGTCGATGCAAATGATCTGGTGTTCCTGAAGATAGGTGTCGCGGTACTCGCCATCGCCTTCCTCGTGAAGAGCGCAATGTGGCCACTCGGTTTCTGGCTGCCAACGACTTACTCCGCAGCCTCGCCACCAGTCGCTGCGATGCTGGTGCTGATGACCAAAGTAGGTGCTTACGTCATCCTGCGTTTGTGGTTACTGATCTTCTCGCCGGACGCCGGTGCGGTAGCAGGTTATGGCTATGATGCGCTGTTGTGGGGCGGCATGGCGACCATCGTCTTTGGCGCGGCAGGCATGCTCGCCAGCGAAGGACTTGGTCGCATGGCCGGTTACGGCGCGATCGTGTCATCCGGCACCTTGCTGGCAGTGATCGGCTACGGCCAGGCCTCGCTGGTAACGGCGGGTCTGTATTACCTGCTCGGCTCGACCATGGCGATGGCGGCTTTTGTCTTGCTGATTGAACTGGTGGAACGCATCCGTTCGCCCGGCGCCAACATGCTGGCACTGACGATGGAAGCGTTTGCGATTGAAGAGAAGCCGGAAGAAACCGCCGGTGTCGGCATCCCGGGTGCACTGGCTTTTCTCGGCCTCGCTTTTGCAGGTTGCGCACTGATCATTGCCGGTTTGCCGCCACTGTCCGGCTTCGTTGCTAAATTCGGTTTGTTCCATGCGCTGCTGCATCCGGACGCCAGCAACATCCTCATCAGCTCGACCACCTGGGCCCTGATGACGCTGATCGTACTGTCCGGCCTCGCAGCAATTATTTCGCTGATGCGCTTTGGCGTACGTACTTTCTGGGCCTCCGGCGCGATTGCTTCGCCACGCCTGCACTTGAGTGAAGTCCTGCCTATCAGCGCACTGCTCCTGCTGTGCGTGATCCTGACGGTACAAGCCGGGCCGGTATTCGCTTACCTGGAACGCACCAGCAATGATTTGCATAAACCATCGCAATATATAGACCGGGTTATTTCCGAGCCTGCGGTGCCGAATGCTTCTGTTTCCGGAGGTCGCCCATGAAGCGCTGGCTACCCTCACCGCTGATGTCCTGCATCTTGTTCCTGTTCTGGCTGCTGCTGAATGAAAGCCTGGAAGCATCGACGCTGCTGCTGGGCGCGATCCTTGCGATCGTCATCCCGGTCCTGACACAGCCTTTGCAACCGCTGGGCTTCCCACGCATTTCCAAGCCGTTGACCTTGTTCCGTTTGCTCGGCATGGCGCTGATCGAAATCGTGCGCTCCTGTATCAACGTGAGCCGCCTGATTTTGTTCACACCGCGTAACAAACTGAATTCGCAATTCATACGCATCCCGCTGGATATCCGTAATCCTTACGGCCTCGCGCTGCTGTCCTGCCTGATCAATTCGACGCCGGGTACAGTCTGGGTAGAGATCTTGCCGGACACCCATGAGCTCGCGCTGCACGTGTTCGACTTGCACGACGAACAGTGGTGGATAGATACCATCAAGACGCAGTATGAGCGTCCGCTGATAGAAGTTTTTGAATAGGAGAATATGACATGACGCTATTGCTGGAACTGTCGGTCAAGTTCGCCTTCCTCTGCATCATCCTGGCGATGCTGTGCTGCACGATACGCTTGCTGATAGGCCCGACCGCGCATGACCGCGTGCTTGCGCTGGACACTTTGTGGATGTGCGCGATGTTGCTGGCCCTGGTGCTGGGCATACGCTTCGGCGACCTGATTTACTTTGAAGCGGCGATGATGATAGCCCTGCTGGGCTTTGTCTCGACCATCGCCCTGACCAAATTCCTGATGCGCGGGGAGATCATAGAATGAGCGGATTTGAAACCTTGCCAGCCTGGGCCGCACTGCCGGTGGCGATATTGCTGATCGTAGGCGGCGCTGTCATCCTGATCGGCGCACTCGGCCTGCTGCGCCTGCCCAGCTTTTACCAACGCATACATGGCCCAGCCATTACGGTGACGCTGGGCGCTGGCTGCCTGTTGCTGGCGTCCATGCTGTACTTCACCGTGCTGCAATCGCGCCTGGTGATCCATGAACTGATCATCTCTGCCTTCATCCTGATGACGGCACCGGTGGTCGCCATGCTCATCATGCGCGCCGCCGTCTACCGCGACCTGCGCGCGGGCAAGCGCAATGCCGGAGCCGATGCCGGAGCGGTCTACACCTTCCCGGAAAAAGAGTAAGTCCTCCCGCCCGGGTGCGCACTGCACCCGGCGACCCGCCTCCTTTGCTGCTTTACAGTTGTCAATACCCAGTGTTAACGCGGTTTTAACGCCGTTTTGGCAGCACCTCGGCGTTTGCATAAACTCACATAATTACGTATTCAAATCAGCAACATTGCTCTACGGCCGCTGGTAGAATTAACTCACCCTCACTCCCGGCTTATGCTGAACTCCCATGGCTAACCTACGCACTGAGCAGCTGACGCAATCCGTTCGCAAATTCTCGGGCAAACCCGCCGTGCGACGAACCCTGATCGGTTTGCTTGCATTCATCGTCCTGCTTGGCCTGTTCGGCTTCTTTGCGTTGCCAGGCATCATCAAGTCGCAGGCAGAACAAATCATTACGGAAAAGCTGCACCGCCAGACCACTATCGGCAAGGTCGAGGTCAATCCGTATGCGATGCGACTGACCATCCATGACATGAAATTGATGGAGCCGGAAGGCGACGTCACCTTCGCCAGCTTTGAAAAGCTGATGGTCAATGTTTCGTACAAATCATTGCTGCGCTTTGCACCTGTCATCGAACAAGTCCAGCTCAACACACCGTATGTGCATCTGGTACGCAAGGATGCCACCAGCACCAACATCGATGACATCATCGAACTGATCAACAGCCAGCCACCGTCACCGGAACCAGCTCGCTTCTCGGCCTTCAATATCGAAATCGACAAAGGACATATCGAGCTCGACGACAAGACCGCGCAAACCAAACATGAAATCACCGACCTGAAACTGGGCGTACCGTTCATCTCGTCGCTGCCATCGCAGGTCGAAGTCTTTGTCGAGCCTCTGCTGAGCGCCAACGTCAACGGCTCCCCCCTGCTGATCAAAGGTAAAGCACATCCGTTTGCCGATCCGGTGAATGCCGTGGTCGACCTTAACCTGGACGATGTAGACCTGAGCGATTACCTGAAATACGTACCCGGCACGCCGCACTTCAAACTGCCAAGCGCCAAGCTCGATGTGCACCTGACCGCCGATTTCCGCCAGGAAAAAGAAAAAGCCCCGGCCCTGCTGATCAGCGGCAACATCAAACTGAAAGCACTGCAGCTCAACGATCAAAACGACAAATCGATAGTGAAACTGCCGGAACTGGCAGTCACGCTGAATGAAGCCAAGGTACTGAGCGAACGCTTTGAAATCGCCAAACTGGAAATCAATGGCGTGGAAGCGGACATCACACGCAATGCGAATGGCCAGTTCAATTTCGACAATCTGCTGACACCACCGACACCGTCCAAAACTGCAGCAGCGAATAAACCTGCCGCCGCTCCTGCCGCACCAGTTCCTGCACCTGCAGAGCCAGTCGCAAAAACAGCCGACAGTGCACCGCCAGCAGACTCGACCACCGCAGCCGCACCGACCAAAGCAGCAAGCAAAGCACCCGCAGCCTTTACCCTGGCATTGGGCGAACTTGCGATCAACAACGCCGCGCTGCGCTATAGCGACACACAAGGCGAACGCCCGGTGAACGCCAGCATAGAAAAATTCAATCTGGCCGTCAGCAAGGTCGAAGTCGATACCGGCAAGAAAGCCGTCACAGTCGAGGAAGTGTCATCCAACCAGGCTGGCTTTGATTTGCAACAAGGCAAACCACGCAGCAATGCAGCGCCTGCGAAGAAAGCCACCAGTAGCGAGAGCCCGGCCAAAGCAGCAAGCAAAACCAACGATGCGCCGTACACGGTAGATATCAACAAGATCGCCATCAGCAATTGGTCGGCACGCCTGGAAGATCGCAGCCTGCCAAAAGCAGCGGTCACCACTATCGATCCTCTGACCCTGTCGCTGCAAAATCTTTCGACCAAAGCCAATACACGCGGCCAACTGGACCTGAAAGCATCCGTCAACAAGAACGGACAGCTGGCAGTCAACGGCAGCGTAGGCATGACACCTTTGCACACCGATCTCGCGCTCGACTTCAAGAGCGTGGACATCATGCAGCTGCAGCCTTACTTCACCGACCAGGTCAACATCCTGCTGACCCGCGCCGATGTATCCGGCAAGGGCAAGCTGCAGATCGATCAGGGTAAAGGCGATGCACTGATAGGCGGCTTCAAGGGTGACCTGACCGTAGGTAACCTCGCCACCATCGACAAGCTGAGCAGCAACGACTTTCTGCGCTGGAAATCGCTCTACTTCGGCGGCATGGATGTACGTCTCGCACCATTTGCGCTGAGCATAGACCAGGTCTCGCTGAGTGACTTCTTCGCGCGTATCATCATCGACCCGACCGGCCGTATCAATCTGCAAGACGTCAAACGCAGTGAGACCGTCGGACAGAAAAGCGTGACTGAGGAAGCCAAACCAGCGACGCCGAATCCGCCGGTAGCTTCGTCCAAAACGGTCGTATTGCCGCCACCGACCAAAGCGGCCAGCGACATCCCGCCGATCAAGATTAAAAAACTGACGCTGCAAGGCGGACAGATACGCTTTACCGATAACTTCATCAAACCGAACTACACCGCCAACCTGATGAAATTCGGTGGCACCGTCAGTGGCTTGTCGTCGGATCCGAATAGCAATGCGAATGTCGACCTGAAAGGCCAGGTCAACAGCGCACCGCTCGCCATCGCCGGTAGCGTCAATCCACTGAAAGGTGATTTGACACTAGACCTGAAGGCGGAAGTGCACGGCATGGAACTGGCACCGCTCTCGCCTTATTCAGGCCGCTACATCGGTTACGGCATCGAGAAAGGCAAGCTGTCCTTTGAAGTCGCCTACAAGATACAGGACCGCGTCCTGAGCGCGCAGAATCGCCTGATCCTGGAACAGCTAACACTCGGCAACAAAGTGGAGAACTCGACCGCAGGCGACCTGCCGGTTAACTTTGCGCTGGCCTTGCTGCGTGATCGCAACGGCGTGATCGACATCAATCTGCCTATCGGCGGCTCGCTCGACGATCCGCAATTCTCGATAGGTGGCATCATCGTCAAGGTCATCGTCAACCTGATTACCAAAGCGGTGACCGCGCCATTCGCGCTGATCGGCTCACTGTTCGGTGGTGGCGAAGAACTCTCCAACCTGGAGTTCGCAGCAGGTCGCTCGACTATCGATGACACGGGTGAAACCAAACTCAAGAGCATGGCGAAGATGCTGACCGATCGCCCTGCACTGAAACTCGAAATCACCGGCCGCAGCGATCCTGAGACTGATCGTGAAGGCTTGAAACAGGCATCGATAGATCGCAAAGTGCGCGCCTTGAAACTGAAAGATATGGTGTCGCGCGGACAATCAGGCGACCTCGATAGCCTGACGATTACACCGCAGGAATATCCGGCCTTGCTGAAACGCGTCTACAGTGCGGAAAAATTCCCGAAACCGCGCAATATGATCGGTCTGCAAAAAGATTTGCCAGTCGAAGAAATGGAAAAACTGATGGTGACTAATACCACCGTCAGCGACGATGACCTGACTGCATTGGCGAATCGTCGCGCGCAAGTGGTCAAGGACTGGCTGCTGCAAAACGGCAAAGTCCCGGAAGACCGCCTCTTCATCCTGGCCTCCAAGTCCGGTGCTGGTGCGGCGAAAGAAGGAACTGCCAGCGCCAAGGCCAGCCGCGTTGATTTTTCCTTGAAGTAAATTCCAACCGCGCCTGCGATGCTGCATCGGCATCGCAGGCATTCCACCGCAACAGTTGCAAGAGAGAAAACATCCGGCTATACGCGGATATTTTTCTCTGCTGTCAAGACTGGCGCATTCGCATTTATTGCGTATCATCTACCGCTCGTTGCACTTATTTTTCATTCTGATCATTCATGCTGCCTTCAATCGAACAACGTCTCGCCGTCGAACTCGTCGCCAAACCCAACCAAATCGCTGCTGCTGTCGCCCTGCTGGATGAAGGCGCGACCGTCCCGTTTATCGCCCGCTACCGCAAGGAAGTGACCGGCGGCCTGGACGATACGCAATTGCGCCTGCTGGAAGAGCGCCTGCGCTATCTGCGTGAACTCGAAGACCGTCGCGCCGCCATCGTCGCCTCGATCGAAGAGCAAAAGAAAATGACACCGGCCTTGCTCGAAGCGATCATGCACGCAGAGGACAAAACCCGCCTCGAAGACTTATACCTGCCGTACAAACAAAAGCGTCGTACCAAAGCACAAATCGCAGTCGAAGCCGGACTCACGCCGCTGGCCGATGCGCTGCTGGAAAACCCGGCGCTGAATCCGGAAGAAGAAGCCGCCAAATACCTGAAGCCCGCCTTCACCGTAGACGGCGTGGAGAATCCGGGTGTGGCGGATACCAAAGCCGCACTCGATGGCGCCCGTCAAATCCTGATGGAGCGCTTCGCGGAAGACGCGACCTTGCTGCAAGCATTGCGTGAATATCTGACCGAACACGGCATCGTCGAATCCAAAGTGGTGGAAGGCAAGGAAGACGCAGGCGCGAAATTCGCCGATTACTTCGATTACTCGGAAACCATAGGCACCATCCCGTCGCACCGCGCACTGGCAATGTTCCGCGGCCGCCGCGAAGAGATGCTGAACGTTAACCTGCGTCTCGACAGCGAAGAAGAAAAACCGAAATGGGATGCACCGCATAACCCATGCGAAGGTCGTATCGCATCGCGCTTCGGCATCAGCAACCAGGGTCGTCCGGCGGACAAATGGTTGTTCGATACCGTACGCTGGACCTGGCGCGTCAAAGTCTTCATGCATCTGGAAACAGAGCTGATGACCAATCTGCGCGAAAAAGCGGAAGTCGAAGCGATCAATGTCTTTGCACTGAACCTGAAAGCCTTGTTGCTGGCTGCACCAGCCGGACCACGCGCCACCATGGGACTGGACCCGGGCTTGCGTACCGGCGTCAAGGTTGCAGTTGTTGACGCGACCGGCAAGGTAGTCGATACCGCCACCGTTTATCCGCATCAACCGCGTAATGACTGGGATGGCACGCTGCACACGCTGGCACAGCTGGCAGAGAAACACAAAGTCGCACTGATCTCCATCGGCAACGGTACTGCTTCGCGCGAAACCGACAAGCTGGCGCAAGACCTGATCAAAATGCGCCCGGAACTGAAACTGACCAAGATCGTTGTGTCGGAAGCAGGCGCATCGGTGTACTCGGCATCCGAATTCGCTTCGCGCGAATTGCCGGATATGGACGTCTCCATCCGTGGCGCGGTCTCCATCGCACGCCGTTTACAGGATCCATTGGCTGAATTGGTAAAGATCGATCCAAAATCCATCGGCGTCGGTCAATACCAGCATGATGTCGGCCAATCCCAATTGGCACGCTCGCTGGACGCTGTAGTCGAGGATTGCGTGAATGCGGTGGGCGTCGATGTCAACACCGCGTCTGCACCACTGCTGGCGCGTGTATCCGGCCTGAATAACAGCGTTGCGCAAAGCATAGTCAGCTATCGCGACATGAAAGGCATGTTCACTTCACGTGCCGACCTGCGCGCGGTACCGCGCCTGGGCGACAAGACCTTTGAACAGGCAGCAGGCTTCCTGCGCGTCATGTCCGGCGAGAATCCACTGGATGCATCGGCAGTCCACCCTGAATCCTATCCGCTGGTGGAAAAAATCCTGGCTGATATCAAAAAGGATGTGAAAAGCATCATCGGCGATGAAAAAGTCTTGAAATCGCTGAGCCCGGCCAAGTACGCAGATGAAAAATTCGGTATCCCGACCATCACCGACATCCTGAAAGAACTGGAAAAACCAGGCCGCGATCCGCGTCCGGAATTCACCACCGCGACCTTCAAGGATGGCGTCGAAGAAATCAAGGATTTGCGTCCGGACATGATCCTCGAAGGCGTGGTCACCAACGTCGCCGCCTTTGGCGCATTTGTTGACATCGGTGTACATCAGGATGGTCTGGTGCATATTTCCGCCCTGTCCAACACCTTCGTCAAAGACCCGCACACCGTGGTCAAGGCCGGACAAGTTGTTAAAGTGAAAGTACTGGAAGTCGATGAAAAGCGTAAACGTATCGCTTTGACAATGCGTTTATCAGACTCGGCACCAGTCGCTGGCAGCAAACCGGAGCAGCGCGGCGACCGTAATGACAGCCGTCGCCTCTCGCAGCACCAGAACCAGCAGAGCCGCCAACCGGAGACCGGCAGCGCGATGGCGGCAGCATTCGCCAAACTGAAGGGATAAGCAGCAAGTTTTCCCGGATTTTCTTATAATGGCGCATTAACCCTAAGTGAGGCAGCAATGAGCGACGACGTACAATCCTGGATCAAGGAAACCGTAACCCAAAATCCAGTCGTTTTATTCATGAAAGGCACAGCACAATTCCCACAGTGCGGCTTTTCCGGCAAGGCAATTCAATTGCTGAAAGAAAGTGGCGTGCAGGATCTGGTCACGGTCAACGTGCTGGACGATGCTGAAGTCCGCCAGGGCATCAAGGACTTCTCGAATTGGCCTACCGTACCTCAGCTGTACGTCAAAGGTGAATTCATCGGCGGCTCCGACATCATGAATGAGATGTTTGAATCCGGCGAACTGCAAACATTGCTGAAAGCCTGATGTGACAGCGTCTGCTGACGCTGCTCCGACGCAGCATCGGAAGCGATTAATCATCGCCATCACCGGTGCCACCGGCGTTATCTACGGCATACGCCTGCTGCAAGTACTACGCGATATCGCAAGTGTGGAAACACACTTGCTGATATCCGAAGCAGGTGTGCTGAATCTCCACCAAGAACTTGATATGAAGCGCAAGGATGTCGAAGCGCTGGCTGATGTCGTGCATAACGTGCGCGATGTAGGCGCAGCGATCGCGAGCGGTTCATTTCAATCCGACGGCATGATCATTGCGCCCTGCTCGATGAAAACGCTGGCGGCAGTGGCACACGGCTTTTCCGACAATCTGATTTCACGCGCTGCTGATGTAGTGCTGAAGGAACGTCGCCGCCTGGTGCTGATGGTGCGTGAAACACCGTTCAATCTCGCGCATCTGCGCAATATGACAGCTGTCACCGAAATGGGCGGCGTCATCTTCCCGCCGCTACCCGGCTTTTATCACCGCCCTGCTTCGATCGCAGAGATGGTCGACCACACCACAGGTCGCGTACTGGATTTGTTTGATATCCAGCACAGCCTGACGCCGCGCTGGAATGGCTTGAAAGACTAAGTCCGTTTTACCGGCTTACTTGGCCAGGCGTCGCTTGCCATCTTGGTAGGTGTAGATAGAAATTGTCGGATTCTTGATCTCGCCGCGCTGGTCGAACTGCACGTTAGACATCACCCCCGCAAAATGCACCTTGGCCATCGCAGGCAGATACTTCTGTGGCTCTGTGCTGTTGGCAGCTTGCATCGCTTTGGCGACTGCCAGTACCGCGTCATACGAGTACGGGCCATGCATCTGGAACTGGCCCGGGAATTTATCGTCATAGCGCTTCTTCCACGCACGGCTGGCCGCAGTACGATCCAGTGCGATGCCGCTATGCGCACACACCAGGTTGTCTTGTATCTTCATGCCTTCGGTGCGCTGTTCCATGCCCTGCGTACAGATACCGTCACCACCAATGAACTTCTGTCGCGTCAGACCCAGCTGCTCCATTTGTCGCAACATGGCACTGCCTTGCGGGTCCATGCCGCCAAAGAAAACACCATCCGGATTACGTCCCTTGATCGCAGTCAGGATGGCACTGAAGTCGACCGCCTTGTCGTTGGTGTATTGCTGGGTAACGACGGTCACCGATGTATTGCGCAAGGCGGCCCGGAATGCATCGGCCAAGCCCTGGCCATAAGCGCTGCGATCATCAACCACGGCGATCGTCTTCAGCTTCAGCACATTCACCGTATAAGCAGCGAGCGCCTGTGCCAGCGTGCTGTCATTCGCCAGCATGCGGAAAGTGGTGTTGTAAGCGGACTTGGTCAGCTCGGGGCTGGTGGCAGATGGCGACAGATTAGGCAAGCCGCACTGATGGTAAATCCGCGCAGCCGGTATCGCGGTGCCGGAGTTGGTATGGCCTATCACTGCATTCACATGCAAATCACAAAAGCGCTGCGCGACAGCCGCACCCTGCTTCGGATCAGCAGCATCATCTTCCGACAGCAATTCAAACCGTAGTTGCTTGCCACCGACCACGATTTTCTTTTCGTTCAATTCATCGACGGCCAGGCGCGCGCCGTTCTGGCTATCCTTGCCGTAAAAAGCTTGCGGGCCAGTCAGCGGTGCGGCCAGACCGATTTTGACGGTCTGCACTTCCTGCGCCTGGACCAGCGCAGCAGCGGAGAACAACAAGGGAGCAATGAAGAATGAACTTGATTTCATGAGCACTGAAGAAAAGGATGAAATGAATAGCCCCCATTCTAGCCGCAGATAGTGCCGGGACTGAACCATGCAAAACGACTGAGCATGGATGAAAAGCGAACATATAAGAAAAAACCCCTCATAGCGAGGCTATAAGGGGTTTTTATTTGGTGCCGACTGCCGGTTTCGAACTGGCCACCTGATGATTACAAATCAACTGCTCTACCAAATGAGCTAAGTCGGCTAAACTTTTGCAGAGCAGTATTATACTCTATTTGATGCGTGTGAGGGTAGGTCTTCCACCTTTTTTCGGTGGATCCGGTACATCGTCGTTACCATCACCACTTGCATCATGGTCTTCGTGCTTGTGCGGCGCTGTCGGAACCGAGGTTAAGGCAGGCGCAGTATGGGCTGGCGCTGCATCTTCCACAGTTGTATCTTCGACTTCTTCGTCAGCTTCTTCCGCACCAGCCTTGTTGGTGGCTTCAAATGCCATGCCCTGCCCGTTCTCACGCGCATAGATGGCCACCACATTATCAACAGGAACCGTGATATCGCGGGAGACGCCGCCGAAACGGGCGCTGAAGCGGATCAAATCATTTTCCATCTTCAGGCCACTGGTGGCGCTGAAGCTGATGTTCAGAACGATCTCGCCGTTCTTGACGAATTCCATCGGGACCCGTGTGGCACCGTCTACGACGGCAGCCATGTAAGGGGTATAGCCGTTATCAGTACACCATTCGTAAATGGCGCGCAGCAAATAAGGTTTGGTTGAAGTTTCAGACATGATGGCGATCAGCTCTACACGGCTAAAAAGTGTGCCACGAAACCCCGGCGATGTCGTTGATTGAAACATAAGGTTTCATACAAGGACACGACCGGAACCCCATAGCGCAGTTTTTTAACGGCGCATGACCTTTTCAGAAGGCGTCAATGCTTCGATATAGGCAGGACGCGAGAAGATGCGTTCAGCGTATTTCATCAGCGGTGCAGCGGTTTTCGACAACTCGATGCCGTAATGATCCAGACGCCACAACAACGGAGCAATCGCTACGTCCAGCATCGAGAATTCATCGCCCAGCATGTATTTGTTCTTCAGGAACAATGGAGCCAGCGTGGTCAGGCGGTCACGGATTTCATTCCGTGCTTTTTCCTGAACCTTTTCACCGCTGCGACCTTTGTCGTTTTCCAGCGTGTGTACGTGGATGAACAATTCTTTTTCAAAATTGAAGAGCATCAGACGCGCACGTGCGCGCATCAACGGATCAGCCGGCATCAATTGCGGATGCGGGAAGCGTTCGTCGATGTATTCGTTGATGATGTTTGACTCATACAAAATGAGGTCACGCTCAACCAGGATAGGTACCTGGCCGTACGGATTCATGGTCGAAATATCTTCCGGCTTGTTAAACAAATCTACATCGCGGACTTCAAAGTCCATGCCTTTTTCAAACAGAACCAGACGGCAACGTTGAGAGAATGGGCAGGTTGTACCCGAATAGAGAACCATCATTTTTATAGTTCCTTAGAAACAAAAGGGTGAGACGTTTTACGGCTCACCCTAAAACAAACCCCGCAAACTGCGGGCAAGAAAATTACTTGATATCTTTCCAATAGGAAGCATTCAAGCGCCAGGTGATTACTATGAATACACCCAGGAACAGCAATACCCAAACGCCCAGGCGTTTACGGGTATTTTGCGCCGGTTCGGCCATCCAGGTCATGAATGACACCAAATCGGCAACAGCTTTGTCGTACTCCAGCGGGGTCATGAGACCAGGAGTAACTTGTTCAAAGCCAGCAAACTTGTGCACGACCTTGCTAGCGTCATGCGGATCTTTCTCTTCGACAAACTTGGCGTCGCGGATACCTTGCAGTTCCCACAACACATGCGGCATGCCGACGTTAGGGAAGACCATATTGTTCCAGCCAGTCGCCCGGGTGTCGTCTTTATAGTACGAACGCAGGTAAGTATACAACCAGTCGGGACCACTGCCTGCACCGGATGCTTTGGCACGGGCGATGACGGACAAGTCTGGCGGAACTGCACCGAACCAGTTTTTCGCATCTTTCGGTGCCATCGCGATGGTCATCATGCCGCCGACCTTGTCCGATGTGAACAGCAGGTTGTTCTTGATCTGCTCTTCGGTCAGGCCGAGGTCTTGCAACTTGTTATAACGCAGCGACGAAGCAGCGTGGCAGCTCAGGCAGTAGTTCACGAACAGGCGTGCGCCGTTTTGCAGGGCTGCCAGGTCTTTGGTACGGTCAGGCGCATGATCCAGCGGGAAATTACTTTCAGCAGCCAGCACCAGGCCTGGCAACAGCACCAGAGACGCAATCAGTTTTTTCAGCAATGTCATGATTCTGTTATCCCTTGGCTTAGTGCGGATGGAAAACAACACGATCCGGTACAGGCTTGAAGGTACCCATAGCACTCCACCAAGGCATCAGCAAGAAGAAGCCAAAGTAGATGAAGGTACCGACCTGTGCGATTGCAGTACCGATTGCGGTCGGCGGCTGCACACCCAGATAACCGAGAACGACAAAAACGAAGCAAAACAGCATGTACACGTATTTGTGCCAGCTAGGACGATAACGGATCGATTTGACCGGCGACACATCCAGCCATGGCAGGCCAAACATGATCATGACGGACACACCCATCAACACCACACCCCAGAACTTCGCATCAAAGATGAACATGCCTGCGATCGCTACCAGACCAACCACTGCAGCAGCGATCTTGAACTTGCTGGCCAGACGGGTCTTGAGGATGATCAGCGCGACATAAGCCGCGACACCTGCTGCCAGCCAGATCATGAAGTCCGAAGTGGTTGCACGCAGAATCGAATAGAACGGCGTGAAGTACCAGACCGGCGCAATGTGCGGTGGCGTTTTCAGCGGATCAGCTGGAATAAAGTTGTTGTACTCGAGGAAGTAGCCACCCATTTCCGGCGCGAAGAACACCACAGCGGTGAACACGAACAGGAAGATGGTCACGATGAAAATATCGTGTACCGAGTAGTAAGGATGGAAAGGAATGCCGTCGAGTGGCACACCTTTTTCATCTACTTTTTCCTTGATCTCAACGCCGTCCGGATTGCTCGAACCTACTTCGTGCAAGGCAACGATGTGCGCTACCACCAGACCGATCAGGACCAGCGGGATCGCAATCACGTGGAATGCAAAGAAGCGGTTCAGCGTAGCGTCGGAAACCACGTAATCGCCACGGATCCACAGCGACAGGTCAGGGCCGATGAAAGGAATCGCGCCGAACAGGTTGACGATAACTTGCGCGCCCCAGTACGACATTTGGCCCCATGGCAGCAGGTAGCCAAAGAAGGCTTCCGCCATCAGGCACAGGAAAATCGCGACGCCGAACAACCAGACCAGTTCACGCGGTTTGCGATACGAACCGTACAACAGGCCACGCAGCATGTGGATGTAAACCACGACGAAGAATGCCGAAGCGCCGGTCGAGTGCATGTAGCGCACCAGCCAGCCCCAAGGCACATCGCGCATGATGTATTCCACCGAAGCAAACGCCAGGTTTGCGTCCGGTTTGTAATGCATGACGAGGAAAATACCGGTCACGATCTGGATCACCAGCACCAGCAGTGCGAGCGAGCCAAAAACGTAGAGGAAATTGAAATTCTTAGGAGCGTAATATTCGGAGAGATGGGCTTTCCAGGTCGATGACAGCGGAAAACGGGCATCTACCCAGTTCAGTGCCTTGTCAGCGATAGGTGCATCGGCAGGAAGCTGCTTTTCGTGGAATGCCATGATTACGCCTCGCCTTTCTCATCTTTACCGATGACCAGTTTGGTGTCGCCTTCGAACATATATGGCGGAACCTGCAGGTTGTCTGGCGATGGTTTATTTTTATAAACACGACCGGCCAGATCGAAGGTCGAGCCATGGCATGGACACAGGAAGCCGCCGTGCCAGTCGTCAGGCAACGATGGCTGGGCACCGGTCTGGAATTTGGCAGTCGGGGAGCAACCCAGGTGAGGACAGATACCAACTACGACCAACAGGTCTTTTTGACGGGAGCGCCATTCATTCATGGCGTATTCCGGGGTCGTAGAGAATTGCGTACGGGAAGACGAAGGATCGGCAAGTTCATTATCTGACTTGCCCAGAGCAGCGACCTGCTCTGGTGTGCGCTTCAAAATCCAGACTGGATTGCCGCGCCATTCGACGGTTTTCATCTCGCCCGGAACGAGGCTAGAAATATCGACTTCGACAGGCGCACCAGCGGCTTTTGCGCGCTCCGATGGCTGAAACGTAGAGACTAATACTCCAGTTGTGGCTAAGCCAGCTACGCCACCCGCCGCACATGTGGCGACGAGCAAGCCTCGCCGACCGGAATCGACCTGCTTTTCGTTACTCATACCAACCCCAATCAGTCAAAATGCGAAATCTGTACGAAACTTCTAGCAACCTTAGATTATAACGGAGCCAACGTTTGTTTTAAAGCAAATAGCATGCTTCAAGATAATTTTGCGGAACTTTTGAGCAATACGGCAACATGTAATTATTTTATTTGGGACGCATTATCCATCGAAATTGACAAAATTTGAGGAAATTTAATTTGACGTTTTTTGCGCCTAAATCTAGGATACGTTGGCGCATTGCATTTTTACAAACAAGTTAAACGGAGGATTGCCATGGGCATGATGCAGGAATTTAAGGAATTTGCGGTCAAGGGAAATGTGGTCGATTTAGCGGTCGCCGTCATTATTGGCGCGGCTTTCGGCAAGATCGTCGATTCGCTGGTACAGGATGTCATCATGCCGGTCGTCGGCAAGGTTTTCGGCGGTCTGGACTTCAGCAATTACTATATTGCGCTGAATAATCAGGACCCCAACCTGACACTGGTCGAGGCAAAAAAACTGGGCGCGGTCCTCGCCTACGGCAATTTCATCACAATTGCGCTTAATTTCATCATATTGGCCTTCATCATTTTCCAAATGGTGCGCTTGTTGAACAAACTGAAAAGAACCGAACCAGCTGCGCCGGAACCGGAAGCAGCCACTCCGGAAGATATCGTGCTGTTGCGTGAAATCCGCGACTCACTGAAAAAATAAACAAAAAGGCCGCTGATTCAGCGGCCTTTTTTATTTGTTGCAACGAATCCCGCTGCAAATTTTCAACGTTTGGATTTCAATTGATCCATCTGCAATAAACCACGGCGATTCGCTTCGTACACCGCTTCGCCACGCGAGTGCACCGATAATTTATCGTAGATGTTTTTGATATGGGTCTGTATGGTGCCGACCGACAACGAGAGTTGTCGCGCCACTTCACCGTAGCTGTCACCACGCGCGATCAAATCCAGGATAGTCGATTCGCGTTTGGTCAGCGCCACTTGCTCGGCCGCATCTTCAGCCGCCGCCGCATCAACCGATCGCTTGCCATCACGTATGCGCCCCAACACCTTGCGCGCTATCGAAGGACTCATCGGGGAACCGCCGGCATGCAGGTCCAGCAAGGCACTGACGATATCAAGGCGATCTGCATCTTTCAACACATAACCGGAGGCACCCGCTTCTATGCTGTCGAGTACATTATCCTGATCACTGGACGTGGTGATGACCATGATGTTGCACGCAGGATGGCGGTGCGCGCAATAACGAATGATGTCGATGCCGGAGCCATCCGGCAAACCCAGATCGACCAGCAAGAGTTCTACCGACTGCTGTTCCAGCCAGCCCAATGCGGATTTCACATCACTGAGTGCAGCCAGCAATTTCAGTGACGGCTCCTTCTCGATTGCAAGACCCAAGGTACGACGCGTAAGCGCGTCATCCTCGACAACTAGGACTGTAATCGGCCCATCGGCTACCGGTTCCTGCATTGATCCGTACTCCTCTCCGTGCCCGACACGCGAACAAAAACGCGCCTGTATTTTTTGCCAATATTTGTAGTTATACCATAGACACAAATTGCCATGCAGCATGATTACGCAAGACATGCATATATGTCTGTAACCATGTTCTGAAAATGCATCAGACTGGATTATCTATATCGACGAAATGGTGCGTTATGCCAAACGTATTTGCGATGTGCGCACCCAAAGCCTGCACACCATAGCGTTCAGTTGCATGATGCCCGCAGGCAAGATAAGCGACGCCACTTTCGCGCGCCAAATGTACGGTGGGTTCAGAAATTTCACCACTCAGATAAACCTGCGCACCGGCAGCGATCGCATCACCGAGGTAGCCCTGCGCGGCACCGGTACACCAGCCGATTGCGCCCAGCTTCTGCGCCGGATCGCCTATCAGCAAAGGCTTGCGCTGCAAACGTTTTTCTATTTCCAGCGCCAGTTCACCAACTGTAGTCACGGCAGGATTCGCGCTCTTGCCCAGCCATCCAAGGTCATCTTCGGCAAAACGTGATTCGGCTTGCAGCCCGAGGCGGGCAGCCAGTTGCGCGTTATTACCAAACTCGGCATGCATATCCAGCGGCAGGTGATAGGCAAATAAATTTACATCATGCGTCAGCAATGTTTTCAGGCGTTGATGCTTTTGCCCGATCACGCGCATGTCTTCGCCGCGCCAGAAATAACCGTGATGCACGAGAATGGCATCTGCACCTTTTTCTACCGCTGCCTGCAACAAGGCCATGCTGGCGGTGACGCCAGTAACCAGTGTTTTGATTTGCTTGCGCCCTTCGACTTGCAAGCCGTTTGGGCAAAAATCTCGAAAACGGGTAATATCAAGCGTTCTCGCTAGATATTTGGCTAGTTCATCCCTATCTATCGTTCCCTGACCCATTTTTCCTACCTTTTATGCGACGTCTTTGGCTGTTGTTTGCGCAAACCGTAACCGTCGGTTTGGCAATTTTATTCATTGTAACGACCTTGAAGCCTGAATGGGCGAGCGGCGTACTGAGCGGCACGCAAAAGGTGCGCAGCTCAACCTCGGTTTCCATGCTGGAAGCGCCACCGAATACCGCACCGACACAAGGTTCATTCCGCGATGCAGCCAAGCTGGCGATGCCATCGGTCGTCAATATTTTCACCAGCAAAACCGCCACGCCATCGCAAAATCCTTTCATGGATGATCCGTTCTTCCGGAAGTTTTTCGGCGATCGCTTCGATGAACAACAGGAAAAACAAGTCAGCCTCGGCTCCGGCGTCATCGTCAGCGCTGAAGGTTACATCCTCACCAATAACCATGTAGTGGAAGCAGCGG
Source organism: Herminiimonas sp. Marseille-P9896 (assembly GCF_903993245.1). NCBI lineage: Bacteria > Pseudomonadati > Pseudomonadota > Betaproteobacteria > Burkholderiales > Oxalobacteraceae > Herminiimonas > Herminiimonas sp. Marseille-P9896. Next base: position 664,247 of record NZ_CAJEVT010000001.1, on the reverse strand, counting down.
ATGAGATCGAAGTTGCGCTGACAGATGGCCGCAAAGCCATTGCCAAGGTAGTCGGCTCCGATCCTGAAACCGATCTGGCTGTCATCAAAATCAATCTGGACAACCTGCCTGCGATCACGCTGGGACGTGTTGAAGAAGCACGCGTTGGCGACGTTGTACTGGCTATCGGCAATCCTTTCGGCGTCGGCCAGACCGTCACCATGGGCATTATCTCGGCACTGGGACGTAACCACCTCGGCATCCTGGATGCATTCGAAAACTTCATCCAGACCGATGCCGCGATTAATCCGGGCAATTCCGGCGGCGCCTTGATCGATGCCAACGGCAACCTGCTGGGTATCAATACCGCAATCTATTCCCGTAGCGGCGGCTCGCTCGGTATCGGCTTCGCGATTCCGGTGACAACCGTCAAATCCGTGATGGATGGCATTATCAAAAACGGCCACGTGGTACGTGGTTACATCGGTGTCGAACCACAAGACATCACGCCAGAACTGGCTGAGAGCTTCGGCCTGAAGAAAAGTACAGGCGCCATCATCGCCGGCGTATTGAAAGGCGGCCCGGCCGATAAGGCAGGTATGCAACCTGGCGATATCCTGGTATCGGTCGAAGGCAAAAACATCACTGATATGGCCGACATGCTGAACCAGATCGCACAACTGTCACCTGGCACCAAGGCCAAGGTAGTGGTCTTGCGCCGCAACCAGGAAACCAATCTGAACATCACAGTCGGCAAGCGTCCACGTGCAGCACAACGCTCCGAGTAAGCACAGGCAAGACAACCATGCATATACGCGATCTCACCCAATTCCTGGCCGAGCTGGCCGAGAACAATAATCGTGCATGGTTCGTCATGAACAAACCGCGCTACGACATCCTGCGCGCTGAATTCCTGGAACTGGTGACAAAGTTGATCGCAGATCTCGGCAAGTTTGATCCTGCGGTTGCTGGCTGCAATCCGAAGAAAGCACTGTTTCGCATTAACCGCGATATGCGCTTTTCCAAAGAAAAGATTCCGTACAAAACGCATTTCTCGGCTGCGATTAATGCCAGCGGCTTGAAAAGACCGCATCAGGGTGGCGGCCCGACTTACTACTTCCACATCAACGAAACCGGCACCCTGCTGATAGCAGCCGGTGAATGGATGCCGCCACCGGAACGCCTGCGCGCGATCCGCCAGCACGTGATAGACGATGCTGCGGGCTTTACCAAACTGTTGAAGAACAAGAAGTTGAAAGAGACTTACGGCGAGTTACAAGAGGAAGGAAAGCTGAGCCGACCACCGAAAGGCTTTGATGCGGATGTTCCGCACCTCGAATACATCAAGCTGAAGAACTTCATCGTCTGGCACGAGCTGGACGTCAGGAAAGTGGCCGATCTTGGGAAAATGCTGGCGTCCGACTTCAAGGATGCTTACCCGCTGGTGACCTGGCTACGCCAGGCGTAAGCACCACAGCAAGCGCAGGCTGAGTGCCTGCGCGTCAGTTCTTAAATCGATTCGGATTCTTTCGGCGCCTGCGTAATACGGACGAACATCGGCGCCAGCAACAAACCCACCTCGTACAGCAGACACAGCGGCACTGCCAGCAGCAACTGGCTCATGACGTCAGGCGGCGTAACAATCGCTGCGATCACAAAGGCACCGACGATCACATAAGGGCGGATTTGCTTCAGCTTCTCGACCGAGACCAGCCCCATACGCACCAGCACAATCACGATCACCGGCACTTCAAAGGTCAGGCCAAAGGCGATGAACATGGTCATCACAAAGCCGAAGTAGCTATCAATATCCGGCGCGACCGAAATCGATTTAGGCGCGAAGTTATTGATGAAGTGGAAGATCACACCGAATACAAAGAAGTAGCAAAACGCCACACCGACCACGAACAGCGCCGACGACGAGATAACCAGCGGTGCGATCAGCTTCTTTTCATGCGTATACAGGCCAGGCGCGATGAATGCCCACAATTGGTACAGTACCCATGGCAGCGACAGCAGGAAGGCCACCAGCATGGTCACCTTGACCGGAATCAGGAACGGCGTGATAACACCTGTTGCGATCATCTTGCTGCCTTCCGGCAGCGCCAGCATCATGGGACGTGCCAGAACGTCATAGATGTCGCCAGCCCAGGGCATCAGGCACAGGAATATCACGATGACTACCAGCGAGGCTTTCATCAGCCTGCTGCGCAGCTCGATCAGATGCGAAATGAATGAGTCTTCGGTACCGGTCATGTTCTTTTCTTCATTCATTATGGCGTGACGGTATTCATCTCAGGTATCCGGGGAGGCAGTTCAAACACTGCACTGTGCTGCGCACCCGCTCCGGTCATCAATGAAAAAAAGGCGAGGATTTACGGGCATGCGCAGGCGTATGTTTCGCCATACGGGCCGCACCGGAAATAACGCGCGATTTTTGGCCGCTTTGACGCTTGTACCAGGACGGAATCGCCGAGGTATGTGCGAGTTTCTTTTTGCGGAAGGTTTTGGATTTGGCCGCGGCCTCATCGTAGGTCGGCGGCTCCATCAGCGGATTGAGCTCCACATCGGCTGAAGATGCGACGTCGTCCCATGCCGAATTCAGCGAACTCTCGGCTTGCGATACACCCTGCGAAATCGACCGTTCGACATCGCTGGCAGCAGACTGCACCTCCTGGTGCATCTTGCGCAACTCGTCGAGCTCCATCTCGCGGCTCACTTCGGATTTGACGTCATTGATATAACGCTGCGCACGGCCGAACAAAGTACCGGCCATGCGTGCCACTTTCGGCAATTTTTCCGGGCCGATGAAAACCAGTGCCGCAACACCAATGATCGCGAGCTTGGAGAAGGCGATATCGATCATATGATTAGCGATAGGCTGTACATAGTGCGGGCAAGTTCAGGCCGGATGGCCGCCCTGCCCACAAGATGATCAGCTATTCGACTTTTCTTTCACTTCAACATCGACGGTGCCTTTGTCGGCAACCTGCGATGGCGCAGCGTTCTGGGCAGCAGGCTTGTCGTCTTCGCCCTTCATGCCGTCTTTAAAACCTTTGACTGCCTTACCGACGTCCGAACCCATATTGCCGAGTTTCTTGGTGCCGAATACCAGCATCACGATGACCAGTACAATCAACCAGTGCCAGATGCTAAATGAACCCATCATTTTCTCCTTGTTAAGCGTCGCCGCCCTAATTCTAGAATTATTGTTTTAAGCCAGTGATCTGCGCCACGGACGCGGTCCGCCTATCACGTGCATATGCAGATGGTACACCTCTTGCCCACCATCCGGTCCGGTATTGAACAGCGTTTTGAAACCACCGGTACCAGGGCCATTACCATCCGCCTGGTAACCAACTCCCTGCTCCTGCGCCAGCTTCGGCGCGAGCAAAGATATTTTACCCAACAAAGCAGCATCCTCAGCCGTGCAATCAGCCAGGGTAGCCACATGTTTTTTTGGAACAATCAGGAAATGGACTGGCGCAGCAGGATTAATATCTTTGAATGCGAGCAGATCGTCGTCTTCATAAATAATCTGCGCGGGAATTTGTTTCGCGGCAATTTTACAAAAAATACAATTATCCAAATGAAACTCCATCGTGGTTGGTTCTCAACGCCAGCGTATCAGATGTAGGGATAATTAGTCTGCTTTGCGCGCAGCTTTTTCTTCAATTCCGGAGATGCCCTCACGTCGTGCCAGCTCATTGAGCACGTCTTGTGGGGTCAAATCGAATTGTGCCAGCAGGACAGCCGAATGGAACCACAGGTCGGCGCACTCGTACAGCACCTTGGATTTGTCATCGCTCACGCGCGCATCCTTGGCCGCCATCACCAGCTCAGTCGCTTCTTCGCCGATTTTTTTCAAAATCGCGTCGTCGCCCTTCTTGAACAAGCGCGCCACATACGATTTTTCAGGATCGCCGCCATTCGCCGGTTTGCGTGATTCAATCACGGCTGCCAGGCGCTTCAGTGTTTCACTCATGCGACTCTGCCTTTATTTGTATATCGTTTCCGGGTTCTTCAGCACAGGCTCGACGGTTTCCCAGTCGCCGTCTTTCGCGCCGCCTTCAAACTTCTGGAAGAAGCAGGAATGACGTCCGGTATGGCAGGCGATCGCGCCGACTTGCTCGACCTTGAGCAAGACCACGTCTTCATCGCAATCCAGGCGCACTTCATGCACTTTTTGCGTGTGGCCGGACTCTTCGCCCTTGTGCCACAGCTTCTTGCGCGAGCGGCTCCAGTAGATCGCTTCGCCCGACTCTATGGTCTTGGCCAGCGCATCACGATTCATCCACGCAAACATCAGCACATCATTGGTGCCGACTTCCTGTGCGATGACCGGCACCAGGCCGTGCTCATCCCACTTCACCTTATTCAGCCATTTTGCATTGCTGCTCATACCAACCTCATTGGAATACCTTGATCTGCCATGAAACGCTTGGCTTCCTGCACCGTGTGCTGGCCGTAATGGAAGATGCTGGCAGCCAGCACCGCATCAGCGCGACCGACTTTGACGCCATCTGCCAGATCCTGCAAACCGCCGACACCGCCTGAAGCGATCACCGGGATGCTGATCGCATCCGACACCGCGCGTGTCAGGTCCAGGTCGAAACCTATCTTGGTGCCGTCTCTATCCATGCTGGTCAGCAGGATTTCACCAGCACCCAGGCTTTGCATTTTCTTGGCCCATTCGACTGCATCCAGCCCGGTCGCCTTGCGCCCGCCATGCGTGAATACTTCCCAGCGCCCATCCGAGGCCTTCTTCGCGTCGATGGCCACGACTATGCATTGCGAGCCGTACTTCTGCGATGCATCGAATACCAGTTGCGGGTTGCTGATGGCCGAGCTGTTGATACCGACCTTATCGGCACCGGCGTTCAGCAAACGGCGCACATCGTCCACCGCGCGCACACCACCACCAACCGTCAATGGAATAAACACTTGTGACGCGACCGCTTCGATGATGTCGAGAATCAGATCACGACCATCCGAGGTCGCAGTAATATCGAGAAACGTAATTTCGTCTGCGCCCTGCTCGTCGTAGCGACGCGCGATTTCTATCGGGTCACCGGCATCGCGCAACTCGAGGAAATTGACACCCTTGACGACGCGACCAGCGGTGACATCGAGACAGGGAATAATGCGTTTTGCCAGTGTCATGCGTCCGCTTCCGGTGCTTCGTCTGTCAATTCATCCGCCCGGTCCTGCGCCGAGCGCAAGTCCAGCGTACCTTCGTAAATCGAGCGACCGCAGATCACACCTTCGATACCTTCGTCCTGTACCGCGCACAGTGCTTCCACATCCTTGATGTTGTGCACACCGCCAGATGCGATCACCGGGATCGTCATGCTTTGCGCCAGCTTGACCGTCGCTTCAATATTCACGCCGCCCATCATGCCGTCACGGCCGATGTCGGTGTAGATGATGGATTCACAGCCGTAATCTTCAAACTTCTTCGCCAGGTCTATCACTTCGTGACCGCTCAGCTTGCTCCAGCCATCGGTTGCGACTTTGCCATCCTTGGCGTCCAGGCCAACGATGATCTGGCCCGGGAAGGCGCTGCAGGCGTCATGCAGGAAGCCTGGGTTCTTGACCGCAGCGGTACCAATGATGATGTAGCTCAGGCCGTCATCCAGGTAGCGTTCTATGGTGTCGAGGTCGCGGATGCCGCCACCCAGTTGCACCGGAATTTCTTCGATGCCGTTTTGCTCAGCGTATTCACGCACTGCCTGCAAAATCGATTTGACGGCCGATTCGTTCTTCGGCTTGCCGGCAAACGCGCCGTTCAAATCAACCAGATGCAGTCGACGCGCACCTTGCAATAACCAGTGACGCGCCATTTCGGCAGGGTCGTCGGAAAATACGGTGGCCTGGTCCATATCGCCTTGTTTCAGGCGAACGCAGTGACCGTCTTTGAGATCGATGGCAGGTATTAGCAGCATGGATACGTTTGGAGTATGAGGTTGTAAGTAGAAAAGAAAGCGATAAAGAATAAGGCTTACGGATTCCAGTGAACAAAATTCTTGTATAGCTGCAGTCCGGCCGTAGCACTTTTCTCCGGATGAAACTGCGTCGCAAAGATGTTATCGCGTGCAATCGCGCTGCAAAACGGCGCGCCGTAGGGTGTTTCACCTACCATGTGCGCAAGATCGGCAGGAACCGCGTAATAACTATGCACGAAATAGAAGTAACTGTCGTCAGCAATCTGGTTCCACAGCGGGTGTGACTGCGCCTGACGCACGCGGTTCCAGCCCATTTGCGGGACTTTAAAGCGGGAACCGTCTTCCTGCAATTGGTCCTCGAGGCGGAACTTGATTACCTTGCCAGGGAACAAGCCAAGACCGGCCGTATCGCCTTCTTCGCTCCAGTCGAACATGAGTTGCTCGCCGACACAGACGCCGAATAAAGGTTTGTTACGCGCGGCATTGAGCAGGGCTTCCTGCAAACCGGACTCTTGCAGCGAACGCATGCAATCCGGGATCGCACCCTGCCCCGGCAAGACCAGGCGGTCCGCCGTATGGATGTCATTAAGCTCACCCGAAATGCGGACATCCGCTTCCGGAGCCACTTTACGCAAAGCCTGGGCGACCGAGCGCAGGTTGCCCACGCCGTAATCCACTACAACAATTTTGTTCATACCGGTTGATTCAGATTTCAGTGTATTGAAATTCTCTTGCAGGCCGCGAGCAGCTTACAGGCTGCCTTTGGTCGATGGAATCGTACCAACGGAACGCGGATCCAGTTCAGCAGCCATGCGCAATGCACGGCCGAAGGCCTTGAATACGGTTTCGCACTGATGGTGGGCATTCACGCCACGCAAATTGTCGATATGCAAAGATACCAAGGCGTGATTGACAAAGCCCTGGAAGAATTCGTGTGTCAGATCGACATCAAAGGTGCCTATCATCGAACGGGTAAACGGGACATGGAATTCCAGTCCTGGACGACCCGAGAAGTCGATGACAACGCGCGACAAGGCTTCATCCAGCGGCACATAGGAATGACCGTAACGACGGATGCCTTTTTTGTCGCCTATCGCTTTGGCAAAAGCCTGGCCCAGTGTAATGCCGACGTCTTCCACCGTATGGTGGGCATCGATATGCAGATCACCTTTGGCTTCGATATCCAGATCGATCAGGCCGTGACGGGCGATCTGATCCAGCATATGGTCAAGGAAAGGCACGCCGGTATTCAGTTTTTGCTGACCGGTACCATCGATATTGATCGCAACGCGGATTTGCGTCTCGTTGGTATTGCGCGTGATTTCTGCAGTGCGTGGCGTAGACATATTCAATTAACAACCAGTTATGACGAAGAGGGTAATGCTGGTACAGCATCGAGATATAAATCACTTTGCCACTTCAGAGGCAAAGCTGAGCCAAGTTTATGGCAATACATGCATTTTACCCACATTTTCAACGAGGACTTTAGCTTCGGGCACCTGTTTCGCCAGATACACGCCTTTTTAGCCCGAGAATCGCAGGAATCTGCATAAATGCGCGAACTCTTGGCAATTCCACATCGAAATTAATCAGATTTCTTCCGACGCCGATTTTTGCTCCTGCCCGCTCAAAACCGGACTGCCAGCTTCTTCCTGCGGTGTCAGCAGCTGCAAACGTTTTTCTATCATCTCGCAATATTCGGCATTCAGCTCAAAACCCACGAAATGGCGGCCGCATCGTTTGGCCGCCGCTGCCGTGGTGCCACTGCCCATGAAAGGATCCAGCACCACTCCGCCGGGTGGACACGAAGCCTTCAACATGCGCTCAACTACTTCCAGTGGCTTCTGGGTCGGATGGTCAGCCCGTTCGCGATGCTCTTTATGCAAACGCGACACGCTCCAGACATCTTTCGGGTTGTAGCCCATCTCCAGCCATTTGGCACCAACGAAGATAGAACGCGAACGTGCTTTCTTGGTTTCCGCATCGTAAGGGATGCGCACCGCATCCAGATCGAAATAGTAATCCTTGGCTTTGGCAAAGAAACCTATGGTGTCATGCACCGAAGAAAACTTGCGGGTACCGCCGCCCATCGAAGGCACACGACGATCCCAGATGATTTCATTGAGCATGGTCATGCGCTTCTTCAGCATGACGAATACTTCCGGCGAATAGCGCCAGGTCAGGAAAATGTACAGACTGCCATTCGCCTTCAGCTTGGGCAAAGCGGCATCTATCCATTGCTCCATCCAATGCAGGTAGGCATCGGCATCCAGCTTGTCGGAATCGTTGCCGTAATCCTTGCCCAGTCCATACGGCGGATCGGCAATGATCAGGTCGATCGCACCATCGGGTATCCGCGCCAGCCCAGCCAGCGCATCTTCACAGAAAATGCGATCACGCCAATCCGTCATGGCTGGGCCCGGAGCAATTTCATTTCAGGCGATATTCTGCAGAACGGGCGTGGGCTTGCAAACCTTCGCCGTACGCCAGTTCAGCGGCAACCTTGCCGAGAGTCTGCGCGCCACCCTGGCTGACCTGCAGCATGCTGGAACGCTTCTGGAAGTCATACACACCCAGTGGCGAAGAAAAACGTGCAGTGCGCGAAGTCGGCAACACATGGTTAGGACCCGCGCAATAATCACCCAGCGACTCGGACGAGAAACGACCGAGGAACATGGCGCCAGCGTGGCGGATTTTATCGGCCCATTGCTGCGGATTCTCGGTCGAGATTTCCAGGTGTTCCGCCGCGATCATATTCGCGATCTCGCATGCTTCGTCCATATCGCGCACTTTGATCATCGCACCGCGATTGGTCAGCGAAGTGGTGATCACTTCCTTGCGTGGCATATCCGCGAGTTGACGATTGACGCTCTCTGCCACTGCATCCAGATAAGCCGCATCCGGGCAGATCAGAATGGATTGCGCCAGTTCGTCATGCTCGGCTTGCGAGAACAAGTCCATCGCGATCCAGTCCGGATCGGTCGTACCGTCGCACACCACCAGGATTTCCGATGGGCCAGCGATCATGTCGATACCCACGGTACCAAACACGCGGCGCTTGGCTGCGGCCACGTAGGCATTGCCCGGGCCGACGATCTTGTCTACCTGCGGGATAGTCGCCGTGCCGTACGCCAGCGCAGCGACAGCTTGCGCGCCACCGATGGTGAAGACGCGATCGACACCGGACATCGCCGCCGCTGCCAATACCAATTCGTTCTTCACGCCATTCGGGGTCGGCACCACCATGATGACTTCCTGCACGCCTGCGACTTTGGCAGGAATCGCATTCATCAATACCGATGATGGATAAGCTGCTTTACCGCCCGGCACATAAATACCGACGCGATCCAGCGGTGTTACTTTTTGTCCGAGGATGGTGCCGTCTGCTTCGGTGTAGCTGAAGCCGTTGGAACCAATCTCGGCTTTTTGTCGTTCGTGATACACGCGCACACGATCCGCTGCAGTCTGCAAGGCGGCGCGACGTACCGGCGACAGTTGCGCCAGTGCGGCTTGCAATGCTTCGCCGCCGATTTCCAGCGCCTGCATGCTGCCTGCTTCGACATGGTCGAATTGCTTCGTATATTCAAGCACAGCAACGTCACCGCGCTTCTTCACATCCTCCAGGATGCGCTGCACGGAGCGATCAATCGCTTCGTCTTCGCTGGCTTCGAACGCCAGTACATCCGCGAGCTGTTGCTTGAAGTCGGGATGTGTGGAATCAAATTTGCGTATCTGTATGGACATCATTTTCCTCAATCAGGCCATGTAGGAATTAAATACTGCCGACATCAAGAGTGACGTTTCGACGCTTGTTCAAACGCTTCCAGTATCGGTTGCAGGCGCTCACGTTTCAGTTTCAGTGCAGCCTTGTTAACGACCAGGCGCGATGAAATGTCCATGATGCGTTCCACTTCAACCAGATGATTGGCGCGCAGGGTGCTGCCAGTGCTGACCAGATCGACGATGGCATCGGCCAGGCCTACCAACGGCCCCAGCTCCATCGAACCATACAGCTTGATCAGATCAACGTGCACACCTTTGGACGCAAAATGTTCACGTGCAGTTTCTACATACTTGGTCACGACGCGCAGGCGCGCACCTTGTTGCACGGCGCTTTCGTAATCGAAGCCATCCTTGACCGCGACCGACATACGGCATTTCGCGATATGCAGGTCGATAGGCTGGTACAGGCCTTCGCCGCCATGCTCGAGCAAGACGTCCTTGCCGGCCACACCGAAGTCAGCGGCACCGTATTGCACATAGGTCGGCACGTCGGATGCGCGCACGATGATCACGCGCACATTTGCATCATTGGTTTGCAGGATCAGCTTGCGCGAGGTTTCCGGATCTTCTGTCACCTTGATGCCTGCGGCTTCCAGCAGCGGCAAGGTTTCTTCGAAAATGCGGCCCTTGGACAGCGCCAGTGTCAGTTGTTGGTTCTCTTGCGTCATCATTTCACTCGCTGTATATCTGCGCCGACGGCGGACAATTTGACTTCCATACGATCGTAACCGCGATCCAGATGGTAAATGCGATCTATCAGTGTTTCACCTTCGGCAGCCAGAGCAGCAATCACCAGCGAAGCCGAAGCGCGCAAGTCGGTGGCCATCACCGGTGCACCAACCAGCTTATCCACACCATTGATGATCGCAGTGTGACCTTCAATCGTAATCGCAGCGCCGAGGCGATTCATTTCCTGTACGTGCATGAAACGATTTTCAAAAATCGTTTCGATTACGCGGCTGCTGCCTTCTGCAACACAGTTCATGGCCATGAATTGCGCCTGCATGTCGGTCGGGAAACCCGGGTATTCAGTGGTACGGAAGCTGACTGCTTTCGGACGCGATGCCATTTGCACACGTATCCAGTCGTCACCAGACGTCAGGATCGCACCGGCTTCGCGCAATTTGTCGAACGCCACATCCAGCGTATCAGTACGCACATTGCGCAAAGTAACATCGCCACCGACCGTCGCCACTGCGCACATAAAGGTTGCGGTTTCGATACGGTCAGCAATCACTGCATGGCTGGCGCCGTGCAAACTCTCTACACCCTGGATCACCAGGCGATCCGTACCTATGCCTTCGATCTTTGCACCCATCGCCACCAGCAGATTTGCCAGGTCGGTGACTTCCGGTTCACGTGCAGCGTTTTCGAGTATGGTCTCACCTTCTGCCAGCGTCGCCGCCATCAGCAGGTTTTCGGTACCGGTGACGGTAATCATATCGGTCACGATGCGCGTACCTTTGAGCTTCTTGGCTTTGGCATGGATGTAACCGGCCTCTATCGTGACCTCGGCACCCATCGCCTGCAAACCCTTGATGTGTTGGTCTACCGGGCGCGAACCGATCGCGCAACCACCAGGCAAGGAGACCCGGGCTTCGCCGAAGCGCGCCAGCAAAGGTCCCAGTACCAGGATGGACGCACGCATGGTTTTCACCATTTCGTACGGCGCTTCCAGCTTATCGATGGCGCTGCCGTTGAGGCTGACTTTATCGCCGTCCTGCTCGGCGCGCAAACCCATCTGGCGCAACAGGCGCAAGATAGTCGTTACGTCCTGCAAATTAGGTACATTACTCAGCTGTACCGTATCGGCCGTCAACAAGCCCGCGCACAAGATAGGCAGCGCTGCATTCTTTGCACCGGAAACAGTGATCTCGCCGGAGAGACGATTACCGCCCCGAATTAAAAGTTTATCCATTTAAAGCTGGTCCGTTCAAATATGCAGTTACTTACTTCTGGAATTCTTCTGGCGTCAGTGTCTTCATCGACAAGGCGTGGATTTCTTCACGCATGCGATCACCCAAAGCGGCGTACACCAATTGATGACGCTGGATCAGGCGCTTGCCTGCAAACGCGTCCGATACGATCACAGCTTCGAAATGCGCGCCATCGCCGCTAACCTCGAGGTGTGAACAATTCAAGCCTGCCGCGATATAACTTTTAACTAATTCCGGTGTGGGCAACATGATTCTGCCTTTATCTAATATGGTGATGATGAGGTGAATAAATAGGGTGTACGGTTTATTTCCGGATGATTAATGACGCAGCTTGTAACCGCTCTTCAGCAGCGACATACCTACGCCTGCCAGCAGCACCAGGAAAAATGCGACGACAGTAGAACTGACCAGCGGATTCACATCGGACTGACCGAAGAAGCCATAACGGAAGCCGTCTATCATGTAGAAAAACGGGTTCATATGCGACACGGTTTGCCAGAACGGTGGCAAGGAATGTACCGAGTAGAAGACGCCGGACAGGAACGTGGCAGGCATGATCAGGAAGTTCTGGAATGCTGCGAGCTGGTCAAACTTCTCCGCCCAGATGCCCGCGATCAGGCCCATGGTGCCCAGCATCGCTGCGCCCAACACGGCAAAGATCACTATCCACCACGGTGCGACGAAAGACATGTCGGCAAACCACGCAGTCACGATAAACACGCCGCTGCCAACCACCAGGCCGCGCACGACGGCCGCCATCACATAAGCGCTGAACAACTCCCAGTGCGACAACGGTGGCAACAGGACGAACACCAGATTACCGGTAATCTTGGACTGAATCAGCGACGACGATGAGTTGGCAAATGCATTTTGCAAGACGCTCATCATGACCAGCCCAGGTATCAGGAAAGCCGTGTATTTCACGCCGGGATAAACCTGCACATGGTCTTCCAGCACATGCCCGAAGATCAGCAAGTACAGTACCGCCGTCAGGATAGGCGCGGCCACAGTCTGCGTCGCGACCTTCCAGAAGCGCAGCATTTCTTTATAAAACAGGGTCTGGAAGCCTATCATTTCTCACCTTCCATGATCTGTATGAAAACATCTTCCAGATCTGCCTGCTGCAATTGCATATCCTCTATCGTCACACCCGCCTGGCGCAGCTTTGCCAGTATCGGCTCGACGTCGTTGTAATCGTTGACGCGCAAGGTGTACTTGTTACCGAAGGCCAGTTCTTCCGGATGCGAAACCAATTCCTTCAGTTCGTCCGGCAAACTGCCTGCAGCCAGCTTTACCACCAGTTGCGAACCGGAGATGCGCTTAATCAGCGTGGAGGTGGTATCCAGCGCTACTACCTGCCCACCCTTCAACATGGCAACACGATTGCACAGCGCCTGCGCTTCTTCCAGATAGTGCGTGGTCAATACGACGGTGTGGCCTTCGCGATTCAGGCGTGAAATAAATTTCCACAAGGTTTGACGCAACTCGACATCGACACCCGCAGTCGGCTCATCCAGCACAATGACCGGCGGTTTGTGTACCAGCGCCTGCGCCACCAGCACGCGGCGCTTCATGCCGCCGGACAATGCGCGCATATTTGCGTCGGCCTTGTTGGTCAGGTCGAGGTTGTGCATGACTTCATCTATCCATGCATCGTTATTCTTCAGGCCGTAATAGCCCGACTGCATGCGTAAAGTCTCACGCACGGTAAAGAAAGGATCGAACACCAATTCCTGCGGCACGACGCCGAGCAACTGGCGCGCCTTGCGGTAATCGCTGACGACGTCATGACCCTGGATGGTGACGTTACCCGAGTCGGCACGGTTCAGACCGGCGATGATGGAGATGAGCGTGGTTTTGCCCGCCCCGTTCGGGCCGAGCAAGCCGAAAAATTCACCTTCTTCGATAGAAAGTGAAACGCCATTCAACGCTTTCAGCGTGCGATAGCTTTTTTCGACATTGTTAATTTGAATTGCAGCCATGGTGGCTCAGAACACTTTACGCAAGAATGGAACGCTGACGGCGGCGCAATTCACGCTACCGGATGCGAAAACCTTTGATTATATTGGATTTTCACGTTGAACCCCTGCACGAAGGGCTGTGAAACGTAGTACGCAGGAAATTGACGACGGGGTCAATGATGGGGCAAATCGGCGCGCGCGGAGCTGGAACCGATCAATTCGGTCACGTCATAGAGGGAAATCAGGCTGCGCAGATTCCCTGGCAGATTGTTGAAACTGAGGGAAACGGCGCGGGCGCTGGCGGTACGACGCCAGGCCAGCATGGTGGCAACTGCCGCTGAATCGACAGTTTCCACTTTAGCAAAATCAAATTCCGTCTGCCCGGCAGCAATCGCCTGCAAACCAGCGTTCAATGCCGTTTTGGCATTGTCGAAAGTGAGCGATGTACCGGGCTGGAACATTATCAGGAAGCCTTAGCTGGTTTTGCCGAGCTGGCGGCAAGCTTTTTGTTCTTTTCTGCGAGGGTCTTGATCAGGCCATCAACGCCCGATTTGCTGATTTCTGCGGCAAAGCTGCCTTTGTAGGTTTCAACCAGCCATGCACCCAGCACGTTGACGTCATAAATCTTCCAGCCAGCTGCCGATTTCGCCAGGCGATAGCTCAACTGGATAGGCTCACCACGTTGCTGGATAACCTGTGTGTTCACGATGACTTCGGTGTCAGCAGGATCAGCACGCAAAGGGCGATACTCGAGTTTTTGATCACGGATTTGCGAGATAGCGCCCGAATAGGTGTACATCAGCAAGCTGCGGAATTCGTGGGTCAGCTGTTTTTGCTGATCCGGTGTTGCATCACGCCAGTAACGACCGGCAGCCAGCGCTGTCATGCGTTGGAAATCAACATACGGCAGGATTTTTTCATCAACGACTTGCTGGATACGACGTGGATTGCCGCTTTGGATTTCCTTATCGGATTTAGCGGTCGCCATCACATCTTCACTGATGCGCTTGATCAAGACATCCGGTGCTTCCTGTGCTGCGGCATAGCCAGCGAACATCAGAGCTGCAACTGCGAACGACAATTTCTTAAATATATTCATATTTCCCTAACCCAATTTCTGACCGGTTGAACGGCATGGCGAATTACATAAGAGCAAGCACATGCCGCGATAACCGGATTACACCCACATGCGTGCAACCGGCTCGTTTGCATGCGATTCGACTGCTTTCAGCGCACGTGGTTCAACAATGATGCTTGCGCCCCGCTACGAATCTGTAACAAGAAGCAAGCAGTTGATTAGCTTTGCGGGCCAATTGCCTTGTCGTTGGTCGGTTTGGCATCCGCACCGTCACGCACCTGGCTTTCACGACGTTGCAAATAAGCACCGCGGATGAAGGTGTAACGATCCAGCGCCACATCTTCCAGCAAGTTGGTTGCGTTCAATGCCGAAGCACGCAGATCGATGACGCGTACCACTGCACCTACGTTACGTACGTCAACAGGTGTGACGTATGTCCATGCATCGCCGTAGATATCAACTGGCAAGGCAGCAGTATCACGCAGGGTCGAAGGACCAAACAAAGGCAGGACCACGTACGGACCGGAACCTACGCCCCATTTACCCAGGGTCTGACCGAAATCTTCCTTGTGCTTCTGGATACCCGCTTCAGACGCGATATCCAGGATACCGCCGAAACCGAATGTGCTGTTGACTGCAACGCGCATCACGTCGGACAGACCTGCTTCGCCTTTTCCTTGCAGGAAATTATTGACCATGGTCCAGACGTCGCCGATGTTGCCGAAGAAGTTATTGACGCCGGTCTGTACAAACGAAGGCAATACATCCTGGTAGGCAGTCGCAGCTGGTTTCAGCGCGACACGGTCCACGGTGTCGTTAAAGCTGAACATCGCACGGTTAAAACCTTCGAGCGGATCAGCCTGATTGTTGGCGGTGCTGCTGGCACATCCGCCGAGCAGCAATGCGGAAGCTAACAAGAGTGTTTTGCTGGTATTTTTCATTTTTGGTCTTCTTTCCCTTCGGTTGCCTTGCTGAAGAGGAACTGACTAATCAAGTTCTCCAGCACCATGGCCGATTGTGTCATTGTAATTCTGTCACCTGCTGCCAGGTTGACGGTATCGCCACCTGGTTCCAAACCTATATATTGTTCGCCCAGCAAGCCCGAGGTCAAAATTTTGGCCGACGAGTCTTTCGGGAAAACATAACGACTTTCAATATTCAGGGTAACGGTCGCCTGATAGCTTTTATCATCGAAGGAGATATCGGCTACGCGTCCCACCACCACGCCGGCACTTTTTACGGGTGCGCGCGGCTTCAATCCGCCGATATTATCGAATCTTGTCACGACCGGATAAACCTGCTCGAAGGACATCACCGATCCCATGTTCCCGGCTTTCATCGCCAAAAAGAACAGTGCGGCAGCGCCCAGCAGCACAAACAGGCCAACCCATAAGTCTAATGATTTTCGTTGCATAAACAGATACCTCAAATATGGGAGAAATCGCTATTTATCAAAAATAGTGTCTCATCCATCACACGAACAAAGCGTCGGAGGGGCGCACATTTTAATCTAAAAGTGCATAAGCCGCTCCGCGCCCCTTTATTGCAACTTAGCTGAACATCAGTGCCGTCAACAGGAAATCCAGCCACAACACGGACAAGGACGCGATTACCACGGTACGCGTCGTCGCGCGTGCCACGCCTTCCGGCGTTGGCTGGGCTTCATACCCTTGGTACAAGGCCACGAAGGTTACTGCGAAGCCAAATACGATACTTTTAATCACGCCATTGACGATGTCATTCCAGACATCCACACCACCCTGCATCTGCGACCAGAAAGCGCCTTCGTCCACGCCTATCAGTTGCACACCGACGATGTAACCACCGAGGATACCAACCGCGCTGAAGATGGCGGCCAGGATAGGCATCGCAATCACACCGGCCCAGAAACGCGGTGCCAGCACCCGCTGCAGCGGGTTCACCGCCATCATTTCCATTGCCGACAATTGCTCACCGGCTTTCATCAGGCCAATTTCAGCTGTCAACGAAGTACCGGCACGTCCGGCAAACAGCAATGCGGTCACCACCGGACCCAGTTCCCGCGTGAGCGACAAGGCAACCAGCAAACCCAGCGCCTGTTCGGAACCGTATTTATTCAGTGTGTAATAGCCTTGCAAACCCAGCACGAAACCGACAAATAAACCGGATACCGCAATCAGCACCAGCGAATAATTGCCGATGAAGTGGATCTGGCTGGTGACCAGGCGAAAACGACGCAGCAAACCACCAGACGCACCGATGATGCCGAAAAAGGTGCGGGTAGCAAAACCGATATTGACTACAAACTCACGAACCAGACGTCCCAGCGTCTCCAGCAACCAAATCATGAACGTGCCCCCAGCCCCAGATCATCGGCCAGCGACTTGCCCGGATAATGGAAAGGCACAGGGCCATCCGGCTCGGCATTGACGAACTGTTTCACATACGGGTCGCTGGAAGCCATCATCTCGGCTGGCGTACCTTGCGCGACGATGGTGCCTTTGGACAGGAAATACACATAGTCGGCAATCGAAAACGATTCGTGCACATCATGCGAAACCAGGATGGTGGTCGAACCGAGCGCATCATTGAGCTTGCGGATCAGGTTGGCCGTCATGCCCATCGAAATCGGATCGAGACCGGCAAACGGCTCGTCATACATGATCAGTTGTGGATCCAGCGCTATCGAACGCGCCAACGCAACGCGTCGCGCCATCCCGCCGGAAATTTCTGAAGGCATCAACTGGGCAGCGTTACGCAGGCCGACAGTGTGCAACTTCATCAACACCAGGTCGCGGATTAACTCCTCGGATAAGTCTGTATGTTCGCGCAACGGGAAGGCTACGTTCTCGAACACAGAGATATCCGTGAACAAAGCGCCATGCTGGAACAACATGCCCATCTTGCGACGCAATTTATACAAAGCCTTGGTATCGAGCTGGTGCACCACCTGCCCGTCTACCGCAACATGCCCAGCTTGTGGGCTTAACTGCCCGCCTATCAGGCGTAAAACCGTGGTTTTACCTGAGCCGGAGCCACCCATGACGGCAATTACTTTGCCACGTGGGAAGTCCATGTTGAGCTCCGACAGTATCGGACGCTCACCATAACCAAAATGGAGATCGCGGATTTCTACAAGATTAGGCACTAGGGGGAGTATTTCTTTTGCAATGTCATAATTGTAGTGCAGAAAACGAAATCTCTCCCAAGGCCATTTCTTTTGAGCAGCTTACATACGCCAAACGTTGTAAAAAAACCCACCGGTCTTGCGACTCGGTGGGTTTTCTGTACATAAACATTCTTTAGCGTGGCAGTACCGATTCGCCCATCAGGAACGCGTCAACTTCACGCGCGCACTGGCGGCCTTCTCTTATTGCCCAGACCACCAGCGACTGACCACGGCGCATGTCGCCAGCTGCAAACACTTTTTCGACCGAAGTACGGTAGCAGCCTTCACCATCGGTAGTCGCCTTGGCGTTACCACGTGCATCCTTGTCGACACCGAAGGCGTCCAGCACTTGCTGTACTGGCGAAACAAAGCCCATGGCCAGCAGCACCAGGTCGGCTTTCATTTCGAATTCCGAGTTCGGTACTTCCTGCATGCGGCCGTCTTTCCACTCAACGCGGGCAGCGATCAGTTTCTCGACTTTGCCGTTTTTGCCTTCCAGGCGCTTGGTTGCAACCGCCCAGTCACGCTCGCAGCCTTCTTCGTGCGACGAAGATGTGCGCAGCTTGGTTGGCCAGTAAGGCCAGACCAGCGGCTTGTTTTCTTCTTCCGGTGGCTGTGGCAACAATTCAAACTGAGCGACCGATGCTGCGCCGTGACGGTTCGAAGTACCTACGCAATCGGAACCGGTATCGCCGCCGCCGATCACAACCACGTGCTTGCCGGTTGCCATCAATTGGTCTTTGACCTTGTCGCCGGCATTGACCTTGTTTTGCAATGGCAGGAATTCCATCGCGAAATGCACGCCCTTCAATTCACGACCCGGCACAGGCAGGTCGCGCGGCTGTTCTGCACCGCCAGCGATGATGACTGCATCAAAGTCTTTATTGATTTCCTCTGGCGAGATGGTTTCTTTTGCCCAGTTGATGATGTTCGCAGGGAAATCCTTACCAACCAGCACGCCGGTGCGGAAGGTCACGCCTTCTGCTTCCATTTGCTTGACGCGCAAATCGATGTGGTTTTTTTCCATTTTGAAGTCAGGGATGCCATAACGCAGCAAACCACCGACGCGATCATTCTTTTCAAATACGGTGACATCGTGACCGACGCGCGCCAATTGCTGCGCTGCTGCCATACCGGCAGGGCCGGAGCCGACTACCGCGATTTTTTTACCGGTTTTGACGCTAGGCACTTGTGGCACGACCCAGCCGTTATCCCAGCCCTTGTCGATGATGAAGTGTTCAATCGATTTAATACCGACCGGATCTTCATTGATACCCAGTGTACATGCGGATTCGCATGGTGCCGGGCAGATACGACCGGTGAATTCAGGGAAGTTGTTTGTTGAGTGCAGGGTATCCAGCGCTTGCTTGTATGCGCCGCTGTACACCAGGTCATTCCAGTCAGGAATGATATTGTTGACCGGGCAGCCGTTATTGCAAAACGGAATACCGCAATCCATGCAGCGTGCTGCCTGTACTTTTGAATCTGCATCGCTCAGATGCATGGTGAATTCTTTGTAATGCGCGGTACGTTTTTTCGGCTCCTCGCTTGCTTCCCGCAAACGCTGGAATTCCATAAAACCGGTAATCTTTCCCATGTTTCTCTCGCCTTCTAAACCATTCGTTTCGGCCCGATCATCTAGTGACCGGGCCATGACATCGTTTGTGAACAGTGCTGCTTACAGCCTTATCAGCAACTGTTAAACCGCAACCTTGGTTGACACGGACTGCTCAGCTTTGGCTGCATGCATCTCGGCCAATGCGCGTTTGTATTCCGACGGGAATACCTTAACGAACTTGCTGCGCGCGGTGCTCCACTCATCCAGCAGTGCACGTGCACGTGTGCTACCGGTGTATTTGAAGTGACGCTCGATCAAACCTTTGAGGATAGCTTCATCGGTTTGCGCATCTGCGCCGCGTACATGGCTATGCCAGGAAGCGTGTTCAGCCTTGTTTTCCTGTTCAGACGCCGATTCCACAGGATGCAGGGCAACCATCGCCATGTTGCACTTGCTGGCGAAATCACCTTTCGGATCGTAGACATACGCGATACCGCCCGACATACCGGCAGCAAAGTTACGTCCGGTATCACCCAGCACAACCACGGTGCCGCCTGTCATGTATTCACAACCGTGATCACCGGTACCTTCGACCACTGCAATCGCGCCCGAGTTACGTACCGCGAAACGCTCGCCGGCGACGCCGTTGAAGAACGCTTCACCGGCAACCGCACCGTACAGCAAGGTGTTGCCGCTGATGATGTTCTCTACTGCGCGACCGCGGAATTCGGTGTTAGGACGCACGATGATGCGACCACCCGACAAACCTTTGCCGACGTAATCGTTACCTTCGCCCACCAGGTCCAGCGTAATGCCGTGTGCCAGGAACGCGCCAGCCGATTGGCCTGCAGTACCTTGCAACTGAATGTGGATGGTGTCGTCAGGCAAACCTTCATGGCCGTATTTCTTCGCGACCTGACCGGATAACATCGCACCAACGGTACGGTTGACGTTTTTGATGGTCGAGATGAACGAGACTTTTTCACCGTTTTCGATCGCTGCCTTGGCTTGTGCGATCAGCTTGTTATCCAGTGCTTTTTCCAGCGCGTGATCCTGACCTTCAACGTGGTAGCGAGCAACGCCTTCCGCGACTGCAGGTTGATAGAACATACGGCTGAAATCCAGGCCCTTGGCTTTCCAGTGCGAGATAGCTTTCGATTTGTCGAGCAGGTCGGCACGGCCGATCAGTTCGTCAAATGTACGGATACCCAGTTGCGCCATGATTTGACGTGCTTCTTCTGCGATGAAGAAGAAGTAGTTAACAACGTGCTCTGGCTTGCCGGAGAACTTGGCACGCAAGACCGGATCCTGGGTCGCAACGCCGACCGGGCAGGTGTTCAGATGGCACTTACGCATCATGATGCAACCCTCAACCACCAGCGGCGCGGTCGAGAAGCCCATTTCATCTGCGCCCAGCAAAGCAGCGATGACGACGTCACGGCCGGTTTTCATCTGACCGTCAGCCTGTACGCGGATACGTGTACGCAAGCCGTTCAGGATCAGGGTTTGCTGTGTTTCAGCCAGACCCAGTTCCCATGGCGAACCAGCGAACTTGACCGACGACAATGGCGATGCGCCGGTGCCGCCGTCATGGCCTGCGATCACAACGTGATCAGCCTTCGCTTTAGCCACACCGGTAGCAACGGTACCGACGCCGACTTCCGCAACCAGCTTGACCGAGATCGAAGCGCTAGGATTGACGTTTTTCAGGTCATGGATCAGCTGCGCCAGATCTTCGATCGAGTAAATATCGTGATGCGGTGGCGGCGAGATCAAACCAACGCCAGGTACCGAGAAACGCAGGCGTGCGATGTACTCGGATACTTTGTGACCTGGCAATTGACCGCCTTCACCTGGCTTCGCGCCTTGTGCCATCTTGATCTGGATTTGCTCAGCCGAAGTCAGGTACTCGGTGGTGACACCGAAACGACCCGAAGCAACTTGCTTGATCTTCGAGCGCAGCGAATCGCCAGGCATCAAAGGCATGTCGACTTCAACCACGTCTTTACCTATAACCGACGACAGGGTCGAGCCATCCTTGATAGGAATGCCGCGCAGCTCCGAGCGATAACGCTTGGTATCTTCGCCGCCTTCACCGGTGTTCGATTTACCGCCGATACGGTTCATCGCAATCGCGAGGGTTGCGTGCGCTTCGGTCGAGATCGAACCCAGCGACATCGCGCCGGTAGCAAAACGTTTGACGATTTCCTTGGCCGGTTCAACTTCATCCAGTGGAATCGCGCTAGCTGGATCGAATTTGAATTCGAACAGGCCACGCAGTGTCATGTGACGCTTCGACTGATCGTTGATGATCTGTGCGTATTCTTTATAGGTGCTGAAGTTGTTGGCACGGGTCGAATGCTGCAATTTGGCAATCGCATCCGGGGTCCACATGTGCTCTTCACCGCGGGTACGGTATGCATATTCACCACCAGCGTCCAGCGCATGTGCCAGCACTGGGTCAGCGCTGAATGCTGCACGGTGCAGGCGCAACGCTTCCTCCGCCACTTCAAATACGCCGATACCTTCTACGTTGGACGAAGTGCCTTTGAAGTATTTTTCGATCAGCGATTTGTTGAGGCCGATGGCTTCAAAAATCTGCGCGCCGCAGTAGGACATATAGGTAGAGATACCCATTTTCGACATGACTTTCATCAAGCCTTTGCCGACTGCTTTCTGGAAGTTGGCGATCGCTTTTTCTGGCGACAAGTCACCTGGCAAGCCTTTCGCCATTTCGCTGACGGTATCCATCGCGAGGTACGGATGAATTGCTTCTGCACCGTAACCTGCGAGCAGCGCGAAGTGATGTGTCTCACGTGCCGAACCGGTTTCCACTACCAGACCGGTCGAGGTACGCATACCTTTGCTGACCAGGTGCAAGTGGATCGCCGAAGTTGCCAGCAGCGCTGGAATCGCGACGTGGTTTTCATCGATCTTGCGATCGGAGATGATCAGGATGTTGTGGCCGGATTGAACTGCATCGACTGCCTGCGCGCACAGCGAAGCCAGGCGCGCTTCGATGCCTTCCTTGCCCCATGCGGTCGGGTAGCAAATGTTTAGCTCATGCGATTTGAACTTGCCGCCGGTGTGTGCACCAATGTTGCGCAACTTGGCGATATCCGCATAGTCGATCACCGGCTGCGACACTTCCAGACGCATAGGCGGGTTGATGTTGTTGGTGTCGAGCAGGTTAGGCTTAGGACCAATGAACGACACCAGCGACATCACCATTGCTTCGCGGATCGGATCGATAGGCGGGTTGGTGACTTGCGCAAACAACTGACGGAAGTAGTTATACAGGGTCTTGTCTTTGTTCGACATGACAGCCAGCGGCGAGTCGTTACCCATGGAACCGGTTGCTTCTTCAGCGGTGGTTGCCATAGGCGACATCAGGAATTTCAAATCTTCCTGGGTGTAGCCGAATGCTTGTTGCAGGTCGAGCAAGGCGGTTGCCGGTTTGGCTTCCGCTGCTTCCTTGTTCAGTTCATTCAGTTTGATACGTACCGACTCAATCCATTGTTTGTATGGTTTGGCGTTAGCGTAGGTATCTTTCAGTTCTTTATCGTCGATGATGCGGCCTGCATCCAGATCGATCAGGAACATTTTGCCTGGTTGCAGGCGCCATTTCTGGATGATCTTCGATTCAGGGATAGGCAGGACACCGGATTCCGACGCCATTACGACCAGGTCGTCGTCGGTCACGATGTAACGTGCTGGACGCAAACCGTTGCGATCCAAGGTACCGCCGATATGGCGACCATCGGTAAATGCCATTGCTGCCGGGCCATCCCATGGCTCCATCATGGCAGCGTGGTATTCGTAGAACGCGCGACGGTTGTCATCCATGGTGGTGTGGTTTTCCCACGCTTCCGGAATCATCATCATCATCGCTTGTGCGATCGGGTAACCAGCCATGACCAGCAGTTCGAGCGCGTTGTCGAAGCATGCGGTATCCGACTGACCTTCATAGATCAGCGGGAACAGTTTTTTCAGGTCGTCGCCCAGCACAGCCGACTTCATCACGCCTTCGCGTGCGCGCATCCAGTTGAAGTTACCTTTAACTGTGTTGATCTCACCGTTGTGCGCCAGCAGGCGGTACGGGTGAGCCAGCGGCCATTCAGGGAAGGTGTTTGTCGAGAAACGTTGGTGCACCAGCGCCAGTGCGGAGACGCAGCGTGGATCTTGCAAGTCTTTATAGTATTCACCGACTTGGTCAGCCAGCAGCAAGCCTTTGTAGACCACGGTACGTGCCGACATCGATGGCACGAAGAATTCCTGGCCGTGCAACAAGCGCAGTGCTTGGATCGCGTGCCCCGAAGCCTTGCGGATGACATACAGTTTGCGCTCGAGTGCATCGGTCACCATGATGTCCTGGCCGCGACCGATGAAAATCTGGCGGATCACAGGCTCTTTGTCGCGTACGGTAGGCGACATCGGCATTTCTTTGTCGACCAGCACATCGCGCCAGCCCAGCACGACCTGGCCTTCAGCCAGAACCGAGCGTTCCAATTCTTGTTCGCAAGCGATGCGGGAAGCGTTTTCCTTAGGCAGGAAAACCATACCAACGCCGTATTCCCCTGCTGGTGGCAGGGTTACGCCTTGCTTGGCCATTTCTTCGCGGTAGTACTGGTCCGGGATCTGAATCAGGATACCGGCACCGTCGCCCATCAGCTTGTCGGCACCGACAGCGCCGCGATGGTCGATATTTTTGAGGATGAGCAAACCTTGCTCAACAATAGAATGGCTCTTCTTGCCTTTGATGTGGGCGACAAAACCTACGCCACAAGCATCATGTTCATTAGCCGGATCGTACAAACCTTGCGCATGCATAGCCTTCTCCACTACTTTTCAATGAGCCTGAAGGATAGTGCAGAGCAATCTCAATTTCAACCTCAACAAATAGGGTCAGTGTCAATTAAATTTTCCCTACTTCGGAGTCAAATTTTAAATGGGGACAGAGTAATTCATTTTTGCACCAAAATGGTTCAACAGCGTGATGAAATCAGGAGCTTTTGGTGCCGACCTCCACGCTCTGGCGCGACGGCCTGCCCCGCTTTACTTGCCTAATCCGGCGTTGAGTTTGTTTCTCTAATGACAATTTATACTGCTCACTGCCCAAAGCCCAACCCTTCAAAGTGGCATCGCTGACCGCCGCCACCTCGTCCGCACTCAAGCCCTGCTCTATCAATGCCTTGTATGCCGCCTCGCGCTCAAACGGTGTGTTGCCTAAAGCCCAATACAAGGGATGATCAGTGATGACAGGATCGGATTTCAGCCCGATGTGGTGCGGATAACTGGACCAAGGGTAATCACCGGCCGCGGCGACCAAGCCACCACGCACCGGATTGGTTTCTATATAACGGCAGCAAGTCATCAGGTAACGCTCGGCGTCGACCACCGTGGCCTTGTAGCGTCCTTGCCACAGCGTGCCGCTGCGCTCGTATTTACGGTTGTAGTAAGGGACGTAGTAGCGCCCCAGCCATTGCATCATGCGCGACATGCCGTCCTGGTCGCTGGGCGTTGCCAGCAAATGCAGGTGGTCCGGCATGAGCACATAAGCATGGATGGCGACCTTGAATTGCTTGGCCGCTTCACGCAGGCGCGCCAGGAATTCGACGTAATCGGCGGTTTCGCGAAACACCAGTTGATGGTCGTTGCCGCGCTGGATGATGTGATGGGGCTGGTTGGGAACAACCAGCCGGGGAAGTCGGGCCATGGCTTTGCACCTGAGTTGATTTACTGCATATTAAATCAACTCTGACCCCAATTACGATATTTCTGTCGCAAGCCCGGTACCGGCCCGCATTAACGCATGGTACGGGTCCAGGCTGGCTCGTCGTTTTTATTGCGGTAGCCGATGGCTTTCACCACCAGCGCACGCAATTCATCCAGCAAGACTACTTCCTGCTGCGAAATTTTCGCCGGGGGCAGTTCGGCATCCCAATCGCCATACATAAAGCCGACCGGATGGAAATTCAGCATCAAGGGCAGGATGACGAAGCTGCGCGCTGTCGACAATTCGTCGCGCCACCAGCGTGGCAGCTTGCTGAGGAAGCCAGGTGCTTGCGCATCTTCGACAAAAATCATTTTGTCGTTGGCCAATGCAGCGTGAAATACATCCGGCTGGTAAGCATCCTTGAAATGCAGGCGCGCCAGCATTTCTTCGGTACATTCGCCGAAGCACATACGCGCTACATATTGGCCCTCATCGTGGTTACGCAGGAAGGCTACCGCGCGCGTCAGGCCCAGACCCTGATACACCGTTTCCAGCGCCACGGTCATGACCTGGCCGGTACTGGCAGTCGCCACTTCGTCGTGCATATCGCCGACGCCACGCTTGAGGATATTGATCGAATCCACCGGCTTACCCAGCGGCAGGGACATTTGTGCTTCCGGCTCATTGGCCTGCTTACCCTGGTGCGCCAGGGTTTCATCTTCCGAAGCCTTTTGCGCGGCATCCACGGCAGACAACACGACTGCCGAATCCAGGCCCAGCATTTCTGCGTAGTTTTCGGCGATCTCAGCCAAATCAACTTCAGCCGATGCCGCATCGTCTTCACACAGGACACCGGCACAACGGGTCGACATGGTCGAAACCGCGGCCAGCCATTCCGAATGTTCCAGCGGTTCGTGGCTGGCGTCGGCGTCGATGCGCGGCGGCATTTCCTTCAGGCTCGCCACCAGGCCGCTAGGCAAACCCCAACGCTTACCAATCAGGCGACCGATTTCATCCAGCTCCAGCCCGAGCACATCACGGGCAGCTTCGTTTTCCGAGATATCGTTGCTAATCGCACGCTCCTGCACTTCTGCCCATTGCTCAGGCAGATAGAAGGACACCATCAGGCGACCCAGCGAGTGCAGTATGGAACATACGACCACTTCTTCGGTATCCCGGCGCGTCGTTGACGATGCAACCTGACGCGCGATCTGCCCAGCCATCACCGCCCGTTCCATTTCGCTGCGTGTATCGGAGCTGCCGAGCGAAGCCGCCGACAAACCGTCGATCAGCTTCAGGCCCAATGCCAGATGACCTATGGTTTCGGTGCCGAGCACGATCACTGCCTTGGAAACGGTATTGATACTTTGGCCGAAGGCTGAATACATTGCGCTATTGGCCAGGCGCAGCACGCGCTGCGTCAATGTCGGATCGGACAAGACTGTCCGCGTCATGTTGAACTCTCTATCGTCTTCGCCTTGCATGGCCCCGACAATAGCGGTCACTACTTTGGAAAATCCGGGCAAGTCACCGCGTTGGCGGACGCGTGTCCACAGCAAGTCCAGTGTTCTTTCTGGACTGATAGCGGGGCTGATTTGGTTCGTCATGAATCGATGTCTTTGGACTTGGCGAGTTAATTTTGCAGAGCCAAGGCATCTGCTTTCAGTATATCGATCAGTGCATCCGGCAATAATGGGAAGCCGGTGTGAAAGCCCTGTATCAGTGAACAACCCTGTGCAGATAAAAATTCCATTTGCCGTTCGTTCTCCACCCCTTCCGCCACCGTCATCAGGCTAAGGTGATTGGCCAGGCTGAGAACCACGTTACAAATCGCCGCATCCTTGATGGAGTCGGGCAAGTCCTTGATGAAGGTACGGTCTATCTTGAGTGCAGCGATCGGGAAGCGTTTGAGATAAACCAGCGACGAATAACCGGTACCAAAATCATCAATCGCGATACGCACACCACGTGCCGTAATTTTGGCAAGCAAGGTTTCCGCATGCTCCGGATCCGACATCAGGATGCCCTCGGTAATTTCCAGCATCAACTGATCGCCTTCTAGGTCCGACAACTTGAGCGCATCATCCATCATGCTGATGAATTGATCACTGCGGAACTGGCGTGGGCTGACGTTCACGGAGACATATAACTTGCGTCCAGCGGCTTCTTCAAACCGTTTCAATTGCACGCATGCGGACTTCAGCGCCCATGCACCGAGCAAATTGATGAGACCGTTATTTTCCGCCATCGGGATGAATTGATTCGGCGGCACCAGGCCGATATCAGGCCGCATCCAGCGCATCAATGCTTCAAAGCCCATAATCTGGCGCGTATGTGCATCCACGATAGGCTGGTAGTGCAACAGGAACTCGCCATTGCGCACCGCTTCAAACATCGCGGCTTCCATCGTCACATCGTGTTCCACCTGGTTGAAGCTCAGATGGTTATAAATAATGCAGCGCGCTTTACCGGTTTCCTTCGCGCGGTACATCGCGCTATCGGCATGCGCCAGCAATTTGACATCGGTCTCGCCGTGCGCCGGGTAAATCGCCACGCCGATCGAGGTGCTGACATAGAGTGCATTGCCATCGATTTCAAATGGCAACTGAATGGCGGCGATCATTCTGCGCGCCACATTGTGTATTTCCACTTCGTCGACTGCGCCGTGCAGTACGGCGACAAATTCGTCACCACCAACACGTGCCAGTGTGTCGACATCGCGCAAGGTTTCGCGCAGACGCGCCGCCGCCACGCGCAATAAGGCATCGCCGACCGGATGGCCGAGCGCATCATTGACCTTCTTGAAACCATCGAGGTCCAGCGCCACCACTGCAAAGCCGCGATCAGTGCGACGCGACTGTGCGATCGCCATGCGCAAACGGTCTGCCAGTAAAGAGCGATTCGGCAAACCGGTTAATTCGTCATGTGTCGCCATATGACGCAAGCGCTCTTCCGTCGCTTGCTGCCCGGAGATATCGTGACCGACCACCAGCACTGCAGCTTCGGCGTCGTCATCGTAGGCAATCATTTGGAGTTCATACCAGCGCAGCACTGCGCGGGTCGCCATCTGCACGCTCACGCGTGTTACTTCGCGCGAGGCGATGGCTTGCCTCAGAGCCGCCTCAATTGCATGTCGGTCCGATAAACGCACCAGTTCGAACAACTTCATCCCGGCCAATGGCGAGCCGTGACCGATCAAAGCGTCAGTACGCTTGCTGACGTGGAGTATCTCTCCGCGTGTATTAAGTCGCAGCACTAGCTCCCCAGCTATTTCCATCAGGCTGGATAGCTGGTTATCGGATGAATCGTTACGCTTTAGGGACATGCTTAAACGGCTAGAGTATTAATGGGCCGAGACTGGTTTTCTTTAGAAAGCCGCCTCAGTTATTTTTGTAACAATGCAATTTTCAACTCCACACTGACAAAATGTAAATTTTCTGCGTGGAAATGTAAAAACATCAAAACGTAACTCTCAAATCTTAATGCAGCGAAAACGAAAAGAATAGAAAAGATTGCAGCAAAAAAACAAAAATGTGCATTTAGTGATTTTTCGTAAATACTGCGCTTTTTAAGCGTCAACAAAGGCCCTGAAGGAAATGCACGTTATACCCAGAACCCGTTGTTTTTAGCGCTTTTGCCATGCTTTACCACCACGATAACAACTACCACCAGAACAGCCGCCCGACAGATCCATTAGCTTGCAAACAACACTTATGGCGTTAAAGACTGTTTTGACCTGGTTTACGCCTACAATTGTTTAGAAAAAATCATGTCAATCCTCGTTTAACGCCTGAAAACGCTCGGCCAAATAGTCGATCAGCGCCCGTACCGACGGCAATACGCCGCGTCGTGACGGGAATACCGCATGCACGATTTCACGCCGTGGCGCCCAATCCGGCAACAAACTCAGCAAGCTACCGTCCGCCAATTGCTCCCGTATCATCATGCGCGGCAACTGCACGATACCGACCCCGGCCACCGCGGCATCGCGCAAAGCCATCATGTCGCCAGTCACAAACCGCGGATGGTGATGCAAGGACACATGTGCACCGTCAGGCCCGAATAAATTCCACACATGCGTCTGCTGCGGCGAACCCAGCGCCAGGCTGGGCCAGTCTGCGATATCGGCCGGAGATACAGGCCGCTCCTGCTTATTAAATAAAGCAGGGCTACCAACCAGGCACTGCCCGCGATCAGACAGCACCCGCATCACCAAATCACTATCCTGTATCGGCGGCGGCCGCACCCGGATCGCGATATCCATGGCTTCCGCCACCACATCGACACGCCTGTTAGTCGCCTCCAGGTGCACGGTCACATGCGGATTCAAAGCCATGAAATCAGCCAGCATGCTGCTGACATGGGCGTGCAACAAAGTAATCGGACAGGACAGGCGCACCACGCCGCGCGGCTCTGCGCGCGTCACATCGATCACATCCTGCGCCGCCTCTGCCTCGACCAGCATCGCCTTGCAGTGTTCGTAATAGGTTTGCCCGATCTCAGTCACCGAAAACTGCCGCGTCGTACGCTGGATCAGGCGCACGCCCAGTCGCTCTTCCAATAGCGCGATGCGGCGACTCAGCTTGGACTTCGGGATGCCCAAGGCACGCCCGGCCGGCGCGAAGCCGCCGTGATCGACCACCTGGACGAAGAAATAAAGGTCGTTCAAATCCTGCATTTGCACTCCATCGTTCACCAAATAGGACACTCATGCCTGATTTTACTGCCTACTCAAGCCATCGTCCCTGCACTATCCTTAATCCAGTTAAATAATCTCGCACCCGAAAGGAAACAATCATGAAAAACATCATTGGCGTCTACAGCGCTCCTCGCCCACACTGGGTCGGCGACGGCTTTCCTGTGCGCTCCATGTTTTCGTATCAAAGCCATGGCAAACAACTCAGCCCTTTCCTGCTGCTGGACTACGCAGGCCCAGCTGAATTCAGCCCGGCACAACGTCCGCCTGGCGTCGGCTCCCATCCGCACCGCGGTTTTGAAACAGTCACCATCGTCTACAAAGGCGAGGTCGAGCATCGTGACTCAACTGGCCAGGGCGGTGTAATCGGTCCCGGCGATGTGCAATGGATGACCGCTGGTTCTGGCATCCTGCATGAAGAGTTCCACTCCGAAGCCTTCACGCGTTCCGGCGGCGCGCTGGAAATGGTGCAGCTCTGGGTCAACCTGCCAGCCAAGGACAAAATGACGGCACCTGGCTATCAGGCCATCGTCGACCGCGACATTCCAGCGGTGGCGATGCCGGACGGTGCAGGCACGGTGCGCGTGATTGCGGGTGAGTATCAGGGCCACGCTGGACCGGCGCACACCTTCACACCTATGCATGTATTGGATGTGCGGCTGAATCAGGGCAGCATCAGTGAATTGCCGGTGCCTGACGGCTGGAATGCAGCCCTCATCGTGTTGCGCGGTACGGTATCGGTGAATGGCGATGCAATTGCACGCGACGCACAAATGGTCTTGCTCGATCGCGCAGGCAGTGGCGTCACGATAGAAGCCAACAACGATGCCGTTGTACTGTTGATCAGTGGCGAACCTATCGATGAAGCTATCGTTGGTCATGGTCCGTTTGTCATGAATACCCATGAAGAAATCGTGCAGGCAATCGACGATTTCAACAGTGGCCGCTTTGCGCAAATCCCGGCGCGTGCCGAATAAAGGCAGTTGTACACGCAACATCCCAAAGCCATGTCGCTTAACGCGGCATGGCTTTTTTCTTCAGGACTCGACCTCACCCGGCTCCGGATCACCGTCTATGATCTGGAACTTGCGCATTTTTTCCCACAAGACCTTGCGACTCATTTTCAAATGATTCGCCGTATCCTGCCTGCGCCAGTTATGCGCATCCAGCGCTTCAATAATGCGATTGCGATCAGCCGTGTCCCACTTCTTGCGGGCGCCGCCCTGCTCTTCGTGATCACACTCCACCTTCAAGTCCTGCAAAGCATGGAACACGCGATCTATCGCACCTTTATCCCAGTCACCGAGCTGCCGGTGAATAATCGTGATGCGCTCGGCAATATTGCGCAGCTCGCGCACATTGCCACGGAAGCGCGTATGCGCCACCATGCGCAATAACCAGTCAGGGACTTCCGGCAATGGTGCAGAGTCGCGCGCTGCGTTCTTGAATATCTGATTCACGATACCGCTGAAAATCGCGATCTTATCGACCTCGCCGCGCTCCTCCAGACTGGGAACCCGCAGCTCTATCACCGCCATCCGGTAATACAAATCGGAACGAAACATTTCCTGTTTCACCAGCTCGCGCAAATTACGATTGGTCGCCGCCACCAGACGAAATTCGACATCGACCTCCACCGCGGAACCGAGACGCGTCACCTTGCTCTGTTCCAGCACGCGCAATAGTTTGACCTGTTGATACAAAGGCAGATCGCCGATCTCATCCAGGAACAAAGTGCCGTTATCTGCCTGCTCGAAATAACCTTTGTGCGCCAGCATCGCACCGGTAAACGCACCCTTCGCATGACCAAAGAAATGCGACTCAAACAAACCATCCGGTATCGCACCGCAGTTGACCGCGACGAACGGGCCCTTGCTGTAGCGTTGATGGTTTTCATGCAGCAGGCGCGCAATGCGTTCTTTACCAACCCCGGTTTCGCCGGCGATCAACACATTCGAATCACAATCAGCAAACGCCACAGTCTCCTTGAGCAAGGTCTTCATCACGTCAGATTCGGCGATCAGCGGATCACGCTCCTGCGCCGACTTCGCTCCACCATGCAATTCACCCGCCAGGCCAAACACCAGCCGACGCAATTCGGCACAGGTGAAATCCAGCATAAGGATGTGGGAATACTCAGGCGGGTAAACACGCGAATCGAAAGCGCGTGGCGCTTCCGCGACCCAGATCACGGGCATGCCATGCGCTTTTTGCCAGTCATTGGCATTAAAGCGACCGCCATCTATCATCGTCACCGAAATAATTGCGATCGATGGCGACAGCTTGGGTTGATCCGGCATCAGATCCATATGATCGGCGCGCATCACATCCACTTCTGAACTCACCAGGCAGCGGACGATGCGGTCGTAAATATCTGATTTACCTTCCCAAACGTAAATATCGATATTCTCTTGTGGTGCTTTAATTTTTTGCATTGAGTATTTACACAGTTTCCGTCATTCGTTATTCAAGGCACGCACGCTCGGCACTTTGCGATATGCATCCATACGTTCCTGCCGACTCGACAGCAAATTGCGTATCTCCACCAGCCTTGCATAAATATTGAAGGCGAGGATCAGCAGTTCGCACATCAGGCGCCAGAACAATAAAGACAGGACCGTCGCGATCAGGGCCAGCAAGACGCCACCGATCCCGCGCTCCGGCATGTCAAAAGTGGCGAAAAAGCCACCGATGCCGGCACTCACGATCACCAACACGCCGACCCAGTAAATTAGCTTGATCAAAAACGGCGCGATGAAATGATCGAAGCCGAGATAGCCGAACCACTTTCCAAACGAAGATTTATTTTTCATGGGCAAGTATCGAGAGTCAAAGTATTGAAATTCGTTATAAGAAATTTAGAAAACCAGTTTGACGTTATCACCACCGCCACATTTCAAATCGATCAGAGTGACGTCCACCTGCCCCAGGCCTATGCCCAGCAAATTATTGAGCAGGCTGGCAATCTGGCCACCAAGACCATTCAGGATAGGTTCCAGTAATTTTTCCAGTATCCCCATCAAGGCCAGCAAGACATTGCTGACTGCAGAATTGCTGCTGTTACCGCTTAACTGGTTTTGCACCTGACAATGGGCATTACAAAAGAGCAGGTTCAGCAAACCGCCGATGACGCTGTTCAGCAAGTTGCCCACGCCGGTCAGCAGCCCGCTTACCAGTCCGCCAACACTGTTCAGCAAGCTCACTACGCCCGAGCCCAATGAACCACCGGCTATCGTCGTGACATCAGTACTGAGGCTGTTGATAAATGTCTGTAGCGAAGACAAGGACCCCTTTAGCGTGTTCAGCGTTGTCTGTAGCACACCGCTGTCGGCATTCAAGAGATAGGTAGCCAGTGTGTTATCGGTAACCGGGCCTTGCTTATTGTTCAGCAACTTCCCGAGCAGGGTTACCAAGACGGCATTCGTCAGGTTAGTCACCGTCGTGCCAATAGGCAGATTGTTGTTGCCGACCGTCGCTGTCTGTCCCTTGCTCAGCGTAACGCTGCCGCTGGTGTTCAATGCAGTGAGCACTATCCGGTCATTAATGCTTAATGCACCGCCCAGGAAGCTAAACAGCTGCTTATTCTGCAAACCAACATCACAAGATGTGGTGGTGGAAAAAGTAGTCGCTGCATCAATGTTGCCTATACACGCCAGCAAGATAGGTGCATTCACGGCTATCGTCGCAGTTTGGTTGCCACTCGCATCGCGCCCATTACACATGGCCGTAATCGTGCCTTGCCCATTCACCACATCGATGGCCATAGGCAAATCCACACTCAATAAATTGGACAGTGCGGCCGAGGCTGGCGGCGCGGGTGCCTGGATACGACTGAAGAGACGGACTTGGGAAGTAAAGGCTCTAGCGCCGACACCACCTATACCTATAGATGGCGGTTCGACTATACCTACCTTTATTTGCGAGTTAAGCACGCCGGGGACACTGACGCCCAAAGGAACATCCGCAAAGCGGTGGCCGTTGGCCACGCCTATCATCGCGGTGAGTAACTCCAGCGCATTAACATCGGCCGTTAATGCCGCTTGCCCGCTTGCCGTATTGACCAACGCAAAAACACCTCCGCGCCCTGTCGCATCTGACAGAAGTCGCACCGGCAAGGCCAGCTGCGTAACGCTCAGACCGAGCGCGCTCACCAGATTCTGCTGTCCAGCGACGGTAGAAACTGCACCAAGCAGAGTCTCAAGCGGGCAGGCACCATTGCTGCAACCACCTACGTTAGCCATGACGGCTTGCTCGATCGTCGCCACATCTGCAGTGACAGGAATCTGAAAACCCAATTGCCTTAACAGGCCGCCGGGCGTCACACTGACGTTGGCCAGACCGTTGTAAGAAGCCAATGAGGTACCGCTGATGTCGACTCCCAGTCGGCTCAATATGCCGGGTACCACGCCACCATTTATCCGCAACAACCTGGAACCAACCGAAAATACCGCGATAGGTGCATCCGCAGTCGCAATTGCCAATGCGGTGATATCACGACTAACCCAGGCGCCAAAGAAGCTGCGGAAAGACCGGCTCGTCAGCACGCTTACAGCGGTAGGCGCCGGTGCACCGTTCGGCGTTACACCGTTCGTATATACCTGGAAATGAGTCGCCCCCGCTATAGTAGGGTCCCAGCGACCACAGCTGATGGTCAGGGTGCCAGTAAAGCCTTGCCCCGTTAACGCGCTACCTCGTACCACTGCAAATGCCGATGCACACTGGTCATTCGACACGCGCGACAGCTGCTGCGTACCGGCAAGCGCGGCCATATCCGCCACTTTCTGCATTTCACGCTTCTGGAAGAACAGATAGCCGATATCTATCGTAGCCAGCAAGATCACCATGGTCGAAATGGCGATTGCCGCCATTACAACTACCGAGCCACGCTGGCGCGGTGCATGCACATGTGGTCGCATACATCTGTCAACGAAGCATGATTTCAACCATGTTTTCATATTAACCAGCGTCAGGAAAGACTATTGCCCTTCAGATTTCTTTACGACCTTGCCAAAATATTCCGGAATTTTGTAAGTAAAACTATCTTTGTAACGCTCCCAGCTAATGGCGCTCGTTGCGCCCAACATCGGCAAGGCTGCGCCTGCAGCACTGCCATCAGCCTGCATGCGCAACAAAGATGAAGTGACATCACCAATCTCACGTGCAGGAGGTTTAGGCTGCACAACGGTTGCCTGCGACTCGGCATCACTGTTCAGCATCTGGGCAAAACTATAAGAACTCGAAAACAAGGTAAGGACTGCAATCGCAGGCCAGGCCTTCATGGAGCGTGCATTCTTCATATGTACAAACATAAATCCCCCGAATAGTCAGACATACGTGGCCAGGCCACAGATCATTCGCTACGACTGCGTGGTATCGCACTCGGCTGCAACAACTGCAACTGGAGTTGCAATTGCATGCCGCTACCACTTGCTATGGTCGGTAAAGGCCGCTCCTGATGAGTGCTGTCGCTGCTTCTCGCCGCAATTTTTCCGCTGCGAAGCACGATCGCTTCTTTACGCTTGTATATTTCTGTCCTGACATCGGATGGCATATTGGCCTCCGCCATTAATGAATTTGCTTTTTGTGCCTCGCCAGAGAGCAGGAAAAATAAGGCCAGATTACTAATTACCTTGCGACTGCCGGGCGCCATCTCTACCGCCTGCATCAGCGGCATGCGCGCGTCACCGACATTTCCGTCATTCATTAATGCGTAACTCAGATCGCTCAGGATTGCGGCATTGGTTGGATTGAGTCGACTGGCTTCGCGAAAATTCGCAATCGCGGCAGCAGAATTTCCGCGCTGTGCTTCCAGCAAGCCCAGGCCATGCCATGCAGCTGACGCCTCGCTACTATTCAGTATGCTTTTGTATTGCTTTTCCGCGGCATCCTCTTGTCCCGTTGCACGTAAAGCATCGGCGTACATGCGCTGGATTTCAGGCGAGCTGCCATAATTTTTTTGATAAGCGTCGATATGTGCGATAGAAGCAAAATACAGTGATCGCTCCTGCATCTTTTTGATCATGTCCAGATAGACCTGCTTGTTATCCAAAGCGGGCCGTTCCATATCTGCAGCTTGTTGTCTTTGTATCGCAGCTTCATTACGCTCGGCGAAGTCATTCGCCGGAGAATTAAAGCTGGAACAACCGCTGGCGAGCAAAAGCGCCAGGCCTGCAGCAGCTATGCCAGTATGGTTTTTCATAATCAGGTTCCTATCTTCGAAAGGGCACGAATAATTGCCAAAAAGCCTGCACCACCAGTAATGATCAACAAGGCAGGCAGAAGCGCGACGACCATGACACCTGTCATCTTGACGGTAAGTTTCCCTATCTTTTCCTTCATATCCAGCTTGCGCTGTTCGCGAACCCTGTCGCTGAATTGCTGCAGCGGCTGTTGCACCGCGCCGCCATAACGATCGACCTGGATAATCAGGCGTGCGATGGCGCTCATATCTTCGTTGTTGAAAATGGTCGAGAAGCGACGCAATGACTGCTCTCTGGTTCGTCCATTCAGATACTGTTGTGCCGCAATCTGCAATTCCTTGCTCA
Source organism: Herminiimonas sp. Marseille-P9896 (assembly GCF_903993245.1). Lineage (NCBI taxonomy): Bacteria > Pseudomonadati > Pseudomonadota > Betaproteobacteria > Burkholderiales > Oxalobacteraceae > Herminiimonas > Herminiimonas sp. Marseille-P9896. The sequence continues at coordinate 627,901 of NZ_CAJEVT010000001.1, read as the reverse complement.
GGATAGGTAAGGAACTGGAGAATTCGTTCTCCACCACATTCAGGCTTTGATCTATCGACAAACCGACACCTTGCAGCAGACGCAACAAATCGATCAGAAGTGGCAGCTCCTCCGCCGCCTGGCGCCTGCGCTCCTTGGCCTTTACCAGCATCAGCCATTTAGGCCCCATATAGCCAAGGGCGAATCCCATGAAACCAGCAAACAAAATAATGAACGGAGATTCATCGCTCAACATGCTCCAGGCAAGGATGGGAAGTCCGACGCCCAATACAACTCGTGTCGCAAAAAATAAGGTTTTGCCGCGGGTATCGTTGATGCCGCATTGGTCCAGCAAAACCCGGTCTTCTTCTGCCACCAATTGCTTACCTAATGGTGTGTCCACCCAATGCGCCATATAGGAGAGAAAACCTTCTATACAGCGACGCAGGAAAGGACCTTCCGGCTTCGCCTCCTCGATCTGGCTCTCATGCGTATCGATACGGCGATTCAATATCTTTTCGCTACGCATGAATTGCCACGCCTGCCGCAACAGGACACTGCCAACCAGCAAAGCCGCGATGGCAAACAATACGATCGACAAGACATTAAGGACTTGTGGGCTCATGGGATCTACACCGATTTAGCCAGACGATACAAAGAGTATGCACCTATCACTTCCAACAGGGCCGCGATGAATAGCATGTTTTTTCCTATAGGATCTTCCATCATCGTCACGAACATATTGTTGTTGAAAATGATCATGAAGAATCCGAGACCGATAGGCAGCAAGCCAAGTATCCAGGCAGACAAACGTGTCTCAGCGGACAAAGCGACCAATTCGTTTTGCGCGTGCTCGCGGTCCCGCATGAACGCCGCCATCCGTTCCAACACGGTGTCAGCACGTCCGCCAAAGCGCAAAGCCACGCCGATCACTGCAGCAATCAGTTCCATCTCCACTACACGAAAGACGCGCGCCTTTTGTAGCAGTGCATGCTCCAGATCCATCCCTGCCTGTACCAGACGGTTGGAGCGATCCAACATTTCACGCAAAGGCTCTTCAGTGGTCAGCACGGTGGCCTGGAATGCGGATTCCAGACTATTGCCAACGATCGTTAGCCTGACCATGGTGTCGAGGAATGCAGGTAGTTGATGCACCATCTTTTGGTGTCTGCGCATGGCTTTCAGCCACAAGCGGAAATAGCACAGCGTCACATACAGGGCTATCGTACAAATGACAGATAACACGCCACCAAAGATAGCCGCTATCACGGTGAAAATCAGACCTGGAATGATCAGCATCATGTAAAACAAAGGAGTCGGCACTATGCCTGCGCGCAAACAGAATTTACGCCAGATGTTCGACTCGACACGCGGCATGCTTACCGCATCCGTCTCTGCATCGTCGGCCGACATGGTGTGCAGCTGCGACATATTGCGTATCTGATGATCGACAAATGCCGAGGTCGCATCCTGTTGCTGATGCAGCTGCGCGTTTTGCCATAACAGGATACCGCCGGCGAGTAACAGAATCGCCGCAGCAACCATCCATAAAGTCAGCGCAGACATGGTCAGACTCTCTTTTGTGTATGGTCCCCGTTAGATGTCATAGGCCGCATCTTTTTCAATTTTGGTGAGTGCGGCTGTATACCCAGTGAAACCCAGCGGTCTTTATCCTCGCCGTCCGGCCCACTAAAGCTTTCATGGCGATACAGTTCCTGCGTGGTGATGATGTTGTCGCCCACGCCGGTAATTTCAGTAATGGATACGATGCGGCGACGACCACTAGACAAGCGCCCTATCTGTACGATGAAATCAATCGCGCCAGCGATCTGACGACGCAAACTGGATTCGCTGCCCTGGAATCCGGCAAACCCTGCCAGCATCTCTATACGATGCAAGCATTCGCGTGGTGTGTTCGCATGTATGGTCGCCATCGAGCCGTCATGACCAGTATTCATCGCCTGCAACATTTCCAGCACTTCTGCGCCACGAACCTCGCCGACAATGATGCGATCTGGTCGCATCCGCAAGCTGTTGCGGATCAGGTCACGTATGGTCACGACACCCGTACCTTCGAAGCTACCTATGCGCGACTCCAGGCGTACTACATGCGGATGGTTCAGTGATAGCTCGGCGGTGTCTTCAACTGTCACCACGCGTTCATTCTCGGGCAGGAAGAAAGCGAGTGCATTGAGTAAAGAGGTTTTCCCTGAGCTGGTACCACCGGAGATCAGGATGTTGCAGCGGGCCTTGACCGCGCTTTCCAGCAGAACAAATAATTCGTCATTCAGTGTGCCGAGTTGCTTCAGGTCGGACGGCTTCAATGGATCACGACGAAATTTCCGTATCGAGACCATAGGTCCGTCTACCGCCAACGGTTCAATCACGACATTCAGGCGCCCACCGTCCGGCAAACGTGCATCGACCATAGGATTCGATTCATCCAGTCGACGACCGAGCGGAGCCAGGATGCGTCGTACGATGCGCAGCAAATGATTGTTATCGGTGAAGCGCAAGGTTTCGCGTTGCAATACACCATGCCGCGAAACAAAGACGTCGTTGTAACCATTGATCAAGATATCCTCAACGTCACCATCAGCCAGCAAATCCTCCAGTGGACCCAGCCCAGCCAGCTCCTTGGTCAGCGCATCAGCAATCAGCCGTACTTCGTTTTCATTCAATGGGATGCGGCGCAAGCGTACGAAACCGTCCACGTCCAGATTGACGAATTGCTGGATCGCCGAGCGTGACCAGCGCCCGAACTCCGCACCGAGCTCTTCTATCCGCGTCAGCAGATTGTCGTATGCGGCGGTTTTGATGTCCTGAAACCTTTGCGTGTTTACAAAGGCGCTGTCCTCATTGGCCAATCCCACTTGATCGTTCATCTCGCTCTGCCTCTATCCCGGCCGCTGCCGTCGTATGCGTTGTATTTATGGCTTGAGAAAACCTGGTACCCAACTCGACAACTTCCCGCCATGTTTCTCGGCATGCGGATTTAATAATTTTTCTGCCAGATCCTGTATCGCTCGCACGTATGGATCGTGCTTGGCGACTTCATGTAATAACTTTCCCTGATTGGCACTACTCATCAAGCGCAATGTGCATTCCGGCAGCGCGGCTGCCAACGGCAGAGTGAAACGTTCGGCAATCTGCTGCGCACTCATGCCATAACGAATGTCATAGCGATTGACGACCAGTTGTCGGCGACTCGCATCGCCACCGTGTTTATTGAACTCCTTAAGCATGCCGGAGAGCGAAACCAGAGCTCCGGCACTTTGATCAGTCACAAACAGCACCTGATCCGAAGCATTGGCCATGCACTCGACCAGCTCCATATCTGCAAGGCCGCCAAGATCCAGTATCAACACATCAAAGTAAAGTCGTAATTGCGTCAGCAGGGACAAAACGTCTCCATGCGATATACCGCTCATTTCCTTCAATGAACGCGGCAAGGAAATCACCTTGATGCCGTTATGACTGTTAGTCAACGCAGTCTGGATAAGGGTGCGATCAAGACGATGGCGATTGCGCAAGGTGTCGATAAAACTGTAAGTTCCTGCCGCATTCAAATACAGCTGTCCATCCCCGGCAGGCAATCCAAGATCCAGCAAACCTATCTGGTAATCCTTGTGCTGGACAGATTTACGCAGTTGCAGCAGGTCCGCCAGATGTACCGATATGGTTGTGCTACCTACGCCTGCACGCGCTCCCAGCAAACTGATTAAGGTGCCCTGGATCGCAACAACCGGGGCGGCGACCGCCGCGACCAGTTTGTATATGACATCGTGCGCCTCCTCTACCGGAGCCGTCATATCTATGAAGTGATGCACGCCTGCACGCAAGGCCGCGACCGCGCCTTCCGGATAATCCATGGTGCCGACGGCTACCACCGGAACGTCCGGTAATTTGGTCTTCATCATTTGCGCCAATGCGATCATGTCTGCCGTGCAGTTGGCCGTACTGTCGCCACAGTTACCCGAAAAATCGAGCAATACCAGACGTGGCTTGCATTCGGCCACGCGTGCGGTCAGCAACGCTATCGGCGCCAGTTCCTGCTGCACCACATGCCACTCTTTCAAAGCATGGGCCAGCCAGCGCAGATGCGCGCCGTTAGACGAGCAAAAGACGAAGCGATTGCTGTCATTCAGCACCGTTTCACGCTGCTGACTATGTTCCATGAGCTTTTCCAAAGATTTTTTCTCCACTATTTACTTTGAAAATCCTGGTAGGTCATCGCGCCCTGCTGCGCCCATCACATAACTACCCCAGGCGTTAGCCGGAGTGTCACGTCTCTCTTTATCATCGCCAGGTAAAGGTAACTCCGCACCTTTGGCTATCGGTTTAACCAAGCGCGGGGTAGCGATGATGACCAGTTCTTTCTCATCCTGGTTGTATTTCATGCTGCGGAAAAATGTGCCGAGAATAGGCAGGTCACCAAGGAATGGAACCTTATTCACAGCAGATTTGGTTGTGCGAGATACCAATCCGCCGATAACGAAGCTTTCACCGTCGCCAAGCTCAAGAGTTGTTTCCGTGCGGCGCGTCGAAATAGCCGGAATGGTGATATTGCTGGCAACAATCGCGTTGGCATAATCGAGGTCACTGGCTTCTGGCGCCACCTTCAACGCGATACGATTGGATGCAAGCACGGTAGGTGTCACCGTCAGGCCGATACCGAAAGCCTTATAAACAATGGTAATGGTTCCAAGTCCGCCAGATTGCGGAACCGGTATTTCACCACCGGCGAGGAAGCTGGCACTTTGTCCTGATAAAGCAATGAGCGAAGGACGCGCAAGTATGCGTGCCAGTCCGTTTTGTTCTATCAGTTTCACTTTGGCATTCACACTGGAACTGCCCAACAGATTAAAGGCTTGCAGTTCCGGTGTTTGCACCTGTGCAGAAAGGATATTCGCGAAGTTATTCAAACCGAAGCTAAACGTCGCACCACGATTTTGATTAAAGAGAAAGTCAAATCCCGCTTCCTTCAGGATGTTTCTACTGAACTCAACAATCTGCACATCTATTTGCACCATGCCACCAGTCGCAACAGTCGATGCGTCCAGCACCTTATCCTTACCGGCACCCAGGATTCCCGCACTGACTGCATTTGCATGAGACAGCATGGAAGGTGCCTGTCCGCGCAAGCTGGCGCTTTCACCATCAATCTGTAAATCGATTCCCTCTTCCGGCAAGCGCCCTTGCAACGCGCTCATCACCTTAACTTGCCAGACCTGGGTCGGGCCGTTACGCTGCCACGCCGTCACTGTCGTGCTACCAGGCTTTTTGCCTACCAGCAGTACGCTGCCAGCCTTTTTCCCTGAGCCACGCAATATGAGGACATCGGCGACTTCCGGATCGGCCACAGCAATACGTTCAAGATCTACCGGCGTCTTGAGCGGCCGCTGCTCTTTTACGCGCAGCGTGAAATTGAGATCATCAGCTACTGCTGGCAGGACTAGTACTAGTCCTGCGAGTAGCACCAGAGCCTTAAAGATTTTCATCGTTATTTATCCAGGTCAAAGAAGAGATAAGGTATGTCCGATTTAGAAACTAACGTTTTCCCGCTGCGTTCCTTTTATGACCTCTAAGGTGTTCGACGATCTACTCACTGATTTGCCGCTAGAAGATCCGACAGCGACATAAGGTCGTGCCGTACTGCCGTTACCGGCCCAACTCGAAAGATCGACGCCTGCAAAAGCCTGGTTATCACCCGTTCTCAGCTCCTCCTTGTCCGCTTGCGATAAACCGACCTTTTCCTTCAAGACGTTTTTCGGCTCCGGAAACAATCCTGCATCGGCAACACCTGCGTCACCTGGATGACGCAGCACCAGAGTCAACTTGCCATTCTGCGCAGCCAGTAAAAGTTGATTTACCTGATCTATCGGCGTCGCAAGCACCGCTGTGCGTGCCTGCGATGGCTGAGCGGCCTGATTGTTTGCCAGTGCATTCCCTGCTGGCTGCGGTACCTCACCTACGGTGGCAGAACCATAGGTCAGGACCCGACGGCGCGAGGCCAGCAAGCGGGATTGACCAAGGTCTATGTCACCGCCTTTTTTAAGGGTGAAAAAGACGTCGACATAATCTCCGGCCTCTATGCGATTACCCACACCGACGACCTCATCAACCGGTATCGCTACGGCTCGCTCGCCCTCGGCAAGCTTCAACGCAAGTCCATGCACCAACTGACTTTCCGTGACCAGTGCATCTGCATCGATATCTGCCGCAGGGACTTTCCCCACTACCGCCGAAACATCCGCATAAGTGCCGTTGGCAGTGATAGGCAGACTCGCCAGTTTCACTGCATCCGAGGTAATGACTTTGCCTTTTTCCAGTTTCCTGGCAGCAGTCACTACTGAATACGATGGCGCTTTAGGAGATGCCTGAGCACTGTTTTCGGCCGGCAAGGCTGGTGGAGGCTGATGTCCCATCCACCATGCAAGCGCGGCTAAACTCACAGCTAGCAAGACCAGAATAACTGCAATGATTTTTGTGAGTTTGTTCATAGCCTTATCAGTTATTTAAAGTGACATTGCGTGATTAATCGAGTTGCACAATTGCAGTACTGGTCAATCGCTCAGGTACAACTATCGACATGACGTTGCCGACTATGTAGGGCACCAATGGATTTTGCCGATAGTTAGGATAAGTAACGGTCACGCGATAGCAGCGTATACCGGCGCTACCAAATGGACAGTTGGCCAGCAGTGCACCGTCAAAGCTGATACGCGTGCCGAGCCAGGCAGCGGCGCTTCCTGTTCCTATCGCGGCGTTTCTGGCATTCGTGTCACGAACCGTTTCGGTAGCGGAGAAACGCAAGGCAGCACGAGCACCTTCTGCGGCAGCCAATGTGATCGATTGTTGCGCGAGAAAAATGATGCCGTAAGTAATAATTCCATAGAAGACGAGAAAGAAAACGGGGAACACAAACGCAAACTCAATTGCTGCCGCGCCCTTCTGTTTTCTCTCCAAGCACAGGACATTTTTCCTCATGGTCCCTCCGCTCACATCATCAACAATGTCGATGCAGCCCCAATTGCCAGATAGGCTGCATATGGAATTCCTTTACGTCCTTGACGGGCCCGCATCATGCGCTGGACCACCCCGCTTTCTGCCATGTCCTGCATCGCGCGATACAAGCCGGACGGAATGGCTCCGACCCAGGCTTGCGATGCGTAGAAGACAATCGCATGCAAACCCGCCAGTGCGCTACCGATCAGCCAAGCGATGGCGAGATACTTGAGCCCCAGCAATGCACCCAGCACGGCAATAAACTTCACATCCCCTGCTCCCATTGCACGCAATGCATACAACGGAATAAAAATCAGTAGTCCTACCCCTGCGCCTATAAGCGACTGTGATACATCGATACCACCTATTCCATGCCCCAGAATAAGCATGTATCCGATGTGTACAAATAGCGCTGACAGAAGCACGCTATTTGGTACACGTCGAAATAAAATGTCATAGACGACTATGACGAGACACAGACAAAGAAACAACACAATCATTGGCCACCCAACACATCAAAAGAGCTATACGGTGCAGCGAAAGATGTATAGCTATTGCCCAGTTGCCAGCTATATCAAGTTGGCGCAACCGCTCCGGTCAGCGCTGTTGCAACAGCACGGAATATACGATTGAGCTCCGGACTCATTAATGTCAGCCCACCGATAATGGCGACCGATACCAGGCCTGCGATAAGTCCATACTCAATCGCAGTGGCACCCTCTTCATCAGTCATGAAATGCTTGATTTGGCGTTTCATTTTTTACTCCTTGCGCTCTTCCTGCATCCCGCATGTGAAAAATTCTGTCCCAACACAATTGAACACATGCGGTTCACGGAATAATTTATGGAAATAACTAATGCAGTTGTATGCGTCGCCCGGATTGAAATTCAATCAATCGCACGCGGCACATACGCTGCACTTGCTTGCCGATGAATCAGGTAGGCGCAACAGCACCTGTCAGCGCCGTTGCCACAGCGCGGAAAATACGATTCAGCTGCGGGCTGATCAGTACCAGGCCACCAATAATGGCAATCGATACCAAACCAGCGATCAGTCCATACTCAATCGCAGTCGCACCTTCTTCATCTTTCATAAAACGGATAATTTGGTTTTTCATTTCTTGCTCCTGTTTCACATCAAGATAAATTTCATTTCGTTTTAAACGACGCGTTCAACCGAACCGTCGCCCATTTTTTCTGATGCCTTCTGTTCGTTTTCGATGTCAGACTCCTTTCTCTAACACAGCTCTTACAATCAATAGGAAACGCCGTTCTCCCCATCTGGCCATCTCTTTTCCTGCACGATGGCCTTAGTCTTATCCTGTTCTAGTCCAGCTGATACGAATATCCAAGGTTCAAGCGCGGTGCACGTTTTCTCGCGTTAATCGGGACCTCACCTACCGGTTGTGCGATCGACAGATCGAGCGAATAGTGGCGCTGGTCGGTAAAGCGCACGCCGGTGCCGACCGATGCAATCTCGCTATGCGACAAGCGTCCTGCATTGACGTAGACCTTGGCTGCATCTGCCATCACATACGGCTGGATGCGTTTCACGTAGTTACCGTCGTATGGGAAAGCGCGATTGAATTCGAGTGAGACGCCCCAGCCTTTGTCACCGGCGATTTCACCGACCGGATAAGCCAGGCCATATTGCTTGGCGCCAAAGCTGACCTGTTCCGACAAAGGCAGGATGTTGCTGCTGTATTGCCCCATGCCGCTGACTGTGATGCCATAGCCGCCATCAAATGTATTGGTACGCGTGAAGCTGCCTTTGACGCGCAGGAAGTCTAGGTCGATGTTGCCGTTGATCTGGCGTGCACCCAGGCTATCCAGCCCCTGGTAGACACCCAGTGACCATTGCATGCTGCTGCGATCCGAGACTTCGGTCGATGTCAGCTCCAGGCTCAGCGCGCGGATGTCCGAACTGAATTCGATACTCGGTGCAGGCGCAGGCACATTCAACGAATAGCGCGAAGAATTTTTGACTGCGTAGATGCCGCCAGACAAGGTCAGGGCACGCGTCGGCTTCAATATCAATGGATAGCTCAGGCTCGCGCTGACACGCTGTGTTTTGGTTTGATAACGTGACTGCAGTTGCTGCGCAGGCAGCGATTGATTTTCTGGTTCACCCTTGTAGTCGGAGAGCGTGACCTGCAACAGCATCCCTTGATAGCGGATAGGCTGTATGTAATTCACACCGACATACTCTTCACGCGAAGGTCCGCGTGGTGCAATCGCACTCACTGTCACTTGTTCCCCAAGCGGCGTCAGGCCGTTCTCAGTCACGCTGAAGATGCCGCGCAGCGACGACGTTGCGGTATCCAATGCAAATGAGGTAGTCACAGGTTTACGGCTGACGTCCAGCGTCATCTCGGACGCACCATCGGTATTCTCTGGCGGCTTCACGGTAGCCTTGATGCGCATGCCGGGCTGCAAACTCAAGATGGTCGTGATACGGTCAAAGGTATCGCGGCTCAGCGGGCGGTCTTCTTTCAGTTGCTCGGCAATGTTCCGCAAGCGCTCTTCCGACGCACCTGGGTTGCCTTCTATCTTGACCGCGCTGACATAACCCTCGACCACATTGATCTCGACGATATTGTCCTGAAAGGTTTGCGCGGGCACGAAGGCAAAAGAGAGCGGATAGCCTTTGGCCTGGTAGATCTGCGTCACTTTGTTTGCTGCTTGCAGCAGCTGGGCGACGGTCACTTCGCGATTGCTCAGTGGGGCGAATTCAGCAGCGACGAGTTCAAACGGTATGCTTTCGACGCCGGAAATTTTGAAGCGTGAAGGTACGATGCGACTAGCCAGCAAACGCTGCATGGCAGGATCCAGCGCTTGTGGCTGGATGTCTACGGTGACGGCGGGCGCAGGACTTGGTTCGAGCTTGGGCAGGTTATCGAGAGGATTACCCTGACCGGCGCTGCGTGCGTCTGCGCTGGCATGCGGCATCAAGGCCAATTGACCCAGTGCGCTTGTCAGACAGACCGCAACCAATCTCTCGATGAATCTTTGCATACAGTCCCTTTGTCAGCATGCCGTGACACATGCGTCCTTTCAGTACTACACATCTCGATATCACTACGTCTTAAGCTACCGCCTGATTCAGCTTAGTTGCCAAATGGCAATAATCAAACCCAAGGTTTACAACTGTGTATTCTTGTAAGTGCTTACTGACGGTCTGACACTTTAGGCAAGCACCACACATAAAAATGTGCGCACAGAATTTGCAATTGTTAACCAATTGAAGTTGCTTTAAAGAATGAGCGTGTCCGGCTACTCTGAACATCCCATAAATGCGGTATTTTTGGAAAAAAAGCGACAAAAAATATTTCTACGAATCAATACTTTAAGGAAAACATCTCACAACTTGCACAAACATTATTTACGCTCGTCAATACCGTATGGGCAGGCCACGCTGTGTAAGCATAAAATCCTCTTCACTAAAGCATTCCGGCAACTCCGTCTTCGCTGTATATCTGTTTACGACGTCAGACATATTCCCTTGAAACACCGCTTTTGTTCTTACTGGCCTCCACGTGCAAAATCCTGATCACGAGGATCAGGATTTGCAGAGGGAAGAAGCAGGCTCTTATTTTTTGCCGAGCAAGCCATTCACGAGTGTAGCCACGGTATTGGTCACTGGTGCCAGCACATTAGTAGTACCTGTTGTACCGGTCGCGCCACCTACCGCACCACCAACCAATGGGGCAACGATAGGGTTCACGATATTGGTGACAGGTGACAGCAAGTTAGTTGTACCTGCACCGCCAGCCACACCACCGAGCAATGGGTTAACAATGTTGGTGACTGGCGCCAATACGTTACCTGTACCGGCACCACCAGCTACACCACCCAGCAGTGGATTAACGATGTTGGTTACTGGGGCCAGCAAGCCACCTGCACCGCTACCGCCAGCTACACCGCCGAGCAATGGATTGACGATGTTGGTTACTGGAGCCAGCAAGCCGCCGGCACCGCTACCACCACCCAGACCGCCCAGCAATGGATTGACGATGTTGGTCACTGGAGCCAGCAAACCACCTGCACCGCTACCGCCACCGATACCACCGAGCAGTGGGTTCACCGCGTTTGTGATGGGCGCCAACAGATTACCGACGTCTGCGCCGCCACCGATGCCACCAAGGCTACCGCCCAGCAGAGGATCAACGATGCTGACTACAGGTGCTAACAAATTGCCGCCACCAAGGCCGCCACCTACACCACCCAGGCCGCCGCCAAGGATAGGATTAACGATGCTGACTACTGGCGACAACAGATTGATCGTGCCACCTTCACCACCGACTCCGCCCAGCAAGCTACCCAGCGAGAATGCACCTGATGTGCCGCCTGTACCATGCAACAGGATGCCTGCGATCGATACAGTGTTACCTGTGGTGATGACTGGATTACCCAGGTTGTTCACGACAGGCAAGCCACTGGTTTTCACGGTACCGCCCACTTTGCTCACCGTGCCGCCCACAGCGATCAGCAAATTGCTGACTGGTTGACCCAGGCCTGTTGTTTTACCGAGCGACTGTGTCAATGTCGTCACTTGGCTGGTCAATGGCACGATGGTATGGCTCAGTGTTTTAGTTACTTGTTCTACTGGTCCGGTAGTCAGCACTTGGGTCAAAGGAACCGAAACATTGGAAACGGTTTCACCGACTTTGGTGACCAGGCCGCCGACCGGAGCGGTGACAGGTGCCAACGCGGCGAGTTGACCGGTACCGAGGTTGCTGACCAGTGTGCCAGCGCTTTGTACTGTGACACCGGTTTGCTTAACCACGCCGCCTGTGCTGCCGACAGTGACACCGACTGGATTATCGATCACACCCATTTGACCCAGGCCATTGCTGATGCCATTGCCCAGTGTCGAAACGATGCCGCCACCTTGGGTAACGACGTTACCCAAATCGGATTGGGTTTGTTGCGGTACGATAGGCAGGTTCAGGTTGCCAACTGCGGTACCAGTATCAGATACTGCATTACCGGTCGACGTCACGATGTTACCTGCGCCGTTTGCAATTTGGCCGGTTGGCGTTGCAGTTGCGGTCACACCGCCACCACCACCGCCGAGGCTGGCACCGGAAGAACCGCTGCCAGTCGAAGAACAGCCTGCCATCAAAAGAACTGCGGACAAGACTGCAAGGCTTGTAATGCTTTTGTTCAGTTTCAGATTCGTATTCATGTTCGTTCTCCCTCGTTGTAATTCAAAATTAAATTGAAGAGCCCCCGTACTTTCCAAGTGGCAAATTGCATGCCAATGGAAATCCCGTTTTTTTGCGCTTTTCAGCAATTTTTCAACCTCAAAAAAATCGTTTAATAATCAATTACTTGGGAGAATAATTATTAATAAGACATTGTCATTTTTGACATGAAAATTCAATTGTTACGTGTTACTTGTTACGTAACGTCCGAAACAAAATGTTCTGTTTTTCCGGCTTTTAACGCCAAAAATGCGGTGTGTGCCGCCACGTTGCCGCAGTCATCCAACTTGTTGGCGGAGCCAAGCAACGAAGCATGGCAATACGCGCCCAAAGCACAAAATGTGTGGCGAGTAATCTGCAGCAGATGCAGGGAACTATGGCGGGGTGCGAGCGTATCGAACTACGCGAGGAGCATGACGAAGAGCAGAATCCTGAAGCTGCTTATGCAGCCTCAGGAGATGATGCGGAAGAGTGTGAGACGCCTGCCTAGATCTTCATTTCCAGGTAGGTATAGATATAGTTCGAACCACCGTTCACATCACCCAGCAATCTGGACGAGCCAAAAATTCCTGAACGGTGTGACACGCCGAGGCCAATGTAAGTCTCTTTCAATCCCGGCGAACCGATGATGTCGCCGAGACTGACGTCGATAGTCGGGTCGAGATAATTCAGCAAGCGCGAGGTCGGCCGGTCACGTGCCGCCTGGCTGCTGACTTCGGTGTACGGCACACGATTGGCGAAAGAAACACCCAGCCCCCAACCCAGTCGGGTCTTGACCTTGTGATTCCATGGCAAGCCGTAGTAATAAGCCTTCATGAACAAATCAGCCTGGATACCGTTGGCCTGCAGGTTGCGATCGTTGTGATACACCAGACCCGCATAACCAACGAAGTCGAGCGGCCAGCCATTCAGCTTTTCTATGAAAGGTTTACCTATATGTACGCCAGTGATGCTGGTCGGGTTCACCTTATCGAGGTCTGCACATTTAAAGGTCAGGATGCGCGCCAGATGACAGCCGTCATCCGCAGCTCGGCCATACAGCACGCGCACATAGGTTGGTGTCCGCTCATCCGACCATAGCTTTTTATAGCTGCCGAAATCGTAGGCAGCACCGACAAAGATTGAGGGTTGCAGGCCGCGACGTACGATAGGACTGTCCTGTATCGAGCCATCGAAGGAAGTCACCGACGCGCCCGCCAGCAAGCGCCAGCGATCCGTCAAGTCATACGTGCCGTACAGATTCAGCGAGACATTCGTGCCCGAGCCCGGCGCATACGCAGGACGCCCGGCAACGGCTTCATTCGCACGTACGCCATAGTAGTAATTATTGAGTTTGGAATCGCGCAGGGAGACGTTCAGGCTGGGGCGCAAAGACAAACGGCCAGAGCGCCACTCATACGCATACTCCAGTGCCAGCTCGGTACCGTTCGAGGTATTGCTCACATCATGCAGGATGGACGCATACAAGGTCCCCCACGGCTGCTCATAGCGGTAGGTGAAACCCAGATCAACACCCGTGTTACGTACTTCCATGCCATTCAGCGATGCAACCTTGCCGGCTTCCGGAAAACCTTCCAGTCGTCGTTTGAAGTAAACATCAAAACGCTGCTCGGTACTCGGAGTGAACTTGATGCCTATACGATTGGCTTGCATCGACACATGCTCGCCCTCATACAGATACAGCGGCAATAAATCCTGCCGTGTACCGCCGCCGACATATGGCGAGCTTTCGAAACGCGTTACGAAACCGAGGCCAGCACCGCCTGGCTCTGTAATCAAATCGCTGAACGGGCTGGCTGCAGTCTGCGCCTGTACGCTCCAGGCCGCAGAGAGGCCAAGCATAGAGAGCGCGACATTGCGCAGGGTTTTATTACGGTGCAAGGAAAATAAATGCATCGCTATTTCTCACTTCAAAAATTATTACCTATCCCAGGCGACATACATATACATGTCGCCGCCTTATTTATCCTTGTACGCCGCGCATTCTTGCCGAGCGCAAGGTCAGCCACGATATGAACCAGGCCAACAATGCACATACCGCGATGCCTGCCACCATAGGTCGCGCCGTACCGTCAACAAAGAGTCCGGTGACCGCCATCACTGCTGCCCCGGTCACGAACTGCAAGGTTCCCATCAAGGCAGAAGCCGTACCGGCGATGGTTCCGTGCTCTTCCAGTGCCAGCACGGTCGTGGTCGGGATCACCAGACCGAGGAAACCAAAACCGATAAATAACATGACCAGCATCACGTCCAGACGTTCAATGCCCATCAGATTAACTGCCAACAGGCCTGCCATCACTAATGCGTACGCAGCCACCGCCACCTTCACCACCGGCACCAGGCCGAAACGCGCGCTCAGGCGACCGGTAAATTGGGAGACACCGATGAAGGATGCTGCATTTGCCGCGAAAGCGATACTGTATTGGCGCGGCGTCAGTCCATAGTGATCGATCAGGATGAATGAAGAGTTCGCAAGGTAAGCAAAGAAACTGGAAATACCAAACGCACCTATAAATACCAGGCCATGGAAGTGCGGATCCCGTAACAAGAACAGATAACCATTCAGCGCGCTACGTACGCTGCTATCCACGCGTTGTTCACGCGGCCGCGTTTCCGGCTGGCTGGTCGCCATTAATATCAGCGCCAGTACCGCCGCCACCGTTACCGCCCAGAACACACTGCGCCAGCCCCATATCTCTATCAGCAAGCTACCGGACAGCGGCGCAAGTATCGGCGACACGCTGAACACCAGCATCAGCAACGACATCAGGCGCGCTGCATCATTGCCGGTGTGCAGGTCACGTACCACCGCACGCGGGATCACCATCCCGGCACTGGCCCCCAGGCCTTGCAGGAAGCGCAGCACGATCAGGGTTTCGATATCCGGTGCCATCGCACAACCAACGCTGCATACGGCAAACAGCGCGAGGCCAAAGTACAAAGGCGGCTTGCGTCCCACCATATCCGAGATTGGGCCATAAATAATCTGCCCTATCCCGAGCGAGATAAAGAACGCCATCAGGCTGGCCTGCACGGCGCTCATAGACACGCCCAGGGTCTGGCCTATAGACGGCAAGGCCGGTAAATACATATCGATGGCGAAGGGACCGATGGCAGACAACAAGCCCAGCACCAACGCATTTTTCAGAAAAGGCGTATTCATTGGTTAATCTATTCAGGAAACGAGGTATTGCAAACCCTGGAGCAGAGCCAGGATGATTGGGCGTACAGCGAGTGGAGAGTCGAGGGAAATATTTGCTCTGCCGCAACAAGCGTGTCGCAATGAAAAACGGAACCCGCAGGGTCCCGTAGCAATCTGCGTAAATCTAGCAGAGATGATATATCAAGCGCCCGGCAATTTCTACGCTTCTACGCAAAACACAGGGCACACCAAACAGACGGTACTACAACACCAGGCGCGCCTCCAGGCCGCCATCGGCGCGATTGTGCAGACTCAGGCTGGCATTCATAGCTTGCGCCAGTTGTCGCGCGATCGCCAGGCCAAGGCCGGTACCGCCCGTATCACGATTGCGTGAAGCTTCGACCCGATAGAAAGGCTGGAACACTGCTTCCAGTTCAGATTCCGGTATGCCCGGCCCGTTATCCAGCACCTGGATGGTGATGTGTCCGTCATTGCCCTCACTCACATGCACATCGACCTGCGTCGAAAATTTCAGCGCATTGTCGATCAGGTTAATCAATACGCGCCGCAAGGCGTTGGGACGGGTGACGATGCTATGCCCAACCTTGCCATGCAATTCCAGTTTTTGTCCGGCATCGGTGTAGTCGAAACCCAGACTCTCCAGCAATGCATCAGGATCAACCGCAATTGGCGGCTCGCTCGTACCGTGCAAGGTGCGTGCATAGGCAACGCCTTCCTTGACCAGCACTTCCATTTCTTTCAAATCATGATTCAGCTTCTCGCGTTGCTCGCTGTCGTCCAGCATGTCTGCCCGCATGCGCATGCGCGTGATCGGTGTCTGCAAGTCATGCGAAATCGCTGCCAGGATCTGCATGCGCTCCGCCATATAGTGGCTGATGCGCCCTTGCATCGCATTGAAAGCTTTGGCTGCACGCGCCACTTCCAGCGGCCCGTCCTCGGGCAAGGTAGATGCGCGTAAATCAGGCCCCAGCGTATCCGCCGCATTGGCCAGTTGTACCAGCGGCCGCGTCGCCAGACGCACCCCCAGCCATGTAACACCTGCCAACAAAACCAATTGCAGCAGCAACACTACCGGCAACCAGCCCGAGATAGGCAAACCGGCAGGCCGCATATCGATGGTCAAAGGCATGCCATCGCTCAATTCAAGTTGCGCCTGTACCCTATCCTTCTGCCCCGGTACGACATGCGCAGTCACTCGGTAATGGCTGCCTATCGCATCCAGGAAGGAGGCGGCGATCATGCTGGACAACTTGGTATCTGGCGCACGCCCGGCCATGCCCGGTTCCAGCGAAAAGCTATAGGTCCGACGTTCCAGCCGTGGCAACCACGCAGCGCGCTCTGCCGCCGGCAAGCGATCCAGCAAAGCCACTGAACTGGCGACATCCTGCTGCAGGTAACCCAGCATCAAACCGGTCGTCGCTTCAGTACGCTCGCGCATGATCAGCCAGAACGACAGTGCATGCGCGACGACCAGGCCGACGAACAGAATCAGCGTCAGCCGCATAAACAAGGTGCGCGGCCACCAGTTCTTGTCGCTTGTGCTCATCGTGCTCCCTCGTGATTCTCCACGGCAGCAGAGAAGACATAACCTTCGCTGCGCAGCGTCTTGATATAGCGCGGCTCACGCGCGTCATCCTGCAGGCGCTGGCGCAAACGGCTGATCAGCAAATCGATGGAACGGTCGAATGGATCGGCGTCCCGCCCCTGCGTCAGGTTCAGCAACTGGTCACGCGTCAACACGCGTTGCGGATGATCGAGGAATACACGCAGCAAGCGATACTCGGCACCACTCAGGGCAACCATGGTGCCGTCCTTGTCCAGCAAATGGCGTGCGGTGGTATCCAGCTTCCAGTCACCAAAGACCAGGAACTGTGTCGGCTCACTCACCTGCAGATTGGTCGGCAGCATACGCGCACGACGCAATACCGACCGTATGCGCGCGAACAATTCACGCACCGCAAACGGCTTGCTCAGGTAATCATCCGCGCCCATTTCCAGGCCGATGATGCGATCGGTTTCTTCATGGCGGGCGGTCAGCATCAGCACCGGCACCGTACGCCATTTACCGGCACGCAATTCACGGCACAGCGTCAGGCCGTCTTCGCCCGGCAACATCAGATCCAGCACGATCAGGTCGACAGAGCCCTGCTCCAGCACAGCGCGCATCTGCCGGCCATTCGCCGCCAGCGAGGTACGCATGCCATTTTTTTCCAGGTAAGTGGCGAGCAGCTCACGGATTTCGCGATCGTCGTCGACGATCAAAATGTGGTCATTATTTTCCATTGCTGCATCTTATCTTAAGGCGCTTATTACGTGGCTGACTGAATACCATCAGCGAACAATTCATCGGCTTGACGACTTCCACGCTCAGCCCGCCAAAAAGGAAAGCCATAATGGCAAAGTAACGCTTTGCATAGCCCATCATGCATCCTCCACTACCGACAGGCTGGCACCATCGGCCAGCGTATGCTCCAGCGCATAGCTATCCACGCCATCCAGACAACCAAGGTTGACGCGCCAGGCGTCCTTATCCTTGCGCGTCTGGTGGAACGGATACACACCGCACACCTTGCAAAAGAAATGACGCGCAACGCGGCTATTGAATTGATACAGCGACAGCGCAGTTTCTCCCTCAACAATACGCAGATCACTCGTATGGAAGGCAGGTGACATCAGCGCACCGCGACGGCGACACAGGCTGCAATTGCAACGTGTAGCAGGTGTGAGTGCTGTACGAACTTCGAATTTAACAGTTCCGCAGTGGCAGGAACCTGTGTAGTGCTGGGCAGACATTTGATTTTCTCCTGAGTGGCAATGCCTGCTTTATATCTGACTTCCACCGACCTTTTGTATCTCAATGTATCTGCCACAGTAGGCGATACAAAACATTGCACTCGGGCCAGTTTCAGACACATGCCAGATACGCTCGGGCGTTCAAATACCGTCATACCAACAACAGGACGGTTCCATGAACAATCTGCTCGAAGCACCCTTTGCCCTGCTCGCCGGCGTACTCACCATCGCCTCCCCGTGCGTGCTGCCGATATTGCCCATCATCCTGGGCACTTCGATTAAACGCGCCAGCAAACTGCGTCCACTCTTCATCGTGGCTGGCTTTGTCCTCGCCTTCGCGGCACTCGGCATGTTGCTGGCCAGCGTCTCGCAAACCGTGGCCGTTGCACATGAAACCCTGCGCCTGGCCGGCATCGTGATGTTGCTGCTGGCCGGCCTGGCGATGTTGTGGCGTGCGCCGTATGACTGGTTGATTTCACACGTCAACGAACCACTGCAGCGGATAGGCGCCAGCGGCGGCAATGCTGGCTCCGGCAACCTGGGCGGCTTTGTACTCGGCATGTCGCTGGGCGCGATCTGGACGCCATGCGCCGGTCCGGTGCTGGCCTCCATCCTGGTCCTGGTCACACAGGCACAAAACCTGGGCTGGTCGGCTTCGTTGCTGGCGCTGTACGCAATCGGCGCAGGCATCCCGATGCTGGTGATCGCATACGGCGGCCAGTTCATGACGACCCGGGTACGCGCAGTAGCAAAGTACGCCGAGCGCCTGCAGAAAATTTTTGGCGTGCTGATCATCCTCACCGCCATCGCCATTTATCTCCAATACGACGTAGTGATCTACGCGTGGCTAGCTGAACTTTTCCCCAACCTGAAAGGATTTTAAAAATGAAATCGATACTGAAAACCATCTTGATCGCCAGCACGTTGTATGTCGCCAGCGCCCATGCCGCACCATACGGTGCGCCAACCCAGGCACCGGAATTCACCGGTATAGAGAAATGGCTGAATTCCGAACCACTGAGCATGCAAAAGCTGCGCGGCAAAGTCGTGCTGGTCGATTTCTGGACCTACACCTGCATTAACTGCATACGCACGCTGCCTTACGTCAAGAACTGGTACGACAAGTACAAGGATCAGGGCCTCACCGTAGTCGGTGTACACACCCCGGAATATCCGTTTGAACGCTCGACGGAAAACGTCAGCAAAGCGATCCAGCGCTTCGACATCAAATACCCGGTCGCGCAAGACAACCGCTATGCGACATGGACGGCTTACAGCAACCAGTACTGGCCCGCGGTCTACCTGATCAACAAGAAAGGACAGATCGTCTACACCCACTTTGGTGAAGGCAAGTACCAGGAAACCGAAGCCAAGATCCGTGAACTCCTGGCCGAGCCGAGCTAAAGCAACACACGCACTCACCCACACTTCAAGGAAAACAATATGAACAAGATTTATCAACACGTACTAAAAAGCACCTTCGTCATGACGCTGGGCGTAGCCGCTGTCTCACTGCCTGCCTTTTCATATGCGCAGGATGCGGCCAAGCCAACCATCGTACTGGTACACGGTGCTTTTGCTGACGCATCCAGCTGGGATGGCGTCACCAGTCGCTTGCTCGCCGATGGCTACAAAGTAGTGGGCGCAGCCAATCCCTTGCGTGGCGTAAAAAATGACGCGAACTACGTTTCCGGCATCGTTAAAAATATCCCGGGGCCAGTACTGCTGGTCGGTCACTCCTATGGCGGCTCGGTGATTTCTGAAGCAGCGAATGGCAATGACAATGTCAAAGGCCTGGTCTACGTCGCGGCCTTCGCACCAGAAGCTGGCGAAACCGCGATCGGCTTATCCTCAAAATTCCCCGGCAGCACATTAGGCTCGGCGCTGGCGCAGCCGGTACCTCTCGCGGATGGTGGCAAGGATCTGTACATAGACCAGGCCAAGTTCCGCCAGCAATTCGCGGCCGACGTCCCTGCCGCCAAAGCCAGACTGATGGCTGCGGCACAACGCCCGGTAACGGAAGCGGCGATTACCGAAGCCTCGGGTGAACCGGCATGGAAAACGTTGCCGTCCTGGTTTGTGTATGGCAAGGCAGACAAAAACATCCCTGCAGCAGCACTGGCCTATATGGCCCAGCGCGCACACTCGCAAAAGACGATAGCGATCCCTGGTGCTTCCCATGTCGTGATGACGTCCCATCCGGCTGAAGTATCCAGACTGATCGAAACCGCTGCACAGCAATCCGTCCGCGTCGCGCAATAAGTCTGCTTGCCGGGCAAACGTACTTTGCCCGGCACCTCTTCGTATCCATCTGTATCCACTTTTTTGCAGATACACAGAGATACAAAAGCCCGGTTTCGAGACACATGTCAGATACACACGCGGCTTAAAGTTTAGTCATACCAAACGTGGCACCAAGCGATCAGCATTTGGCGCCACGTTCCACTCAACTTGCAAAGGACTTACACCATGCCGGACATCAATCTCAAACGTCGTCGACTGTTAGGTGGCACTTTACTGGGCGTCGCCGCAGCCAATCTGACACTGCCCGGCCTGAGCTACGCCAATCCGTTGTCGGCATCCGGCACGGCCAGCATGGCACCACTCAAGCACGTAGACGCAGGCGTGCTGAACATCGCCTACTACGAAACAGGCCCGGCACAAGGTCCAGTGGTATTCCTGCTGCATGGCTACCCATATGACATCCACAGCTACATAGACGTCGCAGAGATACTTGCAAAACAAGGGTGCCGTGTCATCGTGCCGCATTTACGCGGTCACGGCGGCACCCGCTTCCTCGACGCCGCAACCCAGCGCACCGGGCAACAGTCGGCAGTGGCAATGGACATCATTGCCTTGATGGACGCATTGAAGATAGATCGCGCCGTCATGGCGGGCTACGACTGGGGCGCACGCACTGCCTGCATCATTGCCGCGCTGTGGCCAGAACGTTGCATAGGCCTGCTCTCGGTGAATGGCTACCTGATACAAAACATCCCACGCAATGCCCTGCCTCTACCGGCGCAGGCTGAAGTCGGCTGGTGGTACCAGTACTACTTCGCGACCGAACGCGGTGTCGCTGGTTTGACCGCTAACCGCAAGGACATCGCCCGCATCATCTGGAAAACCAATTCGCCGACCTGGCACTTCGATGATGCCACCTTCGATCGTGCCGCTGCGTCGTTCGACAATCCGGACTACGTCGCCATCGTGATCCACAACTACCGCTGGCGGCTGTCGCTGGCAGCAGGCGATCCACAATACGACGAGCTGGAAAAACGTCTCGCCACACAACCTGTGATTGCGGTGCCGACCATCACCATGGATGGCGACTCGGATGGCGTAGTACCAGCAACCGACGGCAAGGCTTATGCCAGCAAGTTCAGCGGCCCGCGCACGCATCGCATCATCAAGGGTGCAGGTCACAACTTGCCACAGGAAGCACCACAGGAATTTTCAGCAGCAGTGATGACACTGCTCAGCAACGCAGGTTAATCGACGTAACTGAAATACGCGACTGAATTTACAGCAACAAACCACTCACTTTAAACAGGAGAACTACCATGACCGGCACCACCAAAGTACTGTACACAGGCAAAACCCACACTTCTTCCGGCGGCCGCGACGGCGCAGCGCATAGCGATGACGGCCGTCTCGACATCAAACTCTCGTCGCCCGGCTCCGCTGGCACCGGCACCAATCCGGAGCAACTGTTTGCTGCAGGCTGGTCCGCCTGCTTTATCGGCGCCATGGGTCTGGCGGCAGGCAAGATGAAAATCAAACTGCCTGCCGATCTGGCAGTCGATGCCGAAGTCGATCTGTGCAACGCGGACGGTGCTTACTTCCTGCAAGCCAGACTCAACGTCAGCGTACCGGGACTGGAACCTGAAGTCGTGCAAACGCTGGTCGAAGCGGCACATCAAACCTGCCCTTACTCCAAAGCGACGCGCGGCAATATCGATGTCGTCATCAATCTGGTCTAAGTCATCAGCGCTGATCTGAATTAAAAAAGCCCGGACGGCTAATGTCCGGGCTTTTTGTTTGGTGCAATTACTGGCGCATACCTATTGCCAGACGATTGAAAGCGCTCATCAAGGCAATCGCAAAGCTCAGATCGGCTATCTCAACATCACTGAAGTGTTCCTTGAGCGGCTCGAAGTCTTCATCCGGCGCATGGGTTTTGTCGACATGCGTCAGCGCTTCCGTCCACGCCAGTGCGGCACACTCGCGCGCAGTGAAATGTTCACTGACACGCCATCCGGCCAGGCTATCGATCTTGGCATCCGGCACACCGCTGGCACGCAAGGCCTTTGCATGCATCTCCAGGCAAAAAGCACAGCCGTTGATTTGCGACATACGCAACCAGGCCAGCTCTATCAATTGCTTGCCTATGCTGCTTTTTTCCACCGCTTTTTTGGTCGCAGCAAAGCCTTGATAGGCTTCAGGGGAAAGGGTCCAGTATGACAAACGCAGGGCACTCATGACTAATCTCCAGTAAGTAAGAAGGATAACAATGCGCTCACTTGCGTGACGCTTCTGTCCATACTTTAGGAGAAGAATGACCTATGGCATAGGTGCAAGATTTGAAGAAATGTATAGGACATTAGCAGCGCAAAAATAAAGGCCTAAAACCAGAGGTTTTAGGCCTTTCAGATGCATCTCGCAAAACTGCTTCTTAGAACGGGATGTCGTCATCCATGTCATTGAAGTTCGACGCTGCCGCTGGGCGCGCTGCCGGACGTGCGTTGCCGCCACCACCCGAGCTTGGGCGTGGCGCTGGTGCGCTGCTGCCATAGTCGTCATCCATACCAGCGCTGCTGCCACCGCCTGCACCTGGACGACCGCCCAGCATTTGCATGGTGTCTGCAATGATTTCGGTGGTGTAACGCTCTACGCCATCCTTGTCTGTCCATTTGCGTGTTTGCAAACGACCTTCGATATATACCGACGAACCTTTTTTCAGGTATTGGCCAGCGATTTCAGCCAGCTTGCGATAGAAGGTGATGCGGTGCCATTCGGTGATTTCTTTTTTGTCACCGCTGTTTTTGTCTTTCCAGCTTTCTGTGGTTGCGACGGCAACATTGGTCACGGCTTCGCCATTTGGCATGTAACGTGTTTCAGGATCGCGTCCCAGGTTGCCGACGATGATGACTTTATTAACTGATGCCATTGCTATTTCTCCGATTAAACGACTGCAGCCTGAACCTGGCTACGACGCGGTAAGTTTTTCATATTGGCGGCAATTATAAGCCACACGACACACAAAGCAGAACCCAGAACAAAGACAGATGCACCGCCGGCATGCTGCGTCAGCCATCCGCCCAGCGCACCACCGCAGAACAGGCCCAATGCCTGCAAGGTGTTATACACACCCAGCGCCGCACCCTTGCTACCCGGTGGCGCGATACGCGACACCAGTGACGGCTGGCTGGCTTCGAGTATGTTGAAAGCGACAAAGAATGCCAGCAACAAAGCTATCAGCCAGACCGCATGCAACTGTGTTTGCGACAAGGCCAGCCACATCCCGACCTGGACCAGTAATAATAAAGCAATGGCAGCGACAAATACCTGTTTCGACTTGCCACGTTTTTCACCAATGAAGATAGGCGGCAACATGAGTACGAAAGAAGCAATGACCACTGGCAAGTAAATCTTCCAGTGCTCGGCCAGCGGCAATTGCACAAAGCGGATCAAGGCTGACGGTACCACGACAAACATCGCCATTTGCGTCAAATGCAATGCAAATACGCCGAAATTCAGACGCATCAGCTCACCGTGCGCCAATATCTCTCTTATCGACACCTGCGCTGGCGGCAGGCTAGGCGCGGCAGGCACCACATATATAACGACCAGGATTGCCAATACCGACAAAATCCCGGTCAGCGCAAAAATACCGCCCATCCCGACCCATTTATATAGCAACGGGGACAACACCAGGGAGGCCGCGAAAGTCAGCCCTATCGAAGCCCCCACCATCGCCATTGCCTTGGTGCGATGCTCTTCCCTGGTCGAATCGGCAATAAATGCGGTGACTGCGGCGGAGATCGCGCCGGCGCCCTGCACTGCGCGCCCTATGATCACCCAGATAATATTGTCGGCGGCAGCAGCGATAAACGAACCCAGCGCAAATAAGATCAGTCCGATCACGATAATGCGCTTGCGGCCATATTTGTCTGAAGCAATACCAAACGGGATTTGGCCGAAAGATTGCGTCAAACCATATATCCCCATTGCCAAACCGACCAGAGTCGCACTTTCGCCGCCCGGCAAGGTTTTTGCATGAACTGCAAACACCGGCAGGATCAGGAACAGGCCCAGCATACGCAGTGCAAAAATCGACGCAAGCGACGTGCTGGCGCGGAGTTCGGTGCGGGTCATGCCTGTATCGGGCTGGTTTGAAGATGCTAGGGACATGTATTACTGGAAATAGGGAAGAACAGGTTTTACGGGCAGCTTTAAAACCCGCTATAGTAGCAGGTTGACCCGTTTTAACCCGCTCGCGAACCTCAAAAAGGCGCGCGAACATCGGAAAAGCCTAGCTGAAAGAGTGAATGGACGAGATTCGTATCCGAGGTGCGCGTACGCACAACCTCAAGAACATCAATCTGGATTTACCGCGCAATAAGCTGATCGTGATCACCGGCCTGTCCGGCTCCGGCAAGTCGTCGCTCGCCTTCGATACGCTGTATGCGGAAGGCCAGCGCCGTTACGTCGAATCACTGTCGGCCTACGCGCGCCAGTTTTTGCAATTGATGGAAAAGCCGGACGTCGACCTGATCGAAGGTTTGTCGCCTGCGATCTCGATCGAGCAAAAAGCGACCTCGCACAATCCACGCTCCACCGTCGGCACCGTCACCGAGATCCACGATTACCTGCGCCTGCTGTATGCCCGCGTCGGCACGCCATACTGCCCCGACCATCCGGAAAATCCGCTGGCCGCACAATCGGTGTCGCAAATGGTCGATGCCGTACTGGCGATGCCGGAAGATACCAAGCTGATGATCATGGCGCCGGTCGTCGCCAATCGCAAAGGCGAACACGCAGACCTGTTTGAACAAATGCAGGCGCAAGGCTTCGTGCGCTTCCGCGTACAGAGCGGCACCAACAATGCGCACATCTATGATGTCGACGCTTTGCCCAAACTGAAGAAAGCGGAAAAGCACACCATCGATGTCGTAATCGACCGTATCAAGGTCAAGGCCGACATCAAGCAGCGCCTGGCTGAAAGCTTTGAAACCGCACTGCGCCTGGCCGAAGGTCGCGCACTGGTACTGGAAATGGATACCGGTGTCGAACACCTGTATTCGAATAAATTCGCCTGCCCGGTCTGCGGCTACTCGTTGCAGGAACTGGAGCCACGCCTGTTCTCGTTCAACAATCCTATGGGTGCGTGCCCGGAATGCGACGGCCTCGGTCATATTGAATTCTTTGATCCGAAACGTATCGTCGCCTTCCCTAACCTTTCACTCGCCAGCGGCGCAGTAAAGGGCTGGGACCGTCGCAACCAGTTTTACTTCCAGATGCTGTCCAACCTGGCGGAGTTCTACGACTTCGACATCGACGTACCATTCGAGAAGCTGCCGGAAGCCGCGCAACAAGCGGTGCTGTTCGGTTCGGGTAAACAAAACATCCCATTCACCTATGTGAATGAAAAGGGCCGTACCGTCATCCGTGAACACACGTTCGAAGGCGTGGTGAACAACCTGCAACGTCGTTATCGCGAAACCGATTCGATGGCGGTGAAGGAAGAACTGGCCAAGTTCATCAATGAAAAGCAATGCCCTAGCTGCGAAGGCGCACGTCTGCGCGTCGAGGCACGCAACGTCATGGTTGGCAGTGGCAAGCAAAAGCGCGCCATCTTTGAAGTAGCTGCGACCCCGTTGCGCCAGACGCTGGAATTCTTTGAAAGCCTGGTGCTGACTGGTGCGAAGAAAGAAATCGCCGATCGCATCATCAAGGAAATCGTCTCGCGCCTGCAATTCCTCAACAATGTCGGTCTCGACTACCTGTCGCTGGAACGCAGCGCGGATACCTTGTCCGGTGGCGAAGCACAGCGCATACGCCTGGCGTCGCAAATCGGCTCCGGCCTGACCGGCGTCATGTATGTACTGGATGAACCATCGATCGGCCTGCATCAGCGCGACAACGATAGACTGATCGAAACCCTCAAACACTTGCGCGACATCGGCAATAGTGTGCTGGTGGTCGAGCATGATGAAGATGCGATCCGCTGCGCCGATTATGTGGTCGACATGGGCATAGGTGCAGGCGTACACGGCGGCGAAGTAATCGCCGAAGGTACGCTGAAGGAAATCCTGAAGAACAAGAAGTCGCTGACCGCGCAATATCTGAACGGCACGCTCGGGATTGCCGTACCGAAGAAGCGCACACCACCGAATCCGAAGAAGCAATTCGTGATTACAGGTGCCACCGGCAACAACCTGAAAAACGTCACGCTGGAATTGCCGGTCGGCTTGCTGACTTGCGTCACCGGCGTGTCCGGCTCGGGCAAGTCGACACTGGTCAACGATACGCTGTACCACGCGGCATCACGCCACTTGTATGGCTCGCAGGCAGAACCGGCTCCGCATGATTCGATCAGCGGCTTTGAGCATTTCGACAAAGTCATCTCGGTCGATCAGGCACCGATCGGCCGCACGCCGCGCTCCAATCCGGCAACCTACACCGGCTTGTTCACACCGATACGCGATTTGTTTGCCACGGTGCCGACCTCGAAAGAACGCGGCTACTCGGCCGGACGCTTCTCGTTCAACGTCAAAGGCGGACGCTGCGAAGCCTGCCAGGGCGACGGCGTCATCAAGGTTGAAATGCACTTCCTGCCGGACGTCTACGTTCCTTGTGACGTCTGCCACGGCAATCGCTACAACCGCGAAACGCTGGAGATCCAGTACAAAGGCAAGAACATCACTGAAGTGCTGGGCATGACAGTGGAAGAAGCCTATGACTTCTTTAAAGCGGTGCCAGTCATTGCACGTAAACTGCAAACCCTACTGGATGTCGGCCTCGGCTACATCCGCCTGGGACAAAGCGCGACCACTCTCTCCGGCGGTGAAGCGCAACGCGTCAAACTGTCACTGGAATTATCGAAGCGCGATACCGGTCGTACTCTGTACATCCTGGATGAGCCGACCACAGGTCTACACTTCCACGATATCGATTTGCTGCTGAAGGTAATCCATCGCTTGCGTGACCAGGGCAATACCGTCGTCATCATCGAACACAATCTGGATGTGATCAAAACCGCCGACTGGCTGATCGACATGGGTCCGGAAGGTGGCGCCGGCGGCGGCCAGGTCATCGGTACGGGTACACCGGAAGACCTCGCCAAGAATCCGGCCAGCTTCACCGGCAAGTATCTGGTGCCGCTGCTCAAGCAAAAGAAATCAGCCGCCTAAGCAAGCAGCTGCAAACAAAAAGGGCGAACCACGGTTCGCCCTTTTTTACGTCTCACCAGTTTAGTTGGGTAAGCCCATCCACAAGCCTATAGGTACAAATACCAGCGCCGCCACATTACCTAGCAGGACGATGGAAGCCACCTTGTCCGGCTCTTGTTTGTACTGCTCCGCCACCATGAAGCAAAATACTGCCGGCGGCAAGGAAGCGAACAGGAACATCTGGCCACGTTGTTCAGGATTAAGGCTGAAGACATGATCCAGCAACCACGCAATGATCAGACCCGCTATCGGACACACTGCGGCACCAACCAGGCCGATATGCCAGCTCTTGAGGCTGACATCCATCATGCGCACACCCAATGCAAACAACATCAAAGGAATACAGGCATCACCCAGCATCTTCATCGCCATGAACAGCGGTGCTGGCAAAGGTACATGCACAATCGCGAAAGCCATCCCGATGATCATCGAAATCATCATCGGATTGGCGAGGAATTTCCACGGTGAGACGTGCACACCGTCATGGCCCTTGCGGCCACTTTCTATGATCTTGATACCGACGGAAAAATAGACCAGGTTGCAAGCCATGAACAAGGCAACCGCTGAACCGAGTGCCGACGCACCAAAGGCCAGCATCGCCAGCGGCAAACCCATATTGCCGCAGTTGTTGTACATCATAGGCGGCACGAAGCTGCGCACATCGTAACCAAACATACGCGCCACCGGCCATGCCAGCAAACCCGAGCCCAGTGAAATCAACGCACCCGCCAGGATCAGCGTACCATTGTGTGCAAGGTCGAAATCCTTGGCCGCGAGTGCGGTAAACACCAGTAACGGACACAGCACGTCCATGCTGACCCGGTTCACCGCCGTCATATCCGAACGCACGGACTCACCGCGTAGCCGGGCATAGCCATAGCCGAGTGCGATGATGATAAAGACCGGCAAGATAATGCCGAGTATGCGTTCAAATATTTCCATTTTTACCAACCGTCTTGAGCGACATGAAAAATGCCGGAATGGATGACGCCCATTCCGGCAAGATAATGCCTAGCTTACTGCAAATTCTATTTTTGCTGACTTGCATAATTTTCACGTGCAGCGTCAGACTTCACGAAACGCTCCACATTATCCAGTACCGGTGCCAAACCGCGCAGCGGCCATGACATGGTCGCGATCAGGCTGGCATGGCTGGTACGATCAAAATACAGCTCCGTCACCGCCACCCCGGAACTGCGCAGTTGCTTCGCCAGGCCAGCGGTATTGCGTAGCGGATTCACGATTTTATCGTCATGCGAGGCAATCAGCAGGGCGGGTGGCGCGGCCCGCGTAACATGATTGATAGGCTGCGATTCCGGCGGCGTATCGGGAAAGAAGAAAACCGGCTTCACATCCGGATTCTCGATCGGGATAAAGTCATACGGCCCGGCCAATCCTATCCAGCCGCACAATATCGCCGGCGTCAGTCCCTGCTTGCCCAGCCAGCGCGGGTCCAGTGCCACCATCGCCGCGTTATAGGCACCGGCACTATGCCCCATCACGAACAGGCGCTTGGGATCACCGCCAAAGCGCTGGATATCCTTCACTGTCCAGGCCAGTGCCAGCGCTGCGTCATCAATGAAATCGGGATAACGTACTTGCGGATACAGACGGTAATCCGCCACCACCGCGATGATGCCGCGTGCAGCCAGGGCTTCACCGACAAAGGCATAATCGGCGCGATTACCGCTATTCCAGCTGCCACCATAGAAAAACACGACAACTGCAGCCGAGCCCTGCAGGTCACGCGGCACATAGACATCGAGTCGTTGCCGCGCATCCGTACCAAAAGCAATATCAGCCGTCTTGACATAGCTGCGCGAGCTGGTCAGCGCATTAATCACCGTCAGCGGTGCACATCCGATCAAGCCACCCAGCAATGCGGTGGCGGTCAGCAGAGCGAGGGTCTTTTTCTTCATAGTCGCCAGCCTTTCCTTGTATCCAATGAAAACTGCTTCAGCAACTACGGGCACCGCTCAGACTTTAATGTGGCCGCGGTATATCGTAACGTTCCAGGAAGCCGCAACCATACACCGGCAGGAATGACGGAATCCGGTAATACATATCGGCCACAGTCTTCAGGATACGTTCACGATAAACATCGTATTTGAAATCTGTACCGTCTGCATACCAGAAGGTCATACCATCGACCTGCATCGTATGCACAGTGACTGTCACGAAGTAAGGTTCCAGCTCAGCCGGATTAATCGCGCGGCGATCAAAGATACGTATGGTCTTGCCTGCGTATGTTTTGAAATCGACCAGCAAATCATCCTGACGCGCATGGAATTTACCCTGTCCGAAGGTCGGCAAATATTCATCTGCGTGGTAAGACAACAAGGCTGCAGGCGTATAAGCACGCGCCATGATGGCTGCACCTTGTGGCAAATCCTTGCGTAAATTGGCGACTATGGTCTTCGCTTCCTTGTGGAAAACGATGTCGTCATGCAATGCGTAATCCTTCCACATGGCGCTCGGCAACAGGATGAGTGCCGCCAGGAACAGGAAATGCGGCACCGCGAACCAGGCAGTCCATTTGGTGTACTTACGCAAATCTTCAGCACTGCTGCTGGTTCCGATGAACAAGAACAGGAAAGGCATAAAGCCCAGCACCCAGTGCAAACCGATGGTCTTTTCCATCGACAGCAAGAGGAACAAGGCAAACGGCACCAGGAACAGGACGACGATAGCGCCACGCTGCGCCATCATATTGGCGGAACGCAGCAGCTTGATGAAGACCCATGGTGTGACCAGGTAAATCATCATCAACACATATTCACCAACCGTGTACAGCGACAATGATGTGTTCTCATTACGGTTGATCATATTGAACATCACATTCGACCAGCAATGATTTGCATTGAAAGCGATGGTGATGGCGAACAGCGGTGCCGAGCACAAAGCGATGACGATCAGGTTCAGCCAGCCACGACGTGAGCGGCACAGGTAAACGAAATAAGCGATGGCGAGCAAACCGGCAAAGTATTTCGACAGCAGTGCGCAGCCGAGGAAGATACCAGCGCCGACGTACCACAGAATCTTCTCCGACATAGTGCCGCGTATGAAGCAGTAGCCCGACAGGAAGATAAAGAAAATCAGTGGCGTATCGGTCGTCACCAGATTCAGCAACAGCGAAAACGGCAGTACCAGGAACAAGGTTCCCAGCCAGTAGGCAACCCCTTCCTGGAACGGTGAAATACGGCGCAACAAGTCAACCAGGCCAAGCGCGATCATGCTCCACAGCAGCACGGTAAAGAAACGCAGCGACAACGGATGACTGGAAAAACTGTTCAGGATAAACAACAACCAGCCGACCATAGGCGGATGATCGGAGTAACCCCAATCCGGGAATACACCCCATTGGTAAAAGAAGGCTTCGTCGCCGGTCATAGGGAAATACGCTGCCAGCCACAACTTGATCAGCAGCGTAATACCAAACGTCCACTTGAAAACCTGTCGCGCGCGTACCGGGTCTGCGCCAGCGTACAGCGAACGCGTCGAATTCAAATTCATTACTCTTCCTTAATTCTTAACTCTTTACCGACAGGATAACGACACCTGTAATGATCAAGGCCACACCCAGCACCTTATAAATACTGACGGACTCACCCAGGATGAAAATCCCGGCCATGGTGGTCAGCACCACGCCCAGCGAGATCAATGGATAAGCCATGCTGACTTCCAGCTTGCCGAGCACCAGCAACCACAAACCGGCACTCGCACCGAAACAAAACATGCCGCCCCAGATCAAGGGGCTGCTCAATGCCAGCCAAAAGACGGAACGCATATCGGCAGCCATCGCTTGCTGGATCGCAGGGGCAGACATGCCCATCTTCAACAAAACCTGCGCCAGCGCCGTCAGGCAGACACAAAAAAAAGCCAGACCCAAAGCCGCTATCTGACTCATGCTGCCCCCGGCCAGGAAGCGGCTACCGCAATGCCACCAATTACTATCGCCACCACCCAGCTGGTGCGATCCGTGATCGCGAACAGGAGTGGGTCGTCATGAATTTCCATGCGAGAAATCTTCAGCCACAGACGCATGATCCAGAATAGTACAACCGGCAGTATCAGCCACAGCCACTCTGCATGCGGATACATCTCGCCGCCCACCTGGCTGTCTATATACAGCGCCAGCAACATCACCGCGACAAAACCACTGGCAATACCCATCGAAATCAAATACGACAAATCGCTGGTGCGATAACCGCGCCCGGCCAATGCGACATTACCGTCACCACTCATGAATTCGAGTTCGGCGCAGCGTTTGACCAGCGCCAGACTCAGGAACATGAAAAGCGATACCGCCAGTAACCAGTTGGAAATCAATACGTCGCTAACCACGCCACCCGCCAGAATCCGGTGTGTATATAAAGAAGCCAATACCAGCACATCGACGATCGCAACTTGTTTCAGACGCGCCGAATACAGCAAGGTCACCACGATATACAACAGCATCAGGCCGAGGTAGACCGGTGAAATCACTGCAGCCAGCCACAGCGATAGCGGTAGCAATACCGCTATCAGTGCAATCCCAAACGGGATAGTCAATGTCGCCGCAGCAAAAGGGCGCGCCCGCTTGCGCGGATGCGCCCGATCCGACGCGAGGTCAAACAGATCGTTCACGACATACGTAGCTGAAGCACACATGCCGAAGGCAACAAAAGCCAGCAAGGTCGACAACCAGGGTGCTGCGGTCAACTCATGCGCCGCCAGCAAAGGCACAAACAACAAGGCATTCTTGGCCCACTGGTGCAGGCGCAAGGCCTTGAGCACCAGACGCAACCTGAACGGGCGCGGCGGAATGATGAGCGTCGGCGTTTTCAGCTGTTGCGCTTGTTTCACGATGGAAGGCGCAGCATTGACGACGATCACTTCAGCGGCACGCGACCACACGGCAATATCGGCCGAACTGTTACCGGCATAAGCAAAGCCAGCAGCACCGGCGTCATTTTCTATCGCTGCCAGTTTCGCTGCCGACTTCAGATTGGTGGCGACATCGCTGCCCATGACGGCAGAAAAGATACCCAGGTGATCGGCGACCATCTGCACCAAATGACGATCGGATGCACTCGCCAGAATCAGGCGACGGCCAGCCACATGCTGCTGGCGCAGATAAGTCAGGAGTTCCTCGTTGTACGGCAGCAGTGCGACATCCAGCCGTATGCGTCGGGCGATTTGTGCTTTCAGGTAGCCACGTCCCTGCATCAGCCACAGCACACACAGGAAGAGATATAAAGGATTACGCTTGATCAACAGCAGGACCGACTCAAACAAAAGATCGGTATAAGTCAGCGTCCCGTCGAGGTCGACATACAAAGGCGATAACGTGGCAGAAGCAGCAGCGGCAGAATCGCCTGCGCTTGCAGGCAATTCATGGGACGCATCAGTGTAACTGCCGGGGGAAATGCTCAAATCACCACCTGGAGACAAGAAAAGTACTTAATTTTGAGGGAAACCGGTCGCAAGGCGCTACAGGCCTGCCCGCAGCAGCCTTACAGGCTTCACTCCTTGCGGGTTGGCAATTTTCCGTCTTCGCATGGATACCGTCAACCACAAACGCCATGCATCAGGATTTCAGAAGACGGGTTTCGGCACGTGCAAGTTCCTCAGAGCCACCGCGCAAGACGATAGTATCGCCCGCCATCAGCGTCATCTCTGGCGTTACCGTCAGGCGCTCCTTGCCACGCCTCACTACTGTGACTTCCACGCCCAGCTCCTCAAGCCCTGCCTCCGCCAGCGTTTTGCCCACGGCTTTGCAGCTTTCACCCAAGGGCACCGAATGCAAACGCACCTGCACACTATCAGAAGCATCCGATACGTCGCTGCTGCCATGGAAGAAGCCACGCAAGGTCGCATAGCGCTCGCTGCGCGCTGCCTGCACCCTATGCACAACGCGGCGCAAAGGCACGCCCAGCGTCAGCATCGCATGCGAAGCCAGCATCAGGCTGCCCTCCATCGCTTCCGGCACCACTTCCGTCGCCCCGGCCGCGCGTAATTTATCGAGGTCGCTATCGTCATGGCTGCGCACAATGACCGGCAAATTCGGCGCCAGATCATGCATATGATGCAAAACCTTCAAAGCCGATGGCGTACTCGCATACGTAATCACCAGCGCCGCCGCCCGATTGATACCGACCGCGACCAGACTTTCGCGTCGCCCGGCATCACCGTAGGACACCAACGCCCCCGCCGCCTGCGCCTCGTTCACCCGATCCGGATCCAGATCCAGCGCCTGATAAGTAATGCCTTCGGCTTCCAGCAACTTGGCCAGGCTTTGGCCGCTGCGCCCGAAGCCCGCGATAATCACGTGTTGCTGAGTCGCCATCGTACGCGTAGCGATTTGCGTCAAGGCCAGCGATTGCACCATCCATTCATTGGCGGACAATTTCAGCACGATGGCATCGGCATTCGCGATGATGAGCGGCGCAGCCAGCATGGACAGCACCATGGACGCCAGTATCAGTTGCAGGATCAGGGGCTCCACCAGGTTCAGGCCACCGACCTGATTCAGCAAGACAAAACCAAACTCGCCGGCCTGCGCCAGCGCCAGGCCGGTACGCAAGGCCACGCCTACCGGCGCACCGAAAAATCTTGCCAGAAGCGCAATCAAACCAAACTTCAGCAACACCACGCCGCTTAGCAGCAGCAAGACCAGCCACCAGTGTTCAATCACCAGGCGCACATTCAACAACATGCCTATGGTGATAAAGAACAAACCCAGCAGCACGTCACGGAAGGATTTAATGTCTTCTTCCACCTGGTGCTTGTATTCAGTCTCGGATATCAACATACCGGCAACAAAGGCGCCCAAAGCCAGCGACAAACCCGCCATTTCGGTAATCCAGGCCGCACCCAGCGTAATCAGCAAGAGATTCAGCATGAACAATTCCTGCGAACGCCGTTTGACGACGATGCGGAACCAGCTACGGATGAGCTTATGGCCAATAAACAACAAGAGGAACAGGACGATGACCGCTTTCAGCATCGCCCACAACAGCGTAGTGCCGAGGTCGCCGCGTGGATTGGCCAGTGCCGGGATCAGGATCAGCAAAGGCACGACCGCCAGATCCTGGAACAGCAAAATGCCGATAATGCGGCGCCCATGCTGGCTTTCCAGCTCGACCCGCTCTGTCAACAGCTTGGAAACTATCGCGGTAGACGACATCGCCAGCGCGCCACCTATCGCCAGCGCTGCCTGCCAGCTGATCGCACTCAGCCGTGTTGACAGGTGTGCGACCAGCCAGCCAAACACCATGGTCGCGCCTATGGTCAGCATCACCTGCGCCATACCGAGGCCGAATACGGTACGCCGCATGGCAAGCAATCTGGAAAGGGAAAACTCCAGCCCTATCGAAAACATCAGGAAGACCACGCCAAACTCGCCCAGCGCATGCGTGGTGGCGTTGTCCTCAGCCCAACCCAGGGTATGCGGCCCTATTAATATGCCAACCACCAGGTAACCCAGCATAGGCGGCAAATGCATCATGCGGAAGGCGACCACGCCCAATACCGCAGCCGCTAGCAGGAGGAGCGTGAGTTCTAATGGGGAAAGCATAGTGGGGCCGCGACTGAAGTAAGGTGCCGGTTTGGTAACTGATAGGAACAGAACTATCAAACCACATTTTTGTTACGTCTGGCAGGTTTTTTGCTTTAGGAATTCGTTTATACTTTCGAGCATGAGTGTATCCCATGCCCCCAACCCACCGGCAACTTTTGATGCCCAAAGCACTGCGCGCGCCTTGCAATTTGCTTGCGACACCCTGCAAATCGAAGCCGACGCCATCCTCGCACTGAAAGAACGCATCACCCACGAGACCAGCGGACAGTTCATCCAGGCAGTCACACTGCTGCTGAACTGCAAAGGCCGGGTAGTGGTTTCCGGCATCGGCAAATCCGGCCATATCGCACGCAAGATCGCGTCGACGCTGGCCTCGACCGGCACACCCGCCTTTTTCGTGCACGCGGCCGAAGCCTCGCATGGCGACCTCGGCATGATCACGGCTGACGATGTCCTGATCGGCATTTCGTATTCGGGTGAAGCCGGCGAGTTGCTGGGCATCATCCCCACCATCAAGCGCATGGGCGCACGCCTGATCACCATCACCGGCAACGATGCGTCCAACCTGGCGGTACAGGCTGACGTTCATCTGAACGTCCATATCGACAAGGAGGCCTGTCCGCTTAACCTGGCCCCGACCGCCAGCACCACCGCTACCCTCGCCCTCGGCGATGCTCTTGCGGTCGCGCTGCTGGACGCACGTGGCTTTGGTGAAGAAGATTTTGCACGCTCGCATCCGGGCGGCGCCTTGGGTCGTCGCTTGTTGACACATGTACGCGACGTCATGCGTACCGGCGATGCGATACCGACTGTAGCGAAAGACGCAACACTATATGCGGCACTACTGGAAAGCAGCAAAAAAGGTATGGCCATGACAGCCGTGGTCGATGCCAACGGTCATGCCATCGGCGTCTTTACCGATGGCGACTTGCGTCGCCTGATCGAAACCCAACAGGATTTCTCCAAATTGTCGATCGCCGAAGTCATGCATGCGCATCCACGCAGCGTGCACCCGGATCAACTGGCAGTCGATGCGGTCGACATGATGGAAACCTTCCGCATCAACCAATTGCTGGTTACTGATAGCAACGGCAAGCTGGTCGGCGCATTACACATCCACGACCTGACCCGCGCGAAAGTAATCTGATGAGCGCAGCCAACGATACCGTCGCCATCGAGCGCGCATCCCGTGTGCGACTGATGATTTTTGACGTCGACGGCATCCTGACCGACGGCAGCCTGCACTTCGGCCCGGAAGGCGAAGTCAGCAAAACCTTCAATGTACTCGACGGCCACGGCATCAAGTTATTGCAGCAATCCGGCGTCTCGACGGCCATCATCAGCGCGCGTCAGTCACCTATCGTATTACGTCGCGCCACCGACCTCGGCATACACCATGTATTCCAGGGCATACATGACAAGCGCAGCGCGTTTGAACAACTGCTGGCACAAACCAATACCACCGCCGATACCTGTGGCTTTGTCGGCGATGACGTCATCGATTTACCAATTTTATTGCGCGTCGGCTTCGCCGCCAGCGTACCGAATGCCCACCCGGAAGTACGTACGCGTGTGCACTACGTCACCCAAGCCAGCGGCGGCCGTGGTGCGGCGCGTGAGTTATGTGATTTCATCTTGCGCGCGCAAGGCAACTATGAGGCGGCGCTCGCGCCGTATCTCGCATGAAAGCCCTGCGCCCTGCCAATACGATCCGCATCGTTTTGCTGATCGCCTTCAGCGCAGCGCTGGCACTGGGCAGCTTCTGGCTGGTCGAAGTCATGCGCCGCCAGACCGATGAAACCTTGCCGACCAAGCAGCGCAGCGATCCGGACTTCTATGCAGAAAAATTCAATTTCGTACGCATGGGCAAGGATGGCGTTCCACGCTACAACCTGACCGGTACCGAGATGAAGCACTACCCGCTGGATAATTCCTATCAAATCCAGAAGCCGGTGATGTACAGCTTCAGCAAGGGCCGTGAACCTATGGTGAGTCGCTCCGAACGCGCACTGGTTGAAAACAACAATACCGAAGTGCATATGTATGACAACGTCGTGATAGACCGACCACCTGCAACGGGCTCACAGCACTTCCAACTCAAGACTTCATACCTGCTGATATTGCCGGATGATGAGATCATGAAAACGCCGAAACACGTCGACATCAAGGTAGGCCTGTCGACACTGAACGGCAGCGGTATGTTCGCCAACAATGCAACCGGCGAATTCAATTTATCCAGCAACGTCCATGCGGTGTACCAGGCAGCACATCCGCGCTAAGCGCATAGACGATTTTTATCTGACGCAATCATTTAGAGAACTTTCATGAAACGTTTCTTCTCCGTACTTCTGGTTCTCTGCGGCCTGGGCACTGCCTTGGTCTCCTACGCCGAAAAAGCGGACGCGACCAAGCCCACCAATGTCGAAGCCAATAAAATGGAATACGACGACCTCAAGCAGATCAACACCTTCACTGGCAATGTCGTGTTAACACGTGGCACCATCCTGATGAAAGCCAACAAAATGGTGGTCAAGCAGGATCCTGCAGGCTATCAGTTCATCACTCTGTACGGCTCGTCCGATGCACTGGCGAACTTCAAGCAAAAACGTGATGGTGGCCCCGACCAATGGATAGAAGGCCAGGCCGAACGCATTGAATACGATGACAAGGCTGAAATCATGAAGTTGTACACCAAGGCACGCATGCGTCGCCTGGAAAACGGCAAGCCTACCGATGAAGTTGAAGGTGAATTCATCTCCTACGATACACGCGCTGAATTCTTTACCGTACACAACACCTCAAGCGGCGACAGCAAACAAGGCGGCGGCCGCATCAAGGCCGTGATCCAACCGCGTGCCGCAGATACAAAGGCAAAATAAGATGTCCAGCAAGTTGATCGTCAACGGATTACAAAAAAGCTACGGCGCGCGCCAGGTGGTGCGCGATGTTGCGCTGCAAGTCGAAAGCGGCGAAGTCATCGGTTTGCTCGGCCCCAACGGCGCGGGTAAAACCACCTCCTTCTACATGATCGTGGGTCTGGTACCATCCGACGCCGGACGCATCGAACTGGATGGCGTCGACATCTCACGCCAGCCTATCCACAAGCGGGCACAACTGGGCTTGTCTTACCTGCCGCAGGAAGCATCGGTCTTCCGCAAACTGAGTGTAGAAGACAATATCCGCGCCGTCCTTGAACTGCAGCGCGTCGATGGCAAGCCACTCAATGGTGCGCTACTCGAACAGCGCCTGGATACGCTGCTAGCCGACCTGCAAATCGAAAAGCTGCGCGAGAACCAGGCCATGTCCTTGTCCGGTGGCGAACGCCGCCGTGTGGAAATCGCCCGTGCACTGGCCACCAATCCGCGCTTCGTGCTGCTGGACGAACCATTTGCAGGTGTCGACCCTATCGCGGTGATTGAAATCCAGCGCATTGTGCGCTTCCTGAAAGAGCGCGGCATCGGCGTCCTGATCACCGATCACAATGTGCGCGAAACACTCGGCATCTGTGATCGCGCTTACATCATCAACCAGGGTGCGGTCCTGGCCAGCGGACGACCGGATGACATCATCGCCAACGAATCGGTACGCCGCGTTTACTTAGGTGAACACTTCCGCATGTAAGCGGAAGAAAAAACATCTATGAAGCAATCCCTGCAACTACGAGTCTCCCAACATCTGGCGCTTACGCCACAACTGCAGCAGTCCATCCGTTTGCTGCAGTTATCGACTCTTGAATTGCACCAGGAACTGGAACAAATACTCGCCGACAACCCGATGCTGGAACGTACCGATGATCCGCTGGATCACGCGGTACGCCTGCTGGCAGATGGTGCGATGGGTGCCAGCGGTACTGCACCGGAGGGCGCCAGCGTCGAAGCGAATGCCCAGACGTCGGATAGTGAAGGCGGCTCAGAAGGCCCCGATTTACCGGAAGCCTCGAGTGGCGACAGCGATTGGAGTTTCGACGACGTCGCACGCACCTCCAAGGCGCCGGAAGACGATGATGGCCGACCGCAACTGGAAGCGCATGAAACCACGCTACGCGAACATCTGCTGGAACAAATGCGCGTCACCGTACGCGAACACCGCGACCGCGCCCTGCTCGAACTCATCATCGATGCACTGAATGACAACGGCTATCTGGAAGAAGAGCTGGAAGAAATCCATGCACGCTTGCCGGAAGAACTGGAAATCGAACTGGAAGAGTTGCAGATCTCTCTCAAGATGCTGCAGAGCTTCGATCCACCGGGTGTAGGTGCGCGTGACGCTGCCGAGTGCCTGGCACTGCAAATCAGGCGTATGCCCAAGGTCGCAATGGTGACCCGCCGCATGGCACTGGCCATCGTGGAAAACCATCTGCCGCTGTTTGCGCAGCGCGATTTCAATAAATTACGCAAGGCACTGGATTGCGACGACGAAGACTTGCGCGAAGCACAAGCCATCATCAAGCAATGCAATCCACATCCTGGTTCCATTTTTGCAACTGATGCTTCCGACTATGTAGTACCTGACGTCATCGTCAAGCGTACCCGCAGCGGCTGGCAGGTCATGCTGAACCACGACGTGATGCCACGGCTGCGCGTTAATAGCATGTATGCCAACATCTTGAAGCAAAGCAAGGGCGAGGCATCGCTTGGTTCCCAGTTGCAAGAAGCGAAATGGCTGATCAAAAATATGCGCCAGCGCTTCGACACCATCCTGCGTGTCGCCGAGGCAATTGTCGAACGTCAGAGGAACTTCTTTTCGCACGGTGCAGTCGCAATGAGACCGCTTGTTTTACGTGAAATAGCTGATACACTGGGACTACACGAGAGCACTATTTCACGTGTAACCACCCAGAAGTACATGCTGACTCCCCACGGGATGTTCGAATTGAAATACTTTTTCGGCAGCCATGTCGCAACAGAAGCCGGTGGTGAAGCATCATCGACAGCGATACGGGCACTGATCAAACAATTGATAGGAGCTGAAGACCCGAAAATTCCATTCTCTGATAGCAAGATTGCCGACATGCTGGCAGAACAAGGCATGGTGGTAGCGAGACGGACGGTAGCAAAATATCGCGAAGCCCTGAAAATCCCACCGGTCAATCTGCGCAAGTCGTTGTAGATATCGTCCTTTGTAGTTTTTGTTGTAGTTATACGTTGCTGTGTTCGGCGTAGTCACTTCACAAGACCGCGCATAACCTCCAGTGACTTTCATAGGAGCACTGTATGAATCTCACAATCAGTGGACATCACCTCGAATTGACCCCCGCCATCCGCGAATATGTACAAGGTAAATTGGAGCGCATCAAACGACATTTTGATCACGTTATCGATATTGCGGTCATCCTGACTGTAGACAATCTCCCCGAGAAGGAAAAACGCCAAAGGGCAGAAATTAACTTGCGTGTGAGAGGCAAGGACCTGCATGCAGAAAGCATTGCAGATAATTTATACGCTGCCATTGATACACTGATCGACAAGCTCGATCGACAAGTGATCAAATACAAAACCAAACAGCAAGACCATCAACACGATGCGATCAAACGATTGCCGGATGCGTCAGATGCTGTAACGCCTTAATACAAGGCAGGCCGAGCAAGTCGGTCAGATAAAATGAAGGGCGCAAATTGCGCCCTTTTTTGTTTTGTAATATTCACGGCCCCTCACTTATTCAGCTTTCTTCGCAATGTTTTCGACTGCGCGACCTTCCAGCACGACTTCAATTTTGAGTTGGCTTTTCACCGGCATCCCCGCCACTTTGCCGGGATTGAATTTGGTTTTAGAGAAAGCGTCTTTGATCAGTTGCTGCGCAGACTCGGACAAAGAAGAGTTTTCGATGAGCACATCGTCAATATCACCACTCTCATTGATAAACAAATCCAACACTGCCATCTGCGCCAATCCACTCGCAAAGAGTGCGTCCAAGTCGGGAGAGATATCGACCACCACTGCAGGCTGCTCAGTCAGCTCAGTGGGCTGAAAATAATATGGCTTGGGTAATGCGATGAGATTAAAAAGAGAGGAAGCAGCCGCATCCGCTGACCCGCGTGCTTGCGGCAAAAGATCGGCCTGATCCTTTGAGGCCACGGATTTCTCCACGACATCGGCCGTGCTAGTACGATGGTTAGCAATGTCAGTTTTATCGACATTGATATCTGTTTGCATGGATTTGCCTGCTGACCTTGTTTCCTTCTGTACGCTAAGCAAGTCTACTATCATCGCTGACGATTCTGACGCATAGGTCCCTCCGCCTACACTACCATGTACTGCGTAAACGAAACCCACTGCCAGACCACCATGAACGAAGAGCGACAACAACATCGCTAATCGCTCGGTAGCGGTTTTTTTTCGGATAAAGGCGGGCATTTTCATACAAGAATCTTGACGGGATGATGGCTAGTGCCATCATCCCGCACATCTCACTGTGCGTTCAGGACACGCCAGGAAACACGACGCGTACCGCTTGTCGGGGATGGATCTATCGGTGGCGCCGTAACTTTGGTTCCCCCAAGATCAGTACCGCTCGAAGCACCACTCGACGTCCGGATCAAGGCGCGGACCGTACCATCTGCCTGCATGATCATGACCGGACGCGTCACCAGGCCGGACCCCAGACTGATCCCGCTCACACCATTTGCCGTGCTAATAGGGCCACCTGTCAGATAACTCAACGCATAAACAAAGCTGGCCGCAGTACCGGTAGTAGGTCCGCAAGCACTGACCGTCGAGGCTTGAGGTGTAATCGTCGTGAACAATAGCGTACCCAAAGCCAGCGAAGGATCAGTACTTGAGCGCTCGCCGCCACTCAGGAAGTCCAGGTACCAGCCGTTTTTAGTCGTCCAGTCCACCGCGTTATTGGTGCTGGTACGCACCTCCTGCTGGGCAATACAAACCGTGGACGACGTACCCTCAGGACAAACGCCACTAGTCAATGTCTGTGCCACAAAATTGCTGCTGCCTGTGCGAGGATTGCCGAGCGTCACCGTATCAAGATTATCTTTGATTGCGTAAAAAGATTGTGTGCTGCTATCAGTGACATCAGTGGTACCCAAATAACGTCCCGTACCAACATAGACTACTGGCTTACCACTCAAGGTCGCTATTGCTGGCTTCGCCGTCAGCGGTTGCGCCCTACCAGTCGAATCTGTCAGGCTGACCAATAACTGCGCGTCATACCCCACCGCACCGATGTCATTATTTATATCGAAGCGCCACACATTACCCAACACATCACCACCGTATGCGGCGATAGCAGTACTGTCGGTTGATGATTGCAGTACATGCGCGGTAACACGTGACAATCCACTCGGTGTCGTTGCACTACCAGCACTCGTCGCGATACTTCTGATGAGCTCACCCGTACCTGCATTCAATACATACAAACGACCTTTGCCGACATCCGCACTGACAGTTCCGTCGGTATTGTTATAGCCGGAAGGGAGCAAAACGACCCAGGTACCATCCTTCAATTTGGCTATGCTTGGATTGCCATAGGTGTAACCCAGGTTTTGATCTGTAAATTCCCACAACAATGATGGAGAACTAGGATTGGTGATATCGAGTGCGAAGTACCCTTTGCCGCCACGATTCAAGCCCCCTACCAGTATCGTCTTCCACTGCCCCGACGTACATGCAGTGGTAGGAGCAGTCGGGCAGATGTCACCAGTTTCTGGTGAGTTATCGACATAGAACTGGTGCTTAGTCGAATCCGTCGGATAATTCTTATCGGCCAGTTTGTACAGGTTCGGCAATACCATGCTCGGGATATATGACCACAGTTCCTGACCTGTCGTCGCATCAAACGCATGCAACATACCGTCATTGGCACCTACGTAAACCGCACCGGCGCGGGTGGATTTATCTGTTTTAAACGCAGTGTAGTTCGCATCCAGATAGTTATACAAAGGTGTTTGCACATAGCGCGCCTCGGAAGAGACGATATCGCCCAGTATGTGCGTACGTTGACGGAAATAACTGCCTTCATAGCTTCGGTCGCCACGCAAGAAATTAACCAATGCTTCACCTGCCGCACCACCGGTCGCTATCGTATTATTCGTTTGCAATGTAGTGCTTAAGCAAGCACCACCGGCTGGCGAACAGAATTGCGACAAGCCGGAAGTCGCGGATGAATAGGTGATCGCTGGTGCGGTAAAAAATGCTTTCTGCGCGTTGGACAAATTAGCCCATTCAAATGAAATCAACCCGCTGGAACCTTTGGTGTAGATGGTTCTGCTGGTCAAAGGAACTACCGGTTGTCTCGTTGCAGCAGTTTCATCAGCATTGACGACTGAGGTATGGGCATCGTCTATTCCCGACGCATTGAAGGTAGCGCCTGAGACATAGGCAGTATTCACCGTATAGCATCGATTGCCCTGGCGGAAAGCACTACCCAATACATAGCTGGTAGATGCTGTCCACACAGTGGTTGCACAGTCGAGCAAGCGCATGGCCGACCAGTTCTGCGCCGTCAACGAACCTTCAGGCGTAATTTGCTGACGTATCAGTTCGCCGTACCACTCCACTGATTTGTATGAAGAACTGAAAACATAGTTGTCAGCAGCACTGACGTTAGGGTTACTGCTCGCAGCAGCTGCCGCGGTACCAGGGCGAGGCGTGTTGACGATCGTAGTCAGCGCACTGATCAGGCTACTCGACAAGGAAGCCGGGTCAGAAGCACTGAAGTATGCACCATGCCCGTTAATCGCTGCATGCCACAAATCATCAATATTCGCGTTCGAATTCGATGCCGGGATAGGCCAGGTACATGCACCGCTGCTTTGCCATGAACATACGCCGTTAGT
The DNA here is from genome assembly GCF_903993245.1 of Herminiimonas sp. Marseille-P9896. Taxonomy (NCBI): domain Bacteria; kingdom Pseudomonadati; phylum Pseudomonadota; class Betaproteobacteria; order Burkholderiales; family Oxalobacteraceae; genus Herminiimonas; species Herminiimonas sp. Marseille-P9896. Next base: position 583,947 of record NZ_CAJEVT010000001.1, on the reverse strand, counting down.
AGGATTCGCAGTGGTACCGTTTTTAACGTCGTAGAAATCGCCACTGGTATCGTTCCAGTAATCCTTGCCATCATTCGGCGCGTACACCATCTGTCCTTGTGCACCCAGGCCCAGTGTGAAAGTAGTCATGTGCTGCGCGGTCGCAACATCCCGACCATTCGCAGGGACATTGTTATCACACAGATTGTTTGCCGTGGTACTTGGAGCAATGATCGGGCCGGTGCAAGTGCCCGTTGCGTCGGCACCGGTAGCATCGGAGTTACGCAAATCCGTGTTGTAGTAATACGCAGCGACGTCGGCCAGGGTATCCGACGTTCCCCCACTACTGGATACCGTGCGGCAGGCTCTTGCCGTCCCCACCGTATATGTAGGTGCAACTGACTTGGTAATCGGAGTACACGTGGTCGCGGTTGCCCATGAACCATCTACATACTGACAATCAGTTCCGTTACTGATGCTCCAACTTCCGCTCCCTGTACTGTAACTAACAGTACAGCTTGAGGCATTGGTCCAGGCAGACCAGTTGTAACGACATTGTGTATTGCTGTTGGCTTGACATGTGGTGGCATTGGTCCAATTTCCTTTGCCCGACTTGAGTTGCAAAGCGCCTGTGCGTTGTTGCAAGGTACTGGTTTGTGCCTGGAGCTGCGGTGTACCGCCATCACTATATGGCGCACCCAATCCTACGTCCTGATTCCCCACTGCCGTAGAGCCATCCAGTTTATATCCAGCTCCTCCGTTCCAGAAACCATCCGTCGATAAGATCGTATAGTTTTGCTGACAGGAATATTGCATCGGATCCGTTACCGTGCTTCCACGATAACTGGTGTCGTTTAACTTACCCGCGTACAAGCGACCGGCAGTCGCCAGCGTCGAACGCAAGGCAGTACCACTGTTTGGATTTGCGCTGATCAATTTGTTATACCAGTTATATTTCTGCGTACCTGCAAACTCACCCAGGTTCAGATAATCGCTGTTGGTATTGTTATTGATGCTCATGTACCCCAATCGAAAACGGGACACATTATTTGCAATATCGGTCGCCGCATCTATCGTAGAAAATGCATTACTTGCAGCGGTCTTCATCATCTGCATCCGCGTCCGGTAGTAAGTCCACCAGTTAGCGTAATTTGTCATTTCTTCGTTGTAAGTACAGGTAGTACCTGCACAATCAATACGTGCCGTCGCTTTGCTGGTGCTGCCAGGATAGGGATAACTGTTTATACCGGGCGTCAAAGTGATACGGCGGTTTTCGCCCAGGATATTCGTGTTGGGAACCGCGAAAGCAGTAGTACTGATCGTCATGCCAGTTCGCGCAACCACAGGAGTAGATGTAGTGGCGGATGGAGCAAGTATCGTCACAACCGCGCCGGATCGCGTAGCGGTATAACCAACCCCTGAGCAGTTACTGCCTGTAGGTCGGGTGAGCGTACACAGATTAATGTTATTAACTATCGCTTGTGCAACAGTATTCGCGTTATTTGAACTCCCAGTCGGAGTGGAAAGTATTTCCACGGTACCGACCATAATGCTGCTTACGATGGTATTCGACGAACCGGAAACCGTAATCGTGGCACTTGGTGGTGATGGCGCCCTGACCCATGCGTTGTTATTGCCGAATGTCGCCCGGCAAGTCCCGAGTCCACTATCAGTACACCAACGCACCGTTGCAGGAAACGGATAAGTAGTGCTTGGCGCACTGGCAGTAGTACAAGTTCTCAAATTCGGCGAGGTGCAATATTCTGCGGCTACCATCGTATAAAAATAGGGCGGCGTAGTGGTATTTCCCTGCAGGTCTGTAGTACCGGTACTTTGCACACCAAAAGCATCGTTTTTAACAGCAGCCCAATTTGGCGATGCGGCAGAAGCACTACCATTCCCTCCCGTGGCTGCAGACACACCGGTTTGACTCAAGTAGGTCGTAGTATTAATTGCACCAGAGGTCCCGACTGCAATCGGCGGCACGTAACGCACCGCCGGGTTGTAATACATACCGTTATAGGCGGCATTCTTGAACCAATACTCCATGCGTGCGGAAGAAGGATCTTGCCCTGCGCTACCACATGAACTGGTGGTCGTTGAGTAGACAGACGAACATGCCCAATCAGGCATGAAATCCCAATCCATACTTCCTGAATCATCCAGGATGAAGAAGACATTCGGCTTTACGTCTGTAGATGTGGGAGCCGAATATGTGTTCAACGGGGTCGTCGAAATATCCGTTACTGCCGCATGCGCGGGAACGAAAAGAGCCAGAGCAATCAGCGCGACGCCGATATCTTTGGACACTGTATGAGTTTTCATGGAAGCCCCCTGAATTTGCAACACGTCTTGCAGTCTGCAAGAAGAATGATTTGTTTTAACTGTTCGCGACCAGGCACTTACATGGAAACCATGGCCTGCACATAACTGACCGTATTTTTGGGCCCTGTTACACGCACAGTGATGCGGTAGTACACTACCGATGGCGCATTCAACTGAACTTCCACACTCTCGTTATTCCCGGTTGCGGTAGTGACGATGGGGGACGCAGAACAAGCGGCCCCTGTTGTTTTGCCACCTGCGTTATTGCACATGCGATCAATCACATACGAAACAACGTTGGCAGCCTCGTCCGGCTTACCTTCGTTTAAGGTCATTTTGCGGTTCTCGAGATTGGCCATCCAATATGCATCCCAGGACTGACCCGCAGCCGGATTCAATCCAGAGGAACTGCCGTTCGCCGCATAACCATTACCAGCGCTATCCGTTTCCAGCGTCACGCTGGAGGCAGTCTGCAGGAAGTTAATCCCGGCTTCGACCCCGGCATCTGCGGAACGGGTTGCCGCCTGTTGGAATGCCAGATTGCCGGCGATAAGATTGGTGGTATCAACTGAGCGCATCAACGCGAGGCCCGCGAGAGTCATCGCAACCAATACAATCAGCGCGATGATCAACACCACACCACGTTGTCTGGTATGCCGTACGAGATGGAATGTAGATAGACTTAGCATCCTATCGGCACTCCCATCCACGCCACATTGCGTATTGGCACTATCGTCTGGAACACCTTGTATCGGTAATGCTTCCAGGGCTCATCCGCTACCGCATCAGGACCCAGATAGCCGGCATTAGCGACGATAGGATCGGTGTCGTTACCTGCCCAGCTAGGCGCATTCACCGGACTACCTGCATTGACGGTGGTGGTAGTTACCAACTCTTTTTCATACTGACTGCTGCGCGCTACGATGGCGAGCCGGATCGCAGAAATCCGCGCCCAGCCACATCCGGTACTGGGCTGGGTCTGATCAAATACATCAGGAATGGCGTCCATGGTGCCACTCGTATCACGAGCATACTGCGCCTTCATGCTGACGATGTTGCTTGCGATCGGCACCCAGATCGATGCATTGCCCTTATTGGCGTCCAGCCCGCAATCGTTCAGCATGTAGTCACACACCGTCAGGTTGCCACCACGTATTGCGTACGCCAGTATCGTGGGATTCGGTCCCAGGTTATATAAAGCAGCACCTGCAGAACCGGTCGCCACGGTTACAGTGGTCGTCGATACAGCAGTCACACGATCTATGATCAGCGAGCCACACACGGCAGGCGAAGCAATTACTTTGTCACCAACGCCATTGGCACCTGGCGTGAACGAGCTCGGCATTTGCACTGTATATACCGGGGAAGCCTGGGCAGTAATGATGTTGCCCTGTGGCTGCCCGTTCGGATTGCCATAGACAACCAGCAAGCGATCAGTATTCAAATCTCCGACCGGGATAATTGTCGCAGCAGGATTAATCGTCACAGGGGCAAGCGGCACTGCAGTAGCGATATTCGCACCAGAAGCGATAGGCCAACGCAAACTGCAATTCATTAAGTTAACAGCTGCCACACCATAGCCAGCCTGACCTATCTCATGCTGCATCTGATACATCATGAGCGCACCGTTGCTCTGCGCATCACCACCTGTGGTGGTCGTACGCTTGCGTCCTTCGGATAAGGCAAACACCTGCAAAATAACAATGACAGCCAGCATACCGATGGCAAGGCCCACCATGATCTCGACCAGACTGAAACCAGAAGCGCGCGGAGAAGATTTCAACTTACTAGACAATTTACGCTCCTCACCTTATCTGCGCGACGGTGACATATTTATGTACAGGGGATGATGCGTCGTCCCCCGGAGCGCGCCAGGATATGGTCATCGTAACGACACCATCGTTCGCATCGCCCAATGAACTCACATTCACCATCGGCTGGTTTACATCATCAGTAATTCCCGGCAAAGTCGCTGCAACAGTTGCTTTCCAGTTAGTCAATTCTGTCGACGCTCCCGTAGCTGTATCGAAGTTGGCCTTTAATGCAGCCGGAGTCCGGTTGCTGACCCACATCGTTCCTATCAACTGACTCGCGAGCATGCTGGCATCAGAACGATACTTGGCATCCGTCACTTGTTTGACCGCCACACCTTGCATGCCTACCAGTGCCAATATGCCCAGCGAGAAAACCAGGATGGCGATCAAGCCCTCCAGCAACATAATGCCGGCCTGCTTATCCAAAGCAGGTGGTCGTATGGAGTGTTGTCTTAACATGCTTGCGCATCCCCCGCTTGAGTAAGGGCCGGGTCACACATACGCACCTGTCCGCCCGGTGTAACCACTACACGTAAACAACGCATGGAACCGCTGACGGCAGCACAAGTCCCGCCATCCGGATTGGTAACATCGAAAGCCGCGTTATGCCCGGCTGGCAAAGTAGCAGTAGTAACTCGCCCCACGCTGTTAAAAATCAGGGTGGTATCAAAAACTGGTGTACCCGCTGCCAAACCGGTAGTGGCGACGACTTCAGAAGTGACGACGCGGATATTGGACGACCCGTTTGTGCCCGCCCTGGTTTGAATATTCGCCGGGCAATCAGCGGTCGCAGTCTGGCAACCGACGACCCAGGACGTGCCGCTACCCAGAGCAAATTGCACATTGGTATTACGACGCACTGCTTCCACCCGCGCCAGGCTGAGGCCGTTCTGGATAGCCTCGGCCGAAGTACGGATTTTGCTGTTCTGCATGAAGGTGCTGAAATTAGGTATTGCGATACCCAACAGAATGGCAAAGACTGCCAGCCCGACCATTAACTCGATCAGGCTCACACCACGCTGCTGATGACGCTGTTTCAACACACTCCACCTTTTTTCGTCACCCAGCAGCTCGTGCTGCCGGTCCAGCCTGAAGGCGCACCGGAAGTCATGGTGGTCGCCTTGGTATTGTTCTGGTCTATTGTGTAGACAAAACCGCGCATAGACCCAGTACCGACCGCTTCTATCGTATAGACCGTCGCAGTCCCGGCTACACCGTAGGTGCCGCTGCAATCGAAGGTGAAATATTTGCTGGTACCACTATCAGAGTTACAGGCCGGAGCATTTACATAGGTATGGTTATCTTGGAAGAACTGCTCCATTTGCACCCGTTTTGCTGCCAGTGCGGAAGTCGCATCCGGGATTTTCCCCCGCGTTACATAATCGGTATAAGCCGGTATAGCGAACGAAGCCAGGATGCCGATGATCGCCACTGTCACCATGAGTTCTATCAGGGTAAAACCTCGGTTGGCAGCAAATTTAGGTCGGAATATATGTTTCATAGGAACTTTCTTGTAGTTAACATTAATTTAAACCAACTCTTTTCCAGCACCAGAACCATCCGACAAACGGTGTGATCCGGCGCCTTAGTGGTTGAACTAATTGCGCTCCCTGCAACAACATAAGCCGATAAAATGAGCGAACTTTACTTACTCGATCTCGCATCATGTCTGAACAACACATACGCTCTACCGTAGAAAACGGCCTTGCCCGCCTGACCCTGGACCGGCCAGACGCCATGAACTCCCTGTCCTTACCCATGGTCCGTACGCTGGCAGAGTACCTGGCGGCCTGGCAAAACGATGCCGCGGTGCAGGCCGTAGTGATCGACAGCAGCCTGCCGAAGGCATTTTGCGCAGGTGGTGACATTCGTTTCTTCCATGAAGTGGCGCTGGGCGGACTGACCGGCGGCAGCGCCTTGCTGGAGGATTTCTTCACGGAGGAATACGCGCTGAATCATTTGATCCACCACTACCCAAAGCCGTATATCTCGGTACTGGACGGCATAGTGATGGGTGGCGGCATGGGCATAGCGCAAAGCAGCGCATCGGCCAGCATACGTATCGTCACGGAACGTACGCGGATGGCCATGCCCGAAGTAAATATCGGATTGTTTCCGGATGTGGGTGGAGGCTATTTCCTGTCGCGCCTGGCTGGTGAGCTGGGTACCTATCTCGGCCTGACCGGGGAAATTGTCGGTGCAGCGGACGCCCTGTACGCCGACCTGGCAGATGTGTTCGTGCCACGCACAGAACTACCAGCTTTGTTGGCTATGCTGAACTCGGTAAAGGGAAATCAATATCGCCAGGCGATAGAAGATTTCGCTGCGCCGTTCAAGTCGCAGATCGATCCGGCGAATAGCCTGCTAGCCAAACAACGCGCATTGATAGACCGTCATTTCGCGCACGACGATGTTGCCGCCATCATTACCTCATTGGCAGCAGATAGCGATCCGTTCGCGCAAAAGACACTAGAGATTATGCGCAAGCGTTCACCGCTGATGATCCATGTCTCACTCGAACAGATACGTCGCTCGGCAAAACTGGAATTGGCAGATTGCCTGCGCCTGGAACGCACCATGGTGCGTCGTTGCTTTGAACACGGAGAAACCGTCGAAGGCATACGTGCGTTGGTCATCGATAAAGACCTTGCGCCGCAATGGCGACCAGCAACGCTGGAAGAAGTAACGCCTGAAATGATTAAGCCATTTTTTACATCGGCTTGGCCAGCCTACGCACACCCGCTGCGAGAACTCAGCTAAGCACTCGTCGACTTACATTTCATCGATCATGAACAGGCGTTTATGCTCGCGTATCGCGTAGCGATCCGTCATACCTGCGATGTAATCCGACACTTTGCGTGCCTGGGCCGTCACCGCTTGCGGTGAATCACTACGTGGCTGCTGATAATCCGGCGGCAATAGATTCGGCTCACGCATAAAGGTCTCAAACAATTCAGCCACGATGCGACGCGCCTTGCTGGTCATGCGATTGACCTGATAATGCTGGTACAGGTTTTCCCGCAAGAAGCGTTTGAGCAAGGCTGCTTCGGCGCGCATCTCATCGGAGAAGGCAATCAATGCCGGTGCATTCCGTACATCGTCTACAGATGTTAATCCTGCCGCCTGTATGCGTTGCTGTGATGTTTCGATCACATCCACGATCAATGCATTGATCATCCTGCGTATCGTTTCATTGATTGCGCGTCGCCCCGTGATACCAGGATATGCAATTTCAACCTGTTGTCGATGGCGGGCATAAAAATCGATTTCATCGAGCTGCGTCGTCGTCAGCAAACCCGAGCGCAAGCCGTCGTCTATATCGTGATTGTTGTAGGCGATTTCATCAGCGAGATTCGCCAGTTGCGCTTCCAGCGTAGGCTGCTTTTTTTCTATGAAGCGGCGACCAATTTCATCCAGTTTTTTTGCATTCGTCAGCGAGCAATGTTTCAGTATGCCTTCGCGCGTTTCAAACATCAGGTTCAAGCCATCGAATGCACCGTAGCGCTGTTCCAGCGCATCCACCACACGCAAGCTTTGCAGATTGTGCTCAAAACCACCGTATGCATTCATACAGGCATTCAAGGCATCCTGTCCGGCATGGCCGAAAGGCGTATGTCCCAGATCATGTGCCAGCGAGATAGCTTCTACGAGGTCTTCATTCAACTGCAAATTGCGCGCAATCGAACGGGCGATCTGCGCCACTTCTATGCTGTGCGTCAAACGCGTACGGAATAAATCACCTTCGTGATTAACGAATACCTGGGTTTTATATTCCAGTCGGCGAAAAGCGGCCGAGTGTATGATGCGGTCGCGGTCGCGCTGGAATTCGGTACGGGAGGAAGTAGCTGGTTCGGAGTAGCGGCGACCCGTCGACGTATCGGAACGGGCCGCGTAAGGCGCGAGATGAGCCTCGATATTCATGTCAGGCCTGTGCCAGACACATCGTCATCTGAACAGCGATCAGGCGACGCATGCTTTGAGTGTTTGCAAGAGCACTTCTTGCGGCACCGTCGTGATGACCGAAGTACCGAGAGGCTTGAGCAGGATGAATTTGATTTGTCCGCCCTCATTCTTCTTATCGACCTCCATCAACTCCAGCCAGCGATCCGTTCCCAGATCCGGTGCTGTCGTTGGCAAGCCAGCAGCTTTGACTACTGCCACTATCCTGTCTTTGGATGACGCGTCAATGTAGCCAAGGCGATGCGACAAGTCCGCCGCCATCACCATGCCACAGCCGACCGCTTCGCCGTGCAACCAGACGCCATATCCCATGCCCGCTTCTATTGCGTGGCCGAAGGTATGACCGAAATTGAGGATGGCGCGCAAGCCGCCTTCGCGCTCATCCTGACGCACGACGTCAGCCTTGATTTCACACGAACGCTTGATGGCATAGGCCAGTGCTGCCGGATCTTTTGCTACCAGCTTGGCGATATTCGCCTCTATCCAGTCGAAGAACGGCGCATCGATGATCGCGCCATGCTTGATGACTTCTGACAAACCGGCTGACAGCTCACGTGCAGGCAGTGTATTCAGGCTGGTCGTGTCGGCGATCACGGCTTGCGGCTGGTAGAACGCGCCTATCATGTTCTTGCCGAGCGGATGATTGATACCGGTCTTGCCGCCGACTGAAGAGTCGACTTGCGATAACAAGGTGGTTGGCACCTGGATGAAAGGTACGCCGCGCATATAAGCTGCAGCGGCGAAACCGGTCATGTCGCCGATTACGCCACCACCCAATGCAATCAGTGTCGTCTTGCGATCGCATTTTTCTGCGAGCAAGACGTCGAAAATCTTCATCAGGTTTTCCCAGCTCTTTTCTTCTTCGCCGTCCGGCAACACGATCTCCGTTACCTTCTTGCCAGCAATCCGCAAGGACTTGCTGACCTGCTCCAGATACAAAGGCGCCACCACTGTGTTGGTCACGATAGCCACCCGCGATCCTGAGACATGTGCCGCCAGCAAGGCGGAATCGCCAAACAGGCTTTGCCCTATCGTAATCGGGTAGCTGCGCGCGCCAAGATCAACGTGCAAGGTATCGGAAGTAGAAGAAGACGTCATGGAATGTTTCGGTAAAGAATGATGATCCTGTGCTGTCGCTGACGCCGCCTGGGTCTGAGTATGCTCAGGGCCCAGCTGCGACAAAATGGACTGCATCAGGAATTGTACGTTAGGACGCCCGGTGTCGATGACGATGTGCGCAACCTCATTATAGAGCGGCTCGCGTATGCGCGATAATTCCTCTATGGTTTTGCGCGGATCGCCGGTTTGCAATAGCGGGCGATTTTTGTCATGGCTGGTACGCTGGACGATGCTGTTGACGCTGGCACGCAGGTAAATCACGGTGCCGCGGGACTTCAGATAGGCGCGGCTCTCTGCATTCAGCACAGCGCCACCACCTGTTGCCAAAACAATATCTTGCTGCGCAGTCAGGTCGCGTATGACTTCCGCTTCCCGCTGCCGGAAGGCCGCTTCACCTTCAATTTCAAAAATCAGCGGGATAGTCGCGCCCGTGCGCTCTTCGATTTCGTGGTCGGAATCGATGAATCGTTTGTTCAGCCTTTTTGCCAGCGCACGACCGACTGTCGTTTTGCCGGCACCCATCAGACCGACCAGAAAAATATTTCCACCCACGTTACAAAAGCTCTCTTTACCAGGTGCAGCAGCCGACATGGCGCCGCCTATAAGCGGCATCCTACCTGATTGAGACCTTGTCAGTCAGAATTTTAGGTGTCAGGAAGATCAGCAATTCGGTCTTGTCATTGGTACGCCCCGTGGTTTTGAACAAATTGCCAAAGACCGGGATATCACCGAAGAATGGCACTTTTGACACTGAATCACGCTCGGTTTGCTGGAAAATACCACCGATCACCACGGTACCGCCGTTATCGATCAGCACCTGTGTTTTCACGTGTTTAGTATCAATCGCAAAGCCGGAACGGGTTTCGACACCGACCGTATCTTTGTTGACGTCCACATCCAGAATCACATTGCCATCAGGCGTGATCTGTGGCGTGACTTCCAGTTTCAGGTTGGCTTTACGGAAGGACACACTGGTCGCGCCGCTACTGGTAGCTTGCTGGTACGGCAACTCCGTACCTTGTTCGATCAGCGCTTTCAATTGATCGGCGGTAATCACACGCGGACTTGAAATAATTTTGCCTTTGCCATCGGCTTCAAGTGCCGATAGCTCCAGCCCGATAAATCGCGTCGCCGCAGCATTAAACAGGGTTAGCGCTACTGAACCTGGAGTATTACCGTTGATATTTCCAGCAGGCAAATTAACCGCGCTGCCACCCAAGGTCGGAGGTCCCACAGCCGCGGTTGTACTGGTCTGACGACCACCAAGTTGATAATTGCCTTGGTTGCTTATACCAAAAGACAACTTGGCACCCAGGCTGCTGCTGAACTTATCATCCGCTTCCACGATGCGCGCTTCGATCATGACCTGGCGCGTCGCAATGTCCGTCTTCAACACCAGTGCACGAATTTCTTCGAGCTTGGATGCGATATCAGTAATGAACAATTGATTGGTCCGCGGATCGACCACTGCACTACCGCGTTTGGTCAAAATGCTGCGGCTACCACCATCAATGCCGAAAATTTGTTTGAACGATTCCGCTTTTTGATAATTGAGCTGGAATGTTTCTGTCTTGATCGGTTCCAGTTCGGCTATTTGCGCACGCTGCTCCAGCTCCAGTTTTTCTTTGGTCAACAGTTCATCGCGCGGCGCTATCCACAACACGGAACCGTTCTTGCGCATATCCAGACCTTTGGCCTGCATCACGATGTCGAGTGCCTGATCCCATGGCACATCCTTCAGACGCAAGGTCAAGTTACCACTCACTGTGTCACTAGTAATGATGTTCAGACCGGTAAAGTCAGCAATGACTTGCAGTACCGCACGCACTTCGACATTCTGGAAGTTCAGCGACAATTTATCGCCACGATAATCACGTACGCCCTGGCCCAGCTTGTTCGGTTCTTCCTTCAGCGGTTTCACTTCGATCACCAGCTGCGTATCGCTTTGGTAAGCGCTGTGCTCCCATGAACCCTTAGGCTCGATGGTCATGTGCACATTATCGCCCTGCTGCGTGGTCGTGACGATATTCACTGGGGTACCAAAGTCAGCCACGTCCAGACGGCGACGCAATACTTCCGGCAAGGTCGCTTTCATAAAATCTACTTCGATCTTTTTACCTTGTTGACGCACGTCTACTGCAACTTGGTTGTTAGGCAAGTCGACGACGATACGGCCTTCGCCATTGTTACCACGACGGAAATCGATATCGCGCAAAGCTTGTCGCCCTGGATTTGCCTGCGGAACTGGCACCGGCAAACCGACAGCATTCACGGGAGTAGGAATCGCACCAGTTCCATCTATCGTTACGATTACAGTGTTGGCATCGATAGTTGTTGCATAGTTCAATGGGCGCGTCAGGTTGAAAACGAGACGAGAGCGATCACCGACCTGCACGATGTTGGCATTGCGTACATCGCCCAGACCGATATCCTGCAAACCCTTGCCGGTTGCATTCGCGGTATTCGCGAAATCCAGTGCAATACGTGCCGGACTGTTAATAGTGAAGCCAACCGGCGGCTTGGCCGGTGGATTCGTCAATGCCACTTTCACGACGATATTGGAACCCTGCTGATTCGCCGTGACGGATTGAATCGCGTTTTCCTGTGCGGTGGCTACACCACCGATGAATAAGAGACCGACAAACGCAGAAAGTCGCCACATTTTTTGCACCATCCCTTGAGAACTTTTGAATTGTTTTTGTAGCGTGATCATTTTTGCGACTCCTGCAACTCCAGCTTGGCCTCACGCTCGACCCAGTCACCGGCCGCATCCTGAACTACTTCCTTCAACGACACATCGCTTTCAGTAATCTTGGTCACCATGCCGAGGTTTTGCCCGACATAATTCCCGACCTTGACCTGATAAATCGACTTGTCGACTTGCAGCAAGGCATAAGTCAAACCGGGCTTGGTCAGTGTGCCGACCATGACTACGGTGTCCAGCGGAAAACTCTCCAGTGCTTCACGGCGCCTATCCAAATCCGGGCGTATGGTGCCGCCATCCTTGCGTGCCTTGGCCAGGGCCATCGCTAGTTTGTTCGGGCTGTAGGGGTCTTCGCGATTCTTCGCGTCGTAGCTGAACGGAGTAAATTTTTTCGGTTCGGATAAAGGTTTGATGGATACGCGCGTCTGTTGACGCACTTCCTTCATCCACTGGCTGACATCTGCGGTGCCGCTATCGCCGCAGCCAGACAAGCTTGCTGCCAGCAGAACCAGTGCTGCAGTTTTAATACGGGGAATACGGGCGGAGATGTGCATCATCATTTTTTGCCACCTTTTTTATTGCCCGCCGCCGCTTTGCGTTGTGCCGCGACTTCTTCATCATCCAGATAGCGGAAAGTTTTGGCCACCGCATCCAGGGTCAGGGTATTTCCCTTGGCCACCACCAGATTCATATTATTCAGGGTCACAATCCGCGGCAAATTCGCGATATCACTGGAGAAGGCTCCGACGTCGTGATAGCTGCCCGTTACCTTGATCACAATCGGCAACTCGGCATAGTAATCACGCACCACGACTTGTCCAGGCTTGAATAATTCGAAAGCGAGGCCGCGTCCCAAACCCGCCTGGTTAATGTCCGATAACAAAGCATCCATCTCAGCCTTGCTCGGCAATTGTTTTTCCAGCGTAGAGACGTATTCGTTTACCTGTTCTTTTTGCTTGCGCAAACCGACCAGATTGATAGCTTGCTGCACCTTGGACTTGTACGCATCCTTCAGCGTCACCTCTTCGGCCACTGCGCGATCCAGCTCATCAAGCTGATCACTCCAGTACAGATACCAGCCCACTCCGAGCACCGCCACCATCACGCCAGCTGCGCACAACATGCGCGGCACAACCGGCCACTGGCCAGGATGCAAGCCATTCAGGTCACGGAACTGTGCACTGATCGATTCCCCAATATTTTTCAGATCTGCCATGGTGCCTGTCTCATATCAAGGTTTCCGTGCAGCAGCGACTGGCGCGGCCACAGCGGCGGGATCCTGGTCACGTGGACGCTTGATACCGGCATTGATGGTGAATTCAAATACTTTCTTCGCATCCTTGCCCGAGCCTATGCCGGTGGAGCGGATTTCTATCAAGTCCGGACGCTCCAGCCACGGCGAGTTGTTACCTAGGTTGCGCAACAACTCCGACACCCGCTCGTTCGATTGTGCATAACCATTCAGGAGTACACGCTGGCCATCCTGTTTAAAGGACTTCAGGTAGACACCTTCCGGCACTTGTTGCGCCAACTCATCCATCAGGTAAACCGGTTGGTTGCGATCACTTTGCAAATCTTCTACCGCTTGCTGACGCGCCTTCAGTGCTTCGATTTCCTGCTTCAGATTGGCCACTTCCTTGATCTCGCCATCTAGTCTTGTGTTCTCTGCCTTGATGAAAGAATTGCGGGCTTGCTGTTCCGACAGTTGCGAAGAAAAATAAGCGCCAACCGCAATCACGATCAGGGCACCAAAAATCCCGCTCAACAACATCAACGCAACAAAATCTTTTTGCTTCTGTTTGCGCCGCTCTTCACGATGCGGCAATAAATTAATGCGGATCATCGGTCAAACCTCCGCATCGCCAGACCACAGGCCACCAGATACGCGGGCGCTTCGATACGCAATTGTTTCTCGCGCACGTTCGGACTCAGTTGCATGCCTTTGAATGGGCTGACCACAGACGCCGATAACTTGGTGCGATTCGCAACGGTTTCCACCATGCCCGGGATAATGGCGCAGCCACCGGCCAGGAATAACTGGTCGACACGGGTATAAGGGGTGGAGGTAAAGAAGAATTGAATCGCGCGCGTTACTTCCTGCGCTGCAGTTTCAAGGAAAGGCTCGAGGATTTCAGTCTGATATCCATCCGGCAAATCATTGTTGCGCTTTTTAACCTCGGCTTCTTCGTACGACAAGCCGTAGGTACGCACTATCTCTTGCGTCAATTGATGGCCGCCAAACGGTTGCTCGCGTTCGTAGATCAATTGGTCATCCAGCAGCATGGACACATGCATGACTTGTGAACCAATCTGGAACAAAGCCAGGATCTGCCCCTTGGCGCGATTCGGCATCTGCTCGGTCAGGCGGGAGATTGCGGCGCGCGCCGCATAAGATTCGATATCCATGATGGTCGGCTTGAGACCCGCGGCCTCGGCCACAGCCACCCTGTCTTCGACTTTTTCCTTGCGGGTCGCAGCAAGCATGACTTCGACGTCATCCGGCGAATTCTCAACCAGACCGATCACATCAAAGTCCAGACGCACTTCATCCAGCGCAAACGGAATGTACTGGCTGGCTTCGGTTTCAACCTGCAATTCCAGGCCTTCTTCCGATAAATTGCTGGGAAGTATGATCTTTTTGGTAATAACTGAAGCGGGCGGCATGCCCATGGCAGCTACCTTGGCGCGGGTGCCACTCTTTTTCCACACGCGCAGCACGGCATCCGATACCTGATCGATATTTTCGATATTACCGTCCACCACCGCACCTCGCGGCAATGGTTCTGAGGCGAAACACTCCAAACGCAGCTCGTTTTTCCCAACCTCAGACAATTCAACGAGTTTCACCCCGGAACTACTAATATCCAAACCTATCAATGGCGGATTTTTCTTGCCGAATAATGAGCCTAAATCTAAAGCCAAGGGCAGTTCTCCCCAGAAACGTTGTTTAGTATATGAACGCCATGCCGTTTAGCTTGTCAAAAACTCGACCGGAATGAAAAAGTAATGATTTTTCGATAAAAATCGTTTAAAAACTTATATTTAGAGCACATTGGTAAAACGTTACATTAAATCGTAGCAACAAGCCTTGAAAAGTGTAAAGCACTTTCCACAAAGTAATTTGCAAATCCGTTGCCAAAAATCCACGCGGAAAAACCGATGTTGCAATTAGCTGGATTTATTAGTAACAATCACGCCCCCAGGCGGCAGCCAGCTATAATGGCTCGAATATCGACCCCTCACTTTTCCTCCCTGCATGGCTTCCAAACAATCATCGTCCGATAGCTCCGAATCAAAATCACCTAAAAAACGCGCACCGAATCTGGCACTCCGACTCACCCTCGGCGTCATCGGCCTGATTACCGGCCTGGGCGTGATAGGCGCATTGATATTGGTATTTGCCTTGGCCATGGCCTATCCGAACCTGCCAGCGCTGGATTCACTGACCGACTATCGCCCCAAGATACCCCTGCGTATTTTCTCCGCAGATAACGTCTTAATTGGCGAATTTGGCGAAGAAAGACGGAATTTGGTCCACATCCGGGAAATTCCGGACATCATGAAAAAAGCCGTACTGGCGATCGAAGATGACCGTTTCTTTGAGCACGGCGGTGTGGACTATGTCGGCATCGTGCGCGCAGCCGTGCACAACCTGAGCGGCGGTGCGCGTCAGGGCGCGTCCACCATTACGCAGCAGGTAGCCCGTAACTTCTTCCTGTCCAGCGAACAAACGCTGAAACGCAAGATTTACGAAGTATTGCTGGCATGGAAAATCGAGAAGAACCTGACCAAGGATCAGATCCTCGAGGTCTATATGAATCAAATCTATCTGGGTCAGCGCGCCTACGGCTTTTCGTCTGCCGCCCAGATTTACTACGGCAAGAAATTGCAGCAAATCACTATCGCTGAAGCGGCGATGCTGGCCGGCCTGCCGAAAGCACCTTCCGCCTACAACCCGGTCGTCAATCCGAAACGTGCCAAAGCACGTCAGCAATACATTTTGCAGCGCATGTACCAGCTGGGCTATATCAGCGAACCGGAATACATGCAGGCCAAGGATGAAGAGCTCAAGATCAAGACAAATAGCAGCGAGTTCGGCGTACATGCTGAATACGTAGCGGAGATGACGCGCCAACTGGTGTACGAGCAATTCAAGGAAGAAACCTATACCCGCGGCCTGAATGTCTTCACCACGATCACCAAGGCCGACCAGGACGCTGCTTACCTCGCGGTCCGTCGTGGCGTCATGGACTATGAAAAGCGCCATGGTTATCGCGGCCCGGAAAGCTTTATCGAAATTCCGAACAATAAAGAAGAAGCAGAAGCCGCCATCGAAGTCGAACTGGCCAACCATCCTGATAGTGACGACCTGGTCGCTGCAGTCGTGCTGGAAGCCACACCGAAATTAGTACGTGCAGTACTGGTATCCGGCGAAGAGATACAGATTGAAGGTGCAGGCCTAACCTTTGCCGCCAACCTGCTGAGCGAAAAAGCTGCGCCGAACAAGCGCGTCAAGCGCGGTGCAGTGATACGCGTCATGCAGGAAGGCAAGACCTGGAGCATCATCCAGATGCCGGAAGTACAGTCCGCCTTCGTTGCCGCCAATACCGATGACGGCGCGATTCGCGCACTGGTCGGCGGCTTCGACTTCAACCGCAACAAGTTCAACCACGTCACGCAAGCCTGGCGTCAACCTGGCTCTTCGTTCAAACCGTTCATCTATTCCGCCTCACTGGAAAAAGGCTTGTCGCCTGCGACCATCATCAATGATGCGCCTATCAGCTTCGATGCCGGTCAGACTGGCGGCCAACCATGGGAACCGAAGAACTACGATGGCAAATACGATGGCCCTATGACCATGCGCAAAGGTCTGGCCAAGTCGAAAAACATGATTTCGATTCGCATCTTGCACAAGATAGGCGCGAAATACGGCCAGGAATACATCACGCGTTTCGGCTTTGATGCCGACAAGAACCCGCCGTATCTGACACTGGCGCTGGGCGCTGGCAATGTCACGCCACTGCAAATGGCAGCAGCCTATGCTGTGTTCGCCAATGGTGGCTACAAGGTCAGCCCGTACATGATCTCCAAGATCTCCGACGCCAATGGCAAGACATTGTCTGAAGTCAAACCCGAGCGCGCTGGCGACGAAAACAATCGCGTCATCGATCCACGCAATGCTTTCCTGATGGACAGCATGCTCAAGGGCGTCGTCACCTCCGGCACCGCAGTCAAGGCGATGGCACTCAAGCGCACCGACCTGGCAGGCAAAACCGGTACCACCAATGACTCCTTTGATGCCTGGTTCGCGGGCTATCAGCCGAATATCGTCGGCGTGGCTTGGATAGGTTTTGACCAGCCGAAAAACCTGGGTAATCGCGAAACCGGTGGCGGCCTCGCGTTACCGATCTGGATCAACTACATGCAGAAGGCGCTCAAGGATGTGCCTATGGTTGAGCGCACCGTGCCGGAAGGCATAGTAACGGTCAATGGCGAATACTATTACGCGGAAAGCCCACCGGGATTAGGGGTACGTAACCTGGATGCGGGCGAGGCAAGCAGCCCGTCCAACGCACCGACCAAAGATGAAGTGAAGAACGAACTGTTCTAATTTTGACAATAAAAAAGCGGGATGCCCTCATCAGGCATCCCGCTTTTTTACATCTGTAATCAATGTGCGTCTTGCAACACCACGTCCACGCCACCCTGCTGGCTGACCATTTCCGACAAAGCAGCAAATAACTCGGCGCCGTCACGCGTATTCACCCATTGTGTGCCTGCAGCCTTGAAATGAAAGCCGCCGGATTTGGCCGCTACCCAGAGCTCCTGCATAGGCGCCTGGCTGTTAACGATGATTTTTGTGCCGTTATCGATAAATTCGATCTCCAGCACATTGCCGCTACGCGTGCATTCCACGTCCAGCTCGCTGGTATCAGCCAAATCTTCCAGGCTGGCTTCAATTTGGTCCAAAGTTGCTTCTGCTTGCTTCAGGAATTCTGATTCGGTCATGCTACACTCCAACACGTTTCGTTAAACAGTGATTCTAATCGTGAAGTCCCAATCTGGTTTATCGCGCTTCGTCGCGTTGCTTCCTACTCTTGCCGGCATCGCCTGCATCAGCCTGCTCGCCGGTTGCGGCCAAAAAGGCCCGCTCTACATGCCGGGCACCAAGCCGCCATCCGGGCAGAACAAGAAAGCCGTGCCGACCATACCGACACAAACTCCTGCTCCTGTAGCTCCGTCATCCGAGACCAAGTAAAACCCATCATGTCGCATTTTTCTTACCAAGACGGTGTACTCTGCGCGGAGAATACACCGCTGGCGCAAATCGCCCAACAATTCGGCTCGCCGACTTACGTTTACTCCAAAGCAGCGCTGGTTGAAAACTTCTCCGCGTACGCTGACGCCTGCAAACAGCATGGCCGCAATGACGAAACCTCACTGGTTTGCTATTCCGTCAAATCAAACTCCAACCTGGCGGTACTAAACCTGCTCGGCAAACTGGGTTCTGGTTTCGATATCGTTTCCGGTGGCGAATTATTACGCGTATTGGCAGCCGGTGGCTCACCGCGCAAAGTTATTTTTTCCGGCGTCGGCAAATCGCGCGAAGAAATGCAACTCGCGCTGTCGCACGACATCCTGTGCTTCAACGTTGAATCGATCCCTGAATTGCACAGATTGAATGCGGTTGCCGCAGAAATGGGCAAAAAAGCTGCGGTCTCACTGCGCGTCAATCCGAACGTCGATGCTAAGACCCATCCTTACATCTCGACCGGCCTGAAAGATAACAAGTTCGGCATCGCCTATGAAGACACGCTGACGACTTATCGTGTCGCTGCAGCCTTGCCTAACATCGATGTCGTCGGCATCGACTGCCATATCGGTTCGCAATTGCTGGACGACGCTCCGCTGCTGGAAGCCGTCGACAAACTGATCGAACTGATAGACACGCTGGATGCTGAAGGCATCCATTTGCATCACCTGGATATCGGTGGCGGCATCGGCATCAACTACGACAATGATCAACCAGTCGCAGTGGGCGATTACCTGGCGCGTCTGTTTGCCAAGATAGACGCATGGCGCAAACAAAAACACGGCGGCGCACCGATCAAGGTTTTGTTTGAACCAGGTCGCTCCATCGTCGGTAATGCCGGCATCCTGCTGACCGAAGTCCAATACATCAAGCACGGCGAAACCAAAAACTTCGCCATCGTCGATGCGGCGATGAATGACCTGATGCGTCCGGCCATGTATGAAGCGTGGCACGGTGTCCTGCCGGTAAAGCAAAGCACTGCTGCTGCAGCGACCTACGATGTGGTTGGCCCGGTCTGCGAGTCCGGCGACTGGCTGGCACGCTCGCGTGAACTGGCGATAGAAGAAGGGGATTTGCTCGCCATCATGTCGGCGGGCGCGTATGGCATGACCATGTCATCCAACTACAACACACGTGGCAGGGCAGCAGAAGTCATGGTGGAAGGTGACAAGGTACACCTGATACGTAAGCGCGAAGCTGCCAGTGATTTGTTTGCACTGGAATCACTTCTGCCTTAAAGGTATAAACAAAAACGGGATGCAAAGCATCCCGTTTTTTTATGTTGCGCGCCCCACCACTACCGGTGTCCGGACACGTTTTTGCCACCACCAGACGACCCGCAGCAACAGCAACACACCCACGATAGAACCGAAGATAATAGGTTGCTCAAAATCGTGTTTGCCCGCCTTCATCCACCAGTAATGCAATATCCCCAGCAATGCGATCGCGTAGATCAGGCGATGCAGCCATTGCCAGCGTTTGCCACCCAGTCGTTTGACCATGCCATTGGTACTCGTCACTGCAAGCGGAATCAGCAATACAAACGCCGTGAAGCCCACGGTAATGAACGGGCGCTTGAGTACGTCTGCCCACATCTCGCTGACATCAAAGAAATGATCGAACCAGAAGAAGGTCATGAAATGCAGGCTGGCGTAGAAGAAGGCAAACAAACCCAGCATGCGGCGCAGCTTGAGCAACCAGTTCCATTTGCTGAAGCGACGTAACGGCGTAATCGCCAGCGTCATGCACAGGAAGTACAAAGTCCAGTCACCAGTGTTACGCGTGATGAACTCAATAGGATTGGCACCCAGCTGATCCGTTACCGTGAACACGGCAAGCCGGGCGAAAGGCAGCAAAGCCAGCAGGAACAGCACGCATTTCACTAGCGTGAGTTGGCGCGGAGAAGGATTTATATTCATGATGCTTAATTCGTCAGCCGCGCCCAAAGGTTACACAAGTAACTCAGAAAAATTTCTTCAAATCCATGCCGGTGTACAAGGAAGCAACCTGGCTATAACCATTGAACATCAGGGTCGGACGTTTCTTCGTGAACAAGCCATCCTCACCTATCCGACGCTCACTGGCTTGCGACCAGCGCGGATGATCCACCTGCGGATTTACGTTTGAATAAAAGCCGTATTCCCGTGGTGCGGCCAGATTCCATGCAGTGCGTGGCTGGTCTTTGACGAAGCGGATCTTGACGATGGACTTGGCCGACTTAAAGCCATACTTCCAGGGCGTCACTATGCGTATCGGCGCACCATTCTGATTCGGCAGTACTTCGCCATACATACCCAACGTCAAAAGCGTCAGCGGATGATTCGCCTCGTCTATGCGCAAGCCTTCTACATACGGCCAGTCCAGCACCGCACGATTCAAACCATGCATTGCTTCCTTATCGGCGAGGGTCACGAATTCGACGTACTTGGCATTGGAATTAGGCTCTACCTTCTTAATCAATTCAGACAGGGAATAGCCTATCCACGGAATCACCATCGACCAGCCTTCTACGCAGCGCAAGCGATAAACACGCTCTTCCAGCGGTGCCAGCTTCAACAGGCTGTCGATATCCAGCGTCATCGGCTTCTTGATTTCTCCCTCTATCGACACCGTCCAGGGGCGCGTCTTCATAGCGGACGCATAGCGCGCCGGACTCTCTTTATCGGTGCCGAATTCGTAGAAATTATTGTAGGTCGTGGCGTCTTTATAAGAGGTTTGCTTATCGAGTACCACGTAGGCCGGATTCGGCTGTGCTACCAGTTTTTGTGCAGTGGACGACGCAGCGAACGCTTCGCGCGAGGCCATCTCCAGCAATGCGCCACCGGCAATGGAGCCCACCGCCAGCTTGCGGATAAAGTCACGCCGCGACTCAAAAACATGGCGCGGCGTAATTTCTGATGCAAATGGAAGATCGATTCCATTCGAATTGCGTTTGATTAACATGGCGACTCCACATAAGGATAAGACTCCTGAACTTATTCAGACTCGCCAGCCTGCAAGGAGTTTCAAAACAGAAAGGGGAAACTGCAAATTCAGCCTCCCCTTTTTATTCCACTGCAAAAGTGTGTATTTTGCTTATGAAAAAATCTTACAGTTCTCCGTATGAATGCAAACCGGACAGGAACATATTCACCCCCAGGAATGCGAAGGTCGTGACCAGCAAACCGATAACCGCCCACCATGCCGCAACCTTGCCGCGCAAACCCTTCATCAAGCGCATGTGCAACCACGAAGCATAGTTAAGCCAGACGATCAGCGCCCAGGTCTCTTTCGGATCCCAGGACCAGTAGCCGCCCCACGCTTCTGCTGCCCACAAGGCGCCGAGGATGGTCGCAATCGTGAAGAAGGCGAAACCGACCGCGATCGCCTTGTACATCACATCATCCAGCACTTCCAGCGCAGGCAGGCGATCGACCAGCATGCCATGCGATTTCAACAGATAGGCAATCGCCACCATCGCAGCCAGCGCAAAAGTACCGTAACCAATGAAATTGGCTGGCACGTGTATCTTCATCCACCAGCTTTGCAGGGCAGGCACCAGCGGCTGGATCTCTGCCGCATCGCGTGACACCGTGTACCAGAGCAGGAAGCCGACTGCAGCGGAGATCACCAGCAAGACAAACGGCCCCAGTTGGCGCGTTGCGTAAACTTGCTCGTAGTACAAATAAAACAAAGCCGTGATCATGCAAAACAGGATGAATACTTCATACAGATTCGAGACCGGGATATGGCCGACATCTGCCCCTATCAGGTAAGACTCGTACCAGCGCACCAGCATGCCGGTAAAACCCATCACCACTGCGGCCCAGCACAACTTGCTACCGAGCGAAGCTCCGGTCGCCGAGCGCGTAATCAGCCCCCCCCAGTAAAACACGGTGGACAAGAGGAACAGCGTACTCATCCACAGGATCGCGGACTGGCTGGACAATAAATATTTAAGGAAGAATCGTTGGTCAGCGGCAGCCAGCGTGCCGCCGTACATCGAGATTGCAGAGAGGGATAAAACCGCCAGCACAGCCATCAGCCAGCGCACCGACTTCCAGTACCAACCCAGCCACGCAAAGGTCGGCGCGGCCAATACGAGGATGACTTCTTCGTACACATCCATGTGATGACCGAAACGATTCAGCGCAAACAAAGATCCCGCCAGCAAAAGCGCGCCGTACACCCAGTCCAGCACTGTCAGCCGTTTAAAAAAACCGGGAGGCTGCGTATAAATCTGTTCTTGTACTGCATCCATTGCTATCTCCGTAATGATTACTACCAACCATCCGATGCTCCGTCAGGAGTGCATCGGATCAGCGCGGTGTAAATTCTTTATATGCATCTTTTATAAAAGCGGAACGCCTCATGCAACTAAGTATAGTTGACCGGCTTATTTCTGTGCGGACCCAGCTTGCAACAGTTGCTGTTTAAATACTTCGAATTCTTTTTCAAAATCCAGAGTCTTGCGCTGCGAACTCATCGCCATGATGGCATGTGCACCGCCCCCCTCTTCCGATTTGATCCAGACCCAGACGCGGCGTTCACGTATATAAAACATCGAGAACACGCCCAGCACCAGCAACAAACAACCGAAGTAGACAATATTTTTGCCCGGCGAGCGCGTCACTTGCAGCACTGATGCCTTGACCTCGTCAAAGCCTTGCAGTTGCAGATAAACCGGTGCGCCGTAGAAGAAAGAATCGGAAATCGCATTCGTCGCCAGTTGCAGGAAGCGGCCATGCTTTTCATCCAGCTCTACCGGTTTCAAGCCCTCTTTCTCGCGCGCGATCTGCCACAAATCCCACATGCTGCCATTCATGATTTTCATGAAAATATCGGCCGCCTTTTCCTGATCCTGCGCCGGAATACGCTCGAGGAATTTCGACACGGCAATATAACCCGCATCCTGTCCGTCACCGGCAAAAATAGTCAAACCCTTCAGCGCAGAAGCCTGCAATTGCGCACGCAAGGCGCTGACGCCATCACGTGCTTCCGGCAATGCGCGTTGCGCATAGCGCTGTGCCGCCAGTTCGCGCAGTTGCGGATTCAGGATAGCGCCACGCAAGCGCATCCACTCATCTACCGTATCGTTTTCGTCGGCCGGTATGCGCAGGAAACGGAATTGATCGGCCGGCGATTCCCGCATGCCTGCCAGGAAGACATAAGCACCATCTACCAATACCGGCTGCATATAGTTGTGATATTCACGCGCCTGGCCATTACGATCGCGCAATTTGTATTGCACGCTCGGACCGACGTTTTTCAGGTCTTTATTATTGGCACTCTTTGCCGCAGAACCGAGATGCTTGTCAAAGCTGGAAGACAAACCCTGGTTCGGATTCACGGCGCGCACGTCCTGCCCATTCTTCGCCATATTCTCGACGTTGAAAGCGCGGAAACCGGACCACTCGACTGTGTAATCTGCGTTCTTGCCGGAAGCCGCCAGCGGCGTACTGCCACCTACCTCGCCCTGCAACGAGAACGAATTATGCACGACGCCCTGCATCGGATAGCCGACCACTTTCAATTTACTGCCGCCATCTTCAAACGAAGACTGATACACCGCCACGCCGCGATAAATCAAAGGCTCATTCACCTTGATTGTGGCAGGAAAGACTTTGCCGTTTTCATGATCCGTCACCACCACTTCACTGGCAAACAATTTAGGCATGCCGGTCGAGTAGTAATCGATGATGAAGCGCTTGAGCTGGATGGTGAATGGCAGATCCTGAATCAGCACACCGTCCTGCTGCGAAATAATCGCGGTGCTGCTGCTACTTCCTTCCGGGATCAAGGTATTGCCGCGGAAAGTCGGATTACCCAAACCCAAACGGTGTTGCTCGGGAATTTGCGCAATGATACCGTTGCCGATAAATGGTGTTTTATCGAACAACAGCTTTTGTATGCGTATCGGCAAGTCGGAATCGAGCAAGCCACCGAGACAAATAATCACGATGGACGCATGCGCAAAGATATAGCCCCATTTATTGCCTGCGCCCTGCTTGGCCGCAATCAACGTAGCATTTTCTTTTTCCACGACTTTGGTTTTATAGCCATTCGCCGTGACCCGCGCCAGCGTTTGCGCGGTCAGGGCCGCGCGTGAAATATCGATACGCCATTCAGCTTTATGATGGAAATTGCGCAACGATTGTTCGCGCACGTTTTCACGCCAGCTGCGCATATCCTTCAGCATCTTGGGCGCATTACGCAGCAGGCACAAAGAAGTGGATACAACGAGGAAGCCCATGATCACCAGGAACCACCAGGTGGAATACACGGCGTACAGGTTCAGCTTGCTGAAAACTTCAAACCAGAAAGGACCAAACTGATTGACATAGTTAGTCATCGGTTCGTTTTGTTTGAGGACGGTACCGATAATCGACGCAATCGAAATCAGGGTCAGCAAACTAATTGCAAAACGCATCGAGGACAACAGTTCTACACCATCTGCCAACCAACGGCGGCTGGTCTGCAACTCCCAGCCACCCGTACTTGTTTCTGTTTCGCTCGTCATTCCATCTTCCTCAATCTGCTACCAGGACTGCAGTCGGCCACATGCACAGCCGCAAGTATTGGCTGTTTGGCACGACGTCTCCGTATAAAACAAAAAGGGGTAGCCTGAGCCACCCCTTTTTATTATTTTTCTTGGTAGGTATTTATTATTTCAGGCCAGCCACATAATCCGATACTGCCTGAATTTCCTCATCTGACATCCGTTTGGCAACGGTGGTCATCAACTCGCTATTTTTACGCGTGCCTTGCCGGAATGCGACCAGTTGTGCCTGGGTATAAGTCTGGTGTTGACCGGCCAGGCGTGGATACTGTGCTGGCAAACCGGCACCGTTAGCGCTATGGCAGGCGGCACAGGCAGGAACATTCTTCTCGGCGATGCCACCGCGATAGATTTTCTTGCCCAGTTCAACCGTATCTTTGTTTTTTGCTGCGCCCGGAGTTGGCTTTTGCTTAGCCAGGTAGGCGATGACATTCTGGATATCTTCTTCCGTCATGCCTTTGGCGATAGGGGCCATGATCGCGTTATTACGCGCCGTGCCTTTGAAATCGACTAACTGTTTATGGATATAGGCACCGTGCTGCCCCGTCAGTTTCGGGTTCTCAGCGATGCTGGAATTGCCGGCAGCGCCATGGCAGGCGATACAAGCGGTGACATTACGGGTTGCGTCGCCAGTGTTGTAGAGGGCCTCTCCTTTAGCTGGATCGGCTTTGGCAACTTTCTTATCTTCAGAAGCATTCGCGGTAGCGGCAATTGCCAATAACGCAACGAACAAGGATTTTACGATTGGTATACAAATACGATTCATTCAAACACCCTGGAGACTTATTAATAAATTCTGCCCGATTGGCGACTTTATACTGCCACTTAAGATGCTAGTTCGCTTCTGCGGCGCAACAATGCGCAACCACTCATTGTACAATAGCTTTCCGGCATTTTTGCCACCCATTAAGCATTTTCTCCCATCCTATGTCCCTACTTTGGCAAGCCCGCTTCTTCACCACGGTCAATCATCTCCGTGACTTGCCAAAAACGCAAGTTCCCGAGATTGCATTTGCCGGCCGCTCCAACGCCGGTAAATCAACCGCGATCAATATACTGTGCAACCAGAAAAAACTGGCATTTGCGTCCAAAACTCCGGGCCGCACACAGCATATCAATTATTTTTCCATCGGCGGCGCCCATGTCGGACAGCACCGCAAGGATGAAACCCGGGTCGATGAGATCCGCGCCCTGCTGGTCGACTTGCCAGGCTATGGCTACGCCGAAGTATCCGGCTCGGCCAAATTGCACTGGCAAGAACTGCTGGGCGACTACGTCCAGCGCCGCGAACAGCTGGCCGCGCTGATCCTGATCGTCGATTCGCGCCGCCCGTTCACTGAGCTCGATATCCAGATGCTGGAATGGTTTGCTCCTACCGGCAAGCCCATCCACTGCCTGTTAACAAAATCAGACAAACTCAATCGCAACGATTCCGCCAATGCCTTGCGCACCGCGCGTACCATATTGAGTAGCTATGTCGATGAAAATGGACAACCGTTTCCATTCACCGCGCAATTATTCTCGTCGCTCAAACGCAGCGGCCTCGACGAAGCCACCGACAAGATCATAGACTTGCTGGGATTGAATGAGGAAGCAGAGGAAGAATCGAACGGCTCGGCCGAAGGCGATGTCTGACGATAACAGCTGTAGACAAAAAAAAGCCCTGGAGAAAGGGGAGTATCTCCAGGGCAATAACGCCATATCGCGCTTGTGCGACTTGGCCCCGCTCAGGGAGGAGAAGCGGGAGATGCAAAGCATCTGCTACTAGGATGAGCATGCGGCAAAAAAGTTTCATTTATTTTTTCCGTTTCGTTTTTAAGTAATTTAGACCACCTCATTTCGCTGAAAACTGCCATGTCCAAACTTATACAAAACGCACAATTCCCTGCCCTGCGCATGCGCCGTATGCGCAAGGACGCATTCTCACGCGCCATGATGCGCGAGCACGTCGTCACTCCGGCGGATCTGATTTATCCGGTCTTCATTACCGAAGGTGAAAATCAGCGTGAGAAGGTGGCGTCGATGCCGGGCGTAGAACGCCTGTCGGTCGATTTGCTGCTGAGCGTGGCGGAAGAATGCGTGGAGCTGAACATCCCTGTCATGGCGCTCTTCCCAGTCATCCAGGCATCATTGAAAACACCGGACGGCATCGAAGCCTGCAATCCGAATGGCCTGGTACCACGCGCGGTGCGCGAACTGAAGAAGCGTTTCCCCGAGCTCGGAATATTGACAGATGTTGCGCTCGACCCGTACACCAGCCACGGCCAGGACGGCGTGCTGGATGCGCATGGCTATGTACTCAACGACGAGACCTGCGCCATCCTCACCAAACAGGCATTGGCACAAGCCGAAGCGGGAGTAGACATCGTCGCGCCTTCCGACATGATGGACGGTCGCATCGCTGCAATACGCTCGGCACTGGAATCACACCACCATATCTACACCCGCATCATGGCTTACTCCGCCAAATATGCGTCGGCTTTCTACGGCCCGTTCCGTGACGCGGTCGGCTCGTCAGCCACGCTCGGTAAAAGTAATAAATCGACTTACCAGATGGATCCGGCCAATAGCGATGAAGCATTGCGCGAAGTGGCACTGGACCTGGCAGAAGGCGCCGACATGGTCATGGTCAAACCCGGCATGCCCTACCTCGACATCGTGCGTCGGGTCAAAGATGAATTTAAGGTGCCGACCTTTGCGTATCAGGTCAGTGGCGAATACGCGATGATCAAGGCGGCGGCACAACAAGGCTGGCTGGATCATGACAAAACCATGATGGAATCCATGATCGCCTTCAAACGTGCAGGTGCTGATGGCGTGCTGACTTACTTTGCACGCGATATCGCGCGCCGCTTGAAGCTAGGCTAAAACCCGCAAGGCAAAATCAGATGAGCGACTCCTTATTCCTATTTTTATTTCCATTAATAGGAATAACGGTCGTCTTAGCAATATTGTGGGTGCCCAGCGTGTGGGTTCTGCATAGACGAGGTACGCTGCCTGCACAGAGTAAGAGAACACTTCTGTTTACGCTTGTCTCCGAGCTTATCATTGCAGCAGTATTAGTTTTGATCGCTGACTTTGTTGGGCTACGCAATCCTGCAGCTTATGTGATCATCATCGCACTTGCTACCGGGATTGTTGGTGCCGTCATCACCAAACATTTAGCGAGCAACCATACACCCCATTAAAAAAAGCATCCAAATGGATGCTTTTTTTATTTACTGCGTTCAGATTACTTATTCGGCTGTGGTGTCAGGCGCAGATAAGGACGCTCAGCTTTGAAGCCCTTAGGATACTTTTGCTTGATGACGGCTTCATCCTGCACGGTCAGCGGAATGATGACATCGTCACCATCACGCCAGTTGCCTGGTGTCGCAACGGTATAACCATCGGTCAGTTGCAGTGCATCGATCACGCGCAAGACTTCATCGAAGTTGCGGCCGGTGCTCATAGGGTAAGTAATGGTGAGGCGGATTTTCTTTTGCGGATCGATCACAAACAGCGAACGCACGGTAGCAGTCGCCGATTGATTTGGATGGATCATGTCGTACAAAGTAGAAACCGATTTGTCGGCATCTGCAACGATAGGGAAACCGACGACGGTTTTTTGTGTCGCTTCGATATCCTTGATCCACTCAACGTGTTTGTCAGCCGGATCAACGGACAGGGCAATCGCTTTCACATTGCGCTTGTCGAATTCTGGTTTCAGCTTGGCAGTCAGGCCCAGCTCGGTGGTGCAGACCGGCGTAAAGTCAGCCGGATGCGAAAATAAAACAACCCAGGAATCGCCTGCCCATTCGTGGAATTTAATTTTGCCGATCGACGAATCTTGTTCGAAATCGGGGGCAGTATCGCCTAAACGTAAAGTCATTGCTTTCTCCTTCGCTTCGTAATCATCAATGTCTGACTATAGCCTGGTCAGACTGCTTTCCCAACGACAAATAACAACTATACAAATAACGGGAAGCTATGATCATAGCGCAAGCCGGGCCGCGCTTAAAATTGCTTGATCAGCTCCAGTGATTGCGTGAATTTATCGGCATTCTGAAATCCGATCACACGACCACCCTGGATTTCCTGTCCGGCTTTATCAAAGAAAATAATGCCAGGCGGCCCGAATAAATTGAAGCGTCGCAACATGGCTTTATCCTCGGCATCATTCGCCGTGACATCCACCTGCAGCAAGACCATTTCAGAGAAGTGATTACGCACACGTTTATCGGTGAAAGTCAGCTTCTCCATCTCGATACAGGAGACACACCAATCCGCGTAAAAATCCAGCATCACATGCTTGCCCTTGGACTGTGCCAAAGCAGCATCGAGATCTGCTACTGTTTTCACCCGTTTAAACGTTACCTTCTCCTGCCGCTCACCCTGCAAATGTTCGAGTGGGGCCAGCGCATCACGACCGCCGGTCGCTACACCTACCAGTTGCAACATACCGAGTGCCACGCACACCAGGCCAACTGCCTTGGAGAACCAGCCGCCTTTTGCGCCCCACAACAAATAAGCGCCATAGCCTACGAACAGTGCCGTCCAACCCAGCATTTGTGCGACCGCAGGAATCACCGGCGATACCATCCACAAAGCCACCGCCAGCATCAACACGCCAAAGAAGCGCTTGACCGCATCCATCCACATTCCAGCGCGCGGCAACAATGCCCCCGCCGACAAACCAACCAGCAGCAAAGGCACACTCATACCTATCGCCATCGCAAACAGCGCGCTACCACCTATCATCACATCACGCGTCTGGCTGATATAGACCAAGGCACCAGCCAGCGGCGCGGCCACGCATGGGCCGACGATCAGCGCCGACAATGCGCCCATCACAAATACGCCGATTAACTTGCCGGCGGATTGCTTCTCGGATGCTTGCGTCAGGCGTGTTTGGATCGCGGCAGGCATCTGCAACTGATAAACGTCGAACATCGCCAGTGCCAACACCGCCATCAACACCGCAAAAGTGCCGAGCACCCACGGATTCTGCAAGGCTGCGGCCAGTCCTTCGCCTACCAGACCGGCAGCGGTACCGAGCAGCGTATAAACAATCGCCATACCCAGCGAATACACCAGCGCCAGTATGAAACCGCGGCTGCGTTTTACCTGCGTGCCTTCACCGACAATAATGCTGGAAAGAATAGGCACCATAGGCAGCACACAAGGCGTAAACGCGAGACCCAATCCGAGCAGGAAGAACAGCGGCAATATGGTCAGCAGCTTGCCGCTTTTCAGCGAGCTTTCGATCTGCCCCATTTCGGTTTCAGGCAGAGCGCCGCCAGCTTGCTCGCCTGATCCAGCTGCGGACGATGTGAGCAAGGCGACCTTGCCATCACTCACCGAGAAACGCGCCTCGGTATCTATAGGCGAATAGCACAAGCCCTTATCGGAACAACCCTGGCTGGTCGAGATCAGCGTGAATGGCGCACTAGCCTCTACTGGTATCCGTACCGTTACGCTGTTGCGGAAGGTCTCTACGTCTTTCTGGAAGGTTTCATCGAATTTGATTTTGCCGTCAGGGATCTGCGGCTCGCCTAGCGTTGCACCGTTGGCCCTGAATGCAAAGCGCTCGCGGTACATGTAATAGCCATCTGCGATGGCGTAGGTGACGGCTATGGTTTGCGCATCGTCCATGCGCGCCGAGAATTTAAACGCCACTTCCGGCGCGAGGAACTCTTCATCTGCATGTGCCAGCGGCGTCAGCAGCGCAAGCATGAGCATGCAACTCAAGGCCAGCATGAATTTATGCAGCAATGATGTCATACGCTGTATGTCCAGCGGAACTGGCATCTGAATCTTAAACATTTCTATCCTTGTTGGTTTCCTGTCGTACCCAGTCCAAATAAGCTGACGCACCTTCAGTGACAGGAAAGGCAATAATTTCAGGCACTTCATATGGATGCAAAGCCTTGATCGCAGCTTCTACCTCGGCATAACGTGCTTGCGTTGTTTTGATCTGCAACATCACTTCACTTGCCTCCTCCAGCACACCTTGCCAGCGATACATCGAGTGTACGGCGGGCAGAATATTGACGCAGGCAACCAGTTGCTGTTCGAGCAAATGCCGCGACAGTTTTTTCGCACACTCCAGATCTGGCACATTGCTACACACAAGCAATACTTGCGCTGGTATCGACATCGCCATCCGTCCTTCGTTCAATTCAACAAACGCTTACGCGTCAACACGATCGCTGCATAAAAGGCAACAATGCAGTAAGCCAGCAATATACCGATATCCAACAAAGGTGCAGATGGCCAATGACCAAGCAGCAACGGTCGCACCAGGTTCACCGCCGCTCCCAGCGGCAAGACGCTGGCTATGCCTTGCAACCATCCGGGTAACTGCGCTACCGGATAGTACACGCCTGACAAGAAAACCATAGGCGTCAGTACCAGCGTGAAATAGTAGGTGAAAAAATCGTAACCTTTAGCCAACGCGTTCACGACCAGCCCCAGTGAAGCAAACATCATCCCGATCAGGAACAGCAAGGGCAACACCAGCAATGTATGCGGGTGCAGACCTATACCTAGGGCGAAGATCACCAGCAAAATCGCCAGGCCGGAAATCAGCGCTTTGGTCGCCGCCCACAGCATCTCAGCCAGCACCACATCATCCAATGCCAGTGGCGCATTCAGCAGCGCTTCCCAAGTCTTTTGCACATGCATGCGCGAGAATGCCGAGTACAGCGCTTCAAACGAAGCCGCCATCATGATGGACATGCAGATAGAGCCGGAAGCGAGGTACTGGATGTACGGAATGCCATCGACGTGGGTCAGCAGACTGCCCAAACCATAACCGAAAGCGAGCAAGGTAATCAAGGGATCGGCAATATTACCCAGCACGCTGGCGCCAGCCAGTTTTTTCCATACCAGGAAGTTGCGCTGCCAGATCGGGAACGCGCGCGTGGAGAATGCCGGGAATGTGTAGTTGGTCGATTTCAATCTCGCATCTCCCGACCGGTTAGCTTGAGGAACACATCTTCCAGATTCGCTGGCCGGTGTACGTAACGAACGTTAGCAGTGTGTGCAAGGCCATGCAGCAAAGGCTGCGCGTCATCCGTGTAGCAGAAGATGGTTTCGCCACTGACTTCGTAGCGCGCTGCCTGCGCCCGCCCTTGCTGCGCGCCCCATGCAGCCGCGCCATCGCCATACACTTCCAGCACCTGGCTTTCTATATGCTGCGCGATCAGTTCGCGTGGCGAGCCTTCGGCGATCAGCTGACCGTAATCCATCACGGCCAGGCGGTCGCACAAGCGCTCTGCTTCATCCATGAAGTGGGTGGTGAGGAATATGGTTTTGCCACGCGCCAGCAAGGTTTTGAGACGTTCCCAGATCATGTGGCGCGCTTGCGGATCCAGCCCGGTAGTTGGCTCATCCATGAAGATCAGATCGGGATCGTTCACCAAGGCACGTGCCAGTGTCAGGCGTCGCCGCATACCGCCGGATAACTCGCCTATTTGTGCATCCTTTTTATTGGTGAGATTGGCAAACTCCAACAAGGATGGGATGCGCGCAAGAATGGTTTTGTCCGGCAAGCCAAAATAGCGGCCGAACACCAGCAGGTTTTCTTCTACCGTAAAGTCAGGATCAAGATTATCTCCCTGCGGCACGACGCCGACACGGGTGCGTGCCTCGCGCGCATGATCCGGAATCGCATGTCCGACCAGGGTAATGCTGCCGCTATCTGGCGCAGTCAGGCCCAGGCACAAGCGTAGCGTGGTCGTCTTGCCCGCACCATTCGGTCCCAGCAAACCGTAGCACTCGCCACGACGCAGGGAGAAGGACAGGCCGTCGATTACTTTACTACCGCTGCCGTTGCGACCAAAGGACTTGTGCAGGTCGGTGACAGCAAGTATGGCTGTATCAGTCATAGGCACATGGCTCTTGATTAACTATGACCATCTTGCCATAAGCTGGCCTGCCAGATGACAGCGCAGAAAAGCAAAAAGCCAGGCTAGGCCTGGCTTTTTAATATTTGCTATCGCTATGCGATGGCTGGCTTATTCGCCGCTGTTGTCTTCTACTGCTTCGGTGGTTTCTGGACGATCAACCAGTTCAACGAAAGCCATAGGAGCATTGTCGCCAACGCGGAAACCCATTTTCAGGATACGCAGGTAGCCGCCGTTGCGGTTTGCGTAGCGTGGGCCCAATTCAGCGAACAGTTTGACAACCATTTCACGATCGCGCAGACGGTTGAATGCGAGGCGTTTGTTTGCCAGGCTGTCAGTTTTGCCCAAGGTCAGGATCGGTTCAATAACGCGACGCAATTCTTTTGCTTTTGGCAACGTGGTTTTGATTGCTTCGTGACGCAGCAGGGAAACAGTCATGTTGCGCAACATCGCGAGACGGTGCGAAGAGGTACGATTTAATTTACGGAGGCCGTGACGGTGACGCATGGTAATACCTTTCTAGTTGAGTTTACATCCAGTTCTTCTATCGCCACTACCTGAAGCAGGGACGCGGACCGGTATCTATATTTTTACGACGGTGGATTTTACTACAAAAGGGATAGGGTTGCCCCTATCCCCACTACTAATTACTTCTCCAAACCAGCTGGTGGCCAGTTTTCGAGTTTCATGCCCAAAGTCAAACCACGGGATGCCAGTACTTCCTTGATTTCGTTCAGGGACTTACGGCCGAGGTTAGGCGTTTTCAACAGTTCATTTTCGCTACGTTGGATCAGATCACCAATGTAGTAAATGTTTTCTGCTTTGAGGCAGTTAGCCGAACGTACTGTCAGTTCCAGATCATCAACTGGGCGCAACAGGATAGGATCAACTGCAGGTGCGCGCGATGGAGCATCTGCCGGTGCTTCTGTACCTTCCAGAGCAGCGAATACATTCAGTTGATCAACCAGAACGCGTGCCGATTGACGGATCGCTTCTTCTGGCGAGATCACACCGTTGGTTTCGATGTTGATAACCAGTTTGTCCAGATCGGTACGTTGTTCAACGCGAGCCGATTCAACAGCGTAGGAAACACGACGTACAGGCGAGAACGAAGCGTCCAGGATGATACGACCAATGGTCTTGTTGGTATCTTCGGACAGGCGACGTACGTTACCTGGTACATAACCACGGCCTTTTTCGACTTTGATTTGCATGTCGAGTTTGCCGCCAGCGGTCAGGTGAGCGATCACGTGATCCGGATTAACCAGTTCTACGTCGTGTGGCAATTCGATATCGGATGCCAACACTGCGCCTTCGCCGTCTTTCTTCAGGGTCAGGGTGACGTCGTCACGGTTGTGCAACTTGAACACAACGCCCTTCAGGTTCAACAACAGATCAACAACGTCTTCCTGCACGCCGTCGAGTGAAGAATATTCGTGCACAACACCAGCGATTGTCACTTCTGTCGGCGCGTAGCCAACCATCGAGGACAACAGGACGCGACGCAGCGCGTTACCCAGTGTGTGGCCGTAGCCGCGTTCAAACGGTTCCATCACGACTTTAGCGTGACCAGCACCGAGCACTTCAACTTCAATAATACGTGGCTTCAACAAACTGTTTTGCATGAAATGTCCTTTTCAATACCCTCGGCTCATTACACCGATAAGGCTGATGGCATTACGAGAAAAGCCCACCAGAAGGTGGGCCGGGATTCTTTATTAACGGGAATACAATTCGACGATCAGCGATTCGTTGACGTCGTTAGCGATTTCGCTGCGATCTGGAGCTGCCTTGTAGGTGCCTTCCATTTTCTTCGCATCAACCGAAACCCACGAAGGCATACCGGTTTGCTCAGCCAGCGACAGGGCTTCAACGATACGCGCTTGCTTTTTCGATTTTTCACGAACAGCGATTACGTCGCCTGGTTTAACTTGGTACGAAGCGATATTGACAACGATACCGTTGACGGTGAACGCTTTGTGCGAAACCAGTTGACGCGCTTCAGCACGGGTCGAACCGAAACCCATACGGTAGGTAACGTTGTCCAGACGCGCTTCCAGCAACTTCAACAGTGTTTCACCGGTGTTGCCTTTACGACGGTCTGCTTCTGCAAAGTAGCGGCGGAATTGACGTTCCAGGATGCCGTACATGCGCTTAACTTTTTGCTTCTCACGCAATTGATTGCCGTAGTCAGAGGTACGAGCACCGGAAGTGCGACCATGTTGACCAGGTTTCGAATCAAGTTTGCATTTCGAGTCCAGCGAACGACGTGCGCTTTTCAGGAAAAGGTCGGTACCTTCACGACGGGAGAGCTTAGCTTTAGGTCCAATATAACGTGCCACGAGAGTTTCCTTTAAATATATGACGCTCCGAATGAATTTTTTGTTTATTAAAATTCATCACAAATTCATTGAGCGCTAGTCTGTGCGGCTTGCAACAGACGGTGGGCTTAAGAACAAAACCCGCCAAGGTCTTTGGCGGGCGAATTACGGTACTACAAACTACCGTTGATACAACAAATGCTTAGATACGACGACGCTTAGGTGGGCGGCAACCGTTATGTGGCACTGGTGTAACGTCTTGAATCTGGGTAATTTTGATACCGAGATTGTTCAACGCACGCACAGCCGATTCACGGCCTGGGCCTGGGCCCTTGATGCGAACTTCCAGATTCTTGATGCCGCATTCGATCGCGACTTTACCTGCTGCTTCAGCTGCAACCTGCGCTGCAAACGGAGTCGATTTACGCGAACCCTTGAAGCCAGCACCGCCAGACGTTGCCCATGACAGCGCATTGCCTTGACGATCGGTGATCGTGATGATGGTGTTGTTGAAAGACGCGTGTACGTGCGCGATGCCTTCAGCAACGTTCTTTTTAACTTTCTTACGCACACGTGCTGCTGCGGCGTTATTAGGTGCTTTTGCCATTATTCTTTCCTTGAATCCGACGTCTAATCGAACTGCTTACTTGAATTATTTCTTCAGCGATTGTGCTGCTTTACGCGGACCCTTGCGAGTACGTGCATTCGTACGGGTACGTTGACCACGGCAAGGCAGACCTTTGCGATGACGCATACCACGATAGCAACCCAAGTCCATCAGGCGCTTGATGTTCATCGAGAGTTCACGGCGCAGATCGCCTTCAACGATGAATTTTGCAATCTCATCGCGCAGCTTCTCGAGCTCGTTGTCGTCCAGATCTTTGACCTTTTTAGTGGTCGGAACACCAGCGGTTTCGCAAATTTTTTGCGAACGTGGGCGGCCAATACCATAAATCGCTGTCAAGCCGATTACGGTATGTTGGTGGTTGGGTACGTTTACCCCTGCGATACGTGCCATTCGTTATTCCTCAATCAATAACGTTAAATTAACCTTGGCGCTGCTTATGACGCGGTTCGATGCAAATTACTCGAACGACGCCCTTGCGCTTGATGATCTTACAGTTGCGGCAGATCCGCTTAACTGATGCGAGCACTTTCATTTTTGCCCTCTTTCTTACAGTTCTTGATTCGTTTTTAAAGTTACTTAGTACGGAACACAATACGTGCCCTACTTAAATCATAAGGTGTCAACTCTACCGTCACCTTGTCGCCAGGGAGAATGCGTATATAGTTCATACGCATTTTTCCTGAAATATGACCAAGCACTACGTGCCCATTTTCCAACTTAACTCGAAATGTTGCGTTCGGGAGATTTTCTAGAATCTCCCCCTGCATTTGGATTACGTCGTCTTTTGCCATTCGTTCGCCCGTTTTCCGTCGCGCTTAGCGCGTTGGAATCCCGCCCTTGAAATTCGCTTTGCGGAGCAACGATTCATATTGCTGCGACATCACGTAGTTTTGCACCTGTGCCATGAAGTCCATCGTTACCACCACAATAATCAGAAGTGATGTTCCACCGAAATAGAACGGCACCTTCCAGCGTGCGATCAAGAACTCAGGCAGCAAACACACCAGCGTAATGTAGACCGCGCCAGCTAATGTCAACCGAGTCAGAATCTTATCAATATACCGAGCGGTTTGGTCACCAGGACGTATGCCTGGAACGAACGCGCCACTCTTCTTCAAATTATCGGCTGTCTCTTTGCTGTTAAATACCAAAGCGGTATAGAAGAAGCAGAAGAAAACAATCGCAGCAGCATACAGCAAAGCATGAATCGGTTCGCCTGGTGCCATCGAGGCGGCCAGATCTTTCAGGAAGCCGACGAACTTGCTTGTCGTTTCCCCCGATGTGAACCAGCTCGTAATCGTCGCCGGGAACAAAATGATCGACGAGGCGAAAATTGGAGGAATCACACCAGCCATGTTCAGCTTCAGCGGCAAATGACTGCTTTGACCACCGTAAATCTTGTTACCCACTTGACGCTTGGCATAGTTCACCAAGATCTTGCGTTGGCCGCGCTCAATGAACACAACCAGATACGTTACTGCAGCAACCACTACACAGATCAGAATCGCCGACAGCGCATTCATCGAACCAGTGCGAACCAGCTCAAACAAACCTGCAACTGCACTTGGCAAACCTGCTGCGATACCTGCAAAGATGATGATCGAGATACCGTTACCCAAACCGCGTTCGGTAATCTGTTCGCCCAACCACATCAAAAACATGGTGCCGGTTACCAGCGTAATCACTGTTGTGAGGCGGAACGCCATGCCTGGATCAATAACCAGGCCGATCTGCGATTCCAGCGCCACTGCGATACCCAAGCCCTGGAAGGTCGCCAACAACAACGTGCCGTAGCGCGTGTATTGAGTGATCTTACGACGGCCTGATTCGCCTTCTTTCTTCAATGCTTCCAACTGCGGAGACACTACCGACATTAACTGCATGATGATCGATGCAGAGATGTACGGCATGATACCGAGAGCGAAAATCGTAAAGCGGGACAACGCGCCACCGGAGAACATGTTGAACATGCCCAGAATGCCGCCTTGATTTTGCTTAAACAACTGCGCTAACTGTTCCGGATCAATTCCTGGTACAGGAATGTGTGCACCAATACGAAATACTACCAATGCACCGAGCAAGAACCAGAGGCGACCCCATGGAAATCCACTTGTCGCACCCTTAGCAAGCTGAGGAGTAGTCGCCAATGTTTACTCCGTTATCAGACTACAAACTTACGCAACCGAACCGCCAGCTGCTTCGATAGCTGCTTTTGCACCTTTAGTTGCGATCAAGCCTTTGACGGTCACTTTTTTAGTGATCGAACCGGACAGGATAACGCGAACTACACGTGCCAGCTCACCGATTACACCAGCTTGTTTCAATGCCAGGATATCGATTTCCGTTACTGGCAATGCTTCCAGGTCGGACAAGCGAACTTCTGCTTTGTATGGTGTTGCCAGCGATTTGAAACCACGCTTAGGCAAACGACGTTGCAAAGGCATTTGACCGCCTTCGAAACCGACTTTATGGAAACCGCCTGAACGGGATTTTTGACCTTTGTGACCACGGCCCGATGTCTTACCCAGACCGGAACCGATGCCACGGCCGACGCGGCGTTTGTAGTGCTTAGCGCCGTCAGCTGGTTGAATGCTATTCAATTCCATGATTTTCTCCGTGTGCAAGCCGAGGCTTACGACACTACTTTCACGAGATACGATACTTTGTTAATCATGCCGCGAACTGCCGGTGTGTCTTCCAACTCGGATACCGAGTTGATACCGCGCAAGCCCAGGCCGCGAACGGTAGCGCGATGTGTTTCGCGGGTACCGATCAAACCTTTGACCAATTTAACTTTAACTGTGTTTGCCATTGCGCTCACCTTAGCCCAGGATTTCTTCAACAGATTTACCGCGCTTAGCAGCAATTTCCGAAGCAGTGTTCATCTTTGCCAGGCCGTCCAGGGTTGCACGAACCATGTTGTAAGGGTTGGTCGAACCAGTGGATTTCGCCACAACGTTCGTTACACCCATTACTTCAAAAATTGCGCGCATAGGACCACCAGCGATCACACCAGTACCGTCTTTAGCTGGCAGCATCAAAACTGACGACGCACCGTGCTTACCGGTAACTGTGTGTTGCAAAGTACCGTTCTTCAACGTTACTTTGATCATTTTGCGGCGCGCTTCTTCCATTGCTTTTTGCACTGCGACCGGCACTTCTTTCGATTTGCCTTTGCCCATGCCGATGCGGCCATCGCCATCACCGACTACAGCCAATGCTGCGAAACCCATGATACGACCACCCTTGACCACTTTGGTCACACGGTTGACCGCGATCATTTTTTCGCGCATGCCATCATCCGGCTTATCGCTTTGCATTTTGGATTGCATTTTTGCCATGACGATTCTTCCTTAGAACTTCAGACCAGCTTCACGCGCAGCTTCAGCAACTGCTTTGACGCGGCCGTGATAACGGAAACCGGAGCGATCGAACGCAACTTCGGCGATTCCTGCTTTCAGTGCTTTTTCTGCAACGCGCTTGCCTACCAGTGCAGCAGCGGCAACGTTACCGCCTTTGCCGGACTGACCAGCCAACTCTTGGCGAACTTCAGCTTCGAGTGTCGAGGCGGATGCCAATACTGTGGCGTCCGGACCGATGATGCTGGCGTAGATGTGCAAGTTGGTGCGATGCACTGCCAGGCGATTCACCTTTAACTCGGCGATCTTGGCTCGAGTTTGGCGTCCGCGGCGCAGACGTGATTGTTTCTTATCCATCGTCAACCCTTACTTCTTCTTGGTTTCTTTAATCACAACCACTTCGTCCGAATAACGAACGCCCTTACCTTTATAAGGTTCAGGTTCGCGGTACGCACGAACTTCAGCAGCCACCTGACCAACTTTTTGTCGATCAATCCCTTTAATCAGGATCTCAGTTTGGGTCGGCGTTTCGACTTTGACGCCTTGCGGCATCTGGTGCACGACTGGATGCGAGAAACCCAACGAAAGATTCAGCTTGTCACCTTGCGCAGCGGCACGGTAACCGACGCCAATAAGCGTCAATTTCTTTTCAAAGCCTTTAGTTACGCCAGTGACCATGTTATTGACCAATGCGCGCAAGGTACCCGACATCGCATTTGCTTCGCGGCTGTCGTTAGCGGCTTTAAAATTCAGCGTACCGTTGTTGTTTTCAATGTTCACCAAGCCATTCAAGGACTGGGACAGGCTACCCAACGGGCCTTTAACTGTGATTGCAGCTGCAGTGATAGTCGCTTCCGCGCCACTAGGCAGTGCAATCGGCATTTTACCTACACGAGACATCTTGCACTCCTTAGGCGACGTAGCAAATCACTTCGCCACCGACACCGGTTGCGCGCGCTTTGCGG
Source organism: Herminiimonas sp. Marseille-P9896 (assembly GCF_903993245.1). NCBI lineage: Bacteria > Pseudomonadati > Pseudomonadota > Betaproteobacteria > Burkholderiales > Oxalobacteraceae > Herminiimonas > Herminiimonas sp. Marseille-P9896. The sequence continues at coordinate 544,033 of NZ_CAJEVT010000001.1, read as the reverse complement.
TCAGTCATAACGCCTTTTGGTGTCGACACAATAGCCACACCCAAACCGTTCATGACGTTTGGAATATCGTCCTTGCCCTTGTAAATGCGCAATCCTGGACGGGATACGCGCTCCAAGCGCTCGATGACTGGACGACCTGCATAATATTTCAAACCGATTTTCAGCTCTGCCTTACCAGCAGCTTCTGTTACGGCGAAGTCTTCAATGTAACCCTCGTCCTTGAGGACGTTTGCAATTGCGATTTTGACTTTGGACGACGGCATTGCTACCGAAGTCTTTTGCACTACTTGCGCATTGCGGATACGGGTCAGCATATCGGCGATAGGATCGCTCATACTCATTGCTTATTCTCCTATTACCAGCTGGCTTTAGTCATACCCGGAATTTCACCACGCATGGCGATTTCACGGAGCTTAATACGGCCCAAACCGAACTTACGGAAAGTGCCACGGGGGCGACCAGTCAAAGTGCAACGGTTACGTTGACGAGTAGGAGCCGAGTTACGTGGCAACGCCTGCAATTTCAGGCGCGCTTCGTAGCGCTCTTCTTCCGACTTCGATTGGTCATCAATGATCGCCTTCAACTCAGCGCGTTTGCCGGCATATTTCTTTACCAGGTCTGCACGCTTTTGTTCACGGTTAATCAGTGCCAGTTTTGCCATGGCAACCTCAGTTTCTGAACGGAAATTTAAATGCGGCGAGAAGCGCTTTTGCTTCATCGTCGGTCTTTGCAGTTGTCGTGATACTGATATTCATACCACGCAATGCATCAATCTTGTCGTACTCAATTTCGGGGAAAATGATCTGCTCTTTCACACCGATATTGTAGTTGCCGCGCCCATCGAACGCCTTGCCGGACACACCACGGAAATCGCGCACACGTGGCAACGCAACTGTGATGAAACGATCAAGGAACTCATACATCTGAGCACCACGCAAAGTCACCATACAACCAATTGGATAACCTTCGCGAATTTTGAAACCCGCAATCGCTTTACGCGCTTTGGTAACTACCGGCTTTTGGCCAGCAATCTTGGTCAAATCGCCAACTGCGTGTTCGATGATTTTCTTGTCCGCAACCGCTTCCGACAAACCCATGTTCAGGGTGATCTTCAGGATGCGCGGAACTTCCATCGACGACTTGTACGCAAATTTTGCGGTCAGGTCGGCAACGACTTTTTCTTTATAGAATTCTTGGAGACGGGCCATGATTTCTTAAACCTTCACTGCTTCGCCGCTAGACTTGTAAACGCGGACTTTTTTACCGTCCACATCTTTAAAGCCAGCACGATCTGCCTTGCCGGTTGCAGCATTGAACAATGCAACATTCGACACATGAATTGGCATCAACTTATCGACGATGCCACCAGTTGCGCCTGTCATTGGGTTAGGCTTGGTCGCTTTTTTAGCAACGTTGACACCCTCGACAACCACATAGTTAGCATCAACACGGCGTTGCACAACGCCACGTTTGCCTTTGTCTTTGCCGGTCAGCACAATGACTTCGTCGCTTTTACGAATCTTATCCATCACGACTCCTTACAGAACTTCAGGCGCAAGAGAAACGATTTTCATGAAGCGCTCAGTGCGCAATTCACGTGTAACCGGTCCAAAAATACGCGTGCCAATTGGCTCCAGTTTTGCGTTCAGCAAAACTGCTGCATTGCCGTCGAACTTGACCAGGGAACCGTCTTGACGACGAACGCCTTTGGCAGTACGCACAACAACTGCGTTATAAATTTCGCCTTTTTTCACACGACCACGTGGTGCTGCGACCTTAACGGTGACTTTAATCACATCGCCAATGCTAGCGTAACGGCGTTTTGAACCGCCCAGCACCTTGATGCACATTACTTCGCGGGCACCAGTGTTGTCGGCTACTTCGAGCCGGCTTTCAGTTTGAATCATAGTATTTTCTTTCCCAACTTAACCCGCTCTGCACACAATGCACATTCGCGGTCAGTCTTGGTCCCGGCAGCCCGCCGAAAGCAGACTGATGAGGTGGACGATTTCCAAAACTTCGATTAGCACAACAACTTCTTGGTACTAAAGCTTTTTACTGCTTTGCAACTATCACATTGCAATAACGAAGCCCGCCATTATTACACCTAAATGGCGGGCCCGCAACAACTAATTAAACTATTTGTGCTGCTTGTACAACGCGTGTCACGGTCCAAGCTTTAGTTTTGGAGATAGGACGACCTTCTTGAATTTCGACCGTATCACCAGCTTTTGCCTGGTTACCTTCATTATGCGCATGATACTTGCTCGAACGCATGATGATTTTGCCGTACAGCGGGTGCTTGACGTGACGCTCGATCAGCACGGTAACGGTCTTGTCCATCTTGTCAGACACGACTTTGCCAATCAACGTACGCTTGAGCGCTTGTTTTACTTGATCGTTCATTATTTCGCGTCCTTCTGATTCAAGACCGTTTTTACACGTGCTATATCGCGACGTACTTTTTTCAGTTGCGATGTATTGTTCAACTGTTGTGTTGCAATCTGCATACGCAGACCGAACTGCGCTTTCAGCAGATCGTTCAGTTCTTTGGTCAAAGCCGCTTGGTCTTTGCCTTGGAGTTCAGATGCTTTCATGATCGCCCCTATTATTGTCCGACTTGACGAACGACGAACGTGGTTGCCAGCGGCAGCTTAGCTGCAGCCAACCGGAACGCTTCGCGTGCCAGTGCCTCGTCCACACCGTCCATCTCGTACAACATTTTGCCAGGCTGAATTTCAGCCACGTAGTATTCCGGATTACCTTTACCGTTACCCATACGGACTTCAGCAGGTTTGTTCGAAATCGGCTTGTCTGGGAAAATACGAATCCAGATACGGCCACCACGTTTGATGTGACGCGTCATTGCACGACGAGCCGCTTCAATTTGGCGAGCAGTAATACGACCACGACCAACTGCCTTCAGACCGAATTCGCCAAACGATACGGCTGTGCCGCGCGAATGCGAAATACCGGTATTACGGCCTTTTTGCTCTTTACGATACTTTCTGCGTGCTGGTTGCAGCATGATTATTCTCCTGCTTTCTCAGCCGACACAGCAGCGTCGCCATCCGGCTTCTTAGCGCGAACACGCTTAGCGGCCGGTGCGCCACCTGGTGCAGCTGCACCTGGTTGACCTTCTGGACGCGGAGCACGTGGACGACCGCTTGGTTTACCATCGTCACGGCGTGGGCCACGACGTTTTTTGTCATCATCGGATACCACATCGATTACCGGCGCTTCGCCATTGGCAAGGCGGTCACCTTTGTAGACCCAGACTTTGATACCGATGATGCCGTAGGTTGTTTCAGCTTCGCCGAAACCGTAGTCGATATCTGCGCGCAGTGTGTGGAGTGGCACGCGACCTTCGCGATACCATTCTTTACGTGCGATCTCGATACCGTTCAAACGACCGGACGACATGATCTTGATACCTTGTGCACCGAGGCGCATTGCATTTTGCATTGCACGCTTCATCGCACGACGGAACATGATGCGTTTTTCCAATTGCTGAGCAATCGAATCAGCGATCAGTTGTGCGTCGGTTTCTGGCTTACGAATTTCTTCGATATTGACATGAACCGGCACGCCCATCATTTTGGTCAGTGCGGATTTCAATACTTCAATGTCCTCACCTTTTTTACCGATCACGACACCTGGACGCGAGCTGTAAATTGTGATGCGAGCATTTTTAGCTGGGCGCTCAATAACGACGCGACCAACTGAAGCATTTTTCAGTTTGGTTTTCAGGTATGCGCGAACTTTGAGATCTTCGTTGAGCATGGTGGCGAAATTGCTATTGCCAGCATACCAACGCGATGCCCAGTTACGCGAAACCGCAAGGCGGAAACCGGTTGGATGTATCTTCTGTCCCATCGTGACTCCTTAATTACCGACAGTCACGTAAATGTGACAGGATTGTTTAGAGATACGATCACCACGGCCTTTTGCACGCGCTGTGAAGCGCTTCAAGACCGAACCTTTTTCAACATAAATTGTTGTAACTTTCAATTCGTCGATATCAGCACCATCGTTGTGCTCAGCGTTCGCAATTGCGGACTCCAGTACACGTTTGATGATCGCAGCACCTTTTTTAGGGCTGAATTGCAAGATATTGAGCGCTTGATCCACTTTTTTGCCGCGGATCTGGTCTGCCACAAGGCGGCCCTTTTGAGCCGACAGGCGCACACCACGGAGGGTAGCTTTAGTTTCCATCATCGGACCTTATTTCTTAGCCTTCTTGTCAGCAGCATGACCTTTGAACGTGCGGGTCAGCGCGAATTCGCCGAGCTTGTGACCAACCATGTTCTCGGATACGTAAACCGGTACGTGTTGCTTACCGTTATGCACCGCGATCGTCAAGCCGATGAAGTCAGGCATGATGGTCGAACGGCGCGACCAGGTTTTAATTGGCTTTTTGTCTTTGTTCGCTTGCGCGGCTTCAACTTTTTTCACCAAGTGGGCGTCACAGAACGGCCCTTTTTTTAATGAACGTGTCATGTCTTATCCTTATTTCTTGCCGCGACGCGAGACGATCATAGAAGTAGTACGCTTGTTGCTGCGTGTCTTCTTGCCTTTTGTCTGCTGGCCCCATGGCGATACTGGGTGACGACCTGCAGCCGTTTTACCTTCACCACCACCGTGTGGGTGATCAACCGGGTTCATGACCACACCGCGAACGGTAGGACGAACACCACGCCAGCGCATCGCACCTGCTTTACCGATTTTGCGCAGGCTATGCTCAGCATTGCCAACTTCACCAACGGTTGCACGGCATTCGATATGCACACGGCGAACTTCACCGGAACGCAAACGAACTTGAGCGTATGTACCTTCACGTGCCATCAACACTACGCCAGCGCCAGCTGTACGCGCCATTTGCGCGCCCTTGCCTGGCAACATTTCTACGCAGTGCATAACGGTACCGACTGGGATGTTGCGGATAGGGAGGCAGTTACCCGATTTGATCGGCGCTTCCGAACCATTCATCAATTGATCGCCAACAGCCATACCTTTGGTTGCGATGATGTATTGACGTTCGCCATCTGCATACAACACCAAAGCGATGTGAGCCGTGCGGTTAGGATCGTATTCGATACGTTCCACTTTCGCAGGGATACCATCTTTAGTGCGCTTGAAGTCGATAACGCGATAGTGCTGCTTATGACCACCGCCGATGTGGCGAGTAGTGATGTGACCGTTGTTGTTACGGCCAGCAGTCTTTGATTTCTTTTCGAGCAGGCCTGCGAATGGACGGCCTTTGTACAGGTCGGTATTAACGACCTTGACCATGCCACGGCGACCAGGCGAGGTCGGCTTGACTTTAACGAGTGCCATTATTTAGCCTCCTCGGTGAAGTTGATTTCTTGACCTGGCTTCAGGCACACAAACGCACGACGTGTGTGGTTGCGGCGACCATTGAAGCGGCCCGAACGTTTTTGTTTACCTTCACGGTTAGCCACCTGAACAGATTCAACTTGAACCTTGAACAGCAGCTCAACCGCAGCCTTGATTTCTGGCTTGGTAGCATCTGGCATAACGAGGAAAACAACTTGTTCGTTCTTTTCAGCAACGAAAGTAGCTTTCTCGGAAATGACTGGTGCCAACAACACCTTCATCAGGCGTTCTTCGCTATATTTCTGAACCGCGCTCATGCCAGCATCTCCTCAATCTTGGCCAATGCCGGCTTCGTGATCAGGATCTTCTTGTAGAAGACCAGCGAAACTGGATCAGCATGACGTGGCTCGCAAATCAGCACGTTAGGCAGATTGCGCGATGCCAACAACAGGTTTTCATCCAGGCTATCAGTGATGACGAGCACGGAATCCAGACCCATACCTTTCAATTTTTGCGACAAGAGCTTGGTCTTAGGCGCATCAACCGACAGGTTTTCGATTACGGAGAGACGACCTTCGCGAGCCAACTGGGAGAGGATCGAGCAAACACCTGCGCGATACATCTTTTTGTTAACTTTGTGCGAGAAATTTTCGTCAGGCGAGTTCGGGAAAATACGACCACCGCCGCGCCACAAAGGCGAAGACGACATACCAGCACGAGCACGGCCCGTACCTTTTTGACGCCATGGCTTTTTGGTCGTGTGATGCACTTCTTCACGATCTTTTTGCTTGCGATTACCGCTGCGTGCGTTTGCTTGATAAGCAACGACGACTTGGTGAATCAGCGCTTCGTTGTAGTCACGGCCGAAAATAGTATCTGGCGCAGCAACGTTCGAAGCAGCTTGACCTTGGTCATTCAGGAGCTTGAGTTCCATGGATTAAGCCCCCTTCTTTGCTTTGACTTTAACAGCCGGCGATACAATCACCTGACCGTTTTTTGCACCAGGAACAGCACCTTTAACCAACAACAGTTGGCGATCAGCGTCGATACGAGCGATCTCGAGGTTTTGTGTGGTGCGAGTAACGTCACCCAGGTGACCGGTCATGCGCTTACCAGGGAAAACGCGACCTGGATCTTGCGCCATACCGATGGAGCCTGGAACATTATGCGAACGGGAGTTACCGTGGGTTGCACGACCGGAGCTGAAGTTGTAACGCTTGATGGTACCAGCGTAACCCTTACCGATAGTGACACCTTGCACGTCTACTTTTTGACCAACTTCGAACAGGCTGGCAGCGATAACATCGCCAACTTTCAGTTCGGAAGCAGCAGTAGCGGCAACGCGGAATTCTTTGAGCACTGTGCCTGCTTCAACACCAGCTTTAGCATAGTGACCTGCTGCTGCTTTGTTGACGCGGGAAGCACGACGGCTGCCGAAGGCGACCTGAACAGCCGAATAACCATCGACTTCAGACGTTTTGATTTGTGTCACACGATTGTTCGACACGTCCAGCACAGTGACAGGAATCGAATCCCCGTCATCTGTGAAGATGCGCATCATACCAACCTTGCGACCAAGCAGGCCTTGGCCTTTATCTTGGTTTTGGTTCATTTTTTCTCCATTCCCACCTACGATTGGGCGGGGCTGATGTATTTAAAACTACAAAAACTACGAATACGACAAGGACTCCAAAGAGGAATCCATAGCGAAGCCCGAGATTGTAACCGGTAAACAAGGCTTCCACAACACATAAATGTGCGGATTGTTGTTCCCAGCCCGCATAAACAGGGGATTTGGCTCAATTATCCGAGCCACCCCTGTCATATGCACAATTATTGCAACTTGATTTCTACATCAACACCAGCTGGCAAATCCAGTTTCATCAATGCGTCAACTGTTTTGTCAGTTGGATCAACGATGTCCATCAAACGAACGTGAGTACGGATTTCGAATTGGTCGCGCGAAGTCTTGTTGACGTGCGGCGAACGCAGAACGTCAAAACGCTGGATGCGTGTTGGCAGTGGTACTGGACCCTTAACAACTGCGCCGGTACGTTTTGCTGTATCAACGATTTCGAGTGCCGATTGATCGATCAGACGGTAGTCGAATGCTTTCAGACGAATACGGATCTTTTGGTTTGGAGCTGATTTCGGTGCTGTTGACATTTTGATTCCTTAAAAGAGCGAGCCGCGAGCGGGTTAGCACTCGCGGCGATATTTAAATGACAGGGCTACCTGTCATTTAATCGGGTTTATTACTCAATAATTTTGGCTACAACACCTGCGCCAACGGTACGGCCACCTTCGCGGATCGCGAAACGCAGACCTTCTTCCATCGCGATTGGGTTGATCAACATCACTGTGATCGACACGTTATCGCCTGGCATAACCATTTCTTTGTCTTTCGGCAACTCGATCGAACCAGTTACGTCAGTTGTACGGAAGTAGAACTGTGGACGATAGTTGTTGAAGAATGNGGTTTATTACTCAATAATTTTGGCTACAACACCTGCGCCAACGGTACGGCCACCTTCGCGGATCGCGAAACGCAGACCTTCTTCCATCGCGATTGGGTTGATCAACATCACTGTGATCGACACGTTATCGCCTGGCATAACCATTTCTTTGTCTTTCGGCAACTCGATCGAACCAGTTACGTCAGTTGTACGGAAGTAGAACTGTGGACGATAGTTGTTGAAGAATGGGGTGTGACGGCCGCCTTCGTCTTTCGACAGAACGTAGATTTCGCCTGTGAAGTGTTTGTGCGGTTTGATCGAACCTGGTTTTGCCAGAACTTGACCACGTTCCACGTCTTCACGCTTGGTACCGCGCAGCAATACACCAACGTTATCACCAGCTTGACCTTGATCCAGCAATTTGCGGAACATTTCAACACCGGTACAGGTGGTTTTTTGGGTATCACGGATACCAACGATTTCGATCTCTTCGCCGACTTTGATGATGCCGCGTTCTACACGACCGGTAACGACTGTACCGCGACCCGAGATCGAGAATACGTCTTCTACTGGCAACAGGAATGCGCCGTCAACTGCGCGTTCTGGTGTTGGGATGTAGGTGTCGAGTGCGTTGGCCAGTGCCAGGATCGCTTGTTCGCCCAATGGACCGGTGTCGCCTTCCAGCGCCAGTTTTGCCGAACCTTTAACGATAGGCAAGTCGTCGCCTGGGAATTCGTATTTAGAGAGGAGCTCACGCACTTCCATTTCAACCAGTTCCAGCAGTTCTGCATCATCAACCATGTCTGCCTTGTTCAGGAACACGATGATGTATGGAACGCCAACTTGACGCGACAACAGGATGTGTTCGCGAGTTTGTGGCATTGGGCCGTCTGCTGCGGAGCAAACCAAGATCGCGCCGTCCATTTGTGCTGCGCCGGTGATCATGTTTTTAACATAGTCGGCGTGGCCTGGGCAGTCTACGTGTGCGTAGTGGCGGGCTTCGGTTTCGTATTCAACGTGCGAGGTGTTGATCGTGATACCGCGTGCTTTTTCTTCTGGCGCGTTATCGATTTGATCGTAGCCTTTTGCTTCGCCACCGAATTTTTTCGACAATACAGTCGCGATCGCAGCTGTCAACGTGGTTTTACCATGATCGACGTGACCAATTGTGCCCACATTCACGTGCGGCTTAGTCCGTTCGAATTTACCTTTTGCCATTTTATTCTTCCTTCAAAAAGAACGATTTATTTACATTAGGATGCCCGTCATCGGACATCGTTTAAATTGATTTACTACCGACCCGGGAGCTATGCACAACGCCCGACTCCCGGGTCTTTAACGCTTGCTATTACTTAGGCGCCTTCGATGTGACGATTGCGTCGATCACGTTCTTAGGTGCTTCAGAGTAGTGCTTGAATTCCATCGAGTAGGTTGCACGACCTTGTGTTGCCGAACGCAACGATGTCGCATAACCAAACATTTCGGACAAAGGCACTTCGGCTTTAATGATCTTGCCGCCGCCGCCCGCGATTTCATCCATACCTTGAACCATGCCGCGACGTGAGGACAGATCGCCCATCACGGTACCAGCGTAGTCTTCAGGTGTTTCAACTTCCACAGCCATCATAGGCTCGAGGATGACCGGGCTTGCTTTACGGCAGCCGTCCTTGAATGCCATCGATGCAGCCATACGGAACGCGTTTTCGTTCGAATCGACGTCATGGTACGAACCGAAGAACAGAGTGACTTTAACGTCAACCACTGGGTAACCTGCGAGGACACCCGAGGTCAATGTTTCGCGCACACCTTTTTCAACTGCAGGGATGTATTCGCGTGGAACGGTACCGCCCTTGATCGCATCGACGAATTCGAAACCAGTACCTGGTTCTTGCGGTTCGATTTTCAGAACCACGTGACCGTACTGACCACGACCACCGGATTGCTTAACGAATTTACCTTCGATCTCTTCGCATGTTTTGCGAATTGTTTCGCGGTACGCAACTTGTGGCTTACCAACAGTCGCTTCCACGTTGAATTCACGCTTCATACGATCGACGATAATGTCCAGATGCAACTCACCCATACCAGCGATAATGGTTTGACCTGATTCTTCATCGGTACGCACGCGGAACGATGGATCTTCAGCCGCCAGACGGTTCAACGCCAGGCCCATTTTCTCTTGATCGCCTTTGGTTTTTGGCTCAACAGCTTGCGAAATAACTGGCTCAGGGAAGACCATGCGCTCAAGGACAACAATAGCTTTGTCGTCGCACAAGGTATCGCCTGTGGTGGTGTCTTTCAAGCCAACAACAGCAGCGATATCGCCAGCCATCATTTCCTTGATTTCTTCACGTTGGTTCGCTTGCATCTGAACGATACGACCGATACGCTCTTTTTTCTCTTTTACCGAGTTGTAAACGGTGTCGCCCGAATTCAGGGTACCCGAGTAGCAACGGATAAAGCACAGTTGACCAACGAACGGATCGGTAGCAATTTTGAATGCCAACGCCGAGAACTTCTCGGTGTCTTCCGATTTACGTACGGTAGGCTCATCATCTTCATCCAGGCCTGGCACTGGTGGAATATCCACTGGCGATGGCAGGTATTCGATAACAGCGTCCAACATAGCTTGTACGCCTTTGTTTTTAAACGCAGTACCGCACAGCATAGGAACGATTTCACCAGCGATGGTGCGTTGACGAATAGCGGCCTTGATATCGGCTTCGGACAGATCGCCCTCTTCCAGATATTTATTCATCAGTTCTTCCGATGCTTCAGCAGCGGACTCAACCATGTTTTCACGCCATTTTTGTGCATCAGCCAATTGCGCAGCTGGGATATCGCCGTATTCAAACTTCATACCTTGCGAAGCGTCGTCCCAGATGATCGCTTTCATCTTGACCAGATCGACCACACCTGCGAACGAATCTTCCGCGCCGATAGGCACTTGCATAGGCACAGGGTTAGCTTTCAAACGCGCGCGCATTTGATCGTAGACTTTGAAGAAGTTCGCGCCGGTACGATCCATCTTGTTGACGAATGCCAAACGTGGGACTTTGTACTTGTTAGCTTGACGCCAAACTGTTTCAGATTGCGGCTGCACACCACCCACTGCACAGTAAACCATGCAGGCGCCATCGAGTACGCGCATCGAGCGTTCAACTTCAATGGTGAAGTCAACGTGGCCCGGGGTATCAATGATGTTGATGTGATGCGCTGGGAAATTGTTCGCCATGCCCTTCCAGAAGCAAGTAACAGCAGCCGATGTAATCGTGATGCCGCGCTCTTGTTCCTGTTCCATCCAGTCGGTGGTAGCAGCACCATCATGCACTTCACCCAGCTTGTGGTTTACGCCGGTGTAGAACAGGACGCGCTCGGTCGTGGTGGTTTTACCAGCGTCAATGTGAGCCGAAATACCGATATTGCGGTAACGCTCAATGGGGGTCTTGCGAGCCATGATTAATCCAATATCTCTTTAACGAACAAAACCGAGCATCATTTTTTTAAATGAGGTGCCCGGCTTCGAACAATTTATATAAGCAGACAAACGCCAATACAAATGCATTGGCGCTACTTTTATTAGAAGCGGAAGTGCGAGAACGCTTTGTTCGCTTCTGCCATACGGTGAACTTCGTCGCGCTTTTTCATTGCACCGCCACGGCTTTCAGCCGCTTCGAGCAATTCGCCAGCCAGACGTTGTGGCATCGATTTTTCGCTGCGCTTGTTTGCAGCTTCACGCAACCAACGCATGGACAAAGCCATACGACGGACTGGACGCACTTCAACCGGCACCTGGTAGTTTGCACCACCAACGCGACGGGATTTCACTTCAACCAATGGTTTGCAGTTTGCGATTGCAGCAGCAAACACTTCCAGCGGGTCTTTACCGGATTTGCTTTGGATGTGCTCAAAAGCACCGTAGATGATGTTTTCTGCGACCGATTTTTTACCGGACAACATCAAAACGTTAACGAACTTGGCAACATCAACATTGCCGAACTTCGGATCTGGCAGGATTTCCCGCTTGGGAACTTCACGACGACGTGGCATTTCGATTCCTTTCAATCTTCAGTTGAGTACACGGTGACAAATTCGCCGTACACTCGCGGATGATCATCATAACCACCCACTTACTCGGCCCATTGGGGACCGACACTCATTTCGCAGAGACTGCGAAAAACTTTAATTACTTCTTAGCAGCCTTAGCACGCTTGGTACCGTACTTCGAACGTGCTTGTTTACGGTCTTTAACACCTTGGGTATCCAATGCGCCGCGAACCATGTGATAACGCACACCCGGCAAATCTTTTACACGACCGCCGCGCAGCAGCACGACGCTATGTTCTTGCAGGTTGTGGCCTTCACCGCCGATATACGAAATAACTTCGAAACCGTTGGTCAGACGAACTTTGGCAACTTTACGCAAAGCCGAGTTAGGCTTTTTTGGAGTTGTGGTGTAAACGCGGGTACATACGCCACGTTTTTGCGGGCTGTTTTCCAGCGCCGGCGATTTGCTCTTGACGCGTGCAGAAACACGCGGCTGGCGAATCAGTTGATTGATGGTTGGCATCGCTCTCTATCCAGCTAGTACAACATTAATAATACGAACCCGAAAACGGTTGTCCGGGGACTAAAGAATCATTGCGGAAGAATTAAATCAACGCGCGGCTCGATTGAACCATGAAGGAAAAAGCGCGCAAGAATTGCCAGGAAGGAAATACAACACGGCAGACCAAAGAACGCTTAAGCCCAGCAGAGCTTAAAATCGAGAACTCGCGAGTATATTCCTCAAATTATGGAGGGTCAAGGACAGTTTTTCATCTGCCGCTGCGGTCGATGCGTAATTGCTACGCGCGCAGCGGCATATCCCTGCAGAAGTTATTGCAATTGTGGCAGATTGGCAACTATATCACGCCAAACCTTGGTTTCTTCCTTGCCCGGATCGCGGCGCGAGAAAAAGTTAACAACTTGCTCACCTTTGGTATCGTAGAACTCTACCGAGGTAATCGTCCCGCTCTTGGCCGGACGGCGCACTACCCAGCCGTGGTCGACACCGGATTGACGCAAGTGTAAATCAAAGTCCGGATCCAGCACGTTGAACCAGCCATTCTTGGCTTCGGTTTTCTCGATCAGGCCGCTATAGATCTGCACCATGCCAGAGTTGCTCACGAACACCATAATCGGCTGTTCGCGTTTGGATGCTGTTTCCAGCAAGGTTTCCACCGATTTGCCGGTGATCTTGTAGGCCGCATCCGTACCGATTACCTCAAACGCACGTTCACGCGAGATACCGAAGTCATTGATCAGGCGCTGGAATTCATGCACGTCTGTCATTTCATACCAGGCAGTGCGTAATTCCTTGATATGCATATCCGTCAGCGGCTTGGCCTGTTTCGGCATGACCACGGTCCAGTCCGGCTTTTGATCTGCGGCCTTGTATTCGGTAACCAGCTTCTCAAACGCTGGCACGCCTTTTTCATCGTTCAGGTAGACCTTGTGGATCGCTTCGCCATTCTTGTCAAAGAATTGGAAACTGCGGCTGGTCCGGCCACCCGTGCGTGGCGCAACCACGGCGAATACATAACCCCAGCTGTCCATCTTGAAACGCAGATCGATATCAGTACCGACAAAGCCGCTACCCGGCTTCACGCGCCCCTGATCATCCAGCTTGGGTGGCAGCGCGACTGCGGTACGCTCGATTACGCCGTTTTCATTACGGGTAATCGCCTTGATGCGCCCCAGTTCGTGCATACGGTTAAACAGCGCTTTATAAGTAGCCACATCTGAACGCAGCAATGTCGCGCCACGACCAATATCAGCCGCCAGCAACTTCGCCTCACTGACGCCGAGCTTTTGCGCGATATCTCGCGCAAACAGACCTGGTTGCTCAGCCTGCAATGCCACCTGCTTGGCCTTGAGCGCATCAGCGTCGGCATCCGCCATGGCGTTTCCGGACAGTGCCAGCGTCGCCAGCAGCGCAGCCATCAATTTTGTGTATCTCATATTTTCTCTTTCTATAAAAAATAAGCGACGCCCCGTTTCTACACGAGTCGTCGCAATGACGCGATTAGTACTCTATTTTCATGCTCACATTGAAACTGCGACCTGGTGAGGTATAGGCATCCAGATTGGTTGCCGTACTCGCCAGACCCAAACCACGGATGTCATTCCATACCCAGTATTTGCGATCAAACAGGTTGCGTATGCCTGCATTGAAGCTGACGTTTTTGTTCACGCGGTAACCGCTGAATACATCAAGAATGGCAAATGACGATGGGACAAATGCTGGTTGTGTGCCGACATTCGGGCTCGCAAGATCGCCACGTTTTTTAGCTGCGGCGTACACCAAATCTCCCTGAACGAACCAGGTCTGATTTGGCTCATAACGCAAGCCAGTCACCACCGACAGCGGCGCAACAGTATCCAGTCCGGTTTTTACACCGTTGCGATTAATACTGTCGCCCTGGGTGTAAGCAAAACCGCCACGCAAGGTCCAGCCTGAATTCCAGCGCCAGTCGACGCGCGCTTCTACGCCATGGATATTGGCGCGGGCAGAGTTGATGTATTGGTTGATAGCTGGGGTCGCAACCTGGAAGTTGCCGCCTATCTGTACCAGTTCGATAAAGTTCTTATACCGTCCGGCAAATGCCGCCGCGCTATAGCGCACACGGCTATCCGCCAGATCAACCTTGCCGCGCAAACCGATCTCATACGAGTTGCTGGTTTCCGCTTTGAGGTTCGGATTAGCGATCTGCATATACGATTGATTAGGAATACCGACATTGTTGAAGTAAGAGTTCACTTCATGTGGCGACGGTGCACGGAACCCACGTGCATATTGCGCATAGGGCACAAACGCCGGCGTCACCTCATACAGGAATGCGAGTCGTGGCGAGAGCGCATTGTCTTTGCTACGCGCAGCCGGCTGCCCATTTGCATTCGCTTGTGCGTCATAGCGAACACTGGCCTTGGGATCGAGCTCATACGAGTCATAGCGCAAACCAGGAATCACACTCAATTTCCCTATGCGTATATCGTCCTGTATGTACGCGCCGAAAATCGAGTAATTCGTTTTAGGGAAAAGTTCGCAGTACTGCGTACCGGTACAGGTAGTCCAGCTGGTTCCCGTTGCTTGCTGGCTTAGCTGACTTCTGCTGACATCAAATCCATACACCAATTGATTTTTAATGCCACCGACGTTAAAGCTGCTTTCGGCCATCACACCACCACCGATGGCCTCATCTTTGTAAGTCACATCACGGAAGCGCGGACGGGCTGTACCAGTACCACTTTCAAACGTGTATTGGTTTGTGTTGGCATCCCGATAGAAGACATTGGCGCGGATTTTTTGTACTACCGGGTTATCGGCATCGTCGCGTTCATAAGCAAACGTGAAGCGATCACTTTGCACTTTGCCGCTGGTTTGATATCCGGTAACAAAAGTACCACCTGCAGCAGGGCCTATTGCAGACGGGCTGCTGCCTGAAGTTTTGTTTTCAGTCGTTGCCAGTGTCCACTTGAAGACATCCTTGGACGTTGCACGGAATACCACACGACCCAGCACGGATTGTGTGTCATAGGTCAATGGATCCGGCGCTGTGCGGTTGGTGCCGGTGATATCGCGATCACCCTTGTTATCTGTTTCTTTACCATGACGCGCATTTAGCAACAACATACCTTGCCAACGCTCACCGCCCACGGCGAACGTACCGCTCGTCCCGAAGCTGTTATCAACCGAATCGTAAGAAGGGCGAAGCGAGAAGTAAGTGCTCTTGTTGAAAATATTCAGGTAATCCTGCGGATCTTTGACGACAAAGTTAACTGCGCCAGTCAAACCATCACTGCCATACATCGATGAGGCCGGCCCCCGCAAAACTTCAATGCGCTGATACAGATCCGTATTCAGATAGCTGCCACGCCCGGCACTCAGGGTACCGACACTGAAAGCGCGCGGAACCGGAACGCCATCTTCCAGCAACAGCACACGATTGCCGTCCAGTCCGCGTATGGTGATCCCTTCATTTCCACCGCGCCCCGCAGTCGCACTAGCACCACTGATACCACTGGTACGGGAGACTGAGCGCCTGACCTCGACACCCGGCTCATAGCGCAATGCATCCTTGATATCTTTGGCATTCTGCTGTTCGATTTCTTCTGCCGTGACCACAGAGACAGTCGCCGCGGCGCGGTTGATGTCACCACCCAGCCCACGTGTGGATGTAACGGTAATTTCGTCGAGTTTAGCGATTTGTTGCGCGCCAGCATGATGTGCTGGCCACTGCTGCAGTACGAGCATGGTGGCCAGGGCGAGTTTGTTCTTTGATAGCTTCATAGCAACCGTTCCTTGAATAATGGATAGGTTGCTCGCTAAACAAATGCTGGCTGCCTTAGTTTTTAGATTGTGCGCGTGGCGTTTCCAGAGGGAGAAACACGCTATATGGTTGGTGATTACGTCTATCGACGCTCATCAGGATCCAGATCATAGCGCAGCATGCAAATGATAATGATTATTATTTGATGTATTTTTGTTGATAAGGAGGAATCTGACGCTTTCTTGCAACAGCCTCGCATCCCTTGCCATTTTGCGCACTTTTTCTGGTGCTGCCGTCAGCCTGTGAAAAAGCCCGCGAATATAAAAAAACGGCACCAGGATTGCTCCTGATGCCGTTTTTGATGCTTGAAACGCGTAGTGATTAAGACGCGTCGGTATCGCTGTCCGGAACGCTGGAGATGTCAGCAAATTGCGCTTCGGCTTCTGCTGCGCGTGCAGCTTTTTCCGATTGCAACAGTGCTGCACGTTCTTCTGCTTCCCATGTGTCTTTTTCCTTGCGGGCACGGTGGAATGCCAGACCTGTACCAGCCGGGATCAGACGACCAACGATCACGTTTTCTTTCAGACCGCGCAAGCCGTCTTTTTTGCCCATGATCGCAGCTTCGGTCAGAACACGAGTTGTTTCCTGGAACGAAGCAGCCGAGATGAAGGAATCGGTCGACAGCGATGCTTTGGTAATACCCAGCAATACGTTTTCGTAGGTTGCAGGGATTTTGCCCAGAGCAATGACGCGATCGTTTTCGTCCAACAGTTCGGAACGCTCAACTTGTTCACCAACGATGTAGTTCGCATCGCCAGCATCAACCACTTGAACGCGACGCAACATTTGACGCACGATCACTTCAATGTGCTTGTCGTTGATCTTCACGCCTTGCAAACGGTACACGTCTTGAACTTCGTCAACGATGTAACGTGCCAGCGCTTCGATACCCAACAGGCGCAAGATGTCTTGTGGATCAGCTGGACCGTCAACAATCATCTCGCCTTTGTTCACAACCTGGCCGTCATGTACCAGCACTTGTTTGTCCTTGGTGATCAGGAACTCGTGCTTGTTGCCGTCCATGTCTGTGATTTCCAGACGTTGCTTACCTTTGGTTTCCTTACCGAATGCCACAGTACCTGTGACTTCAGCCAGCATACCGGCATCTTTCGGCGAACGCGCTTCGAACAACTCGGCAACACGCGGCAGACCACCGGTGATGTCACGTGTTTTCTGCGATTCGGTCGGGATACGCGCCAGTACTTCACCGACAGTAACTTGCTGACCGTCTTTCACGGTAATCAACGCACCAACCTGGAAGCCGATGGTCACTGCGTGTTCGGTACCGGCGATCTTCACTTCTTCGCCTTGTTCGTTCAACAGTTTGACCTGTGGACGTACAGTTTTGGTCACCGAACCACGACGTTTCGCATCGATAACAACCAGGGTCGACAGACCGGTCACTTCGTCGATCTGACGAGCAACGGTCGAACCTTCTTCTACGTTCTCGAATTTCACCGTACCGGTGTATTCGGTAATGATAGGACGGGTCAGCGGATCCCATGTTGCCAATGCTGCACCGGCTTTGATAACCATGCCGTCTTTGACGATCAGGGTTGCACCGTACGGTACTTTATGACGTTCACGTTCACGGCCGTAGTCATCGGTAATCAGCACTTCACCGGAACGGGAAATGACGATCTGACCGCCTTTGCCGTTGGTGACATAACGCATGGTCGCGGTGAAACGAACGGTACCGTTCGATTTAGCTTCAACCGACGATGCCACTGCGGCACGCGACGCTGCACCACCGATGTGGAAGGTACGCATGGTCAGCTGTGTACCTGGCTCACCAATCGATTGCGCTGCCACCACACCAACTGCTTCACCGGCGTTGACCAGTGTGCCGCGACCGAGGTCACGACCGTAACATTGTGCGCACAGGCCAAAGCGGGTGTCGCAAGTCAACGGTGTACGTACTTTTACTTCATCGATGCCGAGGCGTTCGATTTCTTCAACCATGTCTTCGTCCAGCAAGGTGCCAGCCGCGTACAGGGTTGCCTGTGTTTCAGGATTGACGATGTCGTTTGCAGCAACGCGACCCAGGATACGGTCACGCAATGCTTCGATCACTTCACCACCTTCAACCAGCGCTTTCATCGATGCGCCGTTCGAGGTGCCGCAGTCGTCTTCGATCACAACCAGATCTTGTGTCACGTCAACCAGACGACGTGTCAGGTAACCCGAGTTCGCTGTTTTCAGAGCGGTATCGGCCAGACCTTTACGCGCACCGTGAGTCGAGATGAAGTACTGCAAAACGTTCAGACCTTCGCGGAAGTTCGCGGTGATCGGCGTTTCAATAATGGAACCATCCGGTTTCGCCATCAGGCCACGCATACCGGCCAGCTGACGAATCTGTGCCGCGGAACCGCGCGCACCGGAGTCGGCCATCATGTAAATCGCATTGAACGATTCTTGTGTTGTTTTGGTGCCATCACGTTTGGTGACGTCTTCAACTTTGAGTTGATCCATCATGGCCTTGCCGACGTCGTCGCCTGCTTTGCCCCAGATATCAACCACTTTGTTGTAACGTTCGCCAGCAGTAACCAGACCGGACGAGTACTGCTGTTCGATTTGTTTAACTTCACTTTCAGCGGTCGCGATGATGTCAACTTTTTGCTTAGGTACCAGCATGTCGTCAACGCAGATCGAGATACCGGCACGGGTTGCCAGACGGAAGCCCGATTGCAGCAATTGATCAGCGAATACGACCGTTGCGCGCAGACCGCACTTACGGAAGGACAAGTTGATCAGACGCGAAATTTCTTTCTTTTTCAGCGCGCGGTTCAGAACTGAGAACGGCAAGCCTTTAGGCAGAATTTCGGACAGGATCGCACGACCAACCGTGGTTTCGTAGCGGGTAACTGTTTTTTCGAATTCGCCGGTTTCCACATTTTTTGGATACTCGGTGATACGAACAGTGATACGGGTCGCCAGCTCAACCATCTTGTTGTCGTAAGCACGGATGACTTCGGACACGTCCGGGAACATCATGCCTTCGCCCTTGGCGTTGATCGCTTCGCGGCTCGCGTAGTACAGACCCAACACGATATCTTGCGAAGGAACGATCGATGGTTCGCCGTTCGATGGGAACAGGATGTTGTTCGAAGCCAGCATCAAGGTGCGTGCTTCCATCTGTGCTTCGATCGACAATGGAACGTGAACCGCCATTTGATCGCCGTCAAAGTCAGCGTTAAATGCAGCACAGACCAGTGGGTGCAACTGGATCGCTTTACCTTCGATCAGGACTGGTTCAAACGCCTGGATACCCAGACGATGCAAGGTAGGCGCGCGGTTCAGCATGACCGGATGTTCACGGATCACGTCTTCCAGGATGTCCCAAACGACTGGTTCCTGGATCTCAACCAGTTTTTTAGCTGCCTTGATCGTAGTAGCCAGGCCCATCAATTCGAGCTTGTTGAAAATGAATGGCTTGAACAGTTCCAGCGCCATCAGTTTCGGCAAACCGCATTGATGCAATTTCAGTTGTGGGCCCACGACGATAACGGAACGACCCGAGTAATCGACGCGTTTGCCCAGCAAGTTTTGACGGAAACGACCGCCCTTGCCTTTGATCATTTCGGCCAGCGATTTCAGTGGACGCTTGTTAGCACCGGTCATCGCTTTGCCGCGACGGCCGTTGTCCAGCAGCGAGTCAACTGCTTCTTGCAACATACGTTTTTCGTTGCGGGTGATGATTTCCGGTGCACGGAGCTCCATCAGACGCTTCAAACGGTTGTTACGGTTGATGACGCGGCGATACAGATCGTTCAGATCGGAGGTTGCGAAGCGACCACCATCCAGCGGCACCAATGGGCGCAGTTCTGGCGGCAAGACTGGCAACACTTCCATGATCATCCAGTCAGGTTTGATACCCGAACGTTGGAACGCTTCCAGCACTTTCAGGCGCTTCGCGTATTTTTTGATCTTGGCTTCGGATTTGGAATCTTTCAATTCCTGACGCAGCATTTCAGCATCGCGATCGATGTCGATAGCGCGCAGCAATTCGCGGATACCTTCAGCGCCCATGAAAGCGGTGAAGTCATCGCCGAATTCTTCGTATTTGGCAGCGTAGTCGTCTTCCGACATGATCTGGCATTTTTTCAGCGGGGTCATGCCTGGATCGGTCACAACGTAGGCTTCGAAATACAGGACGCGTTCGATATCGCGCAGGGTCATGTCGAGCACCATACCCAGACGGGATGGCAGCGATTTCAGGAACCAGATGTGTGCGGTTGGCGATGCCAGTTCGATGTGACCCATGCGTTCACGACGCACTTTGGCCAGCGTAACTTCAACGCCGCATTTTTCGCAGATAACGCCGCGGTGTTTCAGGCGTTTGTATTTGCCGCAAAGGCATTCGTAATCTTTGATCGGGCCAAAGATTTTTGCGCAGAACAGGCCATCGCGTTCAGGCTTGAACGTACGATAGTTGATGGTTTCCGGCTTTTTAACTTCGCCGTAGGACCACGAACGGATTTTTTCAGGGGACGCCAGACCAATTTTGATCGCGTCGAATTGTTCATTTTGCTGAACTTGCTTGAATAGATCGAGCAGTGCTTTCATGTATCACTCCAGTTGGCGTGAAAAAACGCTTGATGATGAGACGGTAGTGGCGGCGCTGCTTTATACCCTGTTCGCATGGGCGGGAGAGCTGAGCCTGAAGCTATCTTCACGAGCTGAGTTCCGCGCATACCGGGACAGACGACACTACCAAAAACTGCTATTTCGTTCTTACTATTTCGCTACTACTATTTTTTACTGACTGCTTTTACTTCAAATTCCAAACAGCGAATGGAGAAGCGACTCGCTTCTCCCCTGCTTTACATCAATCGCGTTCCAGGTCGATGTCGATACCCAGCGAGCGGATTTCCTTAACGAGAACGTTGAAGGATTCCGGCATGCCGGCGTCGATGACGTGGTCACCCTTGACGAGATTTTCGTACACTTTGGTACGGCCATTCACGTCATCGGACTTGACGGTCAACATCTCTTGCAAGACGTAGGACGCGCCGTATGCTTCCAGTGCCCAGACTTCCATCTCACCGAAGCGCTGGCCACCGAACTGAGCTTTACCGCCCAGTGGTTGCTGTGTAACCAGCGAGTAAGGACCGGTCGAACGAGCATGCATCTTGTCATCAACCAAGTGATGCAGTTTGAGGTAGTGCATGTAACCGACGGTTACTGTACGTTCAAACGCTTCACCAGTACGACCGTCATACATGGTGACCTGGTTCTTGGAAGCGGTCATGCCCAGTTGCTTCGCAATGTGATCCGGGTAAGCCAGGTCCAGCATGCGGCGGGTTTCTGCTTCGTCAGCACCGTCAAACACTGGTGTTGCGAACGGCACGCCGTTTTTCAGGTTACCAGCCAGCTCCAGGATTTCTGTATCGCTGAAGTTGTCCAGATCTTCTGTTTTGCCCGACTCGTTATAAATCGCGCCCAGGAACTTGCGCAGTTCAGCGATTTGTACTTGTGCATTCAGCATTTCGCCGATACGCAAGCCCAGACCTTTAGCAGCCCAGCCCAGGTGAACTTCCAGAACCTGACCAACGTTCATACGCGATGGAACACCCAGCGGGTTCAGCACGACGTCTGCTGGTGTACCGTCAGCCATGTGTGGCATGTCTTCGATAGGCAAGATGCGTGATACCACACCTTTGTTACCGTGACGACCCGCCATCTTGTCGCCAGGTTGCAGGCGACGTTTGACTGCCAGATACACTTTGACCATCTTCTGTACGCCTGGCGGCAATTCGTCGCCTTGCGTCAGTTTCTTACGTTTTTCTTCAAATGCCAGATCGAACTGGTGGCGTTTTTCAGCGATGGATTCTTTGATAGCTTCCAAAGCATTTGCCGATGTGTCGTCTGCAGGGCGAATATCGAACCAGTGGTATTTGTCCAGGTCGTCCAAATACTCTTTAGTGATTTTCGCGCCTTTAGCGATTTTCTTAGGACCGCCGTTGACGACTTTGCCGATCAACATTTTTTCCAGACGTTGGAATGCATCGCCTTCAACGATACGCAGCTGATCGTTCAAGTCCAAACGATAGCGTTGCAGTTCGTCGTCGATAATCTGTTGTGCACGTTTGTCGCGTGGAATACCTTCGCGCGTAAATACTTGCACGTCGATTACGGTGCCGACCATGCCGGACGGTACGCGCAACGATGTATCTTTTACGTCGGATGCTTTTTCACCGAAAATCGCACGCAGCAGTTTTTCTTCCGGTGTCAGTTGGGTTTCGCCTTTAGGCGTTACTTTACCGACCAGGGTGTCGCCAGCGGTGACTTCTGCACCGATGTAGACGATACCGGATTCATCCAGACGTGCCAGTTGGTTTTCAGCCAGATTGGAGATATCACGTGTGATCTCTTCCGCACCCAGCTTGGTGTCACGTGCCACAACCGACAACTCTTCGATGTGAATCGAGGTGTAGCGGTCATCAGCCACAACTTTTTCGGAGATCAGAATCGAATCTTCGAAGTTGTAACCGTTCCATGGCATAAACGCGACCAGCATGTTTTGACCCAGAGCCAATTCGCCCAGATCAGTCGATGCGCCGTCAGCGATGACGTCATGTTTTGCAACGCGATCGCCGACTTGCACGATAGGACGTTGGTTAATATTGGTGTTCTGGTTCGAACGGGTGTACTTGATCAGGTTGTAGATATCAACACCGACTTCACCCGCTTGTGCTTCGTCGTCATTGACGCGAATCACGACACGGCCTGCATCGATGTAATCAACGATACCGCCACGCAATGCCTGTACTGTCGTGCCCGAGTCAACTGCCACGGTGCGTTCGATACCGGTACCGACAAATGCTTTTTCTGGACGCAAGCAAGGAACTGCCTGACGTTGCATGTTGGCACCCATCAATGCGCGGTTCGCATCATCGTGTTCGAGGAACGGAATCAGCGAAGCAGCAACCGACACGACCTGGCCTGGCGCAACGTCCATGTATTGAACGCGTTCTGGCGATACCAGAATTGTTTCGCCGGCTTCACGTGCGGAAACCAATTCATCCGACAGCGCGCCTGCTTTGTCGATGGTCGCGTTCGCCTGAGCGATGATGTAACGACCTTCTTCAATAGCGGACAGGTAGTCGATCTGGTCGGTGATTTTGCTGTTCACGACTTTACGATATGGGGTTTCCAGGAAACCGTATTCGTTCAGGCGAGCATACAAAGCCAGCGAGTTGATCAGACCAATGTTCGGGCCTTCAGGTGTTTCAATCGGGCATACACGGCCGTAGTGGGTCGGATGCACGTCACGTACTTCAAAGCCAGCGCGTTCACGGGTCAAGCCGCCAGGTCCGAGAGCGGAAACGCGACGTTTGTGCGTGATTTCCGACAATGGGTTGGTTTGATCCATAAACTGCGACAACTGCGACGAACCGAAGAATTCACGGATCGCTGCCGAAATCGGCTTGGAGTTGATCAGGTCATGCGGCATCAGGTTGTCAGCTTCGGCCTGGCCGAGACGCTCTTTAACAGCGCGCTCAACACGAACCAGACCAGCACGGAATTGGTTCTCAGCCAATTCGCCGACGCAACGTACACGACGGTTACCCAAGTGATCGATATCATCGACTTCGCCGCGACCATTGCGCAACTCAACCAGGATCTTGATCACGGCCAGTACGTCGTCGTTCGACAGAGTCATGTCGCCGGTCAGCTCATCGCGACCGATACGACGGTTGAATTTCATACGGCCGACAGCCGACAGGTCGTAACGATCTGCGTTGTAGAACAAGCCGTTGAACAACGCTTCAACCGAATCTTCAGTTGGCGGTTCGCCTGGACGCATCATGCGATAGATAGCGACTTTCGCGGCCATCTGATCGGTGGTGTCATCCATACGCAGTGTTTGCGAGATGTAGCCGCCTTGATCCAGATCGTTGGTGTACAGAGTCTGGATATTGGTTACTTTACCTTCGCGCAGGCGTGCCAGCAGGTCTTCGGTCAGCTCATCGTTGGCGCTGGCAATAACTTCGCCAGTTTCTGTATCAACGATGTTTTTCGCCAGGATACGACCCAACAGGTAGTCTTCTGGTACCGAGATGTTTTTGATGCCAGCAGCTTCAACATCACGCACGTGCTTGCTGTTGATACGCTTGTCTTTTGCGACCAGTACTTTACCGGCTTTGTCTGTGATGTCGAAACGAGCAACTTCACCGCGCAGACGCTCTGCAACGAAGGCCATTTCCGCGCCATCCGAATGCAATGCGAAATCGTCGAAAACGAAGAAGTTTTCGAGGATTTGCTCCGGTGTCATGCCGATAGCTTTCAACAGGATGGTGACAGGCATCTTACGACGACGATCGACGCGGAAGAACAGGATGTCTTTCGGATCGAATTCGTAATCCAGCCATGAACCACGGTAAGGAATGATACGTGCCGAGAACAGCAATTTACCGGACGAGTGAGTCTTGCCGCGGTCATGTTCAAAGAACACGCCAGGCGAACGGTGCAGCTGGGACACGATAACGCGCTCTGTACCGTTAATCACGAAGGAACCGGTCGAAGTCATCAAAGGCAATTCGCCCATGTAAACTTCCTGTTCTTTCATTTCTTTAACGACAGGCTTGGTTGGCGATTCCTTATCCAGGATCACCAGACGAACTTTGGCACGCAGAGGTGACGCGTAGGTCAATCCACGTTGTTGGCATTCTTTAATGTTGAACGGCGGATCGCCGAGCACATACGACAAGAATTCGAGACGCGCAAAACCATTGTGCGAAACGATAGGGAAAATAGACGTGAAGGCAGATTGCAGACCTTCATTTTTGCGTTGGGACGGTATCTTGTCTTCTTGCAAAAAGCCGTGGTAAGACTCGAGCTGGGTCGCCAGCAGGAACGGAACGTTGTGAACGTTAGCGCGTTTCGCGAATGATTTGCGAATGCGCTTTTTCTCAGTAAATGAGTAGTGCATGGACACTCCGTGAGTGACAGGGAAGGATAGAGAATTCAGGATTCAGGCTGCATTGCCGAATTGCAAACATTGCACAATTCGAAACATTGAAACCTCAAGTCTCTGCCCTTTAACAACCAAATGCTGACAAGATTACATGAAACCTATCAAGTCTGCCCTTGGCCACTTAGAATCAAGAACGACAAAGGAGCCAAAGCCGAACCGCCCTTTCGGGAGGTTTCGAACTTTGACTCGGGCGCTGTAAAGTCGCGCGGGCAAATCGAGATTACTTGATCTCGGCTTTTGCGCCAGCTTCTTCCAGTTTTTTCTTAGCTGCTTCAGCGTCTGCTTTCGAAACGCCTTCTTTCAGTGGTTTTGGTGCTGCATCCACCAGATCTTTAGCTTCTTTCAAGCCCAGACCGGTGATTTCACGAACCGCTTTAATTACACCAACTTTGTTCGCGCCGAAGTCGGCCAGAACAACGGTGAATTCGGTTTGTTCTTCAGCAGCAGCGCCGCCAGCAGCACCACCGCCAGCTGCTGGAGCAGCCATTGCAGCAGCGGATACGCCGAATTTTTCTTCGAATGCTTTTACCAAGTCATTCAGTTCCAGAACTGTCAGGTTGCCTACGGCTTCCAGGATGTCGTCTTTGCTAATTGCCATTTGAAACTCCTAAATTTTTTCAATAATTACATCTGATTGGTACTGACGCGAATGCGTCGAAACAAGAGCAGTGAGCGCCGCCTGTGCGGCTACTCTTATTCTGCTGCTGCTTCGGTCGATTCGGCGGCTGGTGCTGCAGCAGCTTCAGGCGCAGCGCCTTCAGCTTTTTTAGCAGCAAGAGCAGCCAGACCACGCGTAAAGCTCGCAACCGGAACCAGCATCATGCCCAGAACTTGGGCCAGCAGGACTTCACGGCTAGGAATATTTGCCAACGCTGTAACGCCTGCTTTATCAAGCGGCTTACCTGCGTAGTTACCTGCTTTAACAACCAGTTTGTCGTTGGTTTTAGAAAAGTCACTGATGACTTTTGCTGCTGCAACGGCATCATCCGAGATCGAGTAGATCAACGGACCGGTCATTTCGGAAGCGAGGTCGGCAAATGCGGTACCTTCAACAGCGCGACGTGCCAGCGTATTTTTCAATACGCGCAAGTACACACCTTGGTCCCGCGCTTTGGCGCGCAGTTGTGTCAAGTGACCAACCTGGATGCCACGGTATTCGGCCACGACGATGGTCTGTGCCGATGCAACTTTGGCAGAGATTTCGGCGACTACGGCCTTTTTGTCATTCAGATTGAGACTCAAGATCAACCTCCAAAAATGATGTTCAGCTGATACACAATCGTCATTGATTGCTTGCCTCACATCGGTTCGAACACGGCGTCCGAAGTTAGGAGTTCATACTGGCAAGCCAGCAAAGAGACTACAAAACTTGTTCGGGTTCACCATCTGCGTTGGGTATGACATCGTTGCCGATTTCACATTTAACTTTGCACACAACTTACATGCACGCCGCCCAACGGTCTTTGATTGCCTGAACCTGTTTCTTTACTACCGAATCAGGTCCAGCCCAAAGATGCGCCCGCTGCCAAACTGGCAACGGGACTTAATTCAATACTTAAGCAGCCAGGGTCGATTGATCGACGCGTACACCTGCGCCCATGGTCGACGACAGCGAAACTTTACGCAGGTAAACACCTTTGCTGGTCGCTGGCTTAGCTTTATTCAACGCATCGATCAAAGCCAACAAGTTGGATTTGAGCGCTTCGTCGGAGAACGATTTACGACCGATGGTGGCGTGGATAATGCCAGCCTTGTCAGTACGGTATTGAACTTGACCAGCTTTTGCATTTTTAACTGCAGTCGCCACGTCAGGAGTAACAGTACCAACTTTCGGGTTAGGCATCATGCCGCGTGGGCCCAGGATTTGACCCAGGGTACCAACGATACGCATGGTGTCTGGCGATGCGATAACGATGTCGAAAGGCATGTTGCCGGCTTTGATTTGCTCAGCCAGGTCGTCCATACCAACGATATCTGCACCAGCAGCTTTCGCTTGTTCTGCTTTTTCGCCGGTTGCAAATACTGCAACGCGAACCGATTTACCGGTACCAGCTGGCAAAACAACCGAACCACGAACTACTTGGTCGGATTTCTTAGCATCAACACCCAATTGAACCGAAATATCGATCGATTCATCGAATTTTGCCGATGCGCATTCTTTGATCAAAGCAACTGCATTGTCGAACGGGTACGCTTTGGTACGGTCAACTTTTGCTTTAAATGCTTTAACGCGTTTCGATAACTTAGCCATTACAGACCCTCCACCGTGATGCCCATGGAACGTGCCGAACCAGCGATGGTGCGTACAGCAGCATCCAAGTCAGCAGCGGTCAGATCTGGGGCTTTCAATTTAGCGATTTCTTCAGCTTGTGCGCGTGTCAACTTGCCGACTTTGTCGGTATGTGGCTTCGCCGAACCTTTGGTAACGCCCGAATGTTTCTTGATCAGGTACGTTGCTGGCGGGGTTTTCATCACGAAAGTGAATGATTTGTCCGCAAACGCTGTAATTACAACCGGAATTGGCATACCTGGCTCAACACCTTGAGTCTGCGCGTTGAACGCTTTGCAGAATTCCATGATGTTCAGACCACGTTGACCCAGAGCAGGTCCGATTGGTGGGGATGGGTTTGCTTTACCAGCTGGCACTTGCAGCTTGATAAAACCAATGATTTTCTTTGCCATGATGGCTCCTACATTGATTGAGTGGTAGCGCCTGTTCACTTACCTTGCGGCTTATTACTTGGGCTCCTCTTTTTACTGCTTCCGGATTTTTGGAGCTGAACGCTCCAGACGCTCCGGCCTGCGTTAATACTTATAGGATCAGACTTTTTCGACTTGACCGAATTCCAGCTCTACCGGGGTAGCGCGGCCAAAAATCGTGACTGAAACACGAACCTTGGATTTCTCGTAGTTGACTTCTTCGACGTTGCCGTTGAAATCGGTGAACGGACCATCCTTGATACGTACCAGCTCGCCCACTTCGTACAGCACTTTTGGACGTGGCTTTTCGACGCCATCCTGCATTTGCTGCATGATTTTGTCGACTTCGTGCGGCGGGATCGGGGTAGGCTTGTTCGACTTGCCACCGATAAAGCCGGTCACTTTGTTGGTGTTCTTAACCAGATGCCATGTTTCGTCGGTCATTTCCATTTCGACGAGAACGTAGCCTGGGAAGAAGCGGCGCTCACTAACCGATTTGTGACCATTCTTTACTTCGATCACTTCTTCGGTAGGCACCAGAATCTGCCCAAATTTATCTTCCATGCCGGCACGTGCTGCGCGTTCTATCAACGCACGTTGCACGCTCTTTTCCATACCGGAATAGGCGTGCACGACGTACCAACGTTTTTTACTTGTGGAAGCTGCTGCAGCGGCGCCTTGAGCACCGCCTTGCGCGTCATCCTGAATATTGTCGCTCATTATCTTTTCCAGCCCAAAATCAGGTCGTACAGCACAACTTCGAGTAACTTATCCGTACCCCACAGGAAAAGCGCCATAACCAACACAAAACCGAAAACGATTGCAGTCATTTGCAATGCTTCTTTACGTGTTGGCCAAACTACTTTCTTGGTTTCGCGAACTGCTTCTTTAGAGAAATTGAGGAAATCGCGACCTGCCGCGGAAGTCCACGCAATCGCAATTGCCACCAACAAACCACCAACCAATGCAGCGGCGCGGACAGCCGTCGCTTTATCCGACAAAAAATAGAATCCGACTACGCCCGCGATTGCGGCAAGTATTGCCAAAACGATCTTGATTTTATCGCCTGACGCGCCAACAGTTTCTACGGGTTGATTAGCCATACACTTTACTTTCGATGCCCTGCACCTGAATCGGTGGCAGGGGCGGAGGGCCTCGAACCCCCAACCTTCGGTTTTGGAGACCGACACTCTGCCAATTGAGCTACGCCCCTACGGTTTTTGCACTACCTGCACTGCTACTACCTGAACCACTTGCGGCGATCTCAACATCGAGATCGCCGCAGCATTCATTTATTACTCAATAATTTTGGCTACAACACCTGCGCCAACGGTACGGCCACCTTCGCGGATCGCGAAACGCAGACCTTCTTCCATCGCGATTGGGTTGATCAACATCACTGTGATCGACACGTTATCGCCTGGCATAACCATTTCTTTGTCTTTCGGCAACTCGATCGAACCAGTTACGTCAGTTGTACGGAAGTAGAACTGTGGACGATAGTTGTTGAAGAATGGGGTGTGACGGCCGCCTTCGTCTTTCGACAGAACGTAGATTTCGCCTGTGAAGTGTTTGTGCGGTTTGATCGAACCTGGTTTTGCCAGAACTTGACCACGTTCCACGTCTTCACGCTTGGTACCGCGCAGCAATACACCAACGTTATCACCAGCTTGACCTTGATCCAGCAATTTGCGGAACATTTCAACACCGGTACAGGTGGTTTTTTGGGTATCACGGATACCAACGATTTCGATCTCTTCGCCGACTTTGATGATGCCGCGTTCTACACGACCGGTAACGACTGTACCGCGACCCGAGATCGAGAATACGTCTTCTACTGGCAACAGGAATGCGCCGTCAACTGCGCGTTCTGGTGTTGGGATGTAGGTGTCGAGTGCGTTGGCCAGTGCCAGGATCGCTTGTTCGCCCAATGGACCGGTGTCGCCTTCCAGCGCCAGTTTTGCCGAACCTTTAACGATAGGCAAGTCGTCGCCTGGGAATTCGTATTTAGAGAGGAGCTCACGCACTTCCATTTCAACCAGTTCCAGCAGTTCTGCATCATCAACCATGTCTGCCTTGTTCAGGAACACGATGATGTATGGAACGCCAACTTGACGCGACAACAGGATGTGTTCGCGAGTTTGTGGCATTGGGCCGTCTGCTGCGGAGCAAACCAAGATCGCGCCGTCCATTTGTGCTGCGCCGGTGATCATGTTTTTAACATAGTCGGCGTGGCCTGGGCAGTCTACGTGTGCGTAGTGGCGGGCTTCGGGTTCGTATTTAACGTGCGAGGTGTTGATCGTGATACCGCGTGCTTTTTCTTCTGGCGCGTTATCGATTTGATCGTAGCCTTTTGCTTCGCCACCGAATTTTTTCGACAATACAGTCGCGATCGCAGCTGTCAACGTGGTTTTACCATGATCGACGTGACCAATTGTGCCCACATTCACGTGCGGCTTGGTCCGCTCGAATTTGCCTTTTGCCATCTTAGACTCCTAACAATTTTGATGAGAATGTTCAGGCACACGCCCGACCGACTTACCGATAAAAATGAACTACAGAATTCTTGGTGCCCTTTACGTGGATTGAACACGTGGCCTCTCCCTTACCAAGGGAGTGCTCTACCACTGAGCTAAAAGGGCAAACTAGCCGTCCGGTACCAACACTGCTGCGGCACGTCCAACCTTTAAAAACTTGGAGCGGGTGAAGGGAATCGAACCCTCGTCATAAGCTTGGAAGGCTTCAGCTCTACCATTGAGCTACACCCGCGAGGGTCACCACTACACATCTCTTTTTTGTACTGCTTTACTGATTTTTACTGCTAAAAACTTGGTGGAGGGGGCTGGATTCGAACCAGCGTACTCGTAAGAGGGCAGATTTACAGTCTGCTGCCATTAACCACTCGGCCACCCCTCCGCGGGGAACCCCAAACTATATGGGAGTCGGTCACCCTTGTCAACAATTTGCTACGTTTCTTCACCTATTTTTTTAAAATATTTTTATAGATGCGTAGACCAGGGTGACCGCTAAGGTGGGATCAGAAACGAGTTTCCCTTGCTGCGCGCAGGAAATTATCGAGGACTGGCGTGCAATCCAGCAGTTCGGAACCACCAGCACGATGGAATTCCGGATGCCATTGCAAACCCATGACGAAACGCGCCTTGGTATAGCGTACCGCTTCGACAATGTTGTCAGTTTGCGATATCGCTTCAATGGTGAGATCCCGTCCCAGGTCGCGTACGGCCTGATGGTGGATGGAATTGACCAAAGGTGAAGTCTGGCCGGGAAACAGCGATGCCAGCGACGAACCCGGCGGGAATGCAATTTCGTGACGATGACTATCGTACAAATCATTGACGTGCGGCATCGCGCTCGGCACGTCGGTAGCAATGTCCTGATATAAGGTGCCGCCAAACGCGACATTGATCAACTGGCAACCACGGCAAATGCCCAACACCGGCTTCCCGGCCTCTATGAATTCATGCAACAGCTCTAGTTCATACATATCGCGTGAGCTATCACCACTCCACTCCGGCCGCGTCGCGGTTTGCGAGTATGTCTGCGGCGCTACGTCGGCACCGCCTTGCAAGACCAGGCCATCAAGATGCTTCGCATAGTCGCGCAGACGTATCTTGCTTGGATGCAGCAAACCGTTGGTATTCACGGTAGGGATCATCAGCACTAATACATCGCGTGACATCACCCACTGCGCAATCGACTCTTCCAGGTATTGCAGGGTTTTGGCCTGCAGACCCTTGGCGCCACTCTCCGGGTGAAAGATACGGGCGGAGACGCCGATTTTCAGGGTGCGCTGCGTCAGCCGACGACCGACTTGTTCGGACAAGCTTTGCAGGCGCGCCTGGAAGATGCGCCAGGTTTGCTTCCACGGCGTGTCGTCCGGCATCTGGTAGGCAGGCACATTGTGCTTGCCGAAATCCGGCTTGGTTTTGAACGACGCAGGCGATGGCACCGAGCCGACTTGCGGCTCTACACTAGGAGGGGCACTAGGCGTTGCTTCTGGCGGGGTAACGGCTTCACTCGGCGAGGCGGCTTCAGCAGGAGTTTTTGATTCTGGCGGCAAATTGCTATTGGAGTTGTCAGACATGGCATCACTTTTAAATCGAGTAAAGATAGACAACGCTTATCGCAGAATTATCCGCCTTCACCGAGAATTGTTTAAAAATACAGAAATTCATCGTATGTCGTGCAACGCTACGTCATTTAACCGGATCTGGCCTTGATTATAGGCGCGCTCTCGATTCCCGACCAAGGGCAACATAAACAGCCCCGACCGAAAACGGCATAATGTCGACTCTCCTCATCTGACTTAGCCACATCATGCTGACCATTTATCACAACCCACGCTGCTCAAAATCACGCGTAGCCCTCACATTGACTGAAGCCTTCGCCGCGCAACACAGCCTGGAATTGAATGTCGTCGATTATCAAAAAACACCGCTGAGCCGTGCGCAACTCGCGGAGTTGCATCAATTGCTGCAATCAGATGGTGCTATCAGCGTACGCGCCATGGTGCGCGACAACGAAGACGAATACAAAGAACTGCAACTGGACAAGGCTGATGACGCACGCTTGTTGGATGCACTCGCCAGCCATCCGAAGCTGCTGCAACGCCCTATCGTGCGTTTCGGTCTACGTGCAGTGATCGCGCGTCCACCTGAGTTGGTACAGGCTATCCTGATCGCACCCTGAACTTATTGCTTCTCGGTCTGCGGCGCTGTGTTCAGCGCCTTGATAGGAACGCCGTAGACACGCTCCATCGCATATTTTTTCAGGATGTCTCTATACATGCTGGCCAATAGCGATAAACGCGGATTACGCGGATCGAGGCGGCGCGCATTGGCGATATAGGTGCGCGCCTGCTCACCGAGCTGCACATCCCAGCCCAGGCTATCCAGACATTTCAATACGGCGACGGCAGCGTTGAACACCACTTGCGGATTGTCTGGCAATCTTTCTGCCGCTTCTGACATCAGCGCAACCGCGCCGTGATAATCACCGAGGCGCGCTTTCTCCGCACCGGCCGACACCAGATCCACCACCTGGCTTTTGCTTTCACGTGTCACCCGCTTGGCCAAGTCTTCACGCCCGGCTTCGCGAAACAGACGCATTGCACGCGTCATGGCGACATTGGTGGACGCATTACCGACCACTGAGGTCATCACCTCGACCGCGCCCTGCTCCAGCCCGCTGGCGAGACAATTTTGCGCCAGCGCCAGCTTGGTATCGTTAGATAAACCTATCGCTTCCTTGCACGCCAGCACCGCTGCTTCCAGCTCTTCTACCGCCTGCTCTTCATCGCCGTTATGCTTATGCAGCATGGCGGTTGCCAGTGCGCGACAGGCCGGGGTCTTCTTAATGTTAGCCAGCGATTTCGCAAGGTCGCGAATGATAGGCGAGACCAGCTGCAGTTCGCCTTTGGCGATCGAAGTCCTGACCAGATGGACATGGTCCTCCGGTTCGCGGAATTCAGAGAATTTCGCCTTGTTAATAACTTGCTGAAATACTTTGTGCGCAGTGTCGACATCGCCGGTTTCCAGCGCGACATTGCCGAGCTTGCGCAAGCGTTGCAAGGCGTGCGGCGAGCGTGTAACCGCATGCTCCAGCGTTGCCTGTGCCTGCGGCATCAAACCCCGCGCTTCCTGCGTCTTGGCCAGCCAGTCATAGGCTTCAAGGAATTGCTTTTTCTCCGCGACCAGCGAACTCAGCATCTCTTCCGCTTCTTCAAACCGGTCCTGCATGAACAGGCTCGTGGCCAGGCCCAGTCGCGCCCATGCTATCGAACGCTTGGCAAAGATCTCGGCATAGATCGCTTCCGCTTCCGCCAATTCGCCCAGCGTCATGTGCAGCTCGGCGCGCAAACGCATGAACTCGGCCTGGTAACGTGGCTGGGTACGCTCCGCCAGTACACAGGCGTTAATCGCATCACTCAGGTTACCCTGCTCTATCAATTGATAAATCGGACTCAGCGCATTGCGTTTATCGATCGCGCGGGCGATCCGGTCCATCAGGATTTCTGCGGTGAAGGGCTTGAGTACGTAATCATTCAGGGCCAGCTCGGCGGCACTAACGACTTTTTCATGATTGCGCTCGGCAGTCACCATGATGAACACAGTGGAAGGCGGCATGATTTTGTGATGCCGCAGGTCTTCCAGCAATTGCTGGCCATCCTGCCCCTCGCCCAGATCATATTCACAGATCACCAGATCGAACTGTTTGTGCTTGAGCGGACGTATCGCACTGCCGGAACCGGCGGCGTACTCGATCTTGCCTATACCACCCAAGCTCAGCATATTGTGGATGCTGGCACGCATGCCAGCATGCGGCTCAATGATCAGGGCGGTTAGTCCGGCAAGTTCTTGCATGGTATTTCAAAGCCAAATGAGAAGGTGCGCCCGGCACGTGGCACGGATACACAGGAATCTTTCCGTAGAACAATATTACATTTGTTAAACGGTGTCATCGCAATTTAATCATTTCAGCTGTCAATTCGACCACACAGCAGACACAATTTCCATTCAAATATCAGGCGAGCACGCCCTCCACCGTGGCCCCTTCGACCACGACCTGATTGCGGCCATTCTGTTTCGCCGTGTACATGGCGGTATCTGTACGCGAAAACAAATCCAGCACCGATTCACCAGCTATGTACTGGGTCAGTCCGATGGATATCGTGACACCATGGCGCAATTTACCCTGCCAGTCGTAGTGCTCGATCTGCGTGCGGATCCGTTCAGAGATATTCAGGGCCGCCGAAAGCGGGGTCTCCGGCAAGACCAGCAGAAATTCTTCACCGCCATAACGGCCAAAAATATCCTGCTTGCGCACATTTCCCTCCGCCACGCGAGCGAAGGTGCGCAAGACTTCATCGCCACCCAGGTGCCCCGCCTCATCATTCACGCGCTTGAAGTGGTCGAGATCGATCACCGCCAGACATAGCGGCGCGCCACTTTCATCTGCCATCCGTTTTTGCTGTTCCAGCGCTGCCACGATGTAGCGGCGGTTATAACAGCCGAGCAAGACATCACGTTGTGCATCTTCTTCAATGTCCTTGATCTTGCGTGTCGCCTTGAACAAAGCGTTATGCAATTGCTGCATACGGCTCGCCAGCACCACAAACCCCGGCAAGGTCAGCAGCAGACTCAACATGAGCGCACCTTCCAGTTGCAGCATCGCCCAGTCGCGATATTGCTGATAGTGCACGGCGATCACCAGCAGATAGCCGCACAGCGTCACTATCGTCAGCAATAGCATCATCTTCGGTGATACGCGGTGCAGGACGAAGGTCATGGTCAGGAACAGGAAAGGCGTGAACAGGATCTGCGTGGCCGGTGCCATATACGAAAGCACCAGCATGATGCCTATCGCACACAAACTGATAGGCACGCGCAAATTCTTTTCACGGGCGCGGTTATTCCAGCCCGTCAGGAAACACAGATAGAACATCGATACCGTGCTGGTGATCAGTACGGTTGCAGTCGTCAACGCCACCTGATCGACCAGACCATGCATGTAAAACACTGCCACACCGACCAGATAGAAGAGACCGAACAAACCGATCAGCAGCAAGCGCTGCAGGCGGGCGTTCTGGCGATTGCGATGATTGAGTATGGTCTGGCGACGCGCGCGCACCACATGGATTTTTGCCGACTTGGCGGACTTGCTGCCAGCACTGCGCAAAGGCGTAACAGGATCGGGGGCGGCCGTGTGCAGCGGAGCGTTATCCGTCGCGGGCATAGCGTGATGTTCGCCTGTTCGTTGCATGTAAATCCGTCTGAGAAGTCCTGCCAAACTCGTTGAGCACACCATCCGACTGAAACAATTTACTGCTAATTCCCTGCAC
This sequence comes from Herminiimonas sp. Marseille-P9896, assembly GCF_903993245.1. Classification (NCBI taxonomy): domain Bacteria; kingdom Pseudomonadati; phylum Pseudomonadota; class Betaproteobacteria; order Burkholderiales; family Oxalobacteraceae; genus Herminiimonas; species Herminiimonas sp. Marseille-P9896. Next base: position 508,327 of record NZ_CAJEVT010000001.1, on the reverse strand, counting down.
GCAACTACACCATATTCGCTCTTAAAAGACACGCACTTTTATTGCCTTTTAACCATAAGTCACATTCACGCATGCCCGCCAATGTTGCATCGTTCAGTCAACAATTGTTATCACTTTCACGAGAGCCATCATGTTTGCCGCGTGCTTGCAGAGTAAGCACTCGCATGACGAAAGATGAAGCGCACAAAAATGCTGTGCACAAAATTTAAGCAGAATTTCACGAAGACACATTTGGAAAATTTCTTAACGCTTTCTGAATCTGTCGGACCTTGCACGTCGTATATGGTCTAGGGTGCTATCCAGCCCTGATCCATCAACCAATCAGGAGATTTCCATGTACGCAAAAATTACCCTGCTCGCTGCAGCTACGGCACTGAGCGCCTGCTCCGGCCATATGATGAAAACACCGGAAGCACCTGCCGCAGTGACGGTTCCGGCGGGCAATAAAGTCGTGATGAAAACGGTGGGTATCGGCGAGCTGACTTACCAATGCCGCGCCAAGGCCAATATGACAGGCGCTTTCGAATGGGTGCTGGCGGGACCGGATGCGATTCTGTATGACGGCAACAAGATGGCCGTCGGCAAATACTATGGCGGCCCGACCTGGGAAGCCAATGATGGCAGCAAGGTAACCGGCAAGCAGTTGGCCGTATCGCCGAACCCGGGCTCTATCCCCTTACAACTGGTACAGGCCAACCCATCCATGGGTAAAGGCGCCATGAGCGACATCACCTATATCCAGCGCCTGAACACTGTCGGTGGCGCAGCACCGGCCACTCCTTGCGGAGCTGCCAACGTCAACGCCAAGCAAATCGTGAAGTATCAGGCAGACTACGTGTTTTACCGCGCCTCCATGTAATTGCTGGCGGCAGAAACAAAAATGGCCGGATAGTTATCCGGCCATTTTTTATTTACAGCTGTATTTTTGTTGAAGCGGCTTAACCGGCCTCATCCGGTGCCACATCGTCCGGCGACGGTTCGAGCTTGGTAATCAACAAACGATCGATACGGTTACGGTCCATATCGACCACTTCGATGCGATAGCCTTCCCATTCAAAGGAGTCGGACATTTGTGGAATGTGGCCAAGGAAGGTCATCACGAAACCAGCCAGCGTATGGTAGGTGCCGGATGCTTCTTCCGGGAAGCGCACATCGGTTTCCAGCAATTCGCGGAAGCGGTCAAACGAGACGCCGCCATCAATCAGCCATGAACCATCATCGCGGCGTACGCCATCGACTTCGTGGTGCTCATCGATCACAGAAACATCACCTACCAGCGCGCCCAGTACGTCACTCAGGGTGACGATACCTTCAATTTCACCGTATTCATCAATGACCAGTGCCAGTTCTGCACGGTTTTTCTTCAAGGTTTCCAACAGCTGCATCGCGCTAATGGTTTCCGGCACGAACAAAGGTGGACGTGTCGCTGCAGCAATGTCCACGGTATTGATCGCCTTGCCACGTATCGCCTGTTCGAACAGGCTGCCAGCGTGCACGATACCGATCACATGCGAGATATCGCCACGGCAGACCGGGAAGCGGTTATAAGAGCTGTCGGCAATTTTGGCCAGGTTCACTTCGATCGGATCTTCCAGATCGATGAAGTGCACATCCAGACGCGGCGTCATCAGGCCAGCCACGCGCTGGTCATCCAGGCGCAAGGCACGCGAGACGATATCGTGTTCGGTTTTTTCAAACAGGCCAGCGTCGGTACCCTCGCGGAACAAGCCAGCGATTTCTTCTTCGGTCACCGCATCGTCTTTCTTGTGATGCATGCCGAGGATACGCAGGATGAATTCGGTGGTGCCGGTCAGGACTTTAACGAAAGGCCCCATCAGGCGCGACAACCACAACATGGGGGCCGCCACCAGCGAAGCCACGACTTCCGGATATTGCATGGCGATACGCTTGGGCACGAGCTCACCCAGGATCAGCGATGCAAAAGTAATACCGACAACCACGATAGCCAGTGCAATTTCACGTGCGTAAACGCTCACAACCGGAATCAGTGCGACTTCAGGAGTCAGGCGCTCAACCAGCGACGCTTCACCGAACGCACCGTTGAAAATACCGATCAGCGTAATACCAACCTGGATCGTGGAGAGGAAACGACTAGGACTATCGGACAGATCAAGTGCCGCTTGTGCACCCCGGCTGCCGTTTTCAGATAATTTTTGGAGGCGGATACGTTTGGAGGTTACGACCGCAATTTCAGACATGGCAAAAATGCCATTAACCAGGATCAAACCCAGGATGATAAATATGTCCACTACTAAGGGAACTCGCAGTTTCTACCCGCCAGCCCTACTGTTGATAAGTGCTGAATAATATCATTAGCGCGCCAAATGGCAGAAAAATCGCAAAACTAGCTGCATAAAACCCGGGTTTTATAGCGTTTTAACAGAACAAACAGGTTCGCTTTACGATCTCCGCAACCAAGAAAGCAAGCGCCGACCACAGCACGGTAGAACCGAAGGGCAGCACAAAAATCCGGCCAAACAGCTGGAAGCGCACATCCGCAGGCAGCCGCCCTACGCCCAGCTTCTCGATAATCCACGGTATCAGTGCGTAGAAAACGGTCAGACCAATAAAGATCACCGCGACCCAACGTATCATTACTTGTCCCTCGCTAAACCTTGCCCGGAGCAAAACTCAAAACAGGCGCGCCAGCAGAAAAATGGCGGTAGATAACAAAACGGTAGAGGCGAATGGCAAAAAAATGGTTTTGCCAAACAACTTGAAACGTATATCACCGGGCAAACGACCAATGCCGAATTTTTCCAGCCACGGCAAGGCAGCGGAAAACACAATGACGGCGATGAAGATCGTAATAAACCAGCGAACCATGTGCAACTTTCATGACGCGCCGGTCTAGCTACCCCCGGCATCCGGCTTTACAATCGGCGGCTTTGGTCCGCGCGATCAAACTGGTCGGGCAACTGCACCGCCTTGCCCACTACCAGCACTTTGAACAACTCGCCCATCTCGGCCGGCGAAGTCAGCTTCTGCACTGCATTTGCTTTCGGCAGGTAAGCCATATGATCTTCCGGCGCGGTCGCCAGCAAGCGATCACCAAGGCCAGCCGCCAGCAGGAAACCGGCCTGGCTCATGTAACCGACCATTTCCAGGCCATTACGCACGGCGGCATACGCCATGCTGGTGAAATCGACGTGCGCGGTGATGTCTTGCAAACCCGGCAAGAAAAACGGATCAGGATGTGAATGATGGCGGTAATGGCACATCAGCGTCCCTTCGGCGCGCTGGTCCAGATAGTATTCGCTGGCGGGGAAACCGTAATCGATCAGGATCGCCGCGCCACCCTTGCCAGATTGCTCATACCCGGCGGTCAGCATGGCGGCCAGTGTATGCATGAAGCCGCCCGCGATCGGATGCACTTCAGTCAGGTAACCAACCGGCAACTCCGCCGCATCGGGTATTTGTGCGATCAGGTCCTGATCACATGGTCGATCGGCGAAGACAAAGCGACCGTCCACCACGCTGACACCGCGCTCCAGCCACTCAGTTTCACCTTTGACAACCAGTGAGACTGGCATCGCATCCAGCACTTCATTGCCCAGCACTACGCCGGAAAATGCCGGTGGAAAGTCGTCCAGCCAGGTCACTTGCGGGAAGCCAGCCAGGGTTTCCTGCTGGCGCGCACGCAATTCGCCGGACAATTCGACGATGGAGTAACGCTCCAGCGGTATGCCGTCGGCCGCGCACTCAGTCAGAATATCCAGTGCCAATTTACCGGTACCGGCCCCGAATTCGAGGATTTGCGGTGCGCTTTGTGCCATCAGCCCGTCGGCCGCATGGGCCAGGGTTTCACCAAAAAGCGACGTAATTTCGGGCGCGGTTGTAAAATCACCGTCTTTGCCAAGTTTTGCAGCACCGCCGCTGTAATAACCGACGTCCGGCGCATACAGCGCCAGCTCCATATAACGGGCGAAAGAAATCCAGCCCGCATGACGGTTAATTTCGTCAACAATCAGGTTCTGGAGCTTGTGTGACGCAGATAATGCGTCCGAAGAAGGTTCTGGGAGTTGCAATTGCATGGCGGTATTGTAGAGAAATCAGCGAAACACACAACCATTCATGTCCACAGATAAGCAAACGTCATTGAAAAAGACTGCCCTCGTGACCGGTGCCGCTCGTCGCATCGGCCGTACGATCGCGCTCGCACTGGCGCAAAACGGCTGGGATGTGGTCGTGCATTACTCGCGTTCGGAGGCAGAAGCGCAAACCACGGTCGCCGACATCGTCGCGCTTGGACAGCGCGCGATCGCATTGCAATGCGACCTGAATGATGAGGCTGGGGTAAAGACCTTATTGGATCAGGCTGCCGCGCAACTGGGCCCGGTCACCTGCGTCGTCAACAATGCCTCGCTGTTTGATTACGATAGCGCGGCAGATTTTTCGGCGGCGACACTGGATGCACATATGCATACCAATCTGGTCGCACCCGTGCTGCTGGCGCAAGCGCTGCACCGGGCCACGCCGGAAGGCGCGCAAGCGGTCGTCGTGAATTTGCTGGACCAAAAACTGTTTAACCTGAATCCGGATTTCCTGTCCTACACCTTGTCCAAGGCGGCGCTGCAAACAGCGACCACCATGCTGGCGCAGGCACTCGCACCCAAAGTACGTGTGGTCGGCGTAGCACCCGGCATTACGCTGGTATCCGGCGACCAGAGCGAAGCGGAATTTCAGCGTGCGCATAAAGTCACGCCGCTGGGCCGCTCCAGCACACCGGACGATATTGCCCACGCCGTCCGCTTCGTAATCGAGGCGCAGGCGATGACCGGCACCACGCTGCTGGTCGATGGTGGCCAGCACCTGATTCCATTACAACGCGATGTGATGTTTGTCGCATCCTGAACACCCCAGATTTTTCACCTGTAGTACAACCGGTTTACTTATATGAATTCGTTCCTGTTCCACCCACAACTCGCCGACTGTCGCCGCCTCTTCCTGCGTAACTACGAAGTGCAGATCAATATAGGCGTGCACGAGTTTGAAAAGAAAGGTGAACAGCGCGTGCTGATCAACGTTGATCTCTTCATTCCATTGAAAGAATCGACCCCGACCGCCGATCACCTGGATGAGGTCGTGGATTACGACTACATGCGCAGCACCATCGCCAAGCGCATGGCGCAAGGCCACATCCATTTGCAGGAAACCCTGTGCGACGACGTGATCAAAGCCATGCTGGCGCATCCGAAAGTCCGCGCCGCACGTGTTTCAACCGAAAAACCTGACGTCTACCCGGATTGTGAATCAGTAGGTGTAGAGGTATTCCAAATCAAGGGGAACTAAGGTGTCATCAGCCCTCATGCAAGAAACTGTAGCCGCGCCGGATACCGACGCCGCCCTGAGCTTCAAACAAAACGAAAAAATCGTTTACGAAAACAACAAGCTGCACAAACGCTTGTGCCGTCAGGTCGGCCAAGCCATCGGCGACTTCAACATGATAGAAGACGGCGACAAAGTCATGGTTTGCCTGTCCGGCGGCAAGGATAGCTACGCATTGCTGGATATCCTGATGACCTTGCGTGAACGCGCGCCCATCAGGTTCGACATCGTCGCGGTCAACCTCGACCAGAAGCAACCAAACTTCCCCGATCACATCCTGCCGGCTTACCTGAAGCAACTGGATATCCCCTTCCATATCGAAAACCAGGATACCTATAGCATCGTCAAGCGCCTGATCCCGGAAGGCAAGACCACTTGCTCGCTGTGCTCACGCCTGCGTCGTGGCATCTTGTATCGCGTGGCCGACGAACTCGGTGCCAACAAGATCGCACTCGGCCATCATCGTGACGACATCATGGAAACCTTCTTCCTGAATATGTTCTTCGGTGCGAAGATCAAAGGCATGCCGCCCAAGCTGCAATCCGATGACGGCAAACACATCGTGATCCGTCCACTGGCCTACGTGAAGGAAGCCGATACCGAGCGCTATGCGCAGGTTAAGAACTTCCCCATCATTCCTTGCGATTTGTGTGGCAGCCAGGAAAACCTGCAACGCAAACAAATCAAAGGCATGCTGCGCGAATGGGAAAAGAAATTCCCGGGTCGCGTCGACAATATTTTCTCGTCCTTATCCACGGTCGTGCCTTCGCACCTGATGGATAAAGATCTGTTTGGCTTTGCCGACCTGAAAGCAACTGGCGAGGCGATGGCGAATGGCGATATCGCATTTGATGAAGAGCCTTGCTCGACTGGCAGCACCAGTATCCCCGGCATCATCCCGCTGCGTACAGACGACTAAGCAGCTATCAGCTGACAAGAAAAAGCCCCGCCATGCGGGGCTTTTTTATTTTCTGGCAGTAAAGAAAGCAGCGTCGATATCAAACGAGTAGTCGCCCTGTACCGCAAAATAAGCGCGGCTTTCTTCCGGCGCGGTATCGAACAGGCTGCGTATCGCAGCCGTCCGCTGCGGCGGTGTCCGCATACGCGCAATCCACTCATCAAACACCATGCGCAACTTCCAGCCGCGCACGTATTCATGTGTAAACCCGGCATCGGCAAACATCGTCGCCCATTCCGAAACACGATAGTCACGTACATGCGATGCATCGCGCAGCAACTCCACTGCCTGCAGAGTCGTGTCGTGCAGGGCAATTTCCGATGCGACGATATCGATCACCACCACCATGCCGCCCGGGCGCAAGACCCGGTGCATCTCACGCAAACCGCTGGGCACGTGCAACCAGTGATGTGCCGAGAAACGCGTGACGACCAGATCGAAGGACGCATCCGGAAAAGGTAAATGCTCGGCCTGTGCCTGCTCGGTGCGGATATTGGATAAACCGCGTTCTGCTGCCGAGGCCGCAACGACTGCCAGCATCTGCGACGACAGATCACAAGCCGTGACGCTGGCGGCATGCGGTGCAACGGCAAAACTGATATGACCGCCGCCACAACCCAGATCCAGCACCTCGGGCGCCTGCAGCTTGCGCGCGATGTCTCGCACCGCCTCCAGATCCGCGCCTTGCGCATGGACCGAACTGGTCAGATATGACGCGGCCGTATTGCCGAACTGTTCTGCTACCACTGCTGCCTGTTTCATTTTTCACCTCCACGTAATTGGGTAGATGTACGATAGGCGATGATTTATCCTGTAACAAGACAAGTATTTATACTGGTATATTTCCTGCCAGACTGACACCCGGAATACCACCATGCATAAGCCATTAGGCGAATTCATACGCTTGCACCGCGAACAAACCAAGCCGCAAGACGTCGGCCTGCGCGCCGATGGACGGCGCCGTACGCCTGGCTTGCGGCGTGAAGAACTGGCGCAATTATGTGATGTCAGCCCGACCTGGCTCACCTGGCTGGAACAAGGGCGACCAGTATCAGCTTCGGCCAAAGTATTGGGTCGTCTGGCCGATGTGATGCATCTGACGGTTGCCGAACGCACTTATCTGTTTCGCCTGGCTGACAAACTGGACACGTCGGAAGCCAACCACGACAGTCCATCCGCCAACTTCGCAGCCATCGTCAAAGCGATACGCACTCCCGCTTATATTCTGGACCGGCAATGGGATGCGATCGCCTGGAATCGTCCGGCCACAGATTTATTCAGCGGCTGGCTGGATCAGGGCAAGTCAGCGGCACCGGCCAATCTCTTGCGCTTCATGTTTGACAGCAGCAGTGCGCGCAGCCTGATCGCCGACTGGCCGGAGCGCGCGCAACGGCTGGTCGCCGAATTCCGCGCTGATTGCGGCAAGTACGCCGATGACGAACCCTATGCCAGCCTGATCGCCGAGTTAAGGCGAGACAGCGAGGAATTTAAAACCATGTGGAATGCACATCATGTGCTGGGCCGGGATGGCGGCAGTCGTCGCTTCCGGCATCCGACGCAAGGCGCACTCACTTTTGAACAAGTGACGCTCAACCTCGCGGCTGCGCGTGAGGTCAAGCTGGTGATGTTATTACCGAGCTGACAATCAAGCAGCCTTGGCCGCCAATTTGTTGAAGTCGTTGACCCAATCCTGCAGGGTTTGTATGAAGTAGTTCTTTTGCTTGGGTGTGGTCATGTGCATGATGCCCGCCACCATGCGCGCATTCGCCGCATTTGATTGCTCAAAGAAAGCCTGATGCTGCTGGTTGCCGTATCTATCCACAGTGGCGGCCACATACTTCTTCAGCATCGCAACTGCCGCTTCCTTACCCGGTTTTTCAGCGTGTATTTTCTTCAGTACATCTAATAGCGCGCGCTGTCTGCTGAGGCGTTCGGCCATCAACAATTCATTGTTCAGGGGACGTGCATCGGACAGGCTGCGTATGCTGGCTTCCTGTTCACGGCTGAAACCACCGAACCAATACTGCGCCTGTTGCAGGGCCTTGCGATAGCGGAATTCCTGGCGCTCTTCGCTTGTACCGACCAGATACTCTTTGCGGAATTTATCGTTCGATTTGGCAAATTTCTTTTCTATGTTGGCGATCTGTTCCGACGTTAGGGATAAAGCCAGGTCGGCGAAATCTGGCGTCGCTTTGTCGGCGATCTCCAGCACCTGCGTGGTGACATCGCGGTAATCACCCAGCAAATCGGCTTGCGTTACCGCGGCAAAATCCCTGTGCCGCATACGATCTATCAGCCGCACATATTCCTTGAGCTGGGTCTGGCGGTGCCAGACAAAGACCTTATCTATCCGCTCCTTAACCCATTGCTTTTGTGAACTGTCGAAGTCGACATAGCTATCCAGCCACCAATACGAAATCGTTTCACCATTGCTATACCCGAGACGCGCCGCGCTGCAGGCGAGCAACAAGCTAGCCATCAGTACGATGGTGGCTTTTTTTGCAAAATGTCGCAGGGGACGCGTGATAAAATTTTGCATTCTTTTAACTGGCTTCCTATGAATATCGTCATTCTTGCTGCAGGTATGGGAAAGCGCATGCAATCTGCGCTGCCGAAAGTGCTACATCCGTTGGCGGGCAAGCCTTTGCTCTCCCATGTGATCGATACTGCACGGCAATTGTCACCCACACGTTTATGCGTAATCTACGGCCACGGCGGTGAACAAGTACCGCAATTGCTGCAAGCCAAGGATTTGTCATTTGCCAAACAGGAACCACAACTGGGTACCGGTCATGCCGTGATGCAGGCTGTGCCCCAGTTAGATGATCATACGCCGACGCTGATTTTGTATGGCGACGTGCCTTTGACTACTGCAGCTTCACTGCAGCGCTTGTTGGACAGCGCGGGTAAAGATAAGTTGGGCATTCTCACCGTCAACCTCGGCAATCCGACCGGCTATGGTCGCATCGTCCGCGAAAACGGTGCTATCACGCGCATAGTTGAGCAGAAAGACGCCCAACCCGCCGAACTCGAGATCAACGAAATAAATACCGGCATCATGGTCGCGCCGACTGCTGCACTCAAGCGATGGCTGGCCAAGTTGTCCAACAACAATGCGCAAGGCGAGTATTACCTGACCGATATCGTTGCCAGCGCAGTCGCTGACGGCGTGCCTGTTGTTTCCGCACAGCCAGACCACGAATGGGAAACGCACGGCGTCAACAGCAAGGTGCAACTGGCCGAGCTGGAACGCATACATCAACGCAATCTCGCCCATGCCCTGCTGGAACAAGGCGTCACGCTGGCCGATCCGGCGCGCATAGACATCCGCGGCACGCTCACTTGCGGCCGCGACGTGACCATTGATGTCGGCTGTGTATTTGAAGGCGACGTCAGCCTGGCCGATGGCGTGCGTATCGATGCCAACTGCGTGATCCACAATACGACCATAGGTGCGCGTAGCCATATCCGCCCTTACAGCCATTTTGAAAATGCAGTGGTCGGTGCCGAATGCATCATCGGCCCTTACGCGCGTCTGCGTCCGGGCACCGTCCTCGCGGAAGATGTGCACATCGGGAATTTTGTCGAAGTGAAGAACAGTGACATCGCTGCGCACAGTAAGGCCAATCATTTGACCTATGTCGGCGACTCGACGGTAGGTTCACGCGTCAACATAGGTGCGGGCACGATTACCTGCAACTACGATGGCGTCAATAAATCACGCACCATCATAGAAGACGATGTCTTCGTCGGCAGCGCCACACAATTGATCGCACCGATACGCGTCGGCAAAGGTGCAACGCTGGGCGCTGGTACCACCCTGACCAAGGATGCTCCAGCGGATAAACTGACCGTTTCACGCGCCAAGCAAATCACGGTCGACAACTGGCAACGCCCGGTCAAGATCAAGAAGTAAATGCAGCTTCACGCCATCGCGGTAATCATCAAACCGCGATGCGCGTTTCAAATTTGCTGCGATTGATGGAAAAGAAACTACGTACGTTACGCACATTCGCATGCGTCGCAAACAGGCGATGTGCCAGCGCGTGATATGCCGGCATATCCGCCACCTGCACCACCAGCACAAAATCCGGCCCCGGTGACACGCGATAACATTGCAGCACCGCCCCCTCCTGCGCCACCAATGCCTCAAACTCGACCTGGCGCTCATCCGCCTGGTTATCCAGCGTGATTTCCACTATCGAGGTCAGGCCCGCCCCCACCTTTTCCGGCGCCACGATCGCAACCTGGCGTTCTATCACGCCCGCATCTATCAGTCGTTTGACGCGACGCAAACAGGTTGGCGGCGACGCATGCACGGCAAGCGCCAGCTCGTTGTTGGTCTGCGACGCATCCATCTGCAAGGCATTGAGTATGCGCTTGTCCAGTTCGTCCAAATCCACTTGCTTAGTGAGCATTTATTAAAAATATCCGTAGTATTTGAATTTATATTTCACTATAGACAGTCTATAGAATAATAAGCCAAATATTGCAAAATTTTGAAATCTTATTTCATTTTGCTTCCACTAGTATGGTGCAATTCATTTCTACACAACGAGGTTCCTATGTGCGGTATCGTCGGCGCAGTCGCTCAACGCAATATCACTCCCATCCTGGTCGAAGGCCTTAAACGACTCGAATATCGCGGTTATGACTCTTGCGGCGTCGCGCTGCACGTCAATGGCAAACTGGAACGCGCACGCAGCACTGCGCGCGTGGCCGAGCTGGAAAAGCAAATCGAAAAGGAACACCTGAGCGGCTTCACAGGTATCGCGCATACACGCTGGGCCACCCATGGCGCACCGGCTTCGCACAATGCCCATCCGCATTTCTCGCGTGACCGCATCGCGCTGGTACACAACGGCATTATCGAAAACCACGATGAACTGCGCGACGAACTGAAAACCCTGGGCTATGTGTTTGAAAGCCAGACCGATACCGAAGTCATCGCCCATCTGGTCGATCATATGTATACAGGTGACTTGTTCGAAACCGTACAACAAGCGACCAAGCGCCTGGTAGGTGCTTTTGCGATTGCGGTCTTCAGCCGCGATGAACCACATCGCGTGGTTGGCGCCCGTCGCGGCTCACCATTGATCGTCGGTATAGGCGACGGCGAAAACTTCCTCGCTTCCGATGCACTGGCGCTGGCAGGCACCACCGACCAGATCATTTATCTGGAAGAAGGCGATGTCGTCGACTTGCAACTGCAACGTGTCTGGATCGTCGATGAAAACGGCAAACCAGTGCAGCGCGAAGTCAAAACCGTACATGCGCACACCGGCGCGGTCGAGCTTGGACCTTACCGTCACTATATGCAGAAGGAAATCTTCGAACAGCCGCGCGCCATTTCCGACACATTGGAAGGCATTGCTTCCATCACACCTGACATCTTCGGCGACAAGGCTTACGGCATCTTCAAGAAAATCGACTCCGTACTCATCCTGGCTTGCGGCACCAGCTACTACTCGGGCATGACCGCCAAATACTGGATAGAAGCCATCGCCGGTGTCACCTGCAACGTGGAAATCGCCAGTGAGTACCGTTATCGCGACAGCGTACCGAATCCGAATTCATTGGTAGTCACCATCTCGCAAAGTGGCGAAACCGCAGACACGCTGGCGGCGCTGCGCCATGCGCAAGCGCAAGGCATGCGTCATACGCTGACCATCTGTAATGCTGCGACCAGCGCCATGGTGCGCGAATGCGAACTCGCCTACATCACACGCGCCGGGGTTGAAGTCGGCGTCGCTTCGACCAAGGCATTCACCACCCAACTGACAGGCCTCTTCCTGTTGACGCTGGCATTGGCGCAAATCAAAGGTCGTCTCAACGATGAGCAAGAAGCTGCACAGCTGAAAGCCATGCGCCATCTGCCATCTGCGATCTCTGCTGTACTCGCGCTGGAACCGCAAATCATTGCGTGGGCCGAAGCCTTTGCCCGCAAGGAAAACGCTCTCTTCCTCGGACGCGGCCTGCACTATCCGATCGCGTTAGAAGGCGCGCTGAAACTGAAAGAAATTTCATACATCCACGCCGAAGCGTATCCGGCCGGCGAACTGAAGCACGGCCCACTCGCTTTGGTCACGCAGGAAATGCCGGTCGTCACCGTCGCACCGAATGACTCGATGATCGAAAAACTGAAATCGAATATGCAGGAAGTGCGCGCCCGCGGCGGTGAGCTGTATGTCTTCGCGGATGCCGACTCGCGCATCACCTCAGGTGAAGGCGTGCATGTCATACGCCTGCCGGAACACTATGGTTTGCTGTCCCCTATCCTGCATGTAGTACCACTGCAGTTACTGGCCTATCACACCGCACTCGCGCGCGGCACCGACGTCGACAAGCCACGTAATCTGGCGAAATCGGTGACGGTTGAATAAAGGCAGTAAGGAGTCGATAGACGACGCATGTGCATTAAGATTTGACCGCAAGACCAACGGATATGACACAAGCAAACCCTATGGAAGATTTGATCGAACGTCTCGGCGTCCTGGAATACGCCATCCGGCAAGCAATGACCGTACGCGAAGACCAGGATGAACCGGCAGAACCACAGCACCTGGCCGAAGCCGCGCAATTTGGCATTGCCGTAGACGATGCGATGACCAAAGGTGACTTGCTGAATGCCGTACAGACTTTGCATCGCGCCAGCCAAAAGAATGCAGGCCAAGCGAACAAGCCATAAAAGGAAAGAGACACGATGGCACACGAAATCAACCTGCCGGAAATCGTTGCGGAAGTGACCGCAGCATTCCGGCGCTATGAAGCCGCACTCACCGGCAATGATGTGGCAGTGCTGGACGAATTATTCTGGAATAGCCCGCACACCCTGCGCTATGGTGCTGGCGAAAATCTGTTGGGATATGAGGCGATCAAGGCGTTCCGGCTGGCGCGACCATCGAAAGGCCTGGAACGTGAATTGGTGAATACGGTGATTACGACTTATGGTCGGGATTATGCAACCGCCAATACCGAATTCACCCGAGTGGGTGAACCGCGGATCGGAAGGCAAAGTCATACCTGGCTACGCCTGCCGGAGGGCTGGCGCATCGTGGCAGCGCATGTCTCGCTGATATCAGCATAAAGAAACAGTCGATTTACTGACGATTCGACTGACTCTTTACATAGCGTGCATAGCGTTCCTTAAGATCAAGGAAGATCTCGACCGCCAGGTACAAGCCACTGAAAATCCAGAGTGGCAGGATTAAACAACAGAGTGCGTAAAGTAAGACGTTCATCATTACCTCGCTAACATTGCCGAATGGACATAATAGCGCAGCTTTTGCGTCGTGCTTACATCCGTCACACTCTTTGCAAAAAAGCTACACCGGCTTACTACCCTTACGATGGGACTTCGGTTTGGCCGCCTCGGCAGAGCGGCTATCCAGGGTTCCAGCGCGTTTCGACGGCGCCTTGCTGTTGCGCGCCTTCTCTGCCACCCGACGGTCACCACCTTTGTTCGGTGCCGACAGTGTGATTTTCTTGCCTGTGGTTTTTTCCGGTGCCGGCGCAACGCCGGAACGGCTCAGGCGCAGCTTGTTCGGACCGATGGCGACCGATTTCAATTGCTCAAACACTTCGGACGGCATCCCGGCTGGCAAATCCAGCAGACTGTAATCATCAAAGATTTCAATACGGCCTATATATTTGGCTTCCAGCCCTGCTTCATTGGCAATCGCACCAACGATATTGGCAGGCTTGACGCCATGCGCATGGCCGACCTCGATACGATACGGCTCCATATCGACCGTGCCGCCTTTGCGCGGAGCACGTTCTTTCTTGGCAGGCTCTGCTGCGGCGGCGGCCGGCTCGGCGCGTTCACGGACTTCCTTGCGCGCGGTTTTTTCAACCGGGGCGGCTTCAGTACGAGCCGGTTTTTCAAATGCAGGCTTGGCGGCTCTGGCAGGTGCCGCAGGTGCTGCTGATGCGTCGCCATCACGGCTGATATTCAATTGCTGACCAGCAACCCAGACTGTTTTCAGGTGATTGAATTGATCCGGCGACAGATTCTCCGGCAAATCCAGCGTGCTGTAGTCGTCATAGATTTCAATGCGGCCTATGTATTTGGAATCCAGGCTCGCTTCATTCGCGATTGCACCGACGATATTGCCCGGTTTCACGCCATGCATATGGCCGACTTCAATGCGGAAGGTTTGCATGCCCGGATCAGGTGCGCGCGGAATGCGTTCCTTGCGTGGCGTAGCCGAGCGCTCGCTGCGCTCAAAACGTTCGCCACGCTCGAAGCGACCGCCAGACACTGGTTTGTCGTCCGACCATGTGCGTTCGCGTACTTCATTCTTTTTATCCAGCAGCAGCGGTACATCACCACGCGCCAGTTTGGCCAGCGCGGCAGCTATTTCCACTGCCGGCACATTGTGTTCACGCTCGTAATCCTCGATCAGCGAATGGAATACTTCGAGACCGCCTGCAGCGATGGTGTCGGTAATCTGTTCCTTGAAGCGCGCGATACGCACATCATTCACCGCTTCCACGCTAGGCAGTTCCAGTACCGAGATCGGCTGGCGCGTCGCACGTTCGATCGCTTTCAGCAGGTTGCGCTCACGCGGTGCGATGAACAGGATGGCTTCACCACTACGACCAGCACGACCGGTACGACCGATACGGTGGGTATAGCTTTCCGGATCGTAAGGCACGTCGTAGTTGATGACGTGGCTGATGCGTTCGACGTCCAGCCCGCGTGCGGCCACATCGGTCGCAACCAGGATATCGATCTTGCCATCCTTTAATTGCTGGATGGTGCGTTCGCGTTGCTGTTGCTGGATATCGCCATTGATAGCCGCAGCCGAGAAACCGCGTGCCTGCAATTTACTGGCCAATTCTTCAGTACCAAGCTTGGTACGGGCAAAGATGATCATGCCGTCAAACGGTTCGGCTTCCAGAATGCGGGTCAGCGCATCCAGTTTTTGCATACCGCTGACCAGCCAGTAACGTTGGCGGATGTTGTCAGCGGTACCGGTTTTGGCCGCCACCGTGATCAGGTCAGGATCACGCAAGTAAGTGGTCGCTATCCGTTTGATGGCCGATGGCATTGTGGCGGAGAACAAAGCAGTCTGCCGCGACTCGGGTGTTTTTTGCAGAATGGTTTCGACATCATCGATGAAACCCATGCGCAGCATTTCATCGGCTTCGTCCAGCACCATGGTTTTGATACGCGACAGATCGAGCGAACCTTTTTCCAGATGGTCGATGACCCGACCCGGGGTTCCCACCACCACATGCACGCCGCGACGCAAGGCGCTGAGTTGCGCGCCATAGCTTTGGCCGCCATAAATAGGCAACACGTGAAAACCGGGAATATAAGTAGCGTACCGCTGGAACGCCTCAGCCACCTGGATCGCCAGTTCACGCGTCGGCGCCAGCACCAGCGCTTGCGGCGTGCTTTGTTTGATGTCTATACGCGCCAGGATAGGCAGGGCGAAAGACGCTGTTTTACCGGTCCCGGTCTGGGCCTGCCCCAGCACATCGCGGTTATCCAGCAGCAAAGGTATGGTTGCAGCCTGGATCGGCGACGGCGACTCATAACCCAATTCCTGCAGCACGCGCAGCAGCGGCTCGCTCAGTTTCAGGTCGGAGAAAAGGGGAAAGGATGGTTCAGACATGGTTGCTCACAAGAATGTTCGTATCGCGGGGTGCGAAAAGATGCACGCAGTTTACTCTCTTGCCGCCAGTTCGCCGCGACTATGAGTGAGCATAAGCACAATCTAGGCCTCCCAAGGGAAGCAAGCAAGGTGTTTTAGCGACTTATTAGCCTCGCCTGACTATATTTTTTAACAAGATGTCGCCAGCCGGGCACCACACACTAATAATAAGCAGCGCGGCCTCTCTATATATAGATGAAACACAGCAAACCACTCTTGACCAAAAGGAAGTACATTTGTATCGCCCGGACCTTCATATGAAGGTCGCAGCAGCACGGCCATGCAAGATGCCTATAAGGGAGACCTCTTGAGTCGCGCCAAAATCATCGTCATCGCAACCATGCTGGCTGTACTCGGTGCACTTTTGCCGATTTCTGCCACCCTCTATCTGTCCTGGCAACGCGCCAGCGATATCGAATCCGCCCGTTTGCTGACCATCGCCCAACGCGGGATAGAACGCGCGCGTATTTCACTGGGAGATGCCGAGCGTGCACTGCAAGCCGCACATCAATTGACCAGCCCGCCCTGCTCGACCGCCCATATCCGGCAAATGCGCCTGATCGAAATGAATACCCGCAGCATAGAAGACATAGGGTATTTCTCGGATGGTCTTTTGAAATGCACGCCAGCCGGACTAATCCTGCGGGAAGTCAGGCAAACCCCCATCGAATTTACTACCGATAACGGGCTGGCTATCAGCACCAATATCATTCCCGAAGTGAATGGCGGCAAGGGCATGATAGGCATCAGCGCCCAGGCCTATAAGGTACTGATCGATCCAGCGCGCTTCGCCGACATCATCCTGAACCCTGAAGTACAACTGGTGACGGCAACCCGTAACGGCAAGCTATTGGGTAGCCTGCATGATCCGGATCCCGAGCTGGTGCAGCAATTACTAGCGGGGAAACGCATACCGTACGCTTCGAAAGTACTGCACGACAAAGACCTGATTGCAGTCGTCATCGAACCGGATAGCGGCATCGCTGCGCAAACGGGACGCGAAATGATCGTGCTGCTGCCACTCGGATTATTGATGGCGGCCTTTATGGTCGGCCTGGTCGTCTGGGTATCGCGCAAACGTCTGTCACCGCTGGGCGAATTAAAACTGGGGGTGGATAAACACGAATTCATCGTGCACTACCAACCGCTGATAGAACTGAAAACCGGATTATGTGTGGGTGCCGAAGCACTGGTGCGCTGGCAACGGCCGGATGGCAGCATGACGCGTCCCGATTTATTTATACCGCTGGCAGAGGAAAGCGGGCTGATCCTGCCCATCACGGACCAGGTCGTTACTGAAGTAATACGGGATATGCGCCACGTGCTGCAGGCAGACCGTACGTTGCACATCGCTATTAATATCAGCGCGCAGGATATCAAGACCGGCCGCGTACTCAATGTCGTGCAAGCAGCGCTCAAGGGCACGGATATACAGCCCCAGCAAATCTGGCTGGAGGCAACCGAACGCGGCTTTATGGATATAGAGGCGGCACGTACCACGATTAATACCGCGCGCGAAATGGGGCATGCGGTCGCCATTGACGATTTTGGTACCGGTTATTCCAGCCTGTCCTATTTGCAGGGCTTACCGCTGGATACCCTCAAGATAGATAAATCCTTTATCGACACGGTCGATACCGAATCAGCGACCAGCAGCGTCACGCCTTACATCATAGAAATGGCCAAAGCCCTGAAGCTGCAAATCGTTGCTGAAGGCGTAGAAACACAAGCACAGGCAGACTATCTGCTCGCGCATGATGTGGATTTTGGTCAGGGTTGGTTGTTCTCGAAAGCGCTGACAGCGCATGAGTTTATCGCCTATTACCAGGCGAACCGTGCACAACACCAGGACCCGCATTGAGTATATGTGAGCCTAGGTTGCCAGGTACTTATTTGTTCTGGATGATTTGATAGCCGTCCCAGTTGCCCCGGGCATTGCTATCTATCTTCGCGCAAAAGCGCACCTCACCGTTGACGTCACAGGTGATGACATCGGCATTGGCACCGCTTTGCCGCAGCTTGGCGATATCTTTCGTCAACTTCGCTTTTTCTTCCCGCAAGTGCTGCAGCGAAAACGGACTCGGCACGTACATCCATAAGGCCAGGATGATCGCGGCGGGGAAGATCAGCCAGCGCGCATTACGCCCACTGACGACCGCCTTGTCTGCCTTCCCTTTGCCATCTTCAATATGCTTGCTGATCGTACCCACCGCGTCCGCCATCGCCAGGCGTATCGTTTGTTCGATCTGCATACGTACTGCCAGTGGCAATTCCTGGCTGATACCGGATAAATTTTCGCTCATTGCATTCGGCCGTTCTGTCATGACACTGCTCTCATATGCGGGTCTAAAAAAATAGGCTCCCGAAGGAGCCTGAAAGTTGAGTTCTAATCTTTGCGTTAATGCGGCTTAGGCATGCGCCGGAGCGCCTCCGTTAGCAGCTTCTGCAGCTTTCTCCTTCTTCAAGAGATCCGCGGAGAAGGCCACGTGTTTCTTGAGAGTTGGGCGCAATGCAACAACTGCGAGGATAGCTGCGGTCAGATCCATACATGCAACGGTGTACAGAACGGTGGACCATGTGCCGGTTGCTTCCATCATCAGGTTACCAACTGGTACGAACAGAGCACCGATACCTTTTGCGGTGTACAGCACGCCGTAGATCTTACCGATGTGTTTGGTACCGAACGCGTCACCAGCCAGAGCCGAGAACAGCGAGTAGACTTCACCCCATGCCAGGAACACGACGCCGGACAAGATCAAGAATGCCCATGGGTTGTGACCGAAGTAGCCCAAAGCGATGATACCGAAGCCTTCGAGTGTGAACGCGATCACCATGGTTTTTTCACGACCGATGTTGTCCGAGATCCAGCCGAACAATGGACGGGAAATACCGTTCATGATTCGATCGAGCATCAGTGCCAGCGGCAATGCAGCCATCACGAAGAAGTACATATCGACTTCAAATTCTTTAACGCCCAAATCTTGTGCGATAACGCCCAGTTGCGCCACAGCCATCATACCGCCGGTAACTACGCAGATGAACATGAAGAACATGAGCCAGAACAGTTTGGTGTTCAGCGCTTCTTTCAGGGTGTAGTCACGTGCAGCTTGTACCAGTTTGGCAGACGCACTAACTTCGCCTTTAGCTGGGGAGCGCAGGAACCATGCTGCCAGGAAAGCCAGCGAACCTTGCAAGATACCGAAGAACAGGAATGTTTCTTGGAAACCCGATGTTTTGATCATCGCTGCGATCGGCAAGATCGTTGCAGCGGAACCAGCACCGTAACCACCAGCGGTCAAGCCAACTGCCAGACCACGACGGTCCGGGAACCATTTCAACGCGTTGTTGATACATGTTGCGTAGATCGAACCTACACCGACACCACCCAACGCTGCACCGACGTAGAAGCCCATCAGGGTTGTCGCTTGCGAGTTGATGACCCAAGCCAGACCGATGAAGATCGCGCCGAACGCAACCATCAGACGTGGGCCGAGTTTATCGATGAAGTAACCTTCGATAGGTGCGAGCCAGGTTTGAACCAAGACGAAAATCGTAAATGCAATTTGAATCTCAGCACGGGCCCAACCGAATGTGCCTTGGATTTCCGGTACGAACAATGTCCATGCGTACTGGATGTTAGCTGTAGCGATCATACATACGACACCTACTACGAGCTGGAGCCAGCGCGTCGCGTTCGATGTACCGGATGCGCCACCCGATATTTGTTGTGTTGCTGTTGTCATTTCTCTTCCTCGTGTTCATCGCAGTTTTGAGCCGGGGCCAAAACCAAACAATGATTAATAGTTAATGCGTTCGCGTGCAGCTTGATCGCAAAGACATCCTCAAGTTGTATTTGCAAGGCGGTCATAAATGAACCGGTCGTATGCCGTTCCGCCTTTTGCCTTGGAGATCCGGGTGGGATCGCTAGAGCAG
Organism: Herminiimonas sp. Marseille-P9896; assembly: GCF_903993245.1. Lineage (NCBI taxonomy): Bacteria > Pseudomonadati > Pseudomonadota > Betaproteobacteria > Burkholderiales > Oxalobacteraceae > Herminiimonas > Herminiimonas sp. Marseille-P9896. Next base: position 488,425 of record NZ_CAJEVT010000001.1, on the reverse strand, counting down.
CGACTTAATCTGGTTTTCGCCCAACTCAGACAAAAAAAGCATTTTTTGCGCTGTCCCGAAGGTCTGCTTACGGGTCGCTTTCAAGTCATCCCTGAGCGAAATTTTTTTGCCTCGCGGCAAAGTGATTTCGTGATCCGGTTACTCAAAAAATTCCTGCAACATGCCGCCGGAACTGCTTTAAAACCTGTTTTTTTCATCTCACGATAGGGTGAAGCTAGCGTTAAGATTTCGTGACGATACGCACTCGGACTTTTGCGAACAATACGTAGTTATACTTAGCCAAACTACGTACTTACCCTTAAAAAATCACGTTTTTTACCCCTCTGTTGCGTCGCAATGAATGGCTGATATTCACCAAATTTATATGACGAATCAGCCGGAAGACCGCACCGTTTATAGCTAAAAACGTAGGGTGGTTTTTTTCACGGGATCAAAAATTTTTTGTAAATCGAGGCCAGTATCGAAACACATTTGCTGCGCCGCAGCATACAAATATTTTTCGATTATTTCACAAATAAGTTATTAATTTAGAAATGCTTTTCAGCTTCGCAGTTGCCGCTTTAAAACAGCCGTCAACAAACGGAGGCTCAAACATCATGCAAACGATATATACAGTCAGATATGACGATAAACAGCCAGGAATTGCCCGCAGTTGATCCGGCGGCAAGCGCGATGAGCACGTATTTAAGGGTGTTTTTGCGGAAAAGATGCCCGGCGTCATGCACGACGCCGGGTGTAAGGACTTATTGCAGTTCCAACGCCGCACGCAATTCGGCGCGTGCCGCCGCATAGTCTTGCTGGAAGGCTGGATTTTGCTGTATCAGCACAGCGATCAACGTCGCCAGTCGCTGCCCTGCAGCTATATCACTCGGGTAATGCACGCCGCCCATGACGCGATGCTCTCCGAATTCCCGCGCACGCGTAAAGATCCGCTCGCTCTTTTCCGGCACCATATCCGCCAATACGATGGCGGCCAGGAAGCTGAAAGTAGCGTGCCCACTTGGATAGGAACCGCTCGCAGAGTACCTGGCTACCGGCCGTATACGCGTGTCAAACACTGGCGGACGCACACGTCGCCACTTCTTCTTGCCTTGCTTCTCCATCGCATTGCCGGTCTCATGCAAGGTGTCAAACAAACGCGTCGTCAGCGGCAAACGATCGCGCTGGAATTTATTACCCATCACGTCAGCAAAGCGGAAAACACTTTGCTCATGATCCAGCGCAGCCTGCCGAGCTTGCTCAGGGGTACGTTGCTCCTGCATCAGCAGCATGGCATCAATCTCGCGTCGGGTCGCCGCCGCATCAGGCGGCGGACCAAGAAAGCGTGTGCTGTCTATCTGCGTTGGCTCCAGATAGATCCAGCTGTCCGTTTCCGTCGCCGATCCTTGCGCCCAACCGGCGGCGCACCAACACAACAAGGCCAGACCACCCAACTTGCGGATGAAATACATATATGTCTCCTTCTCTATCAGGAATCCAGCAGCGCCATGATTACGTGTATTTGCCCCGGCGCAAACGTAACATTTACATAACTTTCATTCATATTTGCAAGGGAAACGCCCCATCATTACCAATAACGAATTTATTGAGCGCAGATCAGTCGAACAAAATTCCATAGCGCAGTCATAATGACGGCAGTTTCCATTTGCAGTAGAACATGAAGTTCCCATCCATTCTGACCCATATGCGTGCCCGCCCCGCCATAGGCTTAGGGCTCTCACTGCTGATACATGCGCTGATCCTGCTGTTTGCGCTGGATCAGGCCAAGGTGCGCGTAGTGGAATCAGGTGAATCGCCGACAGCGCCGCTGGAAGTCAGCCTGATTACACAGGCACCGGCTCCCAAGCCAGCGCCCAAGGCGGAAACGCCACCGGAACCCGAGCAAAAGAAAGTCGAGAAATCGAATCCCGCACCACGCCAACAAAAATCTGCTTCGCGGAAAAAGACCGAACCTATACGCCAGGCTGACAAAGGTACACCACCGCCAGTCGCGCCCAAAACTACCAGCAAGGAAGCACTGCCACCAGACATGAGCGACATGCTGGCCGCTGCACGCGAACGACGTCGTGCCGCCGGGATTATCGAACCCGATGCAAAGCCAGTGGAAGATGATAATGCGATCGCACGTGCCAACATCGCCGAGATGGTGCAGCGTCAATCGCGCGGTCGCAATGAATCCGGCGGCGTGTTCCAGATTACCTTCAAGGGTGTGCGCACGGCAGAGTTCCTGTTCCGCGGTTGGGACTTGCGCCGCAAAACCAATTCACGCCAGTTGATACAGGTGGACGCAGGGCCGGGTGGCGATATCGAAACCGCCATCGTGCGCCGGATGATAGATCTGATACGTCTATATGAAAAAGAAGACTTCAACTGGAACTCACCACGTCTGGGTCGCGTGGTGGTGCTGTCGGCGCGCCTGCGCGACAGTACGGAACTGGAAGAATTCCTGAAACGCGACTTCTTCGAAGAGCAGCGTCGCCGTTAATCAACGATTGTTGGCAACATGCGTATTAACGCTGACGTTGTAGCCACAAAGTCACGGCAACCATCACGGTAGTCGTCATCAGAATAGTCACCACACTCATCGCCATCCCCTGCCCGACCGGACCTTGCCCGAATTGGCGCCAGCAAACATTTGCTTACACTTCAGTCGCAATTCCTGTCATCGCCAGTTTTGGAAACCACGTTTATGTACGCGTAGCTACGTAGAATCCCCTACTGCTTACTAGACACAACAAACAACACTTAAGGAAAAATCATGTCGAATGCGATGCGTAAAACTCTGTCCCTGATTGGTGTAGTCGGCATGCTGGCAGCGGTAAGTACACAGTCATTTGCGGCAACCGAATTTCAGAAAGAACATCCACGTCGTGCCGAAGTGAACCAGCGCCTGGACAAGCAGGACAAGCGCATACACCAGGAAGTGAAAGAAGGAAAAATGTCCAAGCCAGAGGCGAAGAAGCTACACAAGGAAGATCATCAGATACGCAAGGAAGAGCGAGCCATGGCCAGCCAGAATGGCGGGCACATCACCAAGCTGGAACAAAAGACCCTGAACCAGCAAGAGAATGGTGTGAGCAAACAAATAGGGAAGTAATCAGCTACATGCCATGCAGGCTGTGGCATACGCCCAATAAAAAAGCCGACCCAGGTCGGCTTTTTTAAATCAAAGTATCGCGGATGAACCCGGATGTGGGATATCGGTCATCGATTTTCTTTCCAGCACACGCAGATCGGTATCCAGTTTATAAACCAGCGGTACGCTGTTCGGTACATCGAAGCGTGCCACTTCTTCGTCCGGCATATCTTCCAGCAACTTGACCAATGCGCGCTGGCTATTGCCATGCGAAGAAATAATGACATCTTTGCCTTGCTTCAGTACCGGCGCGATGGTTTCGTTCCACACTACCCGAACACGCTCCACCGTATCGTGCAGCGATTCACCCAGCGGCAATTCAGCACGCGGCACGTCCTTGTATCGCGCCTGCTGTTGCGGTGCACGGGCATCCGTACTCTCCATCAGGGGCGGGCGGCTATCGAAGCCGCGACGCCAGGCCCAGACCTGCTCTTCACCAAAGCGCTCTATCATTTCCGCACGGCTATGGCCGGTCAGTGCGCCGTAATGACGTTCATTCAGACGCCAGTGACTGATGACCGGCGTAAACATCGCATCCATTTCATCCAGGATCAGCCATTGTGAACGTATGGTGCGTTTCAGCATGGAAGTAATCGCGAGGTCGAAACGGAAACCAGCCCGGGCCAGCGCGCGTCCGGCGCAACGTGCCTGCTCTATGCCATTCGCGGTCAGGTCGATATCTGCCCAGCCGGTAAAACGGTTTTCCCTGTTCCACTGTGACTCGCCATGGCGAACAATCACCAGATTACCCATTACTTTTTCTCATATCGAAGCAACAAAGCATGAAGATTAACTGAGATTCGACTTGGCTGGAGCATCCACCCCATTTTTCATTCGACTTAAAAACAGGGAAAATAGCCGGACAGCATCACGGCAAATGTGAAGAAAGTCCGCAAAATGACTATTTAGAAAGCAAACACCGGGCTTTTTGCGGAAAATAGAAGGAATTTTTCACGGCAACAAGAGTCAATCAACAGCGCATGGACCGCTATGCGCTTATTTTGGAGAATTTAGTTTATGCAATTCAGCTCCCGCATCCTGTTGTCAGCACTGATGCTGGCAACGATAGCCGGTTGCGCAGGGCCCAAGCCTGTTGCCTATCAAACGGAAAAATTCGACACAACTGAAATTTATGCACGCCGCTTCACGGTTTCATCCGAAGTGGCATGTGAGGCGGTGCGTCGCACCTTGTTGAGCCAGGGCTATGTGATCAGCGCGTACACCACCACGCAAATCGATGCGCGCAAGAGTTTCCAGCCGGAGAATGACGTGCATGTGCAAATCGCGTTCCGCGTCGTATGCACCACCGACAATGCGGATGGCAACCTGACCTCGGTGTTTGCGAATGCGCTGGAAGATCGTTATGCGCTGAAGAAGATCAATAACTCGGCCAGTGTCGGCGTAGGCGCGCTGGGCTCCTTGTCGCTGCCGTTTTCATCGAGCGATGATTCTCTGGTCAAAGTCGCCAGCACCACCATCGCATCAGAGAAATTCTATTCCCGCTTCTTCCAGCTGGTAGAGCGCTACCTGACGAATGAGGCAGCGCCTGCACCGGAAGCGCTGGAAATGCCGGACGAGCATTTACGCCCGCCCTTCAAAACACGTGCCGTGCCTATCCCTGCGGCTCCGCAACAGTAGACTGCCAACCACCACCAAGTGCCTTGTATAAGCTGACCGATGCCTGCAAGCGTAGCGTACGCAACTGTGCTGCTGCATCCTGTGCAGCATACAAGGTGCGCTGCGCATCCAGCAAAGTCAGCGAAGTTTCCGCACCCACACGATAGCGTGACTCGGCCAGATTAAACGCACGCTGTGCCTGGCGCAGCTCTTCTTCTTGCGCAACACGTTGTGCATCTATACCCGCCACCGCATTCAATGCAGTCTCGACATCACCGAAGGCCGCAACGATGGCACGACGATAGTTCGCCAGTAACTCTTCCCTTTGCGCTACTGCCAGATCACGTCCTGCTGCCAATCTTCCGGCATTAAAGATAGGCGCAGCCAGACCAGCGGCCAGGCTATACACCGGATTATCAAATACGCTGCTGACCCGGTTGCTGGCAGCCGTCATGTCGCCACCCAGGGTAATCCGCGGCAGCATCGCCGCGCGTGCTGCGATGACATTCGCATCCGCGCGCGCCAGTTGCGCTTCAGCCCGTGCGATATCCGGGCGGCGCGTCAGTAATTCAGCAGGCAAGCCCGCGCCTGTAGTTGGCGCCTGCAAACCTTTCAAATCAGTCGCAGCCAGGCTTAATAAAGATGGATTACGTCCGAGCAGAACGGCCAGTGTGGTCTGGCTGTCTTCCGCTTGCTGACGGATCGCCGCACGCGCGCGCATCTGAGCTGCCAGTACGCCACGCTGCTGCGCCAGTTCCAGCGGATTGGCCGCACCGGCACGTGCGCGCGACTCGATCACATCCAGCAAGCGCTGCGCACTCGCCACACTGAGATCGGCTATCGCTGCCCGTTCCCGCAAACCCATGGTCTGCAACCAGGCCGAAGCCACACCGGCAGTCACTGTCAGGTATACCGTGTCGCGATCAAATTCTGCTGCCCGCAAATCAGCACGCGCACTGTCACGCAAGGCGCGATTGCGCCCCCAGAAATCCAGTTCATAGCTGGCCGTTAATCCAGCCTGGTACACAGTGCCGCTAGGCGTGCCATTGCCATCACCGCCGAGGCGACCATTACGCGTTGCACCAAGGTTGCCATTCAGTTCCGGCAGCAAGGCAGCACCTGCAATAGTGGCGGTTGCCTGCGCTTGCCTGACCCGTGCGACTGCCGCCGCCAGATCATAGCTTTGCGCTTGTGCGGCTTCGAGCAAGCTATCCAGCTCAGTGCTACCAAAGCTGCGCCACCAGTCGCGCGTCACGGCAGTGGGCAGCATGCTGCCCTGCTGTGCCTGACGCCATTGCGGAGCAACTTCCGGCGCCAATGTTTCCTGCGTACCCTGGCTCGCACAACCGGCGAGCAGCAAGGCAGCAGAAAGTCCTGTCCATATCTTCATCATTTTCTTAGTCCGCTTATTCAGAAGCCAAAGCGATCACAGGATCCAGCCCGGCCGCTTTCTTCGCTGGCATATAGCCGAAAATCAAACCGGTCGCGACTGCACAGGCGAAGGCACCGATGATGGCCGACAGCGAAAAAATCACTGCCACATTCCAGAACAACAGTGCCGCACCTATAAACAAGCCAGAGGCCACGCCGATGACGCCGCCGACCACCGACACCAGCACCGCTTCCGTCAGGAACTGGCGCAGAATGTCGCGCTCACGCGCACCGGTCGCCATGCGTATGCCGATTTCGCGGGTGCGCTCGCGCACCGTCATCAGCATCACATTCATCACACCTATGCCACCAACGATCAGCGAGACGGCCGCGATCAGACCCAGCATCATCTTCATCGCATTGCTGGTTTGTGCCGCTGCCTGCAATTTTGCTGCGGCGTTACCGATACGGAAGTCATCGCGCCCGCGCCGTTCTATCAACAGCTTTTTCATCGCGGCTTCCGCTTTCCCAACCAATTCCTCCGATGCCGCTTCCACCACCGTGTAATCAGGTTCGGCGCGCGCATCGTAGACGCGCATGCGTCCGGAGTTGTACGGGATGAAGACCATTTCATCGTAATCCTGCGAGCCTGAATCCGCGCCACGTTCAGCCATCACGCCTATTACTTCAAACGGTGCATCGACGATCAGGATTTGCTTGCCAAGTGGGTCGCTGCCATCCGGGAAGAAGTTTTTCCATGCCTTGTGGCCGATGACCACGACCGGAGCCAGCTGCTCATCTTCTTCGGGGGTGAAGAAGCGTCCCTTGCCGACGCGCCAGCGATGCACCAAAGGCATCACATAAGCACTGGCGAATGCGTAAACCTGGCGATCGACATTACCGCGACGCACGGTAACCGGATCACCGATGATAGGCATGACATGACCAATTTCCGGCAGTGCAGCTACTGCATCCAGATCTTCTATCGTCAGACGTCCCGGCGGCCCGCCATTCGACGGATGACCACTCCCGAGGTACATGATGGTGGTACCCAGCGAACCCATCTCATCGATGACGCGTTGCTTGGCACCTTCGCCTACCGCCAGCATTACGATCACCGAAGCAACACCTATCACGATGCCGAGCAGGGTCAGGCCGGTGCGCGTGCGGTTCATGCGCATACCACGCCATGCGGTACGCGCCGCTTCGCGCAAATCATCCCAGAATGAAGCACCGGCGTCGCGTCCGGCTTGTGTCATATCCGGTGCAGGCAAAGCTTGTTTGATGGCCGACACGCCAGAATCGCCGACGATTTCGCCATCACGTATTTCTATGACGCGTCGTGCCTGGTCCGCCACATCGCGATCATGTGTAATCAGGATGATGGTATGTCCTGCATCAGCCAGTTCATTCAGCAACGCCATCACTTCCGCGCCACTCTTGCTGTCCAGCGCTCCGGTCGGTTCATCGGCAAGGATGATGCGACCACCATTCATCAACGCACGCGCTATCGAGACACGTTGTTGCTGGCCACCCGATAACTGGCTCGGCCGGTTATCCAGCTTGTCGCTCAAGCCCAGACGCGTCAACAGTGCGGATGCGCGCGCGGCACGCTCATCTTCCGGCATCCCGGCGTAGATAGCAGGTACTTCGACGTTCTCGCGTGCCGACTCGGTTGCTATCAGGTGATAACCCTGGAATACGAAACCAAACGCTTCACGACGCAACCACGCCAGCTCATCACTATCCAGCGTCGCCACATCGCGCCCGCTAAACAGATAGCTGCCCGAGCTGGGCCGGTCCAGACAGCCCAGCAAATGCATCAGCGTCGACTTGCCGGAGCCCGATGCACCGACGATCGCCACGAACTCACCGGCGTATATCTTCAGCGATAAACCATGCAGTACTTCTACCGCCGGTGCATCGCCATTTCCTCCGTATTGCTTGCGTATCTCCCGCAGCTCAATCAGCGGCGCGTCTGTTACCACTGAAACCTCCGTGTCTTGGTCTGCGCCACGACCTCACCGGTAATCAGTTGCTCGCCTTCTTTCAAACCTTCGACCACTTGCGCCGCCAGCCTGTCGCTGACACCGGTACGCACTTCTCGCGTTTGCGGTTTGTCGTCGCTGCCTAATATGCGCGCGGTATAGATCTGCGGCTTGTGCTCTACCGCCTGCAAGGCGTTCAGCGGCGCCACCAGCACATCACGCGCCGAAGCCGTGATGAAGGAAACCTGTGCGGTCATTTGCGGCAGCAGTTCGGCATCCTTGTTATCCACATCAAACAAGACGGTGTACTGCACCACTTTGCTGACCGGGGTCTGGTTAGGATTGCTTTGCGTCGCCGGAGCAGCCGGAGGTGCCGGCAAGACCTGACGTACTTGTCCATTCCAGCGACGACGGTCGCCCGCCAGCGTCGTGAAGTAGGCCGCCTGGCCTGCTTTGACACGGCGGATATCTGCTTCCGACACTGTGGTCCATACCGTCATTTCCGACAGATCAGCGATGCGCATCAGTGTCGGCGTCTGATAAGTTGCATTCAGGGTCTGCCCTTCTTTTGCATCGATGCCGATGACGGTGCCACCCATAGGCGCATAAATCCGCGTGTAACCAAGGCGGGCTTCATCTGCCTTCAGGCTGGATTGGGTCTGCACAATGCGCGCCTGGGTCTGGGCGATGCGTGCCACCGCAGCCGCCAGGTTGGCTTCTGCCGTCTGCACATCTTCCAGTCGGGTCGATTCATCCTTGTGCATTTGTTGCTGGCGCTCGTGCTGCTGCGCGCTCAGCTTATGTTGCGCCTTTTGTTCCGCCAGCTGCGCCTGTAACTCGGTTTGTTGTGCGCGGCCAGCATCCACCGTCGCCTGCAACACGCTGGCATCGATCTCCGCCAGCAATTGGCCTTTCTTCACGACATCGCCGGGCTGCACATGTAGCTTCAATACCTGGCCAGATACCTGGGCACCAACATCAACCGAACTCATGGGCTGCAGCGTACCGATAGCCGTCACCGTCGCTTCAATATTGCCGCGCGCTACCGGTGCGACTTCGTACTGCGCGTCACCACGATTACCGGACCACAAACCGATGGCTGCCAACGCAGCGACCAGCACCACCAGACCCACTGTCTTTTGCTTGCGGGTAAAGCTCTTGCGCGTATTCATTATTTCTTGACCTCAAATGTCAGCGTTGCTGTGTGACGCACGTCATCATATTTTTTGCCATCCAAAGTAACGGTACCGTTTACCCGCGCTGTCACTTCCAGCAGGTAGCGCGCAGGAAATACTGCGTTCAGCGTCACCGTGCCGTCCTTGCCCGGCTTCAGTACCCGGTGCCAGCCTTCGGAAGTCTCTACGTTGACTTGCGACGCTGCGACGGTATTGCCTTTCCATACCAGCTTGAAGGTATTGCCATTGGCTTCTGTCGGCACCAACTCCAGATCATTAACCGCTTTGGTTTCGCTGCGCCCATTCTTGGCCTGGAAGTAATTCAGCACGCCCTTTTCACCGATACGCGTCGCTGCCAGACGCAAATCGCCGTTCGCCGGTGCAGCGATATTCAGGCGCTCGGCTTCTGCCGACCATGGCAGGTCCTTGCCATCGGCCATGAAAGCACGTGCTGCGCTGATGCTCGCTGGCGATCCTTTTACCGCTTCAAACTCACCGATATAGGCATGTGCGGTACCGGCCGTATCGCGCTCCAGCCAGACGTAGTCAGCATGCGCAGCAGCGCTGGTCAGAAACAAGCTGGTGGCCAGCAAAGCAAAAGGAGAAAAGGAAATGCGCATAAAACCTCGTAAAAAACATCCCGCACCATGTCGGGAGAAAAGAAACCAGTCACCACAAGACTAATCGGGGCGCAGCATGCTGCGCCCCTGGATATCACTACTATTGCAACTTACTTGTTAACGAAACTCAGGGTCGTCGTGTACGAAATTTTTTGTACTTTGTCGCCTGCGACTTCGAGGTCACCCTTTTGTTCATGGTTGCTCATCAGGATGTAACGACCCTTACCTTGCAGCGGAACCTGAACGCGGCCTTCCTTGTCGGTGGTGAAACCCTTGACCCATTGTTCCGGATTGATGACGCTGACCTTTTTATTCGCAACAGGCTCGCCTTTGAAGGTCAATGTGAAGACATTGCCATTGGCTTTAACCGGCACCAATTCAAAATCCAGCACAGCCGCGGTTTCAGTGCGACCGGCACGCGAATTGAAGACGGCGGCTTGCATCTGGCCATCCTTGTTTTTCCATGGCTTCCAGACCTGGTCAGCGATCAGGCGCACATCGCCGCTACCGCTTACCGCTGCTTCCAGATATTCATTTTTGGTAGTGAGCTTGGCCAGCTGCTTGCTGTCCTTGCCAAATACCTGGGTAGTCGCTGCCAGCTTGGCGACATCGTCACCGTGATCGCGCTCACCATCGACATCGCCGACATAGACTTTGGCCGGGCCGGAAGCATCACGCTCTACCCAGACCTGGTGGGCACTGGCCGCAACAGCAAACGATGACAGCAACATGGTGACGAGTGTTTTTTTGATCATGTGATTACCCTTTATGTAATAAAAAATTAAACAGCCTTGCGAAAAATCAGCTACGCGCTTGTTATCCGGCTTTGCAAGCGTTAACGAAAACATGCAGCAAAAAGCGCCCGCAACCCAGCCCGCCGCCACAAACTGGCAGCGAAAGCAGTGGAAAACAGGCAAAACCGGACATACACATCAAAACATCCACCATCAGACAGGACTGGAAAATCTCCACTCCTTACTTACTATGACCAACGAGATTGAAAAAAGGGCCACCCGAAGTGCGATCTGGCACTCCGGGTGGCTGTGCTGCATGCTGCAAATGCGCGCCAGGCTTAGAAGCGCATGTCCAGTCCCACCCGCAGATTGCGCGGCGCACCGTAATAAGCTCCACCGGTCGTGGTGTAATACGATTTATCGAAAGCGTTATAAAGATTGGCCGTCAGCGTCAATTGTTTGGAAATCTGATAACGCGCCATCAGATCGACGACCGAATATGCTTCCTGGGTAAAACGGGATCTTTTGCCAACGGGTCCCTGGTTATCGCTGTAAATCTCACTTTGCCAACGCACACCGCCACCGACCGTCAGGCCATCGCCGAAACCGGCCAGGCGATAAGTCGTGAAGAGCTTGAAGGTGTTTTGCGGGATATTGGTATTGAGCGGCATGTTGTTACGGTCAGAAGTCATGCTGCGTGCATAAGCGATCGAGCCCTGCCAGTTGCGCGCCAGCTCACCACCCAACTCAACTTCATAGCCACGGGTGGAAGTACCGGAAACCGCGCGGTAGGCTTGCGATCCATCCGGCGCAAAGACGCCTGGAATGGAAACGCCGAGATTGTCTTGCTGGATTTTAAATACGGCGAGCCCGAGGTTCAGGCGCTTGTCGAAAAATTCGCCTTTCGCACCGATTTCATAACTTTTACCCAGCAATGGATCAAGAAAGTCACCGGTAGGCGTCTTATTGCTTTGCGGCTTGAAGATGTCGGTGTAGCTGGCATAGCCAGACCAGTTCTTATTGAAGTCGTACACCAGCCCCGCATAAGGCGTCACCTTATTGTTTTCATAGGGACTGATTTTGACGGTCGACTGCACACGCTCCCAGTTGGTAATACGCGCACCGACTATGACAGACAAGGCATCGGTAGGTTTAAAGCGTGCGGTTGAGTACGCACTGCTCATGCTTTCCTTGTCCTGGTAACTGCCCTGTACGCTGGTGTTCGGATTGCCTGGCGTATTCCCATCCCAGGTATAGACATTCGGAACCGGCAACACATTCCAGCCGCCATAGGTAGGCGCGTCCACCGTCGTACGCGCGATTGTCGTACCGATGACCAAATCATGTTTGCGACCCAGCCAATTAAACGGCCCGCTGGCGTACAGATCCAGGCTGTTCTGCGTCGGGTTACCGACCCAGCGGCTGGCGTACAAAGTAGCTCCGGCACCAGTTGCCTTATTCGGAAAGCCAACCACCATGTAGCCCAGCAATTCATCGTAATCAACCTTACCCTGGCTCAGGGTTCCCTTGACCAGCCATTCGTTATCGAATTGATGCTCGATGGAGGCAAAGATGGCCTGGCTGTGACGCCTGGAATAAGCCCACGAGGCGGCAGCGGAATCGGAACGCGCCCAGCTGGTACGCGAGCCATCATCGAAATAAGCCGGACGCCCACTGCGCGAATGGCCGGTGGCATCGTGGTTTTGCAGCGTCACACCAAAAGTGGCCAGGGTCGAAGGGCTGAGATCAGCCTCGAGTATGCCGTAGAGGATTTCCTTCTTTTCGTGCAGGCGATCTATATAGGAATCGTTTTCCTGATAAGCCGCCACTACGCGTCCGCGCAAGGTACGCGCTTCATTCAGCGGAGCCGAGATATCGGCTTCTGCCCGATAGTAGTTCCATGATCCTGCTTCCACTTTTGCCGAAGCCTGGAATTGTGCAGTTGGACGCTTGCGCATCAGGTTAATCGTTGCGCTGGGTGAACCCACACCATTCATCAGGCCGGTCGCACCACGCACCACCTCCACCCGGTCATAGAGCGCCATGTCATTGCTCTGGAATACCGAGCTATAGCCGGAAAAAACCTGCCCCACGCCATCGACCTGATAATTTTCCACCGCAAAACCGCGCGCATAGATAGGGCTCGAATCCGATCCGGCATTGCCGCTTTGTGCAATCACCAGGCCTGGCGTCTGCGCTACTACATCAGACAATTGCGACAAACCCTGGTCATCCATGCGCTGACGCGTAATGACGCTGACCGATTGCGGCGTTTCGCGTATTGATAAATTCAGACGCGTGGCAGTACTGGCGGAACCCGTGGTGTAGGAACCTGTACCTTCAGTGGTTGCTGTTTGCACTGCCGTGACCTGCACTTCCGGCAAAGTCGAGCTCTCACGCGGTGCACTGGCACCCGTCGCTATTTTCCCCAGCGTATAACTGCCATCGGTACGCTGCACCAACTCCAGGCCACTACCACTCAACAGCTTGCGTAAGCCTTCACGTCCGGAATATGTGCCGGACAAGGCCGGACTCGTCAGCCCTTCGGTCAATGCGGGATCAAACGAAAGTGCGATACCGGCTTGCGCGGCAAAGCTGGACAAATTACGTCCCAATGGGCCGGACGCCAGGTTGTATGGACGAGCAGCAACTGCGTCCAGCGTATCGGCCGCATGTGCAACTGGAATCAAGGCAGAAACACTGGCGAGTGCCATACTCATAAGCGCTATCCGGATAGCGTGGTTTAAACGGCGCTCAACAAGGCGCGGACATGCAGATGACATGAAATTGAATTCCTTTTCAACGATAGAGAATGTGTTCTTCAATCTCTCTGCCAGTTGAAAAAGAAAAAAGTATCAGCACCTGCAAAATATTTATTCAGCGTGCTACCAAAGTGATCCAGTGGCCGCGCAAGCGCGTTTGCGCATCGACCGGATAAGTGGATACCAGCATGGCCAGCGCCTTGTCCGTATCACGCAGGGGGAAAGCACCGGATACCCGGACTTGCGCAACCGCCGGATCAACGTGGACTATGCCGCTGCGGTAGCGACTCAGTTCAGCGGCAAAATCAGCCAGCCGCATGCGGTCTGCCACCAGCATGCCCTCAGTCCACGCTACGACGACATTGTCTGCCGCGGTAATTTCACCTATCGCATTTTTGGTAAATGTCACCTGCTGGCCTGCATGCAGCACCTGCTGTTGCAGCGCATTTTGATTCGGTGTGATTTTGACCGCGCCTTCCAGCACGGCTAAATGGGTAGTCTCGTCATACACCCGCACGCTGAAACGTGTGCCGAGCGCTTCCATCAGCCCCTGCGTAGTGCTGACACTAAACGGACGATAGTTAGCCGTCGCTTCACGTGCCGTCTGGATCAGGATTTCGCCGCTGCGCAAATTGATATTGCGTTGCGTGGAATTGAAATGAACATTGAAAGCGGTTGCCGTATTCAGCGTCACTTCGCTGTTATCCGCCAGATGCATGACACGCTGTTCACCGACTGCGGTACGGCAATCCGTTATCCAGTCCTGCGCAGCTATCACTTTCCAGATGCCCCAGCTTGCGGGTGCCAGCGCAAGTATGGCTGCCAGCCTTGTAATTGCAGCACGACGTCCCGCTGCTGGCTCACGAGTCAATGCAGGCATCGCCAGTGCAGACGGCAAGCCACCCAGTTTATTCAATAGCAATTGCGCACGCGCCCAGGCACGGGTGTGCTCGGGGCTGCGCTTGCTCCAGCGCTCACAGGCACGACGTTCTTCGTCCGTCGCACCAGCGCCGAGTAGCATCAGCCAGTCCGCTGCTTCATCCAGGATGAGCGGATCTATCGCCTCCGGTCTGCGCATGACAGCCACCTCACTCATGGAATGCCAGACAGTGCAGGAAAGCTTGCTTCATATAACGTTTGACGGTAATCAGTGACGCGTCGATTTGTACGGCGATTTCTTCGTACTTCAAACCCTCTATCTGCGAGAGCAGGAATACGCGCCGGACTTTGGATGGCAATGCATCCAGCATGGCGTCGATTTCGTGCAGGGTTTCGAGGATGATGTAACGCTGCTCGGCCGATGGCGCTTGCGGCTCCGGCAACAATGCCAAAGCATCCAGGTAGGCACGTTCCAGCGCTTGCCGCTGATACCAGTTGATCACCAAACCTTTGGCTACGGTGGTCAGATAGGCACGCGGCTCCTTGATGGCAGATATGTCGCGCGAACTGAGGATGCGGGTGAAAGTGTCTTGCGCCAGGTCGGCCGCATCAAAAGCGTTACCCAGTTTCTTGCATAGCCATCCCTGCAACCAGCCATGGTGGTTGCTGTATAGCGTGCTGATCTCGTGGTTTAGCGCGTTTTCGGTGGCAGACATGTCGTTTTCCCCTACCAGCACCGGGGCAACACGCCACCAAATGATGATAAGAATCATTCTCAATTGTATATGGGGAAAACGTCAGATGCAAATAAGGACAGCCTGCTGTCGTCGGGAAACGACATGAAGCGGCAGCAGATATCGTCCGGATGTGTAAGCGCTGCGGCTTAATGCATCTGGTATTAGTCGTCGCCGGCCGCCTGCAGCCTGCGCCACAAGGTCGTGCGACTGATGCCCAGATAATTTGCCGCCGCTTCACGATTGCCATCAAAGCGTTGTAGCACCTGTTGCAATGTTTCCTCGGCCACCGGCAATGCCTGCAATGCCGGTGTTGCGAGATAGCTGAGCTCGGGCGCGATGCTTTTCAGGAAGGCTGGTGTCAATGCCTGTAACGGCGCCGCCGCCAGGAACAAGGCCAGTCGCTCCATCAGGTTACGCAGTTCGCGTACATTGCCCGGCCATGTGTAAGCAGTCAACATAGGCAGGCAAGTCAGTATCTCGGCCTGCAGGTTGGCGGGTGACCGGACATCCAGCGCGGCCAGTGCATTTTTTAAATACCATTCCGTCAGTGCCGCCACGTCGTCGCTGCGCTCGCGCAAGGGCGGCAAACTGAGCCGCAATACGCTCAGCCTATAAAACAGATCCGCACGGAATCGCCCTTGCCTGACTCGCTCATCGAGGTCGCAATGCGTGGCACTGATGATGCGTACACTAACGGGTATCGGCCGGGTACCACCTACGCGCACCACTTCGCGCTCTTCCAGCACACGCAGCAAGCGCGTCTGCAAAGACAAAGGCATCTCGCCGATTTCATCGAGGAATAAGGTGCCGCGATGCGCAGCTTCAAACAGACCAGCGCGGCCGCCGCGACGTGAACCAGTGAATGCGCCCTCTTCATAGCCGAACAATTCAGATTCCAGCAGCGACTCTGCCAGTGCACCACAGTTGACCGCAACAAACGGATGGCCTGCCTGCGTCTTGCCCTGCATCAGCGGATGGGCGCGGTGTATCGCTTGCGCGACCAGTTCCTTGCCAGTGCCGGTTTCGCCCTGGATCAATACGGTGGCGGCTGATTTCGCGAACAGCGTGACCGATTGCCGCACACTTTCCATCGCGGCGGATTCACCACGCAAGTCCTTGATGTGATGTTTGGCGCGCAAGGTGTCAGCCACCGGGAAGCTACGGCCGCGCGTCGCTTCCAGTTGCGTCAGGCGCGCCAGTTCCAGCGCATCTTCAAATGCCTGCCGGATGGAAGCGGAGGAATAGACGAACACACCGGTCAAACCTGCCTCTTCCGCCAGATCGGTGATCAGACCTGCGCCGACGATGGCTTTCACGCCTGCTGTTTTCAATTCATTGATTTGCGCCCGCGCATCTTCTTCGGTGACATAGGTGCGCTGTGCGATCTGCAGGCCAAAGGTCGTCTGGAACTCGGCCAGTGCGGGCATAGTTTCCTGGTAGGTGACGAGTCCGATATCCGGCGTGATCTTGCGCGCCCGGGCCAGCGCCTGCATTACATCGAAGCCGCTGGCTTTGGCGATGATGACGGGCACCGAGAGACGACTTTTCAGATATGCGCCGTTCGAACCCGCCGCAATCACCGCATCGCAACGCTCAGTCGCCAGTCGTTCGCGTATGTGTCGCACCGCGTCTTCAAAGCCCAGATGAATAGGCTCGATGTCGGCCTGATCATCAAATTCCAGCGTGATGTCGCGAAACAACTCGAACAAACGCGAAATCGAAACCGTCCAGATAACCGGCTTGTCGGCTGCGTCACGGAAAGGAGAGGTCGAACGTTTCATGTTTCACCCGCACGTTTCAAACGTTTCAAATGTAACACGGCTTTTGCTTCCAGCGCGGCCAACCCATATCCGGCTGGAAACTCGCCTCCACCCCCAAGCACTTGATTTACAAGCGCTTTCCTTTGAGCACCAAATGTCCACAGCTGTTGCATTAACCACCTCATCGGCATGGCACAGGCATTGCAAATACAGTACACAGCGAACTCCATGAAACACCCAGGCTAAAGGATATGCAATGAGCAGTCAGTCCAACAGCAGCAAGCAAGTGTTACGTGACAAAGTGAATGCCCGACGCGGTTTGCTGGTCCCCGGCGCATTCAACGCGCTGTCAGCACGTGTCATCGCCGACCTGGGTTATGAAGCGCTCTACATCACCGGCGCTGGTGTAACCAATATGTACTTCGGCATGCCGGACCAGGGCTTCATCGGCCTGAATGAACTGGCAGACCACACTGCCCGCATCCGCGACGCAGTCGATATCCCCATCATCGTCGATGCCGACACCGGCTTCGGCAATGCCCTGAATGTACGCCACACCATACGCACGCTGGAACGTGCCGGTGCCGACGCGGTACAACTGGAAGACCAGGTCAGCCCCAAACGCTGCGGCCATTTCAATGGCAAGGAAGTGATTTCCTGCGCCGAGATGGTCGGCAAGATACACGCCGCCGTTGATGCGCGCAGCGACGCTGGCATGCTGATCATGGCGCGCACCGACGCCCGCAGCGTGCATGGCTTTGACGATGCACTCGAACGCGCGGCACGCTACAGCGAAGCCGGTGCCGACATCCTCTTCGTCGAAGCCACCGAAACCGCAGATGAAATCCGCAAGCTGCCGCAGTTGCTGGATAAGCCGCAACTGATGAACCTGGTCATAGGCGGCAAGACACCTATATTCAACGCCGATGAACTGGCCGATCTCGGCTACGGCATCGTGCTGTACGCGAATGCCGCCCTGCAAGGCGCGGTGGCTGGCATGCAGCAAGCACTCACCGTGCTGCGCGACACGCATCGTCTCGATGAAGATCCGGCACTGGTTACCCCGTTCAGCGAACGCCAGCGTCTGGTCAACAAACCTTATTTCGATCAACTGGAAAAGAAATACGCCGACAAGTAAGCACAACCGATCACGAATACACCATCCATAAGGAGACAGGTATGAGCGCATCACAGGAGACACCAGCTACAGGCTTCAAACCCAAGAAATCCGTTGCACTCTCAGGCGTGACTGCAGGTAATACCGCACTCTGTACGGTCGGCAAAACCGGCAATGACTTGCACTATCGTGGTTACGACATTCTGGATATTGCTGACAGTTGCGAATTTGAAGAAATCGCCCACCTGCTGGTGCATGGCAAGCTGCCTACCGTCGCTGAACTGAAAGCGTACAAGATCAAGCTGAAGGAATTGCGCGGCTTGCCCGCCAACGTCAAGGCAGCACTGGAATGGCTGCCTGCCGCCTCGCATCCTATGGACGTGATGCGTACCGGCGTCTCCGCGCTGGGCTGCGTGATTCCGGAAAAGGATGACCACAATGCACCCGGCGCACGCGACATCGCCGACAGGTTGATGGCTTCGCTAGGCTCCATCCTGCTCTACTGGTATCACTACAGCCATAACGGCAAACGGATAGAAGTCGAAACCGACGACGATTCGATAGGTGCACACTTTTTGCATTTGCTGCACGGTGAAAAGCCATCTGCCAAATGGGAAAAGGCAATGCACACCTCGCTCATCCTGTACGCTGAACATGAATTCAATGCCTCGACTTTCACCGGTCGCGTCATCGCCGGTACCGGCTCCGATATGTACTCTGCGATCACTGGCGCCATCGGCGCACTGCGCGGCCCCAAGCATGGCGGCGCGAATGAATTCGCTTTTGAAATCCAGAAGCGTTACGAAAATCCGGACGAGGCAGAAGCCGATATCAAACGCCGCGTCGACAACAAGGAAGTCGTGATCGGCTTCGGCCATCCGGTCTACACCATCTCCGACCCGCGCAACAAAGTCATCAAGGAAGTCGCGCGCACCCTATCCAAGGATGCCGGTTCGATGAAGATGTACGACATCGCCGAGCGCCTGGAAACAGTGATGTGGGATGTCAAAAAGATGTTCCCCAACCTCGACTGGTTCTCCGCCGTCTCGTATCACATGATGGGCGTACCCACTGCCATGTTCACACCGCTATTCGTGATCGCGCGCACCTCCGGCTGGGCCGCGCACATCATCGAACAAAGGATAGACAACAAAATCATCCGCCCTTCCGCGCACTACGTCGGCCCGGAAGACCTCGCCTTCGTGCCGCTCGCCAAACGCAAGTAAGCCGCCCGCAACCATACCGATTACAGGATGCCCATGTCAGCCCATATCTCCAACGTCCGTCCCAAACACGACAAAGTACTGGTCGATATCGTCGATTACGTCACCAAGTACCGGATCTCTTCCCGGCTCGCCTACGACACCGCACGCAATTGCCTGATCGACACGCTGGGTTGCGGCCTGGAAGCACTCGAATATCCAGCCTGCAAGAAACTGATGGGTCCCATCATTCCCGGCACCGTCGTGCCGAATGGTGCCAAGGTGCCAGGCACACAATTCCAGCTCGATCCGGTACAAGCCGCGTTCAACATCGGCATGATGATCCGCTGGCTGGATTTCAATGACACCTGGCTGGCAGCGGAATGGGGACATCCATCCGACAACCTCGGCGGCATCCTCGCCACTGCCGACTGGCTCTCACGCGAAGCTGTCGCCGCAGGCAAGAAGCCGCTGACGATGAAGGCTGTGCTGACCGGCATGATCAAGGCCCATGAAATCCAGGGCTGCATCGCACTGGAAAATTCCTTCAACAAGGTTGGCCTCGATCACGTGGTACTGGTCAAGGTTGCTTCCACCGCCGTGGTGGCCGAGATGCTGGGTCTGAGCCGGGATGAAATCCTGAATGCAGTGTCGCTGGCATGGGTCGATGGTCAATCGCTGCGCACTTACCGCCATGCACCGAATACCGGTTCGCGTAAATCCTGGGCTGCGGGTGATGCGACTTCCCGCGCGGTACGCCTGGCCCTGATCGCGAAAACTGGTGAGATGGGTTACCCATCGGTATTGACGGCCAAAACCTGGGGCTTCTATGACGTATTGTTCAAAGGCCAGCCCTTCAAGTTCCAGCGCAAGTACGCATCCTATGTGATGGAAAACGTGTTGTTTAAAATCTCGTTCCCGGCTGAATTCCATTCACAGACCGCAGTGGAAGCAGCGATGACCCTGCACACTGAACTGGGCAGGCTGGGCAAGAAAGTTGAAGACATCAAAAAAATCACGATACGTACGCACGAAGCCTGCATACGCATCATCGATAAAAAGGGACCGCTGGATAATCCGGCAGATCGCGATCACTGCATCCAGTACATGGTCGCCGTCCCATTGATCTTTGGTCGTCTCACCGCCTCCGATTACGAAGACGACGTCGCCGCCGACAAGCGCATCGATGCCTTGCGCGACAAGATAGTCTGCGTCGAAGACACGTCCTTCACCGAGGATTACCACGATCCCAAGAAGCGCTCGATTGCGAACGCGCTGACGGTCGAATTCAAGGATGGCAAGAAGCTCAAGGAAATCGTGGTCGAGTATCCGGTCGGCCATGCGCGTCGGCGCAAGGAAGGCATACCGCTGCTGGAAGCCAAGTTCAAAATCAACCTGGCGCGCCAGTTCCCGGCCAAGCAACAGCAACGCATACTCGACGTGTCACTCGACCAAAAGAAACTGGAAGCCATGCCTGTCCATGAGTACGTGGATCTGTATGTAATTTAAGGGATGCAGCAAACTGTGTCGGCATAGCGACCGACACAGACATACAAGATAAAAACACAGACATAGCTTTACCTGGCCGGAGGAGACGTATGAGTTTCGATGCCGCAGCATATGACGCGTTTTACCGTTCATCTATTGATGACCCACATACATTCTGGGCCGAGCAAGCCCAACGCATAGACTGGCAAACGCCATTCAGCAAGACGCTGGATTACGATAAGGCACCGTTCGCCAAATGGTTTGTCGGTGGCACCACCAATCTCTGCTACAACGCGGTGGATCGCCATCTGGCCACGCGCGCAGAGCAACCCGCGCTGGTCGCTATCTCGACCGAAACCGATAGCGAGGTCACCTACACCTATGCGCAGTTGCACGCAGAGGTGAATCGCAGCGCGGCCATGATGCAGGCACTCGGCGTCAAGCAAGGTGACCGCGTCCTGATCTACATGCCTATGGTGGCGGAGGCCGCATTCGCGATGCTGGCCTGTGCCCGCATAGGTGCAATCCACTCGGTCGTGTTCGGCGGCTTTGCGTCGACCAGCCTGGCCACACGCATAGACGATGCGACACCCACGCTCATCATCTCGGCCGATGCCGGTTCCCGTGGCTGCAACATCACGCCCTACAAAATTCTGCTGGACGAAGCAATTGCACTGGCCGAACACAAACCGGCTCATGTGCTGATGCTGGATCGCGGCCTGGCTGCTATGAAAACCGTAGAAGGACGCGACGTCGACTACGCCAGCCTGCGCAAACAGCATATGGATGCGGCGGTGCCGGTGACCTGGCTGGAATCGAATTCGCCGTCTTACATCCTCTACACCTCGGGCACGACCGGCAAGCCGAAAGGCGTGCTGCGCGATGTCGGCGGCTATGCGGTCGCACTCGCGACTTCGATGGATTTGATTTTTTGCGGCAAACCCGGCGAGACCTTCTTCTGCACCTCGGATATAGGCTGGGTGGTCGGTCACTCCTACATCATTTACGGCCCGCTGCTGGCAGGCATGACCACCATCCTCTATGAAGGCTTGCCGATACGACCGGATGCCTCGGTCTGGTGGAGCATCGTCGAGAAATACAAAGTCACGCGTATGTCGTCGGCACCAACTGCGATCCGCGTCCTGAAGAAGCAACCTCTGGAGCTGCTGCAGAAGCATGACCTCTCTTCACTCAAGGCGCTGTATCTCGCAGGTGAGCCACTGGATCAAACCACGTCCGACTGGATTTCAGGCGTACTCGGTGTGCCGGTCATCGATAACTACTGGCAAACCGAAACCGGCTGGCCCATTATCTCGGTGGCCAAAGGCGTGGGCGACAAGCCGACGCGTTCCGGCAGCCCTGGCCAGCCCATGTATGGCTACAAGGTCAAAGTCATCAATGAAGATAGCGGCGAAGAGCGCAAGGCCAATGAAAAAGGCGTGGTCATCATCGAAGGCCCGTTACCGCCGGGTTGCCTGCAAACCCTGTATGGCGACGACCAGCGCTTTGTCAGCACCTACTGGCGCAACTTCAAACGCGAGGCTTACTCGACGTTCGACTGGGGCATACGCGATGCGGATGGCTATTACTTCATCCTCGGCCGTACCGATGACGTCATCAACGTCGCCGGACACAGGTTGGGTACGCGCGAGATAGAAGAAAGCATCTCCAGCCATGCCAATGTGTCGGAAGTCGCGGTAGTCGGCGTCGAGAATCCGATCAAGGGACAATGTGCGGTCGCCTTTGTGATCCTGAAGAATGCGGCGAGCGCATCCAATCCGGAAGATGCGCGCAAGCTCGAATGCGAAATCATGAAGGTGGTGGACAAACGGCTGGGGCCCATCGGCCGTCCCTCGCATGTCTACTTCGTCAGTGCCCTGCCCAAAACCCGCTCCGGCAAACTCTTGCGCCGTTCGATACAGGCGATATGCGAAGGACGTGATCCCGGCGATTTGTCAGTGATCGAAGATCCGGGTGCCTTGCAACAGATACGCGGCGCGCTGGTCACGGCTTAAAAAGAAAACGCTGGCATACCTTCGCAGATATGCCAGCGTATCTATGCACCAGATCTGACTGATCAGAAACGCGGCGTGTACTTCAAAGTCAGCAAAGCGCTACGCGGCGTACCGTAGTAGTTATTCGCGGAACCGCTATTGTATGAAGGCACGTAGTAGGTCTTGTCGAACAGATTATTAATATTGAGCGCCAGTGATACTTCAGGCGTGACCTGATAGCCGATACGTGTATTCCAGACTGTAAAACCTGGTACATCGAAGCTGCGATCATAGCTAAGTGCATGGCTCTGCGTATTCACACCACCACCTACACTGAACTTGCTCAGATCGCCCGGCAATTTATAGTCAGCCCACAGTCTGAGCATATGCTTAGGCGTCCAGGTACTAAATACTTTGCCCTCGTTCTCCGGATCTACCAGATATTTGGTAGTGTTAAAGGTGTAACCCGCAAAGAGTTGCAAACCACGCAGTACTTCGCCACTGACTTCGGCTTCGAAACCCTGGCTACGTACTTTACCGGCAGCGCGTGAGCAATCATTGCCGTTACACAAACCCAATCCATTCGGGTCAGGCACTGCGCGATTTTTGTGGTCGTAACGGAATACCGCAAACGATGTATTCACACGTCCATCCGCCAATTCGCCTTTGACGCCAAATTCATAGTTGGTGCCGGTGATAGGCTTGATCGTGCCGCCGCCCAGTACAGGTGCTGATTGCACCTCAAACACATCCGAGTAGCTGGCATACGTCGACCATTGATTATTCAACGCGTAGACCAAACCACCATATGGTGTAAAGCGACCGGAAGCGCTGTTAGTGCTTTCATAGCGTGGCGACGTGCCACGTGCCGGTTCTGAATACATTTGCTCAAACCAGCTGACACGTCCACCGAGGATACCGGTCAGTCTATCCGTCACCTGTGCACGCCAGGTACCGTAGACACCTTTTTGTTTTACATCGTAACTGCTGACGGTATTGGTCGAACCTGGCAGCGCCAATATGCTGGCGAAGTCTTGCCATGGGCGATTGTTATCGATCGCAAAGATATTGCCGCCGGTCGTCCATTTCCGGGCAACAGCATCATCGGTATGGTATTTGGAATAGTTGGCGCCGAAGATGACTTCATGCTTCATGGCCATCGCTTCGAAGCGTCCGCGCACATAGGCATCCAGGCCGAATTGTTCGCCTTCCAGATTCATCGCGAAGTCACCGTAACGCACGGTATTGCCACCCGGCTGTATGCCGTTACCCAAAGCAGATATGCGCTGATGCACGGAAGTATTTTTCTCCCGCATGGTGGCCGCCGACGCTTTGAACGTCCAGTTGTCGTTAAAGCGATGATCGAGATCCGCGTACACACTGGTCTGGTCGTTGTAGGCACGATTCCAGCCAGATCCTGTGTAGGTTGAGCGCGGCAAGCCTATGTCGCTATTGTCCGCATAACGTGGCAAGCCGATAAAGGAAGGACGGGAACGTGTTTCCTTGTTGCTGACACCGATACCGACTGTCGTGTTCTGGCTGATATCGAAGTCCAGCGCAGCGTACAGGGTGCGCGTATTGGCCCATACATAGTCGATATATGAATCGCTGCGATCTTCATCCAGTACTACACGGCCACGCAATGTACCTTCCGCATTCAGCGGCCCACCGGCATCCAGTTGCAAGCCGTAGCGGTCCCAGGAACCAGCCTTGGCAGTCACTGTGACGGTCTTGTTCGCCTGACCGCGTTTGCGGACAAAGTTAATCGCGCCGCCAGGACTGCCCGTACCTTGTGTCAGGCCAGCGGCACCGCGCAGTACTTCGACCCGGTCATAAAAAACCAGTGATTCGCTGCTCCAGTTACCAATGGAGTAAGTATTACGCGGCATAGGGACGCCGTCGTATTGGTAGCTATCGATCTGGAAGCCGCGCGACATGATGACCGTGCCCGGACCCACGCCCTGGGTTGCGACCAGGCCGGTACTATTGCCCACTGCATCGGCCAATGTCGTCAGCGCCTGATCATCCATGCGCTGCCGTGTCAGGACGCTGACGGATTGCGGAATGTCTTTCAGTTTTTGATCGCCACGGTTGAGTGACACGACACTGGATGAGTATGACTGGCTGCCTTCCGTGGTCGCCGTCGCCGCTGCGGTCACATGCACGACTGGCAAGTTGGCTTCACCGACAGGCACGCTGGGACGACGGATGACGGCACTGGGACCGTCTATCACCGCGATCAGATCGGTGCCGTACAACAGCAAAGGCAAGGCTTCCTGCACGTTATAGCTACCTTGCAAACCCTTGGTCTTCAGACCGTTGGTCAATTCAGTCGGGAACGACAGCAAGATGCCGGCTTCGCGGCCGAAGCGATTGAGTGCGGTTTCCAGGGCACCGGCAGGAATGTCGTAAGTCTTGCGCGCAGCAAAACTGGCAGGTGTGCCTGGCGCAGCATCTGCGGCCTGCACCAGGCTCGGTACAGTAACGATGGTAACGAGGCTGGCGGCGAGGAAAAGGTGGCCGATGGCACTGGCGAGTGGCGCCAGTTTGCCTGGACTGAGCGTGCGCGCTTTCAGGTGCGCTTCAGGTCCGGTACAGAGTAGATGCTGCATTTTCGATTCCTGTGTTGGTTTAGAGATGTGACTTGCTTATCTCGTATGTCCAACCAAAATCGAAAACAGACCACTACGATAGAAAAAATTTTCAGAAGCACATGAGGCGGATAAATCTCAGTGGCTTTAGCCCATCTTTTCGGGTCGTATCGTGACCCAGTAACGCGTCAGATAATGCACCTCTACCGGCAAGGTGGAGCGCAGCGCCGTGAGTACCAGATCGGTATCGTTTAAAGGATAGGTGCCGGAAACACGCAAACCTGCAATCGCCGGATCGCAGCTCAGGCGTCCGCGACGGTAACGCGACAGCTCAGCCAGGAAATCCTGCAAACGCATACCGCTGGCGACTATCATGCCTTCGGTCCAGGCACCGTCATCGCCCTTCAGGTTGACAGGCTCGGAGATGCCATCATGCGTAAACTGCACACGCTGGCCTGCCTGTATGACACGCACCAGCCCGGCACCATCCTTCGGGCGTATTTCTACCGCACCTTCAAATACATCCAGCCTGCTGAACTCGCTTTGCTGACGTACGGCGAAACGCGTACCGACCGGACGCAGCTCACCTTGTGCAGTCTGCACTATGAATGGTCGGGCGATGACTTCCTTGTCTTTCGCAGTGGTCACCATGATTTCGCCACTGAGTACCAAGACGCGACGTTCCGTTTCGCTGTAACGAATATTGACCGCGCTATCGGTATTCAACGTCAGCTCAGTACCATCAGCCAGCACAATGGTGCGACGCTCGCCCAAAGCGGTGCGCTCATCGGCCGCCCAGGCGCGCCACGGCAAATGTTCTTCCGCCATATACGCAGCCGCACCGACAAAGAAGAATGCAGCCAGGGTTTTGACTGCTTCGCGGCGTTTGTTGGAACGTGGTGCAGTCAGCGTAGCGTGTGCCAGCGCCGTAGTCAGCGGTGACGCTACACCGCGCAATTTGTTATTCACGCTTTCTATGCGCTGCCACGCGCGCGCATGATCAGGATGCTGCGCCAGCCATTCCTGTAATGCTTCACGCGAGACATCTCCGGATTGCAGCGCGACCAGCCATTCGACTGCGCGTCTGGCGACTTGTGGCGGCACGTCGATAGTCATGCCTGGCGCAGGCTTGCTCATGCCTGCTCCAACGCGAAGTAGCACTGCACGCCAGCGCGTATCAGATAGCGTTTAACGGTGGTGATGGATATCTTCAGTTCCGCGGCGATCTCGGCATGACTCATATCATCCAGTTGCGCATACAGGAAAGCGCGTTTGACTGGAGTGGGCAAGCCATCGAGCATGCGATCGATTTCGACCAGGGTTTCCAGCAGGATGGCGCGCTCTTCCGGCGATGGCGCTAACGCTACCGGCATTTGTTCCAGCGCGTGCAGGTAGGCGCGCTCCAGCTCTTCACGTCGCCAGTGACTAAAGAGCACACGTTGCGCGACGGTGGTCAGGAAGGCACGCGGTTCACGCGCTGCGATCAACTCTTCCCGCGCCAGCAAACGCACGAAAGTGTCATGCGCGAGGTCGGCGGCCTTGCTGGCATCGCCGAGTTTTTTGCGCAACCAGCCCTGCAACCAACCA
Organism: Herminiimonas sp. Marseille-P9896; assembly: GCF_903993245.1. Taxonomy (NCBI): domain Bacteria; kingdom Pseudomonadati; phylum Pseudomonadota; class Betaproteobacteria; order Burkholderiales; family Oxalobacteraceae; genus Herminiimonas; species Herminiimonas sp. Marseille-P9896. The sequence continues at coordinate 461,667 of NZ_CAJEVT010000001.1, read as the reverse complement.
TGATGGTCGCTATATAAGACGCTGATTTCCTGACGCAGCGCGTTCTCGTTGGAAGACATGGGCGACCTTATTTTGCCGGACTCAGGGTGCCAGCCAGTTCAACTTCGACATGTTGCGCTTGCTGCGCTTTTTCACTCATGGCCCGCAAGTCTTCCGCATCGCGCACGAAGTGCATCGCGCGCGGCTGATTGACCAGCACGCATTGTTTGCCGGTGCGCTTGCAGTGATCCTGTATGCGCCAATAAGCGTTGTGGCTGACGCAACCGGTCTGGCAAATCACCAGGTCCGCTGCGACCAGACTTGCTTCCAGCGCGATTTCATCTTCCGTATCGGTGCCGTCGTGATGCAGAAAGTAGCCGCCTGCGCGCTCTACTTCCATCTGCGCCACTGAAGTACTTGAGTCATCCTTGCCTATGCACAGCACAGACTTCTGGCGCAAATCAGCTGGAATGACCGGGTGCGACGCATGTGCTTCCGGCCTTGCTGACTTGCCCAGCCACTGCCAGCCCAGACGCTCGCGCATCAAGCTTTGTATGTGTTCGGTCAGTGATTCCACCCGGCGCACCAGGCTGATGCGGGTAGGCAGACCCGGTATGGTGGCCTCCAGTGTCGCCATATCTTCACGCGCAAAAGCCAGCTCGGTATCGCGGGCGATCACTTCAGCACGCAAGCGCATGATTTCCGCATCCTTGCGCGCCATCTCTGTGCGCAGGGCTTCGATCTGATCGACCTGACGCGCCACCAGTTCGCTGCAACGGCTCTGGACACGACCATACTCGTTGAGCAACACGCTGTGCTCGCGCGCAATATTGTCAAAATTACTGCTGTGGGACTTACTCATTGCTTACCTCCAACCTGCTTAGTTATCGGCTTCGCAAATAGTGTTAGATCCGCATGCCGAACGGTATTCCGGGGTAATTATAAATGATAATTATTCTCATTGGAGGGGAAATTACAATTTTTCCGACTGATTAAAAGCGCCACCCTTTTGCATCCCGGTACGAGCAAACCCGCGACCAGCAAGCCTTGGCACTGCCTCACCCTGACGGCAGGCAATAAAAAAGCCGGAAGGGCTATCTGCTCTTCCGGCCTGCTGACTGCATTGCCTTAACTGCTTAGAAGGTACCGCGCAGGGTCATCATGACTTCACGTGGATTGCCGTATAAGGAACCGAAGTTTCTGCGATCTATCGCCGAGTAGTAATGCTTGTCGAACAGATTGTTGACGTTCAATGCCAGCGTCCAGCGTGGATCGATGCGATATGCAGCACGCGCACTCCATACCGTATAGCCACCCTGCACCACCGTTTTGTCACGACCTTGCGTATCGCTTTGCGTGGTCATGCCGAGCCCGGTGCTGATGGCATCACTGACACGATAGTCGGCCCAGGCACGGAACAGATGTTTCGGCACTTGCGGATTGAAAATCAAACCTTCGTTCTCCGCATCCTGCAGATACTTGGTCGTGTTGTAGGTATAACCAGCGGTCAGGTTCAGGCGCGAAGTAATCTTGCCGCCGACTTCTGCTTCGACACCCTGGCTGCGTACCTTGCCGGAAGCACGTGAGCAGTAATCACCATCACACAGCAGGCCGGAGTCTATGTCCTGCACTGCGCGATTTTTATGGATGTAGCGGAACAAGGCCAGCGAGGTATTTACACGCTGATCGAACAACTCACCTTTGATACCAAGCTCGTAGTTGCTACCGATAATAGGATCCAGCGTCTGTTGTGCAGCGTTACGTTGCGATTGCGGTACGAACACTTCGGTATAGCTACCGTAAGCAGTCCATTGTGGCGTGATCGCATAGGTCAGGCCCATGTAGGGCGTGAATTCACCCGAGCTTTTACTAAGCGTGGTGCCTGCGCCCCAGCGGCTCACCGAGTCGTACTTATTTTCATACCAGCTGACGCGACCGCCTATGATCAGGCTCAACGGATCTGTCAGTGACAGACGGGTGGTGCCGTAGAGTCCTTTGCTGGTGACGTCATACGCACCGGTCGACAGGTTCGACAGCGCAGCCAGGCTGGCCATGGTCGGCTTCGGTGTATATGGATTCGGGTTGAATACATTGATAGCACCAAGACCGGTGGCAATCGCATATTTGTCATCCGAGGTGTAGTTCGAATAGTTGGCACCCATGATGACTTCATGGCGACGTCCCCAGGCCTGGAACTTGCCACTCAGCGCCGCATCCAGCCCCACATGTTCGCCACGGAAATCAGTAGCCACACCTATCCGGTTGGTACCTGTGCCGGTCGCACGGGAAACCGCACCCTCACCGTAGCTATACAAGGAGTCATTGCGCTCATTCATATAGACCGCGCCCACTTTCAGTCGCCAGTCGTCATTGAATCTGTGTGTCAGGTCTGCGAACACACGGGTCTGCTGATTGTTCAGTTCATTCCAGTCCGAACCGAGGAAGGTACCGCGCCGTAGGTTCAGCGAGCCGCCATCGGCATAACGGGGCAAACCGGCAAACGACGGCGTGGCTTTGGTTTTTTCGTAGCTGATGCCCAAACCCAGAGTGGTTTGCGAAGTCAGGTCGATATCGATCGCACCATACAGTGTCGTGTTCTTGCTGCCGACGAAATCGATAAAGGAATCCTGCGTATCGTAATCCAGCACTGCGCGACCACGGATGGTGCCGCTTTCATTTAGCGGGCCACCGACATCGAGTTGCGCGCCGTAGTGATTGTATGAACCTGCCTTCACGGTAGCACTGATGGTTTTTTCAGCCTGGCCGCGTTTGCGTATCAGGTTCACAGCCCCGCCCATGCTATCCGCGCCCTGCCACAGACCAGCCGCACCACGCAGTACTTCAGCACGTTCGTACAAAGCCATGTTTTCCGTCAGGCTGCTGGCTTGTGAATAGTATTGACGTGACAAAGGCACGCCATCGTATTGCAAGGAAGTGATAGGAAAGCCGCGGGCGAAGAAGTATTTGCCTGCCATCGGGCTGGCCGTGGTGACGACACCGGTTACGTTTTCCAGCACGTCATAAATGGAAGTCATGTTTTGATCATCCATGCGCTGACGCGTGACGACACTGACGGATTGCGGAATGTCCTTCAGCTTCTGATCGGTTTTGCCTATCGATACTGTACGCGCGGTGTAGGAAGTCGCATCTTCCGCCACTGCCGCTGAGACCGTTACCGCTGGCAGCGTCGATTCCATTTGCGCAGTACGCAATACGTAGATATTGCGGCTACGTTCGACCGCCTCCAGGCCTGAGCCTGCCAGCAAGCGGGCAAAACCTTCTGATACAGATACGCTGCCACTCAAGCCCGGCGAACGACGACCTTCGACCACGGCGGAATCGATCTGGATGGTGACACCGGCCTTGCCAGCAAAATCTGCCAGGGTTTCGCCGAGCGCCCCGGCTGGTATCGCGTAAGCCTTGCGTGCAGCAGCCGTGGCACTCTCCTGTGCATGTGCAGGTTCGGAGACCAGTGCTGCGCCCAGCGCCAGGCTCATGGCGAGCAAGGCGCAATAGATATTCCTGGCCATGGGTGTAACTGGCGGCAGTTGCCTCTGCGCAGCGCGCGAGGAATGGTGGGTGTGGTGCATCATTATTCGTCCTTTGATCGAGGTCTATGTCATTCGCTACGAGTCAATGACACGCGAAATCAACAAAGGGGACATATAAAACAAAAGTATTTAAAAAAAGATGCCGGCATAGAGCCGGCGAAGGAAATATCGACGTTCGAAATCGACAAGAGGAAAAATTCTTTACTTAAAATATCGGATCAAGCCTTTGCTGCCGGTGCAGGTGCGACTATCGTCACCCAATAGCGCGTACGGAACAGTACTTCCACCGGCAAGGCATCAGGCAGCGCATTCAGAATATTGTCAGTGTTGTCGAGCTGGAAGGAGCCGGTAATGCGCAAGTCAGCCACTGCCGGATCACAACGCAGCAAGCCGGGCCGGTAGCGATTCAACTCCGCAGCAAAATCTTCCAGACGCATCTTGCTCGCAAACAGCACGCCATTGGTCCAGTCCACCACATGCGGATCAATCGCCTCGACCATGTCAAAACCGCTGACACTAAAGCGCGTTTGCTGTCCGGCATTGAGTACGATCAGTTTGCCGTTTGCCGCCTGCGGTCTGATCTCGACCGCATGCTCGAGTACGCTGACTCGGGTGGTAGTCGCGCCTTCATCCTTACGCACGACGAAGCGTGTACCCAACGCGCGTATGTGCCCTTGCGTTGTTTGCACGATGAAAGGACGATAACCAGCATGGTCGGCATCACTGCCTGTGCTCACTTCAATTTCACCGGCATGCAGACGCAACAGGCGCTGCGTGCCATCGTAAGCAATATCTATACTGGTATTGGTACCCAGATGGACGCGCGTACCATCGGCCAGACTGATCTCGCGATGTTCGCCTTTCGCGGTCCGGTAATCTGCATTCATCGCTGCCCACGGCGTATAGCGATACGATGCATAACCAACCGGCGCGGCCAGCATGAAGAGCAGCAGCGTCTTGACGACGCGACGACGGTCCACCCGTACCTTGCGACCCAGTGCAGGCAAACCGACTGCGCCAGGCACGATGCCGAATTTCTGATTGATGCGTTGTGCCCGCTGCCACGCACGTTCGTGCTCCGGATCTGCCGCACGCCAGCGTTTGCAGGCAGCAACATCTTCATCGGTCTGGCCGTCATACAAGGCTGCCAGCCATTGCGCCGCTTCACGTGCGATCGCCCGGTCTATCGGACGGCGGTCATCAGTATTGAAGGTAGTCGCCGTCATTACAGGTCCAGCATGATGCATTCTTCGAACGCTTGCGCCATGTAGCGCTTGACCGTGCGCACGCTGACATCAAGGCGCACACTTATTTCCGCATAGCTAAGTTCTTCAAACTGCGCGAGCAGGAACGCCGTGCGCGCCTTGTGCGGCAAGGCGTCCAGCATGGCGTCGATTTCGTGCAGGGTTTCGAGGATGATGAGGCGGTCTTCAGGTGCCGGTGCGTACATGTCCGGTACCAGCGCCAATGCTTCCAGATAAGCACGTTCCAGCGACAGGCGACGATAGTGATTCAGTATGACGCGCCCGGCGACCGTCGTCAGGTAGGCGCGCGGTTCGCGCAAATCCAGGTCGCTGCGTTTGTCTTGCGCGGTAAGTATGCGCAGGAAAGTGTCTTGTGCGATGTCAGCCGCATTGTGTGCGCAACCCAGCTTTTTACGCAGCCAGCCGAACAGCCAACCATGGTGGTTGCTGTATAGCGTGTGGACTTGCTGCTGCAGGAGGGTGTCAGTGGCAGACATTGCGAGTAAGACATCAATGCAAATGAGAATTATTCTCATAATAGCCGAGAAGCCGCTACAATTGCAATGCGCGGATTTATACAAATGCGTGTGCGTTGCATAAATGAAACCGCAGCACATGCAGAAAAGCTGGACGTGGAGCCCTGTCCAGCTTTTCAACCCCACATACAGATCATCAGAACCATGTATTCTTGTTCCGGATGCGCTCCTTATCAGTTGATAACGACGTACCGAATCTCACTATTCAATACCTATCCGCTTCATGCCGACAACCCCAACAGAAAACAAACCGCGCTCGCGTCTGGCCAAGGCACTCTACGGTTTAGCCGGCGGCATCGCGTTGGCGCTGGGCATCATCGGCATCTTCCTGCCAGGCTTACCGACCACACCTTTTGTCCTGCTGGCCGCAGCCTGCTTTGCCAAGGCCTCGCCGCGTGTGCATCAGTGGATGCTGCAGCACCAGCTGATAGGCCCCATGCTGCGCAATTGGGAAGAGCATCGCAGTCTCACGTTGCGGACCAAGTGCGTGGCGATAGGCTCGATGTCCCTCATGATTGCCGTATCGATCTGGAGTTTTTCCGGTCGCCCGTGGGTACAGCTGAGTTTGCTGGTACTGGCTGCGATAGGTGCGGCGACAGTGTTACGGATACCGACCCGGCCGCAAGCAAACAGCCAGCAGAAATAAAAAACGCATGATGAAACAAATTCATCATGCGTTTTTCTTATAAGCAGTCGATAAACAACTGCCGGATACAGAGATTTATTTTTGCATGTCCCGTATGCGCTCTATCAGCAGATCGCCATACTTGGATGTAGAGACGGTGCCGCCCAGATCGGCGGTACGACCGCTTGCGGTGCTCAGTACCGAATCAATCGCATCACGCAGGAAAGTCGCTTTCTCTTTCTGGCCTTTGTGCTCCAGCATCAACGCTGCCGCCAGCAAGAGTGCGGTCGGATTAGCCATGCCTTTACCGGCGATATCCGGTGCCGAGCCGTGCACTGCTTCAAAGATAGCTGCGCGTTCACCGATATTCGCACCCGGTGCCATGCCCAAACCGCCGACCAGACCTGCGATCTGATCCGACAGGATATCGCCGAACAAATTGGTGGAAACGATAACATCGAACTGCCATGGATTCAGTACCAGTTGCATCGCGCAGGCATCAACAATGCGATCGTTGAATTCGATCTGGTCTGCGTAGTTGAGGCCAACCTGTTTCGCCGTTTCCAGGAACAGGCCGGTCAATGCTTTCAGTACGTTCGCCTTGTGCACGATGGTGACTTTGCGGCGGTTGTTGCGCACCGCGTAGTCAAATGCGAACTTGGAAATACGACGGCTACCGGCACGAGTATTGATACCGGTCGCCATGGCCACTGCATGTGCGTCATCGCCGATAGGTACATAGTGCTCGTGACCGACGTACAGGCCTTCGAGGTTTTCACGTATCAATACCAGGTCGATTTTTTCGTAACGGCCGCCTGGCACGATGGTGCGGGCAGGACGTACGTTGGCATAGAGCTGATAGGCTTCGCGCAAACGCACATTAACGGAGCGGAAGCCGCCGCCGACTGGTGTGCTCAACGGGCCTTTCAGGGCGAGGCCGGTGCGGCTGATGCTGTCCAGCGTAGCCTGCGGCAACAAATCGCCATGTTTTTCCAGCGCGTTCACGCCAGCTTGTTGGGTTTCCCATGCGAACGGATTGCCGAGCGTATCAAATACGCGCACAACCACATCAACGATTTCAGGGCCGATGCCATCACCGGGAATCAGTGTGACCGGAATTTGCTGCTGCGTGCTGCTGTTAGGCATGTTGTTGTCCTATCCATGATCAAGATAACTAGAGCGCGTAAGCTTTGTGTAAAAGCCGCGATCCACATTTTAACTCAAATGTCTTATGTCATATATAAGAGTTAGAATTTTTTGTGAAGACATGCGTTTTTGGCATGACTCTTTTGAAAGATTGCAGATCAGCAAACCAAACCCAGATCAAGACGACAGATTTCTGGCTAGGCTATAGTGGTGTCGCGCTGCGCCTCTTGCAGGCACGCAGATGTCGTACGGAACATGATCAATCACGCAACTATTTAGGGGTATTTACAGATGGAAATCAAAGTCACCAAAGGTGCAGGCAAACTGCAACACATCGTCGCAGCCGGTCCACACACACTCATCGCTGATGCGCCATCCGCATTTGGCGGCGATGATGCAGGCTTTGTGCCGCACGATTTGCTGGCAGCCGCACTCGGTGCCTGCACTGCAGTGACATTGAATATGTACGCTGGCCGCAAGGAAATCCCGCTGGAAAAAGTCGACGTAACCGTGGTCGCTGGTGAGCAGGATGGTGCTTATGTATTCAACCGCACCCTGCACTATCATGGCAACCTGAGCGCTGAACAAAAAGACAGCCTGAACAAAATCGCTGACAAGTGCCCGGTACACAAAGCGTTGTCAGGTGAAATCAAGATCATCACGCAAGCCAACTAAAGCCAACTCAAGTCAGGACCGTATATGGATACCGACCAAAGCGTACTGGAAACCGTCGTCATCCCGCGTACGCGCGATCTCGGCGATAACTTTGAAGTAAGGCGCGCCCTGCCTACTTCGCAGAAGCGCATGGTCGGTCCTTTCGTTTTCCTCGACCAGATGGGGCCGCACGTATTCACCGCCGGTCACGGCCTGGACGTGCGTCCGCATCCACACATCGGTCTCGCTACCGTGACCTATCTCTTTGATGGCGAGATCGAACACCGCGACAGCGTCGGCTCTATCCAAACCATACAACCCGGTGCAGTGAACTGGATGACCGCAGGCAGCGGCATCGTGCACTCGGAACGTACCGGCAAAGCCTTGCGCGCCAGTGGTTCATCCATCGAAGGATTGCAATGCTGGGTCGCACTGCCGAAGAAGCATGAAGAAACCGATCCCGGCTTCGTGCACGTAGCGGCCAACGATTTACCGATACTTGAAGGCGACGGTGCATCGGCCAAGATTATTGCTGGCAGCTTTTTCGGCAAAAGCTCGCCCGTCCCTACGCTATCGGATTTGTTTTATGTTGATGTCGCACTGGCACCCAAGGCGCGACTGGACGTACCGGCCGAGTATCCGGAACAGGCTATTTATGTAGTCGAAGGTCAGCTCGACCTCGGCCGTGATGGTGTCTACGGTCCCGGCCAGTTGCTGGTACTGCGCGCCAATACCGCCGTTACCTTGCGCAATGGCAGCAACGGCACTACCCGCCTGATGCTGCTCGGCGGCGAACCCATGGATGGTTCGCGTTACCTGGTGTGGAATTTTGTTTCGAGCTCGATAGAACGACTGGAGCAAGCGAAGGAGGACTGGCGCTTACAACGCTTCGCTGCGGTACCAGGCGAAACCGAATTCATCCCGCTACCGGACTTGCCGGGCAAACCTATCGGTTATCCGTAAACATCCGGCGCAGGAATCTTCAGGCGCTCTTGCCGTCGTAGTGCTGTACCTTCAATACGGTCAGGTCTACACCTTCCAGGCAACGTGCATTGACTGCCGCCATCTCATTGCCGTCCTTATCTCTGGCCATGCCATATGTCTGGCAACCACAGGTCGGGCAGAAATGATGGTCTATCCGGTGTTTATTGAATTTGTAGACGGTGGACTTGCCATCACCGCTGGTGATCTTCATTTGTGCGCGTGGCACGAACCACAGCAGGAAACCTTTGCGACTGCAATGTGAGCAATTGCAATCCACCACTTGTTGCAGCTCGCCTTCTGCTTCAAATTTGAGCAAGCCGCAATGACACGATCCTTGATAGAGCATGCTGATCTCCGTAGTTATCTGGCCAGCCTACTGTACTTTATCCAATTGCTCGTACACCGCATGCGCGATGTTAGCAAGTTGGCCTTTGTCGATACCGGCGGATAAAGCATAACCGAATTTGCCATCTATCCAATAGAACACATTCACCGCCCCTTCCTGCGCGAAACGGAAACCGGTGTCCTTGTTCTGTGCCTGGTCGGTCGACACATATAGCGTCAGGCGCTGCCCCAGGCCATCCTGATACATGAACTGCGCCACCGGGCCGCTTTCACCTGGCAACAAACGGCCACCGATTAATTCATAGCCGAGCTTGCCCAGCTTGGGTGGGCGCATGGGACTGCCGGTACGTTTCGACAGCCAGGCGACCAACTGGTCTTCCTGCTCGGCACTGACTTCAACCGGACGACGCGCATCCGGACTGTAGACACTATGCGCAACCGCAGCCTGACGCGCCAGCGTCGATACCTTGAGCGGCGCTACTCCGCCGTTAAACTGCGCCAGGGTGGGATTCGTTTGTGTCGCGCCGTGCAAGACCCAGCCACCCGCACCACCGGCGAGTGCAATCACCAGCGCTGCTGCATAGCGCCCATAGCGTTCGCTCCAGCTGCGCAAACCGGATTTCAGTCGCGGCGGTACCGGCTCATCCAATACTGGCCGGAACAAGGCACGCAACTCTTCATTCTGTGCGCGATACGCCTGCACCCGTGCCTGCTCTTCCGGCCGCTCTGCCAGATAAAGCACGACCTCGCGTTGCCGCGCTTCACTCAGGAAGCCGTCAACGTAGGCATGCAGATCTGCTTCCGTCACCGTGTGCTGGCTCATTTGACTACCTTTAATAGCGACACGACAGCTCGCCCTTCCATTTGTGCACGCAACTTCTGGCGTGCACGTGACAATCGTGACATCACGGTACCCAGCGGTAAGCCCAGGGTGGCCGCGACTTCTTCATAACTCATTTCTTCCAATGCAACCAGCAGCAGGATCTCGCGCTGCTCCGGTGGCAAACTGCGCAAAGCCGTATCCAGGTCACGCATTTCCAGGCCGTCACTCACCGCGTGATGCGACACCGGCACAGGCGTGTCGTCATCCAGCTCTTCGGTCGGCAGCGATGGCTTGCGCACCTGATCGACATGCAGGTTGTGCATGATGCCGAACAGCCACGCGCGCATATCGCTGCCGCGTTGCCATGTAGATAGTTTCTTCCAGCCACGTTCCATTGTGTCCTGTACCAGGTCGTCCGCCCCCGTGCGATCACCCAGCAGCGCACGGGCATAACGACGAAGTCGGGGGATACAGGCGATCAGCCGGTCACGTTCATCTTGCATGGCAACTTACCGTAACTCAGGTCTTAGTCCTTAACGACGTGCCAGATATCCTTGAAGTTATCGCCGGTACGATCACCGGCTTTCTTGTCGGATGCAAACAGATAGAGTGGCTTGCCTTTGTAAGCCAGCTGCGGACTGCCGTCATCACGTGTCACCACGGAATACGGTGCGCTGACTTTGACGTCTTTGGCGGAAACTGGTGGCCATGCAGTAGCGCAAGGGCCGTTACAAGCGCTCTTGCCGCTATCGGCAACATCCTTGTCAAAGGTGTAGACCGTCATGCCACTGGTGGTGACCAGGATGCCGTCCGCTTTCTTGACCGGAACACTTTGCGCATAGGCGCTACCTGACAATACGACTGCAGCAACGGCGGACAATACGATATGTGAGAGTTTCATTTTTGTTCCTTTTCGATGGATAGTGGCAAGTCGATCAAGGCAAGCCATACGCTCGCCCATCGGCTTGTATCGTTTACGTCTAGGCACACAACAATGCGCTGACATTGAGGTAAACGATGGTGCTGCCGCTTTATTCCATCGTATGGAAAATATTTATCCGCTCTGGCACATTGTTGCCGCTACCTTACACCTTCTGCCGGGCGGCGGATATATTCAGTGCGGGCGCTCAACCAGGTATTGCGCGACTTCCCATGCTTGCATGGCGGCATCAGGATTGCCGGTCAAATGGGCGGCATCAATGGCGCCATCCAGCAGCATATTGATCTGGGTAGCCAGTTTGTGGGCCTGCGCACCGTGTGTTTCCCGTAACAATGACTCTATATAGTCAATGATGAGGTTTTTGTGCAGCGCCGAGATTTGATGGATGGGATTTTTGCGCTCATGGAATTCGGCAGCGGCATTGATGAACATGCAGCCGTTGAAGTCCTTGCGCTTGAACCATTGGTCATGCCAGGTGAACAGCGCAAGTATCTTCTGCACCTGCCCCTCCTGCTGGTCGACATAGCTCATCAGCGAAGTGCGAAAAAATACATCGCGCTGCGTCAGCACTTCCATGATCAGATCCTGCTTCGATGGAAAGTACTTATATAGCGTCATCTTCGCTATCCCTGCCTCGGCGATGATGCGATCTATGCCTACGCCTGTATAGCCGCCTTGCGCAAACAGTTTCATCGCCGTCTGCACCAGGACTTCCCGTTTATCCACCATTGCTTTTTTCCCACAAATCAAAAAAGAAGTATTGCAGTCACGTATCGGTATCGATACTATACAGATCTGTCTGTCTTTTCAAGTAACAGGAATTTATCTGACGCACATCAGATACCGACAGACCCGGATCAACCCAAACTTACTACGGACAAGCTATGAATTCATTTTTCTCCAAAATGCGCGGTGGTACCGCCTTGCCACCACGTGCGCCCATGCGTCATATTGCACTTTCGTGGCTCGGCGGCTTTCTTGCCATCGCTGCTGTCGCCATCGCCACCGACATCAGCCACGTACCGCTGGTGCTGGGCTCCTTCGGCGCGAGCTGTGTATTGATCTTTGGCTTCCCTGAAAGCCCCTTCTCGCAACCGCGCAATGCGATCGGCGGTCACTTCCTGTCATCCCTGATCGGCTTGTTGTTCCTGACCCTGTTCGGCGCACACTGGTGGAGCATGGCACTGGCAGCCGGTACTGCAATCGCTGTCATGCAGCTTACCCGCACCGTACATCCACCGGCTGGCTCCAACCCTGTGATTGTGATGCTGGCAGCACCAGCCTGGAGCTTCTTGCTGACACCTACCCTGATCGGTAGCATCATCGTGGTACTGGTCGCCCTGGTGTTCAACAATATCCCGAAAGAACGCTCGTATCCGAAATACTGGATGTAAGTTCTGTCCTTAAAGCACCTGCATCCCCTCCGCAAACACCTGAAAACAAGCATGGTTCATCTGGTGTTTGCAGCTGTTTCACTTGCCGGATAATTGTTCACTTATGGCCTTGAATAAGTGACCACATATTCGCTGCATCAGGCGCAACATCAAGCACAGCGCCACTTTCACTCCATTTCGCAATTTCTACGTAGTATCCACAAAATTCTTACGTGGTATCCACAATTCACATTTTTTTGCGCCACGCGAATACGTGATATCCACAACATGAATATCTCATATTATTGCTTTCAGCCCTAGCAAACGATGCGCGCTTCTTCGATAGTAGCGTCGTTGAATTAAATAAACACGAGCCGCGCACGAGTTTGGATGAGCTACAAACTTTTCCGACAGATCGATGCGGTTGCAAATGATCGAAATGAATCATCCGTTGTTTATTACAACGAGGGTACGTCCTGATCCTGAATTATGACGTGCATTTTCTACTTGAGAGTTGAGAGAAGGCAAAAATGAATCAAGCAACTACTATCGGTGCTGAAGGCACTGTTACTCGCTCAGCATCGTACCGTTGGATCCAATTGATCCTGGGTATCGTTGCCATGGCAATGATTGCGAACTTGCAATACGGCTGGACACTGTTCGTCGATCCTATCGCAGCAAAACACGGCTGGAGCCGCGCTGCAATTCAAGTCGCATTTACCATCTTCGTTCTGACCGAAACATGGTTGGTACCTATCGAAGGCTGGTTCGTAGATAAATTCGGTCCACGTCCAGTTGTTCTGGTCGGCGGTGTATTGTGCGGTGTGGGCTGGTTCATCAACTCGTTCGCTGACTCCCTCGCAACTCTGTACTTTGCAGCTGTTATCAGCGGTATCGGCGCTGGCGCTGTATACGGTACTTGCGTTGGTAACGCATTGAAATGGTTCCCGGACCGTCGCGGCCTGGCAGCTGGCTTGACCGCTGCTGGTTTCGGCGCTGGTTCTGCTGTAACCATCATCCCTATCTCGGCAATGATCGCTACCCGCGGCTACCAAGATGCGTTCCTGTACTTCGGTATCGGCCAAGGCATCATCGTGGTTCTGGTTGCTCTGTGCCTGTCGCGTGCTCCTGAGCACAAAAAAGGCGATGCAGTCGCAAACGTTCAACAAACCAAACGTGATTACAAACCAAGCGAAGTTCTGCGTGAACCAGTTTTCTGGATCATGTACGCAATGTTCGTGATGGTTGCAGCTGGTGGCCTGATGGCAACTGCGCAACTGGGTTCGATCGCTCGTGACTTCAAAGTGTTCGACGTACAAGTCAGCATGATGGGTCTGACACTGCCAGCACTGACATTCGCTCTGGCTATCGACCGCGTACTGAACGGCTTGACCCGTCCATTCTTCGGCTGGGTATCGGATCAAATCGGTCGTGAACCAACCATGTTCATCGCATTTGCTATCGAAGCAGTTGGTATCCTGGCTCTGTTCCACTACGGCCACAACCCATTCGCATTCGTTATCCTGACCGGTATCGTGTTCTTTGCATGGGGCGAAATCTACTCGCTGTTCCCATCGACTTGCGCAGATACATTCGGCAGCAAATACGCAGCATCGAACGCTGGCCTGCTGTACACAGCTAAAGGCACAGCTTCCCTGCTGGTTCCACTGTCGGCAGTATTGGCTTCGGCAACCGGCGGCTGGTACGCAGTGTTCGTCGTAGCTAGTGCACTGAACGCTGTTGCAGCTCTGATGGCATGGTTCGTATTGAAACCAATGCGTGCTAAACACATGAGCAAACCAGCAGAATAATAGTCACACGGTAACTAGGTGTAACTCTTAAGACCGGCCTACGCGCCGGTCTTTTTTTCGTCTGCAGTTTCCTGATTCTGTGCCTACCGACCGACGCTATCCCGCATCACAGCGCGCTTATGTGAGTTAGCGCTCTCACTTTGTGCATAACTTCGGGTAGCATAAGCAACAACACCCGAAGCTCCGTACACAAGGCCTCCTATATGAACTATCCCGAAATCCAGCAAAAGACTTTCCTGGCCTTATTGATTGCCTTCTCGGTAGCCTTCATCGGTATCCTGTTGCCCTTCTATGGCGCAGTATTCTGGGCCGCGGTACTGGCCATTCTGTTTTCGCCGTTCTACCGCAAACTGCTGATCAAAATGAACCAGCGCAGCAATATGGCAGCACTCGCCACACTGGGTATCTGCCTGGTGGTTGTGATCCTGCCGCTGGTGCTGATTTCGATTTCACTGGTACATGAAGCGACCAACCTGTACAGCAACATTCGCTCCGGCCAGCTGAACTTCAGTGTCTACTTTGAAAAAGTGGTTGCCGCACTGCCGACCTGGGTCGTCAACCAGATGGATAAATTCGGCCTCACCAATGTCGCCACCTTGCAGGCCAAGCTGTCGCAAGCAGCGGTACAAGGTAGTGAATTCATCACCAAGCAGGCCATCAGCATCGGGCAAAACACCTTCAACTTCCTGATCAGCTTCACCATCATGTTGTACATGCTGTTCTTCCTGCTGCGTGACGGTGACAAGATCGCTGCCCGCATCCGCGCAGCAGCACCACTGAATCCGGATCACAAACGCACCCTCTTCAACAACCTGACCACCGCCATCCGCGCCACTGTCAAAGGCAATATCATCGTTGCTGCTGTGCAAGGCGCGCTCGGCGGCATCGCCTTCTGGTTCCTCGGTGTCCAGGGCGCTTTGCTGTGGGGTGTGCTGATGGCCTTCCTGTCGTTGCTGCCTGCGGTCGGTGCGGCGCTGATCTGGGTTCCGGTTGCGATCTACTTCCTGCTGACAGGTGCAATCTGGCAAGGCGTCAGCCTGATCGCCTTTGGCGTATTGGTGATTGGCCTGGTCGACAACATCCTGCGCCCCATCCTGGTCGGCAAGGACACTGCGCTGCCGGACTTTATCGTTTTGATCTCCACCGTCGGCGGCATGGCGCTGCTGGGCCTGAACGGCTTTGTGATCGGCCCGGTCATCGCCGCCCTGTTCATGACGCTGTGGGATATCTTCTCTTCCGGCAAGCAAAAACAGGAAGCAGAGAAATTACACAGACCTGATTAAGCTGAACTCATCCATAGAAAAGCCGACCATTTGAGTCGGCTTTTTTCATGGACTTATCTCCTTGTCATTAACGCCTTGCGGCTCAATTTCTGCGACAATTCGCGCTATGAATCCGACATTAGCCCCAGCCGCAGAGCAATTCCACATCGCTTTTTATAAATTTGCCAGACTGGCAGATGCCGATGCGGTCGTCACGGTATGCCGTGAACTGACACGCGACCTGTTAGGCAGCATCCTGATCGCCGATGAAGGCATTAACGGTGTGCTGGCAGGTACAGCTGCCGCACTGGATAGCTTCGAGCACGCGCTCAAAACCGACCCGCGCCTGGATGACGCATTCAGCAATATCGTTTTCAAACGCAGTGCCTGCAAAACGGTACCGTTTGCCCGCATGAAAGTGCACCGTAAATCCGAGATCGTGTTCCTCGGTGTCGACAACGTCGATGCGATCGGTCGCACCGGGATCGATGTCAGCCCGCAAGAATGGCGCGAACTGATCGCGCAGGACGACGTGGTCGTGATCGATAACCGCAACAGCTTTGAATACAAACTCGGCAAGTTCAAGAATGCGGTCGACCCCGGCGTCGATAACTTCCGCGACTTCCCCAAATACATAGAAGAGCATGTGCCGGAATGGCAGGCCAGCGGCAAGCGCGTGGCAATGTACTGCACCGGCGGCATACGCTGCGAAAAAACCAGCGCGTGGATGCTGGACATGGGCGTGCCGGTCTATCAACTGGAAGGCGGCATCCTCAACTACTTCCTCGAGATGCCGGATGCGGAGAAGGACTGGGAAGGCGAATGCTTCGTCTTCGATAACCGCATTGCACTCGATACCAAGATGCAGGAAACCGACACCACGCTGGAAGATGTGTACGGCGGAGAGCCTGATTGGGAATGGCGCTTGCAACGCGCCAAACGCCTGGATGCAGACAGCGAGTGAAAACGGCTCCAGCTCAGCAGCCACCCAGCAAGGATGGCGTCGGTCCCAGCAGCGTTGCGCTCCCGGCCGGAACCTGGCCGACCATCATGGACTTCCTGTGCGCACACTTCCCGGCGATTCCACATAGCGAATGGCTGGCGCGCATGCAGCGCGGTGATGTCATCGCTGCCGACGGACAGGTACTGACACCTGCCAGCCCATATCAGCCACACAGCAAAATTTATTACTACCGCAGCCTGCCGGCAGAGCCACGCATCCCCTTCGATGAGGTGGTGCTGTATCAGGATGAGTATCTGATCGCGGTCGACAAACCGCACTTCCTGCCAGTCACGCCCGCCGGACGCTATTTGCAGGAAACCTTGCTGGTACGCCTGAAGCGTTCCCTCGGCATAGACACGCTGGCCCCCATGCATCGCATCGACAGGGAAACGGCCGGGCTGGTGCTATTCACAATACAGCCACACACACGTAATCTGTATCAAACCCTGTTCCGTGAGCGCAGTGTCAGCAAGGAGTACCAGGCCATTGCGCCGCTACGCAGCGATCTCGTGCTGCCAACTACCTATCGCAGTCGCCTGGTTGAAAGCGATGCCTTCATGAAGATGTGCGAAGTCGCTGGCGAGCCGAATGCCGAAACGGATATCTCCCTGCTGGAAACCCAGGGCGAGCACGGTCGTTACCTGCTGCAACCCGTCAGCGGCCAGAAGCACCAGCTGCGCGCCCACATGGCGGCACTCGGCATCCCCATCGTGAATGACCGCATCTACCCACATCTGTATCCGGATGAAGGGGCGGCACAAGACTACAGCCAGCCACTGCAATTGCTGGCCAAATCGGTACGCTTCACCGACCCCATCTCAGGCAAACAACATCAGTTCGATAGCCAGCTGCAGCTGAGGTTTTAAACCCACAACCCCGCGCCAGGCCTTATGCAGCCTTGTTGCCAGCTGTTATCATGCGTCATCTTTTTCATGTTCGACGCCAAGCTTCGTCATCTGTACGCATATGTCTTCCTCCCTGTGCCGCCTGTGGCTACTCCTCTTACTCCTCTGTAGTTCCTACGTACTGGCTGAACCGATAGCGCTGGATCAGGAACGCATCGATATCTCGTCGCGGATAGAAAGTCTGATCGATCCCGACGGAAAACTGACGTTAACAGATGTCATGCAGCCGGACATGGCGCAGAAGTTTGAAACCAGACCCGAGGTATTACAAAAAATAGGCCGCAACAACACCGCCTGGCTGAAAGCAACGCTGCAACCGGATTCGGCACAACCACAAGAGTGGTGGCTGGAATTACAAATGCCTGCCGCCACCGAACAAATGGCTTACTACTATCCGAAAGATGTGGAGTTCTATACGGATGGTGAGCGAGTCGTGCCTCTGCGCGCGACCGACTATCGTAATCCGCTCTACAAGATCGTCATCAACGATGGCCAGCCACGTACTTTCTATATGAAAGTACACACCGGCCAGATCATGGCCAAGGACCTGGTGCTGTGGGAACCCTCGGCTTATGCGCGCGCGACCGCCAAGGAAGAATTCATCTGGGGTATACGCACCGGGATTTGCATCCTGCTGATCCTGACCGCACTCTGGTTCGAGCGTGCGATCCGTGACGGTGTCTATCTTTACTTCGCGCTCTACGTCATCTGCGTCGTTATCATGAACCTGCCTGCGACCAGTTCGGTACGTGCCGCCTTTGGTGCCGACTATATGCGGGAGCTGAACTACATGCGCTTCTTCGGCCTCGTGGCCGGCATGGTGACCTCCGTCGAATTCCTGTTTCGCTTTGTCGGCATGCGTGAACTGCGGCCGCGCCTGAGCATGATCTACCTGTGGACGCTACGCGGCTATGCCTTGCTGATAGTCGGGATTGCGGTAACCAGTCGTTTCGAAACAGCGATCAACCTGCTCTCCTTCGCCATCACGTTCCTGACCGGTCCACTGGCGCTGCTGATCCTGGTCAAGCATGTCTTGCGCAGCAATATAGAAGTACGCCTGCCCTTCTTCATTGCCTGCAGTACTTTTGTGGTGGCTATCATGTTGCAGTTCCTGGCAATACGCGGCTATGTGCGCAATGACTTCCTGAATTATTCAACTGCGACGTCTTCGGTACTGGTCTTCCTGACCGTGTTCTATGCGATCACCAAACGCTATCAGCGCATGCGTGAAGCAAATGAAAGCGCGCAGAGCCGCATCATCGAAATGGTACGCAGCTCGGAACGCGAACTGGAGAAACAGGTAGCCGAACGCACCCAGGCTTTATTGGCAGCGATGGAAGAAGTAGAAAAGGCGTTGGCACAGGAACGTGCCGCACATGAAGAACAGCAACAATTCATCGCAATGGTGTCACATGAACTGCGCACCCCACTTGCCGTGATCGATGCCGCTGCACAAAACATGACACGTGAAGGTGAACAGGGATCTGCTAAGGCACCGCTGCGCCTGGAAAAAATCCATCGTGCGACAGAAAGACTGTCCTCACTCTTCACGCATTACCTCAGCAGTGAACGACTGAAAATGTTTGGTCAGGGCGTACAAGCGACCGATACGACTTTGCACCTGTTACTCGAAGATGCGGTCAATATGGCCAAGCCATTTACCGACAACCATAAACTGTTGATCGATTCGGAACGCGTCAAAAAACCAGTCCGCGCGGACGCCGACATCCTGCGCCTGGTCATCAGCACCTTGCTGAACAATGCGGTCAAATACACCCCGAGTGGTAGTACCGTGGTGCTGCGTGCAGAACCGGTAGCCTCAGGCTGGCATATTGACGTCACCGACAATGGCCCCGGCATCGCCGTCGATGAGCGCGAGAAAATCTTCAATCGCTATTACCGTGGCCGTGTCACCGGCAGCAAAACTGGTACCGGCCTCGGCCTGACGCTGGCGCGTCACCTGATCGAACGACATGGCGGCACACTGGAACTACTGGATAGTGCCAACGGTGGCAGTACCTTCCGTATCTTCCTGCCTGCGGATGACAAGAGCGGAGGCACATACAAAAATGCCGCTACTGCTCCGGCTTAAGGAGGGTAGCGGCATCATGTCGTCATCGCCGGAATCAGGCTGGCTGTTTTCTTTCTTCCAAACCCAGCGCACCGCGCCCGGCGTGGCGCAAACTCAGTTGTTCTTTCTCATTCGCTTCACGCAAATGTTTGAACCAGCCCGGATGCGCCTGCTCGGATGACCAGACGTCCAGATGCAGTTGCGACAGGAAGACTGGATCAGCCAACAAGCCATTCTTTTGCCCGTCCGGCAAAGTGGTCGGGCCATTCTTCACCGCATCCTGTATCTGATCCTTGCGCCTGCGCTGCGCTTCCAGCGAACGATGCGCATGCATATAGCTGCTGGCGCACATCACTCCATTGAAGCGTGGATCGACCACTGCATCGACAAAGTTCATGCTGCGCGGTGCGGCTTTGACATAGGCAACCATATCCTGCAATTCCACTGGTGGCTGCGCTTCTTCCGGGATCAGGAACAGCTTCTTGCGGCGGAAACGCAAACCGTTGGAAACCTTGCTGGAATAAATCGACACCGGAATCGCCACTGCCAGCGAACCGACTATAGGCAGCAACCAAGGCAGGAAGGTCGGATTCAGCCAGAAGATAATGCCGCCCCAGGTCAGGCCCAGCAGCGTATGAAAGCCATGCTTGCGTATCGCTTCACCGGGACTGGTCTCGGCATCTTCACGCGGCGGCGATTTCCAGCGCAGCGCCCAACCCATGAAGGCAGCGATCACAAAGTGCGTGTGAAACAGCATGCGCACCGGTGCCAGCAACATCGAGAAAAACATTTCGATCAACATACTGCCGACCAGACGCAGACGCCCACCAAACTGCTGTGCACCCTGCATACAGATCAGCAGCACACTCAGGATCTTGGGCAGGAATAGTAAAGTCGCTGTGGCACTGAACAAGGCCAACGCTTTTTCCGGATGCCATTGCGGCCAGTTCGGGAATAACTGCCACGGCTCGGTGAAGTAGATAGGCTCTGTCAGCGTGTGTTGCATCAGCAAACCGGTCGACAGTATCAGGAACAGAAACCACAACGGTGCAGAAAGATAAGCCATCACACCAGTGACGAATACCGCGCGATGTACGGAATGCATGCCCTTGGACAGGAACAGGCGGAAATTCATCAGATTGCCCTGGCACCAGCGACGATCGCGCTTCAACTCATCCAGCAAGTTAGGCGGCATCTCTTCATAACTGCCATCCAGATCATAGGCGATCCAGACTTTCCAGCCAGCACGGCGCATCAGTGCAGCTTCGATGAAATCATGCGACAGGATTTCACCTGCAAACGGACCTTTGCCCGGCAATAGCGACAAGGCGCAATGCTCGATGAAAGGCTGCATGCGGATGATGGCGTTGTGTCCCCAGTAATGCGATTCACCCAGCTGCCAGTAATGCAGGCCAGCGGTAAACAAGGGGCCATACACGCGCGTCGAAAATTGCTGAATGCGCGCATATAAAGTATCGCGACCCGCCGCGCGTGGCGCAGTCTGGATAATGCCGGCATCCGGATTCGCTTCCATCGATTGCACCAGCTTGGTCAGGCAATCGCCACTCATCACACTATCGGCATCCAGCACCACCATATAGCGGTAGTTCTTGCCCCAGCGGCGGCAGAAGTCATCGATATTGCCGCTCTTGCGGCGTACCCGACGCTGGCGACGACGATAGAAGATACGACCAAAGCCATTAATCGTCTTGCATAGCATGGCCCAGGCGGAGACTTCATCGGCGCAGGTGTCGCTATTGCTGCTATCGCTCAATACATAGAAATCGAATCTATCCAGCTGTCCGGTTTTTTCTACCGACTCATAGGTCGCACGCAAGCCGGCAAACACCCGCGCCACATCTTCATTACAGATAGGCATCACGATCGCGGTACGCGCAGCCGCGTCTATCGGTCCATCCGTCACCGCCGTCCGGGAAATCAAGTGGGGATCCTTGCCACGAGCCAGCAGAATGAAACCGGTCATCGCAGTCCAGAAGCCAGCCGAAACCCAACAGAACAGCAGGGCAAACAAAGCCAGCATCGCTATTTCCAATGGCTGCTTGCCCTGATACGGCAAGACGCTACTCATGTAATAAGTAGCCAGTCCGGTCTGACCCAGCATCAACAGGAGCAAAACCAGACGACGGGTGCCGCCTTTTGCACCATCGTTGGCAGGTGTCACAGCATCAGTGGCGGGCGGTGATTTTTTCGGTTGTCGCTTGAAGATACGCTGCACCCAGCGCGTCAGCGGATTCAAGGCGCCCCAGGGTTCCGGCACCATCGAAGCGCGGTTGATAGGCGGTGCAATGCTTAAGGGTACACCGGCCTCATCACTGAGCGCTGCGGCTGGTATTGTCTTACCTGACGCCTTATCCGCTGTCTTCGGTGCCAGCGCCAGCCAGGTACGTGCCAGCACCGAACCCAGCGCCGGGTTATCAGGATTTGCATGTTCACCTGCCAGCGCATTATGCAAATCACCCATCGCTACGCGCGTGGAAAATGTCGCACTCTGTTCCAGCTGCTCTTCCAGTGCACGCCGTTCCTGCTCCGGCAAGGCCAGGTGATCGAGGTAATGCCGACACTGGGTCGGAATACGGGGCGCGTCCATTAATCCGCCGGCAAGATATAACTCCACGTTTCCGACAGAGTTGTGTTGTTGGTGTGCAGGAAGCCGCGCAGTTCTATCGGTTTCTTGTCGTCTATACGCTTGACCCTGAGCGCAGCGCGCCAGCCGCCGGTCGCTTCATTGCGGTAGGTATGTGCTTCCATGATTTCGCCATTGCTATCCGACGAGGCGCGGAATTCTATCTTGGCGTTAGCCTGCAGCTTCTTGAAGATAGGTCCTTCGAAATCAACGAACAGCGCAGTGCTGTCATCCGGTTTGCGCAAGTGGCCATGGCCACGTCGTGTCTGGCTTACCCAGGACAAAGGGGGACGCTGTTGCGAGCTCTTGTTCCAGTACAGGCGGTAATCCAGATTGATGGCAGTGCCCGGCTTAGGAATAACATCGGGTACCCAGTAAGCGACGATGTTGTCGTTGAACTCATCCGGAGTCGGTATCTGTACCAGCTCCACGCGACCCGCGTCCCACTTGCCGCTTGGTTCTACCCACGCACTCGGCCGTGCTTCGTAGCGCGACTCCAGGTCTTCATAACTGCTTTGCTTTTCATCACGCTGCATCAGACCAAAACCGGTCGGATTGCTCAAACTATACGAAGTCACCAGCAAGCGTTTCGGATTCACCAGCGGACGCCAGATCCATTCACCGGTACCCGACTGTATCGACAAACCATCCGAGTCATGCACCTCCGGACGGTAATCTTCGGTGGTCGAACGCTGGTTCTCGCCAAAGAAATACATGCTGGTCAACGGTGCAATGCCGAGCTTGGTCACATTCTCACGCAGGTAAAGCTGCGACTTCACATCTGTCACCGTTTGTTCGCCCGGCTTGATCGTGAAACGATATGCACCGGTTACACGGCGCGAATCGAGCAAGGCGTAGATAGTCAACTGCTTGCTGTTTGCAGTCGGACGCTCTATCCAGAACTCCACGAACTTTGGAAATTCCTCACCGGAGTTCAGAGCGGTATCGACCGCCAGCCCGCGTGCGGACAAGCCATAGATCTGGCCTTTACCAACCGCACGCAAATAACTTGCGCCCAGGAAGACTGCTACTTCATCTTTATATTTGGGGGTGTTGATCGCGTAATGCACGCGGAAACCGGCATAGCCCAGATGTTTAAGGTCATGTGGTGTCAACTTGTTGGCACCGTAGTTGAAGCCTTTGGGATCGAATGGAATCGCACGCGCACGTTTACCGACGATTTCGTTGATGCGCACCGGGCTTTCGAATTGGCGACCCTGATGGAAGAAGGTCAGCTCGAACGGTAATTTGTCTGCATGCCAGTATGCACGCTCAGGTTTGAAGCGGATATCGCGGTATTGGTCGTAATTCAGGTTCTCCAGGGCTTTCGAAATATTTTTCTGTGGTGCCTTGTAGGAGCTAGTCGATAACTGCTTGGCTTTCTTCGCGACGTCGTTGAACTCAAACGCAAACGCAGGAATACAGGGAATAAGTGCAAGAACCAGCAACGCGATGCGCTGACCGGCCCGCACGGGTGTAAATAAACTACAGAACATGATTTCCAATCTAAACAAACTGTCCGCTCCATGCTGGCTATCAGACCTCCGTCGCTACTGCAGATATGCAGATATGCAGGTTTGCACGGAGCAAAGATGTGTATCCCGATTAATTGCATCAAGTCGCCGTAGCATTTCGTTGCAATTAGTTGCTATACACATCCAATTTGAAAAGTGCTTACACTCCACGCGATGCGCTTCACGGAGCTAAGCAAGATTGACCTTTCGTCGCCGATGGGATGGACAAAAGACGATAACTGCTGCGAAATCACCCGAATTGTGCCCGGGCATCCCTGGTTGTTGCAGCGCCTTTTGAATCGCAACCCAGCAGTCATACCAGAACTCAGGCCGCAAATATCCGGTAACACACACAGGTATTTGCGGAATGAGTCCCAGTCTGACCTTGTCAAAACTGGAATGGTTCCGCGTCTAAATGTTTTTTTGCAGCATCATGCCTGCCACACGCCGTAGCCTGCTTCACGCAGCGCGATGCCCAGCTCTACCTCCATCTCGCATGCAGCCTCATACGGCATAGGGTTGTACACCGCATATAGCTCCGGTAACAGACGTAAACCGAACTTCTCGACGTATCGATTGCTCTGTATACCTGCCTTGTGTTTATCGAAGCGCAGGTCCGGGTCCAGCCCGGTCATGCCAACGTAGACACAGGGCTTACCCGGGATGTAATCCGGATTCGCCTTTTTAAAACGAGCTTCGTAGAGCACATCGGTCGATAATTCGACGACGTAGACATGGTGATGATGGCGGCGCGGCATGGAAATATGGCGGACTATGAACGGCAGATAGTTCAGCATAGCAGGCCGCGCGCATCACATCGCATCTGTCTTTACCCGGCAGCAATTCTTATGCCATCACGGGGGCGGCAACATCACAGCCCAACTATCGGTACAATCCGGGAAACTGCAGCAGAGAAATTAAAAAACTCGAATTGCCGATCACCGCAGAAAGCGACACCAACAATGAAAACAACGCACCTGCAAGATGCCTGGTCATTGACCAAAGAAGCGGTACAAGCCTGGTTACAGGATTTTGCACCGAGTATGGGCGCCGCACTGGCGTATTACACGATCTTTTCCCTTGCACCAATGCTGATCATCGTGATCGCGATTGCAGGCTTCTTCTTCGGCCAAAACACGGCACAAGGAGAAATCATCTCGCAACTGCGCGGCCTGGTCGGCGATACCGGTGCAGCGGCCGTAGAAGGTATCTTGCGCTCCGTCAGCCAGCCGGGCCAGGGCATCATCGCCGCCACTCTGGGTACCTTGACGCTGATGATAGGTGCGACCGCGGTGTTCGGCGAATTGCAGAGCGCACTAAACCGTATCTGGAAAGTTTCAGCTGACAACAACAGCGGTGGCATCTGGAAATTCGTTTTCACCCGTCTGTTGTCTTTCGGCATGGTGATGGGTCTGGGCTTTATGCTGCTGGTATCAATGATACTCAGCGCGGCGCTGGCGGCGCTCGGCAAATGGTGGGGTAGCATGCTGGGCGACTGGACCATCGTGTTGCATCTATTGAACCTGGCCGTATCCTTCGGCGTCATCACCACGCTATTTGCGATGATTTATAAATTCATGCCACGTGCGACTATCGCCTGGCGCGATGTCTGGTTCGGCGCAGTCATTACTGCCTTGCTGTTCAGTGTCGGCAAAACCCTGATCGGTCTCTACCTCGGCAAAACCAATATGGCCTCCGGCTTTGGCGCTGCCGGTTCGCTGGTAGTCCTGCTCGCATGGATTTATTATTCGGCGCAAATCTTTTTGCTCGGTGCCGAATTCACCTGGGTACTGTCGCAAAGACATGAAGCCCGGCTGGCCGCAGCCAATGAAACAGACGCCGCATCCGGCGCACTCGTATCAGATTAAACCCGCTGTACCGAATTGACAGGTCGCACTATGCTGCGACCTGTAGCTTCATGCACACTGGCAAGCAACCATGAATCCTCCCTCCGCTCCGACCAATTACGCGCGCCATGCGCATATAGATGCCTTGCGCGGCATAGCCGTGTTCGGCATCCTGCTGGTCAATGTCTTTTCATTTATCTGGGGCTTCAACTCCCTGCGTTATGGCGTGCTGCCAGTTGATGCCAGCCTGTTCGATATCCTGTCGGTCGCTTTCGTCGCCTTCTTCGCCGAACAAAAGTTTTATCCGATATTCGCCTTCCTGTTCGGTGCCAGCTTTGTCCTCATCGCACGCTCGGCCAAGGAAAAGCTGGGGCGCTGGAGCGATGCCGAGCAGCTATACCGCCGCCGGATGAAGTGGTTGCTGGCTTGCGGCGTCGTGCATGGCGTATTGATCTGGTTCGGCGACATCCTGACCGTGTATGCGATCGCCGGATTCTGGGTACTGTCCGGTCTGGCGAATGCGAAACTGCGCCGGGTGCGCAAGCATCTGTACGTCTGGTTCGGTATATTTGCTGCCCTTCTGCTGCTGAATGTCTTCTTCGGCACGCAACTTTTCAGCAGTGATGATCTGATCGCGCAAAGTAAAAATGAGGTCTATGCAGTGGAGGCCGCGCGCACCATCTATACCTACGGCGGCTACCTCAGTATCGCAGTGCAGCGTGTACGTGATTACATCTCGGTAACCACCCAATCCGTTTTCATCCTGCCGCATATCGCCGTGCTGTTCCTGCTCGGCGTGATATCGGTGAGACGCGGCTGGCTGACGCAACCGTGGCGCCACACTATTTTCTGGCGGCGCGTGCGCCTGGCCGGATTTGCAATAGGCATACCATTCAACCTGATCTGGGCCACGCTGATCCTGGCAGAGGCGATCGATCCTTTGCATCCGTCACCCTACTCTTATATTGCATATGCATGGCTGCCGGTCGGCGGCAGCTGCCTGGCTGCGGCTTATGTCGCCTGTCTGATGCTGGCTGGTTCCGGCACCCAGCGCTGGCTGGCCGACTGGATGGCACCGGTAGGTCGCATGGCGCTCAGCAACTACCTGATGCAATCACTGCTGTGTTCAGTATTGATACAGGGATTTGGTTTCGGCCTGGGAGCCAGCTGGCCGCCGGCCGGATGGATGCTGATCGCCTTCGCCATCATGTTGCTGCAACTGCTATTGAGTCGCTGGTGGCTCAGTACGCATACGCAAGGTCCGCTGGAAGCACTGTCACGACGCTATATCAATCGCAAGCAGACCGCGGCTTAAGCCACGTCGTTCAGATGGCATGCCGAGAAGTGCTGCGGCGCGATTTCTTTCAGCACGGGTTGTTCGACGCTGCAACGCGGCATCGCATGCGGGCAACGCGGATGGAAGTGACAACCTGAAGGCGGATGTAGCGGCGACGGGATCTCGCCTTTAACCGCAACGAAGTCGATTTTCTTCACTTCCAGCTTGGGCGCCGAAGCCAGCAAGGCGCTGGTGTACGGATGGTTTGCTTGTACAAACAATTCAGCAGTCGGTGACGATTCCACGATGCGACCGAGGTACATGATGACGACACGATCCGAGATATGTCGCACTACGCCCAGGTCGTGGCTGATGAAGAGATAGGTCAGCTTCAGCTCATTCCGCAATTCTATAAACAGGTTCAGCACTTGCGCCTGTATCGATACATCCAGCGCCGCCACTGCTTCATCACATACCAGTAACTCGGGACGTACTGCGAGTGCGCGTGCTATCCCTATGCGTGCACGTTGTCCGCCGGAGAATTGATGCGGGAAGCGATGCACCAGTGCCGGGTCCAGCCCAACCTTTTGCAACAGGTTGGCGACATAGTCCTTCTGTTCTGCCCGCGTCACCATGCCATGCGCCAGCGGTGCTTCACCCACGATGTCCTGTATGCGCATGCGCGGATTCAGTGATGCATACGGATCCTGGAAAATCATTTGCATGGCCAATTGCTTGCGACGCAACTCACCGCCGGACAGCTGTGCCATGTCCTCACCTTGCCACCAGCGAGTACCGGAGGACAGGGTATGCAAACCGACTGTCATACGTCCCAGCGTGGATTTGCCGCAACCTGACTCACCAACCAGTCCGACTACTTCACCGGACTGTATGCTCAGGTTCGCGTGATCTACGGCATGCACAACTTCTGCTGCGCGTTGCGCACCGAATACTTTAGCTATACGCGCCGCCGTATCCAGCGGTTTGACGAAACGCTTGCTGACATCACGCAGCTCCAGCAAAGCTTTATCCATGCGCCACCTCCACTGCCTGCGACACCGGATGGAAGCAACGCAAAGTATGCGTGCCATGTATGGATAAAGGCGGCGTTTGCGCACACTGTTCAGTCGCACGATCACAGCGGGTGCGGAAGGCGCAACCGGAAGGTAGGTTGAGCAGGGATGGCGTCATGCCCGGGATTTGGCGCAGAGCTTGACCAGCTACATTGCGCGATGGCGACGAGGCAATCAAGCCATGCGTATATGGATGGCGCGTTTGTTCCAGTACTTGTTGCACAGTCCCGCTTTCGACCACCTTGCCTGCGTACATCACGCACAAGGCATCGGCCAGTCCGGCGATCACCGACAAGTCGTGGGTGATCCAGATCAATGCGGTACCGGATTCACGACACAGCTTTTGCATCTCGTACAAGATCTGTCCCTGTATCGTAACGTCCAGTGCGGTGGTCGGCTCATCGCAGATAATCAGGTCAGGCTTATTCAGCAGCGCGATGGCAATCGCCACCCGTTGCCGCATGCCGCCAGAGAATTGATGCGGATACGCCAGCAAGCGTTCATCCGGCGACGCGATACCAACCCGCGCCAGAGCATCACGTGCCATTGCGCGCGCAGTCGCCTTGCTGACATCCTGATGCGCCAGCACCGCTTCCATCATTTGCGTATCGATACGCAAGACTGGATTCAGCGTCATCATCGGATCCTGGAAAATCATCGCGACGCGGTTGCCGCGTACACGACGCATCGCTTCCGGCGATAGCTCCAGCAGGTTTTGTTCGCGCAGCATGATCTTGCCGCCAACTATCTTGCCCGGCGGGTCGATCAGGCCCATGATCGAATACGCGGTCATAGACTTGCCCGAGCCAGACTCACCCACCAGGCCCATGATCTGGCCCGGCGCGACCGAGAAGGACACATCCTCCACCGCCTTCACCACGCCTTCGCGTGCAGAGAAGTGCATCTGCAGATTTTGTACAGTGAGGGTCGGTATCGTCATTGTGTTTGCAGGCGTGGATTCAGCACGTCGCGCAATTGGTCAGCAACCAGATTGATGGCGACTACAGTCAGTAACAAGGCGATGCCCGGGAACAGGCTGATCCAGTATTTACCGGACATCATGTAATCAAAGCCATTCGCAATCAGCAAACCCAGCGACGGTTCAGTTACGGGCAAGCCTATGCCGAGGAAGGACAAGGTCGCCTCCAGTGAAATCGCCGACGCCACCTGCAAAGCGGCGATCACGATCAGCGGTGGCAGGCAATTCGGCAACAAATGATGGAAGACAATCCGTAACGGCGGCAAACCCAGGCCGCTGGCGGCTTCTATATATTCTTTCTTGCGTTCGACTAGTGCCGCGCTGCGCGCAGTGCGTGCGTAATACGCCCATTGCACCGCGACCAGCGCGATGATGATTTTGCCTACGCCCGGCCCCATCAATGCCAGCAGGATCAGCGCCACCAGAATAGGCGGGAACGATAACTGGATATCGGCGATGCGCATGATCAGGCTTTCCACCCGGCCGCCGAAGTAACCGGCGAACAAGCCCAGCGTCAAACCTATCAGCAAGGCAATCACGGTACTCACGACGCCGACGATGATGGAAATACGTACGCCATACAGTATCGCCGACAGCATATCCCGCCCCTGCTCATCGGTACCCAGTACGTACGTCAGGCTGTGGTCGAAGTTTTGCGTACCCGGTTCGAGTCGCGAATCCATGATATCTATCTGCGCCAGGTCGTACGGATTTTGCGGTGCGATGACAGGTGCAAAGATCGCCGCCAGCACGATCAGCAGCAAGGCGATGAACCCCAGCGTCGCGACTTTGCTGGCAAAGAAATTGCGCGCAAAACGCCGGAATGGCGTTTCAATGCGGGTAGCTGTGATCGTAGCGTCCATCATCAGCCCTTCGCATCCGACAAGCGTACACGCGGATCCAGCAGCGAATACACGACATCGACTATCAGGTTAATCAGGATAAACAGAGCCACAATCAGCATCAGGTAAGCAACGATGACGGGTCTATCCAGCACGCGTATCGAATCGATAATCAACTTGCCCATACCGGGCCAGGCAAAGACCGATTCGGTGACAATCGCAAACGCAATGATGGAACCGAACTGCAAGGCAATCACGGTGACGATGGGTATGAGGATGTTCTTCAGTACATGCACGCCTATGATGCGACTATTGCGCAGCCCCTTGGCGCGTGCAAACTTTACATAGTCCTGCAACAAGGCTTCCTGCGCACCGGCTCGCGTCAGGCGTATCACCAGTGCAATATTGAAGAGCGCGAGATTGAAGGCAGGCAAGAGCAAATGCTTCAAACCATCCCAGCTCAGGAAGCTGACCGGTATGCCGAGTAATAGGGTCGTTTCACCGCGCCCGCTGGCCGGCAACCAGCCCAGCTGCACTGCAAACACCATGATCAGCATCAGCCCGACCCAGAAGGTCGGTAGCGAAAATCCCAATATCGATACTGCCATGATGCTTTTACCGGTCCAGCTGTTAGGACG
This sequence comes from Herminiimonas sp. Marseille-P9896, assembly GCF_903993245.1. Lineage (NCBI taxonomy): Bacteria > Pseudomonadati > Pseudomonadota > Betaproteobacteria > Burkholderiales > Oxalobacteraceae > Herminiimonas > Herminiimonas sp. Marseille-P9896. Next base: position 431,602 of record NZ_CAJEVT010000001.1, on the reverse strand, counting down.
CAGGCCAGCCCACAAACCCAGCGGTATGCCGAGCACGATGGACATCAGGATCGCGCACACTGCCAATTCCATCGTCGCTGGCAAGCGCTCCAATATCAGACCCAGCGCGGAAGTACCGAACGCAAAAGAGCGACCGAGGTCGCCGCTGGCGGCATTCTGGATAAAGATGAAATATTGCTGCCACAAGGGCTTGTCCAGGCCGAAGGCCGCGATGGTGCGGGCGCGTTCGACCTGATCCGCATCCGGGCTGAGCAGGATGTCGATAGGATTGCCGATCGCATAGATGCCAACAAATACCAGCAAGGACATGACGACCAGCACCAGTATGCTTTGTCCGAGGCGACGCAGGATGAAATCAAACATGGTTCAGGTTCCGCCCGCGAGTTGACGAGCGCAAGCAGACAGCACGCTGGATTTATTCTGGGTGGAACTGATGTGCAAAAGTGAATTCATCGGTACGCGCAGTGTACTTCAAGCCCTTGCGCATTGCCCAGGTCGCATATTGATGATGCAAAGGCACGACCGCATAATCCTTCATCGCAACGGCTGCCGCTTCCTGTGCGTAGCTGGCACGCTTGGCCTGGTCGACCGAGCCGAGCGAAGAAGCAATCAGCTTGTCCAGTGCCGGATTGCTGTACTTGCCCCAGTTCCAGGTGCCCCAGCCGGTGTCCGGATTCGAGGTGCCGACCAGCGTACGCAGACCGAAGTCCCCGGCCAGTGTGCCCCAGCCCAGCAGCGCGACACTGAACTCACCAGCCCGTGCCTTGCTGAAGTATACCGACAGCGGCAAAGTGACGACCTTGGTTTGTATGCCTATGCGATTGAGGAATTGCGCGACGGTTTGCACCACTTGTGCGTCATTGATGTAGCGGTCGTTCGGGCCGTGCAGCGTCAGCGCGAAGCCATTCGGATAACCGGCTTCGGCCAGCAATTTCTTCGCACCTTCCGGATCGTAGGTTTCCACTTTCAACGCATCGTTATAACCGAGCAAACCCGGCGCGACGATATTCGATGCCGGCACTGCCAGGCCTTCCATCGTACGATCTACCAGCGCCTTGCGATTGATGGACTTGGAAATCGCCTGGCGTACACGGGCGTCACGCAAAGGATTGCCAGGCAATGGTTTGCCTGCCTTGTCTGTCACAAATGGTGAGCTGCGTTCGGATTGATCGATTTCCCAGAAGATGGTGCGCCATGAAATCTTTTGTTCCAGCTTGAATTTGGCGTTACCTTTCAGCTTGCTCAGATCGGCGGTCGGCACACCTTCGATTGCATCAACGTCGCCGGACAGCAGAGCGGCCAGTCGCGGTGCGGAGTTGGTAATGATGCGGAAGCTGACTTTATCCCAGTCCGATTTGCCGCCCCAGTAACTATCATTGCGCGCGACCTCGATACGGTCACCGCGTTTGAAACTGACGAATTTATACGGGCCGGTACCTATCAATGCTTTGCCGCTGTTGAAATCTTCCGTGCTGGCTTTCTCTGCCGCTTTCTTCGAGACGATGAAGATGGCGCTTACATCGAGTGCCAGCGGACCATAAGGTGTCGCAGTGCTCAGGCGCACGGTATAAGGATCGACGATTTTCTTCGCAACGATTTGTTTAGTGTAGGCGGTATAGGGGCCGGGGCTATTCGTCAGCTTGGCCGGACGATCCAGTGAGAACACCACGTCTTCGGCGGTGAATTTGGAGCCGTCATGAAACTTCACATCGTGCCGCAGCTTGAATTCCCAGGTGGTCGCGTCGACGGCGCGCCACGACGTCGCCAGGCCCGGCACCAGTTTTCCGTTGGCATCTACATTCACCAATGCATCAAATATGTGCGAAGAGAAAGCAACGTTAGGTGCGATGTTCAGATAGTGCGGATCGAGGGAGGAGACATCGGCGGACAAGGCGATCTTCAGATCAGCCGCCCACAGTGGCTGTATGGCCAGCGCGCCCAGCAAGGCGAGTGCGGATAAATGTTTTCGTTTGAAGCCGGGCATAGGGTTCCTTTATAAGCCAGATGTCTCACGCAAGGATGCACGAGTTACGCGCGACCTACGCTACAGGGCGATGTTAGTCACCCGCGCCGCGCTTGTAAATCATCCATTTTGGCTTTGGATATATCAAAAAGATATATTGTCGCGTGAAACGCGGATGCTTGCCGGCGATGTCATGTAAGGCATGCGATGGAGAAACAGTGGAACCTGTATGATGAATCGGCGCTCTAAACGGAGCACCTTTGCAGCATAAGTTGCAGAAGACGTTACAGAACAAGTACTACCCACGCCCGGAGGCTGCCATGCAGACCAGATTACTTACCCTCGCCTTTACCGCATGCATGATGCTCAGCGCACCGGCATTTTCCGAAACGACCCGCGTCGATTTGCTCGGCTACCCATCCACCGCTGCAGCGGCAATACGCACCATCGTGATTACACCTGATACCAAATGGGTAAATGTCGAAGGCGGTGAAATCATCAACTTCGTGGTCGGTGACAAATCCTTTGCCTGGCATTTCTATGTCGGCTTCACCGTCACATCCTTCGACCTGCAACTGGTTGCGCCGCCCGGACTGTTGAACCGGCGCATCGTCGCTTATGTCTCGCCCGACCCTATGTATATAGGACGGGATTAAGCAGTCGCTTGTGGCAAATCGCCTTTGGCGATGACGGCGTTACGTACCTGGATTTCGGAACGGACACGCGCCTTGCGTTTCTTCCACCAGATCACCACACCGGTGATACTCAGCATGGAAACCAGCAAGCCCATGAGCGAAATCAGGATGCGTCCCGGCAAACCGAGGATGCGTCCTGAATGCAACGGGAACTGCATTTGCAGGAAAATATCTGCTGCCGTACCCTGCCACGGCAAACGATTACCGAGGTAAGAACCATTCTTGCCATCGAAGTACAGCGCCGCTGGCCCTACCCCGCCACCACCGTGGTCATCGCCAGGATGGAAGAAGCTGGCGCCATAGATCCCAAAGGTATTTGAGTAAAACACACTGCCGATAGGCTCTTTCCAGCCACGCTGATTCGCTTCGGCGGTCGCTTTCTGTATCGCATCCGGGAAGCCGAGGACAGGCAATATAGGATGCTTCGGATCAACCGGGGTACGTACATCGAAGGGACCAGGCGTCACTTTCGACACCAGCGACATCACCGGATAAAACACTTCGCGATACAGATTCAGCGAGAACGCAGTGAACGCCAGGATGAAGAGCAAGCCCCAGGTCCACAGGCTGAATGCGCGGTGCAAATCGAAATTGAGTTTGTACGAACCGCCACTCCAGCGCACACGCCATGACGGTTGCCAGCGTTGCCACCAGGTTTTGCGATTGTCGTTGCCACCGGCTTGCACTGCTGCCAGTTTCTTTTCACGTCGTACCGGTAAAGTCAGATAGAAGCCAAAGAAGCAATCGACCACCCAGATGATGGCGATAATGCCCATGAACCAGACACCCCACTCATCTATGCCCCACATTTCCGGGATGTGCAGGCTGTAGTGCAGTTTGTAGAGGAAAGGCAGCAGGTTTTCACGTGACAACGATACCGCGCCCCACTCGCGCTGGCCGACTATGCGTCCGGCGACCGGGTCGACAAATACCTGGTTATAACCCAGCTCATACAAACGACCGCTAGCCGGATTAACCTTGGCACTCACACCAAACAAGGCCGAGTGACCTTCCTCAAACTGCAAAGGCATGAAGGTCACGGTGGCACGTGGATCAGCTTGCTCGACCACCTTGACCAGATCCATCGATTGCTTATAAGGACCGCGGCTGTCCACTTTGAACAGCGAATCATTGAGCCATTCATCCAGCTCGTGGTCCCAGGAAATCACCGCACCGGTCAAGCCGGAGATCAGCAGGAACAGTGCAATCGTCAGGCCACACCAGCGATGCAATAAGACAAATAATCCACGCAACATGATGGTCAGTATCTATATAAGTGTAGGTAGTCACCCACGCTGGAGAGCGCTGCGGGCAACGCAGATCGCGTAATTATAATGCGTATCATTCCTATTTATAAGGAATATTCTCACCCAGGTTTGTACCCGTATCTCTTGATTTCATCATTGCCTGCAATGAAGGAATTAATAGTGAGTACATACTCACATTGATTTTCGCCTCTATTCTTCGAGGCTAACTATTCTTCGCCACCCTTGAAAAAAGCCCTTGACCTTCCCATCATGGTAAGGTCGACACTGCTTACATCTACAGTCACCAGTGAGTCCATCATGACGACCGCCCAGTCACAAACAGCTGCAAACAATCTCCGTCGCATCACCCTTGATGTGGCGGGCATGACCTGCGCGTCCTGTGCATCCCGCGTGGAAAAAGCCATCAATGCCATACCCGGCGTGCAACAAACCAGTGTCAATCTCGCCACCGATTCAGTCGCGGTTGAGGCGACCTCGCAAGTCCAGGCCGACATGATCCGGCAGGCAATTGAAAAAGCGGGCTACGAAGTGCCGCAGGAAGAAGTCACGCTCGACATCACAGGCATGACCTGCGCCTCTTGCGCTGGCCGTGTCGAAAAAGCCTTGCGCAAGGTTGATGGCGTACTCGACGCCAGCATCAACCTCGCCACCGACCGCGCACAAGTCAAAGTCAATCGCGGCACCAGCAACTCAGCCCTGATCGCGGCAGTAGAAAAAGCTGGCTATGGCGCAGCGCTGCCGCTGACCAAATCACCAACCACACAACAGGCAAGCGAACAGAAATCGGCCCCAGACTGGCTGCCGGTCATGTACTCCGCCCTGATCGCCATCCCGCTGGTACTGCCGATGTTCCTGCAACCCTTCGGTATCGAATGGATGTTGCCGGGCTGGCTGCAATGGGCGCTGGCAACCCCGGTGCAGTTCTGGCTCGGTGCGCGCTTCTATAAAGCAGGCTGGCACGCAGTCAAGGCAGGCACCGGCAATATGGACTTGCTGGTCGCGCTGGGCACCAGCGCTGCTTACGGTCTGAGCATCTATTTACTGCTGACCGCGATGCCCGACCATATGCCGCATCTCTACTTTGAAGCGTCAGTCGTCGTCATCACCCTGATCCTGCTCGGCAAATGGCTGGAAGCACGTGCCAAGAAACAAACCGCCTCCGCCATCCGCGCGCTGCAAAAACTGCGTCCCGAATCCGCCCGCGTACGCCGCGATGGTGTGGATACCGATGTGGCTATCGATTCGGTCAAGGTCGGCGACATCGTGGTGGTACGCCCCGGTGAACGCATCGCGGTAGACGGCACCATCATCGAAGGCAATAGCCAGGTCGATGAATCGCTGATTACAGGTGAAAGCCTGCCGGTGGTCAAACAGGTCGGCGCCAAAGTAACCGGTGCTTCCATCAATGCGGATGGCTTGCTGCTGGTGCGTACCGACGCCGTCGGTGCCGAGACCACTTTGTCACGCATCATCCGCATGGTAGAGAACGCCCAATCGGCGAAAGCACCTATCCAGCGTCTGGTCGACAAAGTCAGCGCGATCTTCGTCCCTATCGTTTTGCTGATCGCACTCGCCACCCTGATCGGCTGGTGGCTGGCCGGTGCCGGTATGGAAACCGCCATCATCAATGCGGTCAGCGTGCTCGTCATCGCCTGTCCATGTGCGCTCGGCCTGGCGACTCCGACCGCCATCATGGCTGGCACCGGCGTCGCCGCGAAAGCCGGCATCCTGATCAAGGATGCGGAAGCGCTGGAAACAGTCCATCGCGTCAATACCGTCGTGTTCGATAAAACCGGCACCCTGACCCTGGGCAAACCGCAAGTCGCGGCGATGCAAGGCAATGGCATACCAGCCAAGACCTTGTTGCAATTGGCCGCCACCATCCAGAACGGCAGCGAGCATCCGTTGGCACATGCAGTCATCGAATCCGCACGCAAAGACAATATAGAACTGCTGCCGGTCAGCGAAGTACAAGCCTTACCCGGCCGCGGTGTCGCCGCCGTCATCAATGGTCGTCGCCTGCAACTCGGCAGCTCGCGCATGATAGAAGAGCTGGGCCTGAATGGCGGCGCGCTCACTGAACGCGCGCAGGAACTGGAAAACACCGGCCATACAATTTCATGGCTGGCACTGGCAGATGAGCCCAGGGAATTGCTGGGCCTGATCGCCTTTGCCGATGAAATCAAGGACAGCGCACCACGCGCAATTTCCAGCCTGAATGCACTCGGCATAGATACCGTGTTGCTGAGCGGTGATAACTACGGCAGCGCGAATGCAGTCGGTAGCGCACTCGGCATCAAGCAGGTAATCGCACAAGTGCTCCCGGCCGACAAAACCGCCAAGATCACCGAGTTGCAACAGGGGGACCATATCGTCGCGATGGTGGGCGATGGCATCAATGATGCGCCTGCGCTGGCAGCGGCTCACGTCGGCATTGCGATGGCGACCGGTACCGACGTTGCGATGCATGCGGCGGGTATCACACTGATGCGTGGCGATCCGTCACTGGTGGCAGATGCGATCGATATCTCGCGCCGCACTTATAGCAAGATCCGCCAGAACCTGTTCTGGGCGTTTATCTACAACCTGGTCGGCATTCCACTGGCAGCATTCGGCTTGCTCAATCCTATGCTCGCTGGTGCGGCGATGGCCTTCAGCTCGGTCAGCGTGATCAGCAATGCACTGCTGCTGCGCCGCTGGCATCCGAGCGCCGGGCATGACAGTAAGTAAGCAACACCCAGAACGAAAGGACATAGTATGAATATCGGCGAAGCAGCACATGCATCCGGCATCACCGCCAAGATGATCCGGCACTATGAAAGCATCCAGCTGATCAAACCAAGTGCGCGTAGCGACGCTGGCTACCGCACTTATAACGAAAACGATTTGCACACGCTGCGCTTCATCAAGCGTGCACGCAAACTGGGTTTCGCACTGGACCAGATCCGCGACTTGCTGTCACTGTGGAATGACGCACATCGTGCCAGCGCCGATGTAAAGGCCATCGCGCTGGCCCATGTGGAAGACCTGAATAAGCGCGTGGCGGAATTAACTGAAATGCGCGACACCCTGCAGCACCTGGCGCAAACCTGCAATGGCGATGCGCGTGCAGATTGCCCTATCCTGCAAGGACTGGCGCAGGCTGATGGCGAGGAAAGCAGCGGCTGTTGTTCGCATTGATTGCGTCTGCCCTGTAGCGCACAACATACATACGCGTTCAGTTTTGCGGATTAGAATGTGCCGTCCCAGTATCTCTACCGATAGCGGCCATGTATTCATCTACTTTTATCTTCGCCACCAAACAGTTCGATGATGAGTTCCACAGACTCGATCGCATCATCGCGGACGCCGCCAAGACCATGCCCGGCTATCTGGGTGAAGAAAGCTGGGAAAATACCAGCAACGGACTGACGTCCAATGTTTACTACTGGGATACGCTGGACTCACTGCAAGCCCTGATCCAGCACCCGGTACATTTACAGGCGAAAGCAGCACAGGCCAATTGGCTGGACGGATATCGGGTCATCATTTCCGAAGTCCTGCGTACATATGGCGACGATGTATTGACACAGCTGCCGGAATTGACGAGCAAGGATTAAATCCCCAGACGATAAAAAAGAGCGAGTGGCATAGCCAACTCGCTCTTTGTTTTTTGCGCTGCTTTTTAAACAGTAGCGCTGGCAGTCACCGGATAACCTGCATCGCTGATCGCTTCAGAGATATCTTCCAGCGCAGCATCCGACTGCACACGCACTTTGCGCTGCGCCAGATCGACTTCTACTTTCGCTGACGCATCTACTTCCAGTACTGTTTTGGTCACTTTGCTTACGCAATGACCGCAGCTCATTTCTTCAACTTGCAATTCATACATGACCAGACTCCTTAAGTGGGACAACTGACTACACTGTAGACCTTCCCACCGTAGGAAGGTCAAGCCTTATTCATCGATATCGTCATTCGACATCACGACATAAATCAGCACCAGCAACAATGTCGTAAAGAAACGGCTGGCATCCGGCACGCCGTTCCACTCTTTCGACATCCACATACCAAACCACTCGCCACCTACCGACATAAAGCCGACTTGCCAGGTCAGGAAACCCAGGGTCAAACCAGCGATTGCGTATTTCTTGGCACGGCGGAAAGCGACATTATCGCCCTTAAGCGCTTGCCATAACTTGAACCCTCCTATCCAGCACAGGAGTGCAGTCGCGGTTTCCAGCGCGATGATGAAGATATAACCGGCGTGCTGTATGAACGGCGATTCAATCGCACGGTAAGTAATACTGTTACCGGGGAAAGTGGTATCCATGAGAAACACATGGTGCACAAACGCAAAGTTGGTTTGATAGTCAGTGATATTGCCAAAGCTGACAAGTGATGCGAACAGGGCCATGGCCAGCACCATAGCGATTTTGGACAAACGGATCATCATGATCTTTACTCCTTTTGATGGGTTAGTTGGAATCCGTTCTTGCCCTCACACTGACAGCAGACGCACGTGTTGCAGCCTTGCAGCAAAACTGCAAAGCACGGGGTAATCAGTAGGCGGGAAAGATACGGTGCACGAAATGCATCGTGGGAACTACAGGAATCCAGTTGAGTATCGGGACTGGCGTTACCTGAAGCTGGCTGACTCAGCTTGGAAATAAGTCAGCGAACTGGATGAGCCCAACTTTGGTGGAAATGATTCTACTTGAGATCTGCCAGTTTTCCCATAGCGGTATTGTTATAGACCATTAAGCAATACCGCATGTGTAAGGTCAGATCACATCTACTGCGGGAGCGGTGGACTTCAACTCTTCTACGTGGCGTTGTTTGCGTTCGCTATAGCGATCTGTCAGGTAATCGCTACGTTCGCGCAGCAGCAACGTGAACTTGTATAGCTCTTCCATCACATCAAACAGGCGATCGTAGTATGGCGAAGGCTTCATGCGCCCTGCCGCGTCGAACTCATCGTAAGCTTTGGCTACCGATGACTGGTTAGGTATCGTAAACATGCGCATCCAGCGCCCCAGTACCCTCATCGTATTCACGGTATTAAAGGATTGCGAACCACCGCTGACTTGCATCACCGCCAGCGTACGTCCCTGGCTGGGACGCATCGCGCCCTGCTCCAGCGGTATCCAGTCGATCTGGTTTTTCATCACGGCGGTAATCGTGCCATGCCGCTCCGGACTGCACCACACCTGCCCTTCGGACCACATACTCAATGCGCGTAACTCCACCACCTTAGGATGCGATTCAGCCACGCTGCCTGCAATCGGCAAATCGCGCGGATCAAAGATGCGCACTTCCGCGCCGAAATGCAGCAGGATGCGCGCTGCTTCTTCGGTCAGGAAGCGACTGAAAGAACGCTCACGCAATGAGCCATACAACAGCAATATGCGCGGTGCATGCGTGTAGTGCGAAGGAATCGCCAGCTTCTCCGGCGTTGGGATGTCAATCTGGTTCAGCGCAAACGCCGGCAGGCTTTTATCATCAAATGTGTTCATGATGGATGTGCTTTATAAAGTCCATTGCAGACGCAATGCCAGTGCAATCAGGGTCATCAGCAAAATTGGCAAGGTCAATATGACGCCAACACGGAAGTAGTAGCCCCATGTGATGCGGATGTCTTTGCGCGCCAACACATGTAACCAGAGTAAAGTAGCCAGGCTGCCGATGGGCGTGATCTTGGGACCGAGATCACTGCCTATGACATTCGCGTAAATCATCGCACTACGCACTACGCCTTGTGCAGTACTGGCATCTATCGACAGTGCGCCGACCAGCACCGTCGGCATATTGTTCATCACCGAAGAAAGCAAAGCCGTCAGCAAACCAGTGCCCAGTGCAGCACCCCACACGCCGTATTCAGCAAAATGATTCAGCACCATTGCCAGGTAATCGGTCATGCCTGCATTACGCAAGCCGTACACCACCAGATACATGCCGAGTGAGAACAGCACGATCTGCCATGGTGCATCCTGCAGTACCTTGCGCGTCGAAATCAGGTGGCCGCGCGCAGCCACTATCAGCAGGATGATGGCGGCTGAACTCGCCACCGCGCTGATAGGAACACCCATAGGTTCCAGGCCGAAAAAGCCCGCCAGCAACAAACCCAGTACCCAGAATCCGGCGCGGAAAGTGGCAGGGTCCCGTATCACCTGACGAGGAAGTTGCAAGCTGTCGACATCGTAGTTGGCGGGAATGTCGCGTCGGTAGAAGAGCAGGAGCATGCCCAGCGTCGCCGCAATCGCCACCAGGTTCACCGGCAGCATGATGGATGCGTATTCGGCAAAACCTATCTTGAAGTAATCCGCGGAGACGATATTCACCAGATTGGATACCACCAGTGGCAGGCTGGCGGTGTCTGCGATAAAGCCCGCTGCCATCACGAAGGCCAGTGTCGCGGCGGGGCTGAACCGTAATGCCGTCAGCATCGCGATCACGATGGGGGTCAGTATCAATGCAGCGCCATCGTTGGCGAACAAGGCGGCGACCAGTGCGCCCAGCAAAACCAGATACGCAAACAATAGCCGTCCGCTGCCGCGCCCCCAGCGCGCTACGTGCAACGCGGCCCATGCAAAGAAGCCCGCCTCATCCAGCAACAGACTGATGATAATGATGGCGATGAAGCTGATGGTGGCATTCCAGACTATGCCCCACACGATGGCGATATCTGTCGGCAGCACTACACCGCTGAGCAATGCCAGCGCAGCACCTATGCTGGCGCTCCACCCTATCTTTAAACCGCGCGGCTGCCAGATCACCAAAACGATGGTGGCGATAAATATGAGGAAAGCGGTCAGCATCACATCCCGCACTTGCGCAAGAAGAGCAGACTAGACACTGCTTGCGCCTATCTTTTTCAGTTCGTGATGAATCGCGTTTTTTTCCAGCATGGCGATCGGCAGGCTGACGAATGTATTCACCCGTCCCATGATTTGTTTGAAAACCTTGTGGAAGACTGCGCGTTTTTCTTCATCGCTGCCTTGCGCAGCGGCAGGATCTTCAAAACCCCAATGTGCAGAGATCGGCTGTCCCGGCCAGATCGGGCAGACTTCCCCGGCGGCGTTGTCGCACACGGTAATGATGAAATCCATTTTCGGCGCGCCATCCGCTGCATATTCATCCCAGCTCTTGCTACGCAAATTTTCGCTTGGATAGCCGGTCGTCTTTACCAGTTCGACGGCAAACGGGTTGACCGTGCCGCCCGGCTGGCTACCCGCACTGAAAACCCGAAAGCGGCCATGCCCCATGGTCGACAGCAAGGCTTCCGCCATGATGCTGCGCGCTGAGTTGCCGGTACAAAGGAAAAGTACATTAAAAGTCTTGTCTAACATTTGATGAACCTGCAGTGAGTGAAAAACTGTTGGAATCAGCGCGTTGCTGTTTTCGTGTCATCGCATACCGGAGTACATACCGGCGTGCACGGATTTCCGCCGCAGCAGTTCTCGGTCAGGAAGGCGATCAGGCCATTCATGGCGTCGTAGTTGGCTGCGTAATGTATGTAGCGACCGTCCTGGGTGCCGGTCAGCAAACCTGCATGGCTCAGTTCTTTCAGGTGGAAAGACAGTGAGGACGGTGGGATTTCCAGCGCCTCGCTGATTTTACTGGCGGCCAGGCCTTCAGGTCCGGCCTGCACCAGCAGACGGAACACGGCAAGGCGGGAATCATGCGCGAGCGCGGCAAGGGAAGTGATAGCGTTTTTGGTTTCCATGATTCGATAATAGTCGAATTATGGAATTGATGCAAAATATTTGGATGCCTGTTAATCAATTGAACAGGAAAGGTGCAGATGCACAGCGACAAGACCATGCATGCCCTCCTGCGGTGCACCCGCATTTCGCTTACCTACATGCGGCTCTTTGCGGCACGCACGATGAGCAAGACAGCAGGTGCAAACATGAACATCCCGGGCAAAGATTATGCGCAAAGATTGCTCCAAGTATGCTGCTTGCACGCACCTCGCTGTAGCTAAAAGTGATGTCGCACATCTTTGCCGTTCCGGCGTCCATACACAGTGTTTTCCACGCAGAAAAACGCCGGGCACAGAATATGCACGCGATTAAATTACCGCATGGAAACTATTTTGTTACTTTTCGAAAACGGCGTGTCAGTTGACCACACCCCATGTCATAGCAAGGAAAAAAAGCAAACGTAAAATATGGTTTCCATGCGTCAAGCCAGGGATTTGTTGCTTTCTATTCAGATAGAATGGTTCTAACTAATTAAGCAATAAAAACCAATAAAAGCAGCTTAATTGCTTCCCTTGCGCTCTTGAAATTAGCTTCTCTTGATAGAAAATTTTTCTTGAAGTCACGCCTCATGCTCACACGGATACACACTACATCTTCTGGTCGAAGTCTTTGCATGGATAACGTGTGAGCACCTCAGAACCCCTCATGATGGGATCGCTACTGGATCACCTGGTAGAGATCACCGGCCACCGCGACCACGATCTGCTCGACATTTCGGTCATGACCGCCTTGTTGAACATGGTCGGCGTAGCCGAGGCGCGTGTGATGGAATTATTCCAGTCACGTGGCGAACTGTTCGTGCGTCCACGTGTGTGGATTTCCGGCGGCGCCGTCAAAACCGTGGATGAAGAGCAATCCTCGTCCGATCAGCCCGGCGAACCTATCGTGTCTTTTCCCGGCCTGGTCGCCTGCATCGCGCAACGCAAGGCCCGCCTCGAAGAAACCCGCGAAAACGGCCAGCACGTGTTGTGGATCCCGATCTGGCAAAACGACAAAGTCTCGACCTGCCTGGAAATTGCGCATACACAGCCGTTTACAGCGCAGATGCTGCAAGTGATGGAAGGCATACTCAGCGTCTACCGCAACTATCAAAGCCTGCTCGACTATAGCGAACGCGATTCGCTGACCGGCCTGCTCAATCGCAAGACCTTCGACGAGAAGTTCGCGCGCATGGTAAATGCCAAACCATCCGAATCGGTGACACGTGATGACAACGAGCGCCGTCATCATGCAGAATCAAAATCGCAATGGCTGGCCGTCATCGATATCGACCATTTCAAACGAGTCAACGACCAGTTCGGTCATCTGTACGGCGACGAAGTGTTGATCCTGGTGGCGAACGTACTGCGCACCTCCTTCCGCGCACAGGATCGCGTCTTCCGTTTCGGCGGCGAGGAATTTGTCGTGCTGTTACGCTCGGCGACGCTGGCCGATGCGCAAATGGTGTTTGAACGCTTCCGTTCCAACATCGAACAAAACTCCTTCCCGCAAGTCGGGCAAATTACCGTCAGCATCGGCTTCGCCAGCATCTCGCAGGAAACTCCGGTCGTCATCCTTGGTCGCGCCGACCAGGCGTTGTACTACGCCAAGGACCACGGCCGCAACCAGGTCTGCTATTACGACGAATTGCTGGATCAGGGCTTGCTGCAGGTCGGCAAAAAGGCGGAATCGGTAGAGTTCTTCTTCGACGATCCGGCCGAAGGTTAAGCCTATGGTGCGTCGGCTGGCCTGGCCTGCGCATCCTCCATCTTCATTCTTCTCCGTATTTTTTGCGTTTTCTCTTAGCAATCTTCCGGCTACGTCGGAGTCTTGCGCGCGCGTGCATCAAATACACCACACTACTCGCAAGAAAACTCTCAACAAGCGCATTGGTCCCTTCATCGATATTGCAAATCATTCTCGTTTGCATTAATATCGCGTTAAATTTACGTTAAGAAAACGTTAAAGACCAGCCAGCCAAACACCGAAGTAGGACGTCCCCCGCTCCATTTCCCCTGTGTACTAGCCAGCCATCGACACCCTTGTTGGGGATCCCCTTTTTTTGGAGCAAGCATGGCAGCAATGCAATCACCGGATGGCGCACGTCCATTTGACCCGTCAACGACCACCACTTCCCGCGCCGAAAGTGCACTGGAGCGCCATGTTCGCCGGAGCTGGCCTTTGGCGGCAGCATTGATGCTTGTCTCGGCCTCTTCAATTGCACAAACCTCAGATCAGCACCTGGCAGAAGTCGTGGTCAGTGCTTCGGGTTTCGAACAAACCATTAAGGAAGCGCCTGCCAGCATCACCATCATCACACGTGAACAACTGGAATCCAACCGCGTCAACAACATCGCGGAAGCCTTGCGCGGCGTTGAAGGCGTAGACGTAGGCGACGCACCTGGCAAAACCGGTGGCTTGAATATCAGCATGCGCGGCATGAACAGCCGCTACACACTGATCCTGATTGATGGCCGCAGGCAAAATGCCGCGGGCACAGTCACCCCTAACGGCTTCGGCGAAACATCCACATCCTTCCTGCCACCACCGGCAGCCATCGAACGTATCGAAGTCATCCGCGGACCGATGTCCACGCTGTACGGCTCCGATGCGATGGGCGGCGTGATCAACATCATTACGCGCAAAGTCGGCAAAGTCTGGTCTGGTACGGTCACCGCGGAAGCTACCTTTCAAGGCGAATCGCAATTCGGCGATTCCCAGGCTGGTAGTGTCTATCTGAGTGGCCCATTGGTAGAGAATCTGTTGGGTCTGCAAGTGCGGGCGCGCAGATTCCATCGCGATGACTCCAATATCCAATGGCCGGGCAAACTGCCTAACAGCCTGACCCTGGGTAATGATCCGGTTAAATCGACGGTCGACAACGCTGGTGTAAAACTGACTTTCACACCGAACAAAAACAACGATATCTCGCTTGATGTAGACCGAGCCCGTCAAACCTACGACAACAGCCGTGGTCAACTTGGTACGTTGGATCGACCTGGCACTTATCGCGGCTATTTGCCTCAGCAAAAATTCAATCGTGATCAAGTCACTCTGGCGCACACACTACGCATGGCTAATAGCGTATTGGAATCCAGTATCAGCCAGACCAAAACTGAAACCATAGGTCGAACCATTCCAAATAATGCGCCGGGCGGCAAACCGGCCGGCTCACCCCGTACACTCGAGTCAACCAGCACTATCTTTGATACCAAGCTGGTGACTTCGCTGGACAACCACATGCTGACCGTCGGTGCGCAATGGTGGGAAGCCAAGATGACGGATGCGATTGCCACACGTGCTTTTGATCAAAAGCAAGTTGGTATTTTTGCTGAAGATGAATGGCGCATACGCAAAGATCTGGCATTGACTGTCGGTGTCCGCCATGACAACCACAGCACATTTGGCGGCGCCACTACACCACGTGTGTACCTGGTCTGGAATACAACAGATCAATGGACCTTGAAAGGCGGTGTCAGCAAAGCATATCGCACACCTAACCTGGAACAATTAGTTGATGGCATTTCCGGCATCGGTGGTCAGGGCACTACGCCGTTGTATGGCAATCCTGCGCTTACGCCAGAAAGCAGTGTCAGCGCTGAGTTCGGCACCTACTTCGACAATAACCAAGGCTTTCGTGCCAATGCGACCGTATTCCAGACAGATTTCAAGAATGCGATTAGCAACCTCAGCGGCTACATTCCACCCAGTGGCGGCGCCGCAGGAAGTTTTCCAGTTAACGTAGACAGCGCAACAGTAAAAGGTCTGGAACTGGGAACCAGTCTGGAATTTGCTCGCGTATGGAGAGTAGCGGCCAACTATACCTATACCAATAGTGAACAAAAAAGTGGCGTCAACATTGGACGACCTTTGGAAAATACACCTAAGCACGCAGCTAACGTGAAACTGGATTGGCGCTTCTCGGAACAACTGAATCTGTGGGCGCAAGCTGAGTACAAGAGCAAACGTTACCGCGGTGAAGATAGCGGAAGATTTACCAATACCAAAACCTTATTGGGTGATTACAAGTCATACGCATTGTTGAACCTGGGCGGCACATACAAGGTAAACAAAGCGCTCTCCTTCAATATGGCTCTCAATAACGTATTTAATAAAAACTTTGTTGATTACCGTCCGGTCACGACCACAAGCGGCACTCCAGCAGCTCCGGTTGCCAGCTTCGCCAACCAATACATCAGCACGATGGAACCACGTCGTCTGTGGATCGCCGCGAACTACACGTTCTGATGCCTGACTAAAATATTTCTCTCTGCAGTACCCTCTCGCGCACGACGGCCTCCTGGCTGTAGTGCGCTTTTTTCTTCCTGCTCGTACGTCGCCAGGCAAACCCTCATTTTTTCCTGACAAAAACGCGCTTTGCCGATTACTGGGATAATCCTTCCGTTACTCAGGGCAACTTTTCCGCCCTACTTTACGGACTTATCCATCATGAATCCCGGCATGCTGTACGCACTCTGCGCCTATCTGGCCTGGGGCTCGTTTCCGATTTATTTCAAATCCCTGCACGACATTGCGCCGCTCGAAATCCTGCTGCATCGCATGGTGTGGGCGCTCGGTTTCCTGCTGATCGTGCTCGCCGTGCGCAGGCAGTGGACGTGGTTGAGCACGGTCTTGCGCCAACCCAAAGTACTGGCAGGGTTTACCACCAGCGCCTTGCTGCTTTCGACCAACTGGTTTGTGTATATCTGGGCGGTGAATCATGACCGCATCATCGATGCCAGCCTCGGTTATTTCATGACGCCGCTGGTGAATGTCTTGCTCGGTTTCCTAGTGCTGGGTGAGCGACTGCGTCGCATGCAGTGGGCAGCCGTATTGATTGCTGCTGTCGGGGTAGCTTGGCTGACCTGGGAAAACGGACATTTGCCGTGGATAGGCCTGACACTGGGCCTGACTTTTGGTACCTACGGTTTATTGCGCAAGACCGCTACGCTGGGTGCGCTGGAAGGCTTGTCGCTGGAAACTTTGTTGCTGTTTCCGCTAGCCATCCTGGCGTTAAGCGTGATGGCGTGGAATGGGCAAAATAGTTTTATCCACGCACCCGCTACTTCGCAGTGGTTGCTGGTGGCTGCAGGTCCGATCACCGCCATCCCTTTGCTGATGTTTGCCAGCGCCGCACGACGCATTCCGCTTTCCACCCTCGGACTGCTGCAATACATCACGCCTACCTTGCAATTACTGGTCGGCGTATGGCTGTATCACGAGCCATTCAATAGCGCGCGCCTGATCGGCTTTGCCGCAATCTGGATCGCACTGGGCTTGTATTCAGCAGATGGCGTGTGGCAAAACTACCGACCTGCAAGCAGCGATACACAAAAGTAAGCGCACATAAAAAAGGCAACACAGCTGTGTTGCCTTTTCTCTTTCTCCGTCTACTACGCTTAAATCTCTACTTTGGTACCCAGTTCAATCACGCGGTTGGATGGGATTTGATAGTAATCCGCTGCACCGCGTGCATGGCGCGACATCGCGACGAAGATGTGTTCACGCCACAGCGCCATACCGCGCACAGGATTCGCCACCACGGTCTGGCGTGCGATGAAGAATGAAGTCTCCATCATTTCAAATTCCAGTCCCTGATCCTTGGCCAGCTCCAGCGCCGCAGGAATATCCGGCACGTTCTTGAAGCCGTAAGTCACATCCATCTGATAGCAATCATCGCCCAGCAAATGGATGCGTACCTGATCGGTAGTCGGCACATACGGCACTTCCATCATGCGTACAGTCAGGAACACGACGCGCTCATGCAGCACCTTGTTATGCGACAGGTTGTGCAACATTGCGTGCGGCACGCCATCTGATTCACCACGCAGGAAGATCGCGGTGCCAGGCACACGGGTCGGTGGCGAAATGAACAGCGAAGCGAGGAAGTCTTCGAGTGGAATCGCATGTTTTTGCAAATTATCGAATACCAGTTCGCGACCGCGTTTCCAGGTCAGCATCAGGGTAAACAAAATCATACCGAGCAAGAGCGGGAACCAGCCACCGTGGAACAGCTTGAGCATATTTGCCGAGAACAGACTCAGGTCTATCACCAGGAAGAAACCGGTCGAAGCCAGGCACAACAAGAGGTTGTATTTCCAGCGATAACGGATCACAAAGAAGGTCAGTATCGTGGTCACCAGCATGGTAGCTGTCACGGCAATACCATATGCTGCTGCCAGGTCGGACGACGAACCGAAACCGACCACGGCCATCACCACCACGGTCATTTGCAACCAGTTCACCGCAGGAATATAAATCTGACCGATCTGGCTGGCCGACGTGAATTCAATCTTCATGCGCGGCAGGAAGCCCAGGGCGATCGCTTGCTTGGTCATGGAGAATGTTCCGGAAATCGTCGCCTGCGATGCAATGATGGCTGCCATCGTCGACAGGGCCACCAGCGGATAAATACTCCATGCACCGAGTTGCTGATAAAACGGATTGGTTACGGCATCCGGATGCATCAGCAGCAACGCGCCTTGTCCAAGGTAGTTCAAAGCCAGCGCCGGGAACGCCACCATGAACCACGCCATGCGTATAGGCTTGGCGCCGAAGTGCCCCATATCGGCATACAGCGCTTCCGCGCCGGTGAATGCGAGCACTACAGCGCCGAGCGCGATGAAAGCGAGGAAACGATTACCGTCGAGGAAGTGCAATGCATGCCAAGGATTGAGTGCATACAGGATTTGCGGCGCATCAATGATGTTGATCACACCCATCACTGCCAGTGTGGCAAACCAGATCACCATGATGGGACCAAACCATTTGCCGATACCAGCCGTGCCGCGTGCCTGCAACGAATACAAGCCAACCAGTACGGCCACCGTCAGCGGCACCACATAAGGATCAAAGGTTTCGGTCGCGACGCTCAGGCCTTCAATCGCTGAGAGTACGGAAATCGCGGGAGTAATCACGCTATCGCCGTAGAACAGCGTGGCACCGAACAAACCCATGACCAGCAGCGGGAAGTACCAGCGTGAATTGCGCGTGACGGAAGAAAGTGCCAGCGCCATCAGGGCCATGATGCCGCCTTCGCCGCGATTATTCGCGCGCAGCACTAGTGTGACGTATTTAAGGGAAACGATAACGATGAGGCCCCAGACAATCAGCGAGACGACGCCGAGCAGGTTTTCCGGGGTGAGAGCCAGGCCGTGTTCCTTGGAGAACACTTCTTTCATCGTATATAAAGGACTGGTACCAATGTCGCCGTACACTATGCCGACAGCGGCCAGAGTCAATGCAGCGAGGCTGCTTTTTTTATCTGGTGAAGCCAAAGAGTGCTCTCTTTAGAAGGATGGTGCGTCGCACAATAGGATAAGCGACTCCATAATGCAAGAAAATATAACCATATGCATAGACAGTGTTGCACTAAAGTTGAATCTCGCCCAGCCCTAGTTTACAAACCGCCAAATTTTCGGTTTTAAAACCCCTTAAAGCCTTTTGTCACCGATATATCCATCGATATCGGCTATCAGGCTTACCCTCGCGCGCCGCATCGGTTATCCTTGCACCCACCTCTTAGACAAGCAACCTCATCTAGAAATAACAATGGCAAATTACGTCTACACCATGAACCGCGTGGGCAAGATCGTCCCACCGAAACGTCAGATCCTGAAAGATATCTCGCTGTCCTTCTTCCCCGGCGCAAAAATCGGCGTACTGGGCCTGAACGGCTCCGGTAAATCAACGCTGCTGAAAATCATGGCTGGCATCGATACCGATATCATCGGTGAAGCACGCCCGGCACCTAACCTCAACATTGGCTACCTGCCACAGGAACCACAACTCGATCCGGAACAAACCGTGCGCCAGGCAGTAGAAGGTGGACTCGGTGAAGTGTTCGAAGCCAAGGCCAAACTGGAAGAAGTGTATGCTGCCTATGCCGATCCGGATGCTGACTTCGACGCCCTCGCTACCGAACAGGCACGGCTGGAAGCCATCATCTCCACCTCCGCTGGCGACAATCCGGAACAACAACTGGAAATGGCCGCCGATGCATTGCGCCTGCCACCATGGGACGCCAAAATCGGTGTCCTGTCCGGCGGTGAAAAACGGCGCGTTGCTCTGTGCCGTTTGCTGCTGTCCAAACCCGACATGCTGCTGCTCGACGAACCAACCAACCATCTGGACGCTGAATCAGTGGACTGGCTCGAACAATTCCTGCAACGCTTCCCGGGCACCGTCGTCGCGATTACCCATGATCGCTACTTCCTCGATAATGCGGCCGAATGGATACTGGAGCTGGATCGCGGCCATGGCATTCCTTGGAAAGGCAACTACAGCTCGTGGCTGGAACAAAAAGGCGAGCGCCTGAAGCAGGAAGAAGCATCCGAATCGTCGCGCCAGAAAACCATTGCCAAGGAATTGGAATGGGTACGCCAGAATCCGAAAGGTCGTCAGGCTAAATCGAAAGCACGTCTGGCCCGCTTCAATGAGTTGTCCGAACACGAATACCAAAAGCGTAATGAAACACAGGAGATCTTCATTCCGGTCGCTGAACGCCTCGGTAATGAAGTGATCGAATTCAAGAATGTCTCCAAGGCATTCGGTGATCGCCTGCTAATCGATAACCTGAGCTTCCGCATTCCACCTGGTGCGATCGTCGGCATTATCGGCCCTAACGGTGCCGGTAAGTCGACGCTGTTCAAAATGATCACTGGCAAGGAACAACCGGATAGCGGCGAAGTCGTGATCGGCACCACCGCCAAAGTCTCTATCGTCGATCAGTCGCGCGATACGCTGAATGATGGCAAGACCGTATTTGAAGACGTTACCGGCGGTGCCGACATCCTGACCGTCGGTCGTTTTGAAATGCCGTCGCGTGCCTACCTCGGTCGTTTCAACTTCAAAGGCGGCGATCAGCAAAAAATCGTCGGCAACCTGTCCGGTGGTGAACGCGGCCGCCTGCATCTGGCCAAAACCCTGCTGATGGGCGGCAACGTATTGCTGCTGGATGAACCGTCCAACGATCTGGACGTGGAAACCCTGCGTGCGCTGGAAGACGCCTTGCTGGAATTCGCCGGCAGCGTATTGGTGATCTCCCATGATCGCTGGTTCCTCGATCGTATCGCGACCCATATCCTGGCATTCGAAGGCAATTCGCAAGTCACCTTCTTTGACGGCAACTATCAGGAATACGAAGCTGACAAGCGTAAACGCCTGGGTGAAGAAGGCGCGAAACCTAAGCGTATCCGCTACAAACCCCTGACCACCTAAGCATAAAACGGACGTGATGCTGTGCCATCGCGCCCGTTGCAACATGCTCATGCACTTGACGCTCAAGCGGCAAGCGCATGGGACATGATTACTTCTTCATTTCATCCTTGGACATGGCATCCTTGCCCATGCCGTCTTTCTTCATAGCATCTTTACCCATGTGGTCTTTTTTCATGGAGTCTTTCTTCATGCCATCCTTGGCCATACCGTCCTTGCCCATGTGATCCTTTTTCATCGCATCCTTGGACATGCTGTCTTTCGCCATGCCGTCGTGCGCCATCCCATCCTTCTTCATTGCGTCCTGTGCAAATACGGCACCGGACATCAACAGGCAAGCGGACAGAACTGCAGTAGTAATTGTTTTCATGATGTATTTCCTTTGAGTGATTAAAAAGAGAACTGCGCGTGTAAAACTTCAGGGCGGCTGTTATCAGCTGCCACCGAACCAGTTGTATCCCTGGTCTTCCCAATAGCCCCCTGGATACGTATTCGTGACGTAAATTGCCTGTATGTGTTTCGGATTCTTGTAGCCTAGCTTGGTCGGCATGCGCAGCTTCATCGGATAGCCGTATTCAGGCGGCAAGGTCTTGCCGTCGTAGGTCAACGCCATCAAGGTTTGCGGATGCAGCGCGGTCGGCATATCGATGCTGGTGTAGTAATCATCGGCACATTTGAAGCCGACGTACTTCGCGCTCAGGTCGGCACCAATGCGGCGCAGGAAGTATGAAAACGGCACGCCACCCCATTTGCCTATCGCGCTCCAGCCTTCCACGCAGATATGGCGCGTGACCTGATCGCTGTGCGGCAAGCGTTGCAGTTGTGCCAGGCTCCACGGCGCGCGATTGGCTATCAGTCCACTCAGTTCGAGCCGCCAGGCGTCACC
The DNA here is from genome assembly GCF_903993245.1 of Herminiimonas sp. Marseille-P9896. Lineage (NCBI taxonomy): Bacteria > Pseudomonadati > Pseudomonadota > Betaproteobacteria > Burkholderiales > Oxalobacteraceae > Herminiimonas > Herminiimonas sp. Marseille-P9896. Next base: position 409,850 of record NZ_CAJEVT010000001.1, on the reverse strand, counting down.
ATCCACTTGTCTTACCTCGTCTACACCGTAGTAAGCATTGAATGGGAACGGTCGCGTGATCATGGAATCGGGATAAGTCGGTGCCAGACGATTCGGATCAAAAATCAGTGCCTGCGCCTTGTCATTAAACTGCGACACCTTGGTCAGAGCCTGTTCCACACTGCTGTCATCGCTGATAGAGCAGCCGGTCAGCAAGGACAGTCCACCCAGCGTCAGCGTGCGCTGCAGGAAAGCACGGCGCGATGGCTGCTGCACCTTGCGTATCGCATCTGCCAGCATGGCCTCAGCATTGGATGGCATCACTATCGATTTCTTCTTCAACATATTCATCCCCTGATCCTTCTATCGGCCACGTATCATCGCCACCAGCGTGCGCGGCACCAGTGCCACCATCACCAGATGCACGGCGACAAAGCCAACCAGTGCAGACATCGCAAAGAAATGCACGCGACGCGCAGCTTCATAACCACCCAGTAATTCGCGCAGCAATGGGAATTGCACCGACTTCCACAACACCAGGCCTGACAAAACAATCAGGATCAAATCGGCAATCACAAACAGATAGGCTGCTTTTTGCACGGTGTTGTACTTGCGTGGATCGGCGTGCGCCAGCTTGCCTTTCAGGGCTGCGGCCATGTCCTGCAGAAATGCACGTGGCGAAATCGGGAAGAACTGACGATGCAAGCGACCTGAAAACAGATTGATCGCGAGATAGAAGATGCCGTTGATGAATAGCAGCCACATCGCGAAGAAGTGCCATTGCAAGGCACCACCCAGCCAGCCACCCAGCGTCAGCTCGGGCGGAAACGAGAAATCGAAAAACGGCGACGCGTTATAAATGCGCCAGCCACTGGTAATCAGTAACAGAACCGCGATCGCATTAATCCAGTGCGCGGTACGCAGCCAGGCCGGATGTATGATCGGGCTGGCCATCACGCGCCCCGTCTTTGCGCAGGCAGGTAACGCATGGTGCTTGCTCTGGTGTAAAGTTCTACCAGCGCGCTTACAGCGGTCAGAATTAACGGTTTCATGGGACTACCCATTACAGTGATGATGTAAAAGGTAGTTCGCACTGAAACCGAATTTGGTTACAAGAAAAATGAATTAAATCTGTTCTTTGCGAAATTTATTTTGCACATCGTGTTACCGAAAGCCCTGATGCAACGAATACCTAATAGAGAGAAGCCTGATCGCAACGAATTAAGCGAATTACGCTTGCATGCGCTATTGGTGCAGGGGCTCGCTGGGGACCAGATCGCCTACCGTAACTTCCTGCAACTCACGGCTACGCATTTGCGCGCCTTTTTACGCCGCCGCCTCAGCCGCTGGCCGGACGAAGTGGAAGACCTGGTACAGGAGTCACTATTGGCGATACATAACCAGCGTGCGACGTATGACGTAGATGCACCGTTGACCGCCTGGGTCTATGCAATAGCGAAGTACAAGCTGATCGACTGGTTACGCCGCCATGCGCGACGCGAAACACTAAATGATCCGCTGGATGATGAAAATGAATTGTTCACAACTGCGGACGGCGATGCGCATGAAGCGCAGCGTGACCTGGGAAAACTGCTGGAGTTGCTGCCGGAACAGCAACGTGCCGCCATCGTACATACCAAGCTGGACGGCTGGTCGGTGCGCGAAACGGCAACAACAATGAATATATCCGAAGCCTCGGTCAAGGTCGCCGTACATCGCGGCCTGAAAGCACTGGCGCTCAAATTGCAGGAAATATCATGAAAACAGATGACTTGATCAATATGCTGGCGAGCGGGCCAGACATCGCAGCACCGAAGCTGCCGCTGCGGTATTTTGCCGCGCTGATCGCTGGCGGCCTGTTGCTGAGCATCGTCCTGATGCTGGCCTTCCTCGGCCTGCGTCCGAATATGGCCGAACTGGCCATGCTGCCTGCGTTCTGGATCAAAATGATTTTCGTGCTGGCGCTGGTCGCCTGTGGCTGGCTGGCCGTCACCCGTCTGTCGGCACCAGGCGCGCGTACCCGCGCTTTACCGTTTGTCATTGCGACACCGATAGTGCTGATCTGGCTGATTGCCGCGACGAGCATGATGAATGCGGCACCGGATGAGCGCGCATATTTGTTCTGGGGTGATACCTGGCACTACTGTTCGTGGCTGATCGCTATCCTGTCCTTGCCCATTTTTGTCGCGTTGCTGAAAGTGATGCGGGAGCTGGCACCTACCCGCCTGCGTCTGGCAGGTGCGGGGGCAGGCTTTGCAGCTGGTACTGCCGCGACCCTGGTGTATTCCTTCCACTGCCCGGAAATTGCCGCGCCGTTTATCGGCTTCTGGTATCTGATCGGCATCCTGATCCCCAGCGTTATAGGTGCATGGCTAGGGCCGCGTGTTTTGCGTTGGTGATTTTGCAGACGAAAAAAAACCAGTCCCCGGACTGGTTTTCTTGATTCAACTGCATACACGTCAAAACTGCTCCCATTCATCGCCGTCACCGGCTACTACAGTGGCACGCTGACGCACTATTTGCTTATCCGTATTCGCTGTACGCACAGCTGGTGCGACTGGCTTGCTGGCGGCGGTCCTGGTCGCAACTGCTTTCTTGCTCGCCGGTGACAATGCCACCGCGTTCGCATCCAGTTTGAATACGCTGACCACTTGCGACAAATTGCTGGCCTGGTCTTGCAAGGATTCCGCAGCAGCAGCAGCTTCTTCCACCAGCGCCGCATTTTGCTGGGTGACCTGATCCATTTGCATCACGGCCTGATTGATTTGCTCTATGCCGTCCGTCTGCTCCTGGCTGGCTGCAGTGATTTCGCTCATGATGTCGGTCACACGTCTTACGCTTTCAACAACTTCACCCATCGTGACGCCCGCTTCATTGACGAGGCGCGAGCCAGCACCCACTTTTTCCACTGAATCATCGATCAGGGTTTTGATTTCTTTTGCTGCACTGGCCGAACGTTGTGCCAGGTTACGCACCTCCGATGCCACCACCGCGAAGCCACGACCCTGCTCACCGGCACGCGCAGCTTCTACTGCTGCATTCAAGGCCAGGATATTGGTCTGAAAGGCAATACCATCGATCACGCCTATGATGTCGACGATTTTATTAGCCGAATCATTGATGGAACCCATGGTTTCCACCACTTGCGACACCACTGCGCCACCACGCACTGCGACTTCGGATGCCGTCATGGCCAGTTGATTCGATTGGCGTGCATTGTCGGCATTTTGCTTGACGGTCGACGTCAGCTCTTCCATCGACGATGCGGTTTCTTCCAGCGAACTGGCCTGTTCTTCGGTGCGGGACGACAAATCCAGGTTGCCGGTCGCGATCTGGCTGGATGCGGTGGCGATAGTATCGGTACCCATGCGTACCTGCGTGACTATACGTACCAGACCGTTGTTCATATCCTGCAAGGCTTGCAGCAGCTGGCCGGTTTCATCCTTGGATTTCACGACTATGGTGCCGGTCAGGTCGCCATCCGCCACTTTACGCGCCAGACCGACGGCTTCACTCAATGGACGGGTAATGCTGCGCGTCGCGAGGAAACCGAGGAAAGCGCTGATGAGGACGGCAATCACGGACAGTATGGCGACCAGCTGCTGCGCACTTTCGGACACATCATGCGCATCTTCTCCCGACTTGTGCATCAGCGTGCTTTGATAGTCAACCAGCCGGTCCAGCCCGGCCATGTATTCCAGTTGTGCCGGACGCACTTCGGCGAACAACAATATCTGCGCCTCTGCACGCATGCCTTGTTCTATCAGCGAGACAAATTTATCTTTGGCCGGGGTGAAGCGGCCGCGCGCATCAGTCAGCGCTTTGACGTAGGTACGCCCTTTTTCACTTTTGATGGTCTGATCCAGCTTATCGAGCGCAGCGCTGATGGTAACCGAACCCTTGGCGATGGTATCGAGCTCGCCCTTGATCTGGTTTGCATCTGTCATCAACAAGGCGTTGCGCATATTGCGCGCCGTTTCATTCAAGGTGTCCTTGATGATGTGGGCATTGACGGTCTTGGGATAACGATCATTGCTGACTACGCTGATCGCGGCATCCAGTTTGTCCAGGCGGGTGTAGGCAATGGCTGCCAGGATAATAAGTACCGCAACTACGGCACCGAAACTCAGTGTCAGACGCTGACCGATTTTCAGATTTTTCATAATGAAACAACTTTCGATAAATTGAACAGGAACGCCAGCCGCCTCCGTCTGATGTAGAGAGGGGCAGTCTGGCCAGCAATGCTTTAGGGGGAATTTCTTGAGTCGGGAAGTGGCTTGCGCGCCGCGGCGAAGCAGGAAATCGTCTGTATCAACGACTCCCGACGAATTGATGTTATATCCGCAGAGCAACATCGCCCATCCCATAGATATGGGATAACAGCTGAAAACATCGCGCTGGCATTGGGGGTTAGGCGCTTTCGTGCTTAGTCGCTTATCATCGCTGTTCTGCTGTTTTTGACCTAACCATGTACCAGCTAGTCGGACCGGCCACCGCCGAAATAGAAATCAAAAAAAGCCGCTTCATCGGCCTGCTCTACCCGTTGACAACGCGGGCGGAGGCGCGCGTCAAACTGGTCGAGCTGCGTGCGGCCCATCCGAATGCGGTGCATTTTTGCTGGGTACTGATGTGCGATGGCGATTCCGGCCTGGATGATGATGGCGAGCCATCCGGTACCGCGGCGCGGCCTATGTACAACGTGCTGGTACACAAGGATGTCTTCAATGTGTTGGCCGTGGTGGTCCGCTACTGGGGTGGCATGAAGCTGGGTGCCGGAGGCTTGACGCGTGCTTACGGGCAGGCGATCTCGGAAGCCGTCAAGAATGCCGAACTGATCCCGGTCGAGCCCATGTGTGAACGGCGCTATGCCTTGCAGTTCGCCGATGAATCGACGTTTCGTCGTTATTGCGAACAGCAGAGAGTCAGCGTGATCGATGCGCAGTACGGTGATGCGGTCACCCTGCGCCTGAAGATGAAATGCAGCCAGGCTGAAGAATTCCAGCAGGCTGCTTTCGATTTGCTGCGTGGTGCACTCGACGATTTAAGCGAGCAGCAAGAGAACTAACAGCGCATGGCGACGCGACTTGCGTCACCATACACCCGCACCATCAAATCATTTCCAGCGGTTCTGGGCCATCCGGCGGCGGGAACATATCATCCAATTCCTCCAGATCTTCCGCCGTCAATTGCAGATCGAGTGCAGCGCGGTTTTCCCGTACGTGCTCAGGAGTCGATGCTTTCGGAATCGCGATCACACCTTCCTGGCGCAATACCCAGGCCAGTGCCACCTGCGCCGGAGTCACGCCGTGTCGGTCTGCTATGTCCTGCACTTCCGGATAATCGGTCAGGCGACCCTGCTCTATCGGCGAATAAGCCATCAACGGTAAACCGCTATCCTGCGCCTGCGGCAGCAAATCATATTCAATACCGCGGCGTGTCAGGTTGTATAAAACCTGGTTGGTCGCCATTGCGTCACCGCCAGGTGCACGCGCAATTTCACGCATGTCATCAACATCCATATTGCTGACGCCCCAGTAACGGATTTTGCCCGCGTCCTGCAGTGCTTCAAATGCTGCAATGGTTTCCGCGAACGGCGTACGACCGCGCCAGTGCAACAGATACAGATCGATACAATCGGTGCCGAGGCGACGCAGGCTGCGTTCACACGCGGCAATGGTGCCGCTGCGCGATGCGTTGCTGGGCAAGACTTTGCTGACCAAGAAGACTTCATCACGACGCCCTGCGATTGCTTCACCAACCAGTTTTTCCGATGCGCCGTCGCCATACATTTCAGCGGTGTCGATCAATGTCATGCCGAGATCCAGCCCGAGTCGCAGGCTGGCGATTTCATCCGCGCGACGATGTGCTTCATCGCCCATATACCAGGTACCTTGTCCGAGCACAGGTACGGCCAGACCGGATGGAAGTTTTGTTTTGCGCATATGCACCTTTCAGATTATTGAGCACGCAGAATGTGCGTGCGTACTATCAAGATTTCTTGAACCAGGGCGTCAGGTTCTTTTGTAACGCCCGTTCGTCATAGCCATGGATGACCTTGTCACCGATCACGACAACCGGTACGCCATTGCCGCCCAGTTTTTTAAAGCCTTCATAACCGACAGTGGTTTTTTCTATATCGAGTTCGGTGTAGACAATGCCTTGTTCTTCAAACAGTTTACGGGTGGCAGCACAATAGCCACACCACTCGGTGGCATACAATGTCACCTGTGGCTGCACACCGGATGCAACTGCAGGCTGTGTCTGCTGACCAGACCACAGTGGTTTACCGAGGAATAATGCCAGGCCCAACACACCCAATGCCCCGCTCCATTTCAGCAAACCCGACGAAGCACTCCGATTTTTTGCAGCAGGCGTACCATAGCGGCTGGAAACCACAGGCTCGCCGGATGCCTTGTTATAGGCAAGCTGGCAAGACGGGCATTGCCATTCCGGGGCTTCATCACTGGGCTTGCGTGCATAAGAGCACTTCGGACAGATGCGGGTCATGAGGGCAGAGATTATTAAGAAGTTTTCATTATACGTAGAACTCATTTCATCAATATCCGTGAGATGCGTTCTAACTGCAATTGGTAAAGAATGCGATGAGTAACAAACCGAATCAGTCGAATCAGGCTAACCCCGCCGACACTTTGTTCACCTGCCACCCGCAGGATATGCAATGGCTGCCATGGGCGATGCCGGGCGCACATTTCAAATTGCTGCATGCGAATGCCACCACCGGTCACTTCACACTGCTGATCCGATTCGAAGCCGGTGCGGTTGCGCCTATACACAGGCACGTCGGTGCGGTCGAAGGCTATATGATCGAAGGTGGTTTCTATTATCACGACGAACCCGAGCGCCCGTTCAACGCCGGTTGCTACCTGTGGGAAAACGAAGGCGCGATCCACCAGCCGGTCAGCCCGAATGGCGGCGTGATGTTTGCCGTATTCCACGGACCAGTCGAAGGCCTGGATGCAGATGGTAATGTCATTGGTCGCATCAACTGGAAGTGGCATGTCGAAAAATGGAATGCTGCAGGCAACAACTACCAACCCAGTGTATAGAACTCATTTCACCAATATCCGTGAGATGCGTTCTTACCAAAAGCGGTGCTGGCAAGGCGTGCGACGCGTCGCATAGTAGCCTATGCGCAAGGAGCACAACGCGGCCAGCGACGTTTTTGGTAAGAACCCGAAGGGAACGGGCTATTTGGGCGTATTGCTGCGTTGCGCCGCTTGCCAAGGGACCACCCTTGGCTGCGCGACACGCCTTGCACTACCTCCCAAATAGCCGCGTTCGCACTCGCGGATATTGGTGAAATGAGTTCTAACTAAATTTGCAGCATTTTTGATCTACGTCATTTGCCCACCTGCAAGCTAAGCGGCAAAGCGCTACACTGCATCATCATCCACAATAAAAATGAGCAAGGAGCACATTACACCAATGGACACGGCACTTTCCACGATACTTTCCGACCAGCAGATTGCGCAATTTGAACAAGATGGTTATCTGGTTTTCCGAAAGTTGCTGGAACCGGCGGCATGCGAGCACATGCTGGCGGTAGCCAAAGCGCAGTTGCAAGCCGCGCAACAACCATTGGAGTATGAAGCCGAGCTCGGCTATCCGGGCGCACCGGCATCACTGGATGCCGAAGGTGGCCGCACCGTACGCCGCTTGCGTGGCGCTTATCATCGCGACCCGTGTTTTCATGACTGGGCACGTGATCCGCGCATCGTTGACAAGCTCAAACAACTATTCGACGAAGAGGTTTACCTGACGCTGGCACATCACAATTCCGTGATGACCAAGCATCCACAATTTGGCACGGCGACCGGCTGGCATCGCGATATACGCTACTGGTCGTTTACCCAACCTGACCTGATCTGCGTGTGGCTGGCGCTCGGCGATGAAATGGCAAGCAACGGTGGCCTCAAGTTCATCCCCGGTTCGCACAGGCTCGACATTACACGCGAGCAGCTGGACGACCTCGACTTCCTGCGTCCTGATCATGCGCCAAATGCAGCCTTGTTTGCACAAGGCCAGCCGGTCGACCTGCATCAGGGCGATGTGGTGTTTTTCCACAGCAAGCTATTCCATGCAGCAGGTGTCAACACCACGCCGACGGTCAAGACTTCGGTCGCGTTTGCCTATCACGGCGCGAGCAACCAGGCAGTACCGGGCAGCCGTTCGTCGATAGCAGGCAGCGTTCCGGTGCGTGATTAACTAAGCATTATTTCTTAGGTGTGCTGGGCGGCATCCGTGACGATGCCGGGATATCTTCCTGCACCGATTGCCCGGGCCGCTTGCGCTGCACTTCTTCGACGCCGGGCATGCCCCTGCGGTCGGTATCCATTTGCCCCTGCTCGATATCCTTGTATGCCTGATGCATGACATCGCGCGGCTTGAGCGCATGCTCATCGGGTGACTCATCGGTTTCATGCGGCAACTTCAACTCGGTCTGCTCTTGTCCGGTGGTCTTCACCGGGCGCCTGGTATTGACGGTAACGTGCTTGCTCATCATTCCTCCTTGGTTGCTGCCCGACAATGATTGCCGTCTTGCAGTCTGGTTTTCATCTGTCACCAGGGTAGGAACCTTAAGCCACGTGTTAATTCCCTAACAATGACAAATAGGCATGCGCCACGGCAAAAGTGCAAACCCGCACTGCACAATTCTGCTATCATTGCGCCTGAACATTGGGGAGTAGCCGGCCTTTGGCAACAAAGGAATCTGCATCAACACTCTTGGCACGCATGCCATGGTGCAGATAGTCGCAAGACTTGGCGAGACCATTGATCAAATTACGACCGCATGGGCCGGGGTCGTTGTTTGGTCTTTGGTTATTCGTCCGGCCCGAGAAAGTTATACCCCTCATGGAAGCATTCTTCGTTTCTACCGGCATCGTTGCCCTCGCTGAAGTCGGCGACAAAACGCAACTACTCGCCTTCCTCCTCGCAGCAAAATTCCGCAGACCATTACCTATCGTGCTGGCGATTTTCGTCGCGACCATCGCTAATCATGCGTTCGCCGCTGCGATTGGTACCTGGATTACCACCATGATGGGACCGGAAGTATTACGCTGGGTATTGGGCGTGTCTTTCATCCTGATGGCGGGCTGGACCCTGATCCCCGACAAACTCGATGAAGACGATACCAAACTGGCGAAGTACGGCGTGTTCATGACCACCCTGATCGCTTTCTTCCTCGCAGAGATGGGTGATAAGACACAAGTCGCCACCGTCGCACTGGCTGCGCAATTCCACTCCTTTGTGTGGGTGGTGGCCGGTACGACTTTCGGCATGATGCTGGCAAATGCGCCTGCGGTTTACTTCGGTGACAAGATTGCCGACCGCATGCCGGTGAAGCTGGTGCACCGGATCGCCGCTGCCATTTTTGCCATACTGGGTGTCGCTACCCTGCTTGGTGCAGGAGCACGCTTCGGCATGTAAACCTCTGATGCAAATTGAAAAGCCCTCATTCTTCTGAGGGCTTTTTTTATATATGCAGTCGTTTCTTTGCCGCTGCGTATTCGGCTATCAGGCGCTGTACCACTTCTTCCACTTGCGGCACATCGTCTATCAGTCCGACGCCCTGCCCTGCACCCCAGATATCACGCCAGGCTTTGATCTTGCTGCCGCTGCCGGAACCGAAATTCATTACGGTCTTGTCCGCTTGCGGCAAATTGTCCGGATCCAGTCCGGCATTGATGATGGATTTTTTCAGGTAATTGCCATGAACACCCGTAAACAAATTGCTATAGATCACATCCGCCGCCGCAGATGTCACGATGGCGTCGCGGTAGGCATCATCGACATTCGATTCCTTGGTCGCCAGCCAGCGCGTGCCCATGTATGCAAAGTCTGCTCCCATGGCTTGCGCTGCCAGGACTGCATCGCCGGTCGAGATTGCACCGGACAAGGCGATCGGCCCCTGGAAGAATTTACGCACCTCGCCGACCAGCACAAACGGCGACAGCGTACCGGCATGACCACCGGCACCAGCCGCCACCAGGATCAGGCCATCGACGCCCGCTTCCAATGCTTTTTGTGCGTGGCGTATCGAGATCACATCATGCAGCACGATGCCGCCATAGCTATGGATGGCATCCATCATTTCCTTGGGCGGTGCGCGCAACGATGAAATGATGATGGGTACGCGATGCTTGACGCACACCTCGACGTCATGCGCGAGGCGGTCATTCGATTGATGCACGATTTGATTGACGGCAATCGGGCCGACGATGGCATCAGGATGTGCCGCTTTGTAGTCTGCCAGCTCGGACTGGATGTCGGTCAGCCAGGCATCCAGCAACTCTGCCGGGCGGGCGTTCAATGCGGGGAAAGCGCCGACGATACCTGCCTTGCATTGCGCCTTGACCAGCGCCGGACCACTGGCGATGAACATAGGCGCACCGATGACGGGGATGGCCAGGTTTTGCAGTACTGCTGGCAGGCGATCAGACATCAACATTTCTCCTCAGCAGTGATGCACGCCATGCAGACGTGCATCAGATTATAAGAATCTGTCGAGCAATTTACGGCTGGTCTTATCCAGTTTATTCAAATCACGGATCAGGAATTGTATCCCGTGCGTATCTGCAATCAGCAGTGCCGAGTCACCAATGCGACGGATATCTTCTTCACCCTTGAGTACCAGCGTCGCGTCGCCGCGATTGGTCGCCAGCGTCCAGGTACTGGGCGATGCGAATACGGAGACGCGTTTGATCTGTTTGATCTCGGGCAGGAATTCACGGCTCGCCAATTCTTCTTCCAGCAAGAGGCGCGTGGCTTCCGGCAAATCACTAAGCTTTTCTATCCACACCAATTCATGGCCATCAGGACTGACGATGGCGATACCTATATCCGGCGCGGCAATAGGGAAAGAACGTACGGGCACGACACCTTCCTGCGCTTCTTCGCCCGGTGCCGAATAAATCAGTTTGCCGAAAGCGTTGCGCGTTAATTGAAAGTTGCTCATGCGACCTCCCCGACTTTGATTCCATCTTCCAGCATATCTTCCGCCTGGCGCTGTTGCGCCTGATACAGCTTGTAGTACGCGCCTTCACGTTGCAATAGTTCATCATGCGAACCGACTTCAACGATCTGGCCTCTATCCATCACGACGATGCGATCAGCGCGACGCAGTGTGGACAAGCGATGCGCGATCGCGATGGTGGTACGGCCACGCACCAGATTGTCGAGCGCTTTTTGAATTTCACGTTCGGTGGTGGTATCAACTGACGAGGTTGCTTCATCGAGAATCAGGATGTGCGGATCGATCAGCAAAGCACGTGCAATCGAGATACGTTGACGCTCACCGCCGGACAAGGTTTGTCCGCGCTCGCCGACCATGGAGTCGTAACCATGCGGCAGGCGCAGGATGAATTCATGCGCATGCGCGGCGCGCGCCGCTGCGATGATCTCTGCGCGGCTGGCATCCGGTTTACCGTAAGCGATGTTGTCTGCGATGGTACCGAAGAAGAGGAACGGTTCCTGCAACACCAAGCCGATGTTGCGGCGGTATTCAGGGATAGGTATCGAGCGCACATCGACGCCATCGACCATGATCGCACCGGCGGATACATCGTAGAAACGACAAATCAGGTTAACCAGCGTGCTTTTGCCGGAACCGCTATGACCCACCAGCCCGATCATTTCACCCGGATTGATGGTCAGGTCGAGACCGCGTATCACCGCGCGATTACCGTAACGGAAACCGATATTGTTGATGGTGATTTTGCCCTGCACTTTATCCAGATGCACCGGATTCGTTGCTTCCGGCACGCTGGAAACATGATCCAGGATATCGAAAATACGCTTGGCACCGGTTGCCGCTTTTTGTGTGACGGAAACGATGCGGCTCATCGAATCGAGTCGGGTGTAGAAGCGGCTGATGTAGGCAAGGAAAGCGGTCAACACACCGACCGTAATCATGCCTTGCGACACTTGCCAGATACCCAGCGCCCACACCACCAGCAAACCGATTTCAGTCAGGAAAGTAACCGTAGGCGAAAACAGTGACCAGACTTTATTGACACGATCATTGACTACCAGATTGTGATTATTCGCTTCACGGAAACGTGCGGCTTCGCGTTTTTCCTGTGCGAATGCTTTTACCACGCGTATGCCCGGTATGGTGTCGGCCAATACGTTGGTCACCTGCGACCAGATGCGATCCACTTTTTCAAAGCCGTTACGCAGTTTGTCGCGCACGACGTGGATCATCCAGGCGATGAAAGGCAGCGGCAGCAGTGTCACCAGCGCCAGCCACGGATTGATCGAAATCAGGATAGCCGCCGTCATCATGATCATGAGAACGTCGGTGAAAAAATCCAGCAAATGCAGGGACAGGAACACGCAGATACGATCGGTTTCGGAGCCGATACGTGTCATCAGGTCACCGGTACGTTTACCGCCAAAGTATTCGAGCGACAGACGCAGCAAATGCTCATAAGTGGTGGTACGCAAATCCGCGCCTATGCGCTCACTGACCAGTGCCAGGATGTAGGTACGCGCCCAGCCCAAACCCCAGGCAAACAAGGCTGAACCAAACAAGCCACCGAGGTAAAGCGCGACCAGGCCTTTATCGATAGGCACGCCGTTTTGATATGGGATCAGGACGTTATCCATCAACGGCATGGTCATGTAAGGCGGCACCAAGGTAGCTGCGGTCGACGCCAGCGTCAGGATAAAACCCAGCAATAATTGACCGCGATACGGTTTGGCGAAACGCCACAGACGGAACAGCGAAGCGGTCGATGGCGGTTGCTCTTCCGCTGCATTGCCGTCCTCGCCATCCTCATCATCTGCTGCTTCTTCAGCTTCCGGCCGGACCTGTGCAACACCGGTTGCGATCGCATGACGCTGTTGTTCAAACTCGGTAATCAGGTGCAAGGCCTGCGGATTCTGCGCCAGCGTATAGCGCCAGAGCGCTAGCCGCGCATTTGCATCGTGCAATTCCAGACTGCCGACACCGGCGTGATCGTAGTGTTTCAACGCCATATCGGCGCGCAAAGGCCAGACTTGCCAATCTGCCTCAGCATGCGTGCGCGCCAACAGTTGTAAATTTGTAAGAATTACAATGCCAGTAACGAAATGTAGACTTAAATCAAGATCAAGCTCGAGGTGAGCGAGTATGATTTCATCCTTGCTCAAGCGGGCGTTGACATCCTGCCATGCTGCAGGGACGGCATTTTTTGCTGTCAATAAAGGTGAAGAGGCGGTTTTCATCAAGCTGGAAGGGTTTCCGTAAAGAACGAATATTCGTGTACTTGCGACCAGAATATATGGTTTTGTCTCAGATTGGCGGCCAGTATATCCAAACGAACCCGACTTGTTTGTCGTATTCGATCTCATGAAAAATATAATCACTAAATAAGTAAACCAAAAAACCGCGAGCGCGTTACAGCTATTTTAGCCACCAAGTTTTGGCTTTTCCCCTACATACTTTCCATTACAAATGAACAACAAAACCATCGATATTATCGATGTGCTAAGTTTACGCGGACCAAATATCTGGACTTATCGTCCAGTGCTGGAGGCATGGGTTGATATTGGCGAACTGGAAGATTTTCCTTCCAACACCATCCCCGGCTTCTATGAGCGGCTGACCGCCTGGTTGCCTAGCCTGGTCGAACATCATTGCGGCGTCGGTGTACACGGCGGTTTCCTGATGCGCTTGCGTGAAGGCACCTGGCCAGGTCACATCATGGAACACGTGATGATAGAACTGCAAAACCTGGCTGGCATGCAAAGCGGCTTCGGCAAAGCACGTGAAACCTCGAAACGCGGTGTATACAAAGTCGTCGTTCGCGCCCGTCATGAAGAAGTCAGCCGCGCCGCACTCGTTGCCGCCCGCGATCTGGTCATGGCCGCGATCCAGGACAAACCGTTTGACGTCAAAGCCACCGTCGACAATCTGCGCGAGATCCTGGAATCCGTTGCCCTCGGACCAAGCACCGGCTGTATCGTCGATGCCGCGACCGATAGGCGCATCCCATCGATGCGCCTGAACGAAGGCAATCTGGTGCAACTGGGTTACGGTGCGCGCCAACGCCGCATCTGGACCGCAGAGACTGACCAGACCAGCGCCATCGCGGAAACCATTTCCAGTGACAAAGAATTAACAAAGACCTTGCTGCAATCCTGTGGCGTACCCGTGCCGGAAGGCCGCATCGTCAACAGCGTGGCCGATGCCTGGGATGCTGCTGAAAGCATAGGCTTGCCGGTTGTCGTCAAACCGCTGGACGGCAATCACGGCCGTGGTGTCTCGACCAACCTGAACAATCAAAAAGATATCGAAGCGGCGTTCCTGCTGGCCGAACAGGAAAGCAGTGATGTCATCGTTGAGCGCTTCGTGCGCGGCAACGAGCACCGCCTGCTGATTATCGGTGGCCGCCTGGTCGCTGCTGCACGCGGCGAAGAGGCTTCCATCGTTTCCGACGGCGTCTCGACCATTTCCGAACTGATCAATAGCCAGCTCAACAGCGATCCACGTCGCGGCAGCAGTGAAGATTGCCCGCTCAACCTGATCCTGATCGATGAAGCGGATGATCCACGCGTCGTGCTGCTGGAGCTGGCACGCCAGGGTTACACCACCGAATCCATCCCGACCGCCGGCGAGACCATCCTGGTACAACGCAATGGCAACGTCGCCTTTGACGTGACCGATCAGGTTCACCCTAGCGTTGCCGCTGCTGCTTCGCTGGCTGCACGCATCGTTGGCCTCGACATTGCTGGCGTCGACCTGGTGGCAGAAGATATTTCCCGTCCGCTGGAAGAACAAGGCGGCGCCATCGTTGAAGTCAACGCTGGTCCTGGTTTGCTGATGCATCTGAAACCAGCCGACGGCCCGGCCCGTCCGGTCGGACGCGCGATCGTCGACCATCTGTTTGCCGAAGATCAAAACGGCCGCATTCCTATCGTCGGCGTTACCGGCTCGAACGGCACCACCGTGGTTTCGCGCCTGATCGCATGGCTGCTGCACTTGCAAGGTAAATACGTCGGCCTGGCTTGCCGCGACGGCTTGTTCCTGCATCAGCGTCATGTACAGCAAAAGAAAAGCGACAACTGGCACGCAACCCGCCAGGTCTTGCTCAACCGCATGGTTGAAGCCGCAGTATTTGAAAACAGCAGCAAAGCCATCTTGTCCGAAGGCCTGGCCTATGATTGGTGCCAGGTTGGCGTGGTCACGAATATCGACCCGGATGACAAGCTGCCTGAGTTCTATATAGAAGACGCCGATCAAATGACCAAGGTTGCACGTACCCAGGTCGACATCGTATTGCCTGATGGCGTTGCCGTACTCAATGCCGCCGATGCGCGCGTAGCTGAATTTGCTGCGCTGTGCGATGGCAGCGTGATTTTCTTTGCTGCTGCAGCGTCGACACCCGTCATCGTTGCGCACCAGGCCGAAGGCGGCCGCAGCGTACATGTACGCGACGGCAACATCGTACTGGCAAGTGGCAAGGAAGAAGTTGTCGTCAGCGCAGCGCAGGAACGTGCCGACCTCAGCATTGAAAACAGTCTGGCAGCAATTGCAGCAGCGTGGGCCTTGGGCATCAGCCCCGATTTGATGCGTGCCGGGATAGAAACATTTGAATCAACAGATGCTAACGTCACGGCCTAAAAATCATGAGCTCAGTTTACGCACATCACGATAATAAAGAGACCAACGCAGTCTATCTCGATGCGTTAATCGATAAAGCACCGGCTAGCGGAAAAAAGAGAACCGTTGCGCCAAGAAGGAAGATGCTCATGGAAATATCACGCGTTCGCGCCCTGCGCGGCCCCAACCTGTGGAGTCGGCATACGTCGATCGAAGCCATTGTGTCCTGCAATGGGATTGAACAAACCATACTCGCCATTCCCGGTTTTGAAGACCGTTTGCGTGCACGCTTCCCGGAAATCAAATTCCTGGAACCGGCTGACACCACATTCTCCATGGCGCACGTGCTGGAAAGCGCAGCACTCTGCCTGCAAGCCCAGGCTGGTTGCCCGGTCACATTTGGCCGCACCATCCAGACCGTAGAGCCTGGCATTTATCAAGTCGTCGTTGCGTACACTGAAGAAGCAGTCGGCCGCCTCGCATTCGAGCTGGCGCAAAACCTGTGCCGTGCAGCGACCGAAGACACCCCGTTCGACCTCGCAACTGCATTGGCCAGCCTGCGTGAACTCGACGAAGACATCCGCCTTGGACCTAGCACCGGCTCCATCGTTGATGCAGCAGTCGCACGCGGCATTCCATATCGCCGCCTGACCGAAGGCAGCATGGTGCAATTTGGCTGGGGTAGCCGCCAACAGCGCATACAGGCAGCTGAAACCGGCTTCACCAGCGCCATCGCTGAATCGATCGCCCAAGACAAGGAAATGACCAAACTCTTGCTGGCAGCGGCCGGTGTACCGGTACCTGACGGCGCCTCGGTCACCACTGCCGAAGAAGCATGGCAAGCTGCGCAAGATATCGGCGCACCTGTCGTCATCAAACCACGCGATGGCAACCAGGGTAAAGGCGTCGCCGTCAACATGAAGACGGAAGAAGAAGTCAAAACCGCATTCGCCGTCGCTTACGAAATCTGCAGCGACGTCGTGGTGGAACGCTATCTGCCGGGTCATGACTATCGCCTGCTGGTCGTCGGCAAGCAATTGGTCGCCGCAGCACGGCGCGCGCCACCGGAAGTCATCGGTGATGGCACACAAACCATACGCCAGCTGATCGACCAGGTTAACCTCGATCCATTGCGCGGCGATGGCCATGCCAGCCCGCTGACCAAGATCAAGGTCGACAACCTGACACTGGCGACCCTGGCCAAGATTAACTACACGCTGGAAAGCGTACCGCCTAAAGGCGTACAGGTTGTCTTGCGCAACAACGCCAACCTCAGCACCGGCGGCACCGCGACCGACGTCACCGATGATGTCCATCCTGACCTCGCAGCACGTGCGGTTGAAGCAGCACAAATGATAGGCCTCGATATCTGCGGTATCGACCTGGTCTGCGAAAGCGTTATCAAGACCCTGGAAGAACAAGGCGGTGGCGTGGTTGAAGTCAACGCCGCGCCAGGCTTGCGCATGCACATCAAACCTTCGTTCGGCAAAGGCCGTCCGGTTGGTGAAGCCATCATCTCCACCATGTTCAAGGAAGGTGACGATGGTCGTATCCCGGTTGTCGCAGTGGCTGGCACCAACGGCAAAACCACGACCGTTCGCCTGATCGCACACATCCTGCAAGGTAATAAATACCGTGTCGGCATGACCAGCACCGATGGCGTCTACATCGAAAACAAACGTATCGATACCGGCGACTGCAGCGGTCCGCGCAGCGCACGCAATGTCCTGATGCACCCTGACGTTGATGCTGCCGTGCTGGAAACCGCACGTGGCGGCGTCCTGCGCGAAGGCCTCGGCTTTGATCGCTGCAACGTTGCAGTTGTCACCAACATCGGTGTCGGCGATCACCTCGGCTTGAACTTCATCTCAACCGTGGAAGATCTCGCCGTGGTTAAGCGCGTGATCGTACAAAACGTCGCACCTACCGGTACTGCAGTGCTGAACGCGGCCGATCCTATGGTCGCCAACATGGCAAGCAGCTGCCCGGGCAGCGTCACCTTCTTTGCACAGGATGGCAACCAAGCCGTGCTCGCAACACATCGCGCACAAGGTCATCGCGTGCTGTTCCAGGATGGCAATGCGATCATCCTGTCGGAAGGTCAATTCGAACACCGCATCCAGCTCTCGGACATTCCTATTACCCACAACGGTACCGTTGGTTTCCAGATTGAAAATGCGATGGCCGCCATCGGCGCTGCATGGGGTCTCGGCCTCGACTGGGATGTCGTGCTGCAAGGTTTGCGCACGTTTGAAAACAGCGCAAGTTCCACACCAGGTCGCTTCAACATCTTCTCGCACAAAGGCGCGACGGTGATTGCCGACTACGGCCACAACCCTGACGCGATCGAAGCACTGACCCGCGCAGTGGAAGGCATGCCAGCCAAACGCCGCATGGTCGTCATCAGCGGTGCCGGTGATCGCCGTGACGAAGATTTGCGTCGCCAGACCCAGATCCTCGGCGATGCATTCGACGACATCATCCTGTACGAAGACCAATGCCAACGCGGCCGTGCCGATGGTGAAGTATTGGCCCTGCTGCGCGAAGGCCTGAGCAATGCCAAACGCACCCAGTTCACACAGGAAATCCAGGGTGAATTCCTCGCCATCGATACCGCGCTGGCGAAACTGGAAGCAGGCGACTTATGCCTGATCCTGGTTGATCAGGTCGAAGAAGCACTGGCCCACATCGCTGCCAACGTTGAAGCGTAAATATAAAAAGCCAGCTGCAAGCTGGCTTTTTTTTCGACTGCATCCGGACACCATAAAAACTATAGACTGAGGTCGCATCTATTCATCATGGTGCAGCCTCACTTTTGAGATCCTCGGGCAAGAGCTTGGTGCACAGTATATCTATCGCTTAAAAACAAAAAGGTCAGCTGCAAGCCGACCTTTCTGAGCACTTCAAACAGTATTAGAACTTGTATCGCAAACCGACCGAGAACAGATTCGCTTTCAAACTGACGCCATCATCTTTGGCCACTTTGCCGAAATCCTCATACTCAACCACTGCTGCCAGATTCTTGGAAAAATTATAAGCAGCGCCTATACCAATCAAGCGAGCTGTACGAGTTTCAGATCCAGACTCATATCCGGCAACCCCTGCGTCCGTGTAGGTATCCACTACCTTGACACGGTTCCGCGATACGCCCAGTTTTGCAAACAGCGCAAACTGATCATTGACCGGCAACGTGGCTGTAGCAGCTATATAAAGCGATCGTACTTTGCTACCAAAAGTACCTTTGATATCGTCGGAGGCGTAATCAATTTTTCCTTTCCCCCAATTGACATAGCCACCTTGCACACCAAAGTACTGATTGAATTCATAGCCACCATACAGTTTGTATGCGGTTGAATTATCTTTGACCGAGCCGCCTCCTTCATCTGTACTTACACTCAATTTCTGATTAGCACGTCCTGCATTGAAGCCAACATATGCCCCTTCTGCTTGTGCCAAGAAAGGTGCCATCAATGCGGCACCAAGCGCTGCTACGCCCAGTTGTCTGATCATCGTTATCTCCCTTATTCATTAAAGCTTTGTACGATAACGGTCTGGACAAGGATAGGATATAGGATGCATCTCATTCAATAGTGAGGCCTAAAGACTATGCACAATATGAGCTAGCGATTTGCACTTACCGCTGGCGGCCTTATAGACAAGCAAGGCGATACCCAACGACGTGTATCAGGATGGAAGCTTACGGACAGGATGGAAAAATGTTCAGACCTTAGGCACCCGCATTTCTATGCTGGTACCGACTCCGGCTTCGCTGTGTATGTATAACTTCCCGCCCAGCATCAAAGTCCGTTCCCGCATGCCAACCAGCCCCAGGCTTTTTTCCCGTTGTCCGGAAAAATCTATGCCGTTACCGTTGTCGGTGATTCTTAATACGACGTTCCGCTTATCGCTTTGCAGCTGCACCACGACATGTGAGGCCTGGCTATGTCGCATGATATTGGTCAGCGCTTCCTGCAGGACGCGAAATATCGCCGTCCGCAATTCCGGACTGAACTCCAGGCTGTCGGTCGGCAGTGATACTTCGTAAGTAATGCCTGAATTCTGCGCAAAGGATTCGAGCAACCAGTCTATCGTCGAGATCAAACCCAGCTCATCAAGTATGAGTGGCCGCAGATCTGCCGTGATCCTTTGTACTGACTCAACAGTAGACTCGGTTATTTTCTTGAGCGAGTTCAGACTTTGCAAGGAATCACCCTGCTGCGACTGCATCTGCTCTTCTATCACGCTCAAGCCTATGCGTATGGCCGTCAGCGATTGCCCCAACTCATCATGCAACTCGCGGGCTATGCGTGTCCGCTCTTCTTCACGCACCGATTGCAAATAACCGGATAGTTCGCGCAATTGATTACGCGACTCCAGCAATTCCTGTTCTGCCTGCTTGCGATCCGTGATGTCGCGTGAGATGCCTACTGTCCCGATGATGAAACCGCCCTCATCCCGTATCGGCGCCTTGATCGTGTCAAACCATCTGACCGTGCCATCTTCATCACTTTGCGGCTCTTCATATCTGACCCTGGTGCCGCAGCTGATGGCTTTCCTGTCTGTCGCCATGTATTGCTGGCTCCAGTCGCTCGGCCATATATCTTCCGGGGTTTTATTCAGTATCTGTTCCTCGCTCAGACCCGAGGCAGCAACGAAGGCATCGTTGACGAGTACATACCTGGAATCGATGTCTTTCATCCATGCCTGATCCGGAATGTTGTTGAAGATGGTTTTTTGCAGTTTTTCCGCTTGTTTCATGCTGAACTCCGGCACCAAAAAATAATGGTGATCGCATCACTAGATACTCTTAGCATTGCGATCACCACATGGTTGCATCAAACAATAATCTTCAGCCCGCTACTCGCGGGCATCACACCACTCAGCTATGAATGTAGGTCTTGAGATACTGGATCGTTTCTTCCTGGGTAGAAATCACTTCCTTGACCAGGTCCCCTATCGAGATCACACCAATCACAAAACCTCGTTCCGTTACCGGCAGATGGCGGAAATTCCCGTCCGACATCAGGGTCATGCACTCTTCCACCGTATGTTCTTTGCTGACCGTCGTGACACGGCTAGTCATGATTTCGCCCACGCAAATGTCCATGGAGCTTTTATTGGCCAGCGCCACCTTGCGGGCATAATCCCGTTCGGACAAGATACCGACCAGCTTGCCTTCATCAATCACAACCATTGCACCGACGTCATGCACCGCCATAATCTTGAGAGCATCGATTAATGGTGTGCGGGAACAAGTACTGCACAGGCTTTTGTTTTTCAACATCAGCAATTGGGAAACCGTACGCATGAGCAAACTCAACTAATAAGGTGGAGGAGGACGAGCAGCTTCGTCTCTTATTTTTCCTGGAAGCCAGCGATGATCTTGTCGCTGTTCGTAACAAAGCCAAAACATTTTTTCACATTGAACACTGCGTTTTGCGTACAGAATTCAGGTGATGTCGTGGCGCAGCAGTCTTCGACCATGATGCACGCATAGCCGAGGAAGTTGGCATCCTGCAGCGAGCACAAGACGCATTGATCGGTGTTTACACCGGCAAACATCACGGTCTTGATATCCATATTGCGCAGGATACTGTCGAGCGGCGTATCCCAGAATCCGCTGATGCGGTATTTATCCACGCTGATGTCTTGTGGATGAATCTTCAGCTCATCCACCACCGCCGCAGCCCAGCTATCCTTCTCCAGCACATTGGCGGCACGCGTGGGCAATTGCTCACCCAGGCCGATGCCGCTACCTTTCGGTTTGTACAGATGATGCTGGTTAGGTGGCATGTTCAACAGATCCGGACGATTGCCCCAATTAACCCAGATGATAGGTACCTTGGCATCACGCAGTACCGGCAGCAGTTTCTGCAACGGCTCTATCGGCTGGCGGCATGGTGTGTAATCCACACCCAGGTGATCAACCCAGCCATCTTTCGCGCAAAAGTCATTTTGCATATCGATGACAATAAGCGCCGTGCGGTGCGCATCAAAGGTCACCGTCTGCGGATCAGACTGGATGGTGACAGGTGCCGGAGCTACCGGCGTGCCTACCAGGTCTACGTGCTTTTCATTAACCAGCCAGTGATTGTGCGCACCGACCGAGCCGATGCGATTCAATCCTGCCCCCGCTACGCCGCTCTTCAAGGCTTGAGCATCTTTCGCGTTCATACATCCTCCTTGGATAAAGTTTCTATTTATAAATTGCCGAACAAGACTGCGATACCTAACGCCCGCGTTCAAATGCCAGGGTCAGGCCGGATGGCTGACGCCCTTTACCGACAAAGCCTGCAATCGCAAACAAGGCCAGCACATAAGGCAGCATCAACAGCGAAGCGACCGGTATGTTCAGGTTCATCGCAGGTGCGAGGAATTGCAGTGCAGTCGCAAAGCCAAACAGCAGACACGCACCCAAGGTCTTCCACGGTGCCCAGCCACCAAAGATGACAGCCGTGATTGCGAGGTAGCCGGCACCGCGCGTCATGCCTTCGGTAAAGGTATTGCTGTCTGCGATGGACATGAAAGCACCACCCAGTCCGGCCAGCGTGCCTGCATACAGCACACCCATATAGCGGATCAGCTTGACGTTGATACCTGCCTTGTCAGCAGCACGCGGATCTTCACCCACCGCACGTACAGCCAGACCGAAGGAGGTGTACTTCAGCAAGGCCCAGGTCACCACCACCATGATCAAACCGATATAAGCAAGACCGGTTTGCTGGAACAAGGCGGGGCCGAGCACCGGAATTTCACTCAGGCCAGGGATATGCAACTTGGCAAAACCAGGGATGGTGTCACGTGACAGCGGGCCAAAAATTTCCCGATACAGGAAGGTCGTCGCCCCCAGCGCCAGGATGTTGAAACCTATACCCACCACCAGTTGATTGGCGCGCAAGGTAACGCTCAATATCGCCTGGAAGAAGGCCACGATCAGGCAAGCCATCACGCCGACCATGACACCGACCACCGGACTACCAGTGACCCATGAAGCCCACGCTGCAGCGAAGGCCGCCGTCAGCATCATGCCGTCCAGGCTCAGGTTGAGCACACCGGCGCGCTGGCTAACCAGTTCACCCATGCCGGCGAGGATGATAGGCATCGCCAGTCGCAGGCCGGAGCCGAGGAATACTGCCAATTGATCTTCGCTCATGATGCTTTCCTATCCATAAAGATGGCTGAACCGGCAATCGCAATCACGATCAGGCCCTGGCTAATCAATACAACTGCAGCGGGTACATGCGCCATGATTTCCATCGCGATACTGCCGGAACGCAGGAAGCCAAACAGCAAGGCACCGACCACGACACCCCAGGCCGAACCACGCGACAACAAACCCACGACCAGTCCGTCAAAGCCATAACCGGAAGAAAAATCACTGGTCAGGTAATACTGCTGACCCTGGATCATGATGGCGCCAGCCAGGCCGCCGAAGCCACCTGCGAGTCCCATCGCCAGCACCACGAGGAAACTGGAACGCATACCGGCACGACGCGAAGCCATTTGATTCAGACCTACCGCACGCAGCTTCAAGCCAAACGGTGTGCGAGTCAGTACGATGCCGACCGCAATCACGGCAATCACCGCCAGGATGAGGCCGATATGCAGAGGCGACATCGGGTTGGAAGGGAATAGCATAGGCAGCTTGGTCACTTCCGGAATGATGGCGGACTCCGGCAAGGCAGAGACTTGCGTCATCGGCTTGCGCAACAGATGTACCGACTCAACCGACCAATACACCAAAGGCAGTGCGATGAAGGTAAGCAACAAAGTGCTGATCACTTCATTGATACCGCGCCATGATTTCAATGCACCCGCCAGGCCACCCCACAATGCACCGCCCAGGGTTCCTGCCAGCAAAGGCAGGATGAAAGCGAGGCCGAACGGCAGGCTACCGGCACCATGCAAAGCGACCGCAGTCGCCATCATGCCGCCGATCGCAATCTGCCCTTCGCCACCGACGTTCGTCAGGTTGGCACGATTGGCAAAGATGAAGCCCAAGCCAACGAGACCGAGGCTGATCGAGCGATTGATGGACGCGCCTATGTTGTACTCGCTACCCACCATGCCATCCCAGAATGCTTCGATCGCTTCCGAAACCGAGCTATCTGTACAGGCGATGAGCAACACACCCAGCAACAAGGCAACAATAGTCGCCACAACCGGAACGATTACTTTCAAAGAGATATTGAATTTAAAACCGAAGGAGGGACTGCCCTCGCTCCATAGTGCAGATTTGTTCGCCATGCTTATTTCTCCTAATGCAAATGGCCAGACATCATGGCGCCGATTTTTTCGCGATTGGCAGGGTCCGCAGGCAGTTCGCCGACAATAGCCCCGCGGTACATCACGGCAACACGATCGGAAACCGCGATCAACTCATTCAGGTCGCTGGAAATCAGCAAGACGCCCAGTCCATTACTGGCGGCAGTACGTATGCGATTGAAGACCGCCTCCACTGCGCCGACATCAAGGCCGCGAGTAGGCTGTGCAGCCAATAAAAATATCAATGGGTCCAGTGACAGCTCACGTGCCAGTACCGCCTTTTGCTGGTTGCCACCTGACAAGCTGGACATCGGTGCATTGGGGCTGGTCGCACGCACATCAAACTCGGTCATCATGCTGGCCGCACGTTTCGCCATCTTTTCGCGATCCAGCAAGCCGAAGCGGGAGAATTTTTCCAGCGAAGCGAGGAATAGATTTTCTGCCACGCTGAGTTCCGAGATGCATGCAACTGCATGCCTGTCTTCCGGCACGATACCGGCACCGGCATTTGTAATGTCTTGCGCCGAGCTGCCAGTCAAGTCCTGATCACCTATCTTCATCGCGCCACCAGTCGGCGTCAGCAAGCCCGCGATGATGGCACCGAGCTCACTTTGGCCATTCCCTTCAACCCCTGCGATGCCGACGATCTCGCCGCGTGCGACCGACAGATGCACATCACTCAGGCGCGTGACACCATCCTTGTCCTGGAAAGTCAGTCCTTGTAACTGCAGGGCTGGCAAGCCAAGTGAACGACTGTCGACACCTTTGGCAGCCGCTGGTGCAGCTGTCGCTGCATCCTGGCCAGCATCGCTGATGATGCCCAGCGTTGCCGCAAGCACGGAGTCGCCGGATTTAACATCGCGGCCCACCATAGAACGCACCAGCGCATGCATGTCAGCACCTTCCATGCGGACGCTTTCCACGATGCGCCCCTGACGCAAGACGCTGGTACGGTCGGCGACCTTGGCGATCTCTGCCAGCTTATGCGTGACGAGAATGACACCGCGTCCGCTTTCCGCCACCTTGCGGCACACGGTCAGCAACGAGTCCACCTCTTCCGGTGGCAACACAGCAGTCGGTTCATCCAGCAATAGCAAGCGTGGATCGCTCAGCAAACACTTAATGATCTCTATGCGTTGCCGTTCACCTACCGACAGGTCACCGACTATGCAGTGCGGATCGATCGCCAGATCGTATTCATCCGCCAGCTCCTGCATGCGCTGGATAATCCAGTCCTGTTTGAGGATGGTTTTGGCACGCCCCAACATCAGGTTTTCCACTACCGACATATTGGAAACCAGGCTGAAGTGCTGATGCACCATGGCAATGCCCAGCTCCAGCGCATTCGCTGGCCCGCTCGGGCGAAACTCGCCGCCATCGTATTTAATCAAGCCGGCGTCCGGTTGATGGACGCCGAAGATGAGGTTGCACAAGGTCGATTTTCCCGCACCGTTTTCGCCAAGCAGGCAATGCACTTCACCGGCTTCCACGCTGAGGGAAATATCATTCAACACCAAATGCGAACCAAAGCGTTTGGTAACGCCTGCAATCTCCAGGATAGCCATGGTGTTATCCCACCCGGACTTTGATCTTGCCCGCCAACAGCGCGTCCTGGATTTCCTTGATCTTGGCCTGCATTTGCGGCGTCATGCCACCGCATACTTCTATACCTGCCGATTGCGGACCCATAGCCAGTCCAAATGGTTTGTACTCCGGCTTCCAGGTACCGGCCACCATTTGATCGATTGCGTACTCCAGCATGAAGCCGATACCGCTCACTGTGTACGCCAGGTACAAAGGATTTTTATCGGCACAGTAATTGGTGTAGCTGCCTATCATCTTGGTGTTTTTGTCGCGCGCTGCCTGCTCCATGCCGCGTACACCGAGATTCAGGATGTTGTAGTGCACATCCGCGCCCTGCCCGATCGCTGCCAGCGTGGCTTCCTTGGCTTTGGTGACATCGTCAAAATCACCGGTGTAGGTTTCAAAGTATTTAATATCCGGTTTGATGTAACGTGCGCCATTGCCGAATTCCTTGCCGGTATTCACGATGGCTGGAATCTCTGCACCGCCTACATAGCTGACCGCGCCGTTCTTCGACGACATGGCCGCCACCGCACCAGCGACAAAGCCAATCTGCGCCTGCAACACGTCGTATTGCGCGACGTTGGCAGTCGGTGTGCCGGTAGGACCAACGATGGAAAACTTTACCTTGGGAAAGCGTTGCGCGACTTTCAGCACGGACGCCTGTGTCTGTCCGGCCGCACCGATCACCAGGTCATTCTTGGTAGCCAGCGATACCAGCACTTGCTCCATATCGCCAAACTTTACGTTTTCAATAAATGAAATTTTGACCTTGTTACCGTAGCGCGCTTCTGCACGCTTGATGCCGTTGTACGCGGACTCCATCCAGCCGTGGTCCAGTTTGGAACCCGGCATCAGGATACCAATCTTGATAGGATCGGCGGCGAATGCGAACGGTGACAGGCCATATGTCAATGTACCTGCACCTGCGGTTGTTGCAACTGTCTTCAGAAATGCTCTACGGCTGGTAATCATGCTTGTCCCCTTTATAGGTATGTTTTATTACGATTAAGCTTTGCGAGAAATTCAGTACAGGTCATCACTGACCATCTACATCTTGTCTTCCGGCATCAGGCAAATAATCATGCGCATAGATTGAAATCGATCTTAGAAATAGGGTTTACATTTGTCTACGCGCTGATCCGTATGCTGCGAATTCATCACATGAATGATGGTCAGGATGTGAAGTTGCCGATGTGCCATCCGGTGCGGACGGCACATCTTTCACCTTGCATCAGAAGCGATGCCGCATACCAACTGCAAAGCTGCCCGCATTTGCGTAGTTGGTCGTCTTGTCGCTCATGACAAATGCATAGAGATCTGTGCGTTTGGAAAGGAAATAGTCATAGCCGACCGAAACCGTGGTGCGCTTGAGATCATCGAACACCGTGCTTTCACGTTTGGTCTGTGCCACTGCGGCAAGGAATTTGCCGCTGCCAGCCGGAACACTGACACCCAATGTTCCAGTCTGATCCTTCAGATCCACGTTATGTGTCGCGCGGTCATAGGTCGCGAACAGTTTCATGAAAGCGAGGTCATAGCTGCCGCCGATAAACGTGAGCTTCTGGCGCGTCGCAACCAGGTTGGGTCCACCCGCAACCGGCACTGACAGCATCACGCTCGGGCCGTTAGGAACAATCGGGTTGTCGACCGGGTTACCTACCTGTACATCGTGATAGGCCAGACCCAGTCCAAGCGCGCCGTTCTGGTAAAGCACGTTGGCACCCTTGTTGTTTTTCGACGAATTGCCTGCCGTCTCACCAAACTGATAGTGCAGGTTGACGGTGATGCCGGCGAAGGTCGGCGAGGTATAGCGTATTGAATTACTCCATGCGCTGTCGGTTTTGCCAAAGGTGCCCGGGAACACACTGGTACCGACGATGGCATGCAGCACCAGCGGCGACAGCGTGAAGGAATCCTCTATCGGGTTGAACATGTAGAGCGGCAAAGTCGTCGGTGGTGTCATGCGACCCAGCGTGATCTTGCCGTATTGGTTCGACAGCGCGACGTTGGCATCCCGTGCAAAGAAGGTGTCGCCGTTGAAACGGCCGGATGCACCATCGTCTATCCGATAGAAGGCACCCAGTGTAAAGCTGGCTTTCAATCCACCGCCCAGGTCTTCACTCCCTTTGAAGCCGATGTACGAAGTCGACAAACCTCCGCTACCGATTTTTGAAGTACTCGCGGCGTCACCGCTGTTACGCATGGATCCGGCAAAACCATCTGCCACACCTTCCATCGTGACCGATGTCTGGGCCAGTGCTGCGCCAGCCGATGTGGCGATGGCAGTAGTCAACAAGGTACTAAGTAATATTTTTGATTTCACGATTCGTCTCTTTTATTAGATTAGATTTGAGTAACAGCTATCGGATGCAAAAACTATTTCTGATGCGTCTCCACCATCCATGCCAGCGAGGACAGAACGTAAAAATTCTTACGCGTCTTTATTGGCAAGGATGGGAGCTGATACTAGGAATGGATAAGGGGTGCGTCTATGCACGGTGACGAATGCACGTGATTCACGAAATGAATGGCGCACTGCACACAAGAGGGTAGGTACTACGATGATTCTGCATTGCACAGATAATTCATCAACATGATGCGCAGCATTCATCCGCGCAATACACGCGATGGGAACGAAGCGCTACGTGTCTGCTAACAGCTTGCTAACGCGAAGATAACGTTCAAATATTTTTAAGTATGGAAAAGTTCTGTCATGAAACATGCGCAGAGATTGCATGCCCCTAGCAACAAACTCACAATCTGTAACAACTTAGACCAGGCTTGGGTGCGCTAACGCACCGAAGACGGGGAATTAATTGCGTAACTTGGGTGTCACTCATATGTACTCCTCTTACATGAAAAGGATTCCCCATGAAAACGATACAGAAAATTATCTTCCCGGTACTGGCTGCTACCGTTTTGTTAGGCGCGGCCGGTTGTGAAAACATGTCGCATCGAGAAAAAAGCATGGCTGTCGGCGCAGGTGCTGGTGCAGTAGGCGGCGCTGTGTTGACGGGTGGTAGCGCCCTTGGTACTGTGGGCGGTGCAGCTGTGGGTGGTGTGATTGGTAATGAAGTTGGCAAGAATAAGAAGTAATTAACTCATCAATCAGGAAACACATTCAAGGAGGCAACAAATGAATCAGTATAAAAATACCGCAATTGCAGTAGTGGTCACTGGCATGCTGGCATTGGCACTGGTCGGCTGCGAGAAGAAAGAAGGACCTGCTGAGAGAGCAGGTAAAGAAGTCGACAAGACCATGTCGAAAGCTGGCGAACAGATAGAAAAAGCCGGTGAGAAAATCGAGAACACTGCTAAGGACGCGCAAAAATAACACTGCCTCCACCCAGGAGTATCTCTGATGGCGAACGGTATCCATACCGCTCGCCATTTTTATTTCAACTGAAATTGCGCTTAGTATTAATTCCGCAGATCAAATCGTTGATGGCGTAGCGGCGCGCTCATTGTCATTCAACTTAAAAATCAGACTGCCTTCGTTATCCCGTATCAGCTTCAGCGACTGTGAGTAAGGCAGGTTGATGTGCTTGGCGCAAAAGGTCTCCTTGACCGGTAATTCGTGTCCGCCACGATTGACGACTACGGCCAGTTCAATTTTCTCGGGGCGGCCGTATTCGAATACCTCATTGATCGCTGCGCGTATGGTGCGTCCCGTATATAAGACATCATCGACGATGATGATTTTTTGTCCGTTCATATCGAATGGGATCTTGGAACGATGCACACCGAAGTTCAGTTGACGATGGCCACAATCATCTCGCTGATAAGAAACATCCAGCGTCCCTATGGGTGAACTGAGTTCCAGTGCGGTACGCAAATATTCCGCCACCCAGATGCCGCCGGTATGTATACCTATCAGCTTGGTCGACTTACTGACATGTGGCCGCATCAGATTGGCCAGCCTCCGGCACAAAGCCGTACCATTTAAATTGGATCTCATCGTGAATGACTATCCATAGCTTGCTCTCCGCAGAAGACTTCGTGGCCCGCGCCTATCTGTACCTGCGTCAGTTTCAGTCGCATAGCGATACACGCCCCGTCAACCCGACGATGAATCCGCTCAGCATGTCCCAGCCGGACGAATGACCTATGCGTATTAATTTCTGTATCGCGGCAATGACTTCAGCCTGAGCTTGCGCATACATCAGCGCTTCCGCCAATTGATGCAGGGGTGCGAAACTGTGACCTGCAATCAGATCCGCCATCAGGGTAGAGCTGATGATGTGGCTGCGATCTTTGGCCTTGCCCAGCAGGCGCTGCGCTATATCGTCCCACGCAGCCGCATCCGACTTGGCCAGCAAGGCACGTCCAAACAAGGCCGCACCTATGAAGTCATCCCCGGGCGGTGTTACTCCTGGGCCAAAGCCTATGAGGGGCAGCGCAGCCTGGTACACATGCTCCGGGCTGCCTTTCCTGAAACCACAGGCGATGTTTTCTATATTGCGACTGGCGAGATTCAGCGGATATTCCGGTACCTGATTCAGCAACATGGAGCCAAAGCCTTTGGCCGGAGCGAGTGTCTGCAAAGGCTTGCACAAGGCACGGCAGGTTTCCATCACGCGCGGCAAATGCGCTGCTTCCAGTACGCCACGATGCGGGTGCCAGGGCCTGCTGTCACTGGTATCAAAATGCTGCGTCTTCCCTTTCAGCAGGAACGGCCTTTCCATGATGACCGCACGTGGATGCAGCTCGGCCAGGTCTGAACCCAGCCAGATGATCTCTCCATTTACATGCAGATACGGTGTATGCGCAAAACCGGGTATCGCTTGCGCATCGCCACCCGCCCGCACCAGCGCCTCGTATGCCTTGAAGCCGATTAATTTGATTGCATTTGTCGACACGTTCGTGGTCGCACTCTCAGTCACATTCACCATCGCATTCATTTAGCGCACTATCCTCGTACCTGCCCGCCCCTGTAACGCCTCGAAGGCATGCTCCAGCGAAGTAATAATCACGCGGCGCCCTCCTCGTTCGAGGTATTTCAATGCCGCACCTATCTTTGGTCCCATGCTGCCCGGCGGGAACTGGCCTTCCGCCATGTATCGCGCCGCATCCGCTGCAGTGATCTCACTCAGCAAACGCTGGGTCGGTTTGCCAAAGTCCAGCGCCACCCGCTCCACACCTGTCAACATGACCAGGGTTCCTGCACCGATCTGGTTGGCCAGCAACGCACTGGTGTAATCCTTATCGATGACGGCAGGTACGCCATGAAACTCGCCATGGATGTCGCGGATGACCGGAATACCGCCACCACCCGCGGCGATCGGTACGATACCGGCGTAAATAAGGGCTTCGATCGCGGCCGTATCCAATATGCGCAAAGGGAGAGGCGAAGGCACCACGCGCCGATAGCCGCGATTTGAATCTTCGGCAAACTTCCATCCGGTTTCCTTCGCCATCGCATCGGCTTCTTTTTTTGTGAAGAACTTCCCTACCGGCTTACTCGGCTTGAGGAAGGCCGGGTCATCACCATCAACCTCTACCTGCGTCACCAGACAGGAAACCCTCACATCAATTTCATGTTCGTGCAGCACATTGGTCAGGGTCTGCTGCAGCATGTAGCCCATGCCGCCTTGTGAATGCGCAACGCAGATATCCATAGGCATGGGCGCCAGCTCATGTGCGGTCTTGGCCATGCGATAGAGGATATTGCCGACCACCGGCCCGTTGCCATGCGTCAGCACCAGCTTGAAGCCGCCTTCGAGCAGGCGCGCCAGGTGTTCGCAGGCGATCTGGATCAGCGCGAACTGCTCCTCCGCCAGGCCTTTTATATTGGGCGGGTAACTCGCATTGCCGCCGAAGGCGACAACTATCCTTTTGTCATCCATCAACATTTCATTACTCCCGCTTTGATCTGTTTTTGCTTGAACTTCCGGGTTCACACCGGACTGCGGCCGCCAGCCAGACGGCTGTGACAAAACGTATACATCTGTTAAGCGTTGCTGCATCGATGCAAGCGGCCTGGTTCTCGCGAAAACTGCAGGGGTCAGGACGGGCTACCAGCTTGGGCTTGCCATACTTGAAGAGAATTTAAGGGTGGGGTAATCATTTGTCTATGTGGCGTTCCGTATGCGATGCATACGGCTTATGAATACTGCGTCCGGGCCATATTGCGAATTTAATGTGATATATAGTTTCCTCAAATCGATACTAGAACGCATCTCACGGATATTTGTGAAATGCGTTCTGGATTCCACTGCTTTCTAATATGCACACGATATGAATATTGCTTCCGTAGATCTCAATCTACTAGTTGCCTTTGATGCGATAGTCAAAGAACGTAACGTGACATCTGCCGCCGTTAGACTCGGAGTTAGCCAACCGGCTATGAGTAATGCGCTCGCGCGTTTAAGAATGATTTTTAATGATCCACTGTTCGTGCGCACCAGTCAGGGCATGCAGCCGACGCCGTATGCGGAGCAATTGATAGAGCCGATTAGTCGCGCGTGTGAGCTGATCACTTCTGCGCTGCAAATCAATTCGGTATTTGATCCTGCCACTACAACCAAAACCTTTTCCTTCTACATGACGGAAATCGGCGAGATTTTATTGCTGCCGAAATTGTTGAAGCACATCCAGACCGCAGCTCCTAACGCCTGTGTACGTGTGCGCCGGATACCCGAACAAGGTGCAAAGGAAGCGATGGCGAATGGTGAGATCGATCTCGCAGTCGGTTTATTTCCTTACCTGAAAGCAGGCTTTTACCAACAGCGTCTCTACACCGACAAGTTCGCATGCATCGCACGCAAAGATCACCCGACGGTGAAGGATAGTCTGTCACCGCAACAGTATGTAGATACGCCCCATGTGATTGTGCTGTCGACCAACACCGGACATGACGCGGCGATAGAAAAGATACTGCTGACCGAACATTTGCGCCGCAAGATCGTAATGACTTCGCAGAATTTTTTGGTGCTACCCATGATCATCGAACAAACCGACGCGATCGCAACCATTCCTTACCGGATGGCGCAAAAGATCGCGTCGTATTCGACCGATGTCAAAATCCTGGAGTCACCAATCGCGTTTCCCAATGTCGACATTAAACAACACTGGCATGAACGCTTTCACTACGATCCCGCCAACAAATGGATACGTGATGTGATGGTTACCCTGTTTCGGGAGTAGTAAAAAGCCGACAGCCAGAGCCAGACTGGTGGTGATACCTTGCTCCGACACTAGGCCTCCAATATGATAGTGCCGAGAAGCAATTATTTGCATCCGCAAACAATCACGCACCACACAATGACAAGAAAAATAAGCGCTGAAGACACCGCGGAATATGATTTCCTCGGCCATATTTACGATGCGGTCATGGCGCCCCAGGGATTCCAGCTGTTTGCCGAAAAGCTGGTTGAGGTGTTTAATCTCAAAGCAGTCCTGATGGCGATACGCCACAATGAAACGCTGGACATGAAGTATCTGTGGATGGGCGGCGGCATCGTGCCGCACTGGACAGAAAATTACGCGCTCGATTACGCCAGCGATGACATCCTGGCGCAGCATCTGGTCGCAGCGCCAATAGCCAATTTTTACGCCAGCAATCTGGATATCGCTTTCCCGCCGAATTTCCCGGACACCCGTTTTTATAAGGAATGGCTGGCGCCACAAGGCGTCGCCTTCGCTGCTGCTGCCGTCGTACTGCAGGAAGGTCCGTGGGAAACCCAGCTCTATCTGCAGCGCAGCCCCGAACAGCCGCCATTTACCCCGGATGAAATCGCGCAGTTCAATACATTCCTGCCGCACCTGCAACGCGCGATCCAGATGCGTCAACGCTTGTCCGGCCTGCAGCTGGGCCAGGATATCCTGGCCAGCAGCCTGAATATGCTGGCTATGCCGACCTTCCTGTTTGATGAGTACGCAACTGTCGCCCATTACAACCGGAGCGCCGAGACTTTGCTCGGGAGCGGTTATCTGCGCCTGGAAAATGGACACCTGCAAACGCCGGATGACAAGCTGACACGCAAACTCAATTTGGAGTTATCCAAGTCGATAGTTGCCAGTCGCAGCAAGGATGAAGATTTCAATCACGTGATATTGCTGCCGCGTAGCGGCAAGCTGCCGCTCATGCTGATGATCACACCGCTGCAGTTACAGGACTCGCCGCGCATACATGGTGCAGCGCTGATGTTTGCGTTTGATCCCGAAGCCATCCCTGCAGCAACCAGTGAATTGATCAAAAAACTGTTCCGCCTTACCAACGCCGAAGCGGAATTATCAATTGCACTATGCAGCGGCAAAACCCTGGATGAGTTTGCCAGCGAACGTGACCGCTCCATACATACGGTCAAAACCCAGCTCAAAAATATTTACCTGAAAACCGGCACCAACCGCCAGGCGCAACTGGTGTCTATGCTGCTGGCCAGCCCGGCTTTCTTCGTCGCGTCCAAGGAGCAGGATCAACTGTCGCCACCGTCACCCTGACAGCCCCGGCCATTGCCACATAAAAAAAGCCTGCATCAGCAGGCTTTTTCTTTACCGATACGACGATCAGAACTTGTAACGCAAACCGATGGAAAGCAGGTTTGCTTTCAGGTGGGCACCATCGACTTTGGCAAGCTTGCCGTAGTCTTCGTACTCGGCAACGACTGCTACATTTTTCGTTACGTTGTACGCAGCACCGATGCCCAGCAATGCGGTCGTGCGGCTTTTCTTTTCGCTGCCGCTTACGCCGTTTTCAACCGCTTCGAATTTGGTACGGTTGAAAGACGCACCCACTTTTGCAAACAGCGAGAACTGGTCATTGACCGGCAAGGTCGCGGTTGCAGCAACATACAGTGCTTGCGGCTTCGAGCTGATCGAACCGGAGTCAGCGCCGTCAACGTACGATGCCTTGCCGGTACCCAGTTTGATGTAACCAGCTTCCAGGCCAAAGTTCTTGTTGAAACCGTAGCCACCGTACAGTTTATAGCCAGTACCGCTATCCGAAATGGAACCGATACCATCCAGGCTTAATTTTTGGTCGCTGCGACCGACGTTGACACCTACATATGCACCTTCTGCGTATGCAGCCAATGGCGCTGCCAGAGCGGAACCGAGCAAAACCACCAGTAACTGTTTTTTCATTATTTTTCTTCCGTATTGAGAGTGAATTAAAGCGAACCTGCGGAATGGATTCTATCCACGGCACATACGGCGGGCTATCGCCCAAACAAGGTATTCCGGACTGCGGGCAAACGACTATATATATGCATCAGCTGCTCGCTGAGCGCGGCGCGAACAACGCTCATGCAGCGCACGCAAGCACGCGTCGCCATTGCAGATATTTTGTAACTATTTGATTTATAAGACTTAATGGTGCGGCTGGCTGGAATCGAACCAGCGACCCTTGGCTTCGGAGGCCAATACTCTATCCACTGAGCTACAGCCGCATGAGGGACTACCGAGGAGGCCTGCAGGATACCGTTTTTCTGTCTTTCCGTCCACGTAAAGCGACGTTTTCCCGTTCCCTATCATTTGCTTTGCGTCTATAATCGAGCGTTTGGCGGCCATTGTATTTGTGTTATCCGCCTGGGCATGCAGGGAGCGCATGCGCCCGTATAACGATTTTTATAATTGTATTGAGGGAATAATGAGCGACGCACACCACGAAGAAGAATCCGCGATCAAAACGCCTAAGCAACTCATCATGGCTATCCTGGCGGGTTTCCTTGTCCCCATAATCTGTATCGTTTTGCTGGTGCTGTATGTCACCAACGAAAAGCACATAGGTGCCGGTTCTGATGGCTTGTCGCCAGAAGCAGTCGCCGCCCGTATCAAACCAGTAGCAGATGACGGCTTCACACTCAAAGATGTGAACGCCCCCAAAGTCCTGAAAACCGGCGATGAAGTCTACAAGATGGCCTGCGCTGCCTGCCATGCAACAGGCGCAGCCGGCGCTCCTAAAATGGGTGATGCAGGCGCATGGAGTGCACGTATAGCCCAGGGTTACAACACACTGGCCAAGCATGCAATCGAAGGTATCCGCGCGATGCCAGCCAAAGGCGGCAATCCTGATCTGGACGACGTTGAAGTTGAACGCGTAGTGGTCCTGATGGCCAATAGCGCAGGTGCCAAATTCGCAGAACCTGCAGTACCTGCTCCGGCCGCACCAGCCGCTCCGGCAGCCGATGCAGCTGCTGCTCCTGCCAAGTAAGAGACTCAGCGCCCAACAAAAAAGCCGACTTGAAGTCGGCTTTTTTATTATCTGTTCATTTCACTGCATTACAAATGCTCGTGCAGCGCGACGTGCTTGCCCTTCTTTTTCTTCGACAGAAAATACAGCGCGGCACCCGCACTCCCTACCACTGCTGCACCACGCAAAAGAGGACGCCATACCGAACGCTTGCTCAGCAGGGACACGCCGCTGACGACCAGTGGCAACAAGCGACGCAGCTTGTCACCGGACAGGCTCTTCAGATCAAACAGATCCGCCACATTCGAAAATGCTGATTGCGCGCGGACACTGACCA
Organism: Herminiimonas sp. Marseille-P9896; assembly: GCF_903993245.1. Taxonomy (NCBI): domain Bacteria; kingdom Pseudomonadati; phylum Pseudomonadota; class Betaproteobacteria; order Burkholderiales; family Oxalobacteraceae; genus Herminiimonas; species Herminiimonas sp. Marseille-P9896. The sequence goes on along the minus strand of NZ_CAJEVT010000001.1, from coordinate 373,943 downwards.
AACCGATCGCTGTTTTAGCAATGGCATCTGCGCCCAGATTTTCACGCACGACATCGCGCGCTTCACCGATGGCGACCCGATACGCCTTGCATTGCTCGAGTATACGTTGCTTGCGCTGTGCCGTTGTTTCTTCCGGCTCCTGATGATGTGTGCTCATGCGTATCCTCTGCGATTACAACAGCGCGTCATGGTCATTACGCAATTCGGCCATGGTGGCCGGCATCGACAATTTGCCTTCCCGCAGCAGGGATTGCACATACAGCAGGATGCCGACTGCGACCGCAGTAAAGACAATCGCGAGTATCAACAATATCTTCCAGCCCAGTACCGGCCAGCTGAGATAGACAATCAATGCGCTCCAGTAAGCGATTGCAAACCACGCGACGATCGCGCCGAGCACAAACAGGGCGACCAGCTTCAATGCATTGGCACGGACCTCGGCCAGTTCAAGCGCTGCCAGTTCTATCCGGCTCATGAATAAGCCGAACATATTTTTAGCGAGATTGACGGCACCGCTCACAAGGCCGGGCCGGAAATCTGAAGAACGCGGGGTTTGCTGTTCCATATCGAATGCCGTATGACTTATTTACGCGAGATCAAAAGTCCCACCAATACGCCAACACCAGCCGAGATAGCGACTGCACGCCATGGATTCTCATGCACGTAGTCATCGGTTTTTTCTGCCAATTCCTTACCGGTTTCAATCGCAGCGGTTTGCACTTCGTGTGCTTTTACCAGGGCGTTGTCCAGCAGTTGCAAACCGCGGTTACGCAATTCATCGGCGCGCTCACCCGTTGCGCTGGTTGCTTCACGAAATAATTCTTGGGCGTCTTTGACTAAGGTTTTCATATCGCTCCGTGTGGTTTTCAAGGTAGATGCTTTCATAATAGGGCCCCTTTTTTAATCTGGACAAAAGCAGTGTCGCGTCTTCAATATGGACTTGTCAAACGGACCCGCGTTGAGATGCAGCAGTGCGATTGGCTATGTTGTTGCTATTGTGATCCGGTTTTCGCCGGATATTTATATAGGCAAGCAATGCTGTGACCTAAACATTATTGTTTAGTTGCAATCGCGTTCCTCAGTTTTATCATACTTTGGCTGGCGCGAATAAGCGTTACCGCACATTCTAGGCAAATAAATCCGCCTACCCAGCTTATTCTCAAGTGCCGGGCGTGCAATCGGTGCAATGCTCGATCGCATCCTCTTCCTTCAGCAGGTTTTCCTTCAGCTCACGCAAAGCCGTACGCAAGCCCTCTTCCACCACCGGATGGTAGAACGGCATATCCAGCATTTGCCCGACTGTCATGCCGCTCTGGCAGGCCCAGGCCAGCAAATGGCCGATGTGTTCGGCACGCGGCCCGACCATTTCAGCACCCAGGAAACGATGCGTACCGCGCTCGCCATAGACTTTCAGCAGACCGCGATTCTGCCGCATGACACGGCTGCGCCCCTGATTGGAAAACGAAACCTGACCAACTTCAAACTGACGCGGCTTGAGGTCACTATTGGTTTGCCCGACCACTGCAATCTGCGGATCAGTGAAAGCGATCATCAGGCGAGTACGGCGCAAACCCGCCACCACTTCCGGGAAGCGCACCGCATTGTCACCGGCGATACGCCCTTCATCGGCCGCTTCGTGTAGCAGCGGACGGTCATTGTCAGCATCGCCCGCAATAAAGATCGCGCTATTGCCGCACTGCATCGTCAATGAATCAAACAAGGGGATGCCTTGCGGGTTCAATTGCAAACCGGTGTTTTCCAGTCCGATCTTTTGTACGTTAGGCGTGCGACCAGCCGCTGCCAGCACATACTGAAAGTGCTCGGTGCGCTCCTTGCCATCCTTGTCGCGCGAGACAAATTCAACCTGTTCATCGACCACGCGCGCCGAAACCACACTGGTATTCAGGCGTAAATCCAGATCTTCACCTATGCCGTCGATGGCACTTTGATTGATAGCGGCATCATCCAGTTGCGCCACACGACCACTGCGGCCGAACAAGGCCACACGCACGCCCAGGCGTTGCAAGGCTTGTCCCAGCTCCAGTCCGATGACACCTGCGCCCACTACGGCCACCGATTCCGGCAAGTCGTCGCGCTCAAAAATATCGTCACTGGTGATCACGCGTGAGCCGAGTCCGCGCAATTCCGGCGGAATCTGCGGTGTAGAGCCCGTCGCAATCACGACGCGCTCGGCCATGACCTGGATATCGTCGCCGACTTGCAGGCAGCCGGGAGAAATGAAACGCGCATAACCGTGCAAGCGCTCGGCCGGACCTATGGACTCCACGCTTTCCACCACAAAGCCGACGAAGCGATCACGCTCGGACCGCACACGCTGCATGACTTGCTTGCCGTCTATGCGCACAGGGCCGGGATACACACCAAAGCCCGGTGCCTCACTCGCTGCATGTGCCGCTTCAGCTGCGGCTATCAGCAACTTGCTCGGCATGCAGCCGACGCGTGCACAGGTTGTCCCGTAAGGGCCGCCTTCTATCAAGACGGCGGTTTTGCCATGCGCCTTGACTGCACGATAGGCCGACATGCCCGCACTACCGGCACCGATTACTGCAACGTCGAATGTGAGTGTTTTCATCGTTTTCCGTTTCTGGAAATGCCGGACCTACGCGAAGAGTGAGCTGCTTAGTCGTTCCGGCTGTGGAGTTCGGCGATATCTTCAATATTGCCGATTTGGATAACTACAGGATTGACTGACGCCCAGCTTTGCATGGGACGCCACGCAAAACGCCATTCGTTCTGACCTGCGAGGTTCTTCGCTTTGGAAAAAATCTTGCCGAGCGGACTAGGTGCGCCGTAGGAAATGGCTGCATCGATGCCCGCCCAGTTAGGCAAAACCTTTTGTGCCGCACGATGTACGCGCTCACCGAACTCTTCGGCGTCATGCACTACCAGATAGGAATCTATGCTGGGCATGGCGTCGAACAAGGTGCCGTCCCAGGTTTTGGTCATGCTCAGCACCAAGTAGCTGTCGTTAGGCAGCAGGATCTGGTCTGAAGTTGGCGGGCTGAGGCGGAACTCGCCCAGGGATAAGGAACGCTCCAAACCATTGCGTTCCGAGAAGTAGTACAGCTTGGAAGGACGCTTACTATCAATCAAAGTCATGCTGCGGCCCCCGAAAAAATATTGATGGTGATACGCCGGCAATTGGTACCAGCCCAGCCATTTTAAGCAGATTCGCGGCAACGTGCCTGAGCTATGTTTATTCCACGCAATTTATTTCGCGTGTCTCAATGCGCCAGATTCGGATGCCGCCAGCGATACCAGCCCAGGCCCAGCCATTCATGTAGGGCATAAGCGCTCAATTGCAAGCCCTGGCTGGATGGCAGGAAGTCGGCCGGGGTCGTGTGTGCGTGGCTGATGTAGATGGTCGGCGCGGCGACGACCTCCAGTCCGGTTTGCATGAATATCCATTTCGCGCGCTGCATATGGATCGCATCGGTGACCAGCAAGATGCGCTTCACACCTGCTGCACGCAGCATGCGCGCGGATAACTGCGCGTTTTCGGCGGTATTGTTGGAAGCTGGTTCCAGCCAACGCACCGGCACTGAGAAGTCCTCCTGCAACACGTGCGCCATCACACTGGCTTCCGATGTATAGCCACCATCCGGACGACCGCCGCTGACCAATACCGGTAAATGTGTGCCGCGATACAGATGCGCCGCATATCGCAGGCGCTGCAGGCTGGCCGAACTCGGGATGTCCTGTCCGGCGTATTCCGGCGCGTTGGTGAGACGACCACCACCGAGCACCACGATAGCCTGTGTCCCGGCGGCATCGTTCAGTTGCAATGGAGGATTTTGTTTTTCCAGTGGTGCGACGAACAAGCCGGCACCAAACCGTGTGCTGCACACCGTCAACACCAGCAAGGCCAATACTGAGACCGCCATACCCAGACGCGGCCAGCGCAGTCGCAGCAGCAAGCCCAGCGCGCATAAGAGGATCAGGTTTAAAGGCGGCAGCAGCAATGCGCTCGCCGCTGCATTAAACAGCCAGACGCCACTCAAGACAGTGTCGCTCCGCCCGTCAGCATGAAGCGCTTATTCATCCATCTGCGGTTCAGCGATGGTGCGCAACTGGAAGCGGCCATCTTTATTGAAGAGCCAGGTCTCGATCACTTCGACCCGACCATGTCGCAACAGCGCTGGCGCGGGTTTGGGGAAAGGCGCGGTATTGCGCACACTGGTGAGTGCCGTGGTCTCTGTCACGCGATCGCGATTCGAGCGCATGATCTCGCTGCGCAACAAGCTGCCATTCGCATCCACCACGTACTTCACCACCACCACGGAACGCAGCAAGGCTTGCGGCCGTCCGATATAGACCTTGGTGGAATTAACCTGCGTGATGCGATGGGCCAATGCGAGCTGGTACTCGCTGATCGAATCAGCCGTGGAAGTGCCGTCCGGTGTGGTTTCTGCCGGTTTTTCCAGCAAAGAGCGCGCGCCGCAACCCGCCAGCAAAAGTGCCATTGCACATATGGTGATACGTTTTTTTATCATCGCTTTTTATCTTCATGCCAGGATCAACTGTTCGATGCGACATGAGTCGCATCACGTTGACGACTATCTTAACGACATCGCGCGCGCACCGCCATCTTGCTGTTGATCACTACTTACCTAGTCAAATCTTTGCTGCAAACGAAATTGTTCAGTCGCCGCTACCAATGCTGCCGCAGTACCCGGTTCCAGCGCTGCATGGCCTGCATCCGCGATGATTTGCAAACGTGCTTGCGGCCATGCTTCATGCAAGCGGTAGGCAGATACCGGCGGACAAACCGCATCGTAGCGACCTTGTATGATCACCGCAGGCAAATGACGAATCCTGTCGATATTGCGTATCAACTGGTCTTCTTCCATAAAGCCGTGATGCAGGAAGTAATGCGCTTCCAGCCGCCCCACTCCTAATGCCACCACGTCGTCTTCGAACACTTGTTGCATTTCCGGCTGCGGCTTCAGGAACAGGCAATGCCCCTCATAGCGACTCCAGTCGCGTGCCGCCTGCAGAGACACTTGCGCGTCATCGCTGAACAAACGTCGTTTGTAGGCTTGCAGCAAATCACCGCGCTCTTCCGGCGGGATAGGCGCGACAAAGGCTGCATGCGCTTCGGGGAAAAACCAGCGCATACCGTGCATAAACCAATCTATCTCGGCGCGCGTGCACAGGAAGATCCCGCGCAATATGAAGCCTAGACAGTTCTGCGGATGTGCCTGCCCGTACGCAAGCGCCAGCGTCGCACCCCATGAGCCACCAAATACCAGCCACTGTCCTATCCCCAGCATCGCGCGCAAGGCTTCGATATCTGAGATCAGTAACTGCGTCGTGTTATCGCGGTACTCGCCCAGCGGCGTCGATTTACCGGCACCACGCTGATCGAATAAAACAATACGGTAATAGTCGGGATTAAAGAATTGCCGATGCCGCGGCGAAATCCCGCCACCCGGCCCACCATGCAGGAACAGCACCGGTACACCTTGCGGATTGCCGCACTCTTCCCAGTACAGGGTATGCCGGTCGTCGACCGGCAACATTCCGCTGCGATTTGCTTGCAGCGGGGGAAACAGCGGCAGTTCAGAAGTCGAAGCATCCATGAGATAGCACTTAATAAGTAATTGATCTTAAGCGGGAAAGCCGCAGCCCGCCTGCCTCTACACGTGATGGACGGGCGTCCGTGGAAATTTCCTGCGAACTATTCCCGCCATGCAACCTCTACCTTACTCAAGAAAAGTTGTCGCATGTGCAAATCATGCAAAATGCATTTGAACAAGAGGTGATGGAATGATGTTACTGCAAGACTGGTTTATGTTTGGTATTTCGCTGGAAGATTGGCTGCACGCATTATTGGCAACCGTGGTCAGTTTCCTCGTCATGGATCTGCTGACGCGCTTCCTGATGCGTTTAATGAAGCGCCGCATGTCGGTACTTCACCTCATCACCAAACGCCGCGTCGATGAAGTCATCGTCGGCACACTGGCCGGCACCAAACGCTTTCTGCTCTTGCTGCTCTCCATCCTGATCGGCCTCAACACACTCACCCTGCCCGCCATTGTCGAACTGCGCTTATCGCAACTCGGCATCATTCTGATCGGTATCCAGATCGCCATCTGGCTCAATCGCGGTATCAATATCTGGATGGAAAAAGTGGTGGATCCCGAAGTCGATCCCGAATTACGCAATGCTGCCACGACGACTACCATGGTCTTCTTGCTGCGCATCGCGGTGATGCTGACCGTCTTGCTGGCGGTACTGGCAAATCTGGGGGTCAACATCACGGCCTTCGTCGCCAGCCTCGGCATAGGCGGTATCGCCATCGCATTTGCGCTGCAAGCGATACTCAGCGATTTGTTTGCCTCGCTGTCGATCGGACTGGATAAACCGTTTGAGGTCGGTGACTTCATCGTGGTGGACGACTTGCTGGGGACCGTTGAATACGTCGGTATCCGCACCACCCGCCTGCGCAGCCTGAGCGGCGAGCAACTGGTGCGCTCGAACACCGAGCTGCTGAAATCGCCGATACGCAACTACAAACGCATGTCGGAACGACGCGTGCTCTTCAACTTCGGCATCACGCATGACACACCTGTCGACAAAATTGCGGAGCTCTCGGCGACAGTGCGCAAGATCATCGAAGACGCGCCCTCGACACGCTACGACCGCGCCCACTTTGTCCGGATCGGACCCAGCAGCCTGGAATTTGAAGTGGTGTATTACCTGCTGAGCCGCGAATACACCGTGTACATGGACGTACAGCAGCACATCAATCTGGAACTCATGCGCGCCTGTGCAGAACGCGGCATCGTCTTTGCTCATCCGACCACGACCTTGCATGTACCGTCGGAAGTGCATCTGTCGACCCGCCCGGTGGCGGATGCGGCGCGACGCAAGTCAGCCAACGCCTGATAAAAAAACGGGGTCTAGCACCCCGGTTTTTACTTGCTGCGCACCTGACCCAGACGATGGCGAATGATGTCGAATACCCAGTTAAAGCAAAACGCGTACAGCATAAAGAAGGCCGAGAACACCAGATCCAGTGTCAGCGCCTCCCACAAGGAAATCTCCAGCCACCAGGCCGTCAGGGGCAAGGCTATCGCCATGAAGAAGGCTTCAAAGCCTATGGTGTGCCAAACCCGCATGCGCACCGTACGACGCCAGCCATAGCGGTGCTCAAAGGCTTCGTAGATGTGGTTGTAAATCATATTACTGGCCATCGCGCTGATAGCCAGCATCACGGCCAGCGCGCCGAAATGCAGCATATCCATGCCGAAGCCATACGACATCAGCGGCACCAGGATGATGAGGGCAAAAAATTCAAACAGGACCGCGTGTATGATGCGGCGAAGTAAAGTATTGATAAGAGGTACTCGGAAATAACGGGGGGAAGGCGCCCATTATAGGTTGCCCGGGGCAAACTCGCTTAGCACCACCACTGACCGAAAGATGGCTTTTTTCGCAATGAAAATAGAAAATTTCGAAAAGATTCGACAAACAGTGGTGACAAATTTTTTATTATGTTCTATACTTCGCCCCCTTCAGGTGTTGGTAGACGTCAACACAAGTTTGGCTGAGCAATCGTATTCGCGGGTGCTTAGCTCAGTTGGTAGAGCGGCGCCCTTACAAGGCGTAGGTCGGCGGTTCGACCCCGTCAGCACCCACCATTCAGTCAAACGGAGAGCCTGAAGCAGTTTAGTAGTTGGAGTGGTAGTTCAGTTGGTTAGAATACCGGCCTGTCACGCCGGGGGTCGCGGGTTCGAGTCCCGTCCACTCCGCCAGAAAAAGAAAATGCCCGCGCAAGCGGGCATTTTTGTTTTCAGCTCCCTATTCGGCGCAGCCGACACTCTGCGGATTGGAGTGCGCCGCCTGCGCGGCACACGGCGGGACTTGAAGGGAATCGCGTACTCGCGATTCCGCGGCCTGCCACAGGTAGGCGAATCCCCTCATCAGAATACTTTTTTGACTGCCAACATAACTGCGCGTGGCTCACCATAGAAGTTCTGACGTCCGAAGTTACTGACCTTTTCATAGTATTTTTTATCGAACAGGTTGGTAACCGTGAGACTGGCTGTTGTCGTATTGTCGATCTGGTAGCCGACTTGTCCACTCACCGTCGCATAGCCGTCACCAACCACACGCGTCGCGCCTATTCCTGAAGCAAAATCGCTCACCACTTTCAAACCGCCTGCCAGGCTCCAGCGATTAAACGCGCCATCGCGCCAGATATGCTTGGACCACAGATTGAAACTATGCCGTGGCGTGATGGGTGAAAACGCCTGCCCTATCGAAGCGATAGGCGCTTGCAGGTATTTCGCGGAGGTATAAGCGTAACCGGCCACCAATTCCCAGCCAGGCGCTACTTGGCCGCTCACCTCAGCCTCCAGACCCTGGCTCCGGACTTTTCCGCCTGGAATGGAGTCGGTCAGGCTGGCAGTGCTGGTGTCATCAATCGCACGGTCTTTATCGATAATCCGGAACAATGCGAAGCTGGTATTGACGCGCTTATCGAGCCATTCACTTTTTATACCGAATTCAATCTGCGAGCCTGTACGTGGATCCAGCAGTTTGCCATTCTTGTCGATAGCAGTCTGGCCGACAAAGGTCTCTGCGTAACTGGCGTACAAGGAAGAGTTGTCGCTTAAGGTATAGATAGCGCTCGTCAATGGCGTGAACTGTGTGCCAGGTTTGGAAGTCGAGCTGACTGCGCCTGTAGTCGGATTCCGCGATTCCGTTTCCCAGCGCCCTAAACGCCCGCCCAGCAGGAAAGTCCAGCGGTCCAGAGGTTTGAGTTGCAGTTGTCCATACAAACCTGTTTGCGTCTGTTTGCTACCGTTGGTGAAATTCCCCATATTCAGTGAAGGATATGGAAGGTCGTTGTTCGGGTTATAGATATTCATCGTGCCGGTCGGACCAAACACTGATCGGTTCTTCGACTCTTCGGTACTCCGGTTCAGCCCCACCAGGACTTTGTGGGTGCGGCCGCCCAGCTGGAATGGACCGGCATAGTAGGCGTCGAAGTTGACATTCCTTGCTTCTTGCTCAAAATTAACCGTCTGATAGGCAACATCTCCGGTAGTAACGCTTGCCAGACCATTCGCCCGTAAAGCCTTGTAGATCATCGAACGATCAATTTGACGGGCGGCAAATTTGAACAAGCCACCATCGTCGAATTTATGTTCCAGTTCCGCGAACATGTCATCGGTTTGCATGTCTTGCACATTGTTTTTGCTGCCAATGAAGGTAGACCGTGAAACATTCGGTAGCGTGTAGTTTGCCAATGCCGGTAAACCCTGATCCACGACGGAATCTACTTTTTGATGCGCCAGTCCAACTGACAAAGTAGTACGCGACGTCAGGTCGATTTCGATAGTCCCGTAACCGAGAGACTTTTTGCTTTCCAGTGTATTAACGAAGCTTTCCCTGTCATCAACCAGACCGACGACGCGCGCGCGGATACGTCCAGCCTCATCCAACTTGCTGGTTAAATCGAATTCTGCTCTACGCGTATCCCAGGACCCCAACATGACGCCAACACTGCCACCAAAGTCTGCACGTGCACGTTTGCGCACCAGATTGATGGTGCCGCCTGGTTCACCTGCTCCCTGCAATAAACCTGCCGGTCCGCGCAACACTTCTATCCGGTCATAAATGGCCGTATCAAGCGCCGTGGAATAGTTCGCCCCCTGGCTGATAGCCAGGCCATCAAGCTGTATCGTCCCGATATCGAAACCGCGCGCCTGTATCGAGTTGAAGTTACCCGCGCCGTCCAGACGGGTCACGTTGACACCTGTCGTTTGCTTGAGCACATCCTCGATCTTGGTGATGTTTTGATCGTCCATGCGCTGGCGCGTCACCACACTGATCGATTGCGGTGTTTCTCTCAGAGTTTGCGGAATTTTGGAACCGACGGTCACTGCATGTGCTGCATAAGAATGTGTTGATTCGCTACTGGCATCATCACTCGCCGTCACTTTGACTTCTGGCAGAGTCGTTATAGCTGGATTTGTAGCGGTGTCATTTTGCTGGGCCAAGGCCAGCGATAGCGGAGCAGCCCACGCGAGAGTAACGGCCACCGCAATAGTTTTAGGTTGCAGCACAGTATTTCCTTTAGAGAATGCACTGGCTGACGGTAGGCTGGCGGATGCAGGATTATTGAAAGTTTGCGCAATTCTAATTCGTAATAATTCTCATTAATATTAATATGCGTATTTTTCTTGATCCGGCGTTACATATTTGCCACGAATGATCGCCGCCAGAGGTCCACATTCCTTAAAGGCAACTTAACCTTCAATGCTGGGATAGCGACAAGGATTCATCCGTATTTGCTTCTGATACCATAGCGACCTGAACAAATTTAAAACCCGCATTCCTTGCCTTTCGGCGCTGCAGTACGACAATGCAATTAGCCACGCGCTGATACGCCTGAAACAATGCGAGAACCAAGATGACCGATTCCACCCCCAAATTCAAACGCGAACCCATCCCCCTCCCCAGCAAACCCGGCAAGGTCTTGCTGCATTCCTGCTGCGCGCCCTGCTCTGGTGAAGTGATGGAAGCGATGCTGGCGAGCGGTATCGAGTACACGATTTTCTTTTACAACCCGAACATCCATCCGGAAAAAGAATATCTGTTGCGCAAGGAAGAAAACATCCGCTTTGCCGAGAAACACAACGTACCGTTCATCGATGCCGACTACGACACCGATAACTGGTTCGAACGTGCAAAGGGTATGGAGAACGAACCCGAGCGCGGCATACGCTGCACCATGTGTTTCGATATGCGTTTTGAACGCACTGCACTGTACGCACACGAACACGGCTTCCCGGTTATTTCCAGCTCGCTCGGTATCTCGCGCTGGAAGGACATGAACCAGATCAATGATTGCGGCGTACGCGCTGCGGCCAAGTATCCGGACATGCTGTACTGGGAATATAACTGGCGCAAGAAAGGCGGCTCCGCCCGGATGATCGAAATCTCCAAGCGCGAGAATTTTTATCAGCAGGAATATTGCGGCTGCGTTTATTCACTGCGCGATACCAACAAGCATCGCCGTGAAAGCGGCCGTGAACGGATTGCGATGGGCGTACAGTTTTATGGCAAAAATCACGAGAAACTCAATCTCGACGGCGAAGACAAGTAAATCGCCAGGCCACCCAATTAAAAAGCCAAGCGTGAAGCTTGGCTTTTTTGCTTTCCGCTGTCTGTCTGAACGCTTAGAACTGCTCCCATTCATCGCCCGCCGGTACGGCATTACGCGGCACGCGAGCAAATTCCTGGTCTTCGATTTTTTGCTGCGAGCTCTTCACCTTGTGCAATGTAGGCTTGCCTTGCACCTTGGCGGGTTCTGGCGCGACATAGGTCGGCACGGCAGTCGCAAGCGCGGCGTCATTACCATCCAGCTTGAATACGCTGACCACCTGCGACAAATGACTAGCCTGTCCCTGCAGTGATTCAGCGGCAGCAGCGGCCTCCTCCACCAATGCTGCATTTTGCTGGGTCACCTGATCCATTTGCATCACTGCCTGATTGATCTGTTCTATACCATCGGTTTGTTCCTGGCTGGCCGCCGTAATTTCGCTCATGATGTCGGTGACGCGTTTCACGCTTTCGACAACTTCACGCATGGTGGCTCCAGCATCATCCACCAGGCGCGAACCTACACTGACTTTATCGACCGAGTCGCCTATCAGTTCCTTGATTTCCTTGGCCGCACTGGCCGAACGTTGCGCCAGCGTGCGCACTTCGGAAGCAACCACGGCGAAGCCGCGACCTTGTTCACCGGCGCGTGCCGCTTCCACTGCAGCGTTGAGCGCGAGGATGTTGGTCTGGAACGCTATACCGTCTATCACGCCTATGATGTCGACGATTTTTTTGGCGGACTCATTGATTTCACCCATGGTATCGACCACTTGCGACACCACCACGCCGCCGCGTACTGCTACTTCGGAAGCGGAGAGTGCCAGTTGATTCGACTGCCGCGCGTTTTCGGCATTCTGTTTGACGGTGCTGGTCAGCTCTTCCATCGACGACGCAGTTTCTTCCAGCGAACTGGCTTGCTGCTCGGTACGCGATGATAAGTCGAGGTTTCCAGTCGCAATCTGATGCGAGGCAGATGCTATGGTGTCGGTACCGAGCCGCACTTGCGTGACGATTTTCAGCAAACCTGCATTCATATCCTTCAATGCCTGCAGCAATTGTCCGGTTTCATCCTTGGACTCGACGACTATATTGCCGGTCAAATCACCATCAGCCACCTTGCGCGCCAGCACTACTGCCTGACTCAGTGGACGCGTAATGCTGCGCGTCGCGAGCACAGCAAACACCGCGGCAAACAATACGGCGATAACAGAGAAAATCCCGATCAGTAATTGCGTCTGGCTGGCTTGGGCATTTGCCTCGGCACCGGATTTCTTCATCAGCTCGTTTTGATAATCGATCAGCTTGTCGATGGACGTCAGATAACTCAGCTGCACCGGGCGTACTTCAGCAAACAACAAGGCAACCGCTTCATCCTTGATACCGGCCGACGCCAGCTTGATGAAGTTTTCTGTCAATGGAATGAATTTGCTGCGATCAGCCTGCAAGGTTGCGATCGTCTGTCGCCCGCGTTCGGAATGTATGGTTTTGTCCAGTTCGCCCAGCGCATTGCCGAGGGATGTCGCTGCCTTCCCGATTTGCGCCAGCTCGGCCTGGATCGCGGCCTTGTCCGTCATCAGCAGGGCATTGCGCATATTACGCGCGATCTGGTTGAGGTCGTCCTTCATGACATTCGCGAGGACGGTTTTCGGGTAACGATCGCCATCGACCTCGGCAATCGCGTCGTTCAAACCACCTATCCGGGTAAAGGCCAGTGTTGCGAGTATCACCAGCAAGACGACGATCGCACCAAAACTCAGGCTCAGACGCTGGCCAATTTTCAGGTTTTTCATTTTCATCTCTCTCATAAACAAGGTGGATCACAACGACGTTCCGGACTTATTTCATGATGCAAGAAGCAGACAGCAAACCTTTTATGACAAAAATATTACCACCGGGAAACCTGAAAAATACTGACAAATTCTGGCGAAGGTAGCCGGGAAGCCGCGCCAGATAAGGCCGTACCCTGAACCGGGCAGGTATAGATTTTTAACAAGGGATCAGTAATGCGGCAGATGCACGAAGTATGCACACACATCAAAGCAGAAAGTTGTCGAAATGAAAATAAAATAAACTTTTCAGCTCATTTCAAAAAATGCACCAAAATGCAGCATTTTCCCAACAGAACCCCGGAACCCAACACTGACGACCGGTGACTTCCTTAGTCCTGCCCTTCGCGGAACAGCTCACCCTGCACAACGACAGGCCCTACCGTAGGCACCGCATCCTTCCTGGCCAACGTGCCTATACGCACACCCAACAGACGGAACGGTTGATCGAGAGGGATCCGCTTCAGGCATTCCCCTGCCGCCTGTCGGATCGTGACCGCATCATCGGTATAGTCCGGCAGGGTCAGGTCGCGTGTGACTATCCGGAAGTCGGTAAAGCGCAGCTTGATACCAACCGTGCGACCGACAAAGCCCTTGCGCTGTAAATCCCCGGCCACGCGTTCGCACAAACGGGTAAAGATGCCGCCCAGCGCTACACGATCACGCTTGGCATGCAGGTTGTTTTCAAAGGTAGTTTCACGGCTCACCGATTTGGGCTCGGAGTATGTCACCACCGGGCGTTCGTCTATGCCTTGCGCCACCCGCCCCAGCCAGCCTGCATAGGAGCGACCAAAGTGTTCATGCAGGATCGCCGCATCTGCTGCAGCCAATTCTTCGATAGTATTCAGGCCAAGCGCCGTCAGTTTTTCTGCCGCGCGCGGACCAATGCCGTTGATCTTGCGTGCGGGCAGCGGCCAGATGCGCGTCACGATATCGGCTTGGGTCAGTATGGTCAGGCCATTCGGTTTTTCCAGATCCGAACATATTTTTGCCAGCAATTTATTGGGTGCGATGCCTATCGAACATGACAAGCCTGTAGCCTGCTGTACCGCCGTCTTGATACGTGATGCCAGTGCATAGGTTTCTTCAGTGTGTTCACTGAGGTCGATATAAATTTCATCGATGCCACGATTTTCGATATGCGGCGCGATGTCGGCGACTGCCTGTTTGAACAGGCGCGAGTAATGACGATAAGCATCAAAGTCAGCCGGTAACAGGATGGCATCGGGCGCCAGCTTGGCCGATTTCATGAGCCCCATCGCAGAGAACACACCCAACGCGCGCGCTTCATACGTCGAAGTCGTCACAACACCACGTCCGACATAGTCGCGCAACTTTGCATACTGACGACTACCGTCTTCCAGTGTCACAGGCGCATGCACGGACATCCCGCCGATCACAACAGGCTGGCCGCGTAATTCCGGATAGCGTAGCAATTCAACCGACGCGTAAAAAGCATCCATATCGAGATGCGCAATACGACGATCGCGAGGCGACTCGGCAGTAGGATGAGCGGGGTCAGACATACAGTGAGGAATAAAACCTTGCGTAGCAACGTAAGGTTTTGACAGACCTGGTTCAGGTAAAACGATATTTTACCGATGCCTGCTCAGCTTGACCGGACGATTTGCATTTATATCGTCGGATACAGAAAGGGATAATTACAGCTGTAATTGCTATTGCGCTCCTGCGCACCACACTTTGGCAGCGCGCAGGTAAGCGATCCTTATTTCATCGGTTCATTTCTGATTTCGGAGGCGCGTGTAGTATTCGCATCCTTGACGGCTTCGCGTCGTTCAGCGCGGGCGGCACCGACTTCCTGCTTGTACTCGGTGCGCGCTTCCTTACGTTCAGCGCGATATTCTGCATTGGCCTGACCACGCGCAATACGAGCTTTCACATACGGGTCTTCCTTGTAATTCAAGCGAGACTGATCGATGTAAGCAGGATCATTGGCGGGTACTGCCGCTTGGGTTTGTGTCATTGGAGCCTGCGCCGCTGCGATTTGGGCAAACATGGCGACGGCGGTGCCGGCGAGTATGGTGCTTAGTTTTATCATGGCAAGTCCTTTGTTCAGTAATAAGAAACCAGGTGATGTATCCGCCCGGCAATTCATGCTCCCTGTCTGCTGACAGATGTCACACGCCTTAGTACTGACCCACCATATTGTCGAAAAGTTCAGCTTTTAAATCCGCCTCATGCACTGCGGCAACTCTTCAGCGTGCGCCCGTCCACCATAATGCGATAGCTATTATTGATAAGACCGTGGCAAGCGCCGATAACGCCGTCAGGCGTCGATAGCGCCGTTCATTGGCAATCACGCCTTGCTCCAGCGTCACCACCATTTGCTTCAATTGCTCGGCCAGCTCCTTGATATGCACGGCGTTATGCGACGCGACTTCCTGCAGTTCGCTAATCTGCCTTTGCAACAAGGCTTCCTGAGTTGCCGCATTTTCATCGATCTTGCGACTTTGAAACACCGGCAGCGCGGCGGAAATAATCGTACCCACGTGTGGCAGTACGGCTTTCACCGCAGGCAGTAGCCATGTATACATAATGCGTCCTTGCTTGATTGCGAAAATGAATGTCGGCCGCGACCGACTGCGTGCGGCCATTTAAACAGATTCATCCGTTCATCACAAATAAGCACTCAGCTAATATTTCCACTTCGTGCGCATCGGGTTTTAAGTTATATTGCAACGACGCTTGCCTGCGGACCAAATGCGCAGGCAAATAACATCAATTTTAAGAATGACTTCCTCGCTCATGCTCGACCCAAATGCATTACTCAAGCCATTGAATGGCTACATCGTAGAAGACCTGACCAATGCCGATATCGCTGCCACCGGCGCGATTGCCGCATCGATCCTGGGCGACCTTGCTGCACCCGTATTGAAAATGCTGTCCGTCGCAGGTGATTCCGCTGACGACATCTCACTCGAATTCTTCCCGGACCCGGATGACGAAAGCACACCGGGCACATTGATCTTCTGGCCAGCGACCCGTACCAGCCTGAAGAGCTCGTATGACGACGCGTATCAGGCCGAGTATTCGTTACGCCTGGCAGTGTTCCTGTCGGAACGTGATGATTCGGATGTGATTTACCCAGCTGGCTTCAGCATGGTGCTCAAGCTCAATGAAAGCGCGTGTGAATTAGTGAAGAACCTGCCACCGGCAGTATTTGAACGCCTCGAGTTCCAGATGAAAGGCGGCCCTTTGCCGGGCGGTTTTGAATTCCTCGATGACAGCGAACATATTCCGGTCCTGCCAAATATGCGCCGCCAGTTCCTGAAAGCGATTACCCGTGCCCACTCGGTCACCGCGAAAAAACGCAGCAAGGAATTTGAAGCAGTGATGGTGCATTACATCTGGGACAACACCGAACCGCAAGCACACTTCGAAGCAGTGCTGTCGACGCTGGCTACGCTGTTCGTCGCGATCCACCACCAATCCAAACTGTAATCCTGCCCTGCCGACATGCCCGGCTTAGTCGGGCATGTGTATAAACAGTTCTTCCACCTTGCTTCTTGCCCACGGTGTTTTGCGCAGGAAAGTCAGGCTGGATTTGATACTCGGATCGATGTTGAAACACTTGATATCGATCCGACGTCCCAGTTCTTCCCACCCGTAGTGATCTACCAGTGCGACCAGGATTTTCTCCAGGCTCAGTCCGTGCAAGGGGTCCTTGTTCACGCCAGCTTCTTTTCTTGTACCAGCACCCACGGCCGCGCCACGACGGTCCACAGCATGGCATCCGCTTCCAGCCAGATATGGGCTTGTGCGTCACTGACCTTGGCCAGCTGACCGGTGCTCAGCCAATGCTCGACCGCCGCCTTGTCATCAATCGCAAAGCGCGCCGCCACATCGACCAGATCAAGCTCGTCGGCGACCACGATCACCAGGCCACCAGCGAAATAGCGCAGCAATTCCTGCCAGCCTATTTGCGAGGTTTCCATATTCAGCTTGGCATGCAATAACTTTTGCTCTTCGTTCGGTGTACTCATGATTCAGTATGTATAGGTTCGGGATAGTAATATTGCCGCATCAATAATGCGGCGGTCTTTCATTCGCTGCATTGCGCTCATTGTCGGCGATCACGACGTCTTTCAGCCGACGCGCGAGTGCAGCGCATAACGCTTCCAGTTCATCGATTTTCTTTTGCTGTTGATAGACCAGCTGATTCAGGGAATCGAGCAAGTCTTCCTGGTGCGCAATCTTGATTTCAATATCGACGAGGCGATCTTCGTTCATCTTGTGTACTTCCTGATTAAGGTCCGGCACGACTCAGCTTTCTGCCGTGCGTGACATCCGGTGTTGATGTATCGCTTCGCGCCGGAAATTACGCGAAGCCGCATGATAAAAAGGACGCGGGCAAAATTGCCGTGACACCAGCGACGCAGCCAAAGTCGTCGCCAGCAACAGCAAAGTCACGTCCTGGCTGCGCGTCATTTCCATCACGATCACGCTGGCAGTAATAGGCGCCTGCGTAGCGGCAGCCAAAAAAGCCGCCATCGACAACAAAGCCATCAACCGTCCATCCACGGCACTTGGCAGCAACTGGGCGATATTGTCGCCGATACCGGCACCTATCGCCAATGAAGGCGTGAAAATCCCGCCCGGAATACCGGCGAAATAAGACAGTATGGTGGCACCCAGCTTGGCCAGGCCAAACAGCATGCTATCAACCGGATGACCATTCAACAGAGACGCCGCCTGTTCATAGCCGGTGCCATAGGTCGTCCCTTGCGCCAGCATACCGAGCAAAGCCACCAGCAAACCACAAATAGCCGCCAACAAAACCGGATGACGCTCAGTCCAGCTACGCTGGCCGGCAGGTAACCACGACGCTGGCCCGGCCAACAGCATCTTGCCGAACAAGCCGCCCAGTACACCGTTGACCAACGCACACACTACGACCACCCACCACGCCGCATTCAATGCCAGTATGGACTCGTTGAGATGGAAGTAAGAGTTATTGCCAAATACCGACAAGGCGATGAAACCGGCACCCAATACCGCCGACATCACCAGCCGGTCCCAGCGTACTGCGGTACCACGGCCCAACTCCTCTATCGCAAACACGACACCTGCCAATGGCGTATTGAACGCCGCCGCGAGGCCACCCGCTGCCCCGGCCGCTATCAATGCCTCGGGACGAAAACCAACCGCAAAGCGCGGGCGCTTCTGCCACCAACGCCCCCACGCCAACATCACGGCCGCGCCAACCTGCACCGAAGGCCCTTCACGTCCGATGGAAGCGCCTACCAGCAAACCGGCCGCCGTCAGCACCACTTTCCACATCGATTGCAGCGGTGACACCAGACTGTTCTGCGCTGCACCCGCTGGCAGCGACATCGCGGCGATGACTTGCGGAATACCACTGCCACGCGCCTGCGGCGCAAGTCGTATCGTCATCCAGCGGATACCGGCAAAACCCAGCGGCAACATCAGCAAGGCACTCCACCAGTAGGCATGTGTAATCTTGCGATTCAGGCCCAGCATCTCTTCTGCCAGCCATGCAAAACCGAGTGAGCACACGGCAACGCAGGCTGCGCCGCCAAGGAAAATCGCGATACGGAAAGAGTGCCGCGATACCCGTGCAGTATGGCGCGCGTGTTTTTTAATGCTACGGAAAGTCGATTGATTTGCCATGGTTCAGCTCACTCAGGGCCAGGATAATGACGGAAATATCAGCACCAGAACACCTGCATGATCCATGCCATCAGCCGGCAAACAGAATCAGGCTCCGGCTGATTTCGGCTTTTGCAGCAGGGCTTTCAGATTCGCCAGGCGGTTCTGCGGCGTAATAACTTCTTCCTCAGTCGGCACCGCATCGCCTTCGTCCAGCTTCATTTCCTTGATGAAGCGCGAGACATCGCAATGCACGTGTTCACGCGCACGCTTGCGCTTTTTGCACCAGCTGACATGCAGCGAACGCTGTGCGCGTGTAATGCCGACATACATCAGGCGTCGCTCTTCTTCTATGCGCGCACCCAGGGTATCAACCGGTGCATCAGGATCACCTTTATGCGGCAGGATGCCCTCTTCCACACCAACCAGGAAGACATGGGGAAATTCCAGACCCTTGGACGCATGCAGCGTAGACATGCGCACCGCATCCGGCTCCTCATCCTTGCCTTCCAGCATGGTCATGAGCGCCACCATCTGCGTCAGGTCGAGCAAACTCTTTTCCGGATCATTGCCTTCCTTGCCGCCCGAACCTTTTTCCTTGAGCCAGGTGGTGAAGTCGATCACGTTTTGCCAGCGCGACTGCGCCTGCCTGTCGTCGAAGTTATCGTACAGATAGGCTTCGTAGTTAATCTCTTTCATCATGTCGTCGAGCAGCGATGCGGCATGGCCTTCGCGATGCGCATGGTGTTCGAGATTGTTGATGAAGGTGCAGAACTCGCGCAAAGGCGTCAGCTGGCGATCGGCCAGCTTGGATTCCAGGCCGCCTTTAAAGACCGCTTCGAACAGCGAGCACTGCCATTGTCCGGCAAATGCACCCAGCGCTTCCAGCGTCGACTGGCCGACACCGCGCTTCGGTGTGGTGACCGCACGGATGAAAGCCGGATCGTCATCCTGGTTTGCAATCAGGCGCAGATAACTAATAATGTCCTTGATCTCGGCGCGATCAAAGAAACTCTGCCCGCCGGAAATCGTATAAGGAATGCGTTCCTTGCGCAGTGCCTGCTCAATCACGCGCGCCTGGTGGTTGCCGCGATACAGGATGGCGTAATCAGAGAATTTGGCGCGGCGCTCGAAGCGATGCGCAGACAGCATGATGGCTATCTGTTCTGCTTCCTGGTCATCATCCTGCATGCCCATGACTTTGACCGGATCGCCGAGGCCGTGCTCGGACCACAGAGATTTTTCAAACAGTTTCGGATTATTTGAAATAACCGAGTTGGCGGCCTGCAGGATGCGCGTGCTGGAACGATAGTTTTGTTCCAGCTTGATGATGCGCAGGTCCGGAAAATCGACCTGCAATTGCTTCAGGTTCTCGATAGTGGCACCGCGCCATGCGTAGATCGCCTGGTCATCGTCGCCCACCGCGGTAAACATCGGCTTCTTGCCGACGCCCGTCACCAGCAGTTTGACTAGTTCGTACTGGCAGGTATTCGTATCCTGGTATTCATCGACCAGCAGATAGCGCAAACGACGCTGCCATTTGTCGCGCACTGTTTCATTATTGCGGAATAACTCCACCGGCAAACGGATCAGGTCATCGAAGTCGACCGCCTGATAAGCAGACAGGGTGGCGACATAGTTACGGTAAATACGTGCGGCTTGCGCTTCGTCTTCGTCCTTCGCCTGGTTCAAGGCCATATCCGGATCGATCAGGCCGTTTTTCCACAAAGACATCGAGGTCTGTATGCGGCGTATCAATTGCTTGTCGGTGGTGACGGCCAGATCCTGTACCAGCGAGAAGCAATCGTCGCTATCCATGATGGAAAAGCGATCCTTCAGACCCAGTTCTTTCGCTTCCTGACGCAGGATTTTAACGCCCAGCGAGTGGAAGGTGCTGACCGTCAACTGCTTGGCCTGCTTCGGCTCCTTCAACAGTTTGGCGATACGTTCCTGCATCTCCAGCGCTGCCTTATTGGTAAAAGTCAGCGCGGCAATATTCCTGGCTTCGTAGCCGTGTTCCTCGATCAGGCTGGCGATCTTGGTCGTGATCACGCGTGTCTTGCCCGAACCGGCGCCGGCCAGCACCAGGCATGGGCCGTCCATGTACTTAATGGCATCGCGCTGGGGCGCGTTCAAACCGTGGACTGGATTCGGGGAGTGGGACATCAGGTAAACCGGAAAAGAAAGCCAGCCATTGTATCAGTCCGCGGACAGCCGTCGCTGGCATTCGGCTGGTTTCAGTCTGGGGTGCAAAATAGGCAACTTAACCTATATTCACCCGCCCGGCCGGATAGGTAACACCTGCACCACGCGTATTGGCCAGCGTAAAGGCCAGCGTCAGCGGGCCCACGCGCCCGACCAGCATCAGGACCATGATGACGCACTGCCCGCTGGTTGAGAGTCCTGAAGTCACACCACGCGATAAACCGGTGGTGGAAGCCGCCGACACCACTTCGAAGGCCAGATCCAAAAAGTTGGCGTGTTCGGTCAGTGTTAACAGAAAGGTGCCTGTCACCACAAAGAATAGCGCAATGATGGTAATCGCCAGCGCCCGCAGGGTCAGGCTGGCATCGATGCTGCGACCGAACAGCACCGGATTGTGTTGCTGGCGCAGGAAGGCACGCGTCGCAACCAGCAGGATGATAAAGGTCGTTAGCTTGATACCACCACCGGTAGAACCACTGCCCGCACCAATGAACATCAGCGTCATCACGAAGAAAGCACTGCCTTGCGTCAGCATGGACGTATCCATGGTCGTAAAACCAGCCGAACGCGGTGCCACTGCCTGGAACCAGCTGGCCCATAACTTGGTACCGAGGCCATGCAGGCTGCCTAGCGTATCCGGGTTGCCATACTCCAGCGCAAACAAGACCAGCATCGCCAGCAGGTTGATGAATAAGGTGCCGATCAACATCAGCTTGGTGTGCAAAGCCAGTTCACGGAAACGCTGCTTGGCGCGCAAGTCGGCGATTACCGCAAAACCTATGCCGCCTGCAATGAACAGGAAAGTGATGACGAGATTAATCAGCGGATTGCCGACGTAATTCCCCAGGCTGTTTGCTTCCAGTCCGAAACCGGCATTGTTGAAAGCTGATACCGCATGGAAGAAGCTGAAAAACAAGCCACGCGACCAGCCCAGTTGCGGCACCCACTGTATCGCCAACAACGCTGTACCAAACAATTCCATCACGATGATGAAACCAAACAGCACGCGCAGCAGCGCCTGCATATCGAGTCGCCCGCTTTGATTCAGCGAATCCTGCAAGGCAGCACGATCACGCAAGGTCAAACGGCCGCTGGTCAGATGGATGATCAATACGCCAAAGGTCAGCAAACCGATACCGCCGAGCTGGATCAGTCCCAGCAACACCCATAAACCAAATTGCGTGAAGTGACTGCCGACATCCACCACTGACAGGCCGGTAATCGTCGATGCCGATACAGCTGTAAACAAAGCCTGCATCCAGGTGGTCGGTGTGTTGCTCGCCATTGGTAACTTCAGCAAGACCGTCCCCACCAGCGACAAGCCGACGAAGGACAGGATCAAGGCCTGTGGCGGCGTCAGGTGCAAGACCTGTCGCCTCACCTGGCGATAGACCAGCGGCGGACGGAACCCGCGTTTCATAAGTATGGGGACAGATTACGCAAATTATCGAGGGTACCGACCATCACCAGTTGATCGCCCACGCGGAAGACGTAGTCATTTGATGGCGGTGTCAGGATTTCCCGCTGATGTTTGACCATCAGCATCTGCACGCCACGCTCGTCCAGGCCCAGTGTGGCGATGCTTTGCCCGACCAGTTTTTCCGATGCACGTACTTCTACCGTGAACAAATCGTGACCCAGGCTGATGTAATCCAACACCTCCGGATACATCATGGCGTGCGCCAGACGCAGCCCCATTTCATGCTCAGGATGCACGATATGGTCCGCACCCAGCTTATGCAGGATGCGGTGATGGTTGTGGTTGAGTGCTTTCGCCCAGACTTCCGGCTTGGGCATATTTTTGACGGTCAGCGTAACCAGGATATTGGCTTCCAGGTCTTCACCGATGGCGACTACCACCGCATCGCTGTCGTGTACGCCGAGGTCGCGCAGTGTGTCTTCGTTACGCGCATCAGCCACCACGGCTTGCGTGATGTCATCGGCTATCGCATTGACGTGCTCCGGGTCGAGGTCTATACCTAGTACATCATTGCCCAGGCGCGCCAGTTCGCGAGCCACCGTAGAGCCGAAGGCTCCCAATCCGATAACGGTAAATGTGCGTTTCATGATGGAAATTCAGCAAGAGATAATGGGCATTAGACCATAAGTACATGGTGGCAGGCGTACTGTAAATCTTACAAGCGTACTTATCTCTGCTGCGCCCTCACCACACTCTGTGGCAGATCTAGGTTTGGCGATCGCGCGCGACACAGTACAATACAAACACAGCACCATGTCTTACACACCATACGAAACGAATAGTTATGCAATTCCAGCACCTGGTAGAAATCAACGACCCACTCAACCCGCTAATCGATACGCTGACGCGCGATCAACTGTGGCGCGGCCTGGTCATGCGTGCAGAATCGCCCAAGCTGTTCATCCCGTGGCTGGATGAATGCAAGCTCTTGTCGCGCAGTGAAGAGGTGATAGCGCGCACGCTGCGCTATGGTGAGTTGCTGGTGCATGACCGCGTCAACCTGACGCCTCTGCAACAAGTGCACTATGACGTCCCGGCGCAGGAAGATATTCCGGCATCCAGCCTGCTGATTACGATAGAGGAACCGAGTCCGGGTGCCCTGTTCGTACGTTTTGCGTATGACACCGGCACCAGCGATGACGATATGGATGCTTTCTACAATGAATTCCGCCGGTCCGCTTACCAGGAAGCCGATATCGATACGATACGCATCATCCGTCAGCTGGCAGAAGAAGGCCGGCTGAATTTGCCGGTTTGAGCGCAAACAAGATCAGCAACAGACAATAAAAAACGCCGGGCATGCCCGACGTTTTTGTTTTCATGTGCAAAAAATCAGTCTGGTACTTTGATCGAGTTTTTAACTGATTTGACGCCAGCAGCTTTCTTCGCTGTTTCACCAGCCAGGTATTGCTGCCAGTCGTTTTTCACTGTGCCGGACAAGGTAACTGCGCCGTCTGCCGTCGCTGCTACTGCAATTTTGGTACCTTTCAGTTCACTTTCCTTCGCCAGTGTCGCTTCCACTGCTTTTTGCAGTGCAGGGCTAGGAGCCGCTGCAGGTGCAGCTGCGGCCGGTGCAGCCGCTGGCGCCGGGGTCGCTGCCGGAGCAGGTTTTGCATCGGATTTTGTATCTGTTGCAGTAGACGCGCAACCAGCCAAGAATGCCGAAACGAATGCCAATGCGACAGCGCGTTGAACGTATTTCATAGTGTCTCCTCTATGTTTTCTTTGATTTGGTTTTTTGGTGTTGCTCTATATTGAAAGCTAAGCTGCTCTCGAGGTGAGTATAGGCACAGCCCTTGCGAAAAAGGTAAGCCAGGGCAAGTTTTTTTTGAGCAGAATTGACCTTGGACAGCCCGCCAGCGCGCTTTATGTCGTTTGCCCGCAACAACGCGCTGACATAGCAGATCCCGGGCATCGCGCACCATCAGCCCGCCCCATATTGCGACGCAGCATAGCCCGGCTATTCCGCCATAAAGCCGGTGCTTTGCAGCCCTGTCAGTATCATGTCGATCGCGATCGTCCCTATCAGCAGCGCTGACATCCGCCCGACCAAATCAATATAACGATCCGTCATCGCTGCATGCCGCTCCTTCAGCTTGTCATGCGCGACCTTCATCACCACCAGTATGCTGACTGTCAGGATCAGGGTGCCGACGATCACCACAGCCGCACCACCCAGGGGCAAGCGCGTACCGATGACGACCGCCGCACTGACGGTACCCGGTCCTATCATGATAGGCATCGCGATACTACCCGCCATCGCAGTCGGATTGTCGCGCAGGCTTTCGATCGCGGCCGCACCGGAAAACACATAGCGCAAACCAATCAGCAGGAAGACGATGCCGCCAAAGATCTGGAAGGAAGCGAAACGTACCTGCAGATAATCGCGGAAGAAGGCTTCGCCACCCCAGGCAAACAGCACAAACACGCAGGCACTGATCATGCTGCCACGTATCAGTACCCGCGCAAACGTCGGCGTCGGCAAACCCCTGATCAAGTCGAGCAAATAAATGCTCATCAGGAAGGGGTTGAACAAGGCAAAGAACAGCGCAAAAGAACGCAGGTAAGCTTCTTCCATAAGTCCTTTCGTGACAGCTATGCCGTTCAGGCGATCAGCAGGGCTTCCGGTTTAAGTTCAGCAATGCCCTCACGCGCAGCGACGAATTCCGGACGCGGTGTCAGGCCACCTTTCGGCTCGTCGAGCTGATTGGCGATGCTGTTGTAGACGAAGAAGACATTGCTGCGCGGGTAAGGCGTGATGTTGCCATTCGAGCCGTGCATGGTATTGCAGTCGAAGAAGACCACCGAACCTGCTTTGCCTGCGCACGAAGTGATCCCGCCCATATCAGCCAGATAGCGCAGCAGGATAGGATCGGGCACGCCGACTTCCTGCTTCTTCAGTGACTTCTTATAGTTCTCATCCGGTGTCTCGCCCATGCAGGACACATAGTGATGGTGCGAACCCGGGATGAGCATCAGCGGGCCATTGCACTCGCTGTTATCGGTCAACAGGATGGAACAGCTCAATGCGCGCATGGCTGGCATGCCGTCTTCGCTATGCCAGGTTTCAAAATCCGAATGCCAGTAAAACTCTTTGCCGGTGAAGCCGGGTTTGTAGTTGATACGCGACTGGTGGATATAGACTTCGCTACCCAGGATTTCACGCGCCACATTCAACACGCGTGGATCACGCACCAGGTTGGCGAAGATCTCATTCAGGCGATGCACATTGAAGATGGAACGCACTTCACCACTGCCTGGTTCGGCAATCACTTCCTTGCGTCCGGCATTCGTGAATTCTTCACGCATGCCTTGCATCGCATTGAACAAGTAATTCACTTCGTCCGAATTGAATAATTCCGGCATCAGCAGGAAACCGTTTTTTTCATACGATGCACGCTGTGCAGCATCGAGTGCCGCCTTGCGTTTGTTCTCGACTTCATACACTACCGGATCCTGGCGCGCCAGGATGCCGGCATTGTTTTGCGTACGTGTGGGGTAAGCATCTTGCGATAGCATGATCATCTTCTCCTCAACTTTCTGCTGTGACTTTTTCGGTTTTGGCGGCAGCGATATTGCTGACCGGTTCTTCCGGGACTAATTGATAGACACCGTTCTCATCATGCGTCTCGGTTCCGGCCAGCGGCGGATTGAAGGTACAGATCAGGTGCAGATCTGTTTCCGCACGCAACCAGTGTTCATCGTTTTTATTCAGCGCATACAAGGTACCCGGCTCGATGCGGAAGGTTTCACCGGAAGGAATCAGCTCAACCGAGCCGACGCCTTCGACGCAGTACACACCTTCCAGATGGTGCTGGTACCAGATATGCGTTTGCGTACCGGCATAGATGACAGTGTGATGCATGGAAAAGCCCATGCCGTCTTCGCGCAAGAGCAGGCGACGGCTGGCCCAGGTCTTGGCTTTCACATCACGGCTGGTATCGAGTATGTCTTTCAGTCGGCGCACGATCATACGGTCACCTCTTTATTCGATTCGACGTTGTCCTTGATTTTTTCATCAACGGCTTCGGCGACTGCATGCTCAAGGATGTCGAGACCGGCCAGCAGGGTTTCCTGTTCGATGGTGAGTGGCATCAGCAATTTGACGACTTCATCCTCACCACCCGAGGTTTCGATAATCAAACCGTTCTGGAAGGCGATACTGGTGATGCGATCTGCCAGCGCCGGGTCGGCACAGGCGATCCCTTGCATCATGCCGCGCCCACGACGCGTGAGTTGCGCATCCGGATAGCTGGCGACCAGCTTGTCGAGGAAGGCTTCGATGACCAGTGATTTCTTTTGGATAGACATCTGGAAGCGATTGTCGCCCCAGTAGTGTTGCAAGGCGGCGGTCGCTGTCACGAAGGCCAGATTGTTGCCACGGAAGGTGCCGTTGTGCTGGCCCGGTTTCCATACATCGAGCTGCGGTTTCATCAGCAGCACCGCCATCGGCAAGCCAAAACCAGACAGTGATTTCGAGAGCGTGATGATGTCCGGTTTGATACCGGCCGGCTCGAAGCTGAAGAAAGTGCCGGTACGGCCGCAACCAGCCTGGATGTCATCGACGATGAGCAGGATTTCATGGCGCTGGCACAGTTGTTCCAGCTTTTTCAGCCAGTTCAGCCCGGCCACATTCAGACCACCCTCGCCTTGTACACACTCAACAATGATGGCGGCAGGCAAATCAACACCGCTGCTCGGATCGACGATTAGTTTGTCCAGCATTGCGATGGTGTCGATGTTCATCCCGAAATAGCCGGAGTATGGCGCGCGATGCACGTCATTCAGCGAGACACCAGCGGCATCGCGGAATTTGCGATTACCGGTCAGCGCCAGCGAACCCAGCGACACGCCGTGGAAACCATTGGTGAATGAAATCACCATCTGACGGCCCGTCACATTACGCGCCAGCTTGATCGCGGCTTCTACTGCATTGGTACCGGTCGGACCGGTGAACTGAATCTTGTACTGCATCTTGCGTGGCACCAGTACATGGCTTTCGAAGGTTTGCAGAAAGGTTTTCTTGGCGCTGGTCGCCATGTCGAGCCCGTGCACGATACCGTCTTCCGACAAGTAATCGATGACGGCCTGCTTCATGATCGGATTGTTGTGACCATAGTTCAGCGTGCCTGCGCCGGCGAGGAAGTCTATGTAGCTGCGACCACCTTCATCGGTGAGTACGGCGTTTTGCGCTTTCGCAAAAACGGTAGGGAATGAACGGATGTAACCGCGAACTTCTGATTCAAGTCGATTGAATATACGCATCGTGTTTCTCCTGATGGTGGGTAAGTGAAATGATCGGGCCGCACGCAATCAAGCTGCGCGCAAACCCGGACCAAGTTGATACAGCCATTCTTCTTCATGCTGACCGGCACCGAATTCGCTGGCGGCCAGGTAAGGCTGCGCCTGTATGTCTACGCGATGACGCCGGGCATAGCTTTCGAATAATTTGCGTGAGCCGATATTGCTGGGGCTGATGGTGGTTTCAATTTTCTGAAACCGGTAACTGGCGGCACAATGTGCTATCAGTTGGTCCAGCATGCGGGAGGCGATCTGGTGGCCTTGCATGTCTGGTGCGACGGCGACTTGCCAGATGAAAAGCGTGTCTGGCTTCGCTGGTGGGATGTAGGCGGTGATGGCACCGACCAGTTGACCTTCTGCTTCTGCCACAACGCAAGTCGCGGCATGGTGTTCGCACAGCAGTAGGTAGGCGTAGCGGGAGTTCAGGTCCAGAGGCGGACAGCTTGCGATCAAATCATGCAGGGCTGCGCCATCACTACGTTCGGGCGGGCGCAGCGTGATGTAATCGGCTGCGCTGGCTACTTCCGTGTTCATGCTTTCTCCTTTTCCGAGAAAAGCGATCCCCACAGCCAGTAAAGGCCATAGTTACACTCATCAGTTATGGGAGATCAGGTTTGCGGCGGAGCTTGTATTACTTACACAAGCATCCTGCTACACAGGTTCGGCAGGTATTTTGGCTTCGAGCAAAGAGGCAAATTGTTCCAGCGTGACGATCAAAGCCTGGCGGTCGGTTTCGGGTAATGAGCCTAGCAGGCTATCGAAACCATTCGGTAATGCCGACGGTGCGTTGGCGAGGACCTGTTGGCCCGCCTCAGTCACGGCGACAAATACATTGCGGCGGTCACGCGTATCGCGCTCACGCTGCACCAAGCCTTTTTCTTCCAGCCGGTCGACAATGCCGACCACGGTACTAGGACTGAGTTGTATGGCACGCCCTATGGATCTAAGCGTACTCGGCCCTAATTCTGCAATTGCAAGAAGTGCCACTAGTTGTGGCGATGTGATGTTATGAGTGACTGCCAGACGCTTGGAGTGGTGCTCCACGCACTGCGCTATGCGACGTACGCTTTGCAAGATGCGTATCGAATCATTGACGGTAACAAGTTTGGCGATGTCATTCATGACCGCGAGTTTAGCGACACTTTTTCATTCTGTCGCGCAGCATCACGATAACCTCACATTTTCCTGTTTTTGATATCCCGGTTGCTTGATTAACAAGCCGTCATCTTACCCGCCTGATCGGTTGATGTCAAATCATTCGTATACGAACAATATTGATAGGAATCATTATTTCATCTCAGCATTTCTATATGCGGGATGCCGTCTTCCATATAAATATCGGAAACCGGGAGGAAACCAAAGCCGCCGTAATAGGCTTGCAAGTGCTCTTGCGCCGAAATCCGGATCGCGCATCGCGGGAACAATAATTCGGTGCGGCGTATGCCTTCCGCCAATAATTGTTTGCCCAGCCCGGCACCGCGCGCAGACTGTACGGTCAATACGCGGCCCAGCGAGGCTTCGACATATTTCTCACCCGGCGCGAAGCAGCGCAGGTAGGCCAGCAACTGGCGCTGCCCGTCTGGCTCACCCCAGCCCAACAAGTGATAAGCACGCGGGTCGGCACCATCAATATCCGGATACAGACATTGCTGTTCCAGCACAAATACATCCTGCCGCGCGCGCAGTACTTCATACCAACTGGCACCGTCCAGTTGGCCGAACGCCGCCCATTGCCATTCCAGCTTAGTCATTACTTGGCGCAGCCTTCCATGCCGCAAGCCTGCAGTTTCAAATCTTCGCTGCGCTGTAAGGTGTGACGTTCGAGGCAGGAGAAATGCAGCAAGGGCCAGATCGAACCGGATTCTTC
Organism: Herminiimonas sp. Marseille-P9896; assembly: GCF_903993245.1. Lineage (NCBI taxonomy): Bacteria > Pseudomonadati > Pseudomonadota > Betaproteobacteria > Burkholderiales > Oxalobacteraceae > Herminiimonas > Herminiimonas sp. Marseille-P9896. The sequence goes on along the minus strand of NZ_CAJEVT010000001.1, from coordinate 344,491 downwards.
CCGCAAACCGGTATTGGCCAGGCAATCCTTGTCGCGGAAGCTGATCCAGGCACGCTGCGCATCGCGCAAACGCTGTTTGCCGGTCGCATCCTGCTGCGCCATGAGTTGCTTGTATTGCTGATTGAGTTTCTGGTCGGCCGTGCTATAGCGATGGCTGGCGCACATATTCATGGTCAGCTGGTTTTTGTCGCAATCCTTCAGCGCTTCCTGCATCAGCGCCTGATCCTGCGCCAGCGCCGCGCCACTGAGCAGCAACAGACTTGCAAACAAATGATGGATTTTCATTTCTTGCTCCAGTATCCGAATTCAGCTTCGTAACAAGTTACATCCAGTTCCGCCACTTTATCCTGCATTGCCGATTGCGCATCAGCGATAGCCTGATTGTAGATGCAAGGGCCGAGTTCACGGACGCAGTAGTCGAGCAAGAGCTTGGCCTTCAGGTCGCCTATGCTTTCATCCATGTTGACATCAAAGTAACGACGGATAGAACCGATCAAACGTTCTTCGGTTTCTGCACTGAGTTTGATGGTCATGCTGGCCTCTGCTTCTGGGTGTGGGTACTGCGTAATTAAATATCTACCGGATCCACTTCCAGCGACCAGCGCACCCGCGTCTTCATTTCGCGCAAGGTAGCGATCCAGACTTTGAGGAAAGCCTGCAAGGCCGGACGCGAGGTACATTCGACCAGCAATTGCGCGCGGTCGACATTGGCGACACGTGTCATGGTCATCGGTATCGGGTCATTCATGGTGATGCCCGGATAATCAACGCAGGCGATCGCTTCATGCAGGAAATCCAGCGCGATCTTGATTTCCTTCGCTTCGGCGCGCAGCAAGGCCTGGTATATAAAAGGCGGGAAACTCGCCTGCTGACGTTCTTCCAATAGCTCCGTCGCAAACGTATCGTAGTCGTGGCTGCGTACTGCGGCATACAAGGGATGCTGCGGATAGCGCGTCTGTATCAGCACTTCACTCGCACTGCCCCCCTCTTTCTGCGCTGCACGTCCGGCGCGACCGGCTACCTGCATCAGTTGCGCAAACAAGCGCTCACTGGCACGGTAATCATGCGAGAACAAGGCTGTGTCCGGATTCAGTACGCCGACCAGAGTCAGGTTCTGGAAATCATGACCCTTGGCTACCATTTGCGTGCCGATCAGGATATCGACTTCACCCCGGTGCACGGTATCAAACGCTTCCTGCGCACTGCCCTTGCGTCGCGTCGAATCCGCGTCTATGCGCATGATGCGCGCCTCGGGAAATATTTGCTGCAGGCTTTCTTCGACCCGCTGCGTACCGCGGCCCAAAGGTTGCAGGTCGACGTTGCCGCAAGTCGGGCAGGATTTAGGGATGCGTTGCTCGAAGCCGCAGTGATGGCAGCGCAAACGCTTATCCAGTTTGTGCAAAACCAGGAAAGCACTGCAACGCGTACAGTTGCTGATCCAGCCACAGGAATCGCAAGCGATCACCGGTGCGTAACCACGTCGGTTCAGAAACAGCAGTGATTGCTCACCACGCTCCATCCGCAACTTCAGCGCGGCGATCAGCGTCGCGCTGACGCCTTCTATCATTTGCTCGCGTGGTGCCTTGCGTTCCAGATCAATCAAGCCGACCTTGGGCAAAACCGCGTCCTTGACCGCCCGTTCGCGCAACTCCAGTTTGCGATAGCGGCCGGATTGCGCGTGATGCCAGGTTTCCAGTGATGGCGTGGCGGAACCCAGCACGATGGGGATACTCAGCTGATGTGCACGCCAGACCGCGAGGTCGCGTGCCGAATAGCGCAAACCCTCCTGCTGCTTATAGGAAGGATCGTGTTCTTCATCGACGATGATCAGTTTCAAGTTGGGCAGCGAAGACAGGATAGCCAGGCGCGTACCCAATATGATGCGCGCTTGCCCCAGATGCGCGGCCAGCCAGTGCATCATGCGCTCGCCCTCGGCCAGCCCGCTATGCAAGGTGGCGACCATTACCCCTGGGAAGCGCGCCCGCACATTGGCCTCAAGTTGCGGTGTGAGATTGATCTCCGGCACCAGGATCAGGATTTGCGCCGGGTTATCGTCTTCCTTGCTATGCGCCAGGATTTGCGCCGCCGCCTGCAGATAGACTTCCGTCTTGCCACTGCCGGTCACGCCATACAACAAGGTCGGCGCGAATCCGCTGGCGCGCGCGATGGCATCGGCGGCCTCTTGCTGCGCCGGATTGAGTTGCGGCGTCGCAAACGGCGTAGCATCATGGATCGCGTCACGTTTGGCCAGCTTCTTGATCGCCTTGTCCAGCGAGGTAGTTTTCAACAAACGCAGGTTTTTCGGCAAACCCGGTATCGCGACTTCACCCAGCGGACGCTGATAGTAATCGGCGGCAAATGTACATAGCGCTATCCATTCCGCAGATAAAGGCGCCAGTTGTGCACGCACGGCCAACGCGGATTTGAGCTTATCCAGCGGCACATCGGTCTCGTCCTGCACAGCCACTATCAGACCCATGACTTCACGCCGGCCAAAAGGCACCAGCGCTAACTGACCGGTCAAAGGCCGCGGCGCATCAGCCTCCAGGCTCCACAGATAGTCGAAGCAGAAATCGAGAGGCGTGTCGAGGGCGACTTTAAGGATGCAGTGTTCCACGGACTTAATGTGTTACCTGAGAAAATGACCTAACTACCGGTTTCATAAGCGCTTTTTTAACTATCCACAGTCGCTGTGGATAACTTTGTGGATAAGGACCTCTTGACAGGCAGGGAGGCCAGCATTGATGCGGCTTCCAATAGATTGCCTAAAACCGAAGCACAAATAAACCCTATAAAAATCAACAACTTATAAATAGATGATTTTTGCTATGAATAAAACTTCTAAATAAATGTTATTGCTATGCACAAGTATATTTTTGTGTATAAGTTTGCTTCGGCCATACCCCAAACACCTTTTTTCTGTCAATTTTTTCGTGCTGCGTACCAATTATGTACACCTTGGATATCAGCGCCCGGGCCAGGCCGGCAAACAGGCAAAAAGCGGCATTTAAGATGTCGGATTTTATTGCATCTGCACAGGAAGCTCACATTCAACTTGAGAATATTCCGTAACTCGCGGTTTCATAAACGATTTTCAAAAGTATCCACAAGCCTGTGGATAACTTTGTGAATAAGTACTTCTTCGTAACTATCGTACAGACATTCAGCCCAGTATCAGCTCGCCAGCCTTTTTTCGCGGGGAAATTAAACTCTTTAAAATCAATAAGATATATAAATTCTGCCCGGGGACTCAAAAAACCAAATAGTAGCCATTCTCGATACCGACTTGCACCATTTTGTGAATAAGCTAGGAAGTTTCTTGCTGGGGAACCACAAAAAACAAGCTTCCACATCCGCCCTGCACTTCTTGGTAGCAATATTTCTCAGATTGCAATTTCTGCTAGCGAAAACCCAAGCCATCACCAAACCTCAAGTGAAATATCAACAAGTGCGCTAAGCCCTCGTTTCTAAAGCTCTTTTTTTTCTATCCACAAATCCTGTGGATAACTTTGTGGATAAGCGGCTTAGATGGCGGGAAACGCCATGTTCCATGCGGGTTTCAATAAAATGCCAAAACAAAAAGCAAAATATTTATTCAATAAAATCAAATACTTACGGAAAACGATTTGTTACGAAATGTTAATGCAAGACCAAATCGGCAAAATGGCAGTCAAGGCCTCATTCTGTGCATAAGCTGAATTAATGCGCGCCAAAACCGGGCGTTTTTAACGTCAGTTTCGGCGCTGTAGCCGTTAATTAGCGCCGCTGCCCACAGACAGGCACTGATTACTTATGCAGGGGGCGGCTGAACTCGTGGACGGCCTCAACCAGTACCGACACCGCTTCTGGCGGCGTGAACTGCGAAATGCCATGACCGAGATTGAACACATGCCCGGAACCGGCACTGTGTTTGCCGAAGGAATCCAATACTTTGGCCACTTCGCTGCGAATCTGGTCCGGCTGCGCAAACAGAATGCTAGGGTCCAGATTGCCTTGCAGGGCAACGCGGTCACCGACTTTGGCACGCGCCGCGCCGAGATTGACGGTCCAGTCGAGGCCGACCGCATCTGCGCCGACTGCGGCTATTTCCTTGAGCCACAAACCACCGCCTTTGGTAAACACGATGCTAGGGATGCGCACGCCGTCTTTTTCTGTTTTGACATGTTTCATCACTTCACGCATATAGTGCAGCGAGAATTGCTGATATGCGCCATCGGCCAGCGCACCGCCCCAGGTATCAAACATCATCACTGCCTGCGCACCGGCGTCGATCTGGGCATTCAGGTAAGCCGCCACAGTCAGTGCATTGGTTTGCAGGATGTGGTGCATCAGGTCCGGGCGGTTGTACAGCATGGCCTTGACGGTGCGGAAGTCGTCCGAACCGCCGCCCTCGACCATATAGCAGGCCAGCGTCCACGGGCTGCCGGTAAAGCCGATCAACGGCACGCGGCCTTTCAATTCGGTACGGATTTGCGTGACCGCGTCAAAAACGTATTGCAGCGAGCCCAGCTCCGGCACTTTCAGCGCCTGCACTGCTTTTTCATCACGCAAAGGACGTTCAAACTTTGGCCCTTCGCTTTCGATGAAGTACAAACCCAGGCCCATCGCATCCGGTACCGTCAGGATGTCCGAAAACAGGATGGCCGCATCCAGGTCGTAACGATCCAGCGGCTGCAGCGTCACTTCGGTAGCAAAATCAGGGCTCTTGGCCAGACCAAGGAAAGAACCGGCACGGGCACGGGTGGCACGATACTCAGGCAGGTAGCGACCGGCCTGGCGCATCAGCCACAAAGGCGTGTATTCGGTAGGTTGGCGCAACAATGCGCGTAAGAAGGTGTCGTTCTGGAGCGGAGCAAATTGTGTAGGCATCAGACTTGTCATCACGGCATTAATTGAGCCGCTATTATCCCCTAAAGAATGCATGGCCGGACCTTCGATGCCACTCTGTCAGCAAATTCAAAGTCCGGGTTTATTTATTGTGTCCTATCTTAAGCAGCTTATCCGCGTGCTCCTGTTCTGCCAGCACACGTATATAGTCAACGAAATCCTGATCTTCGCCTCGTAACAGCTGCGGCAACAGATAATAAAAATCCTCGCGGCGGCACCATTCACGCATGTAATCATCCCACGAATGCCAACGGCGCAAAGCGATGCCACGCATATTCGGGACATACGAAACGATATATGCACGCTCGAATAATGCGATCAGCATTTCATAAATGATGAGCGTGCGCTCTTTTTGATCTGCGCTGAGGTCGCTGCGTGCTGTCGCACTGCGCAAGCGCAAATCCGGATTATCCAGCACGATCTTGAGGAAGTCGTTATACGCATCCTGCAGCAACTGGTAGGCCTCTTCGTCTTCGGCGTCACGTTCCTTGCGCTGTTCAAACAGGAAGATATAAATTGCAAACGGCAGCGCCAGTGTCGTCACGACATAACTGGCAACCTCCCAAAATGCGATATCGAGAAGAAAGCTCATGGCGGCACCGTGGAGAGAAAGATGATTCAGTGTAACGCGAGCATGCGCGAACTCCACCATCAGCGCTTACAATACTTGCACGGCAATTCGACACGGGGCACAGATGCAGCAAGTACTTCAATGCGACATCCTGATCGTAGGCGGCGGCATCAATGGTGCCGGCATCGCGCGCGATGCGGCTGGCCGCGGCCTCTCGGTGGTACTGTGCGAAAAAGATGACCTAGCGGCACACACCTCGTCCGCCTCCACCAAGCTGATACACGGTGGCCTTCGGTATCTGGAAAATTATGAATTCAGCCTGGTGCGCAAAGCGCTGATAGAGCGTGAAATCCTGCTGCGCTCGGCGCCGCACATCATGCATCCTTTACGCTTCGTCATGCCGCACGATCAGGGACAGCGCCCGGCCTGGATGATACGTGCAGGTTTGTTCCTGTATGACCATTTGGCCAAACGCGAACTGCTACCCGGTTCACGCGGTATCAATTTGCGTACGCATACGGCCGGTAGTCCGTTAAAGGAAGAATTCAGCAAGGGCTTCGTCTATTCTGATGGCTGGGTCAACGATGCGCGCCTGGTTGTATTGAATGCAATCGCTGCCGCAGAACAAGGCGCCCGCATACTGACGCGTACCGCTTGCGTCGCCGTCACACGGCAAGCGGATAAATGGCAAGCGATCTTGCGCACCAGGGACAATGAAGAAATCCAGGTTGAGGCCAAGCTGCTGATCAATGCCGCTGGACCCTGGGCCGCCAGCTTCCTGCACAACACCGTACACGGTCGCAGCGGCAAAAAGCTGCGCCTGATCAAAGGCAGCCACATCGTCGTCAGGAAATTATTCGACCACCCCTACGCCTACATCTTCCAGCATCCGGACGGTCGCATCGTCTTCGCGATTCCGTATGAACAAGACTACACGCTGATAGGCACTACCGATATCGACTATCACGGCGATACCGATAGTGTCAGCATAGACGCCAGCGAGATTGCCTATCTGTGCGAACTATCGAACCACTACTTTAAGCAAGCCATCAATCCGTCTGATGTCGTATGGTCCTACTCCGGCGTGCGTCCGCTGGTTGAAGATGTCAGCGATGATGACAATGAAAAAGCATCAGCGGTGACACGTGATTACAAACTCGCGCTCGATACCGATGCGGCGCCGGTACTCACCATCTTCGGCGGCAAGATCACCACCTTCCGCAAACTGGCAGAAGAAACCGTCGACCTCATCGCGCCCATATTCGACAACCAGCATGGCGCATGGACTGCAGACGCACTCCTCCCTGGTGGCGACATCTACGGTGCACAAGCAAACAACAAGGCCGTATTGGAATTCGACGAGTATGTGCGCGAGCTACAACTAGAGTACGCGTGGCTGCCAGCTGCGCTGGTTGAGCGCTACGCCCGTGCTTACGGTACGCGCATCAAACTATTGCTGAAAGATCGAAGCAACATGGCCGACATGGGCGAAGAAATCGCCCCCGGCTTATTTGCCGCCGAGGTCGAATACCTGACGCACTATGAATGGGCGACCAGTACTGAAGACATACTCTGGCGTCGTACCAAACTGGGATTGCACCTGGCTCAAGGCAGCGCATCGCGCCGCAGCCTGAATCATTGGTTGCAAGAGTTAACTAAGTAAAATACCTCTCGTCTAGTCGCATCCGGCTTGGACAAATTGTCCATTTTTAGACATGTTGCCGTATGGCAGTTAAAATCTCGGCCTGCCGATTCTCCACAAGAGAATTGCGCCATTCGTATACCATGCCAATAAAGCATGCGTGTGTATTGTTAAGCCGTATGAAAGAACCAGCCCATGAGCACCACTTCCCCTGAACTCCAGCTTGAGAAGATTTCCAGATTCATAGGAGGAATCATGCGGGGTCGCGATCCCGATCTGGCGGATCATTTGCAAAGGCTGGACACCCAGGCCGCGCAATTTGGCCGTTACATAGGGCTGCCTGAGCAGGAAGCGAAGCTGCTGGGTATAGGCGCCGGCATCCACGATATCGGCAAACTATGCATCAATGAGCATGTGCTGAACAAGCCATCGCGACTTACTCCTGCCGAATTCTTTTTTATCAAGCAACATCCGATGGCCGGTTATCAGTTGTTGGCACCGCTGGAGCTAGATAAGCGCGTCACTGATTGCGTTTTGTATCATCACGAGAACTACGACGGCAGCGGCTATCCGCAAAGTCTTGCAGGCGAGGACATTCCGCTGTTTGCACGCGCCGTCCGAATCTTGGATTCCTACGATGCGATCACGATGAACCGGCCTTATCACAAGGGGCGCTCTTCGTCGGAGGCCTTGGCGCTGCTGCAAAAAGACAAGAAGTTCTATGATCCTGCCTTGCTCGATTCCTTTACCGAAATGATGCGCACTGCGCCACCCATGTAATTTGTCACTTCGGCGTGGTCACTGTTCGTGCTGCAGCGTGTCATGCCATTTTTTCCTTGCTGCTTATAATAAGGTCGGGTTTTCCGGTTTGTTCCCGGCAGCAATGAACTGCTACCTTATTTCCGAAATTCATTTCACCGCTATGCGTGAGATGCCTTCCGAAGGAGTGAAAAATGACAGGATGGTTTGAACTCGATTACAGCAGCAATGGCCAGTATCGGTTTATCCTCAAGGCTGGCAATGCAGAAACGATTTTGAGCAGCGAGACCTACACCAGCAAAGATGCAGCAGAAAACGGTATCGCATCTGTGCAAAAAAATGCGCCCCTGAATGAGCGCTATGAGAAAGAAACGTCAACAAATGGCCGACCTTACTTCAACCTGAAGGCAGGCAACCATCAAATCATAGGCACCAGCCAGATGTACGCGAGCGAACAGGCACGTGATGCCGGTATCGCATCGGTCAAGGCTAACGGTGCGTCCAGCACTATCAAAGATAAAACCACCTGATAAGCAAAAAGCGGCGGAGTCTGCATCGCACACTCCGCCGCTCCCTGCATGCTTGTACCGTCATCCAGGATATGACGGCATCCGCATAGCGCTTAAACTGTTTCCAGTTAAGCTGCTTTCAGGCTTTGCACATTGTCAGCCACTGCGTCGATCGCAATCTTGCGTGGCTTCAGCGCTTCCGGTATTTCACGCGCCAGTTCTATATTCAACAGGCCGTTATCCAGTTTCGCACCGACGACATAGACGTGATCGGCTAGCTGGAAGCTATGTTCGAAATTACGTGATGCGATACCACGGTGCAGAAAATTGCGCGCGCCTTCTTCACGTGCCTTGCGGCCGGTGATCTTGAGCGTATCGCGCTCGCTTTCGATTTCAATTTCCGAGCGGTCAAAACCGGCGACGGCCATCGTGATGCGGTATTTGTTCTCGCCTACCAGCTCTATGTTGTATGGCGGGTAGCTCGGTTGTGCTTCACCACGCTGTGCTTCGTCGAATAGCTGGGCCAGACGATCAAAGCCGATAGCGGAGCGATAAAGTGGGGAAAAGTCGTATGTACGCATGGTTATATCCTTTTAAAGTTAAGCGATATGGTTAATGCGGACCTCAATTGAGCATCCGCTGAGTCGGATATAAGCGCGACAAAATGAGTTTCAAGATCTTGAAAAATGACTGCTGTGCCCCGATGGCAACGCATTTTTTTCATTTTTTTTATCCCCTGCCAAGTACGCGCAACCAGACAAGTTCTGAAAAGCCGCAACTTCAAACTTCTTTACATGAAAAACCTTGCATTTGGGTACCGGATCGACGAAAATCCAAATGAGAATAATTGCTATTTACATGCAATCGCACCACCGAAATGATATGAAAATGAATATGTAATGGAAGCACGACCGAATAATCCGCAACGTGCTTACTGGCTAAAGACCCTGCACCAATGGCACTGGATCAGTTCGGCACTGTGTCTGTTGGGCATGCTGCTGTTCAGCGTGACCGGCATTACGTTGAATCACTCATCTCAGATCGAAGCAAAACCACAAGTTTCTACCCAGGAATTACAACTGCCCGCGGCACTGCAAGCGCAGTTGGCAAAACCAAATACAACTGAGTCTGGCAATTCAGGCCGTACCCTGTCACCGGAATTGCAGGGCTGGATGAAAGAACGCTTGTCAGTAGATGTAGGCGGACGCGACATAGAGTGGTCGCCGGAAGAGGTTTATATCGCGCTGCCACGTCCTGGTGGCGATGCCTGGGTAAGGATAGATCGCAGCAGCGGTGCAGTTGAATATGAAACGACCAATCGCGGCTGGATTTCTTACCTGAATGATTTGCACAAAGGCCGCAATACCGGGGTGGCCTGGAGTTGGTTCATCGACATTTTCGCGGCAGCCTGCCTGATTTTTTCGATTACCGGTTTATTCATCCTCAAGATGCACGCAAGCAATCGTCCGAGTACCTGGCCTATTGTCGGCCTCGGCGTATTGATTCCGTTCTTGCTGGCGATTTTGTTTATCCATTAACCAATACATCAACCGATAAATACGGGGTTTTATGCGCATTTCTTATTCCTTCATGTTGGGTGCTGCACTCACCACTCCGGCTTTTGCCGCCGACCTGAACGTCAAAGTCGAGATCCCTCGCCTGACCGTTGCCGAATACCACAAGCCTTACGTCGCATTCTGGATTGAAGGCGCTGATCAGGCTTTCGTACGCAACCTGGCGGTCTGGTATGACCTGAAAATGAAGAATAACGAAGGCACCAAATGGCTGAAAGATATGCGCCAATGGTGGCGCAAGAGCGGCCGTGATTTGCAGATGCCGGTCGACGGCCTGAGCGGTGCAACCCGCGCACCGGGTGAGCAAACCCTCAGCTTCAACGGCGCCAAGTCTGGCCTCGACAAGCTGCCTGCCGGTGAGTACTCACTGGTGGTGGAGGCCGCACGTGAAGTCGGCGGTCGTGAATTGATCCGCGTACCGTTCCAGTGGCCACCAAAATCTGTGCAAAGCGCGCAAGTTAAAGGCGAGCACGAGCTCGGCGCCGTCTCCATCGAATTAAAACCATAAGATCCAAGGACATCCCCATGAAAAAAATTCCTTTGTGGCGCGTCGCCGCACTCGCCGTATCTCTCTCCGTTGCCCTGCCTATGGCAGCACACGCACACCGCGCGTGGATGTTGCCATCCGCCACCGTCTTGTCCGGTAACGAACCATGGGTCACCGTGGATGCCGCCGTATCGAATGACTTGTTTTACTTTGAACACAATGCGCTACGCCTGGACGGCCTGGCGGTCATTGCTCCGGACGGCAGCGCTGCCGCGGTAGAAAACAAAAGCACTGGTAAATATCGCAGCACTTTCGACGTCAAGTTGGCGCAAAAAGGCACGTACAAACTGACCATGGTCAACGATGGTTTGAGCGCCAGCTACAAAGTTGGTACAGAAAACAAACGCTGGCGCGGCACCGCTGACAACTTCGCGAAAGAAGTGCCAGCTGATGCCAAAGACGTCAACGTCAGCCGCAATCAAAGCCGCATGGAAGTGTTCGTCAGCTCCGGCAAACCATCGGATAGTGTCTTGAAACCAACTGGCGCTGGCCTGGAACTGGTTCCTATCACCCACCCTAACGACCTGTTCGCTGGCGACACCAGCAACTTCCGTTTCGTGCTCGATGGCAAACCAGCTGCTGACATTGAAGTCACCGTCATCCCTGGCGGCATACGCTACCGCGATCAACTCGGTGAGATCAAAGTCAAAACCGACAAGGATGGCAAATTCAGCGTCAAATGGCCAACTGCAGGTATGTACTGGATGAGCGCCAACAATGGTGGTCCGCAAATGGGTGCATCCGCAGCGCCTAAGACTGTGGGCACACTGGATAAACCTATCCGTCGCGTCAGCTACACAGCAACACTGGAAGTACTGCAACCCTAACTAAGCAACTTGCTATGCGCCCGTTGCCTGTCACAGGTAACGGGCGTTTTTAGTTTAGTGGCCGTGAACAAATTCATGCGACGCACACTAGTCCCGCTGATAGAAAACCCACCTGCATCGCCTGCTCTGGGCGGTGTCGTGCACACCTTGCACGGCCAGACGATGGGCACCAGCTGGTCCGTCAAACTGGTAGCCGAGGCAACGCGTCGTTTGCCGCCCTTGCGTCAGGCGATACAAACCCGGCTCGACACCGTCGTCGCCCAGATGAGTACCTGGGAATCGACATCGAATCTCAGCATCTACAATCAATCCGCAGCAGGTTCATGGCATGCGCTGCCGGATGATTTTTTCACCGTACTGGAATATGCATTGCAAGTCGCACATGCCAGCGACGGTGCCTACGACCCAAGCGCAGGTGCATTGGTCAATGCCTGGGGCTTTGGTCCGAACCAACGTTATAACGAAGCGGGCTTCATCGCCCCGACTGAACAAACGCTCGAGGCTGCACGCGCGCAATGCGGCTGGCAGCGCATACAAATTGATGCCGCTAACAAACGTGTACAACAGCCCGGCAGCATTTACATTGATCTGTCCGCTATCGCCAAAGGCTATGGCGTAGACCTGGTAGCACGCGAATTACTACGTCTGGGTATAGATAGTTTCCTGGTTGAAGTCGGCGGTGAGCTGCGTGGCGCAGGCGTCAAACCCGACGGGCAGCCATGGTGGGTTGCACTCGAACATCCGTTGCCGGATGCACTTGCATCTGCCGCATCGAATACTGCCATCGGCGTAGAAACCATCGCCGCCCTGTATGACTGGTCAGTCGCTACTTCAGGTGATTACCGACGTTATTTTGAAAATGACACGACACGTTATTCGCACACCATAGATCCGCGCAGCGGCGAACCGATACAACATGGTCTGGCTTCTGTCACCGTGCTGCATGCGGACTGCATGGCAGCCGATGCGTGGTCGACCGCACTCAATGTGATGGGTGCCGAACAGGGACTGGCTTACGCCAACCAGCATGATCTCGCCGCATTGTTTATCAATCGCAGCACAGATGGATTTGAAGAACATCTGAGTGCATCACTACTGGCCTTACTCCAATGAACTGGAGCGACACTACCCGCCTCATCGTCGCGGCGCTGCTGGTACTCGCCTACCTTGCACTATGTGGCGGTATCTATCTTTCCGAACGACGCAAACGCCTGCAAGCGCTGCGCGACGCTGCTGCCTTGCGTCCTGCCGCCGACGGCGCACAACCGTGGCTGATCGGCTATGCCAGCCAGACCGGTTCAGCCGAACAACTCGCATGGCAAACCGCGCGCATGCTGCATACCGCCGGTGTCCCTACACGCGTCGCCGCACTCTCGGACATCGGCCTCGACGACCTGATGCAAAGCGAACGTGCATTGTTTGTCGTCAGCACTTACGGTGAAGGCGACCCGCCGGATAACGCATCTCTGTTTGCGACCAAACTGATGAATGCCAAACAAGCGCTGCCGCACCTGCACTTCGGTGTATTGATGCTGGGTGATAGTCACTACGCGCATTTCTGCGGCTTCGGACATACCTTGACTAGCTGGCTACGCAAGAGCGGCGCGCAAGCAATATTTGAAAGCGTGGCGGCAGACAATGGCGATACCAAAGCACTGCACACCTGGCAGCACCATCTGAGTCACCTGGCTGGCACTGCAGACACACCTGACTGGCAGGCACCGTCCTACCAACCATGGCGACTGGCAGCACGCCACCGCCTCAATCCCGACAGCGCAGGCGGCCCTACTTTTCATCTGGAACTGGAAGCGATCGCCGACGAAACGACATGGGAAGCTGGTGACCTGGTGCAAGTGCTGGCACCTGCTGATCAGGACCGGCCTCGCGAGTACTCGGTCGCCTCCATACCTGCTGACGGCCGTGTACATCTGTTGGTAAGACAAGAGCGCCGTGAAGACGGCACACTCGGCATCGCCTCTGGCTGGTTGACCGAACAGGCGGTAGTTGGCGACACCATCGATCTGCGCCTGCGCCCACACAGCAACTTCCGCCTCGGTGATAACCAGCACCGCCCTCTCATCCTCATCGGCAACGGTACCGGTCTCGCTGGTTTGCGTAGTCACCTGAAAGCACGCGCAGCAAATGGCATGCAAAGAAACTGGCTGGTCTTTGGTGAGCGCAATGTAGCGAACGATTTTTACTATCGTGATGAAATCGAAGCCTGGCAAAACCAGGGCGTACTAGAGCGCGCGGATATGGTCTTCTCACGTGACCAGGAGCAACGCATCTATGTGCAGGACAAGCTGCGCGAGCAGGCAGAGCAAGTACGCAGCTGGTTAGACGCCGATGCTGCCATCTATGTATGCGGCAGCCTGGAAGGCATGGCTGGCGGTGTAGAAGCGACGCTGACCGAAATCATCGGCAGCGCCGGGGTGGAACAACTGATCCAGCAAGGTCGTTACCGGCGTGATGTGTACTAACTGAAACGGGTATTACACGATAGCCCACTGACGCAAGAGATTGTGATAATGCCCGGTAAGTCCGACCAGCTCTTCACTATCCCCCAGTTTTGCACGTAGCTTCTGGATATTCTGATCCAGTTCAAACAACAAGCCGCGCTTGCCATCATCCGCTACCATGCTTTGCACCCAAAAAAAGGAACTGATGCGCGCACCACGCGTCACCGGCTCCACCTGGTGCACGCTACTGGCCGGATACAGAATCATATCGCCGGCAGGCAATTTGACCGCATGTTCGCCATAGGTATCGGCAACTATCAATTCTCCTCCGTCATACTCTTCCGGCGCGCTTAAAAACAAGGTACACGACAGGTCGGTACGCAAGCTTAGATTGCTACCGGGAATACTGCGCACCGAACCGTCGATATGAAAACCGTAATGTTCCCCGCCTTCATAGCGATTAAACAGCGGCGGCATATATCGCATCGGCAAAGCCGCCGAGACAAACAAGGGATGGTTTGCCAGGGCCTTAAGGATAGATTGTCCGACCTTTAATCCTGTCGGTGATAGCTCGGGCAATTGCCGGTTTCTTTTGACCTTTGCGCCTTGCGCGCCCACCGTGGCCTTGCCATCCACCCAATCTTCAGCCTCTATTGTTTTACGAATCTCTATTACCTGAGCCGCAGTCAGCACTTCCGGTATATGCAGCATCATAATGAACACTCCAATGAAAAGAGCCCCTCTGGTCGGAGGGGCTCGGCGACATGGTTTATCGCTTGAGTCGTTAGATCAGAATTTCAGGTTTGCGGTCAGCAAGGCGTTGCGTTCCGCACCCGGTTGATAACGCGAACCGCCGCTGTTTATGCGCGAAATGTATTTTTTGTTGAATACGTTATTGATATTCAGCTGCAAGGAAAAATTCTTGTTAACGTCGTACGAGGCCATCGCATTTCCTACCCAGTAATCCGGCATGGTCCACAAATTGGTCGGTGCCTGGGTAACGTTACTGCTGCGCGCCGCTGTATCCACATAACGCGCGCCCCCGCCTATCGTGACCCCGTTTGGTAACTTGTAGGTCAACCAGGATGTGAACGTCAATTTAGGTGAGAAAACAATGACACCGCCTTCATTCGCCGGTGTACCGCGCACGATCTTGGAATCCATATATGCAAGACCGGTAGTGATGTTCAGATTGGGCGTGATCATCCCAACCAGGCCCAGCTCAACACCATCCACGCGACGCTTGCCAAGCTGGCTGTAGCTTGGCGGAGTGGCGCCGTCCGAGATCAACTCTTTCTTGTTTTGACTGCGATAGATTGCAGCGGTCGCAGACACACGGTTGTCAAACAAATCCCATTTGGTACCTATTTCTATATTGCTGCCTTCCTGCGGATCGAGATTTGAACTCGCCTGATTATTTGAATTTGTTGACAGCTCGAAATTAGCGCCACCAGGTGGCTGGAATGAAGTAGACCAACCGGCATAAATACTACCGTTACTGGCCGGCTTGAAAACCGCCCCGAGCTTCCAGCTTAATAATGTGTCCGATAGCTGGCGATCGGGATCGGTATTCAAGGCCGTGCTTCCCCGTGGATGGCTTTTGGAGTCTGTTTTTGTTTTGAATTTTTCCCAACGAATCCCGGCATTCAACATCCAGCGGTCCGATAACTTCAAAGTATCGAATGCATACAAGGCCGTGGTGAATGTATTCCCATCCGTGTAAGCCCCCAATTGTTGCGGCATGCCCGCCGCGACATTGCTGTTTGGCGCATATAGATTCGCGGCTGGTAAGCCATCTGGCCTGGTAGCTACCTGGATTTTTTGTCTTTCATAGATGAACTCAACACCAGCGGATAAAGTATGTTTGATGGAGCCGGTAGCGAATTCGGTCGTCAGGTTGGTTTGGTTCGTCGCAATGTCATTGGTTTGTATCCGACCGCGCCGGCCTCTGGACATTGTGTATGACGATGGACTGGAGCCCGCACTTGGTTCGGCCACAGTACCCATACCGGTGACAACCAAATCCTGCTTCGAACGGCCGATACGTGTCGTATTCCGTATCGTCGTTCCTGGTGCGATATCGTGCTCTATCTTCGCCGTTACCATATCGGTATTAATGTCGTTACGGTCACCACTCAAACCATAGTAATTGCTCGGATTAACCGCCGGACCACGCAGTCTACTGGTCCCATAGAAGTAACCGGGCATGCCAAAGGTGGGCACACCCCCATCCGGTATGTTGTCCTGCTCCATATGCAAATAGCTGAGCGTGGTGCGTGTTGCAGTACCCAAACCAAACGCAATTGACGGCGCAATACCGATGCGCTTGCTGTTGACGACATCACGTCCGGGAACATCGTAATCCTGAGCGAGGAAGTTGAGCCGGAATGCCGAGCCAGGTACACCCAGGTCCAGCTTGCGATTCAGGTCTACTGTCGCCCGTTGGCGATTATCGGTACCCACGACCACTGATCCAGCCGTGATGTCGTACAGCTGTGGCGCTTTGGACACCATGTTGATATAGCCGGACGAAGTACCACGGCCATTATCAGAGCCGGATGGCCCTTTCACTACTTCAATCTGTTCCAGGTTAAATGTATCGCGCGAGATAGCACCGAGATCGCGTACGCCGTCTATATAGATACTCCCGGCTGTATCGAAGCCGCGCATGAATATCGTGTCACCCGTTGATGTATTGCCACCTTCACCTAGCTGGAAGGTAATGCCGGGAGTGTTCGACAATGCTTCTTCCAGGGTCGTCGCGGCTTGCTGCTGCAAGAGTTCTTTCTTGATGACGGAAATGGTTTGCGGTGTATCGACCAAGGGCTGGGTAAATTTGGGCGATGCCACTGTATCAGCCTTGTAATTCTCTGCAGCGGTGCTTTGCACGGTGATTTGCGGCAGGGTGCCTGCTTTTTTTACAGCCTTGTCGTCTGTCTGTTGTGCATACGCAGCACCGGGTAATGCAATGAATGCCAATGCAACTGCTGCCGAACAATTTGAACGACGCGTAGCAGCATGCTTGCGGCTCTTGATATAGGCCATCTGTAATTCCTCCGAGTAGGTTGAAGACGTGTGCTGGCTGGTCTGCAACCGATGAGATCGGAGGCACAAAGGAATGGCTGGCGGTCGAGTGAATGTATCCCAGATGCCAACGGGAATTTTCTCAAAACGTGCGGGAAAAAGAACTTCGGATAGACGGCCGCAACAAGAGTGCTGCCTTTGCTTCAGGGTATTGCAGATCTAGCTACGGCCTTAACCGCAGCAACACCGGCGGGCATGAAAGATAGCGGTATCGGACGGTTGTTTCGATCAGCAATGAGGGTTGCGGATTCCGACTTATACCGCGGCCCATTGACGCAACAGGTTGTGATAATGCCCGGTAAGGCCAACTACTTCCTCACAGTCACCCAGCTTCGCGCGCAATTTTTGGATATTCTGGTCTAGCTCAAACAGCAGGCTACGCTTGCCGTCATCGGCGACCATGCTCTGCAACCAAAAGAATGAACAGACGCGTGCACCGCGCGTTACCGGCTCCACCTTATGCAAGCTGCTAGACGGATACAGGATCATGTCGCCGGCCGGTAGCTTTACTTCGTGCTCACCGTAAGTATCGGCTACGATTAATTCGCCGCCGTCGTAATCTTCCGGCTCACACAAAAACAAAGTGCAGGACAGATCCGTGCGCAAGCTCAGGTTAGAGCCAGGGATGTTGCGCACCGAACCATCGATATGAAAGCCGTAATGCTCGCCACCTTCATAACGATTGAATAATGGCGGCATATAACGCATAGGCAAAGCTGCTGCAAAAAACAGCGGGTTATTTACCAGTGCCTTCAGGATGATCTGACCTAGTTCCATACCTACCGGCGACAGCTCCGGCAGCTGGCGGTTCTTTTTGACCTGCGCCCCTTGCGCGCCGACGGTCGCCTTGCCATCCACCCAGTCGGCCGCATCCAGCCGTTGACGGATTTCAGCTACCTGAGCAGGAGTCAGTACTTCGGGTATATGCAGCATCATGATGGCCACCTCAATGAAAAAAAGCCTCTCCCTGAGGAGAGGCTTATCAGTATAACTTCAGCTCCGGACTACTTTTAACAACTTAGAAGCGGATATTTGCGGTCAGGCGTGCAGAACGCTCGATACCAGGGAAGTAGCGCCAGCCGCTTTTGTTAATCGCAGCAACGTATTCCTTGTCGAACAGGTTGTACACGTTGAACTGCAGATCTACGTTCTTGTTGACGCGATAAGTTGCTACCGCATCGACTACCCAGTAAGACTCAGTAAAGTTAGGTGTTCCGACTGCGCCGTCCGTACCGCGCTTCAAACCACCGGTATAACGCGCACCGCCACCAATCGTAAACCCTGCTGGCATCTGGTAAGTTGACCACAGCGAGAACGCATCAGTCGGCGTGTAGGTCAAGCCATCCGAACCATCCTGAGCCAGGTTGTTACCTCGAGCAACCTTGCTATCCTGGTATGTGTAGCTAGCGATGACGGCCCAATCACGCGTAATCTGACCTGTTGCCGACAGCTCGATACCCTGCACACGTTTCTTGCCGGTTTGATTAACAGTACCGTCTGTAGTCGTTACTATTTCATTCTCGACTTCTGTTCTGAAAATTGCGCCCGTCAGCATGAGTCGTTTGTCGAGCAGATCCCACTTGGTACCAATCTCAGCAGTCTTGGCTTGCTGCGGATCCACATTCGGATTGTTTGCATTGTTTGCCGTCGCGCTCAATTGGAAATTGGCGCCGCCTGGCGGTTGCTTCGAAACCGCATAATTGACATAGATGCTACCGTTAGAGGCTGGTTTATACAGCAAGCCAGCTTTCCAGCTAAGGATATTGTCAGAGGCTTGCAAGTTGTTCGCCGTCGATACCAGGGAGCCGGTCGGGAGTCCGCCACAAGCAGGTCCACGTGTACCGCCACACACACCTAAAGCATTGTATTTGGTCTTGTAGTGATCCAGACGTGCGCCAATGTTGGCTTGCCATTGCTCGTTAAATTTTAAAGTGTCGAACGCATATAGCGACACGGTATCCGTCGAACCTTTACTATCCGCGCCATTCGGTGCCCAGCTAAGACCGGAGGTATTCATTTGTGGATTGTAAAGATTGGCGGCAGTCCATGCCCCCGTGGTACCGATACCGGCGTTCTTTTGTTCCTCGCGGGTAATTTCAAAACCTGTGCTCAAGCTGTGCGTGACCGTGCCGGTTTCAAAAGAAGTCGTCAGGTTAGTCTGGTTGGTAATGATCTCGTTGGTCTGATCCTTGAACGTCGGACTGCTTCGTGCCACGGTCCAGGCGGCAGGATTTGCACTGGTAGTGACCGGAGCCATGAATGAGGTCAGCAGATAATCCTGCGTGGTTTTGCCCCAGCGTGTCGTGTTGCGCAAAGTGGTGGTAGCACTGAAATCATGTTCTACACGGAGCGTGACCATATCGGCTGTCACATCGTCTTTATCGTATTGCGTGCCATAGAAATTTTTCGGATTGACCTTGCTGCCCGCAGATGCACCATATCCCGGCAAACCTATGGTCGGCACGCCGCCATCCGGAACGTTGTTTTGATCGACATGCAGGAAATTCAAGAAGGTACGCGTAGGAGAGTTCAGACCAAACGCGATCGACGGCGCAATCGCCCAGCGATTGTTTTCAACCTCGTTGCGTCCGGCAACACCCGCATCCTGTACAACGGCGTTCAGGCGGATCGCTGCGCCTTCGATACCAGTCAATGCTTTGTTCAAATCTATGCTGGAACGTTTATAGCTGCCGCTACCGAAACCCACGGTGCCGCTGGCTGCGTCTTTCAAAGTCGGCTGCTTGCTGACCATGTTGATGGCGCCAGTTGGCGCGCTACGACCATAGTCCGTGCTGGACGGCCCCTTGGTTACTTCAATTTGTTCTGTATTGAAGATGTCGCGGGAAATCGAACCCAGATCGCGCACACCATCGACATAAATGCTGTTTGATGTATCGAAGCCACGCATGAAAATTGCGTCGCCTGTGTTTGTATTGCCATTTTCGCCTGCAAAGAAAGTACCGACACCTGCAACATTACGCAGTGCTTCAGTCAATGTAGTGGCCGCCTGCTCCTGTATGACTTCTTTCCTGACGACAGAAATAGTTTGGGTCGTATCCAGCAGCGGTTGCGTGAATTTTGGCGATGCAACCGAATCAGCTTTGTACGATTCAGCTACGCCTTGTACGGTAATCTGCGGCAGCGTTGAGGCTTTTTGTGTCGACGGGTCGCTAGTTTGCTGTGCGTAAGCTGCTGGCAATGTCATAACTGCAAGCGCGACAGCCGCCGAGCAATTCAAACGACGGCCAATAGGGTGCTTGCGGCTTTTGATGTGAGCCATCTGGTGTTCTCCTGGTTTAGATGAGTATTTGTGGCTGGCTAGTCTGCAACCGGCGCGACAACACTTGTCGGAGGTATCAATCAGATGGCTGGCAGTCGATGAATATCGGCTAGAAACGAATGATAATAATTCGCATTAATAACATCAATGAAATCCAGCGGATTCATCTGGATTTGTTACTTTCTGTTGCAAAAGCATGTTAAGAAAACGTTAAGACATCAGGCAAGCAACATAACAGCCCTTAGGAATGCTTCTCATTTATAATGACGCCAATCCTAGCGCGCTTACACGACCGCTTCTTCGTTCTCAGCGAACTAACCTAGCCCAGATCGCATGATCGCTATAGGCATAGATGCAGAGGTATCGACTCGCCTTGGTACTGCCACACCTTGCTTCTATAAGAGTATATTTCTCAGCCACATCACCCATGCTCAGATATGAAATCAGCCTGCTAGCCATCATGGTTAGCAGGTCTTTACAAGCTCCATTGGAATAAAAATGACTGTCGACTCCCCCAACCTGATATTTCGTACACGCGAAGGCAAAGCGGTTGAAGTGTCCGCTTCAGGGCATCATGGCAAAGCTGTACGCAAACGTAGCAAACGCGCAATCTTCCTGACCTGGCTGCGCAAGATACATTTATATGTCGGCTTGTGGGGAGCCCTGTTTGGCTTGCTGTTCGGTGCTACCGGACTGATACTGAATCATCGCGCCATCCTCAAGATTCCTGTCGAAAAAACTGTCGTCACTACAGTACAGCTGAACCTGCCACATAGTTTTGCCAAACCGGATCTCATGACCAAGTGGCTACAGGAAGAGTTGAAATTCACCCCTGTTGCTCCTCCCGTAGTCCGCACCCAGCCAGCCAAAACCGTCATCTGGAACGGTCAGGATGTGGCGCAGCCTGAACGCTGGACCATCGCAATGAATCGCCCGGGCAGCGGTATATCGGCGGAGTATTACGTGGGCAGTCAATCGGTCAAACTGGATCAGATAGATGCAACACCGATAGGAACACTAACCCGTCTGCACATGTCGATAGGCGTCAACGCATTCTGGGTATTGTTATCCGACACCATCGCCGGTGGCTTGATACTGTTATCGATTACCGGCTTGTTGTTATGGACGCAGTTGCATACGGTGCGCACGGTTGCTGTGCTTACCAGCGTGGGTGCGTTGTTCGCTGGACTGTGGTTTATGTGGTCGATCTGAAGAAGATCTGTGACGTTGTCTATTCGGACTTAAGGAGAGCAATGCTCTCCTTTTATTTGGAAACCAACCTTATCACTGACTGCACGGGATATCAGAAGTCTGTCTCGCAATCTGCTGATACAAGTAAAAAGGCCGGTCATATAACCGGCCTTTTGTTTACTGTTCTAGTTCATCAGAAAGAGTAACGAGCTTGAACATACGCCATACGCGGCGCGCCAACCAACTTCCCTCTGTTACCGTCGGTAGTACGAGTAAAGTAACGCTCGTCAGTTAAATTATTAACCCCGGCAAGAATTTCCAATCCTTTTTGCTTCGGTACTT
The DNA here is from genome assembly GCF_903993245.1 of Herminiimonas sp. Marseille-P9896. Taxonomy (NCBI): domain Bacteria; kingdom Pseudomonadati; phylum Pseudomonadota; class Betaproteobacteria; order Burkholderiales; family Oxalobacteraceae; genus Herminiimonas; species Herminiimonas sp. Marseille-P9896. The sequence continues at coordinate 322,819 of NZ_CAJEVT010000001.1, read as the reverse complement.
TCCAGTTGACCTGTGCATTCCACAAACGGAACCCCGGAATGACGCCATTGCTACCATCCGCACTTTCAGCGACGGTATTTTTTTCATCAGCAAATTGTTTGCTTTGATGTGTAGTTGAAAGGTTCAGCCCCCAATTTCCAACGTTATAGCGCAAGCCAACTGTGTCGGTATTACGCGCGTAGAAAGGCACATCATTACCCGCTGTTATTCCCGACTCCAACGTGGCGCGAGTATATGTATAGTTAATGTAGGCGTTCAGTCCCGCAAAAGGACCTGTCTTGTCAAAGGTGTAGTCAAACGCCGTTTCCACACCGTTGTGTGTAGTTTTTCCTAGGTTGTAGTAAGACAATGATGTGCCACTACCAACGGACTGAATTTGATTGTCGAAGCGAATATTAAATACCGTCAATTCAGCCGAAAAACTTTTGTTTTGCCAGCGCACCCCTGCTTCTGTTGTCCTAGCTAATTCAGGTTTCAAAGGGGTAGTCGGTGCCACTGGTGCCGCCAGCTGGAAATTCTGAATTGTTCCAAACGAGGTTCCGTAGTTAGCGAACAAGGTTATGTCCTGAGTAAGAAGATAAGCTATGTTTAACGAAGGCAAAGGTTCGTTGTTAGTGATCTCAGGACTCTTACCTGTCGTGCGATCGGTACTGACAGATTTTATGCGCTCAAAGCGGATCCCAGGCGTAATACGCCAAGCACCGAAAGCGATCTTGTCATCGATATAAATTGCGTGTGCGTCGGTTGAGTTATCGACGGTTGTCTGCGCAGTAGTAACGCCTGTCGCAATTTTTTCGCTGAACTTATTATCGTCACCACGCTCACGTATGTAGCGATAACCTACAGTCACATCATTTGTAGTCTTGCCGATATTAAAGCGCTGCGTATAACGCGGCTCTATACCCAATGTTTGATAGCTACGCGGCTGATGATCGATATCCGTTTTGTTCGTATTGTTGAATAGCGTGCTTTGGCGATTGCTCTCATTGTAATAAGTACGAATCTCAAATTCCTGCGTGTCGGAAATTGTGTTGATATAGCCAACATCGAGGGCCGTACGATCACCACTCCAAAAATCCGTAGGGCGAGTATTTTGAAATGGATTCGCATTGTACTGCGCAGTCGTCAAACCACCTGGCGTCCGCGAAGTAACGTCGTAATAGGAAAATTTACCGTAGATTTCTGAGGTAGGACTCAGTTCATAACGGAACTTCAACGCGAGATCATTGACCTTTTCATCGCTGCCCACACGCCAATCACTGCCACTCATACCCGAGTACAACACCGCAAAACCCAAACCGTTATCCAGTTGCTTGCCCGCAAATGCACTGTACTGGGTATTGCTGCCGCCCTTGCTGTAGTCATTCTGACGTACTGACACGTCTCCAACTGCGTCACCCCCCATCGGAATTGAACGAGTTTTGAAATTGATGATGCCGCCAACGTTTTGCGGTCCGTAGCGTACCGCGCCACCACCACGCACAACATCTATCGATTCAATGTTATTCAAACTAACCGGGGCAAATGACAACTGTGGTTGGCCATAAGGTGCAACCGCCATAGGAATACCATCAAGCAAGACCGTTGAACGCGGGGAGTAACGACCTGCCAAACCGCGCACGCCAATATTAAGCGAAACGGCACTACCCGCACTGCCGGAGTTATCAGTACTTTGAACCCCGGGGATACGACGCATCACATCGCTGATACTGGCAGCACCGGAGTTCTCTATCTCTTCCTTCTTCACGACGGTGCGTGCACCAGCGTAACGTTTCACGCTGTTTTGCAAACCGGTACCGAGCAAATCGCCACTCACCTGGATCGCTTCCAGCGTAGTCGGCTCATCAGCGTTGCTCGTTGCCTGCTGTGCATGCGACAACGCTGGGAACGCCAGCATGGCAACAGAAACTGCAGCTGAACACTTCAGCTTGCGCAGCGATGCGAATTTGCGGCTTTGCTTATTAGCCATGGATATTTCTCCGTTTTGATTGGTACGCACTGGCTGATTTTCTGACAGCGCGACGTAGTCGGCGGGGAGAGAACGGCTGGCGGGGACAGGGACAAATCAGACAGATTTGTCTGGTCTGGCAATGATAATGATTCGCGTTTTATGGGTCAACGCATACCTGCGGCACTGTTGCTTTTTTGGTGGCGCAAATGGGTGTTTTTGCGCCACCGGCTCAGATTACTTTCAACTTGGAAAACTCCGGATTCCCGGGCGGAAATTCCGGTTTCAATTTATTCAATTTTTCCAGCACGATGCTGCTGATGACCAGATTGCGATGCGTCTTCGAATCTGCGGGCACGACATACCACGGCGCATGATCGGCATCCGTTTCGCGTATGACTTCTTCGTACTGCGCCTGATAAGCATCCCAGGATTTGCGCTCTTCCAGATCTGCCGGATCAAATTTCCAGTGCTTGTTCGGATCGGCTATGCGCTCTTCCAGACGCTTCTTTTGCTCGGCACTGGAGATGTGCAGGAAGAACTTGAGTATGACGGTTCCTGTCTCTGCCAGCATGCGTTCAAAGTCGCGGATGTGCTGGTAACGACGCTTGCATTCCTTGTCATCTATCCAGTCGTGTACACGTGTAATCAATACGTCTTCGTAGTGACTACGATTGAAGATGGTGAACTCGCCTTGTGACGGCACCTGCTTGTGTATGCGCCACAGGAAGTCATGCGCCTTCTCTTCGGTACTCGGCGCCTTGAAGGCCACACTGCTGACACCCAGCGGATCTATCTTGCCGAATACGCCGCGTACGGTGCCATCCTTGCCCGAGGTATCCATGCCTTGCAGCACGATGAGTATTTTGTGCTTGCGCTCGGCATAGAGGACCTCCTGCAAGTCTGCGATCTGTTGCGCCTGCTGCTCGACCAGTAACTTGTCCTGCTCCTTGTCGCCACTGGATAAAGATTTTTCTCCTGCAGCGGCATCTGCTACCTTTTGTTTTTTATCGGCACGAAATGATTGCTGGATGCTGGCCATCTGTATCTCCGTTAGGCTTGCTGGGCACGCCATCTGGCGTGATCGACTTTGGTACAACGATCTGCCACCACGTCCAGCCCTGCTGCGCGCGCCTTGTTGGTCGCTGCTTCATTGACGATACCCATCTGCAACCAGAAGGCGCGTGCCTTGATTGCGATCGCTTCATCTGCGATAGGCTCGACCAGTTCCGACTTGCGGAATACATCTACCAGGTCGATGCGAATCTGTTGCTCAGCAAGCGCTGCTGCTGCCTGAGTCAGCGTCGCATAGCAATGTTCGCCGAGGATGTGCGTCCCTGCACAGACCGGGTTGACCGGAATGATGCGGTAGCCATGGCGCTGCAAGTATTCAGCAACGTAGTGGCTGGGACGATCTGGTTTCGGTGAGATGCCTACCACTGCGATGACGCGTGATTCGGCGAGTATTTTGTCGGCTATCTGGAGATCATTATTCATAGATTCTTTTTCCAAAAACAAAAAGGGCAGCCTAAGCTGCCCTTTATTGTATGCGGGATTTGAAGATTAGCGTTTTTGACGCAATCTTTGGATCGCCGCCAACTGTGCAATTGCGCTGGCCAATTCAGCCTGTGCTTGTGCGTAGTCGATTTTCGATTCTTTATTGACCAGTGCTTCTTCGGCCAATTGTTTAGCTTCCGCTGCCTTCGCTTCATCCAGGTCGCCACCACGGATCGCGGTGTCAGCCAAAACCGTAACTACATGCGGTTGCACTTCCAGGATACCGCCTGCGACGAAGACAAATTCATCTTCAGCCTGGCCTGTAACCTTGATGCGTACCGCACCTGGTCGGATGCGTGTAATCAAAGGCGTATGTCCCGGCAAAATCCCGAGCTCGCCCGATTCACCCGGCAGCGCGACAAATTCTGCCTCGCCGGAGAAGATTTCTTCTTCGGCTGAGACGACGTCTACGCGCATAGTATGTGCCATGTTAGAACCTTATTCATTCGTTCAAAGATCGATACAGGATCGATGCGAACTTGCAGCTAATTTACAGCCTATGCACTGCTGTTACGCAGGGCATAGGCTGCTCAACGATTAGTTGAGTTTTTTCGCTTTTTCGATTGCTTCTTCGATGGTACCTACCATGTAGAACGCTTGTTCTGGCAGGTGATCGAGTTCGCCCGATGCGATCATTTTGAAGCCCTTGATCGTATCTTTCAGCGAAACGTATTTACCAGGCGCGCCGGTAAACACTTCAGCAACGTGGAACGGCTGCGACAGGAAACGTTGCATCTTACGTGCACGTGCGACCAGCAGTTTGTCTTCTGGTGCCAGCTCGTCCATACCCAGAATCGCGATAATGTCGCGCAATTCTTTGTAGCGTTGCAATGTACCTTGCACAGCACGTGCGGTGTCGTAGTGATCTTGACCAACGACCAGTGGATCCAATTGACGCGATGTCGAATCGAGTGGATCAACCGCTGGGTAAATACCGAGCGATGCGATGTCACGCGACAGAACGACGGTGGAATCCAAGTGAGCAAAGGTGGTTGCTGGCGATGGATCGGTCAAGTCATCCGCTGGAACATAAACAGCTTGGATCGAAGTAATCGAACCGGTTTTGGTCGATGTAATACGCTCTTGCAGACGGCCCATTTCTTCAGCCAGTGTAGGTTGATAACCCACAGCGGAAGGCATACGACCCAGCAACGCGGATACTTCGGTACCAGCCAGTGTGAAACGATAGATGTTATCGACGAAGAACAACACGTCTTTACCTTCGTCACGGAATGCTTCAGCCATGGTCAGACCGGTCAACGCAACGCGCAGACGGTTACCTGGTGGTTCATTCATCTGACCGTAAACCATCGCCACTTTGGAGTTCTCTGGGTTTTCCAGATCAACCACTTTCGCGTCAGCCATCTCGTGGTAGAAGTCATTACCTTCACGAGTACGTTCACCAACACCAGCAAACACGGACAAGCCGCTGTGTGCTTTAGCGATGTTGTTAATCAGTTCCATCATGTTGACGGTTTTACCAACACCCGCACCACCGAACAGACCGACTTTACCGCCTTTTGCGAACGGGCAAACCAGGTCAATAACCTTGATGCCTGTTTCCAGCAAATCTTGCGATGGCGACAGGTCGTCATACGCAGGCGCTTTGCGGTGAATCGATGCTGTGCGCTCTTGGCTCACAGGACCGCATTCGTCGATAGGGTTACCCAATACGTCCATGATGCGGCCCAGTGTTGCTTTGCCGACTGGCACCGTGATTGGATTGCCGGTGTTTTGAATCATCATGCCGCGGCGCAAACCGTCGGAGGTACCGAGCGCAATGGTACGTACAATACCGTCGCCAAGCTGCTGCTGAACTTCCAGCGTCAGTTCAGAGCCTGCCATTTTCAAGGCATCGTAAATCTTAGGCATCGCATTGCGGGGGAATTCAACGTCCACCACGGCGCCGATACACTGAACGATTTTGCCATCAGCCATTTTCGTTCCTTCAATATATAAAATTTAAAATCTGGTTGTTGAGGACAGCGTATCGCTACGCCGTCCAGCAATCGAATTAAACCGCAGCCGCACCGGCGACGATCTCTGAAAGTTCTTTCGTAATCGCAGCTTGACGCGTCTTGTTATAGACCAATTTCAATTCGCCAATCACGCTACCGGCGTTGTCGCTAGCCGACTTCATCGCCACCATACGTGCCGATTGCTCGGACGCGAGGTTTTCAGCAACAGCTTGGAAAATCAGCGCTTCAACGTAACGCACCAACAATTCGTCAATCACGGTTTGCGCATCAGGTTCGTAGATGTAATCCCATGCCAGCGAATCTTCATCTGCCTTCAGCTTGTCAGTCGCCAATGGCAGCAGTTGCTCCATCATTGGCTCTTGTTTCATCGTGTTGATGAATTTGGTGTAGACGAGGTAAACCGCGTCCAGCTTGCCGTCCTGATACGCATCGAGCATCACCTTGACTGGACCAATCAACTTGTCCAGGTGCGGGGTGTCACCGATTTGTACCGCATGCGACACGACACGCGCGCCGATACGATTCAGGAAGCCCAAACCCTTGTTACCGATTGCAACTGCTTCGACTTTCTTGCCTTCTGCTTCCAACTCGCGCAGCTTGGTCGTCACGATACGCAAGGAGTTTGTGTTCATACCGCCGCACAAACCCTTGTCAGTTGTCACGATGATGAAACCGACCGTTTTCGACGCATCCGACTTCACCAGAAACGGGTGCGTATATTCCGGATTGGCTTGCGACAGATTCGCAGCGATGTTGCGAATCTTGTCGCTGTAAGGACGTGCCGCGTGCATCCGGTCTTGCGCTTTACGCATTTTGGATGCAGCGACCATTTCCATCGCCTTGGTGATCTTCTTCGTATTTTCTACGCTCTTGATCTTGCCACGTATCTCTTTGCCTGAAGCCATGAGTTGTTACTCCTTATAGCCTCAGAATCAGAACGATTTTTTGAAGTCAGCAATCGCAGCAGCCAAAGTAGCTTCGTCGTCTTTCTCGAGCTTTTTGGTGTCTTCGATTTTTTGCAGCAATGCTGCGTGGCTGGACTTCATGAAACCGTGCAGACCCGATTCAAACGCCAGTACTTTTTTGACTTCGAGGTCATCGAAGTAGCCTTTGTTGACCGCGAACAGCGAAACCGCCATCAACGAGATCGACAATGGAGCGTACTGAGCTTGTTTCAACAATTCTGTAACGCGTGCACCGCGGTCCAGTTGTTTACGTGTCGAAGCATCGAGGTCCGAAGCGAACTGCGCAAACGCTGCCAATTCACGGTATTGCGCCAAGTCGGTACGGATACCGCCGGACAAGCCCTTGATGACTTTGGTTTGAGCTGCACCACCAACGCGGGAAACCGAGATACCAGCGTTAATAGCTGGACGTACGCCCGAGTTGAACAACGATGTTTCCAGGAAGATCTGACCGTCGGTAATCGAAATTACGTTGGTTGGAACGAATGCGGAAACGTCGCCTGCTTGTGTTTCGATGATAGGCAATGCTGTCAACGAACCGGTTTTGCCTTTAACTGCACCTTTGGTGAACGCTTCGACGTAGTCGGCGTTAACACGTGCTGCGCGTTCGAGCAAACGGCTGTGGAGATAGAACACGTCGCCAGGGAACGCTTCGCGGCCTGGTGGACGGCGCAACAGCAGGGAAACCTGACGGTACGCAACAGCTTGTTTCGACAAATCGTCATACACGATCAGCGCATCTTCACCGCGGTCGCGGAAGTATTCGCCCATCGCGCAGCCGGAGTATGCCGACACGAATTGCATCGCAGCGGATTCGGATGCGGTTGCAGCAACCACGATCGTGTATTCCATTGCGCCGTGCTGTTCGAGCGAACGCACGATGTTTTTGATCGACGATGCTTTTTGACCGATCGCAACATAGATACATGTTACGTTCTGACCTTTTTGGTTGATGATGGCATCGATCGCAACAGCTGTTTTACCAGTTTGACGATCGCCAATGATCAATTCACGTTGGCCGCGGCCGATAGGCACCATCGCGTCAATAGCCTTGATACCGGTTTGCATCGGTTGATCAACGGATTGACGGGCGATAACGCCTGGAGCGATTTTTTCGATAGGGGTGGTCAACTTGGTAGTAACCGGACCTTTACCGTCGATAGGCTGACCCAAAGCGTTGACCACACGGCCACGCAGTTCAGGACCAATCGGCACTTCCAGAATGCGACCGGTACATTTAACTGTATCGCCTTCGGAAATGTGTTCGTATTCACCCAGGATAACGGCACCGACGGAGTCACGCTCCAAGTTCAGCGCGAGGCCGAACGTGTTGCCTGGAAACTCCAGCATCTCGCCTTGCATAACGTCAGACAGACCGTGGATGCGGCAGATACCGTCGGACACGGAAATGACCGTGCCTTGATTGCGAATCTCAGCGCTGTCGCTAAGCCCTTGAATCCGGCTCTTGATCAGTTCGCTGATTTCAGACGGGTTGAGTTGCATATAAACTCCTAAAATTTTTCTCTGTAGCTTAGGCTAGGGGCCCGGCGACGATTACGCAGTCAACGCAACTTGCATCTGTTGCAGTTTCGCGCGCACCGAGGTGTCGAGCACTTCATCACCGACAACGACGCGCACACCACCGATCAATGCGCCATCAACGGCGACTGTCGGGTTGAGCTTGCGGCCGAATTTCTTTTCCAGCGTTGCGACCAGTTCGGTCAACTGCGCTGACGACAGTTCAAACGCGCTGACGATTTCTGCGTCAGCTGCGCCTTCTTGCGCATTTTTCAATGCGTGGAACTGAGTCGCGATTTCCGGCAACAGCGTCAAGCGGTCGTTTTGCACCAGCATGTTGATGAAGTTTTTCGCTTCAGCGCCAACCGGCGATTTCAGCGCCGAAATGAATGCACTAGCGATCAGTTCATCCGAAGCTTTCGGGTTGTGCGCCAATGCATACACATCGGGATTCGCAGCAACCTGGGCCATTTCGGAGACCAGATCAGACCAGCCGTTCAGATCGGCAGCTTTCGCCACACGGAACAGAGCTTCGGCGTAAGGACGGGCAATCGTTGCGAGTTCGGCCATGATTACAGCTCGGCTTTCAGTTGGTTCAACAGATCAGCGTGAACAGCAGCATTGACTTCGCGCTTCAGGATTTGCTCAGCACCCTTAACTGCCAGGGTAGCGACCTGGTCACGCAATGCTTCACGTACCTGGGTTGCTTGCTGATCTGCATCTGCTTTAGCAGCGGCCAGGATGCGTGCGGCTTCTTCAGCTGCAGTTTTCTTGGCTTCTTCAATAATGCTCAGTCCGCGCTTCTCAGCATCGCTGATACGCTTTTGACCTGCTTCTTGCGCGGAAGCGAGTTCTGCCTGGGCGCGCTTTTCAGCTACTGCCAGATCAGACTTGCCACGTTCGGCTGCTGCCAAACCATCCGCGATCTTCTTGGCGCGCTCATCGAGCGCATTCATCAGTGGCGGCCACACGAATTTCATCGTGAAGCCTGCCAGGATGAAGAAGACCACGAACTGCGCAATCAAAGTTGCATTTAAGTTCATGGTAATTCCTTCTCTAAGTATCGTGTGCCGAAAATATCTTCAGCGTGAGAACCGGTAAAACTACCGAATTACTTAGCGATGAACGGGTTTGCGAATGCGAACAACATAGCGATACCAACACCAATCAGGAACGCAGCATCGATCAGACCAGCCAACAGGAACATTTTGGTTTGCAGTGTATTCATCAATTCTGGTTGACGAGCAGATGCCTCAAGATATTTGCCACCCATGATAGCGATACCGATACAAGCGCCGATCGCGCCCAGACCAATAATCAAACCACAAGCCAGCGCAACAAATGAGAGGTCAGTCATAACAATTCCTTCAAAGTTAAAGTTAAATCAAAAATTAAATCAAAAAACCAAAAGCCTAAATACTTAAACCATTAATGCGATTCATGTGCCTGGCCGATGTACACCAGAGTCAGCATCATGAAAATGAACGCCTGCAAGAAGACGATCAGGATGTGGAAGATTGCCCACATCGTACCTGCTACCACATGACCAAAGAAACCGAACGCGGTAGCGGTCGAACCCAGCAATGCAATCAACAGGAATAACAATTCGCCGGCGTACATGTTGCCGAACAACCGCATCGCCAGGGAAACGGTTTTTGCTGCGAATTCGATCATGTTCAACAACAGGTTGAACGGCGCGAGCCAGATACCAAACGGAGCAGCGAACAGTTCATGGATGAAGCCGCCAGCGCCTTTGATTTTGAAGTTGTAGTAGATCATCAGCGCGAATACGCCGAGCGCGATACCCATGGTGCCGTTCAGGTCGGCAGTAGGAACAACGCGATGATGTGTAATCAGGCTATCGAGGCCGACAGCGTGAAAGAAAGCGGAGAACATGTCGACTGGCAGGAAATCGAGCGAGTTCATCAGGGCAACCCAGACGAATACGGTCAATGCCAGTGGAGCGATAAAGGTACGGTCGCCGTGAACAATCGATTTGGCCTGGTTGTCGACCATTTCAACGATCATTTCAACAGCTGCCTGGAAACGACCCGGTACGCCGGAGGTCGCTTTACGTGCTGCCAGATACATAAAAAAACAGCCGATTACGCCAGCAAGTATGGACCAGAAAATCGTGTCCATATTGATGATCGAAAAATCGACAATTTTGTCTTGGTGCTTGGTAGAAAAATGCCCCAGATGGTGGACGATATATTCGGAAGCCGTCGGTGCTGCGTGATCAGTCGCCATTTTAGTGCCTAAATAATAAGATTATGTAACTCTTCAGTGCCACGACGAACGCGGCGACTAGCGCCAGCAAATTCAAATCGCGGTACAACCAGACAACCGCACCCAACAAAGCGATCGTCAATGCAATCTTGATAAATTCTCCGATGAAAAAAGTCATCGGATTAACGGATTCGGATTTTTGCGCAGCGGAAAATAGACGTAGCGCAAACAAACCATTCGGCACCACGCAACACAACCCTCCCAACAACGCCGAGTACAGCGCAGGCATTCCGGCAATCAAACCGGCAATAATGCTGGCTATTACCGTTGTCGCGAGTTGCAGGAGGACGACGGGCAGCATACTGGTCCAAATGATGCAGTCCTTTGGCGACCCTCACGATCGAGCTACTCGGACTGGAGTGAATACAAACTAAGTCGTGCGTTCCATGAAGCCACGGGATTATAAGGGCTTTCCTTCGCCACCGTCAAACGTTTGCTATGTGAAAAACACGTAGCTACGTTGCAAATTAAGCCTTGCGGATGGAATTATTTGTGTTCTGTCTATGTGGCAGCGGGAATTAGATGTTTAACAAACATTTAACACGCTGTTGCCGCAGAACAACGTCACCACAGGACGCCGAAACCGCGGGATCTGCCTGCGTTTCGCCGTCTATAGCCTGCAAACAGCGTATGGAGGATCAGGCCGTCACGCGCAGTTTGGCAATAATGCCGTCCAGCGCATCCAGATCAGCAAAATCGACGGTTAGTTGACCCTTGTTCTTTGCACCCAGCTTGATTTCGACCTTGCTGGCGAGCAAATCTGACAACTCTTCTTCCAGACGGGTGATGTCGCGGGATTTTTCCTTGCCATTGCTGCGCGGCTTGCCGGCGCCGTTCTGGTCCAGCGTCGAACGCACCACCAGTTTTTCCGCTTCGCGTACCGACATGCGTTTAGCCACTACCTGATTGGCCAGCGTAATCTGCGTCGCCGCATCCACTGCCAGCAAGGCGCGGGCGTGGCCCATATCGATATCACCAGCCATCAGCATGGTTTGTACCGGTTTCGCCAGGTTCAGCAAACGCAGCAGGTTGGACACCGCACTCCGCGAACGACCAACCGAGTTGGCTGCCTGTTCATGGGTGAAATTGAAATCGGCGATCAGGCGGTGTATGCCCTGCGCTTCTTCCAGTGGATTCAAATCTTCGCGCTGGATGTTTTCAATCAGCGCCATCGCCGCCGTGGCTTCGTCGTCGACTTCCTTGACCAGCACTGGTACTTCGGTCAGGCCAGCCAGTTGCGCTGCGCGGAAGCGGCGCTCACCGGCGATGATTTCATAGCGTTGGCGACCGTTGCCCGATGCGATCGGACGTACCAGAATAGCTTGCAGCAAACCCTGCGCCTTGATCGATGCCGCCAGTTCATTCAGCGCACCTTCATCCATCCGGGTACGTGGCTGGTATTTACCAGCTTGCATATCGGTGACTTGCAGCACCGAAGGTGCACCCGGCAATGCAGCGATCGCTTCATTGAAGTCGGAAGCACCGCCCAGCAATGCTTCCAGACCGCGACCCAAACCCTTTTGTTTTTTCGTGACCATAATTCCCGACTCACATTCTTAGTTCGTTACGGACCGACGCCGACAGCGCCCTCGCCCGCAGCATATTTAAATCGTTTTAATCCGCTCAACCATTTCCGCGCCGAAGGCCAGGTAAGCTTGCGCACCTTTGGCCGACGGATCGAAGTTAATGCCCGGCATGCCATACGATGGCGCTTCGGCCAGACGCACATTGCGCGGGATGATGGTCTTGAATACCTTGTCGCCGAAATGCTGTTCCAGCTGCGACGATACTTGCTGCGATAAAGTCATGCGCGGATCAAACATCACACGCAACAGGCCGATGATTTTCAGATCGGTGTTGAGCTTCGCATGTACTTTCTTGATGGTGTTGACCAGATCGGACAAACCTTCGAGTGCATAGTATTCACACTGCATCGGAATGATGACGCCGTGTGCTGCACACAAACCATTCAGCGTCAGCATCGACAGCGCAGGCGGGCAATCGATCAGCATGAAATCGTATTCCGCATCGACCAGGCCAAGCGCATCCTTCAAACGCTTTTCGCGATTATCGAGCTCGACCATTTCCACTTCGGCACCAGCGAGTTCGCGATTGGCTGGCAATACATCAAACCTGCCGGTCTCTGATCGCACGCGCGCAGTCGCGACATCCGCGATGCCGAGCAAGACTTCATAAATAGATGACGACAATTCTGCCTTGTTGATCCCTGCACCCATCGTGGCATTACCTTGCGGATCAAGATCCACCAGCAATACGCGCTGATTCAATTGCGCCAGCCCTGCTGCCAGATTCACTGCTGTGGTGGTCTTACCGACCCCGCCCTTTTGATTCGCAACGCAAAATATTTTTGCCATATTCTCGTTCTAGTTAGTGGTCAAACATTTCTGGATCCATCAAGTACTGCTACTGCCAACTGCTTTACTTGCCTGCACTGTCCTGCCGGGTTTTAACCAGCTTGGCCGTATCAAAGCCTTGTGCCGTTACGCGATTCACCAATGCTTCATACGCTGCTTCCGGCACTGTTGGTGTGCGTGACAGTACCCACAGGTAATCACGGCTAGGACCGCCCACTGCAGCCAGTGTGTAAGCCGGATCCAGATCAATGATCCAGTAGTCGGCCCAGACATAAGGTATCCAGCTCAGCCAGTCCGGTGCAAAGCGCACCTTCAGTTTGGCATTGGTACCATCGTCTACACGTGCACGTCCGATAGCTTCGTCTATCTTGCCACCCGCTTGCAAGCAACGATTGGTAACATCAATGTCACCGTCGGCGCGCTTGTCGTATTGCGCCGTTACATTCGCAATGCAGTCGTCCTGAAAGCGATTGGGAAAGCGTGCGATCTCATACCACTTGCCGGTGTAGCGTGCCAGGTCAACACTGACAACGGTACTCACCTGCTGCGCCCATGACGGCGCGCTCAGGCATGCAGCAAATAAGGCGGTAGCGATCAGCAGCTTTTTCATGGCACTGTCCTTTTGATAAAAACCAAATGACGTTCAGCCTGCAAAGTCGGTACCTGCAATGCGCGCACTTCACTGACTTGCCAGCCCGGCGGCAATCCTGCCACTTCGCTATCCGGTGCCACGCCCTTGAGTGCAATGTATTGCCCGCCATCTGCCAACAGATGTTCCGACCAATTTACGAAATCAGAGAGGTCAGCAAAAGCGCGCGAAGTAATCACATCAAACTTTTGCGGCGCTTGCCATTGTTCCACGCGTGCCGTGTGCACACTAACATTGCTCAGACTAAGTTCTGCTTTTACTTGCGTCAGGAAGGCTGTCTTTTTATGCACAGTATCTATCATAGCGATACGCATATCAGGCTGTGCTTCCGCCGCCCATATTGCCAACACGATGCCAGGCAAACCACCACCGGCACCGACATCAAGAACATTCTTCGCACCAGTGAAGGCTGATACTGCAGCCAATGAATCCAGCAAATGCTGGGTCACCATCTGGACCGGATCGCGCACCGCGGTCAGGTTGTAGACCGAATTCCATTTCGCCATCAAGGCCAGGTAATCGATCAGCTTATTGATTTGCGCTTCACTCAGGTCCAGCGATAAATCGCGCGCACCCTGGATCAACAATACGGTTAATGCGGGACGATCAAATGCCTTCATGCAGCAGCTTCAGAAGTAGGTGGTAGAGCAGCGAATTCCTTGAAACCGCCTTTTTTCAGATGTACCAACAGCAAGGAAATCGCAGCCGGTGTCACACCGGAGATACGCGAAGCCTGGCCCAGGGTTTCCGGTTTGTGCTTGCACAGCTTCTGACGTACTTCAAAGGACAAGCCTTTGACTTCCATGTAATCGAATTCCTGTGGCAGCTTCAAATTCTCGTAGTAATCATGACGCTCGACCTCTTTGGCCTGGCGATCGATGTAACCGGAGTATTTCAATTGGATCTCGACTTGCTCACGCACCGCATCTTCGCTCACGCCCGGACCAGCCAAATCCTGCCCATCCACGCCCTTCAGACTCATCAGGGTTTCATAGCTAACGTTTGGGCGACGCAGCAAGTCAGCGAGTGCATACTCACGCTCTATCCCTTTACCTAACACACGTTCCGCTTCGGCAGCAGCCAAAACTCGCGGGTTGACCCAGGTCGAACGCAGGCGTTCCAGCTCCCGTGCCACCGCTTCGCGCTTGGCTTCAAACACCGCCCACTGTGCATCACCGACGCAACCGAGCTTGCGCCCGATCTCGGTCAGGCGCATATCGGCATTGTCTTCGCGCAAGCTGAGGCGATATTCGGCACGGCTGGTAAACATACGGTAAGGCTCCAGCACACCCTTGGTAATCAAGTCATCGACCAATACGCCGAGGTAGGCTTCATCACGGCGCGGCGTCCAGGCCTCACGCTCCTGTGTTTGCAGGGCGGCATTGATACCAGCCAACATACCTTGTGCCGCCGCTTCTTCGTAACCGGTAGTACCGTTGATTTGTCCGGCAAAGAACAAGCCCTGGATAACCTTGGTTTCCAGCGTCGACTTCAAACCACGCGGATCAAAGTAGTCGTATTCAATCGCATAACCCGGACGCAGGATGTGCGCATGCTCAAGGCCGCGCATCGATTGCACCAGTGCCAGCTGGATATCGAACGGCAGGCTGGTCGAGATACCGTTGGGGTAAAACTCATTGGTCGTCAGGCCTTCCGGTTCGAGGAAGATTTGATGCGATTCCTTGCCCGCAAAGCGATGTATCTTGTCTTCGATAGATGGGCAGTAACGTGGCCCCACCCCTTCGATCACACCTGTGTACATAGGGCTGCGATCCAGTCCGCTACGTATCAGGTCATGGGTTTTTTCATTGGTATGCGTAATCCAGCAAGGCAATTGCTTAGGATGCATGGCCGCGTTACCCATCACCGAAAATACCGGTACAGGGTCGAGGTCACCCGGTTGTTCCAGCATCACGGAGAAATCTATAGATCGACCATCGATCCGTGGCGGTGTACCGGTTTTCAGGCGACCTTGCGGCAGCTTTAATTCTTTCAGACGAGCCGACAGCGAGATCGCAGGTGGATCACCAGCACGGCCAGCCGAATAGTTATTCAGGCCTACGTGTATCTTGCCATCAAGGAAGGTACCGGCGGTCAGCACTACAGCCTTGGCCTCAAACTTGATCCCGACCTGGGTTACCGCACCAACGACGCGATCACCCTCTACCAGCAAATCATCGACTGCTTGCTGGAACAGCCACAAATTAGGCTGGTTTTCCAGGCGTGAACGTATCGCCTGCTTGTACAGGATACGGTCGGCTTGCGCGCGGGTAGCGCGTACTGCCGGCCCTTTGGACGAATTCAGGATGCGGAACTGGATACCCGCTTCATCGGTAGCGATTGCCATAGCACCACCCATCGCATCGACTTCCTTGACCAGATGGCCTTTGCCGATACCACCGATGGATGGATTGCAGGACATTTGCCCCAGGGTTTCTATGTTGTGCGAGAGCAAAAGCGTTGTTTGCCCCATGCGCGCAGAAGCCAGCGCGGCCTCCGTTCCGGCATGGCCGCCGCCAACTACGATGACATCAAATTTGGTAGGAAAGATCATGGTGTGCCTCGATGAGACCTTAAGTAAGACCTTAAGCAGAGGCGAGATTATAAAGTCTTTTTGCTTTAATTTCCCCGCAAGCCGAATTTAGCTACAAATTAAGCCACGTTTGTTTCACGTGAAACATAAGTTTGCCCTGATGCACCCCTTCCCTAACGAAGGAAGGCATCGTAAATACTTTTCAAAATCAGCGCCGAAACGACGACCAGGAATATCTTGCGTACGAAACCACTGCCATGTCGTATTGCCAGACGTATTCCCAACAAAGAACCCAGCACATTACATACCGCCATCACCGCCGCCAGCTTCCACAACAATTCCGAGCTGTAGCCAAACCAGAGTATCGCGGCAATATTGCAGGCGACATTGACTATCTTGGCTACCGCCGATGCACCCAGGAAGTCAAAGCCAAAGAAGCGGACAAACAGGAAAACCAGGAAGCTACCGGTACCCGGGCCAAAGAATCCGTCGTAGAAACCGATCCCGGCGCCGACCAAAATAGCGATGCCCTTCTCTTTTCCCCCGACATGCATAGGAGCATGGACGCTGCCGAAGTCCTTCTTTCTATAGGTATAAATGGCGACGGCTACCAGGATAAAGGGTAGCAACTTACGCATGAATTCCGACGGAATCTGCGTCACGGTGAAAGCACCAATGAAAGCAAAGGCAAAAGCAGCCATGGCAGCAGGCGCTGCCGTACTCCACTGCAGCTTCACTTTACGGGCAAATCCGACCGCCGCGGCACTAGTGCCGCAGACACTGGCCAGCTTATTGGTACCCAGCAAGGTACCCATGGAAGCATTAGGAAAAGCAGAAAACAGGGCGGGAATCTGGATCAAGCCACCACCACCGACGACCGCATCTATCATTCCGGCTACAAATGCGGCCGCAGCCAGAAACACATAATCAGTCATGCTTGATCCAAAAATTCATAAACTGTCGACCGAATGGCAACAGCAGCTTACCCATATTAAGTGCCGGTTTTCACCGAGGCGCGCACCAATTGGGCGGCTTTCTCTGCAATCATGATGGTAGTCGCACCGGTATCACCAGCAATAATTACCGGCATGATGGAAGCATCCGCCACCCGCAGCCCAGCCACTCCCCTCACCTTTAAGTCACTATCCACCACCGCCCGGCTGTCATCGACAGCGCCCATTTTGCAACTACCAACCGGGTTGCTGCCAGCGATGGCAAGCTGGCTGGCGAGCTGATGCAAGTCAGCTTCCTGCTGGGATGTGCCCTTAATTTCCTGTGGTGCATAGGGCTGCAAGGCTGGTGCAGCCATAATTTTACGCGTCAATTGGATGGCGGCAGCAGCTATATTGCGGTCTTCGTCGGTGCTCAGGTAATTCATCCGTATCGCCGGGGCGACGGAAAGATCGCCCCCCTGAATCCTGACTTGCCCGCGGGACGTCGGGCGCAAGTTGCTGACATTGGCAGTGATTGCCGGGAAAGCGTCCATCTCCGGTCCGACTTCTGCCTGTGACCAAGGCTGGACTTGATAGGACAGATTCGGTCTGGCTTGTGTCGGATCGGAACGTACCATCGCACCCAAGGGTGAGGGTACCGTCGATGCCAAGCCATTTTTCTTGAAGATGTATTCGAGCCCCATCGCTGCCATCCCCAGGTAACCCCTACCCGAGGTATTCAGTGATTTGGCACCCGATATTTTGTAGCGCATGCGCAAGGGCATATGATCCTGCACATTCTCACCGACGCCGGGGATATCCTGCACGACCCGGATTCCATGTTCCTGTAGCAAGTCGGCAGGACCTATACCCGAACGTTGCAGTATTTGTGGACTACCAAAAGTACCTGCCGTCAGGATTGTTTCACGTGAAACATCAGCAGTCCATTCCTTGCCGCCACCGACAAACTCGACTCCGGTACATACCTTGCCCTGATCGGTTTCTTCTATGATCAGCCGACGCACTTGCGAACCGGTCATAATTTCCAGATTGCCACGGCGGGTGATGGTGCGAAGAAATGCTTTGGCAGTGTTCAGGCGCAAACCGTTTTTTTGGTTGATATAGAAATAGGCACACCCTTCCCCACGACTGAAATCATCTATCTTGGGTATCCCGGTTTGAGACGCGGCTTCGCGGAAAGCATCGAGTGTCTTCCAGTGGGCCTTTTGCTTTTCAATATGCCAGTCGCCACCTACCCCATGCCAGCTATCAGCACCCTGTTCGTGATCTTCGGTGCTACGGAATAAGGGCAATACTTGCTCCCAGCGCCAACTCATGTCGCCGGTCAGTTCAGCCCAGTTATCGTAGTCATGCGACTGGCCGCGCTGGTAGATCATGGAGTTAATACAGGAAGAACCGCCGAGAATTTTGCCGCTAGGATAAAGCAGGCTGCGTCCGTTCAGGCCAGGTTCGGGCTGGGTGCGATAGCGCCAGTCGGTGCGCGGGTTATCTATCATCTGGCGAAAACCGAGCGGTATGTGCACCCACACATAGTCGTCCTTCGCTCCTGCTTCTATCAGTAATACTGACACGCCCTTATCCTGTGTCAGTCGGTTGGCTAATACGCAGCCGGCAGTGCCAGCCCCTACGATGATGTAATCGTACTTCCCTGCGGATTCTGCCATGGTCTCTATTGGTAAGGTTGATGTTGCGTTGGACTAACTCCATCATCACTGACTGCACTTACAGTCGACTGACAATGAGTTCTAATTATTATTCATCACCTGACTCGTCGCTGCCTCCTGGAGCAACACTGATCTATATTTACTTGGTAGTGGGCATCGCGAATTCCGCGCCTTTGACTATCGATTCCGGCCAACGCTGCATGATGGATTTATAGCGCGTGTAAAACTTCACGCCCTCTTCGCCATACGCATGGGTGTCGCCAAACATCGAGCGCTTCCAGCCACCGAACGAATGCCAGGCCATCGGCACCGGGATAGGTACATTGATACCGACCATACCCACTTCGACCCGCCGGGAAAATTCACGTGCAGTATTCCCATCCGATGTGAATAGCGACACACCATTGCCAAACTCATGCCGATTAATCAAATCCAGGGCAGCTGCAAAGTTAGGTACGCGCACAACACAAAGTACCGGGCCAAATATCTCTTCTTGATAAATTATCATCTCTGGCGTGACGTGATCAAATAGACAACCACCCAGGAAAAATCCTTGCTCATGTCCGGCCACTTTCAAGCCGCGACCATCTACCAGTAATTTGGCACCGGCTTTTACGCCTGCATCTATATAGCCTTCTATCTTGGCCTTATGCGCGGCGCTGACCACTGGTCCCATTTCGGCATCGGCTTCCATGCCATTCTTTACCTTCAGCGATTTGACGCGCGGGATTAGCGCAGCCACCAGTTTGTCGGCTACGTCACCTACTGCCACCGCCACCGAGATCGCCATGCAACGCTCGCCGGCCGAACCATAAGCCGCACCTATCAAGGCATCGACCGCTTGCTCCAGGTTGGCGTCTGGCATCACGACCAAATGATTTTTTGCACCGCCCAGTGCCTGTACCCGCAGTGGATAACTACCGCCCTTGCGCGCCGCTCCAGCGGCATAAATATATTCTGCAATCGGCGTGGAGCCGACAAAAGACACTGCCTTCACATCCGGGTGCTGCAGCAAGCCATCTACCGCCAGCTTATCGCCCTGCAAGACGTTAAATACGCCGTCAGGCAGCCCAGCTTGCTGTAGCAGCTCCGCTACCATCAACGACGGTGAAGGATCGCGCTCAGAAGGTTTAAGGATGAATGTATTGCCCGTTGCGAGAGCTACCGGCGCCATCCACATCGGCACCATAAAAGGAAAGTTGAAAGGCGTAATACCTGCGGTCACGCCTAAAGGCTGACGCAGATTCCAGTTATCTATACCGCCGCCAATATTGTCCGTGAACTGGTTTTTTAATAATTGCGGTACGCCACAGGCAAACTCGACGACTTCCAGCCCACGCGTCACCTCACCTTTAGCATCGGAAAAAACCTTACCGTGTTCACGGGTAATAGCAGCTGCCAGGTCATCATGGTGCTTCTCTATTAATTCCTTGAATTTGAAAAGTATGCGTGCCCGCTTCAAGGGTGCCGTGTCGGCCCATGCCGGTGCTGCTGCTTTCGCTGTCGCCACGACTGCCTGCACATCCGCATCACTGGCCAGAACCACTTGCGCACTGACCTGGCCAGTTGCCGGGTTAAAGACATCCTGTTCCCTGCCGCCCTCGGTACCTACCAGGCGACCATGAATGTAATGCTTAATTTGGGCAGTCGTCGTCATCTACTTTCCTCGAAAAGGTTTTATAAGCCTGCTTGTAATCTGTTCAAGATTAACATGGCAATAAGGGAAAAATGCTGTGCATAAAGCTCTGCAGAAACGGTGGATAGCTTGTGGATAATCCTGTGGAAAAAGAAGGCTGCATTTTTATCCCCGAACTATCCTAGGCAAGTACACCGCTTATGCAGGCTTTATCCAGATTCCAAGTATTTGATTTGTTTCAGGCTTTTACCCTTATCCACAGAAAAGCACCTGCGTTAACTATTACTACTAAACATATATATAAACAATTAACTTAAAACAGAAAACCCTTTTTAAAACCTAAAAGCGCAAAAGCTTTAAAAACTAAAACCTTAAAACTGAAAGACCACAGCCTCTTTACCAAACAAATCACAGATGAATTTCAAATTCAGTTGAATTCATTTTTTGATAACAGCTGTTTAAAAATTTCCTCAACCCCTGGTTTGTATAAAAAATCGAGTTTTGCTGAACCGGGAAATGAAATTTGCCGCTTGCAGGCGATTTTTAAATGAAATCCTGTACCTACCCCGTCCATTGCCGCTCCAAATGCCCTGGATAGCAGCTACAGAACTCTTAAATGAAGAATGAGCGTTTAGGTACTGACGTTTTTAACAGCAGCTAAAAAGTAAAAACGATGGCTTTTGTCTGCTGCGCAGTACAAGGATGGGTATTTCAGGAAGGATTTGCTAAGCAACAGCTGTTAGCCAGCTTTGCAATGAGATGAAAGTAGTGCTTTTACAGAGGCTTTTGACTTGGGTTTTTTGAACTTCGAGAAGAAAACGCGATTCTGGTTTTATATTGATTGTTTATATATATGTTTAGTAGTAATAGTTAACGCGAGCACTTTTCTGTGGATAAGCACTAAAGCCTGATAAAAATCAAAGGCTTGGAATTTGGATAAAGCCTGCATAAACGGTGTACTTGCCTAGGATAGTTCGGGGATAAAAATGCAGCCTTCTTTTTCCACAGGATTATCCACAAGCTATCCACCGTTTCTGCAGAGCTTTATGCACAGCTTGTACAGGCCCGGCAAAATCAGATGGATAAATCAACTACTTTGCCGCTTCCTTGCTGCTTGCTTTGGCTTTATAGGTTTTACCAGGCGGTGGAGCGACCGGTTTGCTGCGCGCTTCCTTGAGTAAGCTGGTGCATTTGTTTTCTTCTGGGTTACCTACATTAATCAAAGGTAATAGAGCGGTGACTGGAGCAACGACAGCCAGTGCTACCGCACTCCCCGCTTTCAATGCCAGCACGCCGGTATCCACCCCTACTTTCGGATTGGCGAATTCACCGGTCACATACAGCGGAGCACGCAGGGAAACAATGCGCAAACCTTTGGTTTCCGGTTTGATGGTCAGGTTCAGTTGTTCCTTCGCCAAATCAACGGTACCCGTTACATACATCACCGCATCGCTGGTATCAACAATGAAGGTGCGTGTTTGTACCAGGCCATTGGTAACCGAAAGATCAGTGGCCATGCAATTCAGTTGTACTTGTTTATCGCCAAATAATTTAGAGATGACGATATTGCCGATATTCAAACCGATCTGTTCCAGCAAGAGTTTGCTGATGGTGCCTTCATTGATCAGTGATTTGATTTCACCATTCGAAGTGGCGAGCAGGCTGGCTATCGAATTACCGGTACCGGATAAGGAAGTATCGCCATTGACTTCACCAAAGCTGGCTTGCATAGGCTGGAAGGTTGGGAATAACTGCTTCAGCTTCAAATGACGTGCTGAGACTTTTGCTTCGGCCTTGATCACATTATTGCGACCATCGAGTTTGATATCACCGATCAAGTTACCACCGGCGACACCGAATTTCAGTGGTGACAAAGTAATGACGCTGTCTTGTAACTTCAGATGGGTATCGAGGTTTTCTATAGGCAGTGAAGCACTGTGGACGATTTTATGTCCGGTGATTTTCACATCTGCATCTATGCTGCCCCAACGCTCAGTCGTAAATTTCTCGACTGGCAAAACTTTGTTTGCAGGTTGGTTGGCAGCAACGCCGCGTTCCTTTTTGCTCTCGTTGGAATCCGCACCTATCACTGGACCAAGATCGCTTAGTTGCAGCAAATTGGAAACCACCGTGCCCGACAGCAAAGGACGTGGTTGCTTGGCTTCATACACCAGGCTACCGGCAATATCGCTATCCCCTACTTTGCCTTTGAATTTTTCATAGGTCCACTTGCCACCGCGCTTATCAGTCACACCTATCAAATGTCCTTCTGTGGAAAACTCAGGTGTCTTCGGCAATGTAATGCCAGTCAACGGATACAGATCGGCCATGCTGGCACCGGCCAGATACAAACGCATATCGATAGCGGCAAGTTCCTGTGGTTTGGTAACTGTGCCGTTGACGCGTATGGTGGTTTTACCCACATTCAGTTTTGCTTCCAGCGGAAAAGGTTTATCTACATTCTTTAACGCAAGCAAAGCACCCGCTTTACCGTCACCAGTAATGCGTGCACCGTTGTAAGTACCGGTGATTTTCCAGCCCATTACAAAGTCATTGACTGCTGTAGGCTCGAGCGTATCGATGTTTGCTTTGGCATCGATATGTTCAACTTCATCTTTCAGTGTGATCTCGCCGCGATAAAAATACAGTCGTTGCAGATCCAGTGTCCAGGCTGATGGTTCGGTTTGTTTGAAGGTCCAGTTATCTTTATCTTTGCTGACGCGTTGCAATGCAAGGTTGGGATCATCCAGCTGCAGCGATGGGATGACGATGGTTTTGTTCAACAGCGGTAATGGATTTACAGAGAAAGTAATGTGACCTATCTCCGCCATATTGCTATCTGCTTTAGCCCATTCCGGATTGCCCAGGGTGACGTCATGCGCACTCAGGCGCGGTGCCGGGACCCAATCGCGCCAGGTGCCGGTAGCTGGTTCGGCGCGTTGCCAGGTCAGGATCAAATCACCATTGATGGCAAAGCGACGACCTGTTGCTTCACTGACTTTTTCATTCAGCCATGGTTTGGCCCGGTTCCAGTCAAACATCAACAGAAACAAGACACAGATCAGCAATAGCGCGGAAAAGCCGATGGCGCTCCACATCATTATTTTTTTTGTACGAGACATAAAAGGACTCAAATAGTGGGAGACGAATTAATACGACCCTGCGATAACTTGCGAGTTCAATAAGATATTCCGTGAAGAAATATCCGCAGCACTGGTCTTCGTTAAGACAGCTGGGGGTTTTTAGCAATTACGGTGAAAAAATATAGAACTTACGATGGGCCAATGCTGCGGTAATTATTTTTTGCGAACCCGGGTCGGAGTGTGTGCGCTAATGATGCCGGATGCAGTTGCTCGCAGGATTTTTTTAAAGGTCGGACATTCCATATGACTGGGTGCTGCACACTTGGCAGCATGACGTAATCCGTCACGCATGGCAGATAGTTTGCGGATAGTGAGATCGAGTTCATCCGCCTTGCTGAGAAGCACCTTTCTATCCAGGTTCACCTTGCCGTTGGTTTCAAACATGGCGGCAATTTCATCCAGCGCAAAACCGGCGGCACGTCCCAATGCAATCAGCGTCAGGCGCTCCAGTACGGTGGCATCGAATACGCGACGCAATCCACTCCTGCCTATGGATTTGATCAACCCTTTTTCTTCGTAGTAGCGCAGCGTGGATGCAGGTACTCCCGCTTGTGCAACAACTTCGGCGATATCCAGTCTTGCCATGCTTGACCTCAAGTAGACTTTAAGTTGCACGATATCACTTCCCGCTTTTACATGTGTATAAAAGGAAGCAATCATGAACACTGAACAAACTAACATCTGGAATGGTGATGCAGGACGTGCATGGGTAGAAACTCAGCAGCTGGTGGAGCAGATGTTTCAACCGATAGCCACACTGCTCGTGCGTGACATCAGTGGTGCAAGCAAAGTATTGGATGTAGGTTGCGGTACTGGCAGCACCACTATCGCTGTATCGCGACAACTCGGGTTGCAAGGATTATGCACAGGTATAGATATCTCGCAGCAGATGAAGGATGTTGCGCATACTGCCGCAAAGGAACAAGGCTTAACTACGCGCTTCATCTGTGATGACGCACAAAGATATGCGTTTGTGCCAGCGAGTTTCGATGTAATCATGTCGCGGTTTGGGATGATGTTTTTTGATGATCCCGTCGCTGCATTTACCAACTTGAGGCAGGCGGCACGTACACATGCTGAATTGAGGTTTATTGCCTGGCGTAGCGCGGATGAAAATCCCTTTATGACGACGGCGGAACGTGTAGGCAGCAGCCTGCTGCCGCATATGCCGGTACGCAAACCTGATGAGCCCGGGCAATTTGCATTTGCAAACAAGGAGCGGGTGAAGCAA
Organism: Herminiimonas sp. Marseille-P9896; assembly: GCF_903993245.1. Classification (NCBI taxonomy): domain Bacteria; kingdom Pseudomonadati; phylum Pseudomonadota; class Betaproteobacteria; order Burkholderiales; family Oxalobacteraceae; genus Herminiimonas; species Herminiimonas sp. Marseille-P9896. The sequence continues at coordinate 298,379 of NZ_CAJEVT010000001.1, read as the reverse complement.
ATCCTGCAGGCAAGTGGCTGGAAAGAGCCAGCTGTCGTAGCGATCGATGTACCTTGTTCTTTTGAGGCAAAGGATTTGCCGCTTTACCTGACTCGTATGGGACCGCTGGGTCGCGCCTTGCAACGAGAGGATGAACAAACACGTAGCCGCGTCATTCAGGTCGTGCGACACGCGTTCGAGCCTTATGTGCATGGTAGGCAGGTCAGCTTCAATGCGGCGTGCTGGAAGGTCACGGCCAGCGCGGGATGAAAACGCCGCTCTGATGATGTCGCCGGAACGAAAATGAAACGCGTGTTAAAGTCCTTGTCCTGTGTCGAACGTCGCTTCTGTCGTTTCATCACCTGCTCTATCCGATCAACTCACGCTTTGGTCCTGGTATGCACGTACATGTACTACAACACGTTCCATTTGAAGGTTTGGGCAGCATAGAAGAGTGGCTGCTGCAACGTAATATGACCTTCAGCTATACACGGTTGTTTGAATCAGACCGCTTCCCGTCGCTGGATGGCATTGATTTGATCATTGCGCTCGGTGGTCCCATGAGTGTGAATGATGAAGACACTTTGCCGTGGTTACGTACCGAGAAATGTTTTATTGCAGAAGCGATTGCCGGGCATAAAGCTGTGCTGGGTATTTGCCTGGGTTCACAGCTGATAGCAAATGCACTGGGCGCTAAGGTGTATCCGGCAGCAGAGAAAGAGATAGGCTGGTTTCCTATCGTGGCTGAACCGGCAATGCTGGATGGACTGGCCTTCCCTGCCAAGGTGGATGTATTCCATTGGCATGGTGAAACCTTTGATTTACCGGAAGGAGCCATCCGCCTGGCCAGCAGCGCTGCCTGTCGTAACCAGGCGTTCCAGGTAGGAAGTCGCGTGATTGGTCTGCAATTTCATCTGGAGACCACGCCGGAGAGTGCGGACTCCATCATCCGGCATTGTGCTGATGAATTGGTGCCGCAGCGCTATGTACAAAGTGAAGCCGAGTTGCGTAATGTCAGCCCCGGCAACTATGTTGAAATCAATGCCTTGATGGCGGCGATACTTGAATATTTGGTCTGCGATATAGATTAAGCAGATTCATTCAGACTGATAGCTGCATCAGAAGATGCAGCCCGGTATGCGGTTTAGCGTCGTTTCTTGACGCGGCCTATACCTTCTTCGGTGCTGGCGCTCAGTTGCTCACGCAACCACTTATGCGCAGGATTACGCGCATCTCGTTCGTGCCATAGCATATCCACGTGCACGTCCGGTAATTCAAACGGCAAGTCCTTGGCGATCAATGCTTCAGCCATACCGGTAGAAGCGATCAAATGGCGTGGCAAGACGGTAATCAGATCCGAGCTGGCAACGACGCGACCAGCGGTAAAGAATTGATTCACGGTCAGCAGGATGCGGCGTTCACGGCCCAGGTTGGTCAGGGCTTCATCCATCAAACCTTTCGCTCGGCCGGAAAAACTCACCAATAAATGATGCGCCGCACAATAATTGTCCAGTGTCAGTTCGACTTTGGCCAAAGGATGGTTTTTCCGCATCACGCAAACATATTCACCGGTGTACAGACGCTCGTGGCGGATCTGCGAAACAGCGGTGTTTTGTCCACTTGCCAGTTGCGCGGCTACGCCCGGGAAAAAGCCGATAGCCAGATCGATATCACCGCGCAGCAACATAGGGCGGGGTTCGCGGGTGGTCAGCGGCACCATGCGTACATTCAGGCCTGGCGCGTCTTTTTCGATGGCGCGCACCAGGAAAGGCAGCCACAGTGCAGCGGTCGCATCAGCCATTGCCATGCGGAAAGTTGTGTTGGCGCGGGACACGTCAAAGGTATCGGGTGTCACCGCGGCTTCCAGGTCAGACAGCGCGCGACGTACCACCGGCCATAGCTCTTCGGCTCGTGATGTCGGTTTGACACCGTGGGCGGTGCGGATCACCAGCTCATCGCCCAAGGTGTCGCGCAGGCGGCGCAGCGCGTTGGAGACGGCGGGTTGTGTCATTGCCAACAAATTTGCGGCGCGCGTCAGGTTTTGCTCGGTCATGACGGCGTCAAAAACGCGCAGCAAGTTCAAATCCAGGGTGAGGAAACTCATATTATTTTTACCAAAAAAGGGCTTATCAGGAGCTTAGCAGACATATTCACGAAATCGATGACTGGTATCCTGAATTGAAATTAGATTTATATCTCTATCCTACCTATACTGCAATGCAACAACAAGGATTATCAGAGAAAAAAGGAAATCATCATGTCTACTTTATCGAATAGCACATACACGAACCCGGCGCTGATCGCCGTTCCAGCTGTTTTGGCTGCAATCGGCCTCGCCTACACCCCGGCACGTCCAGCGATCATCGCGGTAGCTGGTGTAGTTGCCCTGGCATTGCTGTTTAAGCCATTGACCGTAGCCCTGCTGCGCAACATCTTGCTGGCGCTGGCACCTAGCCAAAAGGTCGCTGTTGCCAAGAAAGCCACTGTCGCTGCAACCAGCCCGGTACAAACCGCATTTGCTTTGAACCGCAAAGCCAACCAAATCGCGCAAACACAACCTGCGCTGGCTGCTGAACTGCGTATGCGTGCTGCTTACTCCGCACCACAACGTATCAGCAAACGCGCTGTTGTGCAGGCACAGGCTCCGGCACAGACTCGTTTTGCATTGAATCGCAAAGCGAACCAGATTGCCCAGACTCAACCTGAACTGGCAGCCAAGCTGCGTATGCAAGCTGCCTACGCTTAACGCTGTAGCGCGAGTTTTAGTTGAACGGTAATCAAATTTATCTGATCAATTTAATGCGACTGGTAGCAGGCAACGTTTATGCCAGTTACGTCGTACACGCATTACGTTGGTCACCTGCAGTACAAGCGCTGTTATCTGGCGTGGTGCTGAATGGCGGCGGCAGCTTTGCCGCCGTTCTCATCACCCGGGCGTTGCGACCACGAATTGCACACATCCGGAAAAGTTTTAACGCCGATACCGAGGCGGTCCGCCCACAAGGATGATCGTTTCGGTAGCTGCTTACCAGTTGCTGTTTCTTCCCTCTCAAGGAAGGTCTCAAGGTCCCGCGAGCCCCAAGCTCGGCGGGATTTTTTTCGTCTATGACTGAGACAGCGTTTAAGCCTGACTGTTGTTTAAATCGGCTATTTTTTTCGATGTCATGATAAAGAAGCTAATTTCGTGCAAAATACAGCAAGGTAATCGTTTTACACATCATCTATCTGGCCTGCTTCAGTTCTGATAGTGCAGTGATGTTGATGCTTAATTACGGAGTCAAGCAACTTGGGCCGTCTGATCAAAAACAACTACTCCAATACCGCTTTGTTGAAGGATTTAATGACTACGCCGCCGATGACAGCGAAGCAGCATGCGGACATCATGCGCAAGCGCATAGAACACCGCAGGATGCTGGAAGAAGCGAAGGAATTAAAGACAGCCAGCGAAGACGTATTTGAACAGCTGTAAATAAAAAAGCGCGGAATTCCGCGCTTTTGTTTTTTGTGCAGCCTGTATGTTCCAGGCTACTGCACTACGCATGATCCGGCTCAGCGATCATACGGTGCACTATCCACTTACTTGGCCGATGGGAAGAACACTTGTTCGCCGTCGATTTTGTAAGCAGCGATTTTCTTTTGACCTTCAGGTGAAGTCAGGTAGTCGATGAACTGCTTGGCGCCTTTGTAGTTGATGTCTTTGTACTTGGCTGGATTCACTGCAATCACGCCGTATGGGTTAAACATCTTCTTGTCGCCCTGCACCACGATCGCCAGGCCGGTTTTGGCTTTGTAGGCACCGAAGGTTGCACGGTCCGATAAAGTGTAAGCCTGCAGTTCGCCTGCCATCGTCAATACTTCGCCCATGCCCAGACCAGCGGACACATACGCGCTGCCTTCAGGCTTCACGCCGATTTCTTTCCAGTAGGCTTTTTCCATGACGTCGGTGCCGGAGTTGTCACCACGCGAAATGAATTTGGCTTTGCTATCGACGATTTTCTTCATCGATGCGAGTACGTCTTTGCTGCCCTTGATACCGGCAGGATCGCTGGCAGGACCGACGATGATGAAGTCGTTGTACATCACGTCGCGGCGATCTACGCCGTGGCCTTCAGCAACGAATTTATCTTCAGCCGAACGTGCGTGTACCAGAGTTACATCGACGTCACCGTTCTTGGCCAGTTCCAGGGCTTTGCCGGTACCAACCGAGATCACGTGGACTTTGGAATTGGTCTTGGCTTCAAACTCAGGCAACAGATAAGGCAGCAGGCCCGAGTTTTCGGTGCTGGTAGTGGTCGAGAGTTTGATGATTTGTTGTGCGAAGCCGAGTGGCGCGACGAATGCAGATGCCAGAACAACGGCGGCAAAACGCAATAATGGGCGACGTGACATGGTTTCTCCTGTAGGTGTTATAAATGAAAATGGCTGCGTAACCCGGAGGGTAGCGCAGCCATGGTAATCGTATTGGATCGTCAGGACAACCCGATAGGAATCAGTTCAGCATTTTGTGGGTGCGTACTGCATCCAGCACGATAGGCTTCAAGCCTTCACCATTGTGGTGTTCGACGTGTTCCATCAATGCACGACGCATACGTGGATCCCACGAACGTTTCAGATGGCCCGCGATTTCTTCCAGGGATTTATTGCGATCTCTCATGGTTTCAAAAAAGTCGCCGATCTGGTTAGCCATCTTGATCAGATTATCTACTGTGCTACCGCTCATTCTGCTCTTCCTTAATATAATTTATTTCGACTCGCGTATCAGGCGATGTGCTTGCGCATAAACGACGTGGCTTTGATCACGAACAAAACCGATCAGCGTGACATTGGTTTCATCTGCCAACTGTATTGCCAGGCTGGTAGGCGCCGAGATAGCCGCCAGGAAACCGATGCCCATGGTGGCCGACTTCTGCACCATTTCATAGCTGGCACGGCTGGTAATCAATGCCGCACCTTGCGTGAAATCACGCTTGTCTTCAGCCATGGCACCGATCAGTTTGTCGAGCGCGTTGTGACGCCCTACATCTTCACGTACCAGGTCGACTGAACCATCCAGGTTCATCCACGCAGCTGCATGGGTGGCGCCGGTATGCTTCTGCAGGCGTTGCTGCGCTTTCATGGCTTTCATGCCAGCGTAAATCTGCTGCGCCGAAAACATCGCATGTCCGACAGTTGCCTGCGGATGGCGTATTGCCTGTTCCAGTGTTTCTGCACCACACAAACCACAGCCGGTACGACCGGTCATGTTGCGTCGTTTGTCTTTTAACGTGACGAAGCGTTCCGTCGCGATACGCATTTGTACCTGTATGCCTTCGCAGCCAGGCACAACTTCGCAATCGTAGAGTTCGGACTTGTCTTTCAGTATGCCTTCACTGAGCGAAAAGCCGAGCGCAAAGTCTTCCAGGTCGTATGGCGAAGCCAGCATGACGGCGTGCGAAATACCGTTGTATTCCAACGCGACCGGCACTTCTTCCGCGACGTCATCCTCGCAGATAGTGTGCTGATCCGCGTCCCATTTTTCTACCGGGACGCGAACCAGTGCCGTACGTTCGTCGTCAGTGCTTGCATTCATCACACAGACCCTTTATCAGACCTCAGACCTTACTTCGATGTGGACAACTCCGAGCCACGTGGAATCATCTTCTCAGCGGCAAAGCTTTCTTGCTCGCGGTTAAAGCGATTATACGAGCGTTGCCATTCCGAAGGTTGGGCAACCGGCATTACCTGCACCGCCGTCACTTTGTACTCTGGGCAGTTGGTAGCCCAGTCGGACGAGTTGGTCGTAATCACGTTAGCACCCGATTCAGGGAAGTGGAACGTGGTGTACACGACGCCAGGCTGGATACGCTCGGTGATATCTGCACGCAATACGGTTTGACCGGCACGCGATTCAATACCAACCCAGTCGTCCTGCTTGATGCCGCGTTCTTCCGCATCGTGTGGATGGATTTCCAGGCGATCTTCGCTGTGCCACATATTGTTGAAGGTACGACGGGTTTGCGCACCAACGTTGTATTGCGACAGGATACGACCGGTGGTCAGGATCAATGGGAATTTCTTATTGACCTTCTCGCCAGCACCGAAGTACTTGGTATTGATGAAGCGACCTTTACCGCGCACGAATTCTTCTGTGTGCATGGTTGGGGTACCTTCTGGCGCTTCAGCGTTGCAAGGCCATTGGATGCTGCCGCCCAATTCGTCGATACGCTTGAAGCTCACACCGGTAAAGGTCGGGGTCAACGCAGCGATCTCATCCATGATTTCACGTGGATGTTTGTAGTTCATAGGATAGCCGAGTGCGTTCGACAGCATTTGGGTGACTTCCCAGTCGCCGTAACCCGATTTCGGTGGCATCACTTTGCGTACGCGCGAGATGCGACGTTCTGCATTGGTGAAGGTACCGTCTTTTTCCAGGAACGACGAACCTGGCAGGAAGACGTGTGCGTATTTCGCTGTTTCGTTCAGGAAGATGTCCTGAACGATGATGCACTCCATTGCTTCCAGAGCAGCGGTAACGTGCTGTGTGTTCGGATCGGACTGAACAATGTCTTCACCTTCGCAGTACAGACCCATGAAGGTGCCGTCCATCGCTGCATCGAACATGTTAGGAATACGCAGGCCTGGTTCGGATTCCAGTGTGCAACCCCAAACTGCTTCGAATTCTGCACGTGCGACGGAGTCAGAGACGTGACGATAGCCTGGCAGTTCGTGCGGGAAGGAACCCATATCGCAAGAACCTTGCACGTTGTTTTGACCGCGCAGTGGGTTCACGCCGACGCCTTCACGGCCGATGTTGCCGGTTGCCATCGCCAGGTTGGCGATACCGATAACAGTGGTCGAACCTTGAGCGTGTTCGGTAACGCCGAGACCGTAGTAGATCGCTGCATTGCCACCGGTTGCAAACAGACGTGCAGCAGCACGGATGTCAGCAGCTGGTACGCCGGACACTTCTTCCATTGCTTCTGGCGAGTTTTCTGGCAGCGAAACGAATTCTGCCCATTCTTCGAACGAGTCAACTTCACAACGTGCTGCGATGAAGTCAGGCTTGTGCAGTTTTTCGGTGATGATGACGTGCGCCAGTGCATTAACGATAGCAACGTTGCTGCCTGGTTTCAGTTTCAGGTGGTAGTCAGCCTGGATGTGCGGCGACTTAACCATTTCGGTAGTACGTGGATCGACAACGATCAGTTTCGCGCCCTGACGGATGCGACGTTTCATTTGCGATGCAAATACCGGGTGACCGGACGCCGGGTTAGCACCGATGACCAGGATGACGTCAGACTTCATCACCGATTCAAAGGTTTGGGTACCAGCAGATTCACCCATGGTTACTTTCAGGCCGTAACCGGTAGGCGAGTGGCAAACGCGTGCGCAGGTGTCAACGTTGTTGTTACCGAATGCAGCGCGAACCAGCTTCTGAACCAGGTAGCCTTCTTCGTTGGTGCAACGCGAGGAAACCAGGCCACCGATCGAATCCTTGCCGTATTTAGCCTGGATGCGTTTCAGTTCGGAAGCAGCGTAGTTGATCGCTTCGTCCCACGATACTTCTTTCCATGGGTCGGTGATTTTGCTACGGATCATCGGTTTCAACATGCGGTCTTTATGTGTTGCATAACCCCATGCGAAGCGGCCTTTGACGCAAGCGTGACCCTGGTTGGCTTTACCATCCGGATTCGGCACCATGCGTACTACTTCATTACCTTTCATTTCGGCCTTGAACGAGCAACCGACGCCGCAGTATGCGCAGGTGGTTACTTTGCTGTGTTCTGCCTGACCCATCATGATGACGGTTTTTTCGGTCAGCGTTGCGGTTGGGCATGCGTCTACGCAAGCACCGCAAGATACGCATTCCGAATCAATGAAGTCTTCTTTTTGACCAGCTGACACGCGCGATGTGAAGCCGCGGCCGTCGATGGTCAGAGCGAATGTACCTTGTGTTTCTTCGCAAGCGCGGACGCAGCGGTTACAAACGATACATTTCGATGCGTCGTAGGTGAAGTAAGGATTGGATTCGTCTTTTTCCAGTTTCAGATGGTTGCTGCCGTCGTAGCCGTAACGTACGTCGCGCAGACCAACTACACCAGCCATGTCCTGCAGTTCGCAGTTGCCGTTGGTTGGGCAGGTCAGGCAGTCCAGCGGGTGATCCGAGATGTACAGTTCCATCACGCCACGGCGGATGTCTGCCAGCTTAGGTGTTTGTGTTTTGACTTTCATGCCGGCTTCGGCAGGAGTCGTACACGATGCCGGGTAGCCGCGACGGCCTTCGATTTCAACCAGGCACAGACGGCAAGAGCCGAAAGATTCCAGGCTGTCGGTAGCACACAGCTTAGGTACGTTGATGCCGTACTCAGCTGCTGCACGCATGACGGAAGTGCCTTGCGGCACGGTGATGGCTACGCCATCGATTTCCAGGGAGATCATGACTTCGGACGTGCTTTTTTTCGTGCCGTAGTCGATACCGTTAAGTTGATTCATTTTTCGCTCCAGTTTCTAAGCTTAGGCTGCCGATTAAGCCGCGTTTGCCAATGTTTTTTGATCGCCGAAATCTTCTGGGAAGTGGTTCAGGGCAGACAACACCGGAAATGGTGTCATGTTACCCATCGCACATAGCGATCCCGTTACCATCACATCGCACAAATCACGCAGCAGGTGGATTTGCTGTGGCCGATTCTGGTTAGCGATGATTTTGTCCATAACTTCTACACCACGTGTCGAACCAATCCGGCACGGTGTGCACTTGCCGCACGACTCTTCTGCACAGAAGTGCATCGCGTAACGTGCTTGTTTGGCCATATCGACGGTATCGTCGAAGGCGACCAAGCCACCATGGCCTACAGTCGAGGCAACAGCAGCGAATGCTTCATAGTCAAACGGGGTGTCGAACAGCGACTCAGGCATGTAGGCACCGAGTGGGCCGCCAACTTGTACTGCACGGATAGGACGACCGGATTCCGAGCCGCCGCCAAAGTCGTACAGCAATTCGCGCAAGGTCACGCCGAATGCTTTTTCTACCAGGCCGCCGTATTTCAGGTTGCCTGCCAGTTGCATAGGCAAGGTGCCGCGCGAACGACCCATGCCGAAGTTTTTGTAGAACTCAGCACCACGGGACATGATTAATGGTACTGCAGACAACGAAATCACGTTGTTGATGACGGTAGGCTGGCCGAACAAGCCTTGCAGCGCTGGCAGTGGCGGTTTGGCACGTACCATGCCGCGTTTGCCTTCGATACTTTCCAGCATCGCGGTTTCTTCGCCGCAAACGTAAGCGCCAGCAGCTTTACGTACTTGCAGGTTGAAAGTGCGGCCGGAACCGAGGATGTTTTCACCGAGGTAACCGGCGGCGTTGGCTGCAGCGATTGCTTCGTTCAGGTTGGCGATCGAGTGCGGGTATTCGGAACGCACATAGATATAACCTTCGGTAGCCTTGACTGCCAGGCCAGCGATGGTCATGCCTTCGATCAGCATGAAAGGATCATCTTCCATCACCATGCGGTCGGAGAAGGTGCCGGAGTCGCCTTCGTCGGCGTTACAAGCGATGTATTTTTGTGGAGCTTCTGCGCCCAACACGGTTTTCCATTTGATACCGGTAGGGAAAGCTGCACCGCCGCGACCACGCAGGCCGGAGTCGGTGACTTGCTGCACGATGGCAGCAGGTTCCATCGCGATGGCGTTTTTCAGGCCGACATAGCCTTCATGCGCCAGGTAGTCGTCCAGCGATACCGGATCGGTAATGCCTACGCGTGCAAATTGCAGACGTTCCTGTTTTTTCAGGTACGGGATTTCTTCGGTCAGGCCGAGAGCTTTCGGGTGGCTGCCACCGGTGGTGAAACCAGCGTCGAACAGACCAGCAACTTCGTGCTCTTCGATAGGACCAAAGCCGATACGGCCAGCGTCGGTCGCTACTTCAACCAGTGGCTCCAGCCAGAACATGCCGCGCGAACCGTTGCGTACCAGTTTGATATCGATGCCGCGTGCTTTGGCTTCGCGTTCGATGGCTGCTGCGGTTTCATTTGCGCCGAGCGCCAGGGCGGTCGAGTCGCGTGGAACAAAGATAGTTACGGTCATTGCACACCTCGCTTGGCCTGGATCAGGCTATTGAATTTTTCCTTGGAGACGCGGGCGTACAGGTCGTCATCGATCTGGATCGCCGGGCCGCTGGCGCATTGGCCGAGGCAGTACACGGTTTGCAAGGTGAATTTGTTGTCGTCAGTGGTGCCGTGGAAATCACAGCCCAGCAATTCTTTTGCATGGTCAGCCAGCGATTCGCAACCGCGTGCCTGGCAAGCTTCTGCACGGCAGATCTGGACGACGTGTTCGCCGACCGGATGTTGACGGAAGAAGTGGTAATAGGTGATCACGCCGTGTACTTCTGCGCGCGAGATGTTCAAGCCCTCAGCAATCGCAGGAACCACGCTAGGCGGGATATAACCAACCACACCCTGGATGTCGTGCAGGATAGGCAAAAGCGCGCCAGGTGTAGCTTTGCGCTGTGCAATAATGGCCTCGACCGCGGCCAGATCAAATTGGGTTTGGGTGTTCACTTAGAGTCTCCAGCTAGCGACACCGATGGCAATACTACTTGCCGCGAGGTCGTGAAATCGAACGAAACCATACTGCTTCCTTGTTAAAAATTATCTTGTATATATGCTTTTTATAGCATATAGTTTGCGGGCGCACCTTTGCAACATCCGAAAGGTAGCACTGGTAAACACTAGCTTCAATAGGCTATCTTCTGCATAACCTAAAAAGAGGCGTAAACGCTACATCAAGGACACCCGTCGCTTGCATTAGCGAACTGATAGGCGGTATGGCTTATGTTTAAAGTTGTCATTAATCCCCATTGGGAAATTACCCACAGCAATGACGCCCCGCTGGACACGGCGGTATTGCTCAATCTATTAATGTCGATCCAGAAGACCGGTTCGATCTCCAAGGCCGCGCGCCTGGTCGACTTGTCATATCGCTATTCCTGGGGCTTGCTGCGCGAAGCGGAAAAACTTTTCGGTACGGCTTTGTTAAATACGGATCGCGGTCGCGGGACGACATTGACGCCTTTGGCGGAAAAATTGATCTGGGCGGATCGCCGCATCCGCGCGCGCCTGTCCCCTACCCTGGAAAGTCTGGCTTCCGAGCTGGAAAGCGAAATCGGCAAAACCATCGTCGGCAAAACCAAGCCGCTCCGCCTCGACGCCAGCCATGGTTTTGCGGTCGATGCCTTGCTGCATCAATTAACAGAAGCCAATCTGCCGGTCGATTTGCGTTATCGCAACAGCACCGATGCAGTTGCTGCTTTGTCACGAAATGAATGTGATCTGGCGGGCTTTCACGTGCCGCTCGGGGACTTTGAGAAGAAAGCGGTGGAGCGCTATACCCAGTGGCTCAATCCGCGTGAACACTGCCTGATCCATCTGGCCATACGCACCCAGGGCATGTTTGTGGCACCTGGCAATCCGAAAGGCATACAAACTTTACAAGATCTGAAACGGCCAGGCGTGCGCTTCGTGAACCGGCAAATTGGTTCCGGCACCCGCATGCTGCTGGAGCTGATGCTGGCAGGCGCGAATATCTCGCCGTTTGATATCGAAGGCTATCAAAGCAATGAATTCACCCATTCAGCGGTCGCTGCTTATATAGCCAGCGGCATGGCTGATGTGGGCGTAGGCGTGCAGACCGCAGCACAACGTTTCAGCCTGGACTTCATTCCTTTGATACGTGAACGCTATTTCCTGGCGCTGCCTTTGTCCATCATGGATGACCCGCTGATACAGTTGGTCATAGACGTCGTGCAGTCAGGATATTTCCGCAAAGTGATTAATGGTCTTGCCGGGTATGATTCCAGTGACACCGGCAAGATCCTGTTGCTGTCGGAAGCTTTCGGCCACGCAAAAATGGCAGCCATCTAAAGAGGTGTCGCTATTTAAGAATAGCGATACCCTTGATTTGCGCAAACACTGGCGTACCCAGCGCCAGGCCCATGGCCTCGCATGATTTGCGCGTGATACGTGCCAGCAGGCGCGTGCCATTTGCATCCAGTCCTATCATCACCTGCCCCGCTGCATCGTCAGACAACTCTGCGACGGTTGCCGGGACAATATTCAAGATACTGCTATCACGTTGTGGTGTCAGGCTTAAGCTGACGTCACGCGCCTGTATCCGTACGCGGATCTGCTGACCGATGGTGGCGGCCTGTTGCGGTAACAACAGCTGGCCACCGGAGAACTCGACAGAAGTCAGATGGAAGCTTGCGTCATGTGCAGTCACCGTTGCGGCCACCAATGCACTGGCCGTATCGCCGTGGGCGAAATTCAGATCCAGGCGCGTCATCAGATCACTGGTGGCACCGCTGGCGACGACTTTGCCGTTTTCCAGCAGCACCAAATGATCGGCCAGGCGCGCGACCTCGTCCGACGAATGGCTGACGTAGATGACCGGGATGTCCAGCTCATCATGCAGTCTTTCCAGATACGGCATGATTTCTTCCTTGCGCTTGCTGTCGAGTGCGGCCAGCGGTTCATCCATTAACAGGATGCGCGGGCTGGTCGCCAGTGCGCGGGCGATGGCAACGCGCTGACGTTCACCGCCCGATAGCTTGTCCGGATTGCGTTGCAAGAGATGGCCGATATCCAGCAAGGCCACCGCCTGATCCAGCGAGACCTGATGCATGGCGCGCGGAACCCGGCGCATGCCGTATTCCAGATTGCGCTGTACGCTCAGGTGTGGAAACAGGCTGGCTTCCTGGAACACATAACCCAGTGGCCGTTTGAACGTCGGCAGGAAGATATTACGTTCGTCGTCCTGCCAGACTTCACCGTTGACTTCCAGATAGGAGCCGGGAAAGCGCTCCAGTCCGGTCATCGCCCGCAGGCAGGTAGTTTTGCCGGAGCCGGACGGACCAAATAATGCAGTCACGCCACGACCCGGCAAGCTCAGGTCTACATCCAGTTTGAACGCACTGTAAGCGATATTGAATCGTGCTCGGATATCGCTCATTTGCGCCGTCCGGTTGGATTCAATGTGTACAGGATGATCAGTACCAGCATCGAGAACACCAGCATACCGGCTGCCAGCCAATGCGCCTGCGCGTACTCAAGTGCTTCTACATGGTCGTAAATTTGTACAGAAATCATGCGTGTTTGATTCGGGATATTGCCGCCTATCATCAGCACCACGCCGAACTCGCCGACGGTATGAGCAAAGCCCATCACGATAGCGGTCAGGTAACCGGGTTTGGCCAATGGCAGGGTGACACTGAAAAAAGTATCGAGTGGGGACGCACGCAAAGTAGCGGCCACTTCGAGCGGGCGATCGCCCATCGCCTCAAAAGCGTTCTGGATAGGTTGTACTACGAAGGGCATCGAGTAAAAAACCGAACCGACGACCAGGCCGGTAAAACTGAAGGGCAAGGTGCCTAAGCCCATTGCTTGCGTCAGCTGCCCGACCGGGCCATTGGGGCCGAGCGCCACCAGCAAATAGAAGCCGATGACGGTAGGCGGCAGCACGATAGGCAGCGCAACGAACGCGCCTACCGGACCTTTCAACCAGGAACGTGTGCGCGCCAGCCACCACGCCAAAGGCGTACCTATCAAGAGAAGAATGATAGTGGTGAGACTGGCGAGCTTGAGGGTCAGGACAATCGCACCGATATTAGGATCGGTGAACAACGGAACCTCTCTTACAGGTCGTAACCGTAGCTACGGATGATGGCTTTGACTGGTTCCGATTTCAGGTATTTGACGAATTCAGCAGCAGCCTTATTGTCTTTGCCTTTGTTCAGGATGACTGCGTCCTGGCGGATAGGGTTGTGCAGATTGGCCGGAACGATCCATGCCGAACCGCTTTTTACTTTGCCGCCTTCAAATACTTGCGACAGCGCGACGAAGCCGAGTTCCGCATTGCCGGTCGAGATGAAAGTGAAGGTTTGACCGATGCTTTCGCCTTGGACAAATTTGGATTGCAGGCTGTCATACACGCCCAGTTTTTTCATCGCTTCTTCTGCAGCCAGGCCATAAGGAGCCAGTTTTGGTGTGGCCAGGGCGATGTGTGCGAAGTTGCCTTTTTTCAGGACTTCACCCTTGGCATCAACGAAGTCTGGCTTGGCTGACCACAGTACCAGTTTGCCGGTCGCGTAGGTGAAACGCGAACCTGCAACGATGCCGTTTTCTTTTTCCAGTTTGATTGGTGTTTCATCATCAGCCGCGAGGAACACATCGTAAGGTGCGCCATTGGTGATCTGCGCGTAGAACTTGCCGGTAGCGCCGAATGAAGGCGTTACTTTGTGGCCGGTTGCTTTTTCAAAATCAGCGGCGATGACTTTCATCGGTGCGGTGAAGTTGGCGGCAACAGCGACTTGCACTTCTTCAGCCGAAGCAGAAGCAGAGATACCGAGGGCGAGCAAACCGGACAGGAGCGAGTACGAAAGTTTTTTCATGGTGATGAGTAAAACGAGTTAAAAAACCTTTTAGGCGGGCACCGCCAGAATGATGTGCGATGCCTTGATCATGGCTGTGGCATGTACACCTTCTTTTAAACCGAGTGTCTTCACGCTTTCATTGGTGATGATGGCTGCCACGGTTTTACCGCCTGGCAGTTCGATCACGACTTCTGCATTGACTGCACCTTCCTGGCAACGGACCACGGTGCCGGTCAGGGAATTGCGTGCACTGGTTTTGAAATTAGTTTCTACGGTGAGGATGATCCATTGCGCCTTCACCAGCGCATAAGCTTCAGAGCCGACTTCCAGCGCCAGGTGATCTGCGCTGTCATTGGTGATAATGGCTGCCAATTGGGCACCATTGCCGATATCGAGTATGACTTCCGCATTGACCGCGCCCTTCTTGACGGCGCTGACGGTGCCGAGGAACTGGTTGCGTGCGCTGGTTTGCATATCGAATCTCCTGCTCATTGTGTAGTACTGATCAAAATCGTCCATGGTGCGGCCTATAGCCGCCGGTACTGCTGCCCACTCCTGCTCGAGGCGGCGATAGGTGGCAACCACACGCCTGCCATACTCGGTCAGGCAAGTGCCGCCACCGGTGCTGCCACCCGGCTGGCGTATGACCAGCGGTTCGTGCGACAGGTTGTTCACCGATTCGACGGCTTGCCAGGCGGCTTTGTAACTCATGCCCATGGCGCTTGCGGCAGCGGAAATGGAGCCCGAAGCATCGATACGCTCCAGCAGCTCCAAATGATCCCAGCGCTTGCCGCGCGATTTGGACAGACCTTCCAGTTTGATGGGCGAAGTTGTCTTGCTCATAACAGTCGATATCTTTTTAAAAAATGATGAAGGGCTGTTCAGCAAAAGTCGCTCTAAAAGTTGATACTATACACGATATAACTTTTAACGACATAACGAGAACAGGGTGAAGTATTGCCATTCTATTTGTGTATCGTGAACTCCGTTGGTCTATTGGGCACTTTGGCAGCAGGGGCATTCCGGAAAATCGCGCATAAGCGGATAAGATGAAGCAGATCCTGCATTCCCTCCCCCGTATGTCCTGCCACCTTTTTTCTACAGGTTATCCCGATGTTTGTACGTCAGCTCGATTACCTCGTCACCCTTGCCCGGGAAAAACACTTCGCCCGCGCAGCTGAAATTTGTTGTGTCTCGCAACCGGCGCTGTCAGCGGCAGTGCGGAATCTGGAAACCGAACTGGGCATAGCCATCGTGCAGCGCGGCCAGCGTTTCCAGGGCTTTACGCCGGAAGGTGAGCGCATCCTGGACTGGGCGCGGCAGACGCTGGCGGCACTGGAAGGCCTGAAGCAGGAGGCATCGATGTCGCGCGTCAAGCTGAGTGGCACGTTACGCCTGGGAGCAATCCCGACCACGATGCCTATTGTTTCCTTGCTGACCGGTCGTTGCCGTGCCCAGCATGCGGACTTGCGGCAACTGGTGCTTTCTTTAAGTACCGAAGAAATCATGCGCAGGCTGGACGACTTTGAACTGGATGTCGGCCTGACTTATCTGGAAGACCAGCGACTCAATGGTTTCCATGTGCAACCTTTATATCGCGAACGCTATATGTTGCTGGCGCGTGCCGGGACAGAGCTGGATGGCAAGCAGGAAGTAAGTTGGGAAGAAGCGTCCGAGTTGCCGCTGTGTCTGCTGACTTCCCATATGCAGAATCGTCGCATCGTTGATGCGGCTTTTCGTCGCGCTGAGGTGCATCCGAATGTGGTGGTGGAAACGGATTCGGTATTTGCCTTGTATTCCCATGTTCGCCACGCGGATTTATTCAGCGTGGTGCCGCATAGCTTGCTCTACCTGTTTGAATTGCGTGACGGCATGATGGCGATCCCTATCGTGCCTGAATTGAGTCGTTCAATCGGCTTGATCTCACTCGACCACGAGCCATGTTCACCGATAGTGGTGGCAGCGCGCAGCATCGCTGAGCAGATCAATCTGCAAGCCCAATTTGATGCATACATAAGCGGAGGCTATCAGCCCATCACATCAAACGATTAGACCGTAAAAAACTTACTCCATAAGATGGCTGCGCTGGACATACATCTTGATGTCCGTGTGCAGAAGAAAAAGAGAATTCAGCTACCGCCAGCAATTTTCGATTCGGTGTAGCCAGCAATTTTATGCAACCAATCTTATGGAGAAGTAACATGGCAAAAGTTTTATGTGTTTTGTATGATGATCCAGTCAACGGTTATCCTAAAACCTACGCACGTGATGACGTAGCGCAACCATCGATCTACCCAGACGGCCAAACACTGCCGACACCTAAAGGTATCGATTTCAAACCAGGCACACTGCTCGGTAGCGTATCCGGTGAACTGGGCCTGCGTAAATACCTGGAATCGAACGGCCACACCCTGGTTGTTACTTCCAGCAAAGACGGCGCAGACAGCGTCCTCGACAAAGAATTGCACGATGCAGAGATCATCATCTCGCAACCATTCTGGCCTGCATATATGACAGCAGAACGCATCGCTAAAGCCAAGAAACTGAAAATGATCGTGACAGCTGGTATCGGTTCCGATCACACCGACCTGGAAGCAGCGAACAAGCACAACATCACCGTTGCCGAAGTGACCTATTGCAACAGCCATAGCGTTGCAGAACACGTCGTCATGATGATCCTGTCGCAAGTACGTAACTACATCCCTTCGTACAACCAAGTGATCAACGGCGGCTGGAACATTGCTGACTGCGTAGAACGTTCCTACGATCTGGAAGCAATGAGCGTGGGTACGGTTGCTGCTGGTCGTATCGGTCTGCGCGTACTGCGTCTGTTGAAACCATTCGACGTCAAACTGCACTACATGGATAGGCACCGTCTGCCAGAAGCAGTTGAAAAAGAACTGAACCTGACCTACCACAGCACACTCGACAGCCTGACCAAAGTCTGTGACGTTGTGACGCTGAACTGCCCGCTGCACCCAGAAACAGAACACATGATCAACGAAAAAACCTTGAAAAACTTCAAGCGTGGTTCGTACATCATCAACACCGCACGCGGCAAACTGTGCGATCGCGACGCGATTGTTGCAGCATTGAAGAGCGGTCAACTGGCGGGTTACGCTGGCGACGTCTGGTTCCCACAACCAGCACCAAAAGACCATCCATGGCGCACCATGCCGCACCACGGCATGACACCACACATTTCCGGCACCAGCCTGACGGCACAAACCCGTTACGCAGCAGGTACCCGCGAAATCCTGGAATGCTACTTTGAAGGTCGTCCTATCCGTGACGAATACCTCATCGTTCAAGGCGGCAAACTGGCAGGCGTCGGCGCTCACTCCTACAGTGACGGTAACGCAACCAAAGGCTCGGAAGAAGCTGCGAAGTTTAAAGTAGCGTAATTCGACCTGACGGTAAGCCACCGGGTGACCGGATCTGGTGGCTGACTATTTTTACTGAGTGCCGACGTGCAGTAATGACGTCGGCATTTTTTTCTTTAGAGATGCTGCTGTATCCGCAGCCATCTATACGCCAGGATCTTTCATGTCCAATCCCATCAAGAAATTTTTTAGCAGCAGCATGTCGCTGCCACCACAACCCACATTCGCCAACGTTATGTTGTCCGGCCTCGGTGGCTTCATCGCCATCAGTGTCATTGCACTGGCAGCGGACTACACGCAGGCGATCCTGATCCTCGGATCTTTTGGTGCGTCATGTGTGATTGTTTTTGCCTTGCCCGACACGCCATTGGCGCAACCGCGCAACGTTATTGCCGGACATTTCCTGAGCAGTTTGTCAGGTCTGTTTTATCTCAATGTATTTGGTCAGCACTGGTGGGCATTGGCACTGGCCGTAGCGACTGCCATCATCGTGATGATGGCGTTCCGTGTCGTACATCCGCCGGCAGGTTCTAATCCGGTGATTGTTTTTCTTGCGATGCCAGGCTGGAGTTTTTTGATCTTTCCGACACTGATAGGAGCTTGCATACTGGTGTTGGTTGCGATGTTCTACAACAACGTCGTACGCAAGAATAAGTATCCGAAGTATTGGTAAGCGGGAGTGTGTCGCTGATCTGATGTCACAGGTGCAGGCATCAGATCAGTTGCAAGTATGGATGCGATACAGGGTGTGCTTACATCGCAAAGCGTTCGCCCAATTGGCTGAGCGACTGCATTAACTGTTCGCTGGTTTTCGAGGTTGCTTCATCGATCGCCACTTTGACGATGCGCAAGGTGCGCTGCTCCGCTTCAAACGCAGAGGTTTCACATCCTTCGATCACGCCTTCTATCGGTGCCAGGTTTTCCTTATGCCAGACGCGATAAGTCCCACCCCACTCCCCGAATGAGAAGCCCCATGTCTGTTCGGTTGCCGTTACCGAAATAACGTACCCTTTGTACTCAAGTAAAGCCACGATGTTCGTCCTGTTAATGATTCAACTGGATATACACAAAGTCACCGACGGTTCTATTGCATCAGCATCGTGCGATGCAAAGTCAGTGACAGAAATTAATAACGCGTTCGGTTATCAGCGTGGAAAATTGTGCCGGAAGGGTATGTATTTCGCAGTGCGCGGGTTAAACCGATTTCGCTATATCCGTAAGAATATAGCGTTGTACTACCTAACGCAAGTATTTATCAGCGTTTCCTTGCGTTTCGTAAGCAAAGATTAGCCGAAATACGGCAGGGTTGTATCAATTTTTTGTTAAGTAAAAGGCAGGTAGCGATAGGTTGATCCTATCGCTACAGATGAGCGCGGGGCTTATTTTTGCGGCGTCTTGCTGGCCTTGGCTTTGCTTTCTGGTGGCGGCGTAGTGGATAAGAGTTTGCTGAATACCGCGAAGTCACTGCTGATGGCCTTCGATGCCTTGCGCTCCATCGCGCGATAGCGCTCTACCACGCCACGGCCGAAGTCGGTGACCAGTGCGCCACCACCACCACTGCCACCGGTACTGGTCACTACCAGTGGTTCGATGAAGGACGCATTGGTGGTTTCCACCAGTGTCCATGCACGGCGGTAGGACATATTCATTTCGCGGCCTGCAGCAGAAATCGAACCGGTACGTTCTATCGCATCGATCAGGTCGGCGCGACCTGGGCCCATCGCGGTCAATTCCCCCATCAATACGCGTACGCGTGGTTGCGGGGCCTGGGGTTTTTTAGTCTGGCTTTTAGGCATGGCTTGGCTTGGACTTTTACTGAATGGGCGTATTTTCGCCCAGATTTGCCTGAAATATACCAATCATGCGCATGATTTTGTCAGTTTCCCAGCGAGTCCGTGCAGCGTCATATCAACAAAAATACAACGACATACGTATTTTCATTATGTAGTTAAAAGTTATATCGATTAGAATCTGGCGCCGGATGCCGATGTCTCCCCGACATTGAGCAGTATCAGATCCGCAGTACCAGGTCTCCTCGTGCGGCAACACCGTGCTACGTCGCCCTCTTTTGATTACTATGAAAACCCTGAAAAACAAACCTACACTCTCCCGTCATGTCTCGGGTATGACGGTATTGGCGCTCGCCATTGCAAGTATCCCTGCCTACGCTGCTGACAAGGCAGCCGTGCTGGAAACCGTGGATGTTGTCGGCACCGGCGCGCCTGCTTACAAACCAGAAACCGCGAGCATGGGCCCGCTCGGCGAGAAAAGTGTGCTGGACACCCCGTATGCAATCAATGTCGTACCAGCCGAACTGCTGGAGAACCAGCAACTGAAAAGCGTGCGCGAAGCCTTCCGTTACATGCCTTCCGTGCAAGGTGAAAACATCCGTCCGCAAACGCGCGGCTTGCAGGCAGGTGTAGTGCAGAACACCCGTATAGATGGCATGAACATCGCGGCTACTACCGATTACCCGATAGAACAGTTTGACCGTATAGAAGTATTGAATGGTTTGGCCGGTGCCTTATATGGCCCAGCCAGCCCGGCCGGTACTTTCAACTATGTATTGAAGCGCCCTACCGAAATGTCTTTGCGTCGCTTCTCGCTTGGCTACGCCAGCCAGGGCTCGGGCTCGGTGAGTGCGGACATTAGTGATCGCTTTGGTGAAGATAAGCGTTTCGGCTTCCGCGTCAACTTGTTGGATGAAGGCGGTGAAAGCTATGTCGATCGCAGCAAGCTGGATCGCAAACTGGCGAGCCTGGCGTTTGACGTGCAGCTCACCAGCGACACCAAGCTGGAAACAAATATCAGCCGTTATCACTACACCAGCAAAGGCTTGCCAGGAACATTTGAGCTGGGTACGGGTGTGGTGTACCCGGCCGCGCCTGATCCGAAACGAGTAGGCTACGGCCAGCCATTTGCAGGTGATGACAATGTGACTGAAACCTATAGTGCACGTCTTAAGCACAGGCTGAATCAAAACTGGAACGTCACAGCGGGCATCCTGAAACAAAGCAGCGACCGTGCGTCGACAGTACCGACCAATACCCTGACCAACAATGCGGGGGCATACAGCGTCAAAGTAGCGACGACGACTTTTAGCCTGGATGAAATCCTTAGCTATAACCTGGCATTGAATGGTCGTGTGAATGCGGCAGGCATGACACACGATATCGTGGTGTCGACTACTGGCTTTGAATGGGACAGATACTCGCCATACACAACTGGCGCAATTGGCTTGGGTACCTCAAATTTAAACAATCCGATCGTCTTCAATCAGCCGGGCAACATTCCCAACTTCAAGAATCGCTACAAGGCACAAACCACGCGCCAACAGGCGATTACGGTTGGCGACACGGTAGGATTCAACGAGCAATGGTCAGCAGGTTTGTACCTCAGTAAAAGCTGGATAGACCAAAGCGGCAACAATCCGAATGGTTCAACAGCACCGGGCAAGTACTACAACGATAGCGGTCTCAGCAGCAATGCGACTGTGTCATACAAGCCGCAAAAGAATACGACCGTCTACGTATCTTATGCCGACAGTCTGCAGCAAGGTGAGACCTCGGGCACAAGCACAACAGCTCCTTACCGCAGCAAGCAATGGGAACTGGGTTACAAACACGCATTTGAAAAAGTGAATGTCGGTGCAGCCTTGTTCCAGATCGAACGTCCGTTTGCTTACGCGCAGAATGGCGTGTTTGCGGTACAGGGCGATCAGCGTAACCGTGGCCTGGAACTGACGGCGAATGGCGCATTGACACGCAACCTCACCATGTATGGTGGTCTTACCTACCTTGATCCACGTTTGCTAAACACTGCCAGCGCAACGACTGCGGGTAAACAGATCATGGGCTTGTCGCGCATCGTCGGCAACATCCTGCTCGACTATCGCATCGCCGCTGTGCCGGGTCTCGCTGTTAACCTGAACGTCAACCACGCGGGCAGCCGTCAGGGCGACAGCACCAATACCTACAAAGTGGATGGTTACACCGTTGCAGATTTGGGCGCACGTTACTCGACTTTGCTGATGGGTCGTCCGACCACCTGGCGTCTCGCCATCAATAACGTCACCGATGAGCGCTACTGGGCCAACATTACTCCGAGCGGACAGAACGGCTACACCGGTACTGGGGCAGGTACAGGCACGCTGGGTGCACCGCGCACCATACGCGCATCGATGCAAATGGATTTCTGATTTCCTGAAAGCGGACCATGATGAAAATAAATTCTTCCTATCTCGCGTGGTCGATGGCATTGCTAAGCAGCGCTGCTTGGGCAGACACTGCGGTTCAGACACTGCCACCGGTTAAAGTGCTGGCGGCAGGTAGCCTGACCGGTGCGATGACGGCGGTAGCGCAACTCTACACGCAGCAGACCGGACAAAAGATAGATGCGCAATTCGGCCCTGCTGGTCTATTGCGTGAACGCATAGAGAACGGTGAGCAAGTCGACGTTTTTGCATCGGCCAATATGGAACACCCGCAAGCGTTGGCAGATCGAGGCTGGGCAACGCAACCGGTGGTAATGCTACGTAACCAGCTATGTGCGAAGGCCTTGCCGGAGTCAGGTCTGACGACGGACAACGTACTGGATCGTTTGCTTGATCCCAAGGTCGGTCTCGGCACTTCGACACCGAAAGCAGATCCGGGTGGCGACTATGCATGGCAGGTATTTGCTCGCGCTGAGAAACTCCGACCCGGTGCGCAGGCCATCCTGGAAGCCAAAGCACAGCAACTGGTCGGCGGCAAAAACAATCCACCGGTGCCAGCCGGTGTGAATGCGATGGAATACTTCTTTGCCCGCAAGAAGGTGCATATTTCACTCGGCTATTGCAGTTCGCGTCAAACAACGCCAGACCCCAAGTTCACCAGTGTGCCATTGCCAGCGGGCCTGGCCGTCACGCCAGACTATGGTTTGACTGTCATCACCCGTGACAAGAAATCACATGAGGCAGCGTATCGCTTTGCACTTTTCCTCATGAGTCCGCAAGCGCAGAAATTGATTGCGCAATATGGCTTTACGCCTGTGACTACCGCCGGAAACTAAACCTCCGGCCAACAAAAAAGCGCGCCTGATTAAACAGAGCGCGCTTTTTTTTGAATTACACAGATTTCAGGCCAATGCTTCCTTCGCCGCTTCTTCAGGCGTTAAACCGTCATAGAACAAGTCGGTGAACCATTCGATTTGTTCTTCGATATGATCTTGTGCTTCTGCTACGGTGGCGCCACCGGCAACCAGGAATCCCTCTACTTCTATGCACCAGTTGATCAGTGCGAGTGTTTCCGGATCGAGTTCTTCTTTCTTGGCCATGATGATTCTTCCATTTATGCGTTGATGTGCACAGTGTCACATGTCGGCGCGCATAGTGGAAGCAGGATTTTTATCTCACAGTGATTCCAGGAAACGCAACAAGGCAGTACGATCTTCGGTCGACATCGCACGGACTGCTTCCTTCGAATAATTGCCTTCACCACCGTGCCACATGATGGCTTCCAGCAAGGTACGGGCGCGGCCGTCGTGCAGATAACCAGCATCTGGATTGACCTTGTGCGTCAGACCTATGCCCCACAGTGGTGGCGTACGCCATTCCCTGCCATTCGCCAGGTAGTCACTGCGGCCATCGGCCAGGCCCGGCCCCATATCGTGCAGCAGCAAATCGGTGTAAGGCCGTATCAACTGATTTGATAATGCAGGTAACGCAGCATCCGGGCGCGTACGCAAAGGCGCGACATGACAGGCTATGCAGCGTGCCTGCACAAACAAGCGGTTGCCGTGTATGACTTGTTTGTCATTCACATCGCGGCGTGCCGGGACTGCCAACATGCGTTGATAAAACACCGTCGCATATAACTCTGCACGTGTCAGTTCGGGTTCGCCACCGGACGGAGCACGCTGACATGCAGTTTGTACCTTGGTGCAATTCTCATGCGGCATCAATGGCGAAGTAATGCCGAGATCGCCGGAGAAGGCGTTGGCGATTTGTTCGGTCAATGTCGCGACATTTGCTTTCATGCCGAAGCGGCCTATTGCCTCTTTCTGCGCCATCGCGTCCCACACGATATTCACGCGCCCTGCGATACCATCCGGTTTGGTTTGTTTGGCCATGGCCAATATGGTGTCGTCGCTGATTGCTTCCAGCAGCCCCAGGCCGTACACGACCGGGCCTACGCGTGGTGACACCATGATGTCTGAGCCGAGTGCGCCGTAAGCCATTTCCTTGAAATGCACATTGGGTTTGCGCAGCGTTACTTTGGTGCCGTCAGGCAGTGTTTCCACATGCTCGTCATAGATCAGAAAGCCTATACCCTCACCCGGTACGCCAGGCACACCGCGTTCATTCAGTTGGTCGCCATAGGCCGGATGTGGTTTCGGGCCACCATGCGGATTGGCGCCGGGTATGCTGAGGCGCAAGAGCATCGCCTGCATGGTGCCGTCGGGACCATCCGGCGCGCCGCCACGACCGTTCTTGGCATGACAGGCGATGCAGGAAATACGGTTGTACAGCGGGCCGAGCCCGGCCGCCCTGTCATTCGCCGGAGCGATGACCCAGGACTGACGGAACAGGCTACGGCCTTGTGCGAATGCGGCGACATTGTCCGGGTCCATGACCGGACTCGGTAGCGAGTATGCTTCACGGCTGTCATCAAACACGGTGGCAGTGCCGCCGCTCAATGCTTTCGGATCTACGCTGGCCGCGCCGCTTAACAGAAAGGCTAGCGGCAAGATACCGAGGTAGCCAACAAGACGCCCAAGTTTCACTTTGTACCTGCGGTGTTCAATACTTCTTGCGCCAGTTGTTCTGCGCGGTCACGGTTTTGCCGTATGCGTGCCGTCCATTGTGCGGTGATGGCGTCGTTGCGATGTGTGTCTGTGGTTTCATCGAAGGCAAACACAAATTGCGGCGCGAGTTTGTCGGCTTCAGCTTCGCTTACTGGCACCGCATCGAGCAGGTTGCGCGCTTGCGCCGCTTTTGCTTTCAAGGCAGCGGTGTTGGCAGCACGTTCAGCCTGCATGACTTTGTCATTGGTCTGACGCAGGCGCGCATGTTCATTGCTGATCAATACATCGTACAAAGTGTTGTTCAAGCCCTGACGCGCGAGTGCGTGCGTGGTATCAAACACAAACGGCATGGCCTTAGCTGCTTCGAACGGATCGTAGTAGCCAGCTGGTTTGTTCGCATAGACTGCGGGACGCACCGGCAGTTTACGGATGTCGTGATGGAACAAGATTTTTTGCCCTTCATCCGACAAAACGAAGGTAGCAAATGCGCGCGCTGCTTCCGGGTTCGGTGCGCCTTTCATGATGCCTACATGTGCTGGCGAATAACCGGTAATGCCGGGGTAGATAAATTGCAGCGGCGCGCCATTCGCGATAGCTGATTTGATGAAGAAGTCGATGGAAACGCCGACACTGGCCTGGCCGTTACGTACGTCGTCAGAAATATTGGCTCCGCCTTGACCCAATAGTTTCGCGTTGCTACCGATAGCCTGCAGTAGCGCCCAGCCTTTATCCCAGCCATACCCTTGCAGGATGATGTCTATCAGTATCGGTGCGAAGCCGACCTTGCCCGGTACCGGGAAAACGATTTCGTCTTGCCACTCGGGACCGGTCAGGTCTGTCCATTGTCGTGGTTGTACTAACTTTTTGTCTTGCAGGCGTTGTGGATTGATCGCCAGGCCATAGCCCGCAATTTCACTGGCGAGATAGAAACCGGCAGGATCGGAGATAGGAAAGCCGCCGACTTTGGCAGGCAGACCCGTCATATCCAGATCAGGACGGCGGAATGCTCCCTCTTGGGCGAGGATTTGAAAATTGCGTTGTGCCGGTGTCCAGTAGACATCGACATTGCCTTGATTCGGTTTGCGTAAGTAAGACAAGGCATCTCCGGAACGGCGCCAGAGTATTTCGACGCGCGTACCGGGATGCGCTTTTTCAAAAGCAGCTTCGAAACGCGACACCACTTCTTCCGGATAACTGGTCATGACCACGACCTTGCCCGCAGGCTTGTCTGCCGCCAAAGCGATGACAGAGACGAAGCTGAAGAGCGCAGTAGCGAACAGCTTACCGAGAGAAAATGGTGTACGTAGCATAGTAAAACTCTTAGAAACGGTAGTTCATGTTAGCGAAGAAATTACGGCCTTCTTCGTAGTAGCCCTCGGAATACGCGTAGTTACGATCCAGCAGATTGTTGACGCCTGCTTCCAGCGTTACATCTTTTTGCAGCGTATAGCTCAGCTTTGCGTTGACCATGCTGAAGCCATTTGCAATACGTGTACCCGTGTCGTTGCTATAGCGTTTGGAATTGTATTCCGCACTACCAATCACATTCATACTAGGTGTTGCCGCCCATTTGGCATAGGTGAACAGTTTGTGCGCAGGGGCATCAGTCAGGAACTTGGTATCCGTTTTGTTTTTGCGGTCGAGATAGGTGTAGTTGCCACCCAGTTCCAGCGTATTGCTGACGGCTGTTGTCAGGCCGAGCTCTATACCTTTGCTGGAAACCTTGCCTATGTTTTGCATTTGATTACAGGCTTTACCGGCATTCTTGCTATCCGGACATACGGTGCCTGCAACGATGTTCGACTGCATCATATCGGTAATGTCACTATAGAAAATCGCGGCATCGACCCGGACTTTTGAGTTCAGCTTTTCCGAGATACCCAATTGATAGTTGATCGCGCGTTCCACGTTCAGGTCAGGATTCGGCAGCGCTGTACCCAGGCCACCGGAGTAACGTTGCTTGATGGTCGGGAAGCGTGACTTACGTGCAATCGTGAAGTAAGCATTACCGGTTTCCGAGGTGTGATAAATCAAGCCTGCTTGCGGATTGAAGGCCGACGAATCTTTCACCGGGAAGTTGTACAGGCCGCGTGTCTTGTCCCATTTCTGCGCAATTTCTTCTTTGCGTTTGTCATAGCTGGCACCGACGATCAGATCCAGTTTGCTGGTCAGCTTGTGCGTGTCTTCGATACCGAGTGAGGTGGTGCGATCTTCCGAGCGCTGTTCCGGCTCACCGAGGTTATGTTCCTTGTGAAAGTCTTTCTTCACATGCAGGGAAACCTTCAAGGTGTTGACGTCCGAAATCTTGGTGCCGAGCTCGACGCTACCACCGTACGTGTGGTCATCGTAAAAGCTGCGGAACGCATAGCCTTTAGACACGCCGGTATACGTTGCATCGTCATACGAAGTCAGACGATTGGTGAACTTGTCGTAGTACAAACGGGTTTTGATATATGAGGCCTGGCCGATGGCTGTATTCGAGATGAAATACAAACTCTCTTTATCCCATGCCGGCCATTGCCAATAGCGTGCGGTATCAACCTTGCCTGCATATGGTGGGCTGCCTTTTTCACCTTTTTGATTGATGTAGTTCAGTGCGTATTCATCAGTCGCATTTGGTGTCAGGCCTACTTTGAGGTTGAGCTTTTTATCTGTGCTGTACGAATTGCGTCGTTCGCGATCCGGTTGTTCGGCGACAGGACGGAAGTTGCGCGACAGCGTGTAAGCATCGCGGTCGAGATAAGACAAGCCCAACTGCGCGTACCACAAGCCCTGGTTGGTTCCGAGATTGATATTGGTACTCTTGCCATTGCTGTTGAAGCTGTCGTTGCTGCGGATGCCGACGCCGACATTGCCTTCAAATGCTTTCACCGGACGACGTGTCACCAGGTTGATGGCACCACCTATGGTGTTCGAACCGTACAGTACCGAGCTGAATCCTTTGGCGACTTCTATGGTGGAGAGATCGTAAGTCGTGAAACGCGACATATCGACGTTGCCGTCATATGGAACATAGACCGGAATACCGTCGATGAAGACTGGCACCTGACGGCTATCGAAGCCACGTACCGTCACCATGCGTTCATTACGCTGACCACCGCCTGTGGTGGTCACGCCAGGCAGCAGGTCGAGTGCGTCAACCAGGGTTTCACGATTGAAATCATCCAAATCTTCGCGAGTGACACTGCCGCCACCGACGGCAGGTGCTTTGCTGCCGGTTCCGGCAACATTGATTTCACCCAGCTTGAATACATTGGATTCATTCGTCGGTTCTGCAGCGAAGCTGCTACCGAACGCCAGCAGCAAGGACGCTGCAATGGTGGTACGGGACAACGGGTATTTCATCTTACTCCCTCTACTATTTTATGGCCTCGCTGACGGCCACGTTGTAGCTGTTCAGGAATAACGACCTATTTTTAAAAAGCGAGAGTATATACGTTATGCATTTAAACGACATAATGATTTAACGATAAATTAACCGGATTTGATGATGATTTGCCACAGATTGAGCGCAGGCATGGCAGTTTTGAGAGTAGTCATCATTTCTAGTTAAAGCGGGTCAAATTGTCGCTATACGCGGTCAAATTGTCCCTGCGCCGAATTAATGTGCGGTCGCAATAAGTAATAAGAATCAATGACTTGTATTGATTTCCCTGCATGGCATGTCGATTGCCTATAGATCCGGGCCTGGTGAAGAAGCTTCACCGCAGACGATGCATGAGCGCCGTCAAAAACGCCTCGCAACACAGCGATGTTGCGAACAAGATCAAATGAGGAGATTTACA
This sequence comes from Herminiimonas sp. Marseille-P9896, assembly GCF_903993245.1. Classification (NCBI taxonomy): domain Bacteria; kingdom Pseudomonadati; phylum Pseudomonadota; class Betaproteobacteria; order Burkholderiales; family Oxalobacteraceae; genus Herminiimonas; species Herminiimonas sp. Marseille-P9896. The sequence goes on along the minus strand of NZ_CAJEVT010000001.1, from coordinate 270,042 downwards.
TGCTCGATTTTTTTGCTAAAGATAAAAGTGTCGCCGGTCCCGGCTTCAACCGCTGGATGGTGCCGCCAGCCGCATTGGCAGTTCATCTGTGTATAGGACAGGCCTACGCGTTCAGCGTATTCAACGGCCCTTTATCCAAGTTGATAGGTATAGACAGTCCGGCACCGGAGGACTGGAAGCTGACCACGCTGGGCTGGATCTTCAGTCTTGCCATCGTGTTCCTGGGTTTGGCAGCCGCTTTCGGTGGTAAATGGCTGGAAAAAGTCGGTCCACGCCTGACCATGTTTGTTGCAGCCTGCTGCTTCGGCGGTGGCTTTTTGATCTCTGCCATCGGTGTTTCGCTGCACCAGATCTGGCTGGTATACCTCGGTTATGGCGTCATCGGCGGCATAGGTTTGGGTCTCGGTTATGTTTCACCGGTCTCAACGCTCATCAAATGGTTCCCGGATCGTCGCGGCATGGCGACCGGTATGGCCATCATGGGTTTCGGCGGCGGCGCGATGATAGGCGCACCATTGTCGGTCTACCTGATGGATCACTTCAAGACCGCGACTTCGGTCGGCGTAACGGAAACCTTCGTTGTGATGGGCGTGCTTTACTTCATCTCGATGGCAATCGGTGCGCTGGCTATCCGCATTCCACCACCTGACTGGAAACCGGCAGGCTGGGTACCGCCGGTGGTCGAGAACAAAATGATTACCAAGCACCACGTCGATATTGAACAAGCGATGAAAACACCACAGTTTTATCTGCTGTGGCTGGTGCTGTGTCTGAACGTCACCGCCGGTATCGGCGTCCTGGGTCAGGCTTCGGTGATGATCCAGGAAACCTTCAAGGACACTGTATCGGTCGCAGCAGCTGCTGGTTTCGTTGGCCTGTTGAGCGTGTTCAATATGGGTGGCCGTTTCTTCTGGTCGTCGGCATCTGACTACCTCGGTCGCAAGCGTACCTACTTCATCTTCTTTACCGTCGGCATCATCCTCTACTCATGCATTCCATACACCGGTCATAGCGGTAGCGTGGCGCTATTCGTGATCTTCTACGGCATCATCGTCAGCATGTACGGTGGCGGCTTCTCGACCGTGCCTGTGTACCTGGCCGATCTGTTCGGTACCAAATTCGTCGGTGCAATCCATGGTCGTTTGCTGACCGCATGGTCGGCTGCTGGCGTGCTGGGTCCGGTGCTGGTGAATTACATCCGTCAATACCAGATCGATCAGGGTGTCGCCAAAGGTGAAGCTTATGCCGTCACCATGTACATCATGGCCGGTCTGCTGCTGGTTGGTTTCGTCTGCAATATGCTGATCAAGCCGGTAGATGCCAAGCACTATATGCGTGACGACACAGCGAAAGCCAACAAGCCGGTGCACGGCGGTAACGCACAAGCTGCCAGCGCTGCTTAAGCTTGCGATACATGACCAGGAGAAAGATATGAATGCAAATACATCTGTTAGCAGCAAGCAAACCAGCCCGGCAGTGATCGCCATTTTCTGGGCGTACGTCACGATACCGTTGGTCTGGGGCGTGTGGTCTACGCTGCAAAAGGCGATGGCGCTGTTCCATTAAATTCCATCGCATCCGGCCAAAGCGAGGTACTTGGATGTACCTCGCTTTTTTCTGCCCTGTTGCCGCCTCGCCAGACGGCTACTGCAGGAAGAACAATTATGGGTTATAAGAAAAGCTTATCCATAGTTCGTGGCCCATCCCGCATAAAATTGATTATGACTGCTGCAACCCCCGTCAACCATCCAGAAGAGCCTTTCGTCGAAGCATTTGGCGGTTGGCAAGAGCGCTCCATCCTGATCGTGGATGACGAACCTGGCATGCGCAGCTTTTTGCAACGTACGCTGGTCGGACGCTGTAGTCGTGTAGAAACCGTGGAGTCGGTAGAAGCGGCTAACGTATTGCTGGGTCAGTATCATTTTGATTTGATCATTCTGGATAACTCGCTACCGGGTAAATCAGGTGTCGACTGGTTGCAAGAAATACGCGAACTGGGTTTGCATAACGACGTGGTATTGATCACCGCATTCGCCGATCTGGAAACGGCCATCCGTGCCCTGCGCGCTGGTGCGGCTGACTTCCTGCTCAAACCTTTTCGCGTTAATCAGATATTGAGTGCGATAGGTCGTTGCTTTGATCGTGCGCATCTACGACGTGAGAACTTTATCCTGCGCCGCGAGCTGGATACGCATGTGGATCTCGCTGGCGTCGATGGATTGATCGGTGCTTCAGCCGCCTTGCAACCGATACGTGAAGCGATCAAGCGCCTGGCGACCGTACCCAGCACGGTGCTCATCACCGGCGAATCAGGTACCGGCAAAGAGATCGCCGCACGCGCGATGCACAATCTCAGCAATCGTTCGGGCAATCATTTTGTCCCGGTTAATTGCGGTGCGGTTGCACCAGAGATCATCGAAAGCGAATTGTTCGGTCATGTGAAAGGTGCGTTTAGTGGCGCAGCTTCATCACGTGAAGGCCTATTCTTTTACGCACAAGGCGGCACCCTCTTCCTCGATGAAGTCGCCGAGTTGCCATTGACCATGCAAGTCAAACTGCTGCGCGTGCTGGAAGAAAAGAAAATACGTCCGGTCGGTGCCGAGCGCGAGATACCCGTTGATGTACGCGTCATCGCAGCGACCAATCGCAATGTCGAAGAGGCGGTGCAGGAAGGGCGCTTCCGTCAGGATTTGTATTACCGCCTCAACGTCGTGCAACTGCATATGCCGCCGCTGCGTGAACGTAGCGAAGACATCCCTGCGCTGGCTGAATACTTTGTGCGTCAACTGGCGCACCAGCTAGGCGTGGCAGCGAAGAAACCGGATAGCAATTTATTCGCTGCACTGGCGACATACAGCTGGCCGGGTAATGTGCGCGAGCTACGCAACCTGATCGAGCGCTGGCTTATCCTCGGTAATATCTCCGATGTGACCGCAGCGACCAATACCGGAACTACAAGCGCGAACGGTGACGTCACGCTGGAAGCTGTCGAGAAACAACATATCCTCAAGATACTGGCCGAAGTCGGTGGCAATAAAACCGAGGCTGGTCGTCGCCTCGGCATTTCACGCAAGACCCTCGAGCGCAAATGCGCCGAGTGGGGCGTATAGAAACGGAAGACTGTGCGACGTTTCATGCAATGGGTCGCTACCCGTCATATCCTTGGCAATGTCTCGGTACGCACCAAGCTATTGCTGGTGGCACTGGTACCTTTGCTGACGGCGCTGCCGATACTTTTCTCACTGATTTTCTACTGGGGTCTCGGTTACTACGACCGCTTGTTGACCTTCAAGGTCAGCAGCGACCTGACGGTCGCGCATGAATACTTCATCCATGTGCGCGAGCGCATAGGCCAGGACGTGTCCAGCCTCGGTGATTCCTATCGCTTCGTGACGACCGTGCGTGATGACGGCAATGCAAACCTGCAGCGCATGCTGGCGGAAAAGCAAAAATCACTGGACCTCGATTTCCTCAACTTCCTCGATCCGCAAGGACGCGTCATCGTCTCTTCCAATGGCAAACCGGCAGAGCTGATCGCGGAAAGCTGGCCGGTGGTGTACAGCGCCTTGCAGGGTGAGAAAGCGACCGCGATTGATATCTACTCCGAAGAGCAGTTGCGTCAGCTGAGCGACAAGGCAGCGCAGCAGGCTTACATAGAATTACTGAATACGCCGAATGCAGCCGCCACCAAAAAGACTGCAGAGAAGAGCGGCATGGTGATCCACTCGGCAACGCCAGTGTATGACGACGATGGCAAATTGCTGGGTGTACTCGAAGGCGGCATGTTGTTGAACCAGAACCTGAGCTTCGTCGATACCATCAACAGCCTGGTCTACGCCGAAGGCTCCTTGCCGGAAGGTAGTGCCGGTACCGCCACCCTCTTCATCGATGATGTGCGCGTCGCCACCAATGTGCGCCTGTTTGGCAACAAGCGTGCGCTGGGTACGCGTGCATCGCAAATCGTACGCGATCATGTACTCAATGATGGCAAGACCTGGCTGGATCGTGCCTTCGTTGTGCACGACTGGTACATCTCGGCATATGAGCCCATCAGCGACAGTTTCGGTAAGCGGGTCGGCATGTTGTACGTTGGTTACCTCGAAGAGCCATTCCGCAAGGCCAAGGAAACCGCCATCCTCCTGTTGGCGCTCCTGTTTATCGCCATAGGTATCGGTGGTGCTTACTTCTCCTTGCGTGTCGCACGCAGCATCTACGAACCGCTGAAGGGCATGAACCGCACCATGACTGCGGTAGAGCTGGGTGATATGGATGCGCGTACCGGTGGCGTGCAAGCACGTGATGAGCTGGGCAATCTGTCACGCCATCTCGATGAATTGCTGGATACCGTACAGCAGCAAAATGCGGAACTGAAAAGCTGGGGTAATGAGCTCGATCAAAAAGTAGTCGAGCGCACCGCCGAATTACAGCAAACCAATAAATTGCTGGTGCAGGCACAACAGCAGTTGGTATTGGCCGAGAAGCTGGCTGCGATCGGTGAGATCACCGCAGGCGTCGCGCATGAAATCAATAATCCGGTTGCAGTCTTGCAAGGCAATCTGGATGTGCTGCGCGATACCCTGGGCGCAGCGGTCCAGCCGGTACAAGGTGAATTGCAATTGATGGATCAACAAATCTATCGCATCAACACCATCGTCACCAAGTTGCTGCAATTTGCCAGCCCGGGTGAATTTGCCGGTTACGTTGAAACGGTCAACATCGATGAAGTGGTTGCCGACTCGCTGGTGCTGGTACGACATTTACTGAATCAAAGCCGCATCGTCGTCGTGCATAAAAAAGAAGCGACCTTGTCTGTCTCCATCAATCGCGGCGAGTTGCAACAGGTGTTGATTAATCTCTGTACCAATGCGATACATGCGATGAAGGATGGCGGCAAGCTGACTATTGTTACCAGCGATTGGGCAGATGAAAAAGGTGCGCGCGGTGTCCTGATACGGGTAGAAGACACCGGCAGCGGCATCCGGCAAGAAGACATCGCGCATATCTTTGATGCCTTCTTCACCACCAAGCGACAAGGCGGAACCGGTCTGGGTCTGTCCATCAGCTACACGCTGGTTGCGCGCTATGGCGGCACCATCACGGTCAGGAGCGAACCCGGCCAGGGCACGGAATTTACCGTACGACTGCTGGCTTGAAGTACAACAGTGCTTTATTTTTTGCCGTCTGCCGGTGGTGCTGTTGAGTGATTATTTGCCTGCCCAGGCAAAGGCATGGCAGCAGATTCCTGCTCTTTGTTCAACTCTTTCGGACTGGCCTGCGTCGTTCCGCTGGTATCACCGCCGCTGGTAACGGCGCCAGGTGCTGCAGCTGGTGTGCTGGCTTCGGATGGCGGCATGGAAGTGACTGGAGCAGCGACGGAGCCGCTGCTATCCATTTTCGGCACTGGTGGCGTTTCTGCTTTTTTACAACCGATCAACAGTATCGCCAGAAAAGCAGAAACAAGTATGGAGCGGGTATAAAGCATGTGACCTCCTTCAGTGAGTTGGTCGTCCCATTGTAGTGAGCGAATCGGGCCAAGGTAAGGTTTATTTTTCAACAATAAGAAGAAAAGCCCGGGTTTGTAAAAATTACACGCAATTGCGCACTGTTCTCCGCTCAGGGCTTTTGCGACTGTATCGTCCTCGCCAAATTTTGATGGCCGACCCGATTTTCAGATTCACGCTATGCTGTCTGTCTTATGTTCCTTGCTTAAACTTCTTTGTGTATTTCCGAGTGTCAACGGATTGCATACATTACGCCGTCAGATAGTTGCTCATGAAATCCCTGAAAAATACGCCCTTATCCGTACTGGACCTCTCTCCTATTCTGGTGGACGGTACACCAGCAGATGCTTTTCATCGTTCGCTCGATCTCGCACAACATGCAGAGAAGCGTGGTTATAACCGTTACTGGCTGGCCGAGCACCACAGCATGCCGGGTATTGCGAGCGCGGCGACTTCGGTCGTGATTGGTTACGTCGCAGGCGGGACCTCGACCATACGCGTCGGCTCCGGCGGCATCATGCTGCCGAATCACGCGCCGCTCGTCATCGCAGAACAATTCGGCACGCTCGCTTCCTTATATCCGGGGCGTATTGATCTCGGCCTGGGGCGTGCACCGGGTTCGAATCAGGCGACGGCGCGTGCCTTGCGTCGGGAGATCAGCGATGATGGCAGCGAATTTCCGCGTCAGTTGAATGAGCTGCGTGCTTTCCTGAAGCCGACCAATGAAAACGCCGCGGTGAAAGCGGTGCCGGGTGCAGGTATCGATATCCCTATCTGGTTGCTCGGTTCCAGCAGCTATAGCGCACAACTGGCTGGACATCTAGGTTTGCCGTTTGCATTTGCCGGACAGTTTTCACCCGATTACATGCTGAATGCATTGCATTTGTATCGCCAGACTTTTGTTCCTTCCGATACGCTGGACGCCCCGTATGCGATGGTAGGCGTGAATGTGTTCGCAGCGGAAACGGAAGAGGAAGCACAGCGCCTGGCGACTTCGCAACAGCAAATGCATTTGAGTCTGGTGCGTGGCACGCCGGGTAAATTGCCGCCTCCTATAGAGAATATGGACGATGCATGGCTGCCGCATGAGCGCATTTCGGTGGAGTCCATGCTGCGAGCCTCCATCATTGGTGATGCACCGCTGGTGAAAGCAAAGCTGGAAGATTTCCTGGAAAGCACGCAAGCGGATGAGATCATCATCAACAGCATGATTTTCGATCATGCCAAACGCGTGCGTTCGTATGACATCGTGGCTGATGTCTGGCAGTCCTGAGCGATTAATCGTCCCTAACAAAGGCATCCCATGCTGGATACATCCTTATACAACACGGAAGAGATAGTCCAGTTACTGGCCTTGCAGCAAATCGACACGGACAGATACATCGGGCAAAGCCATTTCATGGGTAGCCCGAATGTGTTCGGCGGCCAGGCGCTGGGCCAGGCACTGTATGCAGCCTGCAGCACGGTACCGCAACGCCGGCCGCATTCAATGCATGCCTTGTTCATCCTGCCGGGCAATCATCAGTTGCCTATCGAGTATGAAGTCGAGCGTGTGCGTGATGGCGGTACTTTCAGCACACGTCGCGTGGTGGCGACGCAGGAAGGCCGACGTATCTTTGTGATGTCGGCTTCTTTTCAGTCGGAAGAGGACGGACTGTCGCATCAGAAGGCGGCGCCGGTGATGACAGATCCAGAGACGCTGCCTTCCAGTGTCAAGCTATGGCAGCAACGCGGCATTTCCACCGGTCGTGCCTTCTATCCGGCACCGGTTGATTTCCGGGCAAATGTAGCCGATGATATTTTTGGCGGAGAGCGGGCTTCGGCGGTGCGTCAGGTATGGGCGCGTGCGCCTGTCGAGTTGCCGAACGATCCATTGGTACATGAGAGCTTGTTTGCTTATGTATCCGATTTCGGCTTGTTATGGACTGCGCTGCAACCACATGGCATCCAGATGGGTGATCCGCGTTTGCAGATCGCCAGCCTTGATCATACGATCTGGTTCCATCGTCCGATCCGCATGGATGACTGGCTGCTGTTTGCGATGGAAAGCCCGAATGCATCCGGTGGTCGCGGCCTGTGTTTCCTACATGTTTACAATCAATATGGCGTATTGCTGGCGACCGTGGCGCAAGAGGGCCTGATCCGTTTGCGCGACGATAAAAAATGAATTCTTCCTATGCCCGTTTTGCCACGATCAATGTGATCGGCTTGCTGTTGTGCGTCTTGTTATTCACATGGATAGCGCGTGATGGCGCGCTGGACTTCCGGTTGGCGCACCTGTTCTTCGATCCCTCTACCCATAGCTTTCCTTTAAGGGTTTCTGACGCACTGGATTTCTGGGGGCACACCGTATTGAAATTGTTTACGGTCTGGATACTTGTTATTGCCGGAGTCGCGATGGTCGCCAGCAATTGGGTGGAGAGCCTGAAGCCGTGGCGGCGTGCATTGTTTGTGTTTGTCGTGATGGCAGCGTGTGCAGCCTATCTGGTGCAAACCCTGAAAGGTGCGAGCGTGCATTCCTGCCCGTGGGATATCAATACCTTTGGCGGCTCGGCGCAGTGGTTTCCTTTATTTGGTCCTATCGGCGCCATGTCCGGTCCGGGTTTGTGCTGGCCGGGCGGTCATGCCTCGGGTGGCTTTGCGGTGATGGCGGGTTATTTTGCCTTGCGTGACAGCAAAGCAAAACTGGCGCGTTTGATACTGGTATTCAGCCTGGCGATAGGTGCGCTGATGAGTGTGGTGCAAATGGCGCGCGGCGCGCATTTCCTGTCGCACAATCTGTGGAGTATGTGGCTGGTGTGGGCCACCTGCTTCGTCATCGATGCGCTGATGCGCATCATCTTGCCGCCACGCGCGGCAGCCTGAATTTTAAGGTTGCTGCGCTTCTTCCGCGATGCGTGCAGCGGTTTCTTCGTCGTGTTTCAGGCGACGTCTATCCAGCCACCAGGCTAGTACCGGCAGCACGATGAAGCCGCCCGGCGCAACAAATAAAACCAGGTAAGGACTCAGTTCCACCAGCTTGCGCAGGTGCACCTTGATGCGTTTGCGATCCAGTTCGGTCCAGCGATAGCCATTGCGTTGCTTCATGAGCAAAGGCAGCAAGCCACGCATTTCGTTCATCTCATCCCACAGGCGCACGCGTTCCCGGCTTTGGACGGCCCACAGGGTATGGACGGAGTTGCGAATCACACGATAAGGCGATGCAATGATAGGAGTGATTCGACGTGGCACGTATGTTCCGGATGGCTAAAGGGTAAATCTCCCCTTGATTCTACGCGAAGCGGGACTAAGCCGTTGGTAAAGCGCTGAAGGATTTATAGCCAATTTCTATTAAATTCTTTATTTAAATCAATTTGAACTATCAAATGCGTATCGTTATCATCTGTTACATGGTTCAGAAATGAATGCTCCCGCTAAGAAGAAAGAAAGGATTCCATCATGGTCACCGCAGCAAAAACCGTTAGCCAGGTTGCAATGCACATGACCGTTGCATTTGCCGTTATGTATGTCGCCACTGGTTCGCTCGCGCTGGGCGGTGTGGCCGCAGTGGTCGAGCCTATCTGTAACGTGATGCTGTTGCCCTTGCACGACAAGATGTGGGAACGTATACGCGCCAGGGTCGAAGCACGCAAGGCCGCGCCATCGGATGCGTCGCATATGCAGACTGTTTAACGTCCGCTGGCATGGTTGAACTGAGCCGCTGATGATCAGCGGCTTTTTTATTGTCCAGACAACTTGGCGAGAGCATCCGCATCTGCCCCAGCTGTCGGATAATAAGCAGCTCAATCAGCTGACCTCGACAGGAATGTGTAGATGAAAATTGCGATACTCGACGACTATCAGGATAGCGTGCGCCACCTGGACTGTTACTCGCTGCTGGATGGGCATGAAGTCAAAATATTTACCAACGGTGCACGTGGTGTCGGTCAGCTGGCAATCCGCCTGGCAAGCTTCGACGCACTGGTTCTGATACGTGAGCGTACGGTCTTGTCGCGGCAGTTGCTGGAAAAATTACCCAATCTGAAACTGATTGCGCAAACCGGCAAGGTCAGCGGCCATATCGATTTGGCGACAGCAGCGGCGCGCGGTATCACCATCGTGGAAGGCGTTGGCGATCCGACTGCGCCAGCGGAGCTGACCTGGACCCTGATCATGGCAGCGATGCGCAAACTGCCGCAGTATGTAAATAATCTGAAAGATGGTTTGTGGCAGATCGCATCGATGTCGCCTGCGCGCAATACGCTGGGTACGGCATTGAAAGGACGCACGCTGGGGATCTGGGGCTATGGCCGCATCGGCCAGATGATTGCCGCTTACGGTAAAGCTTTCGGCATGGATGTGATGGTGTGGGGACGTCCCGCCAGTTGTGAGGCCGCAGTACGTGACGGCTATCGTGCAGCGAGTTCGCGACAGGCATTCTTTAGTGAGGCGGATGTATTGACCCTGCACTTGCGCCTGAATGATGCGACGCGCGGCATCGTTACTGCCGACGATCTGGCGCAAATGAAACCGCAAGCTTTGTTTGTGAATACCAGTCGTGCCGAGCTGGTGGCAACGGATGCATTGCTGGCAGCACTGGAACAAGGTCGTCCCGGTTTTGCTGCGCTGGATGTATTTGAGAGTGAGCCACTGCCGCCGACGTCGCCTCTGCTACGCATGGAGAATGTGCTGGCCTCGCCGCATCTCGGCTATGTAGAGAAGGATAGTTACGAACTCTACTTTGGCAGCGCGTTTCAAAACATCGTCGACTACGCCAATGGCACGCCCAAGAATGTTTTGCAGTGATGCTGCGGATGTAAAGTCGCAGTTTATTTGACGGTATCGGATTTATCGCTGCTGGCTGGTTTCGGCAACACGGTCGCAGTCGTACTGGCCAGGTGTGCGCTACCCAGCAACTTGGCCCAGCCTGGTGGCCACGGCAAGGCGGGGCCTGTATATTCCGGCACACCGCGACGCACCGGTATCACCGGCAAGGCATCGGGAATACGGCCATCCTGTTTATCCCAACCCAGCGAGAACGTGTAGTCAGGCAGTAGCGCATCACACACCATATCGAACCATCTGGTATGGTCTTCATCACGTCCCAGTGCTTGTGCCAGGCCGGTCGGATCGAACTGCGCCAGGGTGCTGGCCAATTCTTCTGCGGTTTCACCCGGCGCATCGCCCCAACCCATTACCGGATTGCAGTTGTACTCGGCACCTGAGCCATACCAGCCTTCGCGCCATGGACGCTCCATCCAGCTACGTGGGCCGGTGAACAAATGCCAGCGCCAGTGCAAGCCGGAAGGCTTGGGCCAGCTATACAGATACAGGCGTTGGTAACCCGCTTTGTGCAGCTCGCGCACCATCGCCATCAGCCGTGCATGCGGCATAGGATCAGGTGGCGCACGACGGAACAGGATCGCTTCCCCATCAGCATGCTGCACCTCATCGGTCGACAAATTCAGGTCGAGCGTGCGCATCTCGTTGCCGAAACGAGCCGAGATCCAGCCTGTCATCAGGTTGACGGCCGTGATCACGCCATAGCCACGATGGCGATGGAAAATCACAGTGCCGGGAGCGATAGGTTTCATGGGTAAAGCGAGTTCGTAAATACTTTTAATCAGGGTTTTGATCCCGCGCTAGTGTAGCGGGAATTTCTGTCGTGCATATGGCAGCGGCACATTTTTAATGCTTGCTTGTACAGTCGCTTGCACTATTTCGGTGCGCGCAAAAAAGAGTAAGTATACCGTGTCGGGTTCACACATGAATACCTGCGCTAAAAACGCCGTTCCGCTGTGCGTGTGTGGGCTGATTCAGCGGGTTTGGGTGGTCTGTAAATTGCTTTGAAGCATCTAAAGGCGCAGGAAATCCCTGTGCCGGGTCTCGCAGTAATGAATGCGGGTCAGCGTCAGAATAATTACAGCCCAGGAGCCCATGATGAACCCGCAAGCCGCGCTACAAATCGATACCTTCTTGCCGTATATGCGGGATGTCAGCCGATGTGAACAGTCCTTGCGGGAACTGAACCTGATGTGGCGCATGATAGAAGCGTCGGCCAAGATGAATTGTCCGGTCGAAGCCAAGGCCATCCTGCCGACCATGGCCGCGACGCGCGCCGGTTTCAATCGCCTCGAGCAAGAGTTGGTCAGCAGCCTGGTACGCGAGAAAGTCGCCAATGTGCTGGAAGAGATAGGCACCAAGGCGCAATACGTCATCGATATCGTGGTGCGCAATCTGTATGAGCGCACCGCTGACGTCGGCTTCCTCGCTACCGACCGCGAATTGTGTAGCTTCGTCGCGGGCCTGCACGAAGACCGCGACATGATACGTGCGCGCCTGCGTGCCTATCGCAGCAAGTACACCGTCTACGATGAAATCATGCTGATCGATGTGGCCGGGAATGTGCTGGTGCAAATCGATGAAGCTACACCGCTGGAAGGCACCACCGATCCGCTGCTGAGGGAAACACTGGCATCCGATAACTATGTTGAAACCTTTCGCGCCACCGATTTGCGTCCCGGCAAACACGAAGCTCTGGTTTACTCGCGTCGCATGCATCATCCGGAAACCGGTGAGGTGGTCGGCATCCTGTGTCTGTGCTTTCACTTCGAAGAAGAAATGGCGGGTATTTTCCGTTCGCATCGCGATCCGGCGCAACGTTCGAATATGTTGCTGCTGGATGGCAGCAATCGCGTTATCGCCAGTGCCGATCCATTGTGGATACCGGTAGGTGCGACGGTACCGGTCAATCGCGATGCCGATCCGCGGCTAGTGGTTTATGGCGGCCGCGAATACCTGGCGCGTACTTTCTCGGCTGACGGTTACCAAGGTTATATGGGGCCACCGGGCTGGCAAGGGCAAGTCATGATTCCGGTCGAGCTCGGCTTTACCGGACTGGCAACCACGGCTTTGAAATCGCTGGATGTCGACGTCGCCGATGGTTTGCTGTCGCACGCGCAATCGTTCTGCCCGCCTTTGTTTGAAATCATGAGTGCAGCCGAGACGATACGACGCGTGGTGTGGAATGGCCAGGTCATGACGGCCGGACAAAACGGTGAACTGCTGAAACTGAAAACCATACTGGAGCAAATCAGCGAAACCGGTGCGCGCAGCAATGAGCTGTTCTCGCAATCGATACGTGATTTGTATGAAACGGTGCTGTCGTCCAGCCTGAGCGATTCGGAATTCGTGTCGCACCTGATGGTGGATCTGCTGGATCGCAATCTATACGAGCGCTCGGATGACTGCCGCTGGTGGGCGCTGACGCCGGAGCTGCAAGTAGCGCTGGCCGAGCCACATAAATCGGCAGAGAGTGTGGCGCGCCTGACCGAAATCCTCGATTACATCAACTCGCTCTACACCGTTTATACGCGCATCTTTATCTACGACAGCGAAGGTGTGATCATCGCCAGTACAGATTTCAAAGCGGACGGACTGGATGTGGTCGGTACCAGCATAGACAGCTCGACGCTGGAACATGTGACCATGCTACGCAACGATCAGCAATACTACGTGACGCCGTTTGCAAGCACGGCCTTGTACGGTGAGCGGCCGACCTATGTGTACCACGCCGCGATCCGTCATCCGGAGCACACGGCGCAAATGGTCGGAGGCATCGGGATCGTGTTTGATTCCGAGCCGGAGTTTGCTGCGATGCTGCAAGGTGCGCTGGGTGACAAGGAAGATGTCAGCGCCCTCTTCATCAACCGTAGCGGCCGCATTATCTCCAGCACTGATCCCACACGTCCGGTCGGTGACGTGCTGGATATCGCACCGGAACTGTTGACGATGGAAAACGGCAGCAGCACATCGCGCATTGTTATCCATGACGGTCACTATGCGATTCTTGGTTGCACTGTATCGCACGGCTATCGCGAATTCAAAACGACGGACGGTTATCGCGAAGATGTGCTGGCCGTAGTTTATAAATCCTTCGGTGAGGAACGGCAAAAAATCAACAACGGCAACAATGTCGACACCACGCTGGAAGTCGATATCAATGCGGTACCGGGTCGTGAGTTCGCGACCTTCTTCATTGATGGTTCCTTGTTTGCGATTGCAGCAGAACACGCCGAGGAAGCCTTGCCAGCATCTGCGGTGTCACCTGTCTCCATGGGTGGTCGTGCAGAACGCATAGGCATACTCGCACTGCAACATGACCAAGAAGCCAAGCGTTTCGTCTGGGTCTTTGACCTTGGCCATCTGATGCGCGGTTACCGCTCCGAGATCGATAGCAGCAGTCAGGTCATTATCGTCAAGCGTGGTTCGCAAAGCATAGGCTTGCTGGTCAGCGAATTGCACGGCGTGCCCGAATTCCAGGAGTCACAAATCACGCCGACGCCATTGGCCAGCCCGACCGACGGCATGCTGGTGACCGAAGTGATCCAGGCGAACGCTGGCCGTTTGCTGATCCAGGCTATCAACGTCGATCATTTGTTTGCACTGCTGAATGATGAGGAAATCCCGATTCCGCATACAGCTGTAAGCGAGACCATGAAAATTGCTGCATAAGCACATGATGGTTGGGCCTGGATATCGGCCCAACCATTTGTAAATTTATCGGCTAATAAATGCGCGCCTCTTTTCACAATCATCCGGCTCGCTTATGATGTGATATCCGCTTTTGGACTATCTCAGTTGTGTGACCTTAAATGACACTGCGCATCATTGCTACCGGCGGTACTTTCGATAAGCATTACGATGAAATTACTGGCCAGTTAAATTTCAGTCATGGTCACCTGCCGCAGGTCATCAAGCGCGCACGCATCACCGTACCGCTGCAGCTGGAACAACTCCCCTTCCTTGATTCCCTCGATATGCATGATGCGGATCGCCAGCGCATTGCGGCCTGCTGCCTGCGCGCAGATGAAACCAGCATAGTCGTGGTGCACGGTACCGATACCATGCGCGAAACCGCGGAAGTACTCGGCGCGGCACAACTGCCGAAGACTATCGTTCTGACCGGTGCGATGATTCCGTATGAAATCAAGAATTCAGATGCGCTGTTCAACTTTGGTTTTGCCTGCGGCATCGCCCAGGCACTGCCGCATGGCGTCTACATCGCGATGAATGCGCAAATCTTCACCTGGAATAATGTGCGCAAGAACCGCAGTGCCGGTGTGTTTGAAAAAGCCTGAGTCAAGTTCCTCCTTCTCTTCAGTTTTATCTGAGCCCCAGGCTCATGCGTGGTCAGGCTGGCAATTCCTGTGTAGAGTGGTGCCCACATCCCGGGCGTCCCGTCATGAATAACAACAGTGAGAGCAAGCATGCATACGGCAGATGAAGAACTATCGATACCCAAAGCCATCGTCACCAGCCGCGTGGCACGCCTGCGCCTGTTGATGGGTTTGCTGCAGGGTGTGATCCTGTATGCGCTCTATCTCAGTCTAAAAGAGAAAGCGTGGCCTGCCACCAACGGCTATCTGTTTTCGCCGTTGACGATGATTTTTGTCTTCGTGCCCATCCTCTTCATCTCTGCGCTCGGACATCTGAACGCGCGTCGGATGTGGATCTGGATGATAGTCGCCGCCGTGATATGTGTGGTGATGGGTGTCTACGATATCTGGCGCATAGGCTATGTCGACAGCAATGATTTGTTCGGCGTGAACGGCGTCCGACGCACGCCTTCCACGCTGGTGCTGTTATTCGTTACCGGCGGTTTTTATATAGCGCATGCCTTGGTACTCGCCGCTGCGGCCGATGACAAACGCATCGCGCGTTACCCGACTTACTTTGAAACGGCGTGGAAGCTGATCATCCAGATCAAGTTCTCCATACTCTTTGTCGCCGTGCTGTGGCTGATCCTGTGGCTGGGCGCCACGCTGTTTATGCTGGTCAAGGTCAACTTCTTGCGAAAGTTGATGGAGCAATCCTGGTTTGTCATCCCGGTGATCACCTTTGCCTTCTCCACTGCTTTGCACATTACCGATGTGCGACCCGGCATCGTGCGAGGCATACGCAGCCTGTTGCTGGTACTGATGTCCTGGCTGTTGCCGATTACGGCCCTGATCGTGGGCGGCTTTTTGCTGACCTTGCCGTTCACCGGACTGGAACCGCTATGGGCCACGCGGCATGCGACATCGGTCTTGCTCGGTGCCAGCGCGACCCTGGTGATATTGATCAATGCGGCATTCCAGGGCGGCGAAGTCGGTAAGGAAGTCGCGCGCGTACTACGTATCAGCGCCCGGCTGGCCTGTGTACTGTTGTTGCCGATGACGCTGATCGCCATCTATTCGCTGACTTTGCGTGTGCAGCAATATGGCTGGAGCCATGATCGTGTGATTGCCGCCGCCTGTCTGTTGGTGGCCACTTGCTACGCCAGCGGTTATCTGTGGGCGGCACTGGAACGCGGAGTCTGGCTGGCGCGCATAGCGGCGGTCAATGTCCTGACCTCCTTCCTGATCCTGGCGACACTGCTGGCACTGTTTACTCCGGTGGCAGATCCGGCGCGGATCTCCGTCGCTAATCAATTGGCACGCTTGCAGTCCGGCCAGGTCAGCGCGGATAAGTTTGATTTTGAATACCTGCGCTTTCAAGGTGCGCGCTACGGCGATAAAGCCTTGAAAGCGTTCAAGGAGAAAGCTGAAGGTCCGGACGCGGCGGTGATCAGCAAACGTGCGACTGCCGCGCTGGAAAAGAAAAATCGCTGGAGCCGCCAGAATCCGGATGCGAACAGCCAGTCGCGTGGCGCCAACATTACGGTCTGGCCGGAAGGTCAGACTTTGCCGGAAGCGTTCCTGAAACAGGACTGGGGCGATGGCGGGCGTAGTTATCTGCTGCCTGACTGTCTCAAGTTGCAGGACAGCAAATGCAATGCCTACATACTGGATTTGAACGGCGACGGCAAAACCGAGATCCTGTTGAAAAATGTGCAGGATTACGGCCAGTTAGTCGTGTTTGCGCAGCAAACCGATGGATCGTGGAAACCAGCCGGGACGATGACGGGTAACGCTGGTTGCAAGGAAGTGGCAGAAGCGCTGGCCGCTGGTCGCTTCCGCAGTACTACGCCGCTGTTCCAAGATCTGGAGGTGGCGGGTCAACGCCTGCACGTACAGCCGTGGCCGAGCGACCAGTTGAAATGCAACGCGCTGAGCGGAACAAACTGAGTCCTGCGGCAATATAGATACAAGTAATAGGGTTATCAGTTTTACTTCAAACTTTACTTTTAAATTTGTACTAGAATTTAAATCGAGTGGCTGCGTCACTGCAGCCCTTCATCAGGCGTCAACAACAACTCATTTTTATTAAGGGGAATTCGGCTGAACTCTTGAGTATCCAAGTTATCAAACGATGGGACCAAACTGAGAGATATAACGCAATCACTTGGAGGAAAAAAATGGATAAAGCACTGAAATCCTGTCCGTTTTGCGGCAGCAAGGCAGAACTGAAAGAAGCCCATTACCTTGAATCCGAATTGCCTTACAGCTACGTGCATTGCACGAGTGAAAGTTGCACCCTCAACCACAACACTGCGCATTTCAGCGGCAACACTGAAGCCAAGAATAGCGAAAACGCAGTAACTGCCTGGAACAAGCGGCTGGATATTCCCGCCGTACACCATTAGATAAACACCTGTAACCACGATTAATGGCTTGGGCAACCAGGCCATTTTTATTTGGGCGTTCGCTTTAGCACATGCGATAGACAATAAAAAAGCCCGCCGTAGCGAGCTTTCTTGTTTCAGTCCGTTAGCATCAGATCAGGATGATCGCAGCCACGATGCCGAGCAGGATGGACCACTTCACCAAATAGTAAAGCGGCTTGTTGTAAGCCTTCAGTTTCTTGCCGTTGGCACGGATCGCATAGATATTCTTGAATGCGCGATTCACGCCGCCGGTGCGATCTTCCATATCGTTAGGCGCTGCCGTGGCCGACATCACGGTGTTGCTGAACCAGTGGTTCACTGCTTGCGCCCAACCCCATTTCATCTTGCGTTCCAGATCGCAGAACAGAATGATGCGGTTTTTGTCGCTATTGTTGGCTGCCCAGTGGATATAGGTTTCATCAAAGATCACCGCTTCGCCGTCGCGCCAGCTGTAATCGACGCCATCCACATTGATGAAGCAGCGATCATCGTTAGGTGTAACCAGACCGAGGTGGTAGCGCAGCGAACCGGCATACGGATCACGGTGCTTGCCGAGATCAGCGCCCGGAGGCAATTGCGCAAACATGGCCGCCTTGATGCAAGGGATGGAATCCAGGATTTCGACTGTGCGCGGGCAACGTGCGATCGCCGATGGGTGGCTGTCACCGTACCATTTCAGGTAGAAGCGGGTCCAGCCACGACGGAAGAAGGAATTGAAGCCGGCGTCATCCATCTTGGCCGAAGCCTTGATGCCGCCTTCGCTTTGCAGCGCGACCGCTTCATCGCGGATGACTTCCCACTGGTCAGCCAGCTTCTTCAGTTCCGGATAGCTGTTTACATCATGGTAAGGCTTGTCCGGCAGGCTGGAGAACAGCGTCATGAACGCGTTGATAGGCGCCATGAAAGTCGAATGGTCGGTCGACTGGCGCAGCCATTTATGCCGTACCTTGCCGCGATAGTGCGTATAGCAAACGCTGGCCAGGAAGAGCGTGATTAGAGTCCATTTAATCATTGGTAGAAATAGTACAGACAGGGCGAAAGGCAAATTGTACCCAACTGCAGCAGGCTGTGCAGAGAGTGTTGCAATCTGAACATTATCTTAACAATCTTGCCCGGAAAAAACGGACCGCGCCGACCATCAGGCCGGGGCGATCCGCAGTGTGGCTGCTGATGCGGGATTTAAGCTACGGCTTGCAATACCTGGTTCAGCGTGGTGCTTGGGCGCATGGCCTTGCTGGCTTTGCTGGTGTCAGGATGGTAATAGCCACCGATATCGACCGGCTTGCCTTGGGCTGCCTTCAACTCGGCCACGATGGTGGTTTCGTTATCTTGCAGTGCTTGCGCCAGACCTTTGAACTGCGCTTGCAAGGCTGGATCTTCGGTTTGTTCGGCCAGTGCTTGCGCCCAGTACAGTGCCAGATAGAAATGGCTGCCGCGGTTATCGAGGCCGCCGACCTTACGTGCTGGCGATTTGTCGGTATCGAGGAATTTGCCGGTCGCCTGATCCAGCGTTTTTGCCAGTACCAGCGCCTTGGCATTGCCGTAAGCATTGCCGAGGTGTTCCAGCGAAGCGGCCAGGGCCATGAATTCGCCGAGCGAATCCCAGCGCAGGAAGTCTTCTTCAACGAATTGCTGCACGTGTTTCGGCGCCGAACCACCGGCACCGGTTTCGAACAAACCGCCACCTGCCATCAAAGGCACGATGGACAACATCTTGGCGCTGGTACCCAGCTCCATGATAGGGAACAAGTCGGTTAGGTAATCGCGCAAGACGTTACCGGTCACCGAAATGGTGTCCTTGCCCGCGCGGATGCGTTCGACCGAGAACTTGATCGCTTCGACTGGCGACAGGATGCGCAGGTCCAGGCCTTTGGTGTCGTGGTCTTTCAGGTAGTGATTTACCTTGGCAATGATTTGCGCATCGTGTGCACGTTGTGCATCCAGCCAGAACACAGCTGGCGTGCCGGTAGCGCGGGCACGGTTGACGGCCAGCTTGACCCAATCCTGGATAGACGCATCCTTGGTCTGGCACATACGGAACAAGTCACCTGCTTCAACTTTTTGCTCCAGCAAGACCTGGCCGTTTTCATCTGTCACACGCACGACACCGTCCGCTGCGAGCTGGAAGGTTTTGTCGTGTGAACCGTATTCTTCAGCAGCTTGCGCCATCAGGCCGACGTTAGGCACACTGCCCATGGTGACCGGATCGAACGGGCCATTTTGTTTGCAGTCGTCGATCACGACTTGATAGATGCCGGCGTAGCAGCGATCAGGAATCACTGCTTTCGCATCCTGCAAGTCGCCGGCGGCATTCCACATCTTGCCGGAGTCACGAATCATGGCTGGCATCGATGCATCAACGATGACATCGCTAGGTACGTGCAGATTGGTAATGCCTTTGTCTGAGTTCACCATCGCCAGGGGAGCGCGCAGGGTATAGGCGGCTTCCACGTCGGCGATGATGGCAGCCTGGGTATCGGCTGGCAGGGTTTTAATGCGGGTGTACAGATCGCCGATGCCGTTATTCGGATCGAAGCCGACTTGCTTCAGGCTGTCTGCGTGTTTGCTCAGCGCATCCTTGTAGAACACCGAAACCGCGTGGCCGAAGATGATAGGGTCGGACACCTTCATCATCGTTGCTTTCAAATGGATGGAAAACAGTACGCCTTGTGCCTTGGCGTCGACCACCTGCGCTTCGATGAAGCTGCGCAGGGCATTGCGGCTCATGACCGCTGCGTCGATGATCTCGCCTGCTTTAACGACGGTCTTTTCTTTCAGTACGGTTTTGCTGCCATCCGCTGCAAACAATTCGATCTTCACATTGCCCGCTTGCGCGATCAGTGCAGATTTTTCACTGCCGTAGAAGTCGCCGTTGCTCATGTGGGCTACATGGGCTTTCGAATCCTTGGACCACGCACCCATTTTGTGTGGATGTTTGCGTGCGTAATTTTTAACCGACAAAGGTGCGCGGCGATCAGAGTTGCCCTCGCGCAGTACCGGATTGACCGCACTGCCCTTGATCTTGTCGTAGCGTGCCTTGGCATCTTTTTCTTCCGGGGTCTTCGCTTCATCCGGATAGGACGGCAGCTTGTAGCCCTGATCTTGCAGTTCCTTGATGGCGGCTTTCAACTGCGGGATCGAGGCGCTGATGTTGGGCAGCTTGATGATATTGGCTTCCTGCTTGGTCGCCAGTTCGCCGAGTTCGGCCAGTGCCGGTGCGATTTTTTGTTTGTCGTCCAGGTAGTCGGGGAAGGCGGCGAGGATACGGCCAGCCAGCGAGATGTCGCGGGTTTCCACGGCGATACCGGAAGAACGGGTAAAGGTTTCGACGATAGGAAGTAATGAGTACGTTGCCAGCGCAGGTGCTTCGTCAGTGAGGGTGTAGATAATCTTTGAGCGTGCTGACATGGGTCATTTCCTATAGTGCGGAGGTAAAGAAATATCAAAGCAAGGAGCGGCTCTTGCCGTGATCGATGCGATGACACGTTAGTGTGGAACATCTGCTGTATGCCCGGGTCGCCATCCACGACGGTTACACGTGCATATTGTACTTAGAACGCATCTCACGGATATTTGTGAAATGAGTTCTATTAGCCGCTGCAGGGACGGCTGAGTATCACACGGGTCTCTTGATGGCAGATCTGTGGTCGCCAATTCGGTTTCAGTGTGACTGGAACCCCAAATTGTACCCAACTGTGGTCGCAAGCGCATACCAGACTGCTTATTGTGACAAATCCACAAGAGTTATATGGGTTTACGCGGGTAGAACCAGTGTTCGCAAAGCCCCGCCTGACCTTTCGGGAAGCGTCCTATTCTCCGCGACTCAGACGGAGATGAATACTGGCTAGCTGATAGGCATCGTCACAGGCGGGGAGTAACCATATGAACGGGATACATCGGGTAAAACCGGTAGCGCTGCTGTCGGCACTCATGCTGGTCGTGCCGTCGGCATGGGCGTGCAGCGAACTGATCGGCATGTATGAGCCGTGGCGAGGTGCAGAAACCCAATATCGCGTGAAGCGGCAAAAGAACAGATTTGTACTGATGCAACGCGAGGCCAAGTCAGAGCGCTGGAACATCATCGAGTCTTCGGCAAAACGTTTGTCGCCAGATGAAATAGCGCGCAGGTTTGGTCTGGATACGGATGGCAATTCATGCGCGATAGAGTATCGCAGTGGTGTGTTGGTGAAGACTTTTATAGGCGCGCGCTATGTACGACAAGCGGGCCAGCAACACGCACCCATCTTGATGCCTAGCAAGACCGGCGTAGTACTGTTTCCGGTAGATGGGTCTGCAGAAATGTGGGGTAAGGATATTTATCCGCTGCAGGAGTGATGCGACTGGGGTTCCGCAAGCAGACGAAACCCTGGCCGAGATAGTTACTTGCCGATACAGAAGCGACTGAAAATCACACCGAGCAAATCATCCGAAGTGAATTCACCGGTAATGCTGGACAGACGTTCCTGCGCCAGACGCAATTCTTCAGCGAATAAATCGAGTGCCGGATCAGTTGCTTCGCTATCGTGCGCCGCATGCTGTGCTGCCATTTCCAGATGATCATGCGCTGCTTTCAACGCGATCAAGTGACGTTCGCGTGCGAGGTATAGCGATTCACCGGTTTGCTGCCAGCCGATCAGGCGCAACAATTCACCACGCAATAAATCCATACCCTGCAAATCCGTTGCCGAGACATAGATGTGGGTCGAGTCCGGCATGCGGTCGATCGCCGGGCGGTGACCCGACAAGTCGATCTTGTTCCAGATGCGCATGACCGGGATGTTTTCCGGGAAGCGTTCGACGATTTGTTCATCCGCACGGGTCGGGCCGCGGCTGGCGTCCAGCATGTGGATGATGACGTCGGCGGTTTTTACTGCGGCCCAGGTGCGTTCGATACCGATGCGCTCCACTTCATCAGTCGCATCGCTGGCGTCACGGATACCGGCGGTATCGATCACATTGACCGGTATGCCTTCGATCTGGATGGTTTCGATGACTTTGTCGCGGGTGGTACCGGCGATGGCGGTGACGATGGCGACATCGCTGCCAGCTAGCGCATTGAGCAACGAAGATTTGCCGACGTTCGGTTGTCCGGCCAGCACGATGTTGAGACCGTCACGCAGCAAGGCACCCTGCGAAGCCTGGGCGAAAACCGCTTGCAGCGCTTCACGTATGCCGGTGAGCTGACCGCGCGCGTCGGATTTTTCCAGGAAGTCGATTTCTTCTTCCGGGAAATCCAGCGTAGCTTCGACCAGCATGCGCAGGTTGGTAATCTTGTCGACCAGTTCCTGGATGGTCTTGGAGAATGCGCCGGACAAGGATTGCGAGGCGGATTTGGCGGCGGCTTCGGTCGATGCTTCGATCAGGTCGATGACACCTTCGGCTTGCGCCAGGTCCAGTTTGTCGTTGAGGAAGGCGCGGTGTGTGAATTCACCTGGTTGCGCCATGCGCAAACCGATGTCCGCACCTGCTTCCAGGCAGCGAGTCAGCAACATTTGCAAAACCACCGGGCCACCGTGGCCCTGCAGTTCCAGCACGTCTTCGCCGGTATAGGAATGTGGTGCCTTGAAGTACAGCGCCAGGCCCTGGTCGATCACGCTGCCATCAGCGTTGACGAAGTTGGTGAAAGTGGCATGCCGCGGCTGGAGTTCGGCACCTTTGGTGGCGCACACTGCCTCGACGATGGAAGAGATATTTTTACCGGAGACGCGTACGACGCCGATGCCGCCACGGCCTGGTGCGGTGGCGATTGCTGCGATGGGGGAAGAGTCAAAGTTCATGCAGCAATTCTATAGTGAGTTCAGATATTTTAGGCAACAAAAAAGCCCGCAAACAACACGGGCTTTTTTTATATACGGTAATCAGCGATTACCGGCATGCAGTTTTAGTTGGTACCCATCTTTTTGCCGATGGTCCATTGCTGCGCAATCGACAGGATGTTGTTGACTACCCAGTACAGCACCAGACCGGCCGGGAAGAAGAAGAACATCAGCGAGAATGCGATCGGCATGAACATCATCACTTTAGCCTGGATAGGATCCGGTGGTGTCGGGTTCAGCTTGGTCTGGATGAACATCGAAACCGCCATCAGGATAGGCAGGATACCAATGGTCAGGTGGAACGAACCGATCATGTAGGAGCCGAACAGCACGTCAGGCGACGCCAGATCGGTAATCCACAGCCATGGTGCATTGCGCATTTCGACGCTGGCCAGCAGTACCCAGTACAGCGAAATGAAGACCGGGATCTGGATCAGGATAGGCATACAGCCACCCAGCGGATTGATCTTCTCTTTCTTGTACAGCTCCATCATGGCCGCGTTCATTTTTTGCGGCTCATTTTTGTACTTGGTACGGATTTCGGTCATTTTTGGCGTGACCAGTTTCATCTTCGCCATACTGCGATAGCTGGCTGCCGACAATGGGAAGAACGCCAGTTTGATGACGATGGTCAACACGATAATGGTCCAGCCCCAGTTGCCGAGCAATTGGTGGATCTGGATCATCAGCCAGAAAATCGGACGTGCGATGACGGTCAGCCAGCCATAGTCCTTGACCAGTTCAAAGCCAGGAGCCACGGCTTCCAGACGTTTCGATTCTTGTGGGCCGGAGTACAGCGTAGCGTCCATCGATCCGGTTGCGCCAGGAGCGACAGCGCCCATAGGCATGATCGCGCCGACTGCGTACAGATTGGTTGCCAGTTTCTTGGTGAAGTATTCACGTGGCGCATCGGCCGGTGGTACGAACGCCGAAACGAAGTAATGCTGCACCATCGCGATCCAGCCGCTGTCGGCTTTCAGGACGTGCTCAATCTTGCCTTTTTCGATCGATTCGAAGCTGACTTTCTGGAACTTGTCGGTATTCGAGTAGACCGCAGGACCAGTGAAGGTGCTGTAGAACATCGATTCATTGTTCAGCTTGGAACCGTCGCGTACCAGTTGCAGGTAGAGCGATGGGTTAATAGGCGCAGCGGTTTTGTTGACGACGTCATGCTTGATGTCGATCTTGTATTCGCCGCGCTTGAAAGTGTAGGTCTTGACCAGTTTCACGCCGCTTTGTTCGGCTTCCAGTACCAGTTGAACCTGATCACCGCTTTCCAGTGTGCGTGGACCCGGACGTACGGTGAAGACTGATTTATGGTTAGGATACGCGCCGCCGATCAGGCCGGTCTGGCCGAGGTAAGTACGTGGCGGAGTCGAATCAAACAAGACCACGTCTTTGGTCGAATCCGAGCTTTCGTGGTGGGTCAGCAATTCCAGGTGACGGATTTCGCCGCCGACGGTATCGATGTCAACCTTGATCAGGTCAGTGGTGATGGTAACCACTTCGCTTTTTGTTGCTGCTGTGGCAGCGTCAGTTGGTACGCCGCTGGCATTTGCCTGCTGTGCACTGCTGGAAGTCGGAACGTCTGCGGTTGGGGCTGGGGCCGTTTTACCGTCGTCGGTGGCAGCAGGTTTGGCTGCTTGCGTGGTCGGATTGTCGAAGAAGATCGATGGTTTGCCGGTATAGCGGTTGTAGTTGTCCCACAGCATTAGCAGTGAAAACGAGAACACAACCCACAGGACGGTACGTTTGATATCCATAAGTGTCTTAATCAGTAATCAGGAATGGCCGCAACCGCAAGCGGTTGTAGAAGTTTTGGACGATGATTTTTTGGGTACCGGATCAAGGCCTCCGGCATGCCACGGATGGCATTTGCACAAGCGTCTGGCCGCCAAAAAGCTGCCCTTCAGTGCACCGTGCTCTTCAAGAGCCTCGATAGCATAGCTGGAGCAGCTTGGATAAAAGCGACAATTTTGTCCGAGAAACGGGCTGATGCCCAATTGATAAGCACGTACCAGTAACTGCAAGATCGTTTTCATTTGTTCGCCTCCGGCAAACGCTGCGAAACACCTTGATGCAGACTTAGAGAAGCAAACAGTCGCGTCAATTCTTCCCGTAATGCGGCTTTCAGGCTGGCTGTAGTGGCTGGCCCTTTTTTCGAATTAACAGGTTGTGACAGACGGACGATGCAATCGATGGACGGCAATGCCGTTTGTCGGAACAACTCCCGCGTCACGCGCTTGATCGTATTACGAGTCACGGCACGTGGCGCGAAGCGCTTGGCGGCTACCACACCCAGACGGGCGTGTGGCAGATCGGTCTGACGTGTATACAGCACGAAGTGTGCGGTACGTTGCACGGGTCGCAAACGAAAAACGGATGAAAATTCATCCGTTTTAACGATCCGCCGATCGCGTGCAAAGTCGAGCGAACGATCGCCGGTCACGCCATTCGCTTAAGCAGCGAGGCGCTTACGGCCTTTGGCGCGACGTGCATTGAGCACAGCGCGGCCACCGCGGGTTGCCATACGGACGCGAAAGCCATGGGTGCGCTTGCGGCGTACGACGGAAGGTTGGTAAGTACGTTTCATGTTGGTCTCGCTAATCAGCAAATAATATAAATCGGAACATCACGCGCCCATCGCCAAATTTCTGGGCAGCTGGTGCATGCTGATGCCTGACTGGCGACAACACAACTTACCAACATCCTGGGTAGTGAACCCTGAATTAGACAGCATTTTCCGCTTCCCTGTCAATCACTTAGCATACTTTTAGTAGGAAAGTACACATTGAAATAAGCGCCTGGCCTGTGGATAACTTTGCCGGTCAAGGGTAGAATAGGACTACATGTGGCACGCCGCCCGGCATATAAATAGACCACCCCTGGGCGCCGCAGCAACACCCCCGAACAAATTCACGTAGAAGATTCATGGAAAATTTCTGGCAGACCTGTTCCGCCCAGTTGGAGCAGGAATTGACGCCTCAACAATATAGTGCGTGGATTAAACCACTCGCTCCGCTTGATTACGAGGACGGCACCTTGCGTATCGCCGCGCCGAATCGTTTCAAGCTGGACTGGGTAAAAACCCAGTTTGCGAGCCGCATCACCACCCTGGCGACCCAATTCTGGGAAATGCCGGTGGACGTACAGTTTGTCCTGGACCCACGCCTGAGCGCAGCCAAAAAGCCAACCACCTCCGCCAGTATTGCGCCATCGCAATCCGACGATGTGCCGGCCAGCGTGCTCGAACCGATTCCATCGAACGCCAGCGAAGCGACCCCACGTCGTGATCAAAGCCGTATTAATACAGCACTGACATTTGACAGTTTCGTCACCGGTAAAGCCAACCAGCTGGCACGCGCGGCAGCGATTCAGGTCGCCAATAATCCGGGTAGTTCGTACAACCCGCTGTTCTTATATGGCGGTGTCGGCCTCGGTAAAACCCACTTGATCCACGCCATCGGCAACCAGGTGCTGGCTGACAATCCAGACGTCAAAATTCGCTACATCCACGCAGAACAGTACGTTCGCGACGTAGTGACCGCTTACCAACGTAAGGGTTTTGACGACTTCAAGCGCTACTATCACTCGCTCGATCTGTTGCTGATCGACGACATCCAGTTCTTTGGCGGCAAGAGCCGCACGCAGGAAGAATTCTTCTATGCGTTCGAAGCGCTGATCGCTGCGAAGAAGCAAATCATCATCACCAGCGATACCTATCCAAAAGAAATTACGGGTATGGATGATCGCCTGATTTCACGTTTCGATTCGGGTTTGACGGTCGCCGTCGAACCGCCGGAACTGGAAATGCGGGTTGCCATTTTGCTCAAAAAAGCGGTGCAGGAAGGCGTGACCTTCTCCGATGACGTGGCATTTTTTGTTGCCAAACATTTACGTTCCAACGTCCGTGAACTGGAAGGTGCGCTGCGCAAGATTCTTGCTTACTCTCGTTTCCATGGCAAAGACATCACGATTGAAGTTGTCAAGGATGCATTAAAAGACTTGTTATCGGTGCAAAATCGTCAGATCTCGGTAGAGAACATTCAAAAGACCGTGGCTGACTTTTTTAATATCAAAGTGGCGGATATGTACTCCAAAAAACGCCCTGCGAATATTGCCCGACCACGCCAGATTGCGATGTACCTTGCTAAAGAATTAACGCAAAAGAGCTTGCCCGAAATTGGTGAGCTGTTTGGCGGACGCGACCACACGACAGTCTTGCACGCAGTTCGCAAGATCGCCGCGGATCGCGGCAAGAGCCCGGAATGCAACCATGAGTTGCACGTGCTCGAGCAAACCTTAAAGGGTTAAGCACCGAAATCGCTGCTGCCTATCGGCCTGTGGATAACTTTGTGGATATCCGTGGGATAAGTGGTGGATATCCGGTGCATAAGTAAGAAGAAGGACAAAATCGCGGCAAACCGGCTTTTAGACGGGTGTTTCTGTCAAAATACGGGGTGTTGTAGAGTATGCCTCCGGTTAAAAATGCCGCGTTCCTTTCCCTCTGTATATATCCAGGTGGAAATGGAATGAAGGCCAAAAAGAATGCCGGTCGACGTGCGCGAAATCAGTCTCTATATATAGAGTGCCGATGAAGTGCATCAGGCATGGGTTTCACTGAATACCGTATTCGTTTAACTATCGATAAGGATCTAACTATGCAATTGGTCAAAACCCAACGAGACGCGCTGTTACGTCCGCTGCAGATTGTGAGTGGTATTGTCGAGCGTCGGCACACATTGCCGATTCTGGCCAATATCCTCATACGCAAGGATGGCGAGAGAGTCTCTTTCCTGTCGACCGACATTGAAGTGCAGATCACTACGCACGCCCAAGTCGGTAGCGGCAACGACGTTGCATCGACCACGGTTGCTGCACGTAAACTGCTCGACATCTTGCGCGCGCTGCCGGACTCCGGTGACGTCTCGCTGACACTCGCTAACAAGCGCATGACCGTGCAATCGGGCAAATCCCGTTTCGCATTGCAGACCCTGGCGGCTGAAGAATTCCCTACCGTGGCCCAGGCTGAGCAATACAACGCCAAAGTCACGCTGCCGCAAAAAACCTTGAAGCACCTGTTCAACATGGTGCACTTCTCGATGGCGCAGCAAGACATCCGTTACTACCTCAATGGTTTGTTGCTGGTCGTTGATGGCAAGAACGTCATTGCGGTGGCTACCGACGGTCACCGTCTGGCGTTCTGCCAGGTCGCAACCGAGCAGGAATTCCCGCGTCAGGAAGTCATCATCCCGCGCAAAACCATCATCGAACTGCAACGCCTGCTGGAAGAAAACGATCAGCCAGTCGATCTGGAAATCGCCAACAATCAGGTCAAGCTGACCTTTGGCGACATCGAACTGATCTCCAAACTGGTAGAAGGCAAGTTCCCGGATTACACCCGCGTCGTACCTAAGGGTTACAAAAACAACTTCACCATCGGCCGCGATGCGCTGCTGCGTTCGTTGCAACGTGCAGCGATCATGACCTCGGACAAGTTCAAAGGCGTGCGTTGCATCATGAGCCCGGGCAGCATGAAAATCAGCTCGACCAATGCCGACCAGGAAGAAGCAGTCGAAGAAATCGAAATCGATTACGGCGGCGATAGCGTCGATATCGGCTTCAACGTGACCTACTTGCTGGACGTATTGAACAACCTCAAAGGCGACAGCATCAACATCGCCCTCGGCGACGCCAACTCGTCTGCACTGATCACCGTGCCGGACAATCCAGACTTCAAATACGTCGTCATGCCGATGCGTATTTAAGGCCCGGAATCAGAGGTAAAAAAGGGGATAAAACGCTTTAAAAACAGCACTTTGCCCCCATGTAGAAAAGATCGCAAAGCACGCACCATCCTTGTTTTGTTGCACTAAATAAAGATGGTCCGGCTTTGCCGTAGTAGCACTCAGTTTTGCAGCAATTTTTTGTAGTTAAGTCATAGCCCGTATGTGTGAGGTCAAGCCAGCCAGCGCGTAAGCCGCGCAAGCCAGTTCTTCTTCAGGAGAAACCGGACAGGTCAGCCTCTTTGAGTAACCGCCAGGTATTCAAACCCGCCTTCCGTCCACACTCCCACAGCAGGTCTATGACTTAGTAACCGTTATTAAAGGTAACCATGTCCGCGATCCCTAACGACAACGCCCCACAGCCGCAATCCGCTCAATACGGTGCGTCCTCCATCCAGATCCTCGAAGGGCTGGAAGCGGTGCGCAAGCGCCCAGGTATGTACATTGGTGATACGTCGGACGGTACCGGTCTGCACCACTGCGTGTTCGAAGTGCTGGACAACTCCATCGATGAAGCGCTGGCCGGTCACTGCACCGACATCCACGTCACCATCCACTCAGACAATTCCATCTCCATCACTGACAACGGCCGCGGTATTCCGACCGGCATCAAATGGGATGACAAGCACGAGCCTAAACGCAGCGCGGCAGAAATCGTCATGACCGAACTGCACGCAGGCGGCAAATTCGATCAAAACGCATACAAAGTCTCCGGCGGTTTGCACGGTGTGGGTGTCTCTTGCGTCAACGGCTTATCCAAGCTGCTGCGCCTGACCATCCGTCGCGATGGCAAAAAACATCAAATGGAATTCGTGCGCGGTGTACCGCAAAACCGTGAACTCGAAACCATAGACGGCATGGTCGTCTCTCCGATCAAAGTCATAGGCGATACCGAAAAGCGCGGTACCGAAGTGCACTTCTGGGCGGATGAAGAAATCTTCACCAACGTCGAATTCCACTACGACATCCTGGCCAAGCGTATCCGCGAACTGTCCTTCCTCAACAACGGCGTGCACATCAAGCTCAGCGATCAGCGCACCGGCAAGGAAGAAGACTTCGCATTCGAAGGCGGCACCCGTGGCTTCGTTGAATACATCAATAAAGCGAAGAGCGTCCTGCACCCGACCATCTTCCAGGCAACTGGCGAACGTATGTCGGACCAGAACACCAACATCACGGTCGACGTCTCCATGCAATGGAACGACGCCTACAACGAACAAGTACTCTGCTTCACCAACAACATTCCGCAACGCGACGGTGGTACTCACCTCACCGGCCTGCGCGCGGCGATGACACGCGTCATCAACAAATACATCGACGAACACGAATTCGCGAAAAAAGCCAAAGTAGAAATCAGCGGCGACGACATGCGCGAAGGTCTGACCTGCGTATTGTCGGTCAAAGTACCTGAGCCTAAATTCAGCTCGCAAACCAAAGACAAACTGGTATCGAGCGAAGTGCGTGGCCCGGTCGAAGAAATCGTTGCGAAGACATTGGCTGACTACCTGCAGGAAAAACCAAACGACGCCAAAATTATCTGCGGCAAAATCGTCGAAGCAGCACGTGCCCGTGAAGCAGCACGCAAGGCGCGCGACCTCACCCGTCGTAAAGGTGTCATGGACGGCCTCGGTCTTTCCGCCAAGCTGGCTGACTGCCAGGAAAAAGATCCGGCACTGTGCGAACTCTACGTAGTCGAAGGTGACTCCGCGGGCGGCTCGGCCAAGCAAGGTCGCGACCGTAAATTCCAGGCCATCCTGCCATTGCGCGGTAAAGTCCTCAACGTTGAAAAAGCCCGCTTTGAAAAAATGCTGGCCAGCGAACAAATCACCACCCTGATCGCAACGCTGGGTACCAGCATCGGTGCCGACGAATTCAACATCGAGAAACTGCGTTACCACCGCATCATCATCATGACCGATGCGGACGTCGACGGCGCGCACATCCGCACCCTGCTGCTCACCCTGCTGTATCGCCAGATGCCGCAACTGGTAGAGCGCGGCCACGTCTACATCGCGCAACCGCCGCTGTACAAGGTCAAGCACGGCAAGGACGAACGTTATCTGAAAGATGACGTGGAAGAAGCCGTCTACATGATGCAAATCGCATTGAACGACGCGGCACTGATTCCTGCAGAAGGTGCACAACCGATCGCTGGTGATGCACTGGCCGAACTCGTACGCCAGTACAACATGGCCAACGCCATCATCAACCGCCTCACCCGCGCAGTAGACGGCGCCGCCCTCACCGCCATCATGACCGGCGTCACGCTGGACCTGAGCTCGGTCAGCGCAGCACAAGAATCGGCACAACGTTTGCAAGACGGCATCAACGAACCATCGGTCACCGTCACCGTGAAATCGGATGAACTGTCCGACAAACACACACTGCGCATCCAGCGCATGTACCACGGCAACGTCAAAGTCAGCAGCATAGACACCGACTTCGTCAATGGCTCCGACTACACCGTACTGGCAGCTGCAGCAGCAACCTTCAAAGGCCTCATCGGCCCAGGCGCAATCGTGCAACGTGGCGCAGGCGACAAAGCCAAGGTATCGGCAGTCAGCGACTTCCACCAGGCGATGAACTGGCTGCGTAGCGAAGCAGAACGCAACGTCGGCAAACAACGCTACAAAGGTCTGGGTGAAATGAATCCAGAGCAGCTGTGGGAAACAACGATGGACCCAGCTGTACGCCGCTTGTTAAAAGTGCAGATCGAAGACGCGATTGCTGCGGATCAGATCTTCACTACTTTGATGGGCGATGACGTGGAACCACGTCGGGCGTTTATTGAGTTGAATGCGCTTTCGGCGGGGAATATTGATATCTGATATGTTCTTGTTAAAAACGGCCCGTAAGGGCCGTTTTTTTTGATAAATTTTAGTAAGGAGCTATTTTTACAGGTTCAAATATTTTCTCTGGAATCATTAACTGGAACCGCGTGTTAGTTGTATAGGAGCCTGAATCTCGTCCACCGGTCCTGCTGATTTTCTCTATATGCTTGGCACATACTGTGAGCATTAGTAAATTTTGAAAATGTACCGGTGTCAGATCTGCCTCAAGTAAATTTCCAGGTGTTTTTTCATCGTTATTCCATATGATATGTCTGTATATCATTCCAGTCCGCTCACATAATTCAATATTCTTTGCATGTGATGTATCTAATCCAAAACACGCTTCAGCCGGCATTTGTTTCCAGCGATCCTTATTCTTAAATGTGGCATTGAGTTCGACCTTGTTTTTCTTAATGGGATCCAATTCGGTAGCTATTACATTCAAGTATGTTGATATGGTTTCTTTTGCAGGAGGCAGAGGGAGCAGTTGATAACAATCATTACCCTTTGCGGGATCTTTTCGTTTGAACTCAATGATTTGAGTTCGTCCGGATGTATCTGTCCCAACAGCGTCTATATCTGTCAGGTATAGACCGCCGAAATTCATCAGGCAACGAGTAATCAGAAGACGTTTCAAATGCTCGGATCCAATTCGCATCAGCCATTTGGAGATCAGTCCGTTGTGTTCGCAGTTCTTGCGACTTTCAAGTGCTGCTTTGACACTTTTAGAAATGGTCTTGGATTGGTACTCAGCAAGCTTTTGATTTGAAGCCCATTTGATGTTGCCCGCATTGACTATTACCTCCTTGATTTTCCAATTGAGGCTCGGCGGCGCGTTTTGCTCTTCCTCTACGCTCCAGTCGACAACAAAGAAACGGTCTTTCGGGGAAGCCTGTGCAACGGAAAGAATAAAAGCTTTATTCAGGTCGGTTTGTGGGTTCTGATTTTTCTCGGAAATCTTGTACCAATGACGATTCATTGTGCGATGTTCTTCGCATACGCTCCAGCCGAATGTTATGTCGCCATCAAGGCCAAGCTCGGAACGTCCGATAAGGTAATGCTCAAAATGCAGGTCGGTTACAAGGCTTGGGGTCCTAGAAGATAAATTTCCTGTTTCGGAACTTCTTGTCGGGAAGATCCATTCTGCTTTATGTATCCAGTCGACCAGGTATCTTTGGTCATCAAATTCTGTGGTCTGCGTCATATCGTTTGAAGGGACGCAGTTAAAGCTTAATTTCGGAGAAGCGAAGGTAAAGATGATGCAGATCTTTTACTTTCATCCGGAACTGGCTGCGGGCCTTCGTCTTTGGTCGTATGCCGCTGGCATTCATAAGTTTTGGTGCGGGGTCATAAACTACATATCCCGCGGCCAATGCACTTAAAAATAACGTGAACTGAGTACCTTCACCTAACAAGATCGGGCTGTCGTATTGATACTCAGGTGGTATAGTTTTTGATTTTTGATATGGAATGTAAGCGGCAGCTGCGTGTTTGCGCCCCCAATGCTCAATCAGACCTGCAAATGACCATTCGGCTGATAGTGTTCCATCAGGTGCTCGTAACTGAATGCCGCCATCTACGTCGGTGACCTTGTTGGCGATAGCATCAAACCCCGATATCGAAAGGGTATGTCCAGAGCTTGCAGACGGTACACCACTTTTATGGCTGCCGGTGAAATAGATGACATCGTCCTCGAGTTGTCTGCCGTACCGCCGGAGGAATGCCTCGACGCCATTGTTTCCGTAATAGCCGCCGTCAGGTTCCGGCGTCATTAATGTAATACGTGAACTGCTGTAGGCTTTTAGCTCCCACCCCATAAAATCGGGGGCGGATTTGCCATTAGGAATGATGCCGAACAAAGCTTCTAAGGTATAGCCACCACCATTCTGAGCAACATATGGTTGCAAGACGCCATGTTTGTTCAGGCGCTGAGACTTATGCCATCCTGAATTACAAAATTCGCTTAGTTTGGCTAACAGGACTTCTCGCAGATCGGGAGACTTAGCACTGACAACTTCCTGTAATGTGCCCCATTCCGGAAGGCCTTCCGGCAAACCTACCGCTTGAATCTCTCTGGCTACAGCGGTATCGGCGGCAGCCAGATAGGTATACACGTCCGTTTCAGTGACAGCAAAAAACATGACGCGGCCATCTCTGCCCTGATTAAATTTCCGAAACTCCTTTGGGATGGGTTGAAGCAGGTGGGAGGGTGCGAGTTTGCAGCCTCGTAAGAAGCCGGAAAGTCGTACCTCCGGATAGTCGGGATAAAGAATCAGTTGCGCCCCGGTTGCAGGCTCTGCTTGGCCAGTTCCATCGATCCAACTCATCGGAACATTAGCCTTAAAATTCGGACGCTTGCCTCCTGGGAAGGTTTGCACTGGTCCAAACTTCAGCAACTTCAGAACGTCAAAATTCTTACCGAGATAAATTTGCTGCTTTGTATTGTCATTTTCAGCGAGCAATTTGCAATAAACATGTTTCGCACCAAGACCGGTCACGCAAGCTAGCAACGCATCAAGTGTCTGAAACTCTTTCAATCACCGTCCCCTGGAATTCAACGTTTTGAACTCGGGGATTGACTATCCAATTGCTTAGCTCATTGATCAGTGCCTCGAAGGAAAGCTTGTGCTGACCTTTAAGAGCGCATTCCCAAACGACAGCTACGCGCCAGTCCCCGGCACATAAGTTCTTCTGGGAAATTATATCTCTTTTAAGATTATTCTCTATCTTTGTAAGCCAAAAATCTGTTCGTGTTTTGGGGATTTTAAACAGATGGCATTGATGACCATGCCAGAAACAACCGTGGACGAAGATCAGGGCGCGATATTTCGGAAGTACGATATCTGGAGTGCCTGGTAGTTTCTTAACGTTCAGGCGGTATCTGAATCCTCTCTTATGCAGGGCTTTTCTTATGAGAAGTTCCGGCTTCGTATCACGATGCCGGATAGCCCGCATGTTTTTTGAGCGAATTGATGTGCTGTGAACATCTGTCAAAAGTTACGCAGCCTTATCAAGTTTTTGGCAGGCCCGTACCTTTGCTTCCAGAATTCTGGATTTCATTATTTTGGCGACAGCTGAAAAAACCGGTACCACGACAGAGTTACCAAATTGTCTGTATGCCTGAGTATCAGAAACAGGAATCCGGAAATTACTTTCGCCTGGACCGTCATAACCCATTAGTCGCGCACACTCGCGAGGAGTCAGGCGTCGCGGACGATTTGCTTGATTTTTTTTGTCAGACAGTGGCTTTGAATGATTAAAGCCACGATCAACCAAAATCTCTGAGCCATCTTTGTGATACCGGGCGGATAGGGTGCGTGTCGTATCTGTGCCTTTGACTAGTCCGTAACCAAATCCGTTTCCTTTGGCTTTGTGTTTAATGGAATAGTTGAACAGGTACTCCCAAAGTTTGGGAGTCAGAATGTATTTATTATCTACAACCTCATCAAGGACATCACTTAAAACCGGTTTCTGCTTCGGAAATTGTTTAGATACGTCACTTAAGGTAAAGCCATCGTGAACGCCTAAATCTTTTCGAAAACCGACTAATACTATTCGTTCGCGATGTTGTGGCACAAAATTTTTCCCGTCAATAATTTTGGGGTCGTTTGTGCCATCGTGATTTACATCTGCAATCCAGTATCCAAGTTCTTCCAGTGTCTCTGTAATGACCTTAAAGGTGCGTCCTTTATCGTGGCTTTTTAGATTTTTGACGTTTTCAAGTACGAACGCAACCGGCCGTTTGACAGCAATGATCCGGGCGACATCGAAAAATAATGTGCCTTGAGTTTTGCATTCAAATCCATGTTTTACACCAAGCGAATTTTTCTTCGAAACCCCGGCAATCGAGAATGGCTGACAAGGGAAGCCAGCCAGTAGAACATCATGGTTGGGCACCGCGGAGTCAATGTGCTTATAAGCATCATCTTCGGATACATCTTCTTTATCGCTTAAAGTCAGTTCGCGGATGTCTTCATTAAAAATGTGCGCGTCAGGGTCAGAATAATGGTTTGCTTTATATGTTTTGACAGAGTATTTATTCCATTCGCTGGTCATCACGCAACGGCCACCTGCTTTTTCAAAACCAAGACGAATGCCCCCGATGCCGGCAAAAAGATCAATGAAGTCAAAATCATATTTGGTTTTAGCCGAGGGCGGCTGAGGAAGCAGGCGTTGCAATTCCTCAAATTCATTGTGGCTAAGTTTGGGCGATGCTTTGCCATTGAGCCAACGATTGATAGTCTCTCTGCACCAATCTGTCGGTGATATCCTGTTCAGGTATTCGGCAATATACTTCTGATCATAAATCTCAAGAACACTTTTTAATAGGGATAATTCTTCGTCTTTTGAGTTCATGGTCATTTTTATTTCGGGGATTAATGCGTGACATGATATCACTCATTTAACCCAGATGAATATGCAGAAAAGAGCAATCGAAAAGGGTTGTGGCATGGAAATAACTAATATCATTTCCATCGGAAGAGTTCGATTTTTAGTTGTAATCAAATCGTGAGCGGACTGTAGCGTCCCAACATCATATGTCAGTTCCCAAGCAGAAATTTTCCTTACAGGAAATACAAATTCTGTAGACTAGAACCCCACGGCAGGATCGCTCCGCAACCCGCGTGGCGTCTACCTAAAACCATAATAACTACGCTGCCCAAGGGCGATCCGATGAAATACCGTTTTATGTCTATGCTGGCCGGCACTTTGCTGGCCGCGACCTGTGCTTCGGCGTCCGCCGATACTGGCACTTCCGTTCATTTTGATATCAACCACTTCGATGTCCGCGGCAATACTTTGTTGCCTGCGCAGACTGTCGATAGCCTGGTTGCGCCCTACCTCGGCAAGCAGCGTGATTTTGCTGATGTGATGGGGGCGCTGGAAGCGCTGGAGGCGGCTTACCGCGCGCGCGGATATCAGTTGGTGCGTGTCGATTTGCCTGAGCAGGAGCTGGATCACGGCACCGTAGTGCTGAATGTGGTGCAGACCAAGATTAGCAATGTGGTCATCGAAGGCAATAGCCATTTCGATGATGCGAATATCCGTCGTTCCCTGCCTGCGCTGCAAGAGGGACAAACACCTGATCTGAAAGCGGTTTCCAAGAGCCTGAAGCTGGCGAATGAGAATCCGGCCAAGAAGGTGACGATGCGGATGAAGTCGACCGAGCAGGATGATGAAGTCGAAGCGACGTTGGCAGTTGTTGACGAATCGATCTGGCGTACGACGGTGAGCCTGGA
Organism: Herminiimonas sp. Marseille-P9896; assembly: GCF_903993245.1. Lineage (NCBI taxonomy): Bacteria > Pseudomonadati > Pseudomonadota > Betaproteobacteria > Burkholderiales > Oxalobacteraceae > Herminiimonas > Herminiimonas sp. Marseille-P9896. The sequence continues at coordinate 233,302 of NZ_CAJEVT010000001.1, read as the reverse complement.
CAATACCGGCGTGCCGTCCACTGGCCGTACCCGCGCTGGTGTCGTTTTGCAGAACGCAAATATGTTCGGTCTCGATCATGTGATGAGCTTGCAGTACACGACTACGCTGGAAGAACCTAGCCGTGTCGGTGTGTATGGCGTTGGTTATCACGTGCCGCTATATGCGCTGGGTGACTCGATGGATTTCTATGCGAGTTATTCGGATGTGAATGCAGGCACGGTGACGGCAGGACTTCTTGATTTCGTAGTGAGCGGTAAAGGTTATATGTATGGCGCACGTTATAACCAAAACCTAGCGACCGTTGGCAACTACGAATCCAAATTGATTTATGGCATCGACTTGAAAGAGTATAAAAACAGTACTCAGTGGAGCGGCTACGAGCTGGGCGCAGATATTACGGTGCGTCCGTTGAGCCTGGCTTATCAGGCAGATTGGACTTGGGGCGATGGTTCCATCGGGTTCGTTACGACTTTATTGCAGAACATTTCTGGTGGTTCGAATGGGCGTCAGAGCGACTTTGAACGTGCACGTATTAACGCAAAAGCGAATTACACAGCGCTGCGCGTCGGTGCGAGCCTGACGCAAGCCTTGCCGGAGCAATGGCTGGCGCGCGCGATTATTAATGGTCAGTACACCAAGGATGCCTTGATTCCGGGTGAGCAATTTGGTGCTGGCGGTTCTGCTTCGGTACGTGGTTTCCTCGAACGTGAAGTGGCGAATGATTCCGGTATTACAGGTAACTTTGAGGTGTACACCGCGCCTTTATGCAGCAATAGCAAGTGGTCATGCCGCGCCTTGGCCTTTTACGATCATGCTTATCTGACACGTAATCACGCCTTGCCAGGCGAGTTCAGCACAATTTCTATCAATAGCGTCGGTTTAGGTCTACGCTTGCAGCTAGGTAATGACGTGAACTTCCAGGTTGATGTCGGCCATGTGCTGCGGGATTCTCCGCTGACAGTAACCCGCAGCGGTGACAACCGTGTACACGCACGTCTTGCCTTGTCTTTCTAAGGAGCCATGATGAAGAAATCGATGAATATGGCTTTGAATAAACCCTCTACCCTCGCCTGGTCTGTGCGCTGCGCATTTTTACCGCCGCTGTTGGCCGCTTGCCTCGGTGTTACAGGTATCGGTAGCGCAGTTGCGAATCCATCCAATCCTACAGTCGTGAATGGACAGGTCACCTTCTCGCAGCAAGGGAATGTCTTCACGATTACGAATAGCCCGAACGCGATTATTAACTGGAGCAGCTTCTCCATTGGTGCCGGTGAGATGGTGCGCTTCATACAGCAAAACAGCAGCAGCGCTGTGTTGAACCGCATCACTGGTCAGGACCCGACCCGCATTATGGGTGCACTGCAATCAAACGGTCGCGTGTTCCTGATCAATCCAAACGGCATTATGTTTGGTGCTGGGTCGCAAGTGAACGTGGCTGGTCTTGTAGCATCGACGCTGGCGATTTCAAATAGCGACTTCCTCGCTGGTAAGAATAAATTCACCGCAGGTGATGTCACCGGAGCGGTGAGCAATCTCGGTGCGATTACCACGCCTAGCGGTGGGCAGGTTTATCTGATCGCGCCGGATGTCAGCAATAGCGGCATCATCACCTCGCCTAAAGGTGATGTGGTACTGGCAGCGGGGCGTAGCGTACAACTGGCAGACTCGACCAATCCAGACATGCAGGTAGTCGTATCAGCGCCGACTGATCGTGCGCTGAATCTTGGTGACGTCATTGCGCAAGGCGGCAAGATCGGTATCTATGGCGCTCTGATTAACCAGCGCGGCAAGCTGAATGCGAACAGCGCGGTGGTCGGTGAGAACGGCAAGATTATCCTGAAGGCCAGCGGTACGACTTTGCTGGAAGCCGGTAGCGTGACGAGTGCAACTGGTGAGGGCAAAGGCGGCGAAGTGCAGGTGCTCGGTGAAAAAGTTGGCCTGATGGGTGACGCATTAGTTGATGTCAGCGGTCAGACCGGCGGCGGGACAGCGCTGATCGGTGGTGACTACCAGGGCAAAAATGCTGCGGTGATGAATGCCGAGCAAACTTTTGTCGGCAAGGATGCGGTCATCAAAGCAGACGCGATCACGAGTGGTGATGGCGGCAAGGTCATTGTCTGGGGTACCCAGACTGCGCAGGCTTATGGTTCTATCTTTGCACGCGGCGGTGCGCAGTCGGGGAATGGTGGATTTATCGAAACCTCTGGTCATCATCTGGATGTGGCGGGCATACGTGTGAATGCCGGTGCGTCGAAAGGAAAGAACGGTCAGTGGTTGCTTGATCCGGAAAATATTATTGTGAACGACGGACCTGCGTCTTTGATTGATGTTGCAGCATTTGACAGTCGCCCCGGTGAAACTACAGAAATCAGTGCGCAGTTACTGTCGAATGCAACAGCAGACGTTATTCTGCAAGCGACCAACGACATTACCTTTCAGTATGGTGTCGTCAACACACATGAAGGTGTGAGTCTCACTGCTCAGGCCGGTAACAACATATACGTGGATGCGATGTTGAGTTTCACTAAAAACATAACGCTGGCTGCGAATTACTTTGGTACTGGGGAAGGGCGAGTTCTAGGTGATGGTATAACTGCCATCAATGCCGGAGGGGTCAAGACCATTACAGACTATTTGAATCCGCCCGTTGTAGTCCCTCCAGTGACTCCACCCCCTTCCGTTGACATCTGCACTATCGCGCCTAATTCGGCCTTGTGCCAGGTATTGTCGCCGCCAACTGCCAGTGAACCAGTCAAGCCGGTACAACAGGCAAGCAATGAAATCATCAAGACCGTTAATTCATCCGCGCCTAAGACTGATTTCGATCAGCTAGCTTTCCTCGATACAAAAAAGCAAGGCGATAGTTCATCTGGCGGTTCGGGACCATCTGCAAGTAGCTCGACGCCAGATGATAAAAAATCCGATGACAAGAAAGCCGACACCAAAGAAGTCGCATCCAATGACAAGAGTGGAACTAAAAATGAACCGACCAAAAAAATGTACTGTAATTAAGTCAGCCCTGTTGCTGGCCGTCTTGTGTACAGCAACAGTGGTTCAGGCGGCAGAAGTCGGCAAGGTCACGTTGTTGAGTGGACCCTTGCTGGCAAAGAAAGCAAACGGTACGATGCGCGTGCTGGGTACGAAGTCATCGGTAGAAGCGGGTGATACTTTATCCACCCAGGGTAAAGCGTATGCGCAAGTCAGGTTCAGCGATGGCAGTACGCTCATCCTGCAACCAGATACCACGCTGACTATAGATAAATTCTCGTATGATGCGGCCAAGCCTGCGGCAGATAGTGTTGCCTTCACGCTGGTACAAGGTGGCGTACGTTCCAATGCCGGTTTACTCGGCAAGCGCAGCAAGGACAGCGTGCAGATGGTGACTCCGAGTGCCAACATCAATATGCAAGCCGCGAATGTGATCGTGCAGTATGTCAAGCCGACAGAGGAAACAGTTGCAGCTGCGCGCCATGCATATTTGCTGGCAAGTACTGCGGCGCTTGATTCCTCCATGCTGACAATTCGCAGCGACATGCCAGCACCTGCAGTTATCCGGCCTTTGCTGCTGGCGCAACTCAATATACCTTTGCCCACAGGAGTGACGCCGACCGCTACTGGTTCAACGCCACCGTTGCCGCCGGGTTTGTATGTGCAGGTAATTGATGGTTTGATTGCCGTGACAAATACGGGAGGGGCGCAGAATTTTTCGGCCGGACAGTTCGGCTTTACACCGAATCCGAGACAGGCGCCAGTGCTTGTGCCGAAAAACCCGGGCTTGCAATTTACGCTACCACCGGCGTTTAGCGCGCCTCCTCCCGTATCAGGAACAAGTAACGCTCCTAAATCCAATGCGGTCGATTGCGAGGTGCGTTAGGTTTGATGATGCAGCGGGAATGTTTATTGAGTTGTGATGTCGTATGAGTCAAGCATGCCAAATTTCGGCAGGCAAATCTGATACGGTGATGCAATGAAACAATTACTGCGCAAATTGATTTTGCTTTTGCTACTGCCTGTTACGCTGGCATTGGCCGGATGCGGTGCTTATGCCCGCACACCCAATAGTAGTTCCAGTGTTGAAGCCTACGGTGTCATCGATGTCGGCGTGCAACACGGCAGTCCGTAAATGAAGAGCAAAGTAAAAAGGCTTCCAGATGGAAGCCTTTTTTGTTTCATCCCTTAGCAAGACGCAGACTTATGCGTCTTCCCACACCACCCGATGTTTGCCCTGTTCCTTGGCGCGATACAGGCGTTTGTCCGCCTGTTCAATCAAGTCACTCGGTGCGTCGTCCGATTGCGGCGTCATGGTGGCGACGCCTATGCTGACGGTGAGCCATGCTCCCGATGCAGCATGTGCATGCGGGATTTGCAGGGTTTCCACCGCAGCGCAGACTTTCTTGCCCGAGATGACGGCACCATTGATGCCGGTCGCTGGCAGGATGATGGCAAATTCTTCGCCGCCGAAACGTGCGCTCAGGTCGGCCGGACGCATGGCGCTGGCTTCCAGTGATTTGGCGACTTGCTTCAATACCTGATCCCCGGCGACGTGGCCGTAGGTGTCGTTGTATAGCTTGAAGTTGTCGACGTCGATCAGCAGGATGGAGAGCTCTTGCTGTTCGCGACGCGCGCGCTTCCATTCTGCACTGAGGTAGTCATCGAAGTAACGACGGTTGGCAATACCGGTCAGGCCGTCGGTGTTGGTCAGGCGCTGCAGTTCGAAGTTACTTTTTTGCAGTTGCTGCTGGCTTTCGCGCAAGGCACGATAAGCCGCATCACGTTGCAACAAATTGTTGTACGAGCGTGAGTGATAACGGATGCGTGCGATCAGTTCTATCGTATCTGGTAGCTTCACCATGTAGTCGTTGACGCCTGTCGCGAAAGCATCGCGTTTGACTTCAGCATCTTCGCGGGTCGACAGCACGATGATAGGAATGTCGCAAGTCGTTGCGTTCTGGCGGTACTGGCGTACCAGCGTCAGGCCGTCCACACCAGGCATCACCAGATCCTGCAGGATGACGGTGGGTTTGGTCTTTTCTGCGACGCGTAAAGCTTCATCTGCACGCGCGCAATAGTGGAAGTCGATGTTCGGATCATTCAGCAAGGCGCGCCGTATTGCTTCGCCGACCATGGGCTGGTCATCTACCAGCAAAACCATGATTTTGTATTCTTCAGCCGGTAGATGGATTCCGAGTTCGCTGTCGCTCAGTGCGGAAGATTCCATATTTTTTACCCCTAGATTCAATTAAACAGATGGACTAATTTTTGTGCAATGCCGGATACGGGCAGTATGTCTGTCGCTGCATTCAGTGCAGCGGCAGCTTTCGGCATCCCGTATACAGAACTGCTTTCCTGATCCTGCACGATGGTGTGATATTTATGATCGTGCATCGCCTTCAGGCCGAGCGCGCCATCGCGTCCCATGCCGGTCAGCAGTACTCCCACGGCCTTCCCTTGCCATTGCTGCACCACGCTGTGAAACAACACATCGATAGACGGGTGATAAATATCCGTCGGTGACTCTGCGACATAACCAAGGCTGTCGCGATTTTTGATTTGCAGGTGCTGGTTGGTACCAGCAATGAAGACGGTGCCACTCAGCGGCTGATCGCCTTCTTTCGCCACGCGCACACGCAAGGCGGTTTGTTGTTGCAGCCAGTCCGCCATGCCATCGACAAAGGCTGGATTGATGTGCTGCACGATAACGACTGCGGCCGGAAAGTCGGCAGGCAGGCCGCGCAAGAGTTCGGCCAGGGCTGCCGGGCCGCCGGCAGAAGCACCGATCACGACCAGTTTGTTGGACAGATCTGGTGCACGGATGGCCACCGGCTTCTTTGCAGGAGCCGGTGCTTCCACCTTCTTGCTCATGCGTGCGACTTTTTCTATCTTCGCAATTAATGCGGCCGCGCCCTGCTGGAAGTTACCACCGGTCATGACTGGCGTGGTGACCACATCCAGCGCGCCGTAACCGAGTGCTTCATACACCTTGACGGCATTCGCGCTGATATCAGCTGTCACCAGCAGTATCGGGCAAGGTGTTTTTTGCATGATGCGACGCGTTGCTTCGGCGCCGTCCGCATTCGGCATGATGATGTCCATCAGAACCACATCGGGTAATTGCCATGCGCACATCTCTGCTGCCTGTACACCGTCCTGAGCGACCCAGATGAGTTGATGTGCGGGGTGCTCTGCCAGCGCCCTGCGCAATATCTCAACCACCATGGGGACGTCATTGACGATGCCGATTTTCACGCTCAGGCCGCTCCTATCAGGTCGGTGACAGCCTGCAGCAGGCTCTCGTCGTGGAAACTGCTCTTGGTGAAGTAGTAATCAGCCCCGGCATCAAGGCCGCGTTGCCTGTCTTCTTCCCTGTCCTTGTATGACACGATCATCACCGGCAGTGCTTGCAGGTTAGGCGCTTGTCGTATCAATGACACCAGCTCTATGCCATCCATGCGCGGCATGTCGATATCAGTGATGACGAGGTCGAAGTGTTCGGTGCGGACCGCGTTCCAGCCATCCATGCCATCGACCGCGACGACAACCTGGTAACCACAATTGCTCAACAGCTTGCGTTCCAGTTCACGCACGGTCAGCGAGTCGTCGACCACCAGTACTTTTTTGCGTTTGACGTCGTTCAGATTCTTGTTGCCATGCTGGACCACATCCAGCTTGCCGGCGGCGGTCAGCTTTTCTACCGAGCGCACCATGTCGGCCACGTCGAGTATCAGTACCGGATCACCATCTTCCATCAGCGCACCGGCCAGTACATCCGGTATCTTGCCGAGACGGCTATCGAGAGGTTGTACCACCAGCATACGTTCACCGAGGAAGGCATCGACTGCCAGGCCGTAAGTGTGTTCGTGGTCACCGATGACAACGACCGAGACCAGGTCATCCTTGGCGCGCAGTTCACCCTTTTGCAAAATCTGATGCGCGCTGACCAGGCCGATCTGACGACCATCGAAAGTGAAGTGCTGCTGTCCTTCCAGCATGGCGAGCTGATCGCGGCGTAGTTCCAGCGTGCGATTTACGTATGCCAGCGGGAATGCATAAGGTTCATCGTTGATGGTCACCAGCAGGCTGCGGATGACGGACAGTGTCAACGGCAGTTGCAGCTGGAAGCGGGTTCCTTGCTGCACGGTGCTGGAGATACGTATGGTGCCGCGCACCTGCTTAAGCATATTGCTGACGACATCAAGGCCGACGCCGCGACCGGAGATATCGGTGACGGTATCGCGCAGGCTGAAGCTGGGCAGCAACAGGAATTCCAGCAATTCGGCTTCGCTCAACTGCGCGACCGTGTCGGCATTCGATAGCTTGCGCTGGATGATGGTCGCGCGCAATTGATCGAGATCGATACCGGCGCCATCATCGCTGACGTTTACCAGCAACATACCCGCACTATGACGTGCTTCCAGCGTGATCGTGCCTTGCTCCGGTTTGCCTGCAGCTTTGCGCAGTTGCGGACTTTCTATGCCGTGGTCGATGGCATTGCGCAGCAGATGGCCGATAGGCGCTTCCAGTTTTTCCAGGATGTCGCGGTCTATCTGTGTTGCGTTACCTATGATGTCCAGCCGTACTGATTTGCCCAGCGCATGGCCAACGTCGCGCACCATACGCGCATAACCCTGCGTACCATCGGCAAACGGGCGCATGCGGCAGGCCAGTGCTTCGTCGTATAAACGTTGCGATAAATTCACCGAGCGGCGGTCAAATGTTTCCAGTTCACCCAGCTGGTCGGCGACCATGTGCTGGCACTGCATCATCAGCGTGCGCACTTCGGATAGCGCGGCTTGCGTTGCTTCATCCGCAGTTTGTGCGGATAACTGTTGATGCAGCAGATCGAGTGCCTGGCCTGCTTCACGCTGTGTACGTTTGAGGCGCAGGATGGAGGCAGTGAATGGTTTGAGGCGACGTGATTCAACCAGTGATTCACCGCTTAGGCTGAGCAGGCGATCAAGATTCTTTGCGTTGACGCGCACCGAACGTATGCTGCTTTCGCGGCTATCTGACAGCGCTGCACCATTGCCTGTTGGTCGTGTGTCGGTTTCAGGGATAACAGCTTCAATTACTTCTGCCGCCTGTTCTGCCGTGCTGCCACCATCATCCGGCTCTGCGATTGCGGTAGTCAGTTTGGCGATGAACGCCGTGATCTCGGGTTTTCCCGCGTGGTCGCCCCAGGTTTCATCATTGTTTGGTGGATTGGCGATGCGCGTCAGCAGATCGACGCCTTTGAGCAAGACATCGATTTGCTTGCGATGCAGCAGCAATTCGCCACGCTGCGCCAACACGAAACAATCTTCCATCACGTGCGCGACATCAACACCTGCAGCGAGGCCGATGATACGCGCCGCGCCTTTGAGTGAATGTGCAGCACGCATGCAGGCTTCGAGCTGATCGGCCGAACGCGGATTTTGTTCGAGTTCCAGCAAGCCTATGCTGAGGACATGCGTCTGGCTTTCCGCTTCCTGGCGGAACAGCTCCAGCATGGACATTTGGCTCAGGTCGGGCGAGCTCATGTCAGGCTCCGGTTCAGCGCGTAAAACAAGAGATTGCAATCAAGCAGGCCTATCTTCTTGTCCTTGCTGACGATCATCGCTTGCGTGTAGGTCGTGTGTGATTGCGCCACGGTAGATGGCACCGTTTGCAATTCGGCCTGGGTGTAGCGTTGCACGCCCAGTACTTCGTCTACCGGGAAGACCAGTGTTTGTCCCTGGTGTCCGACTACCAGCAGGCGCTGGATGGCAGCTGCTTCGCCACGTTCCGCGCCCAGCATTTGCGTCAGCGAGACGCATAGCAGCAGCGAGCCGCGTATATTGCTTAAGCCCAGGATCGCGCGATTGGTCTGATGCGGTAGTGTGTGGATAGTGCGTTGCTCGGCGACTTCGATGATGGCGTCAGTCGGCAAGGCCAGCCATTCAACACCGGCGCGGAAGATCAATGCAGACACAGCAGTTTCGCTGCGAGCCAGGCTTTGCGCACCTTGGCCCCAGTCGCTGATTAAATCTTCTGCCGTCATGGGACGGTCGAGCAGAGCCGAAGCACCCGCCGCATAGGTCGGGCAATTCAGGCAGCGGAAGTAGTCTTGCAGTTTCGGGCAAGTGCTGTCGCCGCGTACACCGATGCGATTCCAGCAATCATCGATTTTTATGCTCATGGCCGCATTACCTGTTTGCAGTTGTTCATGCATGCGGCTGCTCCTGTGTACCTGCTACGCGTTGTGCACGTTGTTGCATCAGGCGGGCACCGGCAGCATCACCCTGTGCGGCCAGCAGTGCCGCCAGATGCGTCAATGCTTCATAGTGATTCGGTTGCAGGTAGATCGCCTTGCGATAGTGCTGCATGGCGTCGTTGGTATCTTGTCTGGCGTCGCTGATCAATCCCATCAGGTAGTGAGCGGCGGCATTCGGGCCGTTCTGCTGCATGTATTCCTTGCACAGTCGTGCGGCTTCTATCAGTTCACCCTGGTTCGCGCATTGCATGGCGCGTGCGAGTATGGCGTCGCTGGAAGGAGTTTCCACAGATGGACTGGCCTGGGGTGCAGCAGGTGCCAGCGGCGGCACATTCGCAAACGGTTTGCGGATGGGCGGTACCGGTGGCAGCGCCTGCATCTTGATCGATGGAGGTACATCGATTTTTTTAAGCTTGTGAATAGCGGCGGCAGGTAAAGGCGTGCTGCGCTTTTTAAAAGCGAATGCGAGTGGTATTCCGGCTGAGACCAGATTAGGTCGCAGCATCACGCCTGCTTCTGCCGGTCCGACGAAGATGGTGCCTTGCGTATGCAGGAGTCGGTCCAGTACTTCCACCGCCTGTTGTTGCATCTCGCGATCGAAGTAGATCAGGACATTGCGACACAGCACAAAGTCATACGCTTTTTCATTGATGAGGAAGTCAGGCGCGAACATATTGCCGTGCCGGAAGTGCACGCGCAGGCGCACTTCTTCCGATAAGGTCGATACTTCCTTCTCAGTACTGAAGTGACGGTCGCGATAGTCGAGCAATTTGCCGCGGAAGGAATTGCGTCCATATACGCCACGTTCCGCAGTCGCGAGCGAACGGTGACAGATGTCGATCGCATCAATATGGAAGTTGGCTGGCGGGATGCCTGCGTCGAGCAGAGCCATTGCTACCGAATACGGTTCTTCGCCGGTAGAGCACGGCAGGCTGAGCACGCGTACGCAACGCTCCGGCTGTTCGGCGATCTGCGCACGCGCCATGCGTGCCAGCGATAGTATGGCTTCGCGATCACGGAAGAACCAGGTTTCCGGCACGATCACCAGTTCGATTAATTCTTGTAGTTCCGCCGGTGCTGATTGCAAGGCCAGCAGATAGGCGTCCTGATTCAGTCCCAGCGTCGCCATGCGTTCGCTGACCGCGCGCTCTATCAGCCCCATGCCGACGGAGGCGACGTCCAGCCCCATGCTGTGCCGGAGCAGACTGGCGATGCGGTTGAGCGTGCTCATGCGCTGGCCGCTTCCGGAAAGAGCAAGGTTTGCACCGATGCATCGAGCAAGTCCTGCACATTGATGCGCTGGATCAAACCGTCATCACGACGCAAGACCGGCCCCAGGTACGCAGCATCTTCGTTAGATAGTCCCGAGTGGCTGAAGTCAGCCGGATCGCAGCGCAGGGTGTCGGTGGCTTTTTCCACCACCAGTCCGAGCAATTGTGTCGCCTGTCCTGCCGGTGTGTAGTGCACCAGCACCAGTCGGGTGCTGAGGCGCGCTGCCGCTGGCTGACCGGTTGCCAACAAACTGATGTCGAGGACCGGAACGTGTTGACCGTTGTAATTGAACAAGCCCTGCACCCATGCCGGCGTGCCTGGCACTTTCTTGAACTGCGCGAGCGGCAACACGAGCGCGACTTGCGCCGCTTCCAGCGCATAGCGATCACGCCCGATCTGAAAGAGCAGGAAGAGCATTTTTTGTCCGTTACCGGAGGTCATATCAATCTTCCGTCAGGCCGAAACCTTGAAGCGCGACACGCCGTTACGCAAACCGTTGGAGACCAGATGCAATTCATCGATGGCCTGGCTGGATTGCTGCAAGGACTCGACGGTTTGCTGTGCGGCTTCGCTCAGTTGTACCAATGCCTGATTGATTTGTTCGGCGCTGTTGGCTTGTGCCTGCATGCCTTCGTTGACGACCTGGAAGCGTGGCGCCAGTGCCTGCACCTGCGCAATGATTTGCGAGAGCTGGCTACCGACTTGCTGTACTTCCTGCATGCCGCGACGTACCTGGTCGGAGAATTTATCCATACCCATCACACCCGCTGCAACCGCAGACTGGATTTCCTTGACCATCAGTTCGATGTCATAGGTAGCGACCGCAGTCTGATCGGCCAGACGACGGATTTCGGTAGCGACTACCGAGAAGCCACGGCCATATTCACCGGCCTTTTCTGCTTCGATCGCGGCGTTCAGCGAGAGCAGATTGGTTTGATCGGCGACCTTGGTAATGGTGGTGACGACTTGATTGATGTTGCCTGCTTTTTCATTCAGGATCGCCAGCTTGCCGCTGACCGAACCAGCGGCATCCATCACCGCCTGCATCGTGTCTTCCATCCGGGTCAGGCCGGTCTGGCCACTGCCCGCCAGTGTTGCTGCCTGTTCCGATACCAGCGACACTTCATTCATGGTGCGTACCAGGTCGCGCGAGGTGGCAAAAATTTCGCGGGAAGTCGCGCCGATTTCCGTCGTGGTAGCTGCGGTTTCCGCTGCGGTTGCCTGCTGCTGTTTGGAAGTGGCGGCAATTTCGGTAACCGAAGTTGACACTTGTCCGGATGATTTTTGCGCTTGTCCGACCAGGATGGTGAGCTCGTCGGTCATGCGGTTGAAACCGGAGGCCAGGTGTTCGAATTCATCCTTGCGTTCCAGATGCAGGCGTTGCGAGAAATCGCCGGAGCGCATGACGTCGAGTATGCCGATCAGTTTTTGCATAGGTACGGTAATCGCACGCAGCAGGAAGTAACCCCAGATGATCGCCGCCAGCAGTGCGACGACGAGTGCCGCAATCATATTGATCTTGGCTTGATGCACCGAGTCTATGATGTGCTGCGCCGATTGATCAGCGATGATTTTGTTGTTCTCTGTGATTTTCTGGATCAACGCATGCGCGTCTTTCCATGCCGGGCGCAATTGCTCGATGAATAATTTGTGTACCAGCGGCGAGGAACGGCTCAGATCCTGACGCAGGATTTCCTGCTGGACCTGCTGATACTTTGCGCGTGCCTGTTTGAATTCTTCGAATTGCGCTTTGTCATCGGCAGCGAAGATCGATTTTTCGTACTCCGCCTGCAAGCTGTTGATGTGGTCGCTGTTGACTTGCAGCTTGGCCAGATCGCTCTTGCGGTTCGCTTCACTATCAGCGATTTCCGCGATCTGCTGCGTCAGCATGTAGTTTTCAAACCAGTAGGCATTGATCATCGCGCTGGCATGCAAACCAGGTGTCGAGTCTTCCTGCAGGCTGCTGGCTGCGTCATCGATTTTTGCCAGTCGTACCCAGGCTACCGCCGCCATCAGGGCCATCACCAGCAGAATGAGCGCAAAGCTTCCGAGGATCCGTTGTTTGATTGTCCAATTTTTCATGTGGGCAGACTTTCTGGCGTTTGGTTTTTATAAGGTGAGCAGGTAGGAGCGCGGCTTTGTTTTAATGTGTCTTGCCTCTGGGCATTATGGCGGAATAGGTAGTCGAATGCCATATTTAAGTGCGCCGCAAGCGTTAACAAAAGTGAGTAAATACTGGGGTAATTCCGGGGGCAAATCAACTTGCGCGCGGATACGGCACAACACTTTTGGTAAAACGGCTGGATGCCGGTGCAGCGGATGTGCACCAGAGGGGGCGGACTATGGGAAGTTCTGGCGGCCAGGCCGCCAGTCAGAGCTGATTATCTGGGTGTGCCAGATCCGGCTTCAGACCGGATTGGCGATCCACCAATAGCCTATGCCGCTGCCACTGCGCAAAACATAACGAACGTTATTGATGAAGCGTTGCGGGAATTTGCCTGCATCCTGGCTGCTGCCGACTTCCTGCAACATGCTCTGCACCAGTTCGGCGGACTTGCTCTGACTCAGGCGCGGATTGACGGCGGCCGCGACGACTTTAGAAATCGCCAGGACATTGCTGCGGTTTTCAGCCGCGGCGCTATTTTCCGCGACCAGAGCGGTGACGCTGGTGATGTGACCGCTGTCCTTGGAAATTGCGGCCGTCAACGAGATCCCACTCGGGAAGGTTTGCTGGAAGTAGTCATGCACGGGGCCGTGCTGTACTTCGACCTTGTTGATTTTGAACGACTGGCCGTAAGCGCGGGATGCCGCATTGAAGGCACTGGCGAACTGTTCTGTCGTCAGTTCGAATTCAGCTTCCCGGTTCAGGCTGCTATGGCGCTCCGGCGCATCGCTGCTCCGGGTTTCGACTGCTTTGCCGCAGGCGACTAAACATAACGCCAGCAAGGCGCACGTTATCGTCTTCATGTCTCCTCCGTGGCCCTCGCTACGCGCTGGCCCTGTCTGTCTGGTATGTCTTTATATTTTTTGTGCGGCCTCAAAAGCTCCGCGTTTTCGCCAGATTACACCAATCAGGCATGTTATTTGCGGGTTTTGTGCGGTTTTCAGCGCCTTTTTGCAGGCAAGTTACGGAAAAATGTATGGACGGAAATATTTTGCGCGATAGGCGTAAAATCGTTGTCCTCGCACTGTTTACAACCTAAAACAGTACCAAACTGACAAATTTGTCAGTTTCTGGTCAGCAAGCAGACATGGACAGCGCGGTATATTGGCGGCCTAGTGGCGCTTTATGTCCAAGGCTCTCGCAGTATGCTGTAGCAGGATAGTCATACTGAGATGCAGCTCCAGCGGTATCCCAAACAAGAACGGAAATTATTCGATGTGGATTGTCAGAATCGCTTTGCGGCGGCCGTATACCTTCCTCGTGATGGCGCTGCTGATTTTTCTTGCCACGCCTGTCGCGCTGACGCGCATGGCGACCGACATTCTTCCGGAAATCGATATTCCGGTCATCAGCATTATCTATAACTACAACGGTTTGTCCGCCCAGGAGATGGGGCAGCGGGTGACGGCTGTTAATGAGCGGGTGTTGACGACGACCGTCAACGATATCGAGCACATAGAATCGCAAACGGTGGCCGGGGTGGCCGTCATCAAGGTCTTCTTCCAGCCTGGCGCGAGTATCCAGACCGCGATTGCCCAGGTGACTTCGGTCTCGCAAGCGATCCTGCGCCAGATGCCGCCCGGCATGACGCCGCCGCTCATCATCAAGTATTCTGCGTCCAGCATTCCAGTCATACAGCTGGGCTTATCCAGCCCGACCATGTCGGAACAGGGTTTGTTCGATATCGCCCTCAACTCGGTACGTACCAAGCTGGTGACCATCCCCGGCGTCGCAATTCCCTATCCTTACGGTGGTAAGAGCCGTGTCGTTTCAGTCGACCTGGATGCGCAGGCCTTGCAGTCCAAAGGTTTGTCGCCGACCGATGTTGTCAATGCGGTCAATGCGCAAAACCTGATCCTGCCGGGCGGTACGGCCAAATTTGGCGGCACCGAATTCACCGTCAATATCAATGGTTCACCGCGCGTACTGGATGAGCTGAATGACTTGCCGGTGCGCACCGTGAATGGCGCTATTACGTATCTCGGCGAAGTGGCACATGTGCGCGACGGCTTCACGCCGCAAACCAATATCGCCAGACAGGATGGCCAGCGCGGCGTGCTCTTGTCGCTACTGAAAAATGGCGGTGCCTCGACCTTGGAGATTGTCGATTCAGTGCGTGCTTCGCTGGCGGAAATCATCCCGACCCTGCCGGATGACGTGAAGGTTACTGCCTTGTTCGACCAGTCGGTTTTCGTCAAGGCGGCAATCAGCGGCGTGATGCATGAAGCACTGATCGCAGCCTGCCTGACCGCGACCATGATCCTGCTTTTCCTTGGCAACTGGCGCACCACCTGCATTATCGCGATTTCGATTCCATTGTCGGTGTTATCTTCGATACTGGCGCTGCATGCGCTGGGCGAGACTATTAACATCATGACCTTGGGCGGACTGGCGCTGGCGATCGGTATCCTGGTCGATGACGCGACCGTCACCATAGAAAACATAGAACGCTATCTGCATTTGGGACATGACCTGGAAACGGCGATCCTGGAAGGTGCAGGTGAGATTGCAATTCCGACCCTGGTTGCGACCCTGTGTATTTGTATCGTCTTCGTCCCTATGTTCTTCCTGACTGGTGTTGCACGTTATCTGTTCGTGCCGCTGGCCGAGGCAGTGATGTTTGCAATGATCGCGTCCTACATCCTGTCGCGTACGCTGGTGCCGACGCTGGTGATGCTGTTCATGCGTAAATCGCACGGTGCTGGCCAGCCTGCAGTGCAGGACAAACCGAATTTGTTGCAACGTGTCTACCTGAGTTTCGATGCGCGTTTCGAGCGTATGCGTCGCGGCTACATCCTGGTTCTGAGTGCACTGCTGCCGCGTCGTCGTTTTTATGCAGCGGTATTCCTCGGCTTCACGGTGTTGTCCAGCGGCCTGTATTTCACATTGGGACAGGACTTCTTCCCTAGTGTCGATGCTGGTCTGGCGCGTCTGCATTTCCGCGCACCGACCGGCACCCGCATTGAGGAAACCGCCCGCCTGGCAGATGAGATAGAAGCGGTGATACGCGAAACCATCCCGGCCAATGAACTGGAAACCGTGCTGGACAACCTGGGCTTGCCATACAGCGGTATCAATCTGTCGTATAGCAACGCCGGCACCATAGGCACTTTCGATGGTGAAATCCAGATTGCGCTGAAGAAAGGCCATGCGCCGACCAATGACTATGTGAAGCAATTGCGCGCCGAATTGCCCAAGCGTTTCCCGGGCATAGAGTTTTACTTCCAGCCGGCCGATGTGGTGACGCAAATCCTGAACTTTGGTTTGCCTGCCGCCATTGACGTGCAGTTCGCCGGGAACAACATCAAGGAAAACTATCGCCTGGCTGCGCAGTTGCAGAATGCAGTGAAGCAAATCCCGGGCGCAGTCGATGTCTACATCCGTCAGCGTATCGACCAGCCTGCGATGCAATTGACGATGGATCGTAGTCGTTTGCAGCAAATGGGTTTGAGTGCTTCGAATGTGGCGCAGAATCTGTTGATCCCGCTGTCCGGCAGTTCGCAGACGGCCCCGGCGTTCTGGCTGAATCCGGCCAATGGTATCGCTTACAACATCACCGTACAGACGCCGCAGTACAAGATAGACAGCCTGGATGCGCTGATGCAAATCCCGGTTGGGACCGGCAATGCGAACACGCCTACTCAATTGCTGAGCAATCTGGTGGACGTCAAAACCAGTCGTGAACAATCAGTCGTATCGCGTTACAACATCATACCGGTGATTGATCTGTACGTCAGCGTCAGCGGGCGTGACCTTGGTTCGGTGGCGCGTGAAGTGGAGAAAGCGATAGAACCGATACGCGCGCAATTGCCTAAGGGCTCGAAGATCAATATGCGTGGCCAGGTCGAAACCATGCAGTCGTCCTTTGTCGGCCTCGGCATCGGCTTGCTGATGGCGATCGTGCTGGTCTACCTGCTGATCGTGGTCAACTTCCAGTCGTGGATAGATCCGCTGATCATCATCACCGCCCTGCCTGCTGCGCTGGCCGGGATCGCGTGGATGCTGTTCCTGACCGGTACTACGCTCAGCGTACCTGCGTTGACAGGTGCAATCATGACGGTCGGTGTGGCGACGGCAAATAGTATTCTGATGGTGTCGTTTGCACGGCAACGTTTGCTGGCTGGCGAGCCGCCATTGTCGGCGGCGCTGGAAGCGGGTGCCACGCGTCTGCGTCCGGTGCTGATGACGGCGCTGGCGATGATCATCGGTATGTTGCCTATGGCTTTGGGCTTTGGCGAAGGCGGCGAGCAAAATGCACCGCTGGGCCGCGCCACTATCGGTGGTCTCTTGTTTGCGACTGCCTCCACTCTATTCTTTGTGCCGCTGGTATTTGCCGGTGTTCATCAATTCCTGGCGCAGCGTGCAGCCAAAAAAGGTTTGCCGCCGCCCCATACTGCAGTACTCGAAGGAAATAGCTGATATGACTCAAGATCGCCACTCTGATATTGGTATCCACGGCTTGCACGCGCACCAGGCCGCGCACGGGATACAGCGTTTGCATCTGTTGTCTCGCACGCGGAAGTTTGCACTGATCGTCGTTGCCGTCCTGCTGATAGGCGCTGCCATAGTCATTGGCCTGCGCTTCGCGAAAGCGACTGAGCTGGCCGAGGTATCGAAGCAGCAAGCCACGCGCTATGTCTCGGTAACCAGCCCGCGCAGTTCGGCGACGGATAATGTGTTGCGTCTGCCGGGTACGCTGCAGGGAATTATCGAAGCGCCTATCAATGCGCGCACCAATGGTTACGTTAGCCGCTGGGTGAAAGACATCGGTGATCCGGTCAAGCGCGGCGATTTGCTGGCCGTGATTGATACACCGGAAGTCGCACAGCAATTGAATGAAGCCAAGGCAACACAGGCGCAAGCCACGACTAACCTGCAATTGGCGAAGAGCACCTTTGAACGCTGGGATGCACTGCGCAAGCGCGATGCGGTATCGCAACAGGATCTGGATGAGAAGCGCAATGCGCTGGCAGTCGCGGTGGCAGCTGATAACTCCAGCAAAGCGGCAGTGCAACGCCTGCAGGATCAATTGGGTTACAGCCGTATCGTTGCTCCGTTCGACGGCATCGTGACGCGCCGTAATATTGATATCGGTACGCTGGTCGATTCAGGCGGCAGCACGCGGGTGCTGTTCACGTTGGCGAAAAGTGATCCATTGCGTGTCTATGTTTATGTGCCGCAAAGCTATTCCACCCAGATCAAGGCCGGTAACACGGTAGGCATCACACTGAATGAAATCCCGGGCAAAGTATTTGACGGCAAGATCGCCCGTACCGCAGGCGCGATCGATACGGTCACCCGCACCTTGCAGGTCGCCATCGATTTGCCGAATCCGGATGGCGTGCTGTTGCCAGGTGCATACGCGCAGGTCGCGATCAAGGCCAGCGGTGGTGGTGCGAATTCGCTGACGATACCGAATAACACTTTGTTGTTCCGCCCTGAAGGTCCGCGTGTCGCAGTCGTTGGTGACGATGGCAAGGTACGCTTGCAAGCAGTCGTGATTGCACGTGAACTTGGTGTGGATATCGAACTGGCGAGTGGTGTGACCGCACAAGACAAGCTGATCATCAATCCGGCTGACTCGCTCAGCAGTGGCGACGCAGTGAGTGTGATTACGCCACCAGCTGACAAGGCAGCTACACCGGTCGCGCCTGTCGCCGGTAAGGGGAAAGCGTCGTGATCATACGTCGACCTCCGGCCTGTGCCTCCTTGCTGGCGCTGCTGATCCTGGGCGGCTGTGCGGTTGGTCCCGACTACCAGCGCCCTGCCGCACCGGTGGCGCAAGCGTGGAAAACCGAACCCGGCTGGCAAGCCAGCAATCCGCGTGACGATGAATTAAAAGGCGCTTGGTGGAAGATATTCGGCGATGCAGAACTGAATGCCTTGCAGGAACAAGCGCTGACCAACGGACAAACCATGGTCATCGCACAGGCACGCGTCGACCAGGCACGCGCGCAGGCGAATGTTGCGAATAGCTCCTTCTTTCCGAAGATAGGCGCGCAGGCCGGATCTGCACGTAACCGCACTTCGGCAGAACGTCCGCTGACTAATTACAACTCGCAAAATTCCTCCGTCATCCAGAACGATTTCAATGCTGCGTTTACGGTCAGTTATGAGCTCGATTTGTTTGGTCGCGTGCGACGCGCGGCTGAAGGCGCGGGTGCCAGTGCACAACAGGCGAAGGCTGATTTTGAAAATACCCGTCTGGTACTGACGGCCGAGCTGGCTGCCGATTATCTGGTGTTGCGCCAGACTGATGCTGAGATCGATGTGCTGCAGCAAACCTTGGCGGCACAAACCAAGGCGCTCGATTTTATTTCGGCACGTCATGAACTGGGCGCGGCTTCAGGTCTCGATCTGAACCAGCAACAAGGATTGACGGCGGCGACGCAGACGCAGCTGACTTTGCTGCAGGATCAGCGCGCACGTTATCAGAATGCGATCGCGACGCTGGTCGGTGTACCTGCACCTGATTTCAAATTGCCGGTAAAACTGGCGAAAACTGAAGTGCCGACGATACCACTGATGGCTCCTGCTGCATTGCTGGAGCGGCGTCCGGATATTGCCGCGGCTGAACGTGCAATGGCTGCGGCCAATGCGCAAATCGGTGTGGCACGCAGCGCTTATTTCCCGTCGCTGGGTTTGTCGGGTTTGTATGGCAGCGATGCGAACCAGCTCAGCAATCTGTTTAGTGCACCGGCATTGTTATGGTCTATCGGTATCAGCGCCACGCAAACCATTTTTGATGGTGGTCGCACAAAAGCCAATGTTGCATTTGCCGAGGCTGGTTACCAGCAGGCAGTGGCGACGTATCGACAAAGCGTATTGGTCGCGATGCAGGAAGTGCAGGATGGCTTGAATAGCGACCTGGCACTGGCGCAGGCGATCGCGTCGGCCAAGGTGGCGGCTGACAGTGCGGACAGGTCACTGGGTTTGTCGACGGATAGATATCAGAGCGGTATCACTACCAATCTGGAGGTGGTAGTTGCGCAGCAGACCTTCCTCAACTATCGTCGGCAGGAAGTACAGTTGAACGGACAGCGTCTGGTAAATACAGTGAAACTGATCAAGGCATTGGGTGGCGGCTGGCACGCGCATGAGTAGGGTCGCCTATAAGGCAGCACAAGGAAAGATGCTTATCTTATGAAAATCCTGTTGATCGAAGATGAAGTCAAAACCGTTGCCTACCTGCAGCGCGGACTGACCGAGCAAGGTTGCATTGTTGATGTCGCCAGCAATGGCATCGACGGTCAGCACCTTGCGCTCACCGGTGATTACGACGCCATCGTGCTCGATATCATGTTGCCGGAGCGTGACGGGATTGCGGTGCTGCAGGCATTGCGGCGTGAGAAAAGTACACCGGTCATCATGCTGACCGCACGCGGTGAAGTCGATGACCGTATACATGGTTTGCAGACTGGTGCTGACGATTATCTGGTCAAACCATTTTCTTTTCTCGAATTGCTGGCGCGCTTGCAGGCGCTGGGGCGACGTGGTCGTCCACAGGAGTCGACACATATTCGTATTGCCGATCTGCATATAGACTTGATCGCACGCCGTGCCACGCGCGGTACACGCAGACTGGACCTGACGGCCAAGGAGTTTGCCCTGCTGGCGGCGCTGGCCCGTCATCGCGGCCAGGTATTGTCCAAAACCGTGATTGTCGAAATGGTGTGGGACGTTAACTTCGACAGCAACACCAATGTGGTGGAGGTTGCGATCAAACGTCTGCGCGCCAAGCTGGATGAGCCATCTGAAATCAAACTGCTGCATACGATACGCGGCATGGGCTATCTGCTGGAAGAACGCAGCAAGGCGGAAACATGAACGCACGCGCCCTCGTCAGCACACATTCGATAGCCCGCCGCCTGACGCTGATGTTTGCATTGGCGGCTGCGGCGGTATTCTCCGTCACCGGCTACGCCCTGTATCAATTCCAGTGCATAGAGTTGCGGCGGCATCAGCTGCAGGAAATCAAAACACGTTTTGAATTCGTCGAAAGCCTGATCGTGCGTCGCATTAACAATGCGGAGAAGTGGACGCTGCTGGAAGGGAAAATGACGGAGCTCATGCCGCAGGATGGCAGCATCATTTATCTGGTGGAAAGCAACAATCCACAGTTCCGCCTGGGCAAGCCATTCGCCAGCGATGCGAAGATCAGTAACGAAGGTAATGGCGTACGTCGCATCGTTACCGAAAACGGTACCTATCTGACCCTGAGTGGCGAGATCCCTGCCTCCGGTGAACGGCCCGCTGTATTCCTGACGGTAGGACTGGATGCCAGCGCGTTTGATAGTACCAGCCGCGCCATCAACGCTGCGCTGGTAATCGCCTTTTTGTTCGGCGTGGTGGTGGTGGCCGGACTGGGCTGGTGGATAGCGCGACGCGGACTGGCTGCGGTCGACGAGCTATCACGTCACGCCGCCAGACTGAGCCCGCTCAATCTGGCTGAACGTATACCCGCGCGCGATTTGCCGACTGAACTGGACAGCCTGGTTCTCTCTTTTAATGGTGCGCTGGAGCGGGTCGAGCAGGCTTATGTACAGCTGTCGACTTTCAATGCCGATGTTGCACATGAGTTGCGTACGCCTTTGGGGAATTTGATCGGGCAGACGCAGGTGATGTTGTCGCGTGAACGTTCGGTGGAAGAATTGACCGAAGTATTGCAATCGAACCTGGAAGAGCTGGAACGCTTGCGCACCATCATCAACGATATGTTGTTCCTGGCGCAGGCTGATCGCGGCATACGTGCGGCTAACCTGGAGCAGACATCGATTGCATCCGAAGTATTGAAGAGTGCAGAGTTCCTGGACATGCTGATTGAAGATGCTGGCGTCTCGCTGCAGATAGAAGGTGATGCCGATACGCGTATAGATCGCTCATTGTTCGGCCGTGCGATTACCAATTTGCTGTACAACGCGATCCAGCATAGTGAACGATTGTCGACTATCCGCGTGCACATCGAGCGTGCGGAGCATGCAGTGGCGGTCAAGGTCAGTAATCAGGGATCGTCAGTCGAGGCGCACCATTTGGATAGACTATTCGAACGCTTCTATCGTGTTGATTCCGCACGTAGCGATAGCGGCAATAGCCACGGTCTGGGTCTGGCTATCGTCAAGGCGATTGCGCATATGCATGGCGGGACAGTGTTTGCTGCCAGCAATACGGGTGTCACCAGTATAGGTTTTACTATAGCGGACAGTTACGACGCTTAAGTCAGTTCGCGTAGAATGATGTCATCCGATTTCGCTGAGTATAGAAATGACTAAAGTAGAACTGCAAAACGTGCGTATCGTCTGGTATCAAGACTCCATATCGGGCGAAACTGCATCTGCCGGTTACCAGGGCAAGACCCGCAATTTTTGGGTGCACCTGGAATATTTCCCGCGTGAAGTGACAGAAGCTTACTTGATGGATGAAGGCGAGGCGCGGCCTGCACCGAAAGATCACTGGGCATACGCGCGCGGTGTTCTGATCTCTGAAGCCTGATTCGTTAGAGTCTGGCGACTATGAAATTTCCCGTCCCTGCAGCGGACGGGAAATAGTTGGGAGCAGGTAGAAAACTACTTGGGAAACATTTCAAACGCTTCGCCGACTTTCAGTGCGACGAGGTCGTACAGTGAATGGCGCGGTTCCGGACCGGCGCGTTCAAAACCTTCCACCGTATTCGGTTCTACCCCTTCAGGCGGTGGTACGAACTGCATCCAGTCTTCGTAACCGGGATGATCTTTCAGGTTGCGATTGAGTTCATCCAGGAATTCTTGCTTGTTGAGTTTTTTCAAAGCCATGACACCCTCCTCGAAGAATAATTTATCTTAGCACGTAGCTTGGGACCTGCGAGGCCTGCCATTCGTTCAGCGTTTCCTGTCAGAACAAGGCGCCACGCGCAGATACCGGCCAAGCTTCCTGCACGGTCTGGCCGCGATAAGCGATGAGCCAGTCATGCAGGTTAACGGTAGGGTCACAATGGCTGGGAATCAGGCGTACTTTGTCACCGACATGTACCGGTGTCGCACCCGCTTCCGGCACGATCACCGTGTGCTCATCGGATAAGGTCTGTACCGACCAGCCTGGCAATTGCAGGCGCGGCAAGCCGTGATCGACGGCAAATGCTTTCAGCCCGCCATCCAGTACCGCATGTCCGGCCTGTACGCTGATGACAGTACATAAACCGAATAGCGCATGACGCAAGGGTGGGCTATCCGCTTCCGGTGTATTGGCCGCATAGTCGGTATCCATTAATACATAGGAACCGGGTTGCACCTCGGTGTATAGCGACGAGTTGGCTTCCAGCATATAAGTACCGGTGCCGCCGCCGGTAACAATGTCGCAGTGAAAATCGGAAGCTTCCAGTTCACGGATGATGCCGCGTACTTTTTCCACGGCGCTGCTGACTGCTGCTGCGCGCTCTTGTGGCAGGCGCATGTGTTGTGCCGAGCCGCGGAAGGCATGGATGCCAGCGAAACGCAGGTGCGGACTGTATTGTTCTATGGTGCGTGCCAGGTCTATGGCCTGGTGCGCATTGCTGATGCCGCAACGCTGGTGGCCGATATCGACTTCGATCAGGACATCAAGGTGGCTGCCCTGCTTGCTGGCGGCATCACCGATTTGTTCGACCTGCAAAGGATGATCGACGCAGATAGCTATCTTTGCGTGCGCGGCGAGAGCGGCTACCCGCGCGACCTTGCGCAGACCGACGATCTGGTTGGTGATCAGAATATCCTGTATCCCTGCCTGCACAAAGATTTCTGCTTCGCTGACTTTCTGGCAGCAGATGCCGGTGGCACCCGCCGCCAGCTGGCGATGCGCAATCGCCGGACTCTTGTGTGCCTTGCCATGTGATCTTACTTTGAGGCCTGCTTGCAGCACACGGTTATGCACGCGTGTCAGATTGTCTTCAAAGGCATCGAGATCGACCAGCAAGGCTGGTGTGTCTACGTGATCTATCGAATCGCCAGGGAGTGCCGGTGCAGCTTGCGAAGCAAACGATAATTCTTTGTGACCCATGTTGTCCTTCATGTGCATAAGTAGTGGAGAGCTAGCCCTTACTTTACGTGCAAATGCGATTTCATGTGTTACATCTGTGTGGCAGGTGTTAACGCTCGCTATGGTGCGCACGTAAAAAAGCCGCTGACCTCAGGCGGGCAGCGGCTTTTGATGGAGCGACTAAAGTTTATGCAGCTTTGCGCTCCAGGCGTCTGGTATCGCTGCTGATACGCAAAGTGGTGCTGGCAGCTATGGCCTTGCTATCGGGCTTCTTTGCGGCGCCTTCATCCTTGTAGACACCACAACCGATGATCAGGTCCTGGTACTTGTCGAGGTACATGGACTTGGCTTCCATCTGTTTCGAGATCGGATTGAGGAAGAGGTAATCCTGCCAGCCCCTGCCATGTGTCTTGATGATGGACAGACGTTCCTGGATGAAGAGATTGCCTGCACCGTCCTTGGCATTGATCAGGTCTTTACCTATGAGTGCCGGGTTGGCACCGTGCGCCAGGTTTTTACCAGTCATATCGTAGACTACGACGTACAGGTCGCGATCACAGAACGGGCCGAGTTTGTTGTTGATTTCAGCGAAGGTCGCGTCCTTGCCTTTTTCATGCATGGTCGCGATTGCACGTGTCACCATTTCTGTCGCTTCATCGGCGGTGCCGTGGCCGTCGCTCTTGATCTTGAAGACGTCGACGACATTGTTGAGTTCGGTGGTCTGGCTTTGCAACGATTCGGCAGCAGCTGCAGCTTGTTCGACCAGCGCCGCATTTTGCTGGGTGACCTGATCCATTTGTGCGATTGCCTGGTTGACCTGTTCTATGCCTATGCTTTGCTCACGGCTGGCAGAGCTGATCTCATGCATGATATTGTCGACACGCTTGATGCTGGCGACTACTTCGCTCATGGTTTCACCGGCATGCGCGACCAGCTTGCTGCCGCTTTGCACCTTGTGCACCGAGTCCTCGATCAGGCCCTTGATTTCACGGGCGGCAGCGGAGCTGCGCTGCGCCAGGTTGCGCACCTCACCTGCTACCACAGCAAAGCCGCGACCTTGTTCGCCTGCGCGTGCGGCTTCGACTGCCGCATTCAGCGCGAGGATATTGGTCTGGAAGGCGATGCTGTCGATGACGCTGATGATGTCCACGATTTTTTTCGAAGACTGGTTGATCGAATCCATGGTGTTGACGACCTCGGATACGACGTTGCCGCCTTTGACCGCAACTTCGGACGCGGTGCGCGCGAGTTGATTGGCTTGTTCGGCATTCGCGGCGTTTTCCTTGACGGTGGAAGTCATTTCTTCCATTGCAGATGCAGTTTCTTCCAGCGAACTGGCTTGCTGCTCGGTGCGCGAAGACAGGTCCAGGTTGCCTGCGGCAATTTCATTGGTCGCGGTGGACAGCGTCTTGGTGCCGTGACGGATATTCCATACGACATTGGCCAGGCCCTGGCCTATGCTGTTGATCGAAGTCAGCAGTTGTCCAACTTCGTCGGTGCGTTTGGTGTGCAGGCGTACGGTCAGGTCGCCGGTCGCCAGCTTGCGTGCAGTGTGCGTGGCTTGTGCCAGCGGACGCAGCAGCATGCTGCGGATTGCGCTGTAGAGCAATGCCGCCAGGATCAGCGTGGCGACGAGCGCAACAGCGGCAGAGATGTTGCGCAGGGTGGTGGCTTCTTGTGTGAATTCGCTGAGGTAAGTGTCGCCTACGACCACCCAATTTTTATCCGGCACCGCGCTGAAGATGGCGATGCGTTCTTCGCCGCTCGCATCTGCGTAGCGCAGGCTGCCTTCTTTCTGCGCCAGGATTTCCTTGGCGAGTTCACGTCCGTCAGCAGTTTTGCCGCCCAGTGCATTAGGCCCTTGCGCAGCGATGAGCAGTTTGCCGTAGCCTGCACCCTGGCTCGCGTCCAGTACCGAGTACTGTCCGCTCTGGCCTACTTTCAGTGCCAGCAGTTTTTGTTTGATGAGGACGGGGTCGTTGCTCATGCCCAGTACCAGCTGCGCTTTTGCGTTGACGTCGGCGGTCGCGCGTTGCAGCAGCAGGTCGG
This sequence comes from Herminiimonas sp. Marseille-P9896, assembly GCF_903993245.1. Taxonomy (NCBI): domain Bacteria; kingdom Pseudomonadati; phylum Pseudomonadota; class Betaproteobacteria; order Burkholderiales; family Oxalobacteraceae; genus Herminiimonas; species Herminiimonas sp. Marseille-P9896. Next base: position 207,601 of record NZ_CAJEVT010000001.1, on the reverse strand, counting down.
TGGTCACCTGGCCGCTGAGCCAGATAAATGCGCCGAAGCTGAGCGCGATCAGCAGGAAGGAAATGGCGGAAAGTCGGACACCGACGCTGAGCTTGGCTAAGTAACGCTTAAGGCTGTTCATTTCTTACTTCCATCCATGATGAGGTTGTACGAAAAACTGCGACTGGCGATGATGCACTGTGGAAACATCATAACTGTATAACGGTTGATTTCCGCAGGAATCAAGTAATGCTGCATTGCACGATGTTGTGCGTCCGCACTACGATAAAACCGGCTAAGGACTGCGGGTGAACATTAAAAGCCAACGATTCAAACAGTTAGCGTGTAATGTTTCGGAACAGCGAGAGGTTTATTAAGGCCATATATTTTTTGTAATCGTTTTACTATCGGCATTTGCCCGGCAACAATAACGGGCAAGTCCCTTCCAAAACTTGATATAAATCAAATGATTCCTATTGTTCGCAGCCTGCTCGAAAACGATTTGTACAAGTTCACGATGTGGCAGGCGCTGCTGCACAGCCATCCGGGCGTGCAGGCTGAATATGCGTTTGTCTGTCGCAATACCCCGGCTTATCCCTTGAGTGAGTTGCAAGCAGATGTCGAGCGCGAGCTGGATCATCTGTGCACCTTGTACTTTGCCGAAGATGAACTGGCTTACCTGCGTGGCCTGCGCTTCATGAAAAGCGACTTTGTCGACTTCCTCACCGTGTTTCGTTTCCAGCGCAAATTCATTACGGTCAGTAGCGATGGCGATACCCTGAACATATATGCGGCCGGGCCGCAGGTGCACGTGATGGGCTTTGAGATCTTCGTACTCTATATAGTCAATGAACTGTATTTCCGTCGCTTCGACCAGCAAGTCGCGTTGACCGAAGGACGGCTACGACTGCAAGCGAAGATAGAGCTGCTGCGTACCTTAGACAGTAAAGCTGCATGCAAGCATCCGTTTGAATTTTTTGACTTCGGCGTGCGCCGTCGTTACTCCGCAGCCTGGCAGGAAGAAGTGGTGCTCACGCTGGCGCGTGAAGTGCCGCAGTACTTCAAAGGCAGCTCGAATGTGTATCTGGCGAAGAAGTACGGACTGACGCCTATAGGCACCATGGCGCATGAATACCTGCAAGCCTATCAATCCTTCGGCGTGCGTTTGCGCGACTTCCAGAAGGCAGCGCTGGAAGACTGGGTACAGGAATATCGCGGTGACCTCGGGATCGCATTAACCGATGTAGTTGGCATGGATGCTTTCCTCAGCGATTTCGATTTGTACTTTGCGAAGCTATTCGATGGCTTGCGCCATGATTCCGGCGATCCGGTCGTATGGGGTGAGAAAGCACTCGCGCATTATGCGAAGCTGAGGATAGATGCGATGACCAAGCGGCTGGTGTTTTCTGATGCGCTGGATTTGCCGACGGCGTTTGTGCTGTATCGTCATTTCGCTGATCGCGTCATGACCGGCTTCGGCATAGGGACGAACTTGTCGAATGATACCGGGATCAAGACTTTGAATATCGTGATGAAGCTGATGTCCTGCAACGGACAGCCTGTCGCCAAGCTGTCCGATTCTCCAGGCAAGACTTTATGTACGGATGAAACCTTCCTGGCCTATTTGCGCCAGGTGTTTCATCATCCACAAGTCAACTGATGATCAGAACTTGTAGCCTACCGAGAGGAAGGTGACGAGTGGGTCGAGGGTCAGTTTGGTGGTGGCTCTGCGTGCAGCACCGCCAGCCGTTGTGCCGGTAATATCTGCGTCGGTCTTAAGCGGGATGTGCGCAACAGACAATCCCAGCGACCATTTTTCCGTCAAATTGTAGGTGAGACCCACATTGGCTACCGGTGCCCATGACGAACTGAGATCTGCGGATGCTCTGCCACCTGGGCCTGCAATTGCAGCCTGCAATGATGGTGTGAGGTTTACGCTTGAATACCAGACCCGGGTGACACCAAGACCAACGAAGGGACGGAGTTGAGAGTTCTTATCGCCGAAGTACCACTTCGCAATAAGTGCTGGACTCCATTGTTTTGCTTCGCCTAACTTTCCGAGGTTGGCAAGTGTGCCGCCGCCATACAGTTTGAATTTTGGTGGGATGCCTAAATCAGCCGTAAGCGCAAAGTTATCGGTAAAGAAGTGGGTGAAGGCGATCCCTAAAGTGTCTGCATTGCTGATGGTGGCGCTGCTACCAGCGATAGGACCGAGAGCCGGGGTTCTAAAAGTAAGAGGTTCACTTTTTTCATCGGGCCGCAAATGAAACCAACCTACGTTGACGATGTTGTCGCCGGCTTGCTGCGCTGCTGCGGGTAAAGCAACTGCCGCAAGTACAGATACAGCGGCAAGTTTGGATAGCACACTTAAAGGTTTTGTCATTATTAGTCCCCTCATGTTGTTATGCTTCGGCAGTTTTTTGGAATGCGTTCTTACATTACCCTCTTCAAAAAAGTTCTACAACTGCTGGTTGAATGATTAAGCGATTTCGCAACAGTCACATAATCGGGATTTGTAAAATTTACGCGTCGGTGGCGATACAGTCGCGCCCTTTTTGTTTCGCCCGATAAAGCCTGCGGTCTACTTCTTCTATGAATTGCAGAGGCTCATCCCCATAACATGGGATGACGGTATGCACGCCGAGGCTGATGGTCAGGCGTTGACCGATGCCGGATTTCTCGTGTGGGATACATTGATCTGCGATCAGCTTGCGGCAACGCTCAGCTACAGTCAGGGCAGCAACTTCATTGGTTTCCGGCAGGACGAGGATGAATTCCTCGCCGCCAAAGCGGCCGAAGAAATCGCGTGAGCGGCTCGCAGCACTACTCAGGGTTTGTGCAACTTGCTTGAGGCAATGGTCGCCCTGGATGTGACCGTAGTGATCGTTGTATTGCTTGAAGTAATCAATATCCAACATGATGATGGAGATAGGTCGCTTGTCATTTTTGGCATTCGCCCATTCCAGTTCCATGACCGAGTCGAACATGCGGCGGTTCGCAACGCCGGTCAGGCCATCCTTGAAGGACAGGGTTTCCAGTTCCTTTTGCAGGTCGATCAGCTTGGCTTCGGTTTTTTTCCGTTCATTGATATCGAACATGAAGCCGATCAGCGCATCGACTGTGCCATCCGGTTTGCGCGCCACGTGTACGACATCACGTATCCAGACGTAGTCGCCGTTTTGTGCCAGCGCCCGATAGTCGGCTTCGTGGTCGGCACCGGCTTGCGATTGCGCGACGCAAAAGTTGACGATGGCGTCGCGTTCATCCGGGTGGATACGCGATGCCCAGTCGTTCACCGAAACCCAGCTATCCTGCGGCCAGCCGAGCACGCCTTCGATCTGCGGGCCGATGTAGGTGAACTGCATGGTGGCCCAGTCTATCTTCCACGGTATGGCTTTGGTGGACTCAAGCAAAGTCTTATAGACGGAGCTATCCAGCTCCACCTTTGGTGCAATATCGTTCATCTTTTCCAGCTTCGATAGTTTAGCGTCATGAGTCGGCGTACAGCTGTTTACCGCCATCTTCGGCTTTTATATATGGAAATCTTATGCTGCTGCCGATCACTCTATCACGCGTAAAGCCAATAAATATGAAGTGTTGCGTGCTTTTCTCGGCTAAAAATGGATAAGCTGTCGGTATTCAAATCGCTGGAAGAAATATGACTAAGAATGAAGCCATGAAACGGGTAAATGAAGAGCTGCACGCAAACCTGTTGAATGATAAAAATACACAATGGTCGACAGTCGTGCCCTACGCTGGTGACGAAGGCTGGTGGCTGAACATCCCTTTATCGGGTTTTCGCCAGGAGCGGCATTTTCTGATCTGTAGCGAAAAGGCCAAGAGCTTCCGTCACATCCGTATCAAGGCCAATACCATATTGAGTCCTGCCACCAAGTTCCGCTGCAAGGATCAGATGGCTGATGTCTTTATCTCGGCCAAGAATCCCAAGCGCCTGGTTGATACGCTACCGGGCGGAACCAAGTTCAGTTTTGATAAGTATGTCTTTGGTGAATACAACTTTTGAGTAATGGCTATAGCCAAAGAAAAAGCCGCATTGCTGCGGCTTTTTTATTGAGCTACGTATTACTCAGGCTTAGGCCGTAACGGCTTCCGTCTTCGCTGGTGCTTCGACTTCATCCGTATCCGAGCTGCGGATCAGGTAATCAAAGGCGCTCAACGATGCCTTCGCACCTTCACCGACCGCGATCACGATTTGCTTGTACGGCACCGTGGTCACGTCGCCAGCTGCAAACACACCTGGTATCGAGGTACGGCCATGCGAGTCAACTTCGATTTCGCCATGACGCGACAAGGCAACCGTACCTTTCAGCCATTCGGTGTTAGGCACCAGGCCGATCTGGATAAAGACGCCTTCCAGTTCCACCGATTTGCTTTCTTCGGTTTTGCGATCCTTGTAGACCAGGCCGTTGACGCGTTTGCCGTCGCCGGTGATTTCGGTCGTTTGTGCCGACGTGATCACAGTGACGTTGGCCAGACTATGCAACTTGCGTTGCAAGACTGCATCGGCACGCAATTCTGCGCCGAATTCGATCAGGGTCACATGACCGACGATACCGGCCAGGTCGATTGCTGCTTCGACGCCGGAGTTACCACCACCGATGACTGCTACACGTTTGCCTTTGAACAATGGGCCGTCGCAGTGCGGGCAGTACGCAACACCTTTGTTACGGTATTCGTTTTCGCCCGGCACGTTGATGGTTTTCCAGCGTGCACCGGTTGCCAGGATCACGGATTTGCTTTTCAGCGAACCGCCATCTTTCAACTTGATCTCGATCAGTTTGCCCGGTACCAGCTCGGACGCCTGCTGTACGTTCATGATATCGACTTCATAGCTGCGTACGTGCTGTTCCAGCGCGACGGCGAATTTCGGGCCGTCGGTTTCCTGTACCGAAACAAAGTTTTCGATCGACAGCGTATCCAGCACCTGACCGCCGAAGCGTTCAGCAACTACACCAGTACGTATGCCTTTGCGTGCTGCATAAATCGCTGCTGCTGCACCTGCAGGTCCGCCGCCGACGATCAGCACGTCATACGGTGCTTTCGCGCTCAGCTCTTCGGCTTTGCGTTTGTTGCCGCCGGTGTCGAGCTTGGCCAGGATCTGTTCGATGCTGACGCGACCAGACTCGAACGGTTGCCCGTTCATGAAGGTCGTCGGCACAGCCATGATCTCGCGTTCCTTGACTTCGTCCTGGAACAAACCACCATCAATCGTGATGGCGCGGATGCGCGGATTGATCAAAGCCATGACGTTGAACGCCTGCACCACTTCCGGGCAGTTATGGCAAGACAAAGACATATAAGTTTCGAAGGTGTAGTCACCGTCCAGGTTACGGATCTGTTCAATGACCGAGTCTTCGAGTTTCAATGGGTGGCCGCCGGTTTGCAGCAAGGCCAAGACCAGAGAAGTGAATTCGTGTCCCATCGGAATCGCGGCGAATTGTATGCCTGCGTGTGCGTCCGGGCGCTTGATTACAAAAGAAGGTTTGCGCTCGTTGTCATCGGTGCGTTCGACCAGTGTGATCTTGTCGGTCAGCACGACGATTTCTTGCAGCAACTCCTGCAATTCACGAGATTTGTCGCTGCCATCGAGTGACGCAACGATCTCGATCGGTTGCACGATCTTTTCCAAATAAGCGGCTAATTGGGTTTTGAGATTGGCATCTAACATGATGGTCCCTGCTTTCTATTCAGTTTAAAAATAAAGTCCTGCATGTCCGGGCCACACGGCCCGGACAGTCTTGCAACTACTTCTTAATTACAACTTAGATTTTGCCGACCAGATCCAGCGATGGAGCCAGGGTTTTTTCGCCATCTTTCCATTTTGCCGGGCAAACTTCGTTCGGGTGAGCTGCTGTGTATTGAGCAGCTTTCAGCTTGCGCAGAGTTTCCGAAACGTCACGAGCGATTTCGTTCGAGTGGATTTCCAGGGTTTTGATAACGCCGTCTGGATTGACTACGAACGTACCGCGCAGCGACAGGCCTTCTTCAGGAATGTGCACGCCGAATGCGTTGGTCAGTTGGTGAGTTGGGTCGCCAACCAATGGGAATTTAGCTTTGCCAACTGCTGGCGATGTTTCGTGCCAAACTTTGTGCGAGAAGTGGGTATCGGTTGTAACGATATAAACTTCGGTACCCAATTTTTGGAATTCTGCATAGCTGTCAGCTGCATCTTCAACTTCGGTTGGGCAGTTGAATGTGAACGCTGCTGGCATGAAAATCAGCACGGACCATTTGCCCTTCAACGATTGTTCGGTAACTTCAATGAACTTGCCGTTGTGGAAAGCTTGGGTCTTGAATGGCTGGACCTGTGTATTAATAAGGGACATGTCGTATTTCCTTAGTTGGGTTAAAAAAAGAGGGTTCGTTACTGCACAAGTACGAATGATAGACAAGTATCCATCATTTGCATAATTGATTTAATTTTGTAAATCAATTTATTTTCGCTATCAAGAAGGCGAAGCCATAGCCGATATCGAATCCACTATTATGCAGTCTTACGGCGACTCCGGTGTGACAAGCCGGTTTTTAAAGAAAAATCGATGTGAAATCGACGGATTTCAGCCGGAATCGGCGGGCTGCACGCTATGACTCTATAATTTCAACCTTGGTGACGCCGGTACGGCGTCGTTTGCTTCAAATACTTGGCAAGGTGATATGACTACCCCAGCAACCCCACCCGCAGGCATGAGCGCCGCCGAATGGCAGGTCCGCATAGACCTCGCTGCTTGCTACCATTTATGTGCCCTCAAGAATTGGGACGACCTGATCTATACACACATATCGGCGACGGTACCGGGCGAAGAAGGTCGTTTCCTGATCAATCCTTTTGGCTTCCGCTTCGATGAAATCACTGCATCCAATCTGGTGAAGATCGACTTGCAGGGCAATATCATCGGCGACCAGACCTATCGCGTGAATGTCACTGGCTTCGCAATCCACGGTGCGGTGCATGCAGCACGCGCGGATGCGATGTGCGTCATGCATCTGCATAATGAAAATGGGGTCGCGATCGGCATGCAACAAGGGGGCTTGTTGCCCTTGTCGCAGCACGCGATGCGCTTCTATCAACAGATCGGTTACCACGACTATGAAGGCCTGGCTCTGTCGCCAGTGGAGCAGGTGCGCCTGATAGAACGCCTGGGTGACTACCCGGCCATGCTCTTGCGTAACCACGGTACGCTGATCAGCGGTCGCACGATAGCGGAAGCCTATGTGCTGATGGATACGCTGGACAAAGCCTGCTCTTTTCAGCTGAAAGCACAATCCGGCGGCGGTTCGCTGAATATACCGGCCCCAGAAATCTGCGCCAAGACCTACAAGGAATTGCTGGGCGACGGCTCGCCGGAAGGCATACTCGAATGGCCTGCGCTGCTGCGCAAATTGGATGCAGTGTCGCCGTCTTATCGTAACTAATCGTTTTAATACTACTAACTAAAAAGGAAAACTCATGCCTACCATCAATGTGCAATTATTCGAAGGCCGTACCGTTGAACAAAAACGTGCATTCGTCAAAGCGGTGACCGAAGCGACGGTCGCGACTCTGGGTTCCAGCGCTGAATCCGTCGATATCATCATCGAAGACGTGAAGCGTGAAAACTGGGCGACTGGCGGTAAACTCTGGTCTGACGTTTAAGTCCGATGCTGAAGTGCACGCGCTTACAGGCGTGCACTTCTAGTCCGCAGTACATCAGCACTTTCACTCTCCCATGCCCACTCAACCGAGTCTGGAAGACCTGCGTCGCTACGCGGTCGCGCGGACTTTGTTCAGGCCGACCACGCTGCCAGCAGCGATCCAGCGTCTGGGCTTTGTACAGGCAGATCCGATACGAGCGCCAGCCCGGGCACAGGACTTAACGCTGCGTCATCGCGTCAAGGATTATCGTGCCGGTGATCTGGAACGTCGCTATGCGCGTCTCGCGATCGACGAAGACTGCTTCGTCAACTACGGCTTCCTGCCAAGTACACATCTGGCGCTGATGCATCCACGTCAGCCTAAGAAAACCTGGAATGCCGAAACCCAGCGCAAGGCGGCTGACGTACTGGCCTTCGTGCGTGAGCGCGGTGTGGTTCATCCACGCGAGGTCGAACAACATTTCGCGCACGGACGTGTGCAAAACTATTGGGGTGGCTCCAGCAATGCCAGCACGCAATTGCTGGATGGTATGCATTACCGCGGGCTGTTGCGGGTGAAGCGACGCGATAGTGGTACACGTGTCTACGAAGTGGCGACGCATCCACCTGCGGATGATAGCCCCACGGCCGGTGCACTACGTGCGGCCGCCCTGCTCGAATTGATACTGCGCAAATACGCGCCATTGCCAGCCGCCAGCCTGACTTACCTGGCGCGCTTGCTAGGCTACGGAGCACCCCATCTGGCGGCGCAGACGCAAGCAGCACTGCGACTGGCACGTGAGCATCTGGCCAGCTGTCGTATTGATGGCACCACCTGGTACTGGCCAGTCGATGAAAACCCTCGTTCACGTCGCTATGCTGTCGACGATAGTGTGCGATTACTCGCACCTTTTGATCCGGTGGTCTGGGATCGGCGTCGCTTCGCCTTGCTCTGGGACTGGACCTACAAATTCGAAGCCTATACGCCGCCAGCCCGACGCCAGTACGGTTACTACGCGTTGCCCATGCTCTGGCGTGATCAGGTCATAGGCTGGGCGAATGTGTCGGCGCGTGATGGCCAACCGGAAGCTACATTCGGCTATGCGGCAGGTCCAGCACCCAAAGCGGCCGCTTTCCGCAATGCATTGGAGGAAGAGCTACATCGTATGGAACTCTTCCTTAGTCCACGTTGATGCCTTCGTGCTGCAACGTACAGCAGTTTCTCCCAGGATGCGCTAAGGTAGTCGTCTATGCATGTGTAGTGGCAGGAGTGCGATCATGAACAAGGCATTTGTAAAAGAAACGAATGACGACGATGCGGTATCGCCAATGCCGGAGATGCCGGTCGGCGTCAGGAACTACATCACGCCCGATGGTTATCAAGCACTGCAAACAGAATTGCAGCATTTGCTGGATGTCGCACGACCTGCGGCTTTACAGGCAGACGCTGAAAGTGCCGATATGGAATCCGCGCCGGAAGCATCGCTACGCGAAATTGATACACGCATCCATTACTTGCAGACTCGCCTGGAAACGGCAGAGATAGTCGATGCCAGTGTGCATGCAGATGGCGACCAGATATTCTTTGGTGCAACGGTGGAATACGACAATGCCGCAGGCGAGCGGCATCGGGTGACTATAGTGGGCCTGGATGAGCTGGATCCGGCGCAAGGGCGAATCAGCTGGTTATCACCACTCGCGCAAAGCCTGCTGGGTGCGCACGAAGGCAATGCGGTATCGTTAGAGACACCAGCCGGTGACGAAGAGTTGCAAGTGTTGACAGTACGTTATCCGCGCAGCAGTTGAACGTGTGTTGTTGCACGTTGTCCTATAGTTAAGCGCACTATCTACCATCGCAAGGAGTCTCACATGACAGAGCACAGTTCCAAAGCGAAACCGGCAGTTGCAGGTAAACCGTCCGACGTAACAATGCATACACATGACGAAGAGCTGCTGGACGATGCATTGGAGGCGACCTTTCCTGCCAGTGATCCGGTGGCAGAAATGCCGCATGACAGCGAACCGTCCAAGCAGGAAAAAGCGAAGGACGAATTGCTTGATACCGCATTGGACCTGAGCTTCCCTGCCAGCGATCCCATCTCTGTAACCTCCGGTATTACGCGTATCCGCCAGGGCACATCGGCGATCACCAAAAAGGTCAAATAAGCCGTATCAGCTGTTGACGATCCGGCGGGCAGGCCCCGCCGTTTTGTTGACCTCGGTTAAGATCGGCGAAATTTGCGGCAACTTGCAGCAAAAATGCCATTCCGTCCGCTTCTTCTTTCGTGTTACCATTCGGCCACGCTAGGGGTCCTGAAGAGTTAAACGTCTTCGGGTGAGATAAAACCCTCCGTACCTGACCTGGATAATGCCAGCGTAGGGAAGCGCAAAGTCCACGCAATTTCTTTGTCCATTCCTTCGCGCGCATTGGTTTTTCTAACGCGATTGATTGAACAAAACATGTCTGCACCACATTCCCGTCGTTCCCTGATTGCCCTGGCTGTTGCCCAAGCCTGTGCGTTTGCGCCTGTCGCCATGGCAGAGTCTGCTGAAAACGTCTTGCCCGAAGTGGTCGTCACTTCCGAATCGGCACCTGACGGTATCGCACGCAATGCCAGCGTTGGCGGTTTCACGGAAACACCTTTGTTGCAGACACCCGCATCCATTAGCGTCATCACTGCTGAACAGATGCAGGAACGCAGCATACGTACCGCAACCGATGCGGTGAAATACGATGCCAGCGTACAGAACTCCTATAACGCGGTCGGTCTGTCCGACTGGTTCGCGATCCGCGGCTTCACGCTGGACATGGGCTCGAACTATCGCAAGGACGGCATGGTCATCCTCGCGCATTCCGCGATCCCGATGGAAAACAAGGAGCGTCTGGAAATCCTGAAGGGCCTGGCTGGCATGCAAGCAGGTATCGCCTCGGCTGGCGGTATCCTCAATTACGTAACCAAACGCCCTACCGACACACCGGTGCGGTCGGCTACCTTTGAAGTGCGTGAGCGCGGCACGATATACAGCGCGATTGATCTCGGCGGTCGTTCCGACGACAAGCGTTTTGGCTATCGCATCAATGCCGCTGCCGAAGACATCAAATCGTATGTAAAAGGTTCAAACGGTGACCGTCGTTTCGTCTCCGGTTCCTTCGACTGGCGCATCAGCCCACGTGCCTTGCTGCAAGTGGATATGGATTACCAGCATAAGTCGCAGCTGACGGTGCCGGGCTTCCAGTTGCTCGGTCCTGAGCAGCGCATACCGACCGGCGTCAGTGGCAAGACTATGTTGAACAACCAGACCTGGAGTTTGCCGGTTACTGACGACACCAACAACCTGGGCGTCAAATTTGAGTACGAGTTGAATGACAACTGGCGTACGACTTTGCAGGCTAATAAATTCGAATTGCGTAGGGATGATGCGGTGGCGTTGTCATCCGGCTGTCCGTCGCAAGGCCTCGCATTCGGTTATTGCTCAAACGGCGACTTTGGTTTGTACGACCTGCGCCGTGAGAACGACAAGCGTTCGGTCATGACCACGCAGGCTTTGTTGCAAGGCAAGTTTGCAACAGGTAGCGTGAAGCATGACCTGACCACAGGTGTGTCAACGTTGAATCGTCGGGACAACTTCGCAGATTACTTGTTCACTTCGACCGTCGGCGGTTTGCCGGGCAATATCTATACTTTGCCACAACGTGCTTTGGTGCCGGAGCAAGCCTTGCCGGTCGCGCTGCGTCGCAAGGATGATGAGCGCTCCGTCTTCGTGCAAGATGCAATCGCACTCAACGAGCAATTCAAGGTGATTGCAGGTGTGCGTTATACCAAGTTGAAGCGTGTGCAGTTTGCAGCTGATGGCACAAATATCCGTAATACCGACGAAGGCTTTGTCTTGCCTAACGTTGCGGTGGTGTACAGCCCGAAATCGAATCTTTCTTTCTACGCATCGTATGCACAAGGCCTGGAACCAGGTGGCGAAATCCCGTCGGGTTTGCCTAACCAGGAGTCGGTGCTTGATCCATACAAATCGAAACAGATCGAAGTCGGTGTAAAGGCTGACATCACACCGGATGTCACCGTTTCTGCTGCGCTGTTCCAGATCAAACGTCGCAACGAATATGTAAAAGCATCGGACTTGACCGCGACTGCAACTACTGCAGCGTATGTGGCGGCTGGTGAGCAAATCAATCGTGGTTTGGAGTTCGCATTGCAGGGTCGTGCAACGCGTGACCTGATGTTGGGTGCCAGCTTCACTGCGATGGAAGCAAAGGCAGTGGATACCGGTGATTCCGCGATTGAAGGTAAACGCGTTGGTAACGTGCCTAAGTTCAAATCAGCGGTTTATGCTGACTATGCTTTGCCGCAAATGCCTGCGGTGAAATTGAACGCAACCTGGATCTACTCGACCAGCAAGGTATTTGCACCTAACAGCCAGATTGCTTCGCTGGATAAAAGAGTGGATGGTTACCATGTGTTGAATCTGGGTGCACGTTATGCAACCAAGATCAGCGGTAAGACTACGACCTTCCGTTTTGGCGTGGATAACGTATTCAACAAATTCTATTGGGGTGATTCGGCGAATGCCTTTGGTGGGTATTTGATTCCGGGAGCGCCGCGTTTGTTCAGGTTGTCGGCGCAGGTCGATTTCTGATTTAGTTTGTTTGATTTTAAAAATGCCACCGTAGCCAGGTGGCATTTTTTATTTGTACTTTAAGAAAAGCGTATGCATCAAATGCAAAGAGGCCGTGATCGCTTTCTTTTGCTTACTTTTCTTGGCGAGACAAGAAAAGTGAGTGGCCGCCGGGCCACCCCCGGCAAACCAAGTCTGATCGAAGATAGAGCAGTATTAGCAAGCTAAAATAAATCTTGCCTTAGCAAGTAAGCAGCAACTTGCTTCACCCGCTCTTCAGTATCCCCGGCAACCAGCAAATAGGCTATCCGTTCGCTATCTAATTGCCGCAGCAAACGCCTGTGCACTTCCTGCCGCACACTATCCGATTCCCGCTGCAATCCATCAGCAACCCAAGGATTACTCGGTTCAGCCACGATGGTGCAGTCATAGCGATGTTCACGCGCCAACTCCATGAGTGCCGCATCAGCTGCACCAAAATAGAATTCGCTATAGAGCGCCGTCATCAACGGCGTGGTGTCACAGAACAGATAGCGATTTGCCTGCTCAATGGCCAAGTCTTCCCGCGCGATTTGGGTTTGCGCAATCAGTATCTGCTCGTGTGCTTGCGGCGTGCGTTTATTCACTTCCACAAATTCACGCAGATACTCAGGCACCCAGACGGTTTGGTAGTGATCTGCCAATGCCGCAGCCAGTGTCGATTTGCCGGTCGATTCTGCGCCGAGTAATGCGATACGTCGTACCGGGCTGGTCATTGCTGCAGCTCCTGTTCACGCAATGATTTCTCCCATGCACGCAAGCCGACCACCGCCAGCACGGCAAAGATCGCAAACAGCAGTGCGGTCAGGTAGAGGTGTTTATGCAGGTATAGACCGATGTAGATCAGGTCTATCACTATCCATGCATACCAGTTCTCCAGCTTCTTGCGCGAGAGCAGGATTTGACCGACCAGGCTACCTGCAGTGAGGAAGGCGTCTATGTGCGGAACATCGGTATCGGTGAACATGCGCAGGAAGGCGGCAATGGCGAAGAAGCCGACCAGCCATGCCGCTGCTGAATACAACCAGGAACGTGGCGCCATACGTGACACCTGGATGCCGTGATGCGTGGTGCCGCCAAACAGCCATTGATACCAGCCCCACAGCGAGACTGCGATGAAAAAGAACTGCAGCGACATGTCACCATATATCTTGCTGTCGTAGAACACGACTGCGTACGTCGCGGCGGATATGATGGAGAATAACCATGCCCAAGGTGATTGACGGATGTTGAGCAATACCATGCATAGCGCTAGCGCAAAGGAAACCAGTTCCAGCGCGGTGGTGTCGACCAGACCGAAAAGCGTAAACGTGTCATTCATGCGCAGTGGGCTATATTTAGATATGCGCAGTTTGACGGCGCTGTATGCGTGGGTGGATAGCTCGAAGCGTGCTACGCCCCGACATCAGAGTCCGCAGTATATTAAAGAAAACACGAGTGCGAATTTATTTCCGCGATTTTCCGGAATCCGCTAACGAGGTCTATGAGTAAAACCAGCGATACGACTGCGCCAGTTCCGCCCGTACGTCCCGATAACGACGAGTGCTGTCATAGCGGTTGCGAGCCCTGTATCTTCGATTTGTATGAACTCGAAATGGAGAAGTATCGCGCCGCGCTGACGGAGTGGGAAAAGAAGCATGTACCGAAAGTGCGCACATTGCCGAGGAAGGCCCGCCGTTCCTGATTAACAGCTGTTGGCTACGTAGGACTGCGCTGACACGTAGTCGGCTGTTAATCCTATAGTTTCCCGAACCCATCTTGGCTACATTGACATCTGATCCAGAAATGCCGGATCTGCCAGATTGAGACAGGGGGACACGATGTTATCTATTGCCAAGCTTTTATCTACCGGGGGAATTATTTCCTCCATAGGCTGGTTTGCCATGAAGCCGGATTTTGCTGCGGTATTACTCGGCATTTTGTCATTGTCTGCCCTGATGATTACTTTCCTCCCTGTCCGCGCAGATAGCACCCGCTAAGTCTTGCATCCGGGCGCACGGCATGCAGATAGCGTGTCCTGCTCTCCGGAGTAATTCCTGTTTGGCAACTATTCTTCTCAAATAAACACAATCAAACGATTTAATTAAATCAAACGTTTGATTTATGTGTTCTAATGCGAGGCATGAATTCTGCCGCCCATAAAACCCCTCCCCCAGCCGCCCAGCAAGGTGCCGAGTCCTCTCACGTCGATGGTGACGCGCGTAAGCAGCGTTCCGATGGCGCTGAAGCGCGAGCACGTTTGCTGCAGACGGCTTTGCGTTTGTTCGCCGATAAAGGCTTCAGCAAAACCTCGACGCGTGACATCGCCCAGACCGCGGGCGTGAATATCGCCGCGATCAAATACTACTTTGGTGACAAAGCGGGTTTGTATCGCGCGGTGTTTACCGAACCTATGGGCAATCCCTGTGACTTCATGATGCTGGTCGAGCAGGACCTGACGCTACGCGAATCGCTGCAGGGATTCTTTGCCGGTTTCCTCGAGCCGCTGAAGCAGGGTGATCTGGTGCAGCTATGTGTGCGCCTGCACTTCCGCGAAATGCTGGAACCCACCGGTTTGTGGGCCGAGGATATTGATAACAACATCAAGCCTGCCCATGCTGCGATGGTGGCGATGCTGGCGCGATATCTGGGAGTAGAAGAAGCCGATGATGAAATCCACAGGCTGGCTTTCTCCATCGTCGGCTTGCCGCTGCAAATGTATATTGCGCGCGATGTGATCGATGCGATTCGTCCTAAATTGATGGCGAGCCCTGCTGAAATTGATGAATGGGCTGAGAGAATCACCGCCTATGCCGAAGCCATGACCGAGTTTGAAGCGCAACGTCGTCGTGCGCTGATCAGTAAGAAAAAATCATGAAGAATACAAAATTACTTGCCTGCCTGAGCTTGCCTATCTGGCTCGCTGGTTGCGCACTGACTGCGCCGCCTGATAGCGTTAGCGTGCAAACACCGAGCAAATGGTTTGCACCTATGCCAGCCAAACCAGCTGCCGCACCTGAAGTCGAGAACCTGCCGCATCACGGTACTCTCACCGATTTGTCAAAATGGTGGGAGCAGCAGAACGATCCGCTGCTGGTCGAGCTGATCCAGTCGGCACAAGCTGTCAGCCCGACCGTGGCAACTGCCGTGTCGCGCATAGAGCAATCGCGTGCGACCAGTGTATCTGCTGGTGCAGCGCTGGGCCCCAAGCTGGATGTCACGGCGAGTGTGCAGCGTACTAATTCACAACCACCGCTGCCATTGGGAACCACTTCGCAAGCAGCTTTGCAGCCCTCGTGGGAAATAGACCTGTTTGGTGCGAATCGCGCGACTGCGCGTGCAGCACAAGCACGTCTGCAAGGTGCGCAGGCGAACTGGCACGACGCACGTGTTTCGGTCGCAGCAGAAGTCGCGAATCGTTACTACAGCCTGCGTACCTGCAATAAGCTGGAGATCGTGACCCGTGCGGATGCAGATTCACGCGCAGAAACAGCACGTTTGTCGGAGCTGAGCGCGAAAGCAGGTTTCCAGGCACCGGCCACCGCAGCATTGGCACGCGCCAGCGCGGCGGAAGGCCAGGGTCGTGCAACTCAGCAAAGCGCCCTGTGCGATCTGGACGTCAAGGCTTTGGTTTACCTCACTGCGATGGACGAGCCGGTCTTGCGTCGCAAGATGGCCGACAGCACTGCGCCATCGGTTGACGCGACGGTGTTGAATATAGACAGCCTGCCAGCGCAAACCTTGTCGCAGCGCCCGGACGTATTCATCGCCGAACGTGAAGTCGCAGCTGCCAGTGCTGAAGTCGGTAACGCGCAAGCACAACGTTATCCGCGCCTGACGCTGAGTGGTTCGATAGGCGCTGGTAGTTTCCGCTCGGGTGGCACGACCACCAATATGGAAACCTGGTCGGTAGGCCCGCTGTCTTTGTCGCTGCCTATCTTTGATGGCGGTACGCGGGTGGCGAATGTAGAAGCAGCCAAGGCGCGCTATGAAGAAGCGGTCGTTGCTTACCGTGCCAGCGTGCGGCAGGCAGTGCGCGAAGTGGAAGAAGCGTTGGTCAACCTGCAGAGCACTGCGTCGCGTAGTGAAGATGCACGCATCGCGGTTGAGGGTTATCGCGCTTCGTTCAACGGCACACAAAGTCTGTATCAGAACGGACTGGCCAGCCTGATCGACCTCGAAGATTTACGTCGTACCCGTCTTGCCGCAGAACTGAATGCCACCACGCTGGAGCGTGAGCGCATGTCGGCTTGGATAGCCTTGTACCGCGCCGCTGGCGGCGGCTGGGTAAATCCGCAAAGTACGGCCGCAACAAAATAAAACCATCCTGAATTTAATTGACGGACGCATACATGAAACGTTTCAATAAAAAAACCATCGTTATCGCTGTGGTCGCCGTACTGGTGCTGGCAGGGATAGTACTCGTAGTCGGTGGCGGTAAATCAGACGCGAAGAAGAAAGACGAAACCGGCCCTAAACCGGCATTGGCGGTCACCACTGTCCAGCCATCACAAGCCAGTCTGCCGATTTACCTGACGGCGAACGGCACCGTGACGGCGTGGCAGGAAGCCATCATAGGCAGTGAGTCGAACGGCCTGAAGCTGACCGACGTGCGGGTCAACGTCGGTGACGTCGTGAAGCGCGGTCAGGTACTGGCGACCTTTTCGGTTGCATCAGTGAACGCCGAGTTGGCGCAAGCACGTGCCAGCCTGATGGAAGCCGAAGCAAATGCGGCTGATGCCAAGAACAATGCAGAGCGTGCACGCACACTGGAAACCACTGGTGCGTTGAGCACGCAACAGATCAATCAATACCTGACCACCGAGCAAACCGCCAAGGCCAAGGCTGAAGCAGCGAAAGCATTGCTGGCTGTGCAGGAAGTCCGTTTGTCGCAGACCCAGGTCGTGGCATCGGATGATGGTGTGATTTCTGCACGCAGTGCGACGGTGGGTGCCGTCGTCAGCGCCGGTACCGAATTGTTCCGCCTGATACGACAAGGACGCCTGGAGTGGCGTGCAGAAGTGACGTCGGCTGAGCTTGGCCGTATTAAAACCGGCACAGTCGCTCTGATTACCGCTGCCAACGGCACACAAGTCAAAGGCAAGGTGCGCATGATTGCACCGACCGTGGATGCACAGAATCGCGCGGCGCTGGTGTATGTCGATCTCGCGCCAACCGCAGTGGATGTGGCACCGGTACGTGCCGGTATGTTTGCGACAGGTCAGTTTGATCTGGGTAACTCGACCGCGGTGACGGTACCGCAGCAGACCATCGTGATACGCGACGGCTTCAGCTATGTGTTCCGCATGAATCCGGATAACCGTGTGACGCAGATCAAGGTGCAGCCGGGACGTCGTCTGGCGGATCGCATCGAGATCATCTCCGGTGTGCCGACGGATGCAGTGCTGGTGGCTAATGGTGCAGGCTTTCTCAACGATGGCGATCTGGTGAAAGTCGTCGTGGATACGCCTGCAACCGCAGACAGCACTAAAGAACAAAAAGCAGCGACGCCGCCAGTGGGCGCGACCGCTGCGACCAAATAGGAGCACGCGTGAATTTTTCCTCGCTTTCCATCAAGAACCCGATCCCGGCAATTATGTTGTTCTTTTTGCTGGGACTTGGAGGCTTGCTCGCGTTCAAATCGAGTGCGGTACAGGACTTCCCTGATATCGAACTGCCTATCGTCATCGTCAACGCTTCCTTGCCTGGTGCTGCACCGGCGCAGCTGGAAACGGAAGTGGCGCGCAAGATAGAGAACTCGGTTGCAACGCTGCAAGGCATTAAAAATATCTATACCAAGGTACTCGACGGCACGGTCACCGTGACGGTGGAGTTCATCCTGGAAAAAAATATTTCGGACGCGGTCAATGATGTGCGCGATGCAGTCGCATTGGTTCGTGCAGACATGCCCGCCGATTTGCGCGATCCGTCGGTTACCAAGGTATCTACCGCCGGACGAGTGATCACTACCTTCACCGCAGCAGCCGCTCCGGGCAGCTTCGTCGATGAACAGGAACTCAGCTGGTTCGTGGACAACACTGTCTCCAAACGTTTGCTGGCGGTGCCGGGTGTCGGTTCGGTCAAGCGTGTCGGCGGCGTGACGCGTGAAGTCAGGATAGAACTTGATCCGGCCAAGATGGCAGCGCTGAATGTGGCGGCGGTTGATGTCTCGCGTCGTTTGCGTCAGGTACAGCAGGAAGCACCGGGCGGACGCGGTGATGTCAGTGGTGCGGAGCAAGCAGTGCGTACCATCGCGACCGTGAAGACGGCTGCCGAATTATCGAAGATGGATATCCCGCTGACTGATGGTCATCACATCCGCCTGGAGCAGGTAGCAACTGTGACGGATACCATCGCAGAGCGTCGTACCTCGGCATCGCAGGATGGCCGGACTGTGGTCGGTTTCGAAGTATTCCGTACCAAGGGCGCGAGTGAACTGGCTGTCGCCAAAGGCGCGAAAGAAGCGGTAGCCGAACTGCAGAAGAACAATAGCAATATCGTCTTCAAGGAAGCCATCGATAACGCCAAGCCTATCAAGGAAGACTTTGATGGTTCGATGTCCTTGCTGTACGAAGGCGCATTGCTGGCAGTGCTGGTGGTGTGGTGGTTCCTGCGCGACTGGCGCGCGACGCTGGTGGCATCCGCCGCTTTGCCGTTGTCCGTGATCCCGACTTTCCTCGGCCTCGCTTACTTTGGCTACACGCTGAATATGGTGACCTTGCTATCGCTGGCGCTGGTGGTGGGTGTGCTGGTCGATGATGCGATTGTGGAAATTGAAAATATCGAACGCCACCTGAGCATGGGCAAGACACCTATGCAGGCAGCGATGGAAGCCGCTGATGAAATTGGTATGGCGGTGATCGCGACGACCTTTGCACTGGTTGCCGTGTTCCTGCCGACGGCATTCATGGCGGGTATTCCGGGTCTGTTCTTCAAGCAGTTTGGCTGGACAGCGGTGCTGGCGGTACTGGCTTCGCTGGTCGTCGCACGATTGCTGACGCCTATGATGGCGGCTTATATCCTGAAGCCGAAGAAGCACAAAGAGCAGGAAGATGGCTGGCTGATGCAGCGTTACATCAAAGTGATGCGCTGGTGTCTGACCAACCGCCTGAAAACCGCAATTGCTTCCGGTGTGTTTTTTATCGGTTCCATCATGCTGGTGCCTTTGCTGCCGACCGGCTTCGTACCGCCTACTGATCGTGCACAGACGCAAATCAATATTGAATTGCCGCCGGGTAGTACGCTGAAGGAAACGATGGCGGTCACCGAGCGGGTACGTCTGGCGGTGGCGCAGGATAAAAACATCATCAGCATTTTCAGCTCGATAGGTGGCGGTTCCAGCGGTGATGCATTTGCACCGGGCGCATCGGCGGAAGCACGTCGTGCCGTGATGACGCTGACGACCGTACATCGCAGCGAGCGCAAGGAAAAGATCTCGGATATCGAAGCCAAGATACGTGAGCGCATAGCGAACATTCCTGGTGCACGTTTTACTGTCGGCACACCGGATACCGGCGTCAAGATGCAACTGGTCTTGCGCAGTGAAGATCCATTGGCCTTGTCGGAAGCAGCGAAGAAAGTGGAACGTGAACTGCGTGGCCTGAAAGGCATAGGTAATGTGACTTCCAGCGCCTCGCTGGTGCGTCCGGAAATCATCGTGCGTCCGGATCCGGCACGTGCCGGTGATCTCGGCGTGACTACCTCAGCCATCGGTGAAACAGTGCGCGTGGCGACCGCCGGTGATTATGATATGAATCTACCGAAGATGAATCTGTCCGAACGCCAGGTGCCGATACGCGTCAAGCTGCCGGACAATATGCGTGCCGACCTGGCTGCGATCGAGCGCCTGACGGTACCGGGCCGCAATGGCCCGGTTATGTTGGGTAATGTGGCGTCTGTCTATATGGATAGCGGTCCGGCGCAGATCGATAGGCTGAATCGCAGCCGTAACGTCACGTTGGATGTGGAACTCGGTTCACGCTCGTTGGGCGAATTGAATACCGAAGCACGTGCCTTGCCATCCATGCGCAATTTGCCGCCTGCGGTGAAGATCGCGGAACTGGGTGATGCACAAGAGATGATGCTGTTATTCAACAGCTTTGGCCTGGCGATGGCGATTGGTGTCTTGTGTATCTACTGCGTGCTGGTTCTGCTGTTCAAGGACTTCATGCAACCGATCACGATTCTGGCTGCCCTGCCACTTTCCATCGGTGGTGCTTTTGTCGCGCTGCTGATCACTGGTCGTGCCTTATCGATGCCGTCGATGATCGGCCTGATCATGCTGATGGGTATCGTGACCAAGAACTCGATTCTGTTGGTCGACTACGCCATCATGGCGCGCCAGCAAGGGATGAATCGCTTCGATGCATTGGTTGACGCCTGTCATAAGCGTAGTCGTCCGATTATCATGACGACGATCGCGATGGGTGCAGGCATGATGCCGCTGGCGCTGGGCTGGGGTGCTGATCCCAGCTTCCGCTCGCCGATGGCGATTACCGTGATCGGTGGTTTGATTACGTCGACGCTGTTGAGTCTGCTGGTGGTGCCTGCGGTGTTTACTTATATCGATGATCTGGAGCACTGGCTGAAGCGCATGATGCGCAAGGCGCGCGGGATGACGCATCACGATGCGCATGACGCAGCCAAGCCTGCAGAGCAACTGGGTACGGAGAAACATTGATGTTGCACTTGCCTGCTGAACGTCCACTACAGTTAGCGCAGTTAGTGTTGCCAGCGCCACTGACACTGGTGGTGCTGGCACCGCATCCGGATGACTTCGATGCGATTGCTGTCACGCTGCGTTATTTCCATCAGCGTGGCGACACCATACATCTGGCGGTGCTGACGACCGGTGCCAGCGGTGTGGAAGATGGTTACGGCGAAGCGTATACTGCTGATGACAAGGCGGCTTTGCGTGAAAAGGAACAGGCGGCGAGTTGCGCATTCTTTGGTTTGCCGTCGGAACGATTGAGTTTCCTGCGCCTGCCACCTGATGAAAAAGGTAATCCGCGACTGGATGAGGTGAATCAGCGATGCATACGTGATTACCTGGCGGCACGTCAGCCCGATCTGGTCTTCATGCCGCATGGTAATGACAGCAATGTCACGCACCAGCGTACGTATGCTTTGTTTCGCGCTGTTGCCTTGGCCGAGCAATGGAAGCTGTGGGCAGTACTGAATCAGGATGCCAAGACAGTGGCGATGCGTACGGATTTGTACACGCCGTTTGGCACAGCGGATGCAGAGTGGAAGGCTGAGTTGCTGCGTTTGCATGCATCACAGCATCAACGGAATTTGAATACACGCGCGCAAGGTTTTGATGAGCGCGTGCTGGCTGTGAATCGTCGTACCGGGTCAGGTCTTAACGCAGAGTATGCGGAGGCCTTTGAACTGGAGCATTACGGACCGGAAGATGAAACAACAGGAAAGAATTGAAATGGCTTGCGATCACAAAAAAGTACTGGATCTGGAAAAAGCGGGAAACTGGGAAGAAGCACATGCTTTGGTACAAGTGCACTCGGATGAGTTTTCGTGTCAGATCCACGGCTATCTGCACCGGGTTGAAGGTGACCTCGGCAATGCACGTTACTGGTATGGCCGTGGCAATAGCAGCCTGCCTAAAAATACGCTCGAAGAAGAATTTCAGCGCTTGTACAGCCGCCTGTAATCCTCCCCCTTTGCAGTGTGATATCCGGCCTTAGCGTGGCCTGCGGTATTCCGCTGCGATCCAGTCCGCCGCACTGCTGCGCGTCAGTTTGAAGTTGGGTGCGACGCGTACCTCGGCGATCGGTTCACCGTCCTCGTCGACAGCGCTCAAGGTCGCATAAGGATCATCTTCATCCGGCACGATATCGAGTTTTACCGTGATGCTGGCGGTCGCCGTGTTGACGATCACGCTCTTGTGCAGGTCTGCGTGCAATTGCTGTTCGTGGCGGCGCAAGACTTCGGATGCAGTTTTGACCAGGGTGTGGAAGGCGGGTGTATCCAGCGGTTTCGGATTCTTTTTATCGCGTCCCATGGTCCACGGTCCGACCAGCGCCGGTTCGGATTCGCCATCCTTGATCATTTCCACCGCCCAGCCTTCGTCATCTTCATTCTTGATGACGCGCGCGGTCCAGCCGTTGTCGCGCCACAGGCGTGGCTCATTGATAGGGGCGTCGTGTTCTGCGTCTTCGTTGTACATCTGCAATCTTTTATGGCTGGCTACCGGGGTGCATATCATAGTTGGTATTGGCTTCCGCTGCCGTTGTGAGACCAGGCTCCGCTGCAAAAAAGCCTCACAGCGTGTAGACTTGCGCCCTTGCGGCGCTTTTCCGCTGCCCGTCGCCCATCCCCGGATGGCGCGCCTGCACCAAGATTAAATTCCACCAAGTCAGAGTTCATGTCCACTGTTTCAAGAATGCCTTGCGTCGATGCACTCAAGGCCGTTGCCTGCTTATTGATTGTTTTTCATCACCTCGCGTTTTACGGTCCTATGTCGGATATCGCTTATCCGCTCATGCCAACTGTGATAGACCTGCTGTATCAATATGGCCGGATGGCAGTGCAAGCCTTCTTTGTGATCGCCGGTTTCCTGCTGGCGACCAAATTTGCACCGGAAGGTGCGGCCACTGTGAGTCGTCCGCTGAATGCGATTTACCAGCGCTATCTGCGTCTGGTCATCCCCTACCTGGTGGCGTTGGTATTTGCCATTGTGTGCGCTGCGCTGGCACGTGAGTGGGTAAGCAATGATTCGATTCCGGATGCACCCAGCTTTGCACAATTGTTGCCGCATATTTTCCTGTTGCAGGATTTGCTGGACCAGGAAGCGCTATCGGCAGGGGTCTGGTATGTCGCCATCGATTTTCAGTTGTTTGCATTGGCTGCCCTGCTCTTGTGGCTGGCAGGGAAAATCGAAGCACACTATCCGCGCCTGAGCATACTCGGACCACTGTTCATCACGTTGCTGACGCTGGCTTCGCTATTTGTGTTTAACCGCAATCAGGGACTGGACGAAACCGCCCTGTATTTCTTTGGCTCTTATGGCCTCGGTGCATTGGCATACTGGGCGACGCGCCGACCTAAGGGCATGGCATGGCTGGCCGTACTGTGCGCGGTGGTATTGGCCGCGTTGCTGGTGGAATTTCGTGGCCGCATCCTGGTGGCGGGTTGCGTGATGCTGCTGTTGGGTGTGGCGCGTCAATCTGGTGCATTGGAGCGCTGGATGATGCCGGGCTTCCTGACTTACCTCGGGCGCATTTCGTATTCAGTCTTCCTGATACATTTCCCTTTGTGCATGCTCGTGAATGCAGTGTTCTTTCACTTCTTCCCGCAGCAGCCGATTGCTAACATTATCGGCATGCTGATCGCGGTATGCATCAGCATAGGCGGTGGTGCTTTGTTGTTCCGCTGGGTAGAGAACCGGCCGGGCAGCAAGAAACGCTTGCTGGCACCGACCGGTTTCCTGGTCGGCGGCATAATAGTCGCCCACCAGATTAGCTGATCGTTCAGATACGGCAGCCTGCAGTCATATCCAGGGCTTTATCGTAGTACTTGGATTCGATTTGCAGCATGCCGAGTATCGAGTGGAACAGATTGTCCTGGCTGACTGCATTACCGGCGCGACGTTGCATGCAGTCCTTGTTGACGCCGAAGCTGGATGCAAAGCCGGATGACATCCACATCACCATAGGCACTTCAGTCTGCTCTTTCGGTGCGATCGAATATGGCAAACCATGCAGGTAGATGCCACGTTCGCCCAGCGATTCGCCATGGTCGGACAGATACAGCATCGCGGTGTCATACGAATCACTTTGCGTTTTCAGGAAGGCTATCGTTTTGGCCAGGAAGTGATCGGTGTAGAGCACGCCGTTGTCGTAGCTATTGGTAATCTGTTCGCGTGTGCATTTGCTCAGATCTGAGGTATCGCAAGTCGGTGTGAAGGTACGCATCGCCGCCGGATAGCGACGGTAGTAGGCGGGACCGTGATTGCCGAGTTGATGCATGACGACGAAGAGATTGCCGTTCTTGGCTTTCTGTATCACGCCATCCATATTTTCCAGCATGATCTCATCCAGGCAGCGTTCGCCGTCGCACAGCTTCGGATCCTTGCTGGCACCCAGCATTTGTTCTTCCAGTCCGTCACACACTCCTTTGCAACCAGATTGATTGTCGCGCCACACGGTGTTGATGCCGACTTTGTCTATGATGTGCAGCAGCGATTCATGGCCGCGTATCTTCGCTTCGTCATAGTCGTGACGGCCATAGATGGAGAACATGCAAGGTACCGAGACTTCGGTATTGGTGCCGCATGAAGTCGCGTGCGGGAAATTGACGACGTCCAGCTTGCTGAGCTGTGGCGTGGTCTGGTGTTCGTATCCGTTCAGGCCCCAGTTGGCAGCGCGTGTGGTTTCTCCGACGACCAGTACAAACAGCATTGGTTTGGTGCGACCACCCCAGCCTGCAGCCAGTTTGGCATCATCGCTGATTTTGATCCGTGGGGTATTGGCCTGGGCGGTATCCGCAGCGACTACACGTGACAGGGAAAACAGGTAATTGCTAGGTGTAATCAGGAAGCGGACTTCTTTTTGATTGCGCATCAATGAAGAGAAATCCTGGAAGATCAGCATGGTAGAACCTGCCGCTACCACGATCGCGCCGACTATATATAAGAGGCGTACCGGAATCGCACGACGCAATGGTGTGGTGCGCAGACGCAGCTTCCACACCAGCACGCTAGGCAGCACGCCGTAGACCAGCATGTGTATGCAAAAATTGAGCGAGAACAGTTCGCTGGCTTCCTTGACGTCGGTACGCAGGATGTTCCTGACCATTTCCGTATTGAAGAACACGGTGTACTTATTCATGTAATAGCTCGCCGCCGCCGTCACGATGAACAAGATAGTCAGCAAGGGTTTGCTGGTCCAGCGATTGAGCAGTACCAGCAGGCCGATAGTTTGCAGTGCGGTGATGGAAACAAACAAACCTGCGCCGAATAGCCATGAAGATGGACTGCTCCAGTCGCGATTGGCCAGCGCTGCAGAAAAGAACAGGTAGTTGCAGCTCAGTGTAAAAAACAGGCCGGCGAATATGGCCAGCCTTTCAACTCCGATTGCAGGGAGACGAGCAAAGAACGCAGAGTAGAAGTGGCGGCTGCCACTTGCTTCTAATACTGCGCCGGGAGTACCGGCAGTCTGGGAAATTTTCAAGACGCGCACCGACTTCAAGGGAAAGAAGTCGCTACGCTATCGAGAGCGCCGTTAATGCCGCGTTAAGACCGGGAAATGCTTCCCGATTACGTCAGCCAGTTATTTTCTTATTGCTGGTTGCTGGCAAAAGTAACAATGAATCGACTACCGCCGCCAGCCGGTGTTTCGTAGCGTATGTCCCAGCCCATATGATCGATGACTCGTTTAACAATTGCCAGTCCCAGGCCGGAACCGACGTGCTGATTGTCGTGGCCACGGACGAAGCGGTCGAACAAACGCGTACGTACATTTTCCGGGATGCCGGGGCCGTCATCTTCAATTGTTAAATCATCAGGGGTCAGCCAGACCTGGACTGTGCCTTGTTCCGTGTATTGGCAGGCATTGCGCAGCAGGTTGCCGATCGCGATCCCGGCCAGTTCGGTACGGGCATGGACCCAGACATCCTGCGGTGCGTGGAGCTGCAGTGTGACCGGCTTATCGCCCAGGATTTGCTGGCAGCGTTCGATTTCGCGCTCTATCAGATGCGTCAGCGACAGCTGTGAACCACCCAGCATATCTGGCGACTGGGATAGCAGCAGCAAGGCACCAACCCGCTCCGAAGCTTCGCTCGCGACGCGACGTATGCGTTCGGCCACCTCCAGCTCATCCGGGGTATCGGCCAGCTTGGTCTTCAAAAGCTCGGAAGCGCCCAGCATGATGGTCAGCGGTGTGCGCAATTCATGGCTGACATCACCTGTAAATAATTTCTCATCCGCGAGGAAGCGCTGCAATTCATCGGTGCGTTTGGCAAATGCACGCGCCAGGATGCCTATCTCGTTTTCTTTATCCAGCGACGGCAGATCACCGGGTGCGTCGTTGCGTTCGACTGCTTCGGCCAATGCCGTCACCGGTGCCACCAGACGTTTGGCCGAGGTCACGCCCAATGCGATCGAAAGCAGGATGCTGGTGACGAAACCAACGCCCAGTGAGATAAAGATCAGCAGTTCCGTTTCTTCAAAGTCGCTGGTGTCATCGACCACCACGAAATGCTGATCGCCGACCTTGCGTACCACCAGATGCGCTTCGGTTTCGCCGGTTTCTATTTCATGTATGCCGACTGGCAGGTTACGGAAGGTTGGCGGGATTTCTTCGTTGACGTAGAAGCTGATATCCGGCGGTAACTCCAGCGTGATCTTGTTGATGTGCTGGGTAATCAGATTGGTCGCCAGCTTATCGAGGTTGTGGTCTATCAGTTGTGATTCGGCCAGCTCGACCGCGGTATAGGCGGCCAGCGTAAAGAAGCTGCATAGTACGAAAGCGAGCAAGACGAAGGAACCGGCTATACGGTTCTTGAGTGATTGACTAGCTTTCATCGTTATTGATCAGGCGATAACCGCTACCCGGCAGGGTACGCAACATGGGTTGGGCAAAAGATCTATCCATCGCCTGGCGCAGTGCATGGATGTGAGTACGCAAGGCATCGCTGTCCGGTGGATCGTCACCCCATATCTCGCGCAGTATTTCATCTCTTGTAATTAAAGCAGGTGCTTTGCGCATCAATGCTTCCAGCAATTTATAGCCGGTCGGTGTAAGTGCCAGCTTGTGTCCGGCGCGGGTGGCTTCGTTGCGGCTAAGGTCCAGGCGCAGCTCGCCGAATTCCAGGATGTGTTCCACCGTTTCATTGCGGGCACGTCGAACCAGTGCTTTGAGCCGGGCTTCCAGTTCAACCAGCGAAAAAGGTTTGACCAGATAATCATCAGCGCCGACTTCAAAGCCGACCAGTTTGTCTTTTACCGTATCGCGTGCGGTCAGCATCAGGATGGGCGTTGCCAGGCGTTGTTCCTTGCGCAACTGGCGACAGACTTCGACCCCGTCCAGTCCCGGCAATTCGAGGTCGAGTACGATTACATCGTAGTGCGCGCTGGTGGCGCGGGTGACGCCGGCAGTGCCGCTCAGTGCGACATCCAGCGTGTAACCCAATGGCTCCAGGAAGCCGTACAGATTGGCGACGATATCGGGGTTATCTTCGATGATCAGTGCGTACACGTGTTCTTCTCGGTCTGCCTGCTGGTTGGGAATCGTAACGGTGTGCAGTGATTGTAGCCTGCCCTGTACCACGAGTGGAAATGCAAGCCTGGGTTACTTACTCGTCTATGGGCGTGAAGCGTTGCACCGTCTGTCCGTTGTGTTCGATTTTCTCAAAGAACACGCTCTCCGGACGTGTCCAGTAGGAGCCGTCGGCAGCCGTGTACACAATCATGGTGACCGTCGGATCGGACTCCAGTTTGGCGGCGCACACGAAATCGTAGATGCCGCCTTTGAAATGTCTGAATTGCATGATGACTCCCAGCTTACATGCGGACGATCCAGCTCGCGACCACTAGCACGACGCCGATATTGATAGGAATGTTGATGCCGGGCTGCGTACGGCCATACGCTTTCATTGCATTCGACACCGCAAATCCACCCCACACCAACAAATTGCCGCCACCGCGCAACCAGTCCACCTGGTTCACCCCTGTGAGTAATTGATAAGCACCCATGACTGCGAAGTAAGTGCACAGCGCGGTGAGTGCGAGCCTGACCTTCTTTTGCGCCAACAGTTCGTCCAGCGATTTACTTGAAAACATAGTGACTCCATTTATAGAGTCGCTATTGTAAGTGAGTAAGGTCACGCTCAGGGGATACGTGCAGTTTTATTGCGGCGGCAGCAAGCGTATCAGTTGTCCGTTACCCTCATCGGTCAGGATGTACAGCAAGCCATCCGGCCCTTCACGTACATCGCGTACACGTTGTTCCAGATCGGGTAGCAGGCGTTCTTCGCGCACGACCTTGCCATCCTTGAGTTCCAGTCGCGCCAGGTAGCGGAATTTGAGCGAGCCGACGAACAAATTTCCCTGCCATGCTTTGCCATAGCGCGTGCTGCGCAGGAAAGTCATGCCGGACGGTGCTATCGATGGTGTCCACTGATACAGCGGTTGCTCCATGCCTGCTTGTGCGGTTAGCCCGGCACCGATTTTTCCGCCGCCGTAGTTTTCACCGTAGGTAATGACGGGCCAGCCATAGTTCTTGCCTGCTTCCGGCCGGTTGATTTCATCGCCGCCTTGCGGCCCGTGTTCATGCATCCATAATTTGCCGTCTGCACCCAGCGTTGCACCTTGCGAGTTGCGATGTCCTATGCTCCAGATCTCCGGCAGTGCACCTGCTTTGCCGACGTAGGGATTGTCCGGTGGTGCAGTGCCATCCTTGCGTATGCGTATGACTTTGCCGTGATGGTTGTCCAGTGTCTGCGCATCCTGCATGCGGCTGTAACGATCGCCCAGCGTCAGGAACAGGGTGCCGTCCGGGCGCTCGACGATGCGGCAGCCGAAGTGTGCGCGGCTGGCAAATTTAGGTTGCTGGCTGAACAATACTTTGACTTGTTCCAGTTTTTTCAAATCGCTCGACAGGCGCGCCGATGCCAGCGCAGTTGAGTTGCCGCTGCCGCCGGTGCGGGCATTTGCTTCTTCGCTATAGCAAAAATAAATCATGCGGTTCTCGGAGAATTTGCTATCGGTAATGACATCCAGCAAACCGCCCTGCCCGCCGACTTCTATCCTGGGTAAGCCAGTCAGCGGTGCAGACAGTGGCGCGCCAGGCTGGAACACGCGCATATCTCCTGAGCGCTCGGTCAGCAGGATGCGCCCATTGCCGATGAAGGCGAGTGCCCATGGATGGTCGAGGCCTTCTGCCAGTAATTCAGTACGTAGCTGAGCGGTGTTTTGCGCATATGCGCAGACGGATGTGAGTAGGAGTGCGGCGGCGAGGAGATGAGTGCTGATGGATGGAATATGCATACAGGCCTCTGCGCAAGTTGGATTTGAAAACCGCCCGGTACATGCCGGGCGGGATAGCTTATATCAACTCAAAGATCAGCGGGGAAGTGATATTCCGCGGCAGGGGCTGATCTATAACCAGGCCGGGTCACCGGTCCGGTTTCAGTATTCTTTTATTTTTAGCGCGGTGGTTCGTTCGCGAGATTTTTTACGCTGGTGATGGCATACCCTTTGGCATTGATTTGTTCGAAAGGATCATCAATCGCAAAATCCGCCAGGTGTTTCGCATCATCTGCCAAGTCGACGCTGCGGTCGGTTGGTTCCCAGTCAGTGTTGACGACTTCTTCCGGTAGCAGCTTACCTTCAGGTACAGCGAGGTAAGAAAAGTGGCCTGCATTTTCAGCTCTTCGATATATATCTATGCGCATGACAAGTCCTTGGAAAAATGAGGGTAAGGTCTTTTGTGACCAGGCTTCACTATAAAGGTTGCGTCATCAGCATAGCCGATCTAAAAGCAGGACGATGGCGTGATATTTGCTATGGATTTCCTCCAGTTAAGCTTTTCGTAAGACTTTTTGGCAGTAGCGGGCTGTAAATCAGGGTTTTAGGCGTAGTTAGTGGCTTTTTTGCACAAAATAAGCCCATTTTTATTGCCTGGTGTTACGTTTTGGCAACCAAATTTGTTAACGCGTGCTAATCTGCCAATTCGTTGCGCCCCTTTATAGCGCAATGCGGACTGCTCCATTTGTGCAGTGTAAGGAGGTGCTCATGTTGAAATATGATTTTTCTGTGAAAACGCGCGAAGGCCAAAGGCTGGAAAGCATCGTTATCGGCGGTATGGATCGTAGTGATGCGGAGCGCAAGCTACGACAGATGTATCGGCATTGCGAAATACTGCGTTGTGATATCAAA
Source organism: Herminiimonas sp. Marseille-P9896 (assembly GCF_903993245.1). NCBI lineage: Bacteria > Pseudomonadati > Pseudomonadota > Betaproteobacteria > Burkholderiales > Oxalobacteraceae > Herminiimonas > Herminiimonas sp. Marseille-P9896. The sequence continues at coordinate 177,453 of NZ_CAJEVT010000001.1, read as the reverse complement.
GGTGCGGTGCAGCGTCCCGGCATTGCGCACTCAGTTGACGATATCCTCTCGCTCATCTCGCGTTAATGCCGGTTGCTGGATAAAGCCGTCAGCCAGTAATTCATCGAGCAAGGTTTCATAGTCCTGAGCGCCGCGACTGTTGGGCGCATGTTCGAATATCGTTTTATTGTGAGCAGGACTTTCCGCGAGACTGACGTTCTCTGCGATGCGTGTGCGACATACATCGGCACCGAATTTCTCTTCCAGCACTTTAAGTACTTCCCACGCCATACTGCGTCGCCCGTCGAAGCGCGTCAGCAGGTAGCGACGGTTCACGCGTCGTTTTAGTACGGGCTCCAGCGCGCGCAGGGTTTTTTCGATTTGCATCGCACCCTTGGCGGACAAATGATCGGCCGATACCGGCACGATGATGCAGTCGCACGCAAAAATCGCATTGAGTGACAGCACCCCTATCAGTGGGCAGCAATCAATCATCACCGGTGTGTTTTCTGTGTTGAATTTTTCTGCCCGCAGGTTGGCATTGAGTCGATTGACGACGTCATAGCCTTTGCCGAACAAGGTATCCACCTTGGACAATTCCATATGTGACGGGATCAGACCCAGGCTACTGGTCGATGAACGTTGTACCAGCTCCTTCAACGGCCGGTCGCGCTGGAACATGCTGAGTATGGTGTCATCACCCGATTGCGCGGTGATACCGGCAATGGCGCTTAAATGGGCTTGTGGGTCGAGGTCGATACCGTAGGGGTGGCAACCGCGCCGTGCCAATGCAGCGGCGAGATTCAGGGCTGTCGTGGTTTTACCCACCCCGCCTTTCTGGTTGAATACGGTAACTATCGTCATAAGCCTCCCGGATTCGATGCTGGCGCATCACCGATATCAATCTGTTGACACCGGTTTATCGTGAACTGGCTGTGATCCTGCCGTGCTTTGCTATGAGCTGATACGAGAACTTGCGTAATAGTAACACCATGATTTGTACGAACTGATCTATCTGTGCCAGCGGCTTGATATGTCAATGTGCGCGATGATGTTGGCCGAGCCAGACGCGCAGGCGACGCCAGCCGATGACGATGCCGGTCAGGCTAAGCGCCAGGCCGCCGAGGCTGAGTAGTATCAGTATCGCGTCGCGCCATGCACCGGCTTGCAGCATCACTGGCAAATCCCAGCTATGCAAAAAGCTGAACAACCAGCGTCCCGTGCGCTGCGCCTGATCCGAGCTGCTTTCTACATCACCTGTAAACGGATCGAGGTGTACCCAGGTTTGATGCGGTTCATCAAAGCGTATGCGCAATGCGGGCAGGCGTCGTTCCGCGGCTCCCATCATCGCTTCCTGCTGTCGTCCGTAGTAATAAGTGTCGTAGTGTGTCAGCACCTGATGATCGCGTATCGGTGCATGCATCAATTGCGTTGCGGCCTGCAACAACTCGGCATCACTCCACCGTTCCCGCACTTGATAGCGTCCGCCGTCCTCGATGATCAAACGTGTCGCATTGGCGGCGTTGCGTGCCAGCAGATAAGGACGCCCATGCAATACGCGCCATTCGATTTCATTTGCACGGAACCCTGCATCATTCAATAAATGGATAGCCTGCGTCGCGTCCAGTGACAAGTGCGTGATGCCAGGAGTCGTCCCACGATAGGCTGCGCTATTTGGTTTCTCACCGCGTGCATCAAAGATGCCGAGCGGATTCATCGACATCAGCCCGCTGAAGATCCAGGTAAAGATAATCGCGGCAAAGCTCAAGCCGATGATGTGATGCCAGTGCAAATAGGTTTCGCGATACGGCGTGCGCGCACCGGATTTATAGCGTCCGCGAAAACGCCAGCGCCAGATACCTGCCAGCGTACCGGTGATCGCAGTCAGCGTGCCGAACGCAGACAGCACGATCACTATCCAGCTCCAGACCGGATCAACCGGTTTGTCACGAAACATATATAACCAGTGCAACCACGCGCCGACATAGTTCCACATGCGTTGTGCACGCGGCGCATCCATCACGACTTGTCCGGTGCGATCAGACAGATACAGCAAGGTATGGTCTGCATCATCCATTTGTACCTGATGCAGTGGCCTATGCTGATCGAGTGAACGTGCATGTGTCCATCTGTCTTCGTGCACGGTGCCGAGATAATGTGCATTAGCGTCAGCGTCAGCGACAAAGGCACGTGCGCTTGATAGCGCCATTTGCTCATTCATTGCGGGAGCCAGCGCACCGCTGCGTGCATCGACCAGCAAATAATTTCCTTTGCCTTCACGCAAACGGTAATACGGCTGGTTGCGGACAGACGTGAGCACGATCTCCTGCACCTTGTCCGGCGCGATGCTATGTGTCAGTACCTGATGCAGCGACACACAGCACTGCTGTACCTGCAATGCAGGCATAGCCTGCAATCTCTCCCATGGCGTCAGCTTCGGGTAACCGATGAACAGCATCACGATGCCACTGACAAACCACAAAGCCATCAGCACGCACGCGGCCACGCCTGTCCAGCGATGGATCAGGTAAGTCAGGCGTTTGGCGCGTGCGGACAGATTCATATTACGACTCAGAAGCGATAGTTGGCGGTCAACTCGATACGACGTCCAGGACCGTTAAACCATTGCGTGCCGGAGTAGTAAGCAGTGGTGAAGTACTGCTTGTCGAACACATTGAAACCACGCAACGTCACCGTGGTATCGCGTGATGCTTTCCATTGCAGTGCGAGGTCGGTCGTGGTGTACGCAGGCATGACCAAAGTATTGGCATTGTCTGCATAGCGTTTGCCGACGTAACGCAGGCCGCCGCTGGCAGTCCAGTCGGGAATGAAGTTCCAGCTCAGCCAGATATTGGCCAGGCGTTCGGCGACGTTCGGCGGGACGTTGCCGGAACGGGAGACCGCGACACCACCGACGGAGTCATTGAAGTCATCAAACTTTGCTCGCAGGATGGCTGCGTTTGCATCGAGTTGCCAGCCCGGAGCGAAGGCCAGCGCCAGGGTTCCTTCCAGTCCGGTAGACGATTGTTCGCCGACCTGGATACGCACCGCAGGATTGGTCGTGTCGCGGCTGAGTAAATTATTTTTCTTGATGTTGTAAGCGGCCAGTGTCCATTCGCCCTTCTTGTTCCAGAATGCCTGTTTCACACCGACTTCGATTTGCTTGCCGGTAGACAGGTCGAACTTGCTGTTGGCAGCCGTAATCATCAACAGGCCGCCGACAGGATCGGCTGCTTCCGAATACTGTGCGTAGAGCGCTGTATCAGGAGTGATGTTGTAGACCGTGCCCAGACGCCAGCCTACATTCGAATATGTTTGATCAAAGGCAGGCGTATTCGTCACCAGGTCGGCACGGGATACATCGGCATGGTCGTAACGCAAGCCGCCGAGTACCGACCATTTATCCGTTAGCTCTAGACGGTTTTCTGCGAAGACGGAATATTGTTGCGCTTTGTTGCGGTAACGCGGGATGGTAGGTATCGCGCTGAAGAAGGTACCCGGTACCGGGTTATAAGGATCAACGGACGGTGAGGCACCGAAGTAAGTATTGTTGGTGTGCTGGAACGAACTGTCGCTCACGTCAAAGCCTACCGATACCTGATTTTTAAGGCCGAACAGACGACCACGGAAAGTGGCGTCGGTGGTATTCCCTATCTGGGTCTGGTCGTGCATGATTTCCGTCGCACCGCTGGATGCGGGTCTGTCGATCAGGCCGGTGCCAGGGTTGTAGACATAGGATTCCGCATTGCGCCAGTGCCGTTTGCTGTCTATGTAGTACAACTTGCTGCGTACGGTCGTATCCGCATTCGGTGTCCACTCAGCGGACAATTCAGTCCAGCGATCGTCATACTGGATTTTGCTATCGCTGACGTTGTAGTTCTTTTTGCGCAGGGCTTCCAGTTGCTGGCCGTTGACCAATGGCGTGCCGAAGTAGCGCATTGGTTCTTGCCGACCTTGTGCATAGCTGAGCTTCAGACGGAAGTCGGCCGAGACGTCGAGTTGCAATGCGCCGGAAAAACTCAGGTTGCGTGAGTCGCCCATATCAACCCAGCCATCGGAACGATCGCCGCTGAGGTCGATGCGATATGACAGCTTGTCATTGATAGCACCACCACTGCCGAAGCCCAGGCGTTGCGTGTTGTCGGTGCCTATGGTGGCTTGCACTTCATTTTGTATCGCGCCACGAGTTGGCTTTTTCGGTATCACATTTATCACCGCACCAATAGCGCCATCGCCATAGATTACGGAAGCCGGTCCGCGTAGTACTTCGATGCGATCGATAGACCAGGTGTCGAACGGAAAGGACACGCCGACGCCGCCGTATTGACGGGTGCCGTCATACAAACGCATGACAGAGGTGGTGTCGGTAAAGCCGCGGGCGGAAAGCGAGGAGCCGCTATTGCCCGGATGCCCCATGCCGCTGATGCCAGCACTGCGGGTAATGGCGTCGACCAGATTGGCATCGCCGCGCTGCTCCAGTTGTTCACGTGTGATGACACTGACGCTGGCTGGTGTCTGGAATGGTGTGAGGTCCAGGTTGGAGCCGGTAGAGGCCGGCGACTTTAAGGTGCCGGCTGGTTCCGGGCTGACCGAGATGCTGGGCAAGGTGGTGGTGTCAGCCGCCGATGCAGAGTGCATCGCCAGCAGACATCCCAGTGTGCAATGCGTGTACAAAACAGCGTGTGCCAGTCGACGTGGCAGCGTGTGGCTTTCAAATACGAGTTTCATTGTTGATCCAAAAGTAGTCTGAAGGGCGCTTAGTGTTTATGCGCGGTGTTGAGTGCGCGCGCTGGGACTTGCAATTCCAGCGTTTCGCGCTTCTTGTCTTTGTCTTCAAATGTCAACGTGAGCGGAATCACATCCCCCTCTTTGACTGGCTGCTTCAGATCGAAAAACATGATGTGATAGCCACCCGGTTTGAGCATCACGTTCTGGCCTGCTGGCAGATCCAGGCTGCTGATCTGACGCATGCGCATGACGTGGTCTTGCACCGCCATTTCATGGATTTCTGCGCGTGCAAGGGGTGACTGTGCATCTACCAGACGTGTGCCTTTGGCGCTGTTTAGTTGCATGAAGGCGCCGGTGGCTTTTTGTTGTGGCACGGTGGCGCGTACCCAGGCGTCGCTGACCGTTACTTGAGCAAAAGACGACGCGCAGGCGAGACTCAGCAATGAAGCGAGTAAGAACTTGTTCATATGGATTTCCTCTGATGGAAGATGGATGCGGATTACTGCGCGATTTGTGTTGATATGCCAAGCGCAGCGCGACTGGTAACGACGCAGGAAGCGCCGCACTGGCTGGCGCTGGCCAATATCGGCAGTGCGACCAGTTGCATTTCAACGGCTGGATTTTCAGCCGTCGATGCAGCGACAGAAGCATGACGCTGGATGCTGACGAGCAGCGCAACGATCACGAGCGCAATCAGATTGAGGGTGATGACGAATTTACGGCGAGTTGACATGGCGAACTCCTGTTTCGAGATGAAGACACACCGCCAGACAGACGCACGCCTACGGGCGTACGTGCTAACGGTACTCAGCAACGATCAGGAAAAAGCCGGGGGAGCGCGGGGTTGTGCAACGGCCCAGGCGAACAGTGGGCGCGATGCCTGGTAATACAGTGGAGGAAGGACGTGATCGCCGCTGACTACCGGCATCACGAAATCGGCCGGAGGCGGCAAGCCTACCGAGCCTGCGTGCGTCATACAAAACGCACAGTGTTCAAAGTGTATGGCTCTTTCAGCAGGTTTCGGTGCCTGTGAATTCTGGTCCTGGTCGACCATCATCATCTTGCTACCGTCTACCGTACAAATTTCAACCCAGGCATTTGGCGCACCTTTGGCGGCAGCAACTGCATGCGAGATCGACGGTGCAAGCGACGCCAGCAGGATCGCAAAACATGCGATCCAGGTGGTCCATCTATGCTTGGCTTTCGTCATTCGCATGGCGCGGGCATCAAGGAAAAAGGGAAATTTAGACAACCATCTTGTTGACGGCTGGCGACTTATCGCGGCTGATTATAGCCGTGCTTCGAATGAAAGCGATAGTGGCGGCGCTATAAATCATGTTGGATATGCGCACATATATACGCTGGAATTGCGTGTTATATGCATGTTCACTTGTAAAAATAATAATTTTGTTTGTCGTTTGAATTCCTTGCACTGAAGTGCCAGCGGTTACACAGAAATGTGGAATAACGCCTCAGACATGCAGTAACGGAACAAAAAAGGTATGGTTGATGCTGGCTCATTAACCATACCCATACATGCCTACACTGCCTCCATCTACGCAGTTATCTTCGCCATCTCCGCGCTACTTGCTGGCCGCAGGCGCACTGATCGTGCTGGCGCTGGCCATCTCTTTTATCAATCCGCATGAACGCCTGACCTGGTTGATGGAAGTCATGCCGGTATTGATCGCCCTGCCTTTGCTGGGATTCACTTATCAGCGTTTTCCACTGACGCCATTGTTGTACTTCCTGATTTTCCTGCATGCGCTGATCCTGATAGTCGGCGGCACCTATACCTATGCGCACGTACCTGTCGGTTTTTGGGTGCAGGATTTGTTTGGGCTGGCGCGCAATCCTTACGACAAGCTGGGACACCTGTGGCAAGGACTGGTACCGGCATTGGTGGCGAAGGAAATATTCGTGCGCAGGCAGTTTGTCAGCGGCAAGAAGATGGTCGCCTTCCTCGCCATCTGTGTGGCGATGGCCATCAGTGCCTGGTATGAACTGATCGAGTGGTGGGCCGCCGTCATCATGGGGCAAGGCGCGGATGAATTCCTCGGTACGCAAGGTGACCAGTGGGATACGCAGTCGGATATGTGCATGGCTTTCTTCGGCGCGATGATAGCCGTTATCCTGCTTGCCAGATGGCATGACAGACAGATCGACCGCGTGATCAGTCATCACTGAGGAACTGTGGCAAGCTGATGTTGTCATCTGTTTTCGTCCTGAGCTGAGGAGATCATCATGAGCAAATCTGCGGTAGCAACGAAATCCACTATCATTCCATGCCTGCGTTATCGCGATGCGTTGGCAGCAATAGACTGGTTGTGCGAAGTCTTTGGTTTTGAAAAGCAGGCGGTGTATACCAATCCGGATGGCAGCGTGGCCCATGCGCAGCTGACTTTGGGCGGTGGCATGCTCATGATCGGGTCGGTGGTGGCCGATAGCGAGTGGGGCAAACTGATACGCCAGCCGGATGATATCGGCGGTGATGAAACGCAAAGTCCGTATCTGGTGGTGGCGGATGCAGATCAGGTTTACGAGCGTGCACTGAAGCGCGACGCAGAGATTGTCATCGATATCAAATTTGAAGATTACGGCGGACGGGGTTTCAGTTGCCGCGATCTCGAAGGTCGTTTGTGGAGTGTCGGCACTTACGACCCGTGGCAATGATGTGCTGCATCAGTATTCTTCCGACTAACGCAATATGACAAACAGGGGCTGACTGTGGATCAGGGTATCTTGCGGCAATATTTATACGATCACATCCCCCTGTCACAGGCGATGCAGGTCGAAGTACTCAGCGCCCAGCCGGATGGCGTGCTGCTCACCGCGCCCTTGCCGCCCAACATCAATCACCAGGAAACGATATTCGGCGGCAGCGCCTCTGCGGTAGCGATACTGGCAGCATGGTCCTTGCTGCATGTACGCTTGCAGCATCAGGGCATCAGTAGTCGCCTGGTTATCCAGAGCAACACCATGCAGTATGAATTACCCATCGCCGGTAGTTTTACCGCGCGCTCCTATCTGGAGCCGGATGCCGACTGGCCGCGTTTCCTGCGTACGCTGGCGCGCAAGGGCCGGTCGCGGATTTCAGTCAGTTCGGTGCTGGAATTTCAGGGGCAGCAAGCCGGCAAATTGCACGGGGAATTCGTCGCGCTGGCACCGGAAGCGCCCTGATAATGGCTGTAGACAGCCTGCGCCGCGCTCAGCGTCTGCCCGTTTTTAGGCTATAGTGCTGCACACGCAAGAAATCAGCATATCCCGGGCGGTGTTTCTAGCCCAGTAAAAACGCCCATTTTCCTGCAGATGAATACGTAATATTTACAATCAGATATCACTTTTAAATCATGAGCGACGACAATTTCAATGCACGGGACGTTACCCGTCCTAGCACCAAAGCACCGGATCCTAATGCCAAATTCTGGGATATCGCAGACACCTTCATCCACCTTGCCAATGAAAACTGCAAGGGTGCTGAGCGCGGCCAGGTTTGTGCAGCGATGATGTATGCAGCGGCACGTTTCAACGCGTTTACCGCTTCAGTTGATGCACCGAGCGGCGCAGTTTTCAAATCCGAAGCGGACCCTGCAGTTGCTTACTTCCGTACCGAGTTTGAAAAGATGTTGCGTGAAAACTTCCGTGATTATGCTGAGAACTTCAAAAGCTATCACCCGGAAAAAAGCTGAGTTTAAGCAGCCAGCCATGCACTGATAAAAAAAGCCTCGCCCTGTTAAACAGCAGCGAGGCTTTTTTGTGTCTGGTCGGGAATGGCTCAGGCCGATTTCGACAGGATGTTGAAGTGTTCCACGACTGGCGGCGAAGCGAAGAATGGGCCGACGATGCCGCGCCATTCGAGGAAGGCAGGTGAGCCACGGAAATCAACGGTATGATTCTCCAGTGTCGCCCAGTAAATCTGGATGACGTAGCGCTCTGGTGTTTCTATGCATTTGTTGATGACGTGCGATTGATAGCCCGTCGCCTTGCCTATCACTTGTTCCAGGCCGCGCTGTACGGCAGCGTCAAATTCAGCTTGTTGGCCAGGCTGGATGCGGATATCGACGAGTTCGAGAATCATGTTTGCTTCCTGTAATAGTGTGGTGAATGCGGAATTATTACATTTTGCCCGGTGGGCTGCATCACTTCGCTGTTTTCCATACCGGTGCGGCTACTGTTCAGCCAGCAGCGATGTGCGTAAGCTTAGAACTCATGTCATGAATATCCGTGAGATGCGGATATTTATGACATGAGTTCTAATATGAATTACACGAGAGGAACAAGTATGCGAAGAATTCTGGTTGGCCTGATGTTGGCAGGCATTGCGATGGCAGCGCTGCCGCTGCATGCGCAGCAAATAGGTGAAGTCAGTACCGCCTTCCGCTTCCTCGGCAAGAATGACCGTATCGTGATTGAAGCCTATGACGATCCCAAGGTGACGGGCGTTTCCTGCTTTGTATCCCGTGCGCGCACTGGTGGTGTCAGCGGCACGGTGGGTCTGGCTGAAGACACGGCGGACGCGTCTATCGCCTGTCGTCAGGTCGGCGACGTCCTGACATTTAAGGGAAAATTACCCAAACAGGAAGATGTATTCTCCGAGCGGCAGTCGATACTGTTTAAACGCCTGCATATCGTGCGCATCGTTGATCCGGTACGCAACACCCTGGTCTACCTGACCTACTCCGATAAGTTGATAGACGGCAGTCCGAAAAATGGCGTGACCGCGGTGCCGGTGCCGCGCAGCAATCCTATCCCTATCAAGTAAGCCATCACCACGCGGAGCACCATGTCCACGCCGATCAAGAATTCCCATGTAGTCACCGCTTCCTATTTCCTGGCAGCTTTCGCCCTGCTGCTGGTGATGCATCAGGGTTTGCTGGCAGCCTTGTTTTCCGGCTTGCTGGTGTATTCACTGGTGCAGATGCTGGCACCGAGATTGGGCCGCAAGCTGGTCGGACAAAAGGGCAAGGTTGCTGCCGTCGCTTTACTCAGTGCGCTGATCGTCATCATCCTGTTTGCGCTGGTCTGGGGCTCAGTTGCCTTCTTCCGCAGTGACGTTGGCAGATTGTCGGTGTTGCTGCAAAAGATGGCCGATATCCTGGAGGCGACGCGCAGCCAGATCCCGGCCTGGATTGCTGCCTATGTACCGGTGGATGCGGAAGCCTTGCGCAGCATGATCACAAGCTGGCTGCACACGCATGCGCTGGAAGCGCGCACCATGGGTAGCGAGGCGGGGCGCATTCTGGCGCATATCCTGATCGGCATGATCATAGGCGCGATGGCAGGCTTGTACGACACCACTACCACACGGGTGTATCAACCGTTGGCAGCGGCTCTGCATGAACGCATGATCGCGCTGCATGCTTCATTCCGGAATGTCGTCTTTGCGCAGGTGCGCATCGCTGCCATCAATGCGCTGTTGACAGGCATTTACCTGATCGTGATATTGCCATTGGCCGGGGTAGACCTGCCCTTGCGCAAAACCATGGTGGTGGTGACTTTCATTGTCGGCTTGCTGCCGGTGATCGGCAATTTGATTTCAAATACGATACTGGTCGTCATCGCACTGTCGCACTCGGTGCATGTCGCATTGAGTTCGCTGGTGTTCATGATGGTGATACACAAGCTCGAGTATTTCCTGAATGCGAAGATCATCGGTACACATATCAATGCGCGTACCTGGGAATTGCTGACGGCGATGCTGGTGATGGAATCGATATTCGGCATACCCGGCGTGATAGCCGCGCCGGTGTTCTATGCCTATGTCAAAAAAGAATTGATGGATAGAGGCCTGGTGTAAAGACTCAGGCTTGCGCGCGCAGCCAGTCCAGCGCGCCCTGGCCTGCAGTGCGACCACTGGCGAAGCAGGCGGTCAGCAGATAGCCGCCGGTAGGTGCTTCCCAGTCCAGCATTTCACCGGCGCAGAATACGCCGGGTTTGCTGCGTGCCATCAGTTGCGCATCGAGCGCTTCAAACAACACACCACCGGCGCTGCTGATGGCTTCGTCTATCGGACGTGCCGCCAGCAGTTGCAGCGGTACAGCCTTGATCGCTGCGGCCAGTTTGGCCGGCTGGGTATATTCTTCCTTAGTCAGATATTCATGCAGCAAGCCTGCCTTCACGCCGGCGATGCCGACCTTGCTTTGCAAATGGCTGGCCATGGAACGTGAGCCGCGCGGATACGACACTTCTTCCAGTACGCGTTCGGCTGACTTGCCGGGAGCGAGGTCCAGCGTGAGTGTGGCGCTACCGGTGCTATTGATTTGTTCGCGCAACGCAGACGACAAGGCATAGATCAGACTACCTTCGACACCGCTCTCGCTGATGACGAACTCGCCCTGTCTTTGTTGTAACTGCCCTTGCTGGTCGAGATAAGTGGCGATCACGGGCTTGATGGGCTGGCCCGCATAGCGCTCGCGGAAGTGTGCACTCCACGCGACCTCGAAACCGCAATTCGCTGGCTGTAATGGCGCACTGTGTATGCCTTGCTGTTCCAGCGTTGCCAGCCATTTGCCATCAGAACCTAAGCGCGCCCAGCTAGCTCCGCCCAGCGCCAGCACGACAGCATCGGGTTTGATATGCAGTTCCTGTTCCGGCGTGCTGAAATGTAATTGTCCTGCATCGTCCCAGCCCAGCCAGCGGTGTCGCATATGGAAGCGCACGCCCGCATCGCGCAGACGTTTAAGCCAGGCACGCAACAGAGGTGCGGCTTTCATATCGGTCGGGAATACGCGCCCGGATGTACCAACGAAGGTGGGTATCCCCAGTTCGTGTACCCATGCGCGCAAGGCTTCCGGATTGAAGTCTTGCAGTATGGGCGCGATTTGTTCGGCGCGTGCGCCGTAGCGTGCGACGAAGGCTGGTTCAGCTTCGGTGTGCGTCAGGTTCATGCCGCCTTTGCCTGCCAGCAGGAACTTGCGCCCTACCGATGGCATCGCGTCGTACAAATCGACTTGCACGCCTTGTGCGATCAATACTTCGGCCGCCATCAATCCGGCAGGGCCACCGCCGATGATGGCGACGGTATATTTCTGCAGCTCAGGCATCTGCACACCCTTTCAACAAGGACGGAGTGTTGCGAATCAGATGGTAAGCGGCTGTGTACATGGAGTCTGGTGTCGGATGAAGGCTGGTGCAATTGCTCGCAGCAGCGAAGGCGCCATTCTTGATCATGGGCGGATTTTTCTCAAGCTCAAGTATTCAATAAATCAAATATTCGCTATCGGCGATAATGCGCGTCTGACATCAATTCATTGCAAGCTATAGGAAGCCATCATGACACGTACACGTTGCAGCTGGGTCAATCTCGACAGTCCGCTTTATGTGGCTTACCACGACGAAGAGTGGGGCATACCCTGCCATGATGAAACCCGCCTGTTTGAAATGCTGAACCTAGAAGGTGCGCAAGCCGGTCTCAGTTGGCTGACGGTACTGAACAAGCGAGAAAGTTATCGTGCCGCTTTCGACCAGTGGGATGCGGAGAAAATCGCACGCTACGATGACAAGAAGGTTGCAGAGTTACTGGCCAATCCGGGCATTATCCGCAACAAGCTCAAGGTTGCTGCCACCATAGGCAATGCAAAGGCATATCTGCGCCTGCGTGACGAAGTCGGCGGCCTGGATCCTTATCTGTGGGCATATGTGGGTGGCAAACCGATCAAAAACCGTTGGGCAACCATCAAGGATGCGCCGGTAAAGACGGCTATATCGGATCAATTGTCCAAGGATCTGGCGAAACGCGGGTTCAAGTTTGTCGGATCGACAATTATGTATGCATATATGCAGGCGATAGGCATGGTCGACGATCACACGGTCGACTGCTTTTGCTACAAGGGGAAGAAATAGGGTGTAAGCCAGGCCCGCTGGGACTTGCGCGAACGACAGGCAAAAAAAAGCCCGCTCAAAGAAGGCGGGCTGAATCTATATCAAAGGAGGAGACATAGAGGAGACAACTGAAGTATATGGATGGCTGTGCTTGCAGGCTACTTTCCTTTTCTGATATCCGATATTCACAATGCGAATAACAATGAAAATAGCTATTTTGATATGTCAGTGAAGTGCTGCAAGAAATTGCGAGAAGTTGGCAGATCGCTTATTCTTGGGCAAAAAAAAAGCCCGCGCAGGTGGCGGGCTAAATCTATATCAAAGGAGGAGACATAGAGGAGACAACTGAAGTATATGGATGGGCGCGCCTGGAGGCCACTTTCCTTTTCTGATATCAGTTATAGAATATTCATATATGGCAACTTTTTGCCTCTAAAGTCCCTTACAGCCTTTCTCTAAATCACAGTAACTGCTCACATACTGTCTCTATCTTTGTCGCGTTCCGCGGACAAAAAGCCTCTTAGATATGTCAGCCCCGCATCATTTCACTAGCCGAAACGCATTTTTCGCGTCCGGTGCACTTTTAAAAAATTTGCTAATATCCGCTGGCTGATTCAAAACGATGCTGTTTGTTGCATCGTTGCAGGTGCCGCTACCTGGTTCAGGTGCCGGGCCGTTAAATATAAGGAAGTGGGGACGACCCCACCGCTCCATCATCAATTGAGGACGGCCTCGACACTATAGGAAGTAGCACTATGTCTTGGACTATTCTGATTATTGCGGGTTTGTTTGAAATTGGCTGGGCGATCGGCCTGAAATACACCGAGGGCTTTACCCGGCTCTGGCCTACCGTTGGGACGGTACTGGCGATGGTGATCAGTGTCGCCTTGCTGGGCGTGGCGATGAAAACGCTGCCGGTAGGAACTGCTTATGCAGTCTGGACCGGTATCGGTACCGTTGGCACGGTCATCCTCGGCATGATCCTGCTGGGTGACGCGGTCACCGTGGTGCGCATACTCTGCATCATGCTGATTGTTTCCGGCATCGCCGGTCTGAAGTACTTCAGCTAAATAATTGATGCACTAATAAAAAACGGAGCGCATGGCTCCGTTTTTTTATTTGTCTTTCTTTTTGCTCTTCTTTTTCTTCTTGCCGGATTTCTTTTCTTTCGGCGCCAGCATGGTGCCGCGGCAGCTTTCCGCGCCACAACGGCATTCGTAAGCTTTTTTCAAAGCCTTGGTCTGACGGTCTTCGACGATCAGGCCGTAGTCGTAATTGAATTCTTCTCCGCGTTTGATATCGCGCAGTGTGTAGATAAAGACGCGCCCTTTTTCTTCGCGTGCTTCGCAGTTAGGTTCGCAAGCGTGGTTGATCCAGCGCGCATCGCTGCCGTCTGCACCACCATCGATCATTTTTCCGCTTTCGAGGCTGAAGAAAAAGGTGTGGTACGGATTTTCCGGATCAGTGCCGTGACGCTTGAGTGCTTCCTTGTCGCTGATGCGCTCGCCTTCATACTCCAGCAGCATCGAATCAGCCTTGATATTGCGTGTCGCGAAAACACCGCGGCCGTGTACCGGTGAATTTCTGACGAGGAATGCAGGTTTATCTGAGGATGCCGCAGTTGGGGTCTTGCTCGATTTGGTCATGTTGAATCTAAAGGGAAGAGTTTTTCAGGCTTGCTTGAGTCCGACAATAATCTGCAAGTAGCGTTCCACTTGCTACGCGCGCTATTGTCCATCAATACGCGTGCAAGAACAATTGAGCGCATGGCTTTATCGGGAGATTAGTGCAGATACGCTACAGAGTCAGTGTAAAAACACTGAGATGACAAGCGTATGACAGGAAGAATAAAAGCGGACGAATAAAAGCTGGCTGCGCGCATTGCACGCGCAGCCGTCGTGCAGTTAGAACTCTTCCCAGTCGTCGCCGGTGCGATCGGCGGTGGCCGTCTTCTGTGCCGGGGCGCTGTTACTCCTGGCTGGCAGCGCCTGGTGGCTGGGTCTGCCTGCTATCTGCGCTTGCCGCTCAGGTGTGTAGTGACGCACCTCACTCATCAGACTGGGCCCACCGCCATTCAGCTTGAATGTGCCGACCACCTGCGACAGGCCATCAGCCTGTTGTTGCAGCGAAGCGGCGGCCGCTGCAGCTTGTTCGACCAGCGCGGCATTTTGCTGGGTCATTTCATCCATTTGCGTGATGGCCTGGTTGATTTGCTCGATGCCGGAAGTCTGTTCCTGGCTGGCCGCAGTAATCTCGGCCATGATGTCGGTCACGCGTCGCACGCTGCTGACTATCTCGTCCATGGTGGTACCGGCCTGGCTCACCTGCTTGCTGCCCGCTTCCACTTTATCGACTGAATCGCCGATCAGGATTTTGATTTCCTTGGCAGCGGCAGCTGAACGTTGTGCCAGGTTACGCACCTCGGCTGCGACGACCGCGAAGCCGCGTCCTTGCTCACCGGCACGTGCTGCCTCAACTGCGGCATTCAGCGCCAGGATGTTGGTCTGGAAAGCGATGCCGTCGATTACACCTATGATGTCGACGATTTTGCGCGAGCTATCCTGGATGGAACTCATGGTTTGCACCACTTCTGACACTACGACGCCGCCTTTGACTGCAACTTCGGAAGCCGAGGCGGCCAACTGATTGGCCTGGCGTGCATTGTCCGCATTCTGGCGCACGGTTGACGTCAGCTCTTCCATCGAACTCGCCGTTTCTTCCAGCGAACCGGCTTGTGCTTCGGTGCGGCTGGAAAGGTCGGCATTGCCGGATGCTATCTCGCCGGATGCGAGCGTGATGGTTTCGGTACCGTGACGTACTGCGCTGACGGTTTGCGCCAGGCTGTCGTTCATGTCCTTGATGGCTTGCAGCAGTTGCCCGGTTTCATTGCCGGAGCGTACCTGGATTTGCTGGGTCAGGTCGCCTGCCGCCACGCTGCGGGCGACGCCGACTGCTTCACGCAATGGACGCACAATCAGTCGCAGCAGCCAGAACGCCATGAAGCCTGCCAGCAGCACGCCAAAAATAATTGCGGCGATGGAAATGCCGCGCACGAAGGTGAAGCGCGTCTGCGATGCTTCGAACGCATGCTTTGCTTCTTGCAGCTGGATATCGATCAGTGCGGAGACGTCATTGCGCACCGGTGTGATCAGCCCTTCCATGGTTTCATTCACGATTTCAGTGACGCGCAGCACATTGCCGCCGCGTGATGCTGCAATCGCCGGGATCAGCGCCTTGTCGACAAATGTTTTGTAATCGGTACGGAATTTATCCGTGAGTGCTTTTTCATCGGCGGTAGCTTCGGTTTGCGAGTAAGCGGCGAAGGTGCTTTCTATTTTTTTCGCGCGCTTTTCAATGGCATCCATTTTGGGCAGCACCAGGTTCGGATCGCCGTAAATCGAAGTGGCGAGATCAAGCTGATTGATGGTTAGCAATGTGATGACGGTATTCAATTCGCCCAGCGCCGTGGTGCGGTCTTCGTACACCGTTTTCAGCGCGTTGTTGGTGACGGATAAGGAAGTCAGGCCCAGTACGCCGGTACCGACCAGCAGCAGGGAGAGTATGCCCATGACGGACAGGAGCAGGGATTTGATCGTTAAATTCTTCAACATGATGCTCTCGGACAAGTGAATTGCGACAGGAATGGAAGAAAACTTGCCGCTTAGGCGTGCACAGGCGCACGCCCATCCTCACGGACGGACAAGGAATAAGGGCCGGCTGGGTTCAGGCCGCGTGTTGCTGGATCAGGCCCATCTCGTTGCTGGACATCAGGCGGTCGATATCAACCAGGATCAGCATGCGTTCATCGACGGTGCCGAGGCCGACCAGGTAATTGGTGTCGACTGCGCCACCCATTTCCGGTGCCGGTTTGATTTGCTCTGGTGTCAGCGTGATGACGTCAGACACGCTGTCGACCACCATACCAACGACACGATTGTTGATATTGAGGATGACAACAACCGTGAACTGGTCATAGGTCGGGGTGCCGAGATTGAACTTGATGCGCATATCGATGATGGGCACGATGATGCCGCGCAGGTTGACGACGCCCTTGATGAACTCGGGGGCATTGGCAATTTGCGTGACGGCATCGTAGCCGCGCAGTTCTTGCACCTTCTGGATGGAAACGCCGTACTCTTCCTGGCCTAGCGTGAATGCCAGGTACTCGAGTGTTTCGCCATGACTGGAATTGGCGGATTGCGTGCTAAGTGTGGCCATGTGCACCCTCCTTGCGGTCTCTGTTAAGCGTTCTGTGAACGTCTAATTTTTAACGTCGATTTTTTAATGGATGTAGAGCGATTGCCACAAGACCAAACTAGCTGCTGCAGCCTTGCACAGCCACCTTAAACAATTAGTTTCCTTGCGTCAACAAGGCTGGAGGCCAGATCTGGTGCGGGGAGAGCCGTAAATCTGGCATCATTTGCAGGTGCCGACAGGCTTTGTCATAGGAGGATGTGCGCATGTCATGCGTGTATAGCTAGCCCCTGCCGATGTTGGGCCGGAAGGCAAAAGATTGTTAAATAAGTCAGGAGCCAGCAGGAATGACGGTCTCCGCACCCTATGTATGCGGCCTGATAGCGCCGATATGCATCGTGGTCGCAGGGCTTAGCTGGAGTAAAATAGCGCCCTGCCGACCGACACGACCCTGGCGGCAGCACAGTTTTTTACAGGGCCTGGCTGGAAACAAGCATGTTGCGATTGACCGACGTTCAACTCCCACTCGACCATCAAGAAGAAGATCTCAAAGCCGCGATCCTCGCGCGGCTGGGTATTGCTGCAGATGATTTGATTGCCTACACGATATTTCGTCGTGGCTATGACGCGCGCAAAAAGAGCGCGATCACACTTGTCTACACACTGGATGTGGAAGTAAAGAATGAAGCCAAGGTGCAAAAGCGCCTGGCGGGCAATCGTCATGTCGGCCTGACCCCGGACACCAGTTACCACTTCGTGGCACAGGCCCCGGCGGGTCTGAAAACACGTCCGGTCGTCATCGGTACCGGCCCTTGCGGTATTTTTGCCGGATTGATCCTGGCACAGATGGGCTTCAACCCTATCATCCTTGAACGTGGCAAAGCCGTACGTGAACGCACCAAAGATACCTTCGGCCTGTGGCGCAAGCGCGAGCTGCATCCGGAATCGAATGTGCAGTTTGGCGAAGGCGGTGCCGGTACTTTCTCGGACGGTAAGCTGTGGAGCCAGGTCAAGGACCCCAAGCATTATGGTCGCAAGGTTTTGACCGAATTCGTCAAAGCCGATGCGCCGGAAGAAATCATGTACGTCAGCAAGCCGCACATTGGCACCTTCCGTCTGGTGAAGATGGTGGAGCTGATGCGTGCGTCTATCGAAGAACTGGGTGGTGAATTCCGTTTCGAGAGCAAGGTCGACGATATCGAAGTCGAAAACGGCCAGGTACGCGGGCTGAAGCTGGCCGACGGTACACACATTGAAACAGATCACATCGTGTTGGCCATCGGCCATAGCGCACGCGACACGTTCCAGATGCTGCATGCACGCGGTATTTATATAGAGCCGAAACCATTCTCCATGGGCT
The DNA here is from genome assembly GCF_903993245.1 of Herminiimonas sp. Marseille-P9896. Classification (NCBI taxonomy): domain Bacteria; kingdom Pseudomonadati; phylum Pseudomonadota; class Betaproteobacteria; order Burkholderiales; family Oxalobacteraceae; genus Herminiimonas; species Herminiimonas sp. Marseille-P9896. The sequence continues at coordinate 159,371 of NZ_CAJEVT010000001.1, read as the reverse complement.
TCCGCATCGAACATCCGCAATCGCTGATCGATCGCTGCCGTTTCGGTCCGAATGCGGGCAATGAAATCCTCGGCGCGGCCGATTACAAACTGGTGCATCACGCCAGCAACGGTCGTTCGGTCTACAGCTTCTGTATGTGCCCGGGCGGTACTGTGGTGGCAGCGACTTCGGAGCCGGGGCGCGTCGTGACCAATGGTATGAGCCAGTACTCACGTAACGAACGCAATGCGAATGCCGGTATCGTGGTCGGCATCACGCCAGCTGATTATCCGGGTCATGCTTTGGCCGGTATGGAATTCCAACGACAGTGGGAATCACGTGCCTATGAACTCGGCGGCAGTAACTACGATGCGCCGGGCCAGCTGGTCGGCGACTTCATCGCGAACCGTCCATCGACAGCTTTCGGTTCGGTACTGCCTTCCTATAAGCCAGGCGTCAAACTGGGCGACCTGAATCCATCGCTGCCTGACTATGCGATCGCCGCAATCCGTGAAGCCTTGCCTGCTTTCGATAAACAGATCAAAGGCTTCTCGATGGCCGACGCGGTACTGACCGGTATCGAAACCCGCACCTCATCGCCTATCCGCATCAAGCGCAATGACAACGATTTGCAAAGCCTGAACACACGTGGCCTGTTCCCGGCCGGTGAAGGCGCTGGTTATGCTGGTGGCATTATGTCGGCGGCGATAGACGGCATACGCGTGGCTGAAGCTGTCGCACTTAGCATGCTGGACGGCGTCAGCCGCGGCACCACGCGTTAAATATTTGTCCATTTCGTAGTCCTGCCCGTGCGTGTGTAAACACACGTCACGGCGCGTCATCCTTAGCTCTGCAGTGCATGACCGCTCACTATCATTTTTGTGAATAGTGCGTATTTGCCTGCGTGGCCTCAAGTTGCATCAAGTTATCCGCCTGGCTGGTCGTAACAAGATCCACCACCTAAGGGATAGACAATGATCAATTTTTCAAACATGAAAATCGGTACACGACTGACGCTGGGGTTTGGCGTGGTCCTGGCCTTGTCCATCGCGATTGCAGCAGACGGCATACACCAGTTGCACGCGGTATCCGATATCACACGCAGCATGCTGGAGATGCCGATCGCCAAGGAACGCATGGTCAGTGACTGGTCAGCGATCACCAAGGCCAGCATCACGCGCACCATCAGCGTGGCAAAAAGTGCTGATCCTTCACTGGCACAGTTCTCGGCGAAGTTTGCGGCCGATGACAGCAAGCAGTCGATGGAGATCATCCAGAAGCTGGAGCCTCTGCTGAATACCGAACAGGAAAAAGCGTTGTACGCAAAAATCCTCGACGTCCGTAAAACCTTCCTCGCGGGGCGTGAAGGCGTGATGAAGCTGAAGACCGAAGGCAAGGAAGCAGAAGCAGCGAAATATTTCGATGCGACTTTCCTGCCTGCCGCAGATAGCTTTAAGAATCACTTCACCGAATTTGTCGAACTGGAACGCAAGCAGATGGATGCCGGTACTGCCCAGCTGAGTGAAGTGGAAGCAGCGAGTGCACGCCAGCTGATGCTGTTGTCTGCACTGGTGCTGGCATTCGGCATGTTTTGCGCATGGCGTCTGACCATAGGCATTACACGTCCGTTGAAAACAGCTGTCGACGCAGCGCGGCGTGTGGCCGGTGGTGACCTCACGAATGACATCAAGGCTGAATCCAAAGATGAGTGCGGCCAATTGCTCGCAGCGTTGAAAGACATGAACGACGGCCTGCAACGCATAGTCGGTGAAGTCCGTCTGGGTACTGATGCGATTACCACTGCATCCAACGAGATCGCCGCAGGTAATATGGATCTCTCTTCCCGCACCGAACAGCAAGCCAGTTCATTGGAAGAAACTGCTTCGTCTATGGAAGAGCTGACCTCGACCGTCAAGCAAAATGCAGATAATGCACGGCAGGCGAATCAACTCGCAGCGTCGGCATCCGAAGTCGCGACCAAGGGTGGCGAGGTTGTATCGCAAGTGGTCGAGACCATGAGTTCCATCAATGAATCCTCGCGCAAGATCGTCGACATCATCAGCGTCATCGATGGCATCGCCTTCCAGACCAATATCCTTGCGCTGAATGCAGCGGTCGAAGCTGCACGTGCAGGTGAGCAGGGGCGTGGCTTTGCGGTGGTGGCGACCGAAGTGCGCAGTCTGGCACAACGCTCTGCCAGTGCTGCCAAGGAAATCAAGGCGCTGATCGGGGATTCGGTAGGCAAGGTTGATACCGGCAACAAGCTGGTCACCGAAGCGGGCGCAACCATGGATGAAATCGTTAGCAGCATACGTCGTGTCACCGACATCATGGGCGAGATCACGGCCGCCAGCCAGGAACAGAGCGCGGGTATCGAGCAAATCAACCAGGCCATAGGCCAGATGGATCATGTCACCCAGCAGAATGCATCGCTGGTGGAAGAAGCTGCGGCTGCTGCGGAATCCATGCAGGATCAGGCGCGCAAGCTGGGACAAGTGGTGGGTGCGTTCAAACTCAGCGATGCGCAAGCAGCGTTTGTACCGCGTGCAGCGAGTGTGGTTCAGCTAGGTAAGAGCGCTACGAAATCGTCCGGAGTTCCGGTACCGGCACCGCAGCCTAAACTGCGGGCTAACGGTGCGGCACCAGTCGGTGACGAGTGGGAGCAGTTCTGAGTAGCGTCGGCTGCTTATCGCTTATAACCAGCCGGACTTCTTGAAGCGGTAGTAGAGATAGCCGCAGACGCAAACCACCAGTAGCACCGAAGCCGGGTAGCCATACTTCCAGTCGAGTTCGGGCATGAACTTGAAGTTCATGCCCCACAAGCCGAAGAAGGCAGTGGCTACCGCAAAGATAGCGGCCCATGCAGCGAGCCGCTTATTCACTTCACTTTCTTCAATCGTTACCATCGACAGGTTCACCTGGATCGCGGTGGCGACCGTATCGCGGATCGCATCGGTCAGCGCATTGATGCGGTACAGATGATCGCCGACGTCACGGAAGTAATCACGCGTGCTTTCGCACAGTGCCGGTACACGTCCGCCTGAGAGTTTGCCGACCGCTTCCATCAGCGGTGCGACCACGTGCTTGAGCATCACGACCTGGCGCTTCAGGTCGTATAAGCGTTCGATGTTGAGGCGTGCCAGCCCTTTGTCGAAGATCTTGCCTTCAATGGTTTCCAGCTCCGCTTCCAGGCTTTCCACCACCGGGAAGTAGCGATCGACGACTGCATCCATCAATGCATACAGCACGAAGGCCGAGCCTTTGCGCAATTGCTCCGGTTCCTGTTCGCAGCGTGCGCGTACGCCGAGGAAGCCCTGGTTGCTGCGATTACGTACCGACAGCACGTAGTTCTTGCCGGTAAAGATATCGATTTCGCCTATGTGCAATTCGCCATCCACCATTTCTGCAGTCTTCACGACTGTGAACAGTGAATCACCGTACTCTTCTATCTTGGGACGCTGATGACCGTTGCGTGCATCTTCGACCGCGAGTTCATGCAGATTGAACTCTTCCTGCATCTGCGCCAGCTCAGCCGGCTCGGCGTCCTTCAGCGCAACCCAGACAAAGCAATCCGGACGTACCAGGTAGTCGCTGATTTCATCAATAGGGATGTCGGATAGTTTATTGCCGTCCTGATAGACGACGCAGTTGATGAGCATGTATAAAGTCTCCGAAATTGGGGCCGCTTGTTCTTGTGTTTAGCTGAGAGTACACACTCACTGTGTCGCTCCGTCAAGCTTTCCATGCAGGCTGTGTTTGATTATTGACCGCCGCGTTCCACTGAAGTTGCACAGCTGGCTTGCACGCTGGCGCGCTTAGCTTCCTTGCTGCCCTGTACGCACTGGCGATAACGTTCTACATAAGCGTTGAACAAGCTGCGTGCCTCAGGCACCGGCAAGGCGATCAAGCGCAAGGCCAGCGCGCGGTTGACCTGGAAGTGCTGGTAGTCGATCGGCGCATCCCAGTTGCCACCCCAGCCGAGGAAGCCGTGGTGGGCAAAGACTTCGACCACTTCTTCCGCCATGCCCTGCCGTGCAGGCTTGCCGGGTCGCACCGCAAGTCGGTTCGCATACTTGCTGCCGCCGGGCGGACTGTAGAGTGCTTTGCCGTCGGCTTCAAACTGCACGTAGGGATTCTGCAAGGGATTGATATCGATGGCGACGCCGTAGGCATGCAGCGATGGCGCTTTGCCATTGGTGATGCGCCTGTCGTTAAAGGCCGAGGTATTGTTGTCGCGCATGGAGGCCACATCATCGCCGCGATAGTGATCCATCAGGCGCGCACGGGCGATGGCGAACTTACGTTGCAGCAGCGTATCGAAAATGGCTTGTACATGCTCGGCGACCGCAGCCAGCACCATGATCTCGCCATCGTTGCGCAGCTTGCCGTCGAAATCGAGGTAAGAGAAATGCACGATGCGCAATTGCGCGCAGGTAACCGGTGCATCTTTTTGCATGACGCCTTGCTGGCGCATGGTGTTACAGGCGGCAGGGCTAACTTCGGAAATCGATGATCCGGCCTGGGCGGTCGTTGCGACACATAGCAGGGCAACGGCGGTGTAGCGGTGTAAAAGCGGAAATAGTTTCATGGATGCGTGATGGCGGTTCCGAAAAGGCGTGTTTCATTATATGAGCGCCATGTTGCCAGTTATACCAATTCCGCGCTGGTTTCCATCAGGGCAGCGTAAAATGGCCGCTTCGCCGTAGTTTTCGCCTGTCCTCGCCTCATGACCATACTGCTTTCCACGCTAAACGCCCGTTACACGCATGCCTCCCTCGGTTTGCGCTATCTGCTGGCGAACATGGGCGATTTGCAGGACGTCACGCAGATACAGGAATTCGTGATCGGCGCGCGCACCACCGATATGGCGGAGAAGCTGTTGCAAAGCAAGCCGCGCATCATCGGTTTCGGTGTCTATATCTGGAACGTGGAAGAAACCACCAAACTGGTCGCCCTGCTCAAGCGGGTGGCACCGGAAGTGGTGATCGTGCTGGGTGGGCCGGAAGTGTCGTATGAGTCGTCCGAGCAGACCATCGTGCAGCTGGCCGATTACCTGATTACCGGCTGGGGCGATGTGACCTTCCCGCAAGTGTGCAAACAGATACTGCACGGCCCGAAGCCGTTGATGAAGATACACGCAGGTGTGCAGCCGCCACTGGCCGAGCTGACCATGCCTTACAGCCTGTATTCAGATGAAGACATCAAGAACCGCACGCTGTATGTGGAAGCGTCGCGTGGCTGCCCGTTCAAATGCGAATTCTGCCTGTCGGCGCTGGACAAGACGGCCTGGCCTTACGACCTCGACCTCTTCCTCGGTGAGCTGGAAACGCTGCATGCACGTGGTGCACGTCTGTTCAAATTCGTCGACCGTACCTTCAACCTGAATATCAAATCCAGCCTGAAGATCATGCAGTTCTTCCTCGACAAGCTGGAAGCACATCCGGAAGATCCGGTCTATGCACACTTTGAAGTCGTGCCGGATCATTTGCCCGACGCCTTGAAAGAAGGTATCAAGAAATTCCCGGCGGGTACCTTGCAGTTTGAAATCGGCATCCAGAGTTTCAACCCGGAAGTGCAGACCCTGGTCAGCCGTAAGCAGAATAATGAAAAAGCCGCCGAGAATATTCGCTGGCTATGCGAGAACTCGCACGCGCATTTGCACGTCGATCTGATCGCGGGTTTGCCGGGTGAAGATGTGGCCAGCTTTGCGTGTGGCTTTGATCGCCTGCTGGAGCTGGGGCCGCATGAAATTCAGTTCGGTATCCTCAAGCGTTTGCGCGGCACGCCTATCATTCGTCATACGCAGGACTACGGCCTGGTGTTCGATCCTTATCCGCCTTATACGATCCTCGCGACGGATCGCATAGACTTCAATGAAATGCAGCAGCTGGTGCGCTTTGCGCGTTACTGGGATCTGATCGCCAACTCCGGCCGTTTCGCACATACCTTGCCGCTGATCTTGCGCGAGACGCCGTTCGCCAACTTCATGCGCTTATCGAACTGGCTCTACTCGACTACCGATGCGACCAATCGGATTGCGCTGGAGCGTCTGGCGGTACTGGTGCGGCAATGGTTGGTGCTGGAAGGTATGGATGAAGAAGCGGCAGCCGAAGTCGTGCGCAGCGATTATGCGGGACAAGCCAATACCAAGTTAAAGACCGAGGCCGTGCACAAGCAGGCCGTTAAAGAAGAGAAACAAGCTGTGCTGCAGGACGCCCTGTCCAGCCTTACGCGGCGGCAGGCGCGGCATATGGCTTCGTAATTCAAGCGGCCAGTTGTTGCTGCCAGGCCTCGATTAACTGGCGTGCAGCCGGTTCGATGGTTTCCAGCGCGATACTCTTTTGCTGATGGAAGATCATCAGCGCATAGACTTTGGCCAGGATGTTGACCTCAGGCGACAAGGCCCGCTCTTCCCCGGTGGAGGGACGTCGGTGACGCCAGTGATTAATGGCTTGTTCGAGGTCGGCTAGGGTGATGTCCATCGCCTCATTGTACGCTCGCACAGCTGTGGCGGTAAGCAGGTGTAAAAAGTTGCTGCCCAGCTTTGCACTGGGGCAAATGCAATGCGAGTAAACTATGCCCTTCTGCATCCCTTTGCCTGGCCTTGCGATTCCATGAGTGCATTCGATATCAAGCGTTTCTTCCCTTTCCTGAATTGGCCGCGGCCTACGATGGCATCCCTGAAAAGCGATGCCTGGGCGGGTATCAGTGTCGGCCTGGTCTTGATTCCACAGGCGGTGGCATATGCGACGCTGGCTGGTATGCCGGCGGCGACTGGCTTGTACGCGGCACTATTGCCTAGCGTCATCGGGATTTTGTGGGGTTCGTCTGCCTTGCTGGCAGTGGGTCCGGCGGCGCTGACCAGCTTGCTGGTGTTTGGCTCGCTGTCGCCTATGGCGGCTCCGGCCAGCATGCAGTGGGTGACGCTGGCGATCTGGCTCTCTATATATACCGGCGTGATCCAGTTTATGCTGGGTGCGTTCCGCCTTGGACGCTTGTCCAATCTGGTGTCGCAGCCAGTGATCATTGGTTTTATCAACGCAGCAGCCATCATCATCATGATGTCGCAATTGCCTGCGCTGATAGGCGTGCCGGATTTGTTCGTTGCTGATATCGGCAAGGTAATCCAGCGCGTCATAGATGCACCGTCCATCATGCTGATGACGAGTGCCTTTGGTTTCGGGACGCTGATCTTGCTGGTTGTTATCAAACGTTTGTTCCCGCGCTTCCCCGGCATTTTGCTGGTGACCATACTCGGTACTTTTTTGAGCTGGCTGGTCGGCTATGCTGCGACCGGTGCCGCCATTGTCGGTGATATTGACAAGGGTTTGCCGCCTTTGGCTTTGCCTGCGGCGATTCCGTTTGAGCATCATCGTGAGTTGTGGTCGGCAGCGCTGGTATTGGCGCTGATCAGCTTTACCGAAGCGATGTCGAGTTGCCGTGTGCTGGCACGCAAGCGCCGTGAACGCTGGGATGAAAACCAGGAATTGATAGGCCAGGGTCTGGCCAAGGCGGCCAGCGGTTTGAGTGGCGCGTTCCCGGTCAGCGGCTCCTTCTCACGCTCGGCACTGAATCTGTATGCAGGTGCAACCAGTGCGTGGTCGACTTTGTTCAGCGCGCTGTGCGTATTGTTCAGCCTGATCTTCCTGGCAGATTTACTGTACTACCTGCCGCGGTCGGTACTGGCAGCGCTGATTATCATCCCGGTATTTGGCCTGTTCGATTTCTCTGCGTTCAAGCGTTTGTTCGCGATTTCGCGCGATGATGCGGCGATCGCCATCGTTACCTTTGTCGTCACGATAGTTGCCATGCCGCGCCTGCACTGGGGCGTGGTGGCAGGTATTACGTTAACCATGGTGTCTTATCTGTACCGCCATATGCAGCCGCGCATTATCGAAGTCAGCGAGCATGGCGATGGTACCTTGCGCGATAGCCAGCGCTTCGATTTGCCGCGACTGGCGCCGGGTGTGCTGGCGGTGCGCATAGATGCGGCACTCAATTTCCTGACTGGGTCTGCGCTGGAGCGTTTCATCGTGACGCAATGCGGCAGCGATCACGATATACGCCACGTCCTGCTATGTGTAGGCGCGGTCAATGATATAGACGCGACCGGTGTGGAAACCCTGGAGTCCCTGCAGATTACCTTGCAGGGGCTGGGCATAGAGCTGTATGCATCGAATATCAAAAAGCAGGTGTGGGATGTGCTGGATCATGCAGGCTGGATCAAGGCACTGGGTGATGATCATATTTTCATGACCGACCACGAAGCCATCCTCGCGATGCGCAAGCTGGCCTGAGCCAGTGATGGTGTGACCACAGCGCGTGCTGCAGTCACACCATATCCTTCCTTATTTATTGTCATGCGCAGTTTCGTCGTTGGCGTACTGCGCATGCAGGTGCACCGGTTTCGCGGTGCGTGAACGCATGCGGATGTTGATCATTTCCACCACCAGCGCAAAGCCCATCGCGCAGTAGATATATGCTTTCGGGATGTGATGGTCGAAGCCTTCCGCTATCAGGATCACGCCGATCGCGACCAGGAAGGCCAGCGCCAGTATCTTGATCGACGGATGGCGCGAGACGAAGCGGCCGATAGGGCCGGCGAACAGCATCATAAGTGCGACCGAGACGATCACGGCGGCCACCATCACTTCGATCTGATCCACCATGCCGACTGCGGTGATGATCGAGTCCAGCGAAAACACCATATCCACCACCATGATTTGCAGGATGACGGCGGTGAAAGTCGCCTTCACTGCGCTGGAAGCATGCCCTTCTTCACCTTCCAGTGATTGATGGATCTCGCCGGTGCTTTTCCATATCAGGAACAGCCCACCGCCTATCAATATCAGGTCTCGCCCTGAGATTTCCTGCCCCAGCACTGTAAACAACGGTGCCGTCAGTCCCACTATCCAGGCCAATACCATCAGCAAGCCTATGCGCATGAACATGGCGATGAACAACCCCAGTTTGCGGGCGAATTCGCGGCGCTCGACCGGCAACTTGTCGACCAGGATGGAAATAAAAATGATGTTGTCTATGCCCAGCACCAGTTCAAGTGCGGTGAGGGTGATGAAGGCTAACCAGATTTGTGGGTCTGAAATGAGTTCAAGCATGGCAAGTCTCCAATGACTTTGGGTAAGGGAAGCACCCTGGTTTCTGTATGGAATCTGTTGTTTTTTTGGCGTGGACTGACCTCATCCGCTGCCTGCCCCGGTTCGGCCCTTAGCTGCGGAAAAGCGCGCCAGCACTGCCTGTCTCTTATGTTGCCTGTTTGCATATTGACCATGCATTTGCACATTAGCAGGTAAAAGCCGTCGCGCCAACAGAATCCCAAAAGCGCGCTTGACAGTGCTTTCGGATACTACTAATATGTCAGTCATACACAATAAGAATAATTCATCTACTTCAGGAGATTTATCATGATGAGTGAACGCCAGCGGAAATTCCGCGAACAATACAAGGCGGACATCAGCCCGCTGTACAACGGTTTGCTGCACATCGCAGTGATGTATGCGAGCGGGATCGCGGCTATCTGGTACTGCGTGTCGCAGTTGCAGAATTCAGGCTGGGAATGGCTGATCGTCATCCCAGTGTTTTTGGCAGGGAATTTTGTTGAATGGGGCATGCACCGTTTCGTCATGCATCGCAAGATAGACGTATTTGCCTTGCGCGCGATTTACGATCGCCATACGCGTCAGCATCATCAGTACTTCACCGACAATGAAGCAACTATCGATACCACGCGTGAATTCCGTATTGTGTTCTTCCCTTGGCGCGTATTGATTACGCTGGGTGTGGGTGGTCTGACCCTGGGTTACCTGGCATCGGTACTGATTAATACGAATGCCGGTTACATCCTGTTCATTACGATGGTGGCGCAATACCTGATTTATGAAACCTTCCACTATTGCTGCCACGTGCACGAAAACTGGTTCGTTCGTAACATGCCTTTCATCAATACGATACGTCGCCACCATACTGCGCATCACAATCAGGGCATCATGATGAAGTACAACATGAACCTGACCTTCCCGATTGCTGACTGGGTCATGGGCAGCACCGATCTGGATCGCGGTCTGATCGGCCACCTGTTCAACGGCTACAGCGAAGAGCACATCAAGGAAGAGCTCAAGCCCATTATCAAACGCTTCCGTTACGATGATTCCCGCGTGACGCTGGACGGCCCGGAGCTGACCAAGGAAGAAGAAGCGAGCATTGATCGCGGTCTCGTAATCTGACTATAAAAAACGCCGGGTATAACCCGGCGCTTTTTGCTCTGTTTCCCGTCGCATTAGTAGTAGCGGCGCAGCGGGAAAAGTTTTTGATTACATATCGGACATCAGGGTGGCTTTGGTAAAGGTTTCGATGTTATCCAGCAGCAGATCCAGTGTTTCACCCGCTGCATTCACATCACCTTTGGCAATGGCACCAGCGACCGCGGCATGCAGACGGGCCATTTCAGGAACGTCGGCAGCCTGCTTATAGTGGAAATACCAGAAGCGACGTGACAGACCATGCATCAGGCGCATCGCACCTTCGGCAAATTCATTGCGTGCTGCAACCAGCGACAGTTCGTTGAACTCGCGGTCGGAGCGCAGGAAAGCAACGTCATCGTCAGTCGCGGCAGCATGGATGAACTCATCGTGCAGGCGAGCAAAGCGTTCACGTTCTTCCGGCAAGGCACGACGGGCAGCGCTCTTGCAGATCAGGCGCTCCACTTCGCGGCGGGTTTCCAGCAGCTTGAGTTGCTTCCTGAGATCAATCTCGGGAACCAGCAAACCACGTTGCGGCAAGACCAGCAGCAAATGTTCGCGCGCCAGGCGCTGGATGGCTTCGCGGATCGGGGTGCGGCCGATGTTGAGCATTTCGCTCAGGGTCAGCTCGGAGATGACCGAACCCGGCGGTATGCGCAGGGTAATGATGGCTTCTTCGATTTGCTCGTAAGCGATATCGGTCAGCTTTACCTTGGGTTCGGCCATATCTTGTATCGCAGATTGAGGAGAGGGCATTTTTGCCTGCTTCGCAGTTTTTGTGGCACCTGATTTGCGTGGCGCTTTTTTAGTAGCTGTCATGGGGCGATCAAATGGTTGTGGTCAGTCTGGATGAAAGATGCAGTGCGTTGTACATGTCTGCAATTATGGTTTTAAAAAGTCGTTTTGCCTACTGTAATTCATCTTATATATGGCTAGTATGAACAATTTCAATAAGCTTGCGCAACAACAAGAAAATACGCAGGGAGATGCGATGGACGTGGTTTGTCGCGGTGGCGGCGGAATAACGATCGTTGCGGTGCACGGGATCCAGGGCACGCGCGCCAGTTGGCAGTCGTTGACCGAGGCGCTGGGTGAGCAGGTGCGCTGGGTTTTGCCGAATTTGCGCGGCCGGGCGCAGGCTTTTCGCGGCCATGGCAGCGATGACTACAGCCTGGAAGCCTTCGCCGCCGAAATCGCCAAAGTAATCGCTTGTTACGTGACGACGCCGCGCTATGTGCTGGCGGGCTGGAGTATGGGTGTATCAGTTACGCTGGCAACCATGGATTTATTACGCAAACAGGGCGTGCCCTTGCCGCAAGCGCTGATCCTGATGTCGGGCAGCCCGGTACTACAACAGACCAGCTGGTTCCACGCAACCGAACATGGCGCGCTGCTGGAAGAAATTACCGCGCGTGAGCAGCGTCTCGGTTTGCGTGACGCGGCGGATCGGGATGCGGTGGCCTGGACCTGGCAAAGCATCAGCCGCAGCGATCAACGCTCACTGTTGCCGGAGATGGACTTGCCGGTGCTGATAGTGCACGGCAGCGATGATGAAGATTCACCCTATGCGCATGCGCAATTGCTGGAGCAGGGTTTGCCGCACGCCCGGCTGTGCACGATAGAACATGCGATGCACAGCATATTGACGCAAAACACGGCGCGCGTTGCCGAAGAAATGCGCGTTTTTCTTTCTGATATTCCTACCCTGCGGAGTTCCCATGAGAAGTAATGATGTCATCCATTTTTGTCCGCCTGCACGGGTTGTACTCGGTTGCGGCAGCCGTGCGCAACTGCCTGCCTTGCTGGAACGCCTCGGATACAAATCCGGCGTGCTGGTTACCGATACCTTTTTCAGCAAACAAACGCCGTGGGTGCGCGAATACATCGCAGCTGCTGAAGCGCTGGGCATTTCCACCATCGTGTTTGACGGTGGCGCAGCCGATCCGACCACCACGCTGTGTGACGATGCGACCAAACTGATACGTGCGCAAATCGGCGCACGGCAACCGGATCACATCATTGCGCTGGGTGGCGGCAGCAATATCGACCTGGCCAAAGCCCTGTGCGTCACCATTCCTGACGGTTTGCCGGTGAAAAATTTCATCGGCGCGCTGCCTGCCGCACCTAAGGCCCTGCCGCTGATCGCCCTGCCGACTACTGCCGGTACCGGCTCGGAGGCAACGCCGGGCGCGATCCTGATCGATCCGTCGAATGCGACCAAGGTGGCGGTGATGGATAACGTGCTGCGTCCTGTCATTGCATTGATCGATCCTGAATTTACCTACACTTGCCCGCCACGTGTGACCGCGGATTCCGGCATCGATGCGCTGACACATGCAGTTGAGTCTTACCTGACGTTGGACTCCGCCGAGTTTGATCGCGGTGGCCAGGTTGATCCGGGCTATAGCGGTCGCTCTTCGCTGACCATGTTGTTTGCACGTGAAGCTATCGATCTGTGCGCGCGCTTCCTGATGCGTACTTATAAGGATGGTGCGGATACCGAAGCACGCATAGGTATGGCTTACGCCAGTCACTATGCCGCACTGTCATATGGCGGTGCGGGCCTGAACGCTGTACACGGGATAGCTTACGCAGTGGCCGGACTCACACATGCGACGCATGGCAGTACCAATGCCGTGATGTTGCCGTACGTGCTGGATGCCTTGCGTACTGAACGTCCGACCGAGATGCTGGAAGTGGCACGCCTGTTCGGCATAGATACCCAAGATCCTGCGGCTGCGGTGGCGCAGGTGCCGGTGGTGATACGTGATTTGATCGGTGAGCTTGGTATCCCGACCAATTTGCGTGATTTTGGTGTGGGTCGTGAACATCTGGGTGACCTGACACGTGATGCCCTGGCAGTTGTACGCCTGGCGAAAGCATTCCCGGTGGCGGATGTGCCTGCTACCTATGCGCGCATCATCGATGCCGCATGGCATGGCAAGCTGGGAGATTGAATCCCTTTGCACAAGGGGCATAAATTGTAATGCATGCTGGCGCAAAAACTAGCACGCCAGACAGATAGTGAGTAAGCGGGGCAAGCCAGCAACATGCTGCCTTGCCCCTTGTTCATGGTGTTAGGATTTCACAGGCTGTTTACCTGGAATCCTTATACACATGCCTTTAGTCGTTTACATCCTCGGGCTGACGATCTTTTCGTTGACCACTTCCGAATTCATGGTGGCAGGCATGATGCCTTCGCTGACCCAGGCATTCGGCGTCTCGGTAACGCAAGTCGGTTATCTGATTTCCTACTACGCGATAGGTATGGTGATAGGCGGGCCAGTGCTGACGGTGGCCTTGCTCAAGCTGCGTGTCTCGAACAAGAAAGCATTGCTCTGCCTGTTGCTGCTCTACGCCTGCGCGCAGGCCGTGGCAGCCGCATCCAATAGTTACGACGTCATGGCGAGTGCGCGCTTTGTCACCGGAGTGGCGGCGGCCGCCTGCTTTGGTGCATCGCTGGCGATTTGTGGCGAGGTGGTTGCGATGGGATCGCGCGCGCGTGCAGCGTCCATCGTGGTTGGCGGTTTGATGTTGGCGAATGTGACGGGTGTACCAGCCGCGACTGCGATCGACCAGCATTGGGGCTGGCGCGCCAGTTTCTGGCTGGTGGTGATGCTGGTTGCCTTGTGCGCCCTGCTGATTATTTTCCTGGTGCCGCGCTCGCAGGCTGCAGCGGCACGCAGCCTGGATACCGAATTGGCGGAGTTTAAAAACCGTGACCTGTGGGCCGCTTATCTCACCAGTGGCTGCATCATAGGCGCTGCGTTTGCCGCCTTCAGTTATTTCGCTCCCATCCTGACCGAGCTCAGTGGTTTCAGCGCTGCGGCGATACCATGGTTGCTCGGCTTGTATGGTGTCGCGAACGTGGTCGGCAATATGGTGATAGGTCGTTACGCTGACAAATACACTTTCCCTATCCTGGCCTGGGGCCAGGCGGGTCTGGCTACCGCGCTCGCGGTGTTCGCATACTTTGCGCACAAGCAGATCATCAGCGTCGTGGCCTTGATTGTGATCGGCCTGATCGGTGTGGCGCTGAATCCGGCGATGATTGCGCGCATTATGAAAACTGCGCATCCGGGTGCGCTGGTGCACACCATGCATTCATCGGTGATCAATATGGGATTGGGTCTGGGTTCCTGGCTGGGTGGTGTCGGCATCGCAGCTGGCTATGGCCTGCGCGCTCCCTTGTGGCTTGGGTTTGCGCTGGCCATAGCCGGTTTGCTGAGTGTCTTGCCTTATTTGAAAAATGAATTGAAGCGCAAGCCTTAAGTACCCTTGATGATTTTCATCGTTGCGGTATCTGCTTCGGCTTGCGCCAGCGTTCCTTCAAACACAATCTCGCCGCGCTCTATCACGTACAGCCGATCAGCAAATGGCGGCAGGTGATAGAAGTTGGATTCGGCCAGCAGCACACCGCGTCCCTGCTTCAGGATGCTTTGCAAACCTTCGCTGATGGTCGGGATGATGGCAGGCGACAAGCCTTCGAATGCTTCATCCAGCAACAGCAGCTCAGGGTCGAGCGCGAGTGCACGTGCGATCGATACCATCTTGCGCTCACCGCCGGATAGTTGCTGCCCGCCTCTATGCAAATACTGCTTGAGCTTGGGGAAGACGGCATATGCTTCATCTATGCGTTCCTGTGCGCTGCGCGCTGATTTGCGCGTCCAGGTCGGCAGCGCGATATTGTCTTCGACCGTGAGATCGCCGAACACATCGCTGCCTTCTGGCGTATAGCCGAGGCCGAGTTCCACGATCTTGTGCGTTTGCATGCCGTTGATCGCCTTGTTCTTCCAGTTGATCGCGCCGGACTTCAGCGCCTGGAAACCCATGATGGAACGGAAGGTGGTGGACTTGCCTGCGCCGTTGCGACCGACCAGGCACACCAGCTCACCCGGATTGATACGCATCGAAATATCGCGCAGGACCGGATTGCCGACCAGGGTGACATTGACCTTATCGAGTGCGAGAGACATTAGTGCGCTCCTTTGCCGACCACGATGGACACGACTTCTTCATTGGCAAAAAATTCATCGCGCGGCAGGTCGGCGATCTTCTTGCCAGCCTGCATCGCAACGATGCGTGTCGAATAGCGCGATACCAGATCCATATCGTGTTCTACCAGCATGATGGCTTCTATCCCCATATGTTTGGCGGCACGCAACAGGGTTTCCATGACGCCGTGTTTGTCAGCGGTGGACACACCAGCAGTCGGTTCATCCAGCAGCATCACTTTCGGATGCAGTGCGAAGGCACTGGCGACGTCGAGCAGCTTGCGTCGGCCATGTGGCAGTGAGCCACCCTTGGTATCCAGCCACGGTGACAAGCCGAATGCATCAGCGGTGCGCACCACGATGTCATTGATCTTGCGACTGCCGAATAGATGACCAAAGCCATTCCAGCGCTGGTTCAGGTAAGAGCAGGCCGAGACGGCGATAGTCTCGCGCACTGTCAGCTCAGGGAAAATGCTGGTGAGCTGGAAGGCGCGTGCGAGGCCACGCGTGGCGAGGTCGACCGCACCGACGCCGGCAATATTCGAACCATTGAAATTGACATGGCCAGTGGTTGGCTGATGCAAGCCTGTCAGTACGTTGACCAGTGTGGTCTTGCCTGCACCATTCGGCCCGACCACAGAAACAAACTCACCGCGTGAGACGGACAGATCCACATTCTGCAGCGCGATGAAGTCGCCGTAGTGGCGTGAAATCTGTTCTGCGCGGAGCAATACATCAGTGCTACTCATGCTTGCTCTCCTTTGGATTTGAATTTACGGATGGCACCCATGATGCCGCCCGGCAGTACGATCACCAGGATCGCCAGGATGGCACCGAGGAAGAAGCGCCAGTACTGCGTCAGCGACGACAGCTCATCCTGCAGCAGGATGAAGACGAAGGCACCGAGTACAGGGCCGAGGAATTCCTGATAGCCACCGAGCACCGCCATGAAGACCAGATGACCGGAGTGCGTCCAGTAAGCCAGCTCCGGATCAGCCAGGCCAGTGTTGACACCGAGGATCACGCCGCCGATGGATGCATATACGGCCGACACTACGAAAGCGATGGCACGTACGCTGCGTACCTTGACGCCGAGATACAGCGCCTTGACTGCATTGTCACGCGAAGCCATCAGGTGGATGCCATATGGTGAACGCACGATGCGCCACATGACCCAGGTCAGCAGCAGCACCATCACCAGACAGTAGTAATAGAACGGGCCGCCGAGGAAAGCCGTCTTGTCGAACTGATCCAGCTCCATACCGAACAGGCTCGGACGTGGCACACGCATGCCGCTGTCGCCACCCGTGATGTAGTAGAACTTGTTCAGGAAGGAGTGGAACAACATACCGAAAGACAAGGTCAGCATGCCGAAGAAGATGCCGGTAAAGCGACTCGCCAGCCATGCAATCGGGATCGAAATCACGAAGGAAGCGACGACGGCTGTCAGCAACATCATCTCGAATGAAACCATGCCCGTCTTCGATACCATGGCCGCTGCGGCATAGGCACCGATCGCAACGAACAGGGCGTGGCCGAAAGAAAGCAGACCGCCATAACCAAACAGCAGGTTAAAGCCGAGCAGAATCACGGCATAGGCAAAGAAAGGAATCAGCAGCGTCATGTAGTACTGGCTGATCACCAGCGGTGCGACTGCCAGCACGGCCAGCACCAGGCCACCGGCTATCAGTTTGGCGCGAGAGATCGGAGGTGGCGCGACAAATTCCAGTTCCTCCGGCGCGGTAATAGGCGCGCTGTGTACGGTATCGGTTCTCATGCTTCAGCCTTTCCGTAGAGACCTGCCGGCTTCCAGATCAGGACCGCCAACACAATTGCATAGATAGCCAGGATTTCAGCTTCCGGGTAATACATGGCGCTGAGTGCGCGGATCAGGCCGACGATGAGGGCGCCGACTGCTGCGCCTTTCATGCTGCCGAGGCCGCCGATCACCACCACCGCAAACGCCTCAACCACCAGTTCGACGCCCATCTCCAGCGATGCTGCTGCATTCGGGATGACGAGTGCGCCACCGATCGTGCCGAGCATGGTGCCGAGGGTGAACACCATCACGTAGACGCGGGTCACGTTAATGCCCATCGCGGCGCTGGTTTCACGATTCTCTGCGGTTGCGCGCAGGATTTTGCCGGTCTTGGTTTTGCCGAGGAAGTACGCCATGCCGATCGCGAGTGCGATGGCGACGGCGATCACCATCACGTTATACGTCGGCATGCTGACACCGAAGGCAGACATGGTGCCGAAGGTCATGGAGACGTTAGGCAATTGCTGCGGGTCGGCACCCCAGAAGAAACGCAGTACGTCCTGGAACATCAGCATCACTGCAAAGGTCAGCAGCAACTGGAATGATTCCGGACGGTTATAGATAGTGCGTATCAGTCGTTCCAGTGGCAGTCCGATCAGGCCGATGACGATACCGGCGGCTAGCAGTACCAGCGGAAACAGGTGTACGGGTAAACCTTTGCTCAGCGCCCACGACGTGACGAAGATGCCGAAGTATGCGCCGAGCGCATAGATCGAACCGCACGCCAGGTTGATGATGCGCTGTACGCCAAAGATCAGTTGCAAGCCGGACGCCACCAGGAACAGGACAGCTGCCTGGAATACGCCGGCCAAAAGGATATTGAAAAACGGAGCCATAGATACACCCCTCCCTGGCTGATACGAATTGCTAAGTATCCACCAGGGAAGTTCCCTCCTTTGTGTCAGGTGTTAGATCTTGAAGTTTGCGGTATTCAGCCATTCCCAGAAATCCGCGCCTGTCGGTTTCTGCAATTGGTCGGAATACATGGTCTCGACTGATGCCAGCGTCGGGAAGTCGTAGTTATTCTTATTGGTCGACAAGCCCTGGTGGAAAGTCTGGTTGGCGATATGGTCGGCGCGCATCGCACCTTTACCGCCGAGTGATTCGACCTGCACACCCGGGATGGCCAGACAGATTTCTTCCGCGGTCGGCCAGGATTTTTTCGCTGCCAGTGCTTTCTCTACGCCAGCCTTGTAGACCATCATCGAGAAATACGCACGGTCAGCTTCCCAGTGCGGATAATCCTTGTACTTGTCGGCATACCATTTGACGAATTCCTTCTGTGTCGCCGATGCTTTCGGATCATCGAAGTACATCGTGTTGTGACCCCAGACGATGCCTTCAGGTGTGAACTCTTTCTTCATCGCGGTGTGTTGCCAACCGGCTGCAGGCAGGACGAAGCGCGTACCTTCGGTCAGGCCGGCGTTGTGCGCCTGCTTCATGAAGACCGGCAAATCGGCAAACAGCAGCGACGAGAAAATCAGATCAGGTTTGGCGGCCTTCAGTGCGGCGACGTTGGCGGTCAGATCGAGATTGCCGATCTTCGACCATTGTTCGGACACGACTTCGTGTTCGATGCCGTATTTTTTCAGCAGTGCCTGGAATGCGGTCCAGGTATTGCGGCCATATGAGTAATCAGGATTGACGCAAGCGATGCGTTTGAACTTGCCTTTGAAGTGTTTGATCGCCAGCAGCGAGGCCATCACGGCTTCGCACTCGTTATCCGTGCTGCGGAACACATACTTAGGTTTAGGCATGGTTTCTTTCACGCCGTCCTGTGTAGTGCCATCCCAGAAAATGGTCGGCATGCGCGAATCTTCAGCAGCTGGTGCCAGCGCCAGGCTGACGCCGGAAGACACGATGCCTTGTACGCAATCCACTTTTTCCTGCAGCACCAGTTTGCGGAAGCGATCGATGGTGTCTTTAGGTGAAGTCTCTTCCTGGATCACCAGTTCGACCTTGCGACCGCCGATGCCGCCAGCAGCATTGATGCGAGCAGTGGTCCACTCGACACCGCGCAAGCCGCATTCACCGATAGTGCCGGCGACGCCGCCGCGTGGTGCGATGACGCCGACACGCAAAGGTTTGTTTTGTGCGAACGCCGGCATACCGAGCAAGCCGGTAGCGATACCGGCACCGGCAGCTTTGAGTACGGTACGACGTTGGATAGATGGAACCTTAACTGATGAAACTTCAACTGATGAAGCGGGCTTTTTCATAGTCTCCTCCGGGGATGGGGTTGGGTCTCAGAACGTTTTATATATTAATTATGTGCATCTAAGATATCACAAATATTTCTTTGCGCGATTTATTTGATGATTGCGTTAAATTCTTGCTCTGTGGAAACCATCTTTCAGCCCGTAATTTAACGGTTTTCCGCAGAGTGTGAGCGCTCTCACTACCCTGTTTGTCACTGCAAATATCGTCCCCGCTACCTGCGCACTTTGTGTTGCGGCGTTCCCGCAACACCCGTCAACTTTATGCGTCATCCGCCAGATGCCCAGTCCTGGTGCGGTTTTAGCGCCGTTGATGCCTGTTTTTAAGTGCAAATCCGTACTCCAGATACTTGTCGTATTTTGCCCGCGCGTCAATAAATTAAAAATTTCTGCAAAATTGATTGACACAACTAATATATGAGAAGAATATATCAAGCAGGTGCAAAAAAGCGCCACCAACCAGACCGTGCATCACGAGTTTGCGCGGCTAAAAACGAAGTTAAGAAAAAACTAGGAGACAAAAATGTTGAATCGCCTTAACGTCGCACGCGCGTCGCTATCTGTCGTCGCCGCCGCCATGCTCTGTGCACCGGCCTATGCGTGGGAACCAAGCAAAGCAGTAGAAATGGTGTTGCCATCCGGTAGTGGCAGCGGTACTGATCAAATGGCGCGCCTGATGTCCAGCATCGTGGTCAAGCACAGCCTGGCAAAGAAGCCCTACATCGTTACCCCTAAAGGTGGGGCCGGCGGGGCCGAAGGCTTCATTGATCTCAAAACCTCGCCGGGCAATCCGCACAAAATCCTGATCTCCGCATCGCACATGTATATGTTGCCGCTGACGGCTGACGTTCCGTTCTCATGGAAAGACATGACGCCAGTCGCCAACCTGGTGATGGATGAATTCGTGCTGTGGGTGAATGCAGCTTCACCATACAAAACCGCGGCTGAACTGCTGGCAGCAGCAAAAGCGCAACCAGGCCAGATCCGCGCCGGTGGTGCAGGCTCCAAACGTGAAGACAATCTGTTGTTTGCAGCCGTTGAACAAGCGGCAGGTGTGAAGTTCAATTACATTCCATACAAAGGCGGCGGTGATGTCGCTACCCAGCTGGTCGGCAATCACATCGACGTTTCGGTCAACAATCCGGTAGAAGCGGTATCGCAATGGCGTGCCGGTCAGCTGCGCCCACTGTGCGTATTCGACGACAAGCCGATGGCACAAACCGAAAAAGTCACAACGACCGAATCCTGGTCCAGCATTCCTACCTGCAAATCGCAAGGCCTCAACGTTACTTACCTGATGCAACGCAGCGTGTTCCTGCCAACAGGTGTCAAGCCTGACCAGGTCGCTTACTACGTCGATCAAATGCAGAAAATCGTAGCGACACCGGAGTGGAAGGAGTTCTCCAATCGCAACGCATTCAAGGACGCCTTCCTGACTGGCCCGGCGCTGCAGAAATTCCTGCAAACCGATGCCGACATGCACTACGACTTGCTGAAAAAAGCTGGCTTCCTGGCCGCTGGTAAATAAACGGAGCAGCAACATGGATAGCAATCAAAAAGAAGACCGTGTCTTAGTCAAGCACGGTGTGGCGGAGTTCGCCTGCGCCCTGGCATTCATGATTGCCGGTGGTTTGCTGATCTGGGACAGCTACCACCGGGGCGCAGGCTGGGGAAGTGCCGGACCGAAGTCCGGTTACTTCCCGTTCCGCATCGGCATCATCATGTGCATCGCTGCTGCGGTCGTGATGTTTAACGCGACCCGCAGCAAAGCGATCAACGCCTCATCGTTCGTCACACGCGGAGAACTCAAACCGGTGCTGCAAGTACTGGCACCGATACTCGGCTTTGTCGCGATTGCGCAATTCCTCGGCATGTACATCGCGGCATTGGCACTCATAGCAGGCTTTATGCGTGTACTCGGCAAATACAGTTGGTTGAAATCACTGGCGGTAGGTTTGTCGGTGGTAGCAGTTGTGTTCTGGCTGTTTGAAATTCAATTCATGGTTCCGTTGATCAAGGGCCCGCTTGAAGCGGCATTCGGCTACTGAATCTCGCTAACAAAAATCCATAGAAGGAGACATTCATGGAAGAGCTGGGCTATTTGATGCATGGGTTTTCTGTCGCCCTTACGGGACAGCATATTTTAATGATGTTCATAGGCGTCACGCTGGGCATCCTGATCGGCGTATTGCCGGGACTGGGCGGGCCGAACGGCGTGGCGATCCTGTTGCCACTGACATTCTCGATGGAGCCGACCGCCGGCATCATCCTCTTGTCCTGCCTGTACTGGGGCGCTTTGTTCGGCGGTGCGATTACCTCCATCCTGTTCAACATCCCGGGTGAGCCGTGGTCGGTCGCGACGACCTTCGATGGTTATCCGATGGCGCAGAAAGGCAAGGCCGGGGAAGCGTTGACGGCTGCTTTCAGCGGTTCCTTCATAGGTGCGTTTTTCTCGGTGATGCTGATTACCTTCCTGGCACCGCTGGTGGCGTCGTTCGCACTGAAATTCGGTCCGCCGGAATTCTTTGCGGTGTACTTGCTGACTTTCTGCAGCTTCGTTGGCATGGGCGGTGGTTCGCCATTCAAAACCATACTCGTGATGATGCTGGGCTTCGGTCTCGCCACCATCGGTATGGACACCATCACCGGCGGCTTGCGCATGACATTCGGTTTCGATGAATTGCTGCGCGGGATCGACTTCCTGATCGTCGTGATCGGTTTGTTCGGTATCGGTGAAATCCTGCTGACGATGGAAGAGGGTCTGGCCTTCCGTGGCAAGCAAGCCGGTATCAATCTGAAAGTGGTGCTGCAAACCTGGCGTCAACTGCCGCGCTACTGGGCTTCGCTGGTCCGCAGCTTCGTGGTCGGTGCATGGATGGGGGTGACACCAGGCGGTGCAACTGCGGCTTCCTTCATGGGCTACGGTATCGCACGTCGTTTCTCGAAAGAGAAAGAGCACTTTGGTAAAGGTAGCCTGGAAGGTGTGATCGCACCGGAAACCGCGGCGCACGCGTCCGGTACTACCGCTCTGCTGCCTATGCTGGCACTCGGTATCCCGGGTTCGGCTACCGCTGCGGTTTTGCTCGGTGGTTTGATGGTGTGGGGTTTGCAACCGGGTCCTATGCTCTTCGTTGAGCAAAAGGATTTCGTGTGGGGCCTGATCGCCAGTATGTACCTCGGTAATATCGTCGGCCTGATCGTGGTGCTGAGTACCGTGCCATTCTTCGCTGCCATCTTGCGAGTACCGTTCACCATCGTTGCGCCTGTCATCATCCTGCTGTGTGCGATCGGTGCTTACACCGTGCACGGTGCGATGTTCGATGTCTGGCTGATGGTCGTGTTCGGCATTGTTGGTTATGTCTTGAAGAAACTCGACTACCCGCTGGCACCACTGGTGCTGGCAATGGTACTGGGCGACAAAGCAGAAGATGCGTTCCGTCAAACCATGTTGCTGTCGCATGGCGGCATGGAAATCTTCTGGTCCAACTACCTGGTCGGTTCCATCACCACGCTGGCATTGATTACGCTGATGTGGCCAGTCATCTCGGGGATTTTCAGCAAGCGTACTAAAGCAGTGGAGGTGGCAGCATGAAAATGTCGCCGGACTTCCACTGGGATACGCTGGCCCGTAACACTGCGGCGCGCCTCAAGCGCGGTGCGTCGCACGCCAACGGCAAAGTAGTCGCCGCCGAAAACATCGCCGCCCTGTTGCACGCGGTGATCGAATCCGGTGATCGCGTGTGTGTCGAAGGCAATAACCAAAAGCACGCCGACTTCCTGGCTACGGCTTTGTCCAAGATGGATGCAAATCTGGTGCATGACTTGCACATCATTCAATCCAATCTGGCACTGGCTGCGCATCTGGATGTATTCGAACGCGGCGTTGCGTCGCGCCTGGACTTTTGCTACTCCGGTGACCAGGGTGTGCGCCTCGCACGCCTGATCAAGGCGGGCAAGATCAATGTCGGTGCGATCCATACTTACCTTGAGTTGTATGGTCGCTACTTCATGGATCTGACGCCGCGCGTGTCATTGATCGCAGCGCAAAGTGCAGATGCCAACGGCAATCTCTACACCGGCCCGAATACCGAAGACACGCCGGCCGTCGCGGAAGGCACTGCCTTCAAGAACGGCATCATCATCGCGCAAGTCAACGAAATCGTAGACACCGTACCGCGCGTTGATGTGCCGGGTGACTGGGTTTCGTATGTGGTGCAGGCACCGAAGCCGCATTACATCGAACCTATCTTCACGCGTGATCCGGCTCAGATCACCGAGACGCAAATCCTGATGGCGATGATGGTCATCAAGGGCTTGTACGCCCCGTATGGCGTTACCCGTCTGAACCACGGCATCGGCTTCGATACTGCGGCGATAGAACTGATCTTGCCGACCTATGCCGAGTCGCTCGGCCTGCGCGGCAAGATCTGTAATTACATGACGGTCAACCCATGCCCTACGCTGATCCCGGCGATTGAATCCGGCTTCGTCAAAGGCATACATTGCGCCGGTTCCGAACTGGGTATGGAAGAGTATGTGCGGGCACGCCCTGACGTCTTCTTCAACGGGCCGGATGGCAGCATGCGTTCGAATCGCGTGTTTTGCCAGATCGCCGGTCATTACTCGGATCTGTTCATAGGTTCGACCCTGCAAGTCGATACGCAAGGCAATAGCTCGACCGCCACCCTCAACCGCATCACCGGTTTCGGTGGTGCACCCAACTTCGGTTCCGAGTCACGGGCGCGTCGTCATGTCAGCTATCCATGGCTGAAAGCGGGACAGGAAGCGGCGCAGGCGACCGGTGCGACCATGCCGCGCGGTCGCAAGCTGGTAGTGCAGATGGTCGAATCCTTCCGCGAAAAAATGAGCCCGACTTTCACGGAAAAGCTGGATGCATGGCAGCTGATGGAAGACCTCTCGCTGGAACTGCCACCGGTCATGGTGTATGGCGACGACGTCACACAAATCGTGACTGAAGAAGGCATCGCGCATTTGCATAAATGCAGCAACCCGCAGGAACGTGAGCAGGCGGTACGTGGTGTGGCTGGCTTTACTGCAGTTGGCCTCAAGCGCGACCAGCGTGTCGTCGACAATCTGCGCGACCGTGGCGTGATCCAGCGGCCGGAAGACATAGGCGTCGATGTATCACTGGCGACGCGCGATTTGCTGGCCGCCAAATCCATGAAGGATTTGGTCAGATGGTCAGGCAATCTCTATCAACCACCAAACAGATTCAGAAACTGGTAGGCACCCATGCAAACACTTGAATTTGAAGTTGGCCCTTGTGCCAACCCTGATCGCAACATAGGCAGCGGCCTGGTCGGCGTCGTCGGCTCTGGCAATCTGGAAGTACTGTTTGAACCGGCAGAACTCGACGACAAGGTAAAGTTCGTGATCGAAACCTCGGTGCATGGTTTCGATGAAACCTGGCGTGCTGTTACGCGCACCTGCGCCGAACGCTATCGCCTCGCCAACCTCGTCATTACCATCAATGATGCGGGCGCAACTCCGGCCGTCGTCAGCCTGCGCCTGATGCAGGCAGTCGAAGAATTCCGAGGTAACGCATGAGCGGCGCACATAAAAGTTTCCTCGAACGCACTGCACGCCAGCGTATTGCCGACTTGCTGGATGCCGGCAGTTTTGCAGAAATCCTGCCACCTGCAGAACGTCACTTCAGTCCGCACTTGCCAGTGCTGGGGCAGCCGGTCGCATTTGACGATGGCATCGTGATTGGTTCCGGTTTGCTGAGTGGTGCCAAAGTCTTGATCGCTGCGCAGGAACCGGCCTTCATGGGTGGCTCGGTTGGTGAAATCCACGGTGCGAAGTTAACTGGTTTGCTGGAGCGTGCGGTAGAACAGCGTCCGGCGGCGGTATTGCTGCTGCTCGATACGGGTGGCGTGCGTTTGCATGAAGCGAATGCAGGCTTGATCGCGATCTCTGAAATCCAGCGCGCGGTATTCGAAGTCCGCAACGCCGGCATACCGGTCATCGTGATGATAGGTGGCTCCAACGGTTGTTATGGCGGCATAGGCATCGTCGCCAAATGCTGTGATCACATGATCATTTCGGAAGAAGGTCGCCTTTCCGTCTCCGGCCCTGAAGTCATAGAAGCTGCCAAAGGCGTGGAAGAATTCGACGCCCGTGATCGCGCGTTGGTGTGGCGCACCATGGGCGGCAAGCATCGCTACCTGATGGGCGATGCCGACCTCATCGTGCCGGATGACATCGCCGCTTTTCGCGATGCAGCAGTCAGCCTGCTCGGTGTTTCGCGTCCACTCACACTGGAAAGCGTCACGCAGGAACACGCGGCCTTGAAGAATCGCATGGAGCGTTTCTCTGATTGCGCCGATGCGACGCAAATCTGGCAGGCGCTGGGTGTGGCCGATGCGAAGAATGTGCCGCTGGCAGAGATACCCGAGTTCCTGGAAATGAGCGCACACGTGCGGAGGGAAGAACATGCTTGAGTGGAAAGAATTATGTGATCAGTTGTTCCCGCAAGGGCATACGGTCACGGCCAGTGGCCAGGTGTTGACCGGACAGGGACGTGTAGGCGATGTAACGGTGGCGGTGGTAGGCACGCTGGATCACGCCGCTATTGGTGTTGATATCGCGCTGCAATTGTCCGAGGCCGTGATCGCCATCATGAACGATCAGCCACGCATACCTATCCTCATGCTGGTCGATACACAGGGACAGCAGTTGTCGCGCCGTGATGAATTATTAGGCAACAGCCCTTTCCTCGCGCACCTGGCGAAATGCTTTGCGGTGGCGCGTACGCGTGGTCATCAGTTGCTTAGCGTGGTCTATAGCGAAGCAGTCAGTGGCGGTTTCCTCTCGCTCGGCATGATTGCAGATGAAACCTATGCGGTACCCGGTGCACAGATACGCGTGATGGCGCTGCCTGCAATGTCACGCATCACCAAGCTACCGCTGGAAGAGCTGGAAGCTTTGTGCCGTAGCTCGCCCATACTTGGTCCAGGCGCACATAACTTCGTCGCACTCGGTGCCGTCGAAGAAATCTGGGAAGGTCCGCTGAATCAGTGTTTGCTGAACGCGCTTTCCAGCAAGAACCGGCTGGACCAGCGGCGCGCCCTGGGTGCCAGTCGCGGTGGCCGCACCGGCGCTGCACGGGTGGCGCAACTGGTGCGCGAACACTGACGGAGGCTGACATGATCGCGCCGCAATCATCGTCTTTCGTATACAAGCGTCATTCACGCGTCTGGCTGAACTGGCCGGAAGCTGCCGAACGCATGCATGTGCAGGATGGCGTGCAGGCCGCTGCGATACATCAGCACGCGGCGCGTGGCTTGCCCTTCGTCGCGCGCAGTCGTCAACCCGGTGACCGGCTCGATATGGTGCAACTGGGCTTGCGCCTGCCGCGTACCACCGACCAGCGTTCACTGGCATTTTGCGTGCCGGCATCGGTGGTGCGCGAAGCGAGTGATGCGATGACTTTGTCGGAAGCCCTGCTGCAGCAAACGCCGTTGCCAGCCGGCTGGTATGACACGCTGATACATCTGCAGACGGATGCGGCCAAGCTGGGCCTGACCTTGCGTATCTATGGTTCGCTGGCCTGGCAATGCGTGACCGGTACGCCCTACCTGGCGGACAACTCGGATGTCGATTTGTTGCTGGCACCGGCTACGCTGGAGCAGGCGCATGCCGGTTTGCGCTTGCTGGATGCAGTG
Source organism: Herminiimonas sp. Marseille-P9896 (assembly GCF_903993245.1). NCBI lineage: Bacteria > Pseudomonadati > Pseudomonadota > Betaproteobacteria > Burkholderiales > Oxalobacteraceae > Herminiimonas > Herminiimonas sp. Marseille-P9896. The sequence goes on along the minus strand of NZ_CAJEVT010000001.1, from coordinate 132,419 downwards.
GAAAAAGAAGGTCGCGTGCGCCTCGATGGTGAAATGATTTTCCCGGATGGTCGTGCCGTCGCGTGGAAAGAATTGCTGGCGAACACACGACTGGTCATGGTCAAAAGTAATGAAGGCGTTGCACTGGCAACACTGGAATCAGTATGGAAGCAATCGGCATGGCATTGATCGCAAGCACTGCGCACAGACTCCGCACGCAACAGGTGGCACGGGCGGCCGTGCGCGCGCTGTACGACGAGATGTGTCTGTATCCGAAGCCGGGGCTGGTCAGCAAAACGGATAACGGCAGTCACGATGACATGCAGGCTGCCACCTTTATCAAAAGCCTGTTCAGCCTGCGCCATTACTTCGCAGCGATTTATCAGGCGGGTACGCGCGATGCAGACTTCGCTGAACTGACGCGTCTAGGCATCGCAGCGGAAGCGACCATGTTGCGTGCGACTGCAGGTGTGAACACGCATCGCGGTGCCATCTTCAATCTTGGTTTGTTGTGCGCGGCATTAGGCAAGGCGGATGCCGCCGCTTTGCCTAATGCTGATCTCGCGCAGATTGTGATTGATAGCTGGGGTGCAGACATCAAGCTGGCCGACAGCAAGGACATGAGTTCCAGTCATGGCAACCTGGTGTGCCGCAAATATGCGGTCGGTGGTGCGCGTGGTGAGGCGGCGGCTGGCTTTCCGCATGTCTTCAAGATAGGTTTGCCAACCCTGGCGGCGATCCATCAGGCCGGTGGCAATGCCGTGGCTGCGCGTTGCCAATCCTTCTTCGCCATCATGGCGGCGCTGGAAGATACCAATCTATTGCATAGGGCCGGAGCCGATGGTTTGCACTATGCACGCACTTCAGCGATTTCCTTCCTGGCCGAAGGCGGCGTGTTCGCGGCGAACTGGTTGCAACGTGCGAAGCACATCCATCAGGCATTCGTCGCGCGTAGTTTGAGTCCGGGTGGTTCAGCCGACTTGCTGGCAGCGACTTTATTCATTGCAGCGTTGACTGAGCGGACGGCGGTGATATGAGCGGCCTGGCGATCGCGTGTCCGGGGCAGGGTGCGCAGCATACTAAGATGTTCGATCTCGCGCTGCAATCGGAAGCAGCGTGCGACTGGCTGGAAGTCTATTCCGCAACCACTGGCGTGGATGTCGTTGCGCTGGCTGCCAGCGGTGAGAATTTATTCAGCAACCGCAACGCGCAATTGCTGATCTGTGGTGCCGAGATCGCGACCTGGACTGCATTGCAGGAACGCTTGCCACAACCGGAAGTATTCATCGGTTACAGCGTGGGTGAACTGGCGGCCTATGGCTGTGCCGGGGCGTGGAACGTGAAGGAGCTGGGCTTGTTGGTGCCGCAGCGTGCATTGCTGATGGATCAGGTCGCACCAGCTCATGCGGGTATGCTGGCAGTCAAAGGACTGGCAGCGACAGCGCTGGATGACATCTGCAAATGTTACAACCTTGAGTTGGCAATCATCAATGCAGATGATCACTTTGTGCTGGGTGGTGTGCGGCAGAAAATAGAACTGGCAGCAGCGGAAATTACAGCCGCCGGTCACTGGTGCAAGGCGCTGGATGTGGCGATACCCTCGCATACCTCGGTGATGCGGGCCGCGGTGCCACCCTTCCGCCATTTGTTGACGACAGTGCCTGCGCGCACGCTGACAGCGCCGGTGCTGGCTGGCATCAATGGCCTCGCTGGTGCGGAAGCGACGATAGCGAATACCTTGTCGGCGCAGATCGCGGAGCCGGTGCGCTGGCAGGATTGTATGGAGACGACGCTGGAACGCGGCGTCACTGTCGTACTGGAACTGGGGCCCGGCCGCGCGCTGAGCCGCATGTTCGACGAGCTGGGCGCGACGGTGGAGGCGCGCTCGGCAGAAGATTTTCGTACCCTCGACGGCATCGTCAAATGGGTGGAGACCAGGCTAGCCTGAACATAGAAACAAAGAGAAAAATATTTATGGCGACTAACCGTATTGCAGTCAAACCAGTATCCATCGGGCCGGAACTCACGCCGACCCGACAACCTTTACCCTCGCCGCGACCATCCGTCGCGAGCTCGTCTGAACGCGCCTATCTGCGCATAGAGGAAGCCATCGTCACGATGGAAATCCAGCCGGGCACCGATGTAAACGAAGCCTTTCTCAGCGATGTCGCTGGCTTTGGCCGCACACCGGTACGTGAGGCTGTGCGCAAGCTGTGCTTCGAACACTTACTGGTAGTGAAGCCCAAGCGCGGCATCTTTGTGACCGAAGTCGATCCGGTCGCGCAGCTGCGCCTGCTGGAAGTGCGTCGTGAAATAGACCGGCTGGTATTCCAGCATGCGGCGCGGCGTGCCACGCCTGAGCAGCGCCGCCAGTTTGCGCTGCTGGGTGACAACTTCCGCCGAGCTTCTGCGGCGAATGACAAAATGCTCTTCATCCGTAACGATAAAGAGTTCAATGAACTGTGCCTCAACTGCGCACGCAATGAATTCCTCACCGACAGCCTGCGTTCCATCCAGGGCTTGTCACGGCGCTTCTGGTTTTGTCATTACAACAGCTTCGATTACCTGTCGGTCACGGCCTTGCTGCACGCCGGGGTGGCGGAAGCGATTGCGTATGGCAATGTGAACCTGGTGAGCGAGGCGACCGAACGCCTGGTTGATAGTGCGGAAGCGCTGGCGCGTAAAGTGGCGGCGCAGCAAGGTGTGCTGGATGAACATGACGCCATCGCGGCTGATCCATCTGCCCATTAAGCACGAAGTAATTTGGTTGTGAGGCAGGCCGTATGGCCTGCCTTTTCATTTCTCTCCCGCTGTCACACTGCAGTAGGGCACTTCCCTTAGAATATCTGGTCGAAAGTCGGCGGCATATCCTGCCCGCTTAACTGTCCTGCTTATTCGCCCCCTATGCATATATTTACCTACGGCTCGCTGATGTTTCCGGAAATCTGGCAGCGGGTCGTGCGCGGCAATTACCTTTCGGCAACAGCAACGCTCAGCGATCACGCCCGCTATGCGCTGGCCGACGACACCTATCCCGGCATGGTGGCGCAGGCGGATGCGGTGGTGCAAGGCGTAATTTATTATGATGTGACGCCGCAGGACGTGGCCGCACTGGATCAGTTTGAAGGCAGCGAATATCGCCGCCAAGATGTCGATGTTGTAATAGAATCAGGCGAAACCGTGATAGCGTGTACTTACATCTTTTTGGCTGAACAGCGTCTTTCCGGCTTGCCGTGGGAGCCGCAGGCTTTCCAGATGTCGCGTTTCATAGGGACGTATTGCAGCGACAAAATGGGCGGATGAGGGCTGGCTAGCCAGTATAATTCCGTCTACGTTTATTCCAATTCAATATTCGGTCTTGTACCGTCAGAAACAACTCCATGCTCGCAGCACAAAAACAACGCCTCACCGAACTCTTCCAAGCCGCCGTCGCACCGTTGGTGGCCGGTACCGATTTGCAGCCGAACATCACGCTGGAACGTCCGCGCGACCCCAGCCACGGCGATGTCGCCTGCAACCTGGCGATGCAAATTGCTAAGCCGCTCAAGAAAAATCCACGCGAAGTAGCGCAGGCGCTGGTCGCCGCCCTGCTCGATAATCCGGCCAACCCTGACTTGATCGAATCGGCTGACATCGCCGGTCCGGGTTTCATCAACCTGCGCCTGACCGCAGCGTCGCGCCAGGCTGTGGTGAAAACCGTATTGCAGCAAGGTGCCGAGTTCGGCAAAAGCAATCTGGGTAATAACAAAAAAGTCATCATCGAATTCGTCTCCGCCAACCCGACCGGTCCGCTGCACGTCGGCCACGGTCGCCAGGGTGCATTGGGCGATGCCTTGTCTTCGCTGTTTCAGGCGCAAGGCTATGACATTACCCGCGAGTTCTATTACAACGATGCCGGTGTGCAGATCGCGACCCTGGCTACTTCGGTACAGGCACGCGGCCGTGGTTTGAAACCGGGTGTCGAAGGCTGGCCGGAATCAGCCTACAACGGCGACTACATCCAGGACATCGCAAACGACTTCCTGGCGAAGAAGACAGTCTCCGCCAGCAATGGCGAGCCGGTCACCGCCAGCGGCGACATCAACGACATCGAATCGATACGCCAATTCTCCGTGACCTATCTGCGTCGCGAGCAGGATTTGGACTTGCAAGCCTTCGGCGTCAAGTTCGACAACTACTACCTCGAGTCTTCGCTCTACGCTGACGGCAAGGTAGAAAAAACCGTGCAGGCGCTGATCAAGGCTGACAAGACCTACGAACAGGATGGCGCGCTGTGGTTGCGCACCACCGACTACCGCGATGACAAAGATCGCGTAATGAAGAAATCCGACGGTACTTATACCTACTTCGTACCCGACGTCGCTTATCACACCGTCAAATGGCAACGCGGCTTTACGCAAGCGATCAACGTCCAGGGCAGCGACCACCACGGCACCATCGCACGTGTGCGCGCTGGCTTGCAGGCTCTCGACATCGGTATCCCGCAAGGCTATCCCGACTACGTGCTGCACAAAATGGTCACCGTCATGCGTAACGGCGAGGAAGTCAAAATTTCCAAGCGTGCCGGTTCCTACGTCACGCTGCGCGACCTGATCGAATGGTCGAATGGCGAAACCGTGGATGGTGAAGTCCGTGACCTGACCCGTGGCCGCGACGCCGTGCGTTTCTTCCTCATCTCGCGTAAGGCCGATACCGAATTCGTATTCGACGTCGATATCGCATTGACGCAAGGCGATGAAAACCCGGTCTACTACGTGCAGTATGCCCATGCGCGTATCTGTTCGGTGCTTGCACAATGGACAGACGGCGATGAAGCCAGCCTGACCAATGTTGATTTGTCGCCGCTGACCGCACCGCGCGAAGCAGCGCTGCTGGCCAAGCTCGCCGAATATCCGGAAACCCTGCAAAAAGCACTGGAAGAACTCGGCCCGCACCAGGTCGCTTTCTACCTGCGTGACTTAGCAGGCGAATTGCATAGCTACTACAATGCAGAACGTGTATTGGTAGATGATGAAGCACTGAAGATGGCGCGTATCGCCCTCATGAGTGCAACACGACAAGTATTGCGTAACGGCCTGGCCCTGATCGGTGTTTCGGCACCGGCGCGCATGTAACAGAAAATTTGAGATGAGAGATATGAGCAAGCAGGATATAAACAAGCTGAACATGAAAAAGCAGGCGGGCGGTACATTGCTCGGCCTCATCCTCGGCCTCATTATCGGTTTGGGTATTGCGGTCGGCGTGGCGCTGATGATTTCCAAAACGCCGCTGCCGTTCACCAACAAAACCGGCGCGCAGCCGGAACGTTCGACGCAGCTGCCGCCAGCGACCAACGACCTGTCCGATCCGAACAAACCTTTGTACGGCAAGAAGCAGCCTAAACCTGCGGAAACGACAGACCCGGCCGCTCCTGCCGCACCGGCAGCGACGACCACACCTGCAGCCCCGGTCGTAGACAAATCGACACTGGCCAAGGAAAAAGCCCAGGCTAAAGTCGAAGCTGCAGCCAAGGCTGAAAGCGATGAAAAATGGATTTACTATCTGCAGGCTGGTGCGTTCCGTGAACGTGCCGATGCAGAAAACATGAAGGCAAAACTGGCATTATTAGGTTTCGAAGCAAGCGTCTCTGCCTATCAAGCCGATACCGGTGCATTGCACCGTGTACGTATCGGTCCATTCGGCCAATTGGAAACAATGAACCGAGTGCGTGGCAAGCTGTCTGATAACGGCGTCGATGTCGCAGTGGTGCGCATTGGCAAATAACTGAAAGGGATTTACATGCGTTTTATTCAACACCTGTTGGCTGTCGCAAGTCTGAGTTTGTTTGCCGCGACCGCTGGCGCTTCGCCAACCGCTCCGGTTAATGGCACCGATTACCGTACGCTGGAAAAAGCCCAGCAAGTCGACAGCGGCAAAAAAGTCGAAGTCACCGAATTCTTCTGGTACTCCTGCCCGCATTGCAGCGCGCTCGAACCATCGCTCGAAGCATGGGTGAAAAAGCAAGGCGACAAAATCAACTTCAAGCGCGTACCAGTTGCCTTCCGCGACTCCTTCATCCCGCAACAAAAGCTCTACTACACGCTGGAAGCACTGGGCTGGGTTAACGCCCTGCACGGCAAAGTATTCCGCGCCATCCACGTAGAGCGTCAACCGCTGGATACCGACAAGCAAATCGCTGACTTCATCGCCAAGCAAGGCGTAGACACGAAAAAATTTGCTGAAACCTACAACTCCTTCGGCATCCAGTCCAAAGTACAACGCGCAACCCAACTGCAAGGCGCATACAAGGTTGACGGCGTACCGATGATCGCGATTGACGGTCGTTACATCACCTCGCCATCCATCGTCGGCGCATCGCTGGGCAACCGACCGGAAGCCATCTTGCACGAAGCTACCCTGCAAGTCATGGACTGGCTGGTTACCAAATCGGCAAAGTAAAATCACCGTGCTGAGTACTCAGCACATCGCAGCATGAGTAAAATCCGCAACTCGCAAGATTGCGGATTTTTTATTGGGGAACGGCCATGACAACAAACCGGCAACGCGTATTCATCACAGGTGCATCCAGCGGATTGGGTGCGGCGCTGGCGCGTAAATACGCAGAGCAAGGTGCAGTGCTGGGACTGGTAGCGCGGCGTCGCGAGATGCTGCAGGCACTGGTGGCAGAGTTGCCACACGTAGCTGATCATCAGATCTACGCACTGGACGTCAACGACCATGCTGCGCTGACACAAGCCGCGACTGACTTCATCGCGCACGCGCAAGGGATAGACATCGTCATCGCGAACGCGGGTATCTCGCGTGGCACGCTGACTGAGTATGCGGAAGACTTGCAGGTCTTTGAGCAGGTGTTTGCTACCAATGTCACGGCGACGGTTGCGACCTTCTCACCCTTCATTGCGACCATGCAGGCGCAAGCCGCAGCCGGGCATACCAGCTGTCGCCTGGTTGGCATAGGCAGCGTGGCGGGCATACGTGGCTTGCCGGGAGCAGGTGCTTACAGTGCGTCGAAGTCGGCTGTCATCAGCTACTGCGAATCGCTGCGGGTGGAGTTGAAAAAGTCCGGCATCAAGGTCGTGACGATAGCGCCGGGTTACATCGATACACCTATGACGCAGGTGAATGATTACGCGATGCCCTTCTTGATGCCGGTGGAGAAGTTTGCTGAAGTGGCGACTGCCACGATAGCTGCGGGCTGCAGCTATCGGGTGATTCCTTGGCAGATGGGAGTGGTGGCTAAGGTGCTGAGGTTGCTGCCTAATTGGGCTTATGATTTTTTGTTTGCTAATGCGCCGAGGAAGGCTAGAAAGCTTTAGTTTCTTCGCTAATACCAGTCTTTCTTCGTGATGACTTGCCGGGTGTGGCCCGGCGGCCACTCACTTTCTTTGCTTCGCCAAAGAAAGTAAGCAAAGAAAGGCGACCACGGCGCCGCTTCCCCTGCGGGGTTCCCGTTTGTGGGAGACAAAAAATGGGAAGTGGGCGAAACTCGCTGCGCTCAAACACACCCACTTCTTTTTCCATTTTCTGTCCCCCACAAACGGCATCGTCACAGTGGAATTCAAAAGCGGCAGATGAAGTTAAGGCATGAGGATTTGAGTTGCAGTATTGTCGATTCGCGTTCAATAAACCTGAAACCGTATCACCCCATCCTCACCAATAATCCGCTTCAACATCCCATCTTTCCAAAGCTTGTGCAAATGTGCGAGCGCCTCACCCAGCGCGAAACTCAGCTGATGTGAATCCAGTTTGCGCACAAACATAATCGGTACGATGTCCGCTGCCGATTGTGGTGTGACGCAGGCCTTAAGTACTTCTTCCAGTCGCGCTGCATGGTGGTCAAACAATTGCTGTATGCGCGTATGCAATCCACGGAATGGTTTGCCGTGTGACGGCAGTACCAGCGTGTCTTCCGGCAGGTCTTTGTACTTCAGCAGTGAGTCCAGGTATTGCTGTACCGGATTCGATTCGGGTTCTACAGCGAATACCGAGACGTTGGTTGAGATGCGTGGCAGCACCATGTCGCCGGAGATTAATAAGTTAAGGTCTGCACAGTACAGTGCAGCATGTTCCGGTGCGTGGCCGAAGCCGGTGATGACGCGCCAGGCGTGATCACCTATGCGGAAGTTTTGCTGATCATGCATGCGTATGTATGAAGTCGGTACGCTAGGTACCAGCGTCGGGTAGTAGCTGCGGCGGCCTTCCAGCTCGGCCAGCATTTGCGGATCAGCCAGGCCATGACGTTTGAAGAACGGGAACATCGAGGTGCCGTCCGCGCCGGGTAAGGCGGCGGACATCATGCGGGCGAAGGTGTATTCACCTGTTGTCATCCACAGTGGCACGTTCCAGCGACTGCAGATCCAGTCAGCCAGGCCGACATGGTCGGGATGGCAGTGGGTGGCGATGACGCGCACTATCGGCAAGCCTTCCAGCTGCGTGGCGAAGATGGTTTCCCAGGCGGCGCGGGTGGCGTCGTTGGAGATGCCGCAGTCGATCACGGTCCAGCCGCGTACCTTGCCATTTTCACCTTCGTATTCATCGGCCAGCAGCCACAGGTTGATGTGGTTGAGGGCGAAGGGCAAGCCCATGCGTAGCCACTTGATGCCAGGCATTACCTCGAATGTGCTGCCAACGTCTGGCAACGTGTCGTCAAATGGATAGGCTAGTTGTGCTTCAAGCAAATTCATCGCGGTCCCGTATCAATCCAATAAGATTCACATTCCCGGTAGGCGCGCCTACAATAGCCGACGGAAATGCATGACGTCATTCTACGGTGTTCGTTCGGATTACGTCATTGCAACTTGAACAAGCAGGACAGAAGATGGCAAAAACAATCACGACGGCTTGCCCCTGCGGCAAAGGCGATTATGCGACGTGCTGCAAACCGTATCACGACGGCACGCCTGCGCCGACTGCCGAAGCACTGATGCGCTCGCGTTACAGCGCGTATGCACTGGGTCTGATGCACTATGTGCACGCGACTTGGCACGCATCGACCCGTCCGCCACTGACCGATTTTGTGCATGATGCCGCCACCAAATGGCTGGGGCTGGAAGTGCGCAAGTTTGTACCCGGGCAGGATGAGGCGACGGTTGAATTTGTCGCGCGTTCGAAGAGCGGTGGTCGTGCCCAGCGTTTGCACGAGATCAGCCGCTTCGTACGCGAAGACGGACGCTGGTTTTATATAGACGGCGTCTTCCCCGAATAAATTATTGCAGAGAGGCAGACACTCAATGGTGGATGCAATTAATAAAGCGCCGCACAAGGATAACGATCTGGTAGCGCGCAGCCTGCGCAGCGTCTGGCATCCATGTACCCAGATGCAGCATCACGAAACCTTGCCGCTGGTACCGGTCAGTCACGGTCGCGGCGCATGGTTGTATGACAGCGATGGCCAGCGTTATCTGGATGCGATCAGTTCCTGGTGGGTCAATATGTTTGGCCACGCCAACCCGCGCATCAATAGCGCGCTGCGTTCCCAGCTCGATATGCTGGAGCATGCCATGCTGGCTGGCTTCACGCATGAGCCTGTGGTGCAGTTGTCGGAGCAATTGTCGGCGCGTACCGGTCACGCTTTGGGTCACTGCTTCTATGCATCGGATGGTGCGTCGGCGGTAGAGGTCGCGCTGAAGATGAGTTTCCATTCGTGGCGTAACAAAGGCTTTGCTGACAAGCGTGAATTCGTTTGCCTGAAAGGCAGCTATCACGGTGAAACCATAGGCGCGCTGGCAGTGACGGATGTTGCTATCTTCCGCGATGCCTACGACTCTATGCTGCAGCATGCGCATGTGGTGATGAGTCCGGATGCGCGTGCTGCACGCGACGGCGAAAGCGCTGCCGATGTAGCGCGTCGTGCCGCTGCTGCACTGGAAACACTGCTGCAGGAACGCGGCAAGCATATCGCTGCCCTCATCGTCGAACCACTGGTGCAATGTGCGACCGGCATGGCGATGTATGACCCAGTTTATTTGAAGGAAGTACGTGCACTGTGCGATAAGTACCAGGTGCATCTGATCGCGGATGAGATCGCGGTGGGCTGTGGTCGTACCGGTACTTTCTTCGCGTGCGAACAAGCGGCGATCTGGCCTGATTTTCTGTGTTTGTCCAAAGGCATTAGCGGTGGTTACCTTCCGCTGTCACTGGTGATGACACGCGATGACATTTATCAGTCGTTCTATCACGGTGATGTGACGCGCGGCTTCCTGCATTCGCATTCCTATACCGGTAATCCGCTGGCATGCCGTGCGGCACTGGCGACACTGGCTATCTTTGAAGAAGATGATGTGATCAATGCGAATCGTGCCAAAGCGGCACGCCTGACTGAAGCATTGGCACCGTTGGCTGCGCATCCGCAAGTCAGCAACTTCCGCCAGCGCGGCATGATCTGGGCTTTTGATGCGGTGATCGATAACGCGGACGCTGCATCTACTTTTTCACGCCGTTTCTTCACGACTGCGCTCGAGCATGAATTATTGCTGCGCCCTATCGGCAATACTGTTTACCTGATGCCGCCATACATCCTGAGCAATGAAGAGATAGATGGATTGGCTGCACGTACGCAGACTGTCTTTGAAAAGGTCATGCGGGCATGAGTAAGCTGATCGCAGGACTGGAACAACAACTCGCGCACATCGATGCGCAGAGCTTGCGTCGTCGCCGTCGCATTACCGAATCGCCATGTGCACCACGGGTGCAGGTTGATGGTCGTGACATGCTGGCATTTTGCAGCAATGATTATCTCGGTCTGGCGGCGCATCCCCGCATCGTGAACGCCTTGCAGGAAGGTGCCAGCTTGTACGGTGCCGGTAGCGGTGCCTCACATCTGATCAGCGGTCACAGCCGTGCACACGCCGAGCTGGAAGAACGACTGGCAGAGTTCGTCGCGCCGCAGATTGCCGATGCGCGCGCACTGTATTTCTGCACCGGCTATATGGCGAATATCGCGATACTCAGCGCTTTGTCCGGCAGCGGTGCTGACCTGTTTTCTGAATCACTGAATCATGCGTCGCTGATAGATGGCGCACGTTTGTCGCGTGCCAATGTGCAGGTGTATCCGCACGGTGACCTGACCCAGCTCGCCAGCCTGCTGGCGGCGAGTACGGCCAGCAATAAGATGGTGGTAACAGATAGCGTATTCAGCATGGATGGCGATCTGGCCGACTTGCCGCAACTATTGGCTTTATGCGAACAGCATGATGCATGGCTGGTAGTCGATGATGCGCATGGCTTTGGCGTGCTCGGCGAGCATGGTCGCGGTGTGCTGGAGCACTATGCATTGAGTTCACCCAACCTGGTGTATATGGGTACGCTCGGCAAAGCTGCCGGTGTGGCTGGCGCATTCGTCGCCGCCCACAAGAGCGTGATCGAATGGCTGGTGCAACGCGCGCGGCCGTATATCTATACCACCGCAGCGCCGCCGGCGATTGCGTATGCCTTGCTGACCAGCCTCGACATCATAGAAGGTGCCGAAGGCAGCGAGCGCCGTGCACATCTGCAAACACTGATCGCACAATGGCGTAGCGCACTGCAGCCGCAGCGTTGGCAGACGCTGGCCTCGGATACCGCGATCCAGCCGGTCATCATCGGTGCCAACGATGAGGCGATGAAGATCGCCGCTGCTTTATATGAACAAGGTTTGTGGGTGCCGGCGATCCGGCCGCCTACCGTACCTGCCAATACGGCGCGCCTGCGCGTGACACTGTCGGCGGCGCATACTGCGGCTGAAGTGACGCAACTGGTCGAGGCGCTGCAGCAACTGGAACTCAGAGGATAAAAATGGCGGCTACTTTTAATTGTTTTGTGACCGGTACCGATACCGAAATCGGTAAAACCATGATTTCCACTGCTTTGTTACATGCCCTGGTGCAACAAGGGGCGCGGGCGGCGGCGATCAAAAGTGTGGCGGCCGGAGCCACGCCAATTCAGACAAGTGAGGGTCAGGTCTGGCACAATGACGACGCTGACGCGCTGGCGCAGGCTGCAAATGTGGTTTTGCCACGCGAATTGGCGACGCCGTATTTGCTGAATGAAGCCTGCGCGCCGCATATTTCGGCGGAGTTGCAAGGCGTTGCTATAGATATCGCGCATATTAAGAGCTGTTATGCGCAGGTGCGTGAGATGGCGGATGCCGTGGTGGTCGAGGGTGTAGGCGGTTTCCGCGTGCCTTTGTCTGACCATGCGGATACTGCAGATTTAGCACAGGAACTGGCTTTGCCCGTCATAATGGTGGTCGGGCTGCGGCTGGGATGCCTGAATCATGCTTTATTGACCGCCGATGCGATTGCCGCACGCGGCCTGAAGCTGGTGGGCTGGGTGGCAAATACAGTAGATGCTGCCATGCCGTTTGCCGAGGATAATGTCGAAGCATTACGCGCGCGTTTGTCCGCGCCCTTGCTGGGTTGTGTGCCGCGCTTGCCGGCACCGTTGCCAGCCGCTGCTGCTTCGTATCTGGATTTTTCGTGTTTGCCGAACTGGCCCCGGGCCTGATCTGGCGAATACCCGATTTAAATTTTAGTCAGGAGTTTTTCGATGTCGTCGCAACCAGTAACATTCCAAGCGCCAGTAACGCCTATCATCCCTACTGCCTGGCCAGTGGACGATGTGCTGGCCTTGTTCAATCTGCCGTTCAATGAATTGATGTTCCGTGCGCAAACCGTGCATCGTGAAAACTTCGATCCGACTGAAGTTGAGCTGGCGACCCTGTTGTCGATCAAAACCGGTGGCTGCCCGGAAGATTGCGGCTACTGCCCGCAAGCTGCACGCTACGACACCGGCGTGACCGCACAAAAAATCCTGCCGCTGGAAGAAGTCCTGACCGCTGCACGTGAAGCCAAGGCACACGGCGCGACCCGTTTCTGCATGGGTGCGGCATGGCGCGAACCTAAAGACCGCGATCTGGAAAAAGTGGAAGAGATGGTGCGTGAAGTGAAGGCCATGGGCCTGGAAACTTGCGCCACCCTCGGCATGCTGGGCGAAGGCCAGGCCGAGAAACTGAAAAACGCCGGTCTCGATTACTACAACCACAATCTGGATACCGCGCCCGAGTTTTACTCGAACGTGATCTCGACCCGTGATTACCAAAACCGTATCGACACACTGGGTCGTGTGCGCGGTGCCGGTATCAAAGTCTGCTGCGGCGGTATCGTCGGCATGGGTGAATCGCGCCTGCAACGCGCGGGCCTGATCGCGCAATTGTGCAATATGGATCCTTATCCTGAATCGGTGCCGGTGAATAACCTGGTACAGGTTGAAGGTACACCTTTGCACGGTATCGAAGCGATCGATCCGCTGGAGTTCGTGCGTACCGTTGCGGTCGCGCGTATCACCATGCCTAAAGCTCGTGTGCGTTTGTCCGCAGGTCGTCGCGAAATGGGCGAAGCGATCCAGGCACTGTGTTTCGTTGCTGGTGCAAACTCGATTTTCTACGGCGACAAATTGCTGACTACCGGTAATCCTGAAGCGATGGCCGATCAGGACTTGCTGGAAAAACTCGGCATGCATACCCGCAGTACCGCTATCGATGCGCGCTGCGATGTCACGCCGTCGTAATTCGTAACTTTTGAAATTGATGCGGCCGGTTGATACTTTCGACCGGCCGTTTTTCCTTCCACCGCCAAGTTGAGGTTCCTCAATTGAATCTTGCCCAGCCACTGCCAGCATCCGTCAAAATCATCGAGGTCGGCCCGCGCGATGGTTTGCAGAATGAACCGCAAACCATCAGCGCCGAGACCAAGATAGAACTGGTCAACCGTTTGTCGCAAGCAGGCTTTGCGAATGTCGAAGCAGCTTCCTTTGTGTCGCCGAAGTGGGTGCCGCAGATGGCGACTTCATCCGAAGTGATGGCCGGTATTACCCGACGTCCGGGTACGCTCTACTCGGCGCTGGTGCCGAATATGAAGGGCTTCGAAGCCGCGCTGGCAGCAGGTGTCGATGAAGTGGTGATCTTTGCTGCGGCGTCGGAGGCTTTTTCGCAAAAGAATATTAATTGCTCTATCGCTGAATCAATCGCGCGCTTCCGCGATGTCGCGCAGGCGGCCAAGCAGCACAATTTACGTTTGCGTGGTGCCCTGAGTTGTGCTTTCGGTTGCCCGTACCAGGGCGAGGTGACAGCTGATAGCGTGGCTGATGTGGTGCGCCAGTTGCGTGAACTGGGCTGCGATGAAATCGATATCGCCGACACCATAGGCGTGGCCACACCGCGCCATGTGCAAACGGTGATGCAGCGCGCGATAGAGGAATTCCCTATCGACCGTTTGTCCGGTCACTTCCACGACACTTACGGCCAGGCGCTGGCGAATATTTACGCGAGCCTGGAAGTCGGTATCACGATTTATCACGCGTCGGTGGCAGGCCTCGGTGGTTGTCCGTACGCCAAAGGTGCGACCGGTAATGTAGCGACCGAAGATGTACTCTACATGATGCAGGGCCTGGGCATAGAGACCGGTATCGATTTCGATATAGTGGTCGATGCCGGACAATTTATTTCGGAGCAGCTGGGCCGCAAGGCGGTCAGCCGTGCCGGTAATGCGATCGCGGCTAAACGCGGGGCAAGTTGCGGCTAAGCCTGCATCAGGCTGGCCAATAAAAAACGGGATGCAGCCTGAGCTGACATCCCGTTTTTTTGTCGTGCGCCTGCTTAGTTATACAGTACGTTCGGCAGCCACAAACCTATGGCCGGGAACATGTAAAGCAGGATGAGTGCAAAGATCTGTATCGCCATGAAGGGCATCATGCCGAGGAAGATCTGGTTCAAGGTCACGTGTGCAGGTGCGACGCCTTTCAGGTAAAAGGCCGACATCGCGACCGGTGGAGACAGGAATGCCGTTTGCAGATTCATCGCCACCAGCAAGCCAAAGAACAGCGGATCGATATCAAAGTGTGCCAGTAGTGGAATAAAGATAGGCATGAAGATCACGATGATCTCCGTCCATTCCAGCGGCCAGCCCAGCAAGAAGATAATGATTTGCGCCAGTATCATGAATTGCAGCGGTGTCATATCCAGCGACAGTACCCAGTCGTTGATGATCTCTTGTCCACCCAGTAATGCAAAGGAAGCGGAGAAGATACTGGAACCAACGAATAGCCAACACACCATGGCACTGGTTTTGGTTGCCAGGTAAGCCGACTCTTTCAACATGCCGAAGTTGAAGCGACGGTAACAGGCTGCCAGCACGATGCCGCCGAATGCACCCATGGCCGCCGCTTCAGTCGGGGTTGCCAGGCCGAACACAATGCTGCCCAGCACCGCCAGTATCATGAAGGCGAGCGGGAATAATGAACCCAGCAACATCTTGAAGATTTCCAGCCGGGCAAAGGTGAAGAACGCGTAGAACACAATCATTGCCGCGAAACCTATGCCGAATGCGATCCAGTAGCTTTGCGGTGCAGCCTTGGCGTGTGGCGCGGCTGGTGTGGTCGGTGCCGTCGGTGCACTCGCTGCCGCCGGTGGTTCAGCTACCGCAGCTGCCGGGGGTGCAGCTTCTGCCGTGCTTGCCGTTGCATTTTCTACCGGCGGTTCGCTGAGGCCGCCTTCGGCCGGTGGTTCACCGAAGCCATCATTGAGCGAGCCGGATTCAGTAGCGCTCTCTTCTGCTCCTGTCCCCATCTCCATGATTTCGACCGGTGCTGCTTCCGGACTGGTCACCAGGCGATAGGTGGTTCCCATGACCAGTGCGAATGCCAGTGCAGGCAATAGCGCTATGCCCAGTTGCGAGAGCAAGGTGCGGGTGGAGACATCTGCATTGCGACGTCCCTTGAGTGCACCTAACAAACCGGGCAGTACATTATTGCTGACGGAGGTGGAGATTTTTTCCGCGTAAGCTGGCAGGTCGACATGACGTTCCGCTGCAGATAATGGTGGGGCCACGCTGGGTTTCAGTTTCGCCAGTATGATCACATAGCCTATGTACAGACCGGCCAACATGATGCCCGGGAAGAAAGCACCGGCATACAGTTTGACTACCGATACACCTGCAGTCGCACCGTACACAATCAGCAAGACCGATGGCGGGATCAGGATGCCCAGGCAGCCACCGGCGGTGATTGCACCTGCTGACAGCTGGGTGCTGTAACCAGCCTTCAGCATGGCTGGCAATGCCAGCAAGCCCATCAGCGTGACGACCGCACCAACGATACCGGTAGCCGTGGCAAACACGGCGCAGGTAACAATGGTGGCGACTGCCAGTGAACCAGGAACCCGTGCCATGGCGATATGCAGGCTCTTGAATAGCTTTTCGATGAGGTTGGCGCGCTCGACCAGATATCCCATGAAGATGAACAAGGGAATCGAGATCAGCACATCATTCGCCATGACCGAATAAGCACGCTGCACCATCAGGTCCAGCGTCTGCTGCGTGGCAAGACTGGGGTCCCGACTATAGAACGCAAACCATGCAAACATCACGCCCATGCCCATCAGCGTAAACGCGGTAGGGAAACCCAGCATGATGGCAACTACAACCAGTGCCAGCATCAGCAAGCCCAGATGACCGTTGGTCATATGCTCGGGTGAAGGCATCAGGACAAACAAACCAATAACAATGGCAATCAGGATGGACAGGCCGAACCAGACTTCTTTCCTCATGGCTTACCTCCTGTGTTGTTGACGATGAGCTGGTCAACGGCGGCGATGTCTTTATCTTTTACATGTACCATCGCCTTGAGTTTATCTACGTCCACTTCTTCCACGTCTTTTTCACGCGAAGGCCATTCACCCTCTTTCAGGCAGATGATGCAGCGGATGATTTCGACCACACCCTGCATCAGCAGGAGCACACCCGAGATCGGAATCACCATCTTGAACGGATAAAGCGGCGGACCGTTCGCAGTAAGTGTTGAATGTTCCTTGATGGCCAGTGATTCGGCGGCGTAGGTATAGCCGGCCCATACCAGGGCGATGACGCCAGGAATAAAGAAAACAAAGTACAAGGTCAGATCCAGCCCGGCTTGCAGGCGTGGCGGGAAAAAACCGTACAGCACGTCGCCACGGACGTGACCGTTCTTTGCCAGCGTGTATGCACCCGCCATCATGAAGGCAGTGCCATACGCCATGATCATCAGGTCAAAGGACCAGGGATTGGGACTGTTCAGCGCATAGCGTGCGAACACTTCCCACGAAATGAGAAAGGTCAAAATAACGATAAGCCAGGAAAATAATTGACCTACCCAACTGCTGACCTTGTCGATGAAAAATAAAAGGTTCTGCATAAAGGCTCCGATTCAAAGACAGGGGATGTAGCCGCAGCTGCGACGTTTGTCTGCGCTTAATAAAACACCATCCGATGTCCTGGATGGTGTCGTAGAAAACGCGATCGATGCCGCTTAGGCTTTCTTCGGAGCGGTGCGGGCGAAGTAGTGGTTGTATGCCATGCGCCTGTTGTTATTGGTGTCCATGTCCCACTTCATGGCACGTTCGGCGAAGGTTCTTTGTGATTTCTCTACTTCCTTGAACAATGCGTTGTCGGCCCCTTTCTTGGCGACGACGTCATCCCAGATGGAGAGTTGGGTTTGCAGTATGGCGTCCGGCGTTTTGTAGAATTTGACGCCATCCTTGGTTTGCATCTCGCGATAATCTTTCGAATAGCGGTCGATGGCTTTCCATGACATATCTGCTGACGAAGCTTCCACCGCATTCGCGATGATGGCTTTCATCTTCGGCGGCAGTCCTTCGTACTTGGTTTTATTGAAGGTGATCTCGAACTGCTCGGAGCTTTGATGGAAGCTTTGCAGCATGCAGACTTTGGAAACGTCAGGGAAGCCGAGGACACGATCCGAGCTGGCGTTGTTGAACTCAGCGCCATCCAGCAGGCCGCGGTCCATGGCAGGTACGATCTCGCCACCTGGCAAGGCATTCACCGCTGCGCCCATCGCGGTAAACAGATCAATCGCGAGGCCGTTGGTACGGAACTTCAGGCCTTGCAGGTCTTCTTTCTTTGTGATCGGCTTTTTGAACCAACCCAGTGGCTGGGTCGGCATAGGGCCAGTCAGGAAGGAAGTGACGTTGGCACCGATGGAGGTATACAGTTTCTCCAGCAGTTCCTTGCCGCCGCCGTATTTATGCCACGCCAGTACCATGTTCGCATCCATGCCGAATACCGGGCCGGATGTCCACAACGCGATTGCACTTTGTTTGCCGTAGTTGTAACCCATCACACCGTGGCCGCCGTCGAGTGTGCCTTTCGATACCGCATCCAACAGGCCGAAGGCTGGCACTACGGCGCCTGCTGGTAAAACTTCAATCTTGAGTTCACCACCGGTCATGTCATTGACCTTCTTGGCGAAGTCTTGTGCGTATTCGTGGAAAATATCTTTACTAGGCCAGGTGCTTTGGAAGCGCATCTGGGTGACAGTCTGTGCTGTCGAAATCATCGGGAAGCTAAGTGCGGCTGCTGCGCTTGCGGTTGTTGCGGTCCCCAGGAATTTGCGGCGGGAGGAGGTAGTCGTCTGATTCTGCTTGTGGCTCTTCTTCATTGTGTATCTCCTTTTATATTTTTTAGAAATCACTTTGATTCATCAACCGACAGGTAGCATCCATTGATTTTTAATGGCGGCAGTACTGACGTGCGTAGAATGCGCTTTCGTATGCATATGTCAAGTTGCATCGCAACAAGTAAGCGCTTATTTTTCGCGCGATTTTTAAAATTCACCATTAAAAAATCGTATGTGTTAAATGTAGATGACGGATGCCGGAGATATTTTTTTTGCTGCTTTCCGGTGAAATTTTTAGTTGAAAACCAGAGTCTGTTTCATAGGGAAAACACGCGATTTTTCCAACTCTGGAAAGTGACAAACGAAAGCTTGCACGGAACTTACATGCACCAAGATGGCGAGCGTTTCGATGTAACAAAGGCGCGTTTGTGGCGCTGCAGTTATTCTGATTAAATACCTCAAATATTTTTCAACGCGTGATCGTCGCTGTGTTTTTTCTTACGTGACGCTTACAAACAGTGAGCGGAATCCCAGCCATGTCTGATATCGATTTGATTCAAATTAATGTGCACGGAAAACCGATGGGTAAGGTCGGCGTATTAAGCGACATCGCACGACAAGTGTGTGCTGCGACTACACGTTTGTATGCAGATGCGGGCTACACTCCGCCGTGGCTGGGCTATCTCGCGCAGCGGGATCGCAAGCTGGTGGGGGCATGCGCATTCAAGGCACCGCCGCAGGATGGCAAGGTAGAGATAGGTTATCTCACCTTTCCTGATCATGAAGGACAAGGCGTTGCTACTGCGATGGTGCAGCAATTACTGCAGATCGCAAAAACAGCGCAGCCGCAGCTGACTGTGATCGCACATACGGCGAATGAAGAGAATGCATCGAACGCGATACTGAAGAAATTCGGTTTCCAGTTTGCAGCTGTGTTCGACGATGCGGAGGATGGCCAGATGTGGACGTGGCAGTTGCTACCGGATGCTGCTGAACAGTAATGTCTATTGCGTGCTGAACAGCGTGGGGAAGATTTCTATGCCGGTGTCATTGAGTGCCGCAAAGATGCGACCGTCTTCATGATTCGTCACTTCAACGATGCCAGCATCTTCAAATTCGCTCAGCGTACGGCGCAAGGTGCTCATGGGTACGCATGTGCGCTTGCTGAGTTTGGCCAGCGACCACGCTTTACCATCACTCTCTTGCGACGCTTCCCATAAATGCCGCAGGATGGTGACTTTGATCGGATCCAGATCGTCCTCGTGTTGCGCTGTTGCGTTCGCCATGATGAGAGGCTTCCTTTTAATGCACTAGTGCTGATGTCCGGCCTGCTTGTATTGTATTGGACATCCCGTCTCCGCTGCGCTCTCTGTGGAGCGTCATGCGCACGGCAGTATCTGACCTGCCGTGTTACTGATGTAGAACACATCTCACGGATACTTATGAAATGAGTTCTAAGTATTATAGTTTTCACGCGTGCGCGCAGCAAGCGCACGTTCTGCCTGCCGTATGCAATCGCCGGCCAGTTTGCCTACCGTTTTGAGTGCATCTTCTATGCTGGCTGACCACGGATAGCTATAGTTCAAGCGGATGAAGTTGTTATAACCGTTGGTGGTCGAGAACATATAGCCGGGACCGATGGTGATGCCGGCCTGCAAGGCCAGCTCATACAGCTTCATCGAATCGACTTGCGGTGGCAGCTCTACCCACAGCACATAACCGCCCTTGGGCTCCGAGGTCTGCGTGCCTTCCGGGAAGAAGCGCTTGACTGCGGCGCGCATGATGTTGGCTTGCTGCGCGTAGATTTTGCGAATGTGGCGCAGATGATGTTCGTAGCCGTCATGTTCCAGATACTCGGCTATCGCCAGCTGCGGGATGGTTGGTGTGGTCAGCGTGTTCAGGAATTTCAGTTTCTCTACCTGGTCGCGATAACGTCCCGGCATCGCCCAGCCTATGCGGTAAGCAGAGGTCAGACTCTTCGAGAATGATGCGCAGTGCAAGACCAGACCTTCGGTGTCGTAGGACTTGAGTGAAGTCGGATGCGTGTCACCGTAGTACAGCTCGTTGTAGACATCGTTCTCTATGACAGGCACCTGGCGCTTGGTAATCAGTTCGACCAGCGCACGTTTCTTTTCATCCGGCATCTGGAAGCCGAGCGGGTTCTGGAAGTTGGGCATGACCATGCAGGCGGCGATCTCATGCTGGTCGAGTATTTCTTCCAGTGCTGCCAGGTCTATACCTTCACGCGGATGAGTAGCGACTTCTATCGCACGCATACCCATACGTTCGATCGCGTGCAACATCGCATAGAAGGTAGGTGATTCAACGGCGACGATATCGCCGGCCTTGCCGACCGCTTGCAGACAAAGATTGATCGCTTCGGTAGCGCCGACAGTAACGACGATTTCATTCGGATCGATAGCGCTGCCGTTTTCCAGATAGCGTCTGGCGATTTGCCGTATCAGGTCGGGATGGCCGGGCGGTAAAGCATCGGTGACGCCCCACTTGGTTTGTCGACGGGTGATGCCGTATGCATAGCGATTGATTTTTTCTGACGGGAACAAACTAGGGTCGGGGTAAGGTGAGCCTAGCGGTACCGCATCGTTGGTGATCGAACGCAGCGTCGATAGCACCAGATGACTGACGTCAACCTGTGACGAGATAGCCAGCGGTTGTGAAGTGCGCAATTCCTGCGGCACTTTGCCATTTGCCGATTGCGGCGGCACGCGCACGAAGTAGCCGGATTGCGGATGACTTTCGATCACGCCTTTGCTTTCGAGCAGCAGGAATGCATGCACGACAGTCGTGATGCTGAGGCGGTGATGCTGACTGGTCTGGCGTATAGACGGCAAGCGTTCACCTGGTCGGAACACGCCGTTCTCGATCAGCTCTTCAATATCTTTTGCCAGCTTTTCATACAGCTTCACAAATGCCCCTGCTGCTTGTCATGTTAATTTTTTCGCCTGTAATGAGACATATACGTTTGCAAAATATCCTAGTGTTTATGCGGCATTCCAGATGGATTTACGTTTCCTTAACGCGCCGAATAAAGCACAGATTTGTCGCTACTCAAACTGTACTCTTTTTATTTCATTCAATGTGTACGCTCTTCAAAATCACAGCGGTTCTAAGCTGCATGTACGTGGCACACAAGGTGATCATGCATGACTTATCTGCATGGCGGTGGGCCCGCGAAAAGGAAAGCAAACGTGGAAAAGTCGAAGTCGCAAGGCACTATAGAAACCTATGATCATCCGGCCGGTGGTTGGGGAGCGGTGAAGTATGTCGCCATCAATATGATCAAGGAAAAAGTCGCTGGCGGTAAATATCGTACGCTGTTCAAACAAAACCAGCCTGAAGGTTTTGATTGCCCAGGCTGTGCCTGGCCCGATCGTCAGCATGCGTCGACATTTGAGTTTTGTGAAAATGGCGTGAAGGCCGTTGCTGCGGAAGCGACCAGCAAACGTGTGACGCCTGCCTTCTTTGAAAAGAACACAGTAGCAGCACTGCTCGAGCAATCCGACTACGAGCTGGAGCAACACGGTCGCCTGACCGACCCTATGCGCTATGACGCCAAGACTGACAAGTACGTGCCTGTCAGCTGGGCTGATGCGTATAACCTGATCGCATCGCATCTGCATCAACTGGACAATCCGCACCAGGCTGCTTTCTATACTTCGGGTCGTGCCGGTAATGAAGCGGCTTTCGTGTATCAATTGTTTGTGCGCATGTTCGGCACCAACAACTTCCCTGACTGTTCGAATATGTGTCACGAAGCAACCAGCCGTGGCCTGCCATCTACCGTAGGCATCGGCAAAGGTACTGTAACGCTGGATGACTTTGAACATGCTGATACGTTGCTGATCTTTGGTCAAAATCCTGCGACCAATCATCCACGTATGCTGGGTGAATTACGTGAATGCTCGAAGCGTGGTGCAGTGATCGTTTCCATCAATCCTTTGCGTGAACGTGGGCTCGAACGTTTTGCCGATCCGCAAAGCGTGGTGGAAATGCTGACCTTGTCGAGCACCAAGATTGCCTCGACCTTCATCCAGCCCAAACTGGGTGGTGACTTCGCTTTGATCAAAGGCGTGGCCAAACGCACGCTGGAGCTGGATGACGAAGCGCTTGCACTCGGTACCGAGCGCGTATTGGATACCGCCTTCATCGCAGAGCACTGCGCAGGTTTTGACACCTTCGCCGCCGACTTGCGCATGCAGGACTGGCAGGAGCTGGTTGATGAGTCCGGCGTGTCGCGTGACGATATCGAAAAACTGAGCCGCATCTATGTCAATGGCAAACGTGTGATCGCAACCTGGGGCATGGGTATTACCCAGCACAAAAACTCGGTGCAGACCGTGCACATGCTGTCCAACCTGATGATGATGCGCGGGAATATCGGTCGCGAAGGCGCGGGCCTGTGCCCGGTGCGTGGCCATTCGAATGTACAGGGTAATCGCACCGTCGGCATCGAAGAAAAACCATCGCAGGAATTCCTGAGCAGCCTGGGCAAAGTATTCAACTTCGAGCCACCACGCGAACACGGCTACGACGTGGTTGAAACCATCCATGAAATGCTGGAAGGCCATGTAAAAGTATTCATCGGCCTGGGCGGTAACTTTGTGATGGCGACGCCGGATACTCCGCGTACCTTTGACGCGCTGCGTTCGTGCAACCTGACCGTGCATATCACCACCAAACTGAATCGCAGCCATCTGGTACATGGTGCCGATGCACTGATCCTGCCTACGCTGGGTCGTACCGAGATCGACAAGCAAAACGGTGTGGCGCAAGGTGTGACGGTGGAAGATTCGATGAGCATGGTGCACATCTCTTACGGCATGAACACACCAGCGTCGAAAAACCTGATGTCGGAAACCGCCATCGTCGCCAACATCGCACATGCGACACTGGGTTCGGAGAAAGTCGACTGGCTTGCTTATGCGGCTGACTACTCGCTGGTGCGTGATGCGATCGAGCAGGTGCTCGACGGTTTTGAAAACTACAATGAACGCATTGCGAAACCAGGTGGCTTCCACCTGCGTGTGGCGTCGCGTGAACGTGAGTGGCTGACCGATACCGGCAAAGCGAATTTCATCGTGCACAACATCCAGCAAGACACGCCTATCCGCCGCGCCAAGCAGCAACACGGTGCACAGCTGATGACATTGATGACGACCCGTTCGCATGATCAGTACAACACGACCATCTATGCGATGGATGATCGTTATCGCGGTGTCTTCGGTCAGCGTCGTGTAGTCTTTATCAATCCGGAAGATTTGCAGATGCTGGGCTACAAGGCCGGTGAATGGGTGGATATGAGCACCGTGTGGGACGATGGCATAGAACGTCATGCGAATCGCTTCCTGCTGGTGGAATACGATATTCCACGCGGTTGTATCGGTGCCTACTATCCGGAGACCAATCCGCTGGTGCCGCTCAATAGCGTCGGCGATGTCTGCAATACGCCAACCTCGAAATCGATACCGGTCTTGCTGCGTCCTTCGATGCCGGTCGCACTCGCCGCCTAAGCGGTATTGCATCATTCAGACGGCTGCCCGCCCTTAGTGGTCGGCAGCCGTTTATACTTGCGGCTATCTGTCATTCTCCGGTATCCGTCCCATGCGCCGAAAACCTGCGCACCCTGAAGATCTCGACGTCCTGATTTCTTACCTCGATATCGATGCGACGTCTTTGCCCTCGCCCTGCATAGGCATCTGCCGGGTCGACCCGCGCACAACTTATTGCAGCGGCTGTATGCGCACCATAGACGAGATCACGGTCTGGGGCGCGATAGACGATGACGGCAGACGACAAATCTGGCGCGACATCATCGCGCGCCGGACCGCGTTGCGAGGTCCCGCTGCACGCTAATTTCGACTGTAGCGGGCAGATGTGCGATGATGCCGCCACGCCCATGAATCGAGCAGTAATAATATGACAATGAATTTTTACAAGCCGGAAAAAACCGTCACTGGCCCGGCCTACAGTTTGTGGTTCAAGATTTTGGCCAGTGTTTTTTCGATCAGCCTGTTTGTTTATGCGATCGACATCACGCGACGCTTTCCTTTGCTGGAGTATGGCCTGAGTGTCAAAGTCCTGTTGTTTGGCGCAGCTGTCATGTTGGTGGTCAGCTATTACTGGTTCCTGCGCTCAACCATCACCATCGATGACAAGGGCATCACGCAAACCTGGTTGTATAACCGACAGGTCGAATGGCGCGATGTACGCAGTGCGAAGATGATAGGCATCCCTTTTCTCAGCTGGTTGTTTCCGCCACGACTGGTGGTGCGTACCGGTAATTCATTTAGCACTTTCAATGGCGGCACACAGGACATCCTGATCGAGTTTGCCCATATCTCGCTGGCCTTCCAGATGCAAAAGCAGGCCGGCGCTGATAAGTAATTCCTGCCCCATGCGGCCACCGCCGCATGGAAATATCCTGCCGGGGATATTGTCCGAAAACGGCTAGACGCTATCCCGTCCGACGCGTATAAATACGCCATGGATACGCTCACTCCCGACTCTTCAAAACACACGCCGCTGCTGGTTCCGGCGAGTTGCTATCGCGCATTGGCGGCCAAGGATGCGCGCTTCGATGGCGTGTTTTTTGTTGGAATAAAAACGACCGGCATCTATTGCCGCCCTGTCTGCTCGGTTAAAACTCCGCGTGAATCTTCGTGTACTTACTTCAGCACCGCCGCTGCGGCTGAGGCCGCGGGCTTTCGTCCCTGTCTGCGCTGTAGGCCGGAGCTGGCACCCTACGCCTTGCAGCAAAACCTGGCATATGCGGTATGGCAAAGGATAGCGGCAGGTGCGCTGAATGATGGTGATACGGAAAGATTGTCGGCAGAGGTGGGTTTGTCGTCACGACAACTGCGGCGTGTCTTGCTTGAACATTTCGGCGTGACGCCGGTTGAGCTGGCGCAGACGCAACGCTTGTTATTCGCCAAGAAATTGCTGCAGGAAACTAACCTGGCCATGAGTGATGTGGCCTATGCGGCAGGCTTCGGCAGCATACGCCGCTTCAATGCACTCTTCCTGGCACGCTACGGCATGGCACCGACCAGCATACGGCGTGCCGCAGGTGTGACGCCTGCAAACGGGCAGGATGCGATTACGTTACGTCTTGCTTACCGCCCGCCATATGCATGGGAAGCGATGCTGGACTATCTGGCCGGACGTGCGATACCCGGTGTCGAAGGGGTAATCGAGGAAACGCCCGGTACACGCTCCTACGCACGCAGCGTGATGCTGAATGGCGTAGCTGGCTGGTTGCGCGTGAAGCATCTGCCCGCACGCAAACAACTGGAATTATCGCTACCCGCTAATCTTGCGCCCGTATTGATGCCTATGCTGGCACGTGTGCGCAAACAGTTCGACCTCGATGCGAATCCGGAAGTAATAGCCGCCCATCTGTCTGCCGATCCATTGTTGGCGGCGCAAATCAGGGCGGTGCCGGGCATGCGCGTGCCCGGCACCTTCGATACCTTTGAACTGGCGATACGTGCGGTGCTGGGGCAGCAAGTGAGTGTGGCTGGCGCAACCACGGTATCCGGACGCCTGGTGCATGCTTTTGGCGAGCCTGCCGAGACGCCGTTCATTGGTATCAACCGCCACTTCCCGACAGCGGAAAGACTGGCACAAGCCAGCGTGTCTGATATCGCTGGCCTGGGTATGCCCGGTGCCCGTGCGCTGGCGATACAAAGCCTGGCGCTGTTTGCGGCGGAAGGTGGTTTGCAGATGAAACCAGGTGCCTCGCTGGAAGAATGCGTGACCAGCCTGAAAACCGTACGCGGCATAGGCGAATGGACGGCGCAGTATGTGGCGATGCGCGCCTTGCGCTTTCCAAATGCCTTCCCGGCTGGCGACCTGGGTTTGCAAAAGGCGGCGGTGGAAGTGGCAGGCGGTGCGCGACTGACGGAGAAAGAGTTGCTGGCGCGTGCTGCTAACTGGTCACCGTGGCGTGCGTATACCGCGCTGTTGTTGTGGAACTCACTAAGCTGATCGTAGCGATAGAGACAAAGGAAGCATCATGATTTTTTATATAGAACACCCAAGTCCGGTCGGACGTCTGTTGCTGGCAGCGACGGAGCAAGGCCTGAGCGGTATTTATTTTGAAGAGCACAAGCACTTCAAGGGCAAGGATGGCTGGCAACAGGCGTCAACGGCTTCGCCGGCATGGAAGCATTTGCAGGCCACGGCGCAGCAACTGGATGAGTATTTTTCCGGTCAGCGTACCGAGTTTGATGTGGCGCTCGATATGAGTGGTACTGCTTTCCAGCGTTCGGTGTGGCAAGAACTGAGTGCAATTCCGTTTGGTGCCAGCGTCAGCTATGCACAGCACGCGCAAAAGCTGGGTAACCCCAAGGCTTTGCGCGCAGTGGGGTCGGCGATAGGCAAGAATCCGGTATCGATTATCGTACCCTGCCATCGTGTCATCGGTTCGTCCGGTGCTGTGACCGGCTACGCTGGTGGCGTGGAACGCAAACGCTTCCTGCTGGCGCTGGAAGGCGTCGCTGTTAATTGATTATTTGTCCTGGTGCGCGCTGAGCCAGGCCACCACATGTCCGGCATCCGAGTCGGACGGGAAGACCGGATAGAACACTTCTTCTATCCGTCCGGCGCGGATGATCAGGGTCAGCCGTTTGATCAGGTCCAGTCCGGCAAAGCTGAAGGTAGGCAAACGCAAGGCGTTAGCGAACGCGAGCTGTGCATCGCTGAGCAACGGGAACGGCAATTCCAGGCGCTCTGTCGCTTCCTTTTGATAATCACTGTCTTGCGTACTCAAACCGTACACGGTCGCCCCCAGCGCCTGTAATTCGCTGTAGTGATCACGATATGCGCAGGACTGCGGCGAACAGCCACGTGCACCCGGTATCGCATTCCATGCATCGGCTCCGCCGGGCAATTCCTGCCCGGGTCTGCCGGTGCGCGGATAGCAATACACCACCACCCATGGCGCACCCTCTTGCGCCAGATTCACGGTTACGCCCGATGTTGCCCGCAAGCCGATGGCAGGCACTTGCATGCCGCGCAGGTGATCACAGGCACCGTCATTTTGTGGTACCGGCAGGTCAGAGGGAGGGTTGAGCAGATTGTCAGCCATGGCGTCGTAATAAGAAAAATGAAGGGCAGCGCTCTTGCGAGTTGCGCTGCCCTTCAGGAGATGAATGCGAAGTTTATTGCACCAGACGCAGTGTCAGCGGATAGCGATAGTCCTGGCCTTTGGATGCCGCCATCGCGGCGATAATGCAAAAGATCAGGTTAAGTACCAGCAGCACCGGTATGAAGATGAAGCCGATCAGGATGAAGGCCAGCACCCATGCGATGACAAAACCGATGGTGATGGTGATCTGGAAGTTCAGTGCTTCCTTGGACTGGTTGGAGATGTAGGCGGAATCATCTTTCTTCAGGATCCAGATGATGAGTGCGCCGAGGAAGCCGGTAAAGATGCCGAGCAGGTGGGCCAGCATCGCGATATTGCATTCGTCTTTGCTTGGGACGCGTGGTTCGAGTTGATCCATGGTATTCCCCTCGGTAGCTGATACAAGATTAACGATCAAGGCCGTGTGATACGTGTTCGCTTACCTGTGATGCAAAGATTGTACAGCGCATCGGGGAGCGACGCGCTGTACGCTGCCTTATCAGGCCGCAGCTTTTTTTGCCGGTGCTTTCTTTTTCGCTACGGCTTTCTTGGCTGCGGGTTTGGCCGCTGCCTTCTTCGCCGGTTTGGCTGCTACTTCTGCAGTTGCGTCTGCCGCGTCGTCTGCATTGGCTGCAGCCTTGCCTTTGGCTGGCGCTTTTTCCTTGCGCGGTTCAAATTCAAAGCTGGTTTTGCCATCCTTGCCGCGTACCAGGTATGCCTTGAACGCACGACGTGTACGTTGCGAGACAAAGCCAGGCAACAAATCGGTCTTGCCTTCATTGAGCAGCTTGCTCATTTGTTCCGGCAGAATTTCCTGTTGCAGGATGATGCGGCCGCTGCGGAAATCACAAGTCTTCGGTTTGGCTACCGAGTTTTCGCAGACATAAGACAGTGGCAATTCGTAGACACCGCCTGCGCATTTCGGGCATGGGCCGAGTGAAGTCTGGCCGCTGAAGTCAACTGCTTCCGCGTTTTCATCGTCGTCGTTCTGGCCGAAGTCAAATTCCAGTTTGTAGTTTTTGATTTCTTCGTCGCGCGAAATTTTCAGTACAGCAGCGAATGGACGTCCCATTTTCGAACGGAAGCCTTGCAGCGGTCCTATCGTTTTATTGGCCAGCAATTCTTCGACTTCATCGATTTCAAACTGACGGCCGCCCGGCGTTTTGCTCATCGAGAATTCGCACTTGGTACAGGCGAAACGACGGTAGTTTTCTTTTACTACACTGCCGCAATTCGGACATGGCGTTTTCAGTGTCGCGTAATCGCCGGGGATGGTGTCGTTGTCGTATTCCTTGGCGCGCTTGACGATGACTTGCGTCATTTGCGCGATTTCACGCATGAATTGTTCACGGCTGATTTTGCCGCGTTCCATCTCCGACAGCTTGTATTCCCATTCACCGGTCAATTCCGGTGCGGTCAGTTCATTCACGCCGAGGCCACGCAACAAGGTCATCAACTGGAATGCCTTCGCGGTCGGGATCATTTCCCGGCCTTCGCGCAGCAAGTATTTTTCGTTCAGCAAACCTTCGATGATGGCCGCGCGCGTTGCTGGTGTGCCCAGGCCTTTGCCCGCCATTGCATCGCGCAAGCCGTCGTTGTCGATCAACTTGCCTGCGCCTTCCATTGCCGACAGCAGCGTCGCTTCAGAGTAGCGTGCTGGCGGTTTGGTGACGAGGCCGTTGGCAACCACCGATTCGGTTTTGACTTTCTCGCCTTTGGCGACCGGTACCAGCGTGCCGCTGTTTTCCGGATCTTTTTCGTCGATGACTTCTTTGCCGTAGACCGCGAGCCAGCCCGGATTGGTCATGACTTTGCCTTCAGTTTTGAACTGATGGCCGGAGACTTCGGTAAAGCGTGTGGTGACCTGGAACTCTGCGGCCGGGAAGAAGATCGCCATGAAGCGACGTGTCACCAGGTCGTACAGTTTTTGTTCCGGCTCCGACAAATTCTTCGGTGCTTGGGTGGTCGGGATGATCGCAAAGTGATCACTGATTTTCGTGTTGTCGAAAATCCGTTTGTTCGGCTTGACCCATTTGTTGTCCGTGATTTGTTTCGCGAACTGATGGTAGTTATTGTTTTCTGCAATCACGTCCAGCGTCTGCAACACGGTCGGCAGGTAATCTTCCGGCAGGTGGCGCGAATCAGTACGCGGGTAAGTCAGGACCTTGTGCTTTTCATACAATGCCTGCGCCAGGCCCAGCGTGTTTTTGGCGGAGAAGCCGAAGCGCGCATTGGCTTCACGTTGCAGGCTGGTCAGGTCGAACAGGGCCGGTGCCATCGAGGTGGTCGGTTTCGACTCTTCGGTGACATTGCCTTGTTTGCCGCGGCAGGCGGCAACGATGGATTCGGCCGCAGCCTTGCTCCACAGGCGCTCGGCGCGACGTTCCGGATCGGTTTCATCCTTCTTGAAGGCGGTGTCCAGCCAGCGACCCTGGTAGATACCGGCAGCGCAGATGAACTCCGCGCGCACTTCCCAGTAATCACGTGGGACGAACTTCTTAATCTTTTCTTCGCGCTCCACCACGATGGACAGCGTTGGTGTTTGGACGCGGCCAACGGTGGTCAGGTAGAAGCCGCCTTCTTTCGAGTTGAAAGCGGTCATGGCGCGGGTACCGTTGATACCGATCAGCCAGTCAGCTTCGCTGCGGCAGCGGGCGGCATCGGCCAGCGGCAGCATTTCTTCATCGCTGCGCAGGTTTTTGAACGCTTCACGAATCGCGGCCGGTGTCATCGACTGTAACCACAGGCGCTTGATCGGTTGCTTGGCCTTCGTGTATTGCGCAATCAGGCGGAAAATCAATTCCCCTTCGCGCCCGGCGTCACATGCGTTGATGAGGCCGGTGACATCCTTGCGCTTGATGAGCTTGTTCAGCACTTTCAGGCGTGATTCAGTCTTGGCGATGGGATTGAGTGCGAAATGCGGCGGAATCATCGGCAAATGGGTGAAGGTCCATTTGCCGCGTTTGACGTCATATTCTTCCGGGACGGTGATTTCGACCAGATGGCCGACCGCGGAGGAAAGGACGTATTCGTCGGATTCAAAGTACTCATCGTGCTTGGTAAAGCCGCCGAGCGTCTTCGCGATATCGTTCGCGACGGATGGCTTCTCGGCAATGATGAGGGTCTTTGTCATAGTAAATAGGGTCTCGAAAGTGGCACATCTCTTAATGTGCGGTACACGGCTTGCAGCATATCGCAGAGGCAATTTCCCATGAAAAAGCCGCCTAATATAATAATTGCATAGCCGTCAAGCGGCCAATGATAAGCGCGTTGCTGGGAAATCCGCAAGCGGGAGACAAAACAGATGTTGTTGAAGAGGCATGTCCGGTGTGGGTGGACATGCCTGCTCGGCCTGCAGCTTAGTGCAACATCCGTGGTGGTGCATCTTCGTCGTCAACGAAGAGCTCATCGAAAATCAGGCCATCCGGTTCCTTGCCCTGGCTCCACAACACCATGAGCACGATGACTTTCAGCTTTTCGAGAGAGATCGGCGATTCACCGGCTGCCAGTGCGCGTTCGATGACGATCTCGCGTTGCACCGGATTGATCAGCTTGGCCGATTCGAGGAATTGGATGAAGCCGACCGCAGGTGTGCCCAGCACATCCATTTCCTGCGTTGCGTAGATGCGGATGCCGAAGGAGAACGCCGTCTGATGCGGATAGGAGTCGGAGAGTTCGTTGGTGGTCTCAGCCAGCGCAGTCAGCCAACCGAGAGCCTTCGCGATCTCTTCTTCTTCAAAGCCGATAGCGGATAGTTTCTTTACCAGCGCCTCTGAGTCCGGGCAGGCATCAGGCCGGTAATAGGTTTCGTACAGATAGACTAGGACGTCAAACATGGCTTCACCGTAGCGCTTGGGTTAAGACGTCACCATTTGGTGCCGTCAGGATCGGATGCGTATGAATCACGCTCTTTACACAACACACACTACAAAGAGGTGTTACGACAGCGGCAGATCAAAAACAGCGCTTACTGAGGACAAGCATACCATTAAAAATGATGCTGACTATAGCGGACGAATTTTTTGTTAGTGACTGATAACAAATTGAAATCGTAGATATCGTTCAGGCAATGCGGCGATACCATCCGCCCGGCAGCATTTCCGCGTGTCCGTCCAGCTCCAGCGCCAGCAGGTGGGCGTGCAATTCTGCCATGTCGAGCTGGCAACGTTGCGCCAGCGTATCGGCATCTACCGCGTCGTAGCCCATATGCTGCAACACGTGCGCGTAAGGTGCGTCGTCGTCCGGTGGTTCGCAAATGGAACGTTGCGGCACAGGCGCATTTGCATATTCCAGTTCTTCCAGTATGTCCTGTGCTGACTCCACCAGCTTCGCACCCTGCTTGATTAACAGGTGACAACCCTTGGCTAGCGGTGAGTGTATCGAGCCGGGTATGGCAAACATGTCGCGGCCCTGCTCTGCCGCCATGCGCGCGGTAATCAATGAGCCGGATTGCAAGGCGGCTTCGACTACCAGCACGCCGCGAGCGAGTCCGCTGATGATGCGATTGCGGCGCGGGAAGTTGGAAGCGATCGCCGGCATGCCGAGTGGATATTCACTGAGGATGCAGCCATGTTCGGCGATCTGGTGCGCAAGTTTGCGATTGCGTGCCGGGTAGACGATGTCGGCGCCGGTGCCGATGACGGCGAGGGTGGAACCAGCTTGCGGGTTTTGTGAGAGTGCCTGTAGTGCACCCTGATGTGCGGCGGTATCTATGCCGAGCGCGAGACCGGAAATAATGGTCAGGCCGGAGTTGCTGAGTGCAGCGGCGAATTGCTCGGCGTTGCTGTTGCCTTGTGCGCTGGCGTTGCGACTGCCGACGATGGCGAATGAAGGTTGGGAAAGTAGATCAACGCGACCTTTGGCATATAGCAGGATGGGCGGATCGTGGATCTCCAGTAGTGCCTTCGGATAATCCGGATCGCCCAGTGTATAGACGTGGTTCTCGCTATGCGCTGCCCATTCCTGGGTGCGTGCTATCTGCGCCAGTATGGTGTCGGACGGTGGTGCCAGCAGTATATGGGCGATGCGACTGCCGGTGATGTCCTGCAGTGCGGCGAGGCTGCTGTTGAAGATGTTATGCGGCAGGCCGAATACTGATAGCAGCTTGCGTGCGGTTTCGGCTCCGACACCGGGCGTCTGCTCCAGCCTGAGCCAGTCTGCGAGATCGTCCGGGGCGGGCATGCGTGGCGTGTCCTGTGGTTTATTCCGGTGAGGTGGCGATGTCGCCGACTTGCACCGTATCCTGCACCTGCATCACCAGGCCGTAGGAAATGCCATTGAATACGCGGAAGATGAAGAGCTCGCCGTATTGCTCATCCGGCAGCTTGATCAGGCCGCGGCCATTGCCGGTGGTACGGTCCGGTACCATCATACCGAGGCGGCGCAGATCCAGTACGGTACCGATATCGATGCCATCCTTGCTGCCGCGATTGATGGCGACGATTTGGTTTTGTCCGGCTTGCGATACGCCGCCATAGACCGAGATGATGCGCGCATCAGTTTGTTGTGCCGGTACATGTGGCGCGTAATTGATGAACGGTGTCGGTTCGGTCGGGACCAGGCGGTCGCCGACGCCCATTTCTTCTTTCGCTGTCAGTACAGTCAGCGTATGCGGTTCGGTATCGATCTTGCTGACGCGTTGCACCTTGAGTGTGCCGAGGTACATGGCTTCATAGCCGATGATTTGCTTGGTGACCGGGTCTTTGAGTGGCTTGCCCGGGCGGAAGGCTTCAAAACTGGTTTTGCCTTGCAGGTCGCCGCGTACATAAGCTTTGTCGCCATTCGCCAGGAAGACGTGGCCTTCCTGTGTGGCGACTATGCGTGGTGCATCCTTCAGCTCGTTCAGCTCCACTATCAGCGGTTTGGTCAGGAATTGTTCTATTGATTTGAAGGAGACGGTGGTGATGGCATCCGATGCCGCGTCGGTCGAACGAACTTGCGGCGACAGGCGCACGGTAGGCGCACCACTATTGTCTGTGCCTACGCCTTTGCCGAGGCGCAGTTTGCCGGCAACCCGGTCGAAATAGACGATTTGGCCAGGATAGATCCAGTGCGGATTGCGTATCTGGTCACGATTCATGTCCCAGACCTGTGGCCAGCACCACGGCCGCTGCAGGAATTTTCCAGAAATGTCCCACAAGGTATCGCCGCGTACTACCACGTGCTGATCTGGTGCATTTGGCAAGAAAGCGCAACGGGCAGTGCCCGGAGTGCTGTTTGTTGCTGTTTGGGAAAGTGCGCTGACGGGTATGACGGCTGAGACAAATGCTAGGAAGAGTGCAGCTGTGCTAAAATTTTTCATGGTTTGTCCGGTGAGCTTGACCAATTGTGACGCCATTACCGCGCTGCTGCATGTTAATAACGAATCAAGGAATTCGTCAAAAAACTTGCCAAATTGAATCAAATTCTGCACATAAATCATTGAAGTAGCAAGAAGAACCACGCTCTCAACCAGTCGCCATGTTGCGCAAAAGCACGTATGTCCATATTAAATATCTTGCGTTATCCCGATCCACGGCTGCATAAAGTTGCGAAGCCAGTCACCGTGTTCGATGAACGCATCAAAACCCTGGTCGCAGACATGGCAGAGACCATGTACGACGCGCCGGGCGTGGGCCTGGCCGCTTCGCAAGTCGACGTGCATGAACAGGTCATCGTGATCGATACCTCGGAATCCCGTACCGAACTGCGCGCCTACATCAATCCGGAAATCATCTGGGCCAGCCCGGAAATGAAGGTTTACGACGAAGGTTGCCTGTCGGTACCTGGCGTCTACGATGGCGTCGAGCGTCATGCCGAAGTCAAAGTGCGGGCTTTTGATGCGGACGGCCAGCCCTTCGAGTTGCAGGCAGATGGCTTGTTGGCAGTGTGTATCCAGCACGAAATGGATCACCTCAAGGGCAAGGTTTTTGTCGAATACCTGTCGCCGCTCAAGCGCAATCGCATCAAAGCCAAGATGATCAAGGAAGAGCGCGAGTTGAACCGCGCCAATAAACAGCGCGTTGCACAGCGCTGATCACTGGCAGGCCCATCGGGCCTGCAGTTCCCCTCGTTAATATCATTAGGTACGCCCGGGTTCGCATCCGGCGCTGCCCGTACTACAATCCATCCCATGAAAATCATTTTTGCCGGCACGCCGGAATTCGCGGCAGTCGCCCTTAAGGCTTTGCACGCTGCAGGCTTTGAAATCCCGCTGGTGCTCACACAGCCGGATCGCCCTGCCGGTCGCGGCATGCAATTGCACGCATCCGCGGTCAAGCAATTTGCGCTGGCGCATGACATTCCGGTGGCGCAACCAGTCTCCCTGCGCCTGGATGGCAAATATCCCGAGGTGGCAGCAGAAGCACACGCACTGCTCAAGGCCACGCCGCATGATGTGATGGTAGTGGCGGCTTATGGCCTGAT
Organism: Herminiimonas sp. Marseille-P9896; assembly: GCF_903993245.1. Classification (NCBI taxonomy): domain Bacteria; kingdom Pseudomonadati; phylum Pseudomonadota; class Betaproteobacteria; order Burkholderiales; family Oxalobacteraceae; genus Herminiimonas; species Herminiimonas sp. Marseille-P9896. The sequence continues at coordinate 97,465 of NZ_CAJEVT010000001.1, read as the reverse complement.
CCTGCCGCAATCGATACTCGATATTCCACCACGTGGTTGCATTAACATCCACGCCTCCCTGCTACCGCGCTGGCGCGGTGCTGCGCCTATCCATCGTGCGATAGAAAGTGGCGATGCAGAAACCGGCGTCACCATCATGAAGATGGAGCTGGGGCTGGATACCGGACCTATGCTGGCGATGCAACGCTTGCCGATTGCAGTTGATGACACGACTGCCAGCCTGCATGACAAGTTGGCGACGCTGGGTGGTGAGATGATTGTGCAGACTTTGCGCGAGATGGAGCAAGGCGATTTGCATGCGGTGCCGCAGCCGGATGGCGCGAACTATGCGGCGAAGATTTTGAAAGAGGAAGCGACGCTGGATTTCACGCAACCCGCGGAGCAACTGGCGCGTAAGATACGCGCCTTCAATCCCTTCCCCGGAGCTGCTGCGACCTGCGACGGTACCCTCATCAAGTTCTGGCATGCGCAAGCTGTGCCGGCATCGAATCAATTGCCACCTGGGCAGGTGATCGCAGCCAATCCGCATGATGGTGTCATCGTTGCCTGTGGCGATGGCGCCTTGCGTGTCACCGAGCTGCAGAAACCGGGCGGCAAACGTTTGTCGGCAGTTGAGTTCCTCAAAGGTTTTACGCTGGAAGACAAGCGCTTCCAGTAAGTTCATACACTCTGTTTGATCTGCAAAGACTGGAGCTATGCGATGCGACGTGGTCTGATCTTATTGACGTTATTCCTGGCAGCCTGCCAAAGTCCGGATGCCATCAAGGAGAGAACGCCGGAATCTGCGCCGGAACGCAACCTCCTGATGGCGAATGTGGTGATCTGGTGGGCGCATGGCAATGAGCCATTCTGGAAATTCACTGCAGACTCCGGCAAGGTACGTTTCGAGAGCCTGGGTGAAACAGCTGAATACTTTCCGTATTCGGAATTCGGAAACGAGGACAGCACGCGTACTTACAAAGCCCGCAACGAACATACGACTATCGAGATCCGCATGCTGCAGCAAGTCTGTATCGACAATATGTCGGGCGCTCAATATCCGTGGACGGCTGAGGTCACGATAGGCGAGCGCAAACTGCAAGGTTGCGGCGAACGCGGTCGCTTGATGGAGTAAGAGTTAATCCGGCAGCGGTAAAGGGCTGGCGGGTTTGATCTCTTCCAGGCACACCATCGAGCGTACACCAGCGACGCCGGGTACTTGCATCAGCCGGTCGGTCAGGAAAGACGACAGTGACTTGAGATCCACCGCCACCACCTTCAGCAAATAATCGAAGTCACCGGAGATGGTGTAACACTCGAGGATTTCCGGAAATTGCCGGATCGCCTTTTCCAGTTCGCGCACTTGCTTGAATTGCTCACGCGCGATGTTGAGGTTCACGAAAGCTGTCACGCCCAGCCCGAGTGCTGCTGCATCAACTTGCGCGCTATAGCCGCGTATCACCCCTTCCTGTTCCAGCCTTTGCACGCGTCGATAGCATTGCGGCGGCGACAGGTTCACCTGCTCGGATAGCTCCACATTGGAAGCGCGCCCCTTGTTTTGCAGGGTTTGCAGCAGGATACGATCATAACGGTCGAATTTCTCCATAAATCCCTCCTTGCGTGCAAGATACGTTCACTTTATACCTAATTTGCGTTCAAAAACGCAGAAATATTTCACTAAATAAGCCTTACCATGTAGTCGTCATTGCCCCGTCCTGTTTCCTTGAGGAGGCCATCGTGAGCAGCCCACGCATTGCACTCGAAGATCGCTACTGCGCACATAACTACGCACCGCTGCCGGTGGTATTAAGCAGGGGACGCGGCGTCTGGTTATGGGATGAAGACGGCAAGCGCTATATGGACATGATGTCGGCCTACTCTGCCGTCAGTTTTGGCCATAGCCATCCGGCACTGGTCACTGCACTTACGCATCAGGCCGGGCAATTGGCTGTGACCTCACGTGCCTTCTACAGCGATCAGCTAGGCAAGTTCCTGCAACTGCTGTGCGAGATGACGGGTATGGCCAAGGCGCTGCCCATGAACAGCGGTACCGAGGCGGTCGAGACCTCATTGAAAGCGGCACGCAAATGGGCCTATCAGGTCAAGGGCGTGCCGGATCAACAGGCGCAAATTATTGTCTGTGCCGGTAATTTTGCCGGACGCAGCACCACCATCGTCGGCTTTTCTTCGGAAGCGCAATATCGCGACGGTTTCGGCCCGTTCGACGGTGGCTTCGTGATTATTCCTTATGGCGATGCAGCGGCACTGGAAGCAGCGATCACATCACGCACCGCAGCTTTTCTGGTTGAGCCGATACAGGGCGAAGGCGGCATCATCGTGCCGCCGGATGGCTACCTCGCGCAATGCCGCGAGATCTGTACGCGTCGTAATGTCTTGCTGATTTGCGATGAAGTGCAAACCGGGCTGGGTCGCAGCGGGCGTTTGCTGGCTTGCGACCATGAAGGCATACGGCCGGATGGCCTGATCCTCGGCAAGGCACTTGGCGGTGGGCTGTTGCCAGTCTCGGCTTTCCTCGCGCGCAGCGATGTGATGGATGTGTTTACGCCTGGCGACCATGGCAGCACCTTCGGTGGGAATGCTTTGTCCGCGGCGGTTGCTTACGCGGCCTTGTCGTTATTGCGCGATGGCGAATTGATAGAGGCGGCGGAGCTGCGCGGTCAGCAGTTGCGCGCAGGTTTGCGTGCGATACGGCATCCGGCAGTGCGCAGTGTGCGCGGCAAGGGGTTGTTGATAGGACTGGAACTGGATCCCGATTTGATCTCGGCGCGTACTTTTTGTGAACGCCTGATGGAGAACGGCGTCCTATCGAAAGAAACGCATCACACCGTGGTGCGCTTCGCTCCGCCACTGATTATCAGCGCGGATGAGGTCGATGCTGCCTTGCACATCATCGAGTACGTATTCGCAACGTTTCCGACCACACATATGGAGGTTTGCACATGACAACAATCACGCAGGATACCTTCCTGATGTGCGCACCTGAGCACTTCGAAGTCGCTTACATCATCAATCCCTGGATGGAAGGCAATGTCGCACATGGCGATCGTCTGACGGCGCAGGGACAATGGCAGGAACTGGTGCACGCGCTGCGCAGCGTGGCGCGGGTCGACTGCATGCCGTCTGCAGCCGGCGTGCCGGATATGGTGTTCACTGCAAACGGCGGACTGGTACTCGACGATAAAGTGATTTTGTCAGCGTTCAAGCATGTGGAGCGGCAAGCGGAAGAAGCGCACTTCGCGGCCTGGTTTGCGGCGCGCGGTTTGCAGGTGTTGCGCATGCCTGCGAGTTTGCCATTCGAAGGTGCGGGTGATGCCTTGCTGGATCGTGGCAGTGAACTCTTGTGGCTGGGTCATGGCCATCGCTCGGATATAGGCTGTGCTGCTGTCATTGCCGACATGCTGGAGATAGAGGTGCAGCCGCTGAAGCTGGCCGATCCGCGCTTCTATCATCTGGACACCTGCTTCTGTCCTTTGCAGGGCGGTTATCTGTTGTACTACCCCGGCGCGTTTGATGCTGCTGCGCAAGAGCGCATCGCGGCGCGTGTTCCTGCGCACAAACGTTATGCAGTGACGCAGCAGGATGCACTCAGCTTTGCTTGCAACGCAGTCAACAGTGGTAAACATGTATTCCTGAACCAGGCTTCACCAGCCCTGTGTGCGCAACTGGAACGCTGGGGCTACACCGTGCAGCAAATTGCGCTGACCGAGTTCATGAAGGCAGGTGGCGCGGCTAAATGCCTGACCCTTAAAATGAACGAGCCACGTACTTTGCATTCCGGCTCTGGCCACGTAGTGGAGGCAACTGCTGCCCTTTAGTCCTCCCGTAGCCCATACGGCCTGTTGCGGAAATGCCAAGTAAAGCATGGCAGCTAGCCCCGGAAGCGACTGGGGAGCGGGGCTTTGGCGTATAATTTGTCCTTAGTTTTCATACACGTACAACCCGGCGCAGCCTGTGTCCGGGTTTTTGTCTTTATGTGGCTGAACCGATAACGAATAGATAAAGAATTAAAGATGAAACGCGACGCACTCTGCCCTACCGAAGTTCTCCTGCGCGACCTGATGGCGCGCCGCATCCTGATCCTGGATGGCGCGATGGGAACCATGATTCAGCAATACAAGCTGACGGAAGCGGATTATCGCGGTACGCGTTTCGCTGACTTCGCGGTGCCGGGCAAGGAGCTGTTCGTCAAAGGCAATAATGAATTGCTGTCGCTGACACGTCCGGACGTCATCAGCCAGATCCATGAACAATACCTGGCCGCCGGTGCCGACCTGATCGAATCGAATACCTTCGGTGCGACCACCGTTGCGCAAGACGATTACCACATGGGTCATCTGGCCTATGAAATGAACGTGGCTTCAGCGCGCCTGGCGCGTGCTGCCTGCGACAAGTATTCGACACCGGACAAGCCGCGCTTTGTCGCGGGTGCACTCGGACCTACACCGAAGACTGCGTCGATTTCACCTGATGTGAACGATCCTGCTGCGCGTAACGTCACCTTTGATCAACTGGTTGCTGCGTATCTGGATCAGACCCGTGGTCTGGTCGAAGGCGGTGCTGACGTGCTGCTGGTCGAAACCATTTTCGATACGCTGAACTGCAAGGCTGCATTGTTTGCGATCGACCAGTTCTTCGAAGAATCCGGCAAGCGTTTGCCCATCATGATTTCCGGTACGGTGACCGATGCTTCGGGCCGTATCCTGTCCGGCCAGACTGTGCCTGCGTTCTGGCATTCCATTCGCCATGCGAAGCCGCTGACGGTCGGTCTGAACTGCGCACTCGGTGCGGCGCTGATGCGTCCGTATGCGGAAGAGTTATCGAAGATAGCGGACACTTATGTTTGTATCTATCCGAATGCGGGTTTGCCTAATCCTATGAGCGATACCGGCTTCGATGAAACGCCGGATGTGACCTCATCGTTGCTGAAAGATTTCGCGGAGAGTGGTTTCGTCAACGTAGCCGGTGGTTGCTGCGGTACTACACCTGACCATATCAAGGCGATCGCCGAGACTGTGAAGACCATCGCGCCACGCGTGATCCCGACGGTAGAGCCGACCCTGAAGCTGTCCGGCCTCGAGCCTTTTATCATTGATGACCAGTCCTTGTTCGTCAACGTCGGTGAACGTACCAATGTCACCGGCTCGAAAGCATTCGCACGCCTCATCATCAACGAGCAATACGATGAAGCCTTGGCAGTCGCACGCCAGCAGGTTGAGAACGGCGCGCAAATCATCGATATCAATATGGATGAAGCGATGCTGGATTCGCAGGCTGCGATGTCGCGTTTCCTGAACCTGGTCGCCTCTGAACCGGATATCGCACGCGTGCCTATCATGATCGACTCGTCGAAATGGTCGGTGATCGAAGCGGGTTTGAAATGCGTGCAGGGCAAAGCCATCGTCAACTCGATTTCGATGAAGGAAGGCGAAGAGAAATTCCTGCATGAAGCCAAGCTGTGCCGTCGCTACGGTGCCGCGGTCATCGTCATGGCGTTTGATGAACGCGGTCAGGCCGATACTTTTGAGCGCAAGATAGAAATCTGCGAACGAGCATATTGGCTGCTGGTGAATGAAGTGGATTTCCCGCCGGAAGACATCATCTTTGATCCGAACATTTTCGCGATCGCGACCGGTATCGAAGAACACAATAACTATGCAGTTGATTTCATCAACTCGGTACGCTGGATCAAGGAAAACCTGCCGCACGCAAAAATCAGTGGCGGTGTATCCAACGTCAGTTTCAGCTTCCGCGGTAACGATCCGGCACGTGAAGCGATACACACAGTGTTCCTGTATCACGCGATCAAGGCCGGCATGACGATGGGTATCGTCAATGCAGGTATGGTCGGCGTCTATGACAACTTGCCGGCAGAATTGCGCGAACGTGTCGAAGATGTGGTGCTGAATCGCCGCGAAGATGCGACCGAACGCATGATTGAAATTGCGGCGACGCTGAAGGCTGGTGACAAGAAGGAAGAAGCCACGCTGGAATGGCGTAACGGTACCGTGCAGGAGCGCCTCGCACATGCGCTGGTACAGGGCATTACGCAATGGATCGTGGAAGACACCGAAGAAGCGCGTCAGCAATTGTTGACGAATGGCGGTCGTCCTATTCATGTGATCGAAGGTCCGCTGATGGATGGCATGAACATCGTCGGCGACCTGTTCGGGCAGGGCAAGATGTTCTTGCCGCAGGTGGTGAAATCGGCGCGCGTGATGAAGCAGGCGGTCGCGCATCTGATTCCGTTCATCGAAGAAGAAAAGCGTTTGCTGCAGGAACAGACCGGCATCGTCAGCAAACCAAAAGGCAAGATCGTCATCGCGACCGTCAAGGGCGATGTGCACGATATCGGCAAAAACATTGTGTCGGTCGTGCTGCAATGTAATAACTTTGAAGTCGTGAACATGGGCGTGATGGTGCCGTGCTCCGAAATCCTGGCCAAGGCCAAGGAAGAGAACGCCGACATCATCGGTCTCTCCGGCCTGATCACACCGTCACTGGAAGAGATGGCTTATGTCGCGAAAGAAATGCAGCGCGACGAATATTTCCGTGGTTTGAAGATGCCTTTGCTGATCGGTGGTGCAACCACCAGCCGCGCACATACTGCGGTCAAGATCGCACACAACTATGACGGCCCGGTTGTGTATGTGCCGGATGCCTCGCGTTCGGTCTCGGTTGCGCAATCGTTGCTGACACCGGAACAGCGTGACGCCTATATCGCCGAGATCGCAGCGGATTACGAACGCATACGCGAACAACACGCCAATAAAAAAGCCGTGCCTATGCTGACGCTGGAACAAGCGCGTGCGAACAAGATGAAGCTGGAATTCACCGGTAAGTTTGCACCGGTCAAACCAAAATTCATCGGCCGTCGTGTCTTCAAAAATGTGGATCTGGCGACCATCGCGCAGTACATAGACTGGGGCCCGTTCTTCCAGACCTGGGATCTGGCGGGTCCGTATCCGGCCATCCTGAAGGATGAAGTGGTGGGCGAGGCGGCGACCAAGGTATTTGCCGAAGGCCAGGCCTTGCTGAAGAAAGTCATCGAAGGTCGCTGGTTGCAGGCGAATGGTGTGATTGCACTGTTGCCGGCCAATTCAGTGAATGACGACGATATCGAAATCTATACCGATGAGACCCGCACACAAGTTGCGTTCACCTACTATGGTGTGCGCCAGCAAACCGTGAAGCCGGTGATCGATGGTGTCGCACGCCCCAACCAGTGTCTGGCTGATTTCATTGCGCCCAAGTCATCCGGTGTTGCCGACTACATTGGTTTGTTTGCGGTGACCGCTGGCCTGGGTATCGAGAAGTATGAAAAACGTTTCGAAGATGCGCATGACGACTATTCATCCATCATGCTGAAGTCGCTGGCGGACCGTCTGGCGGAAGCCTTTGCCGAGCATTTGCACGAACGTGTGCGTAAAGACTTGTGGGGTTATGCGCCGGATGAAAAATTGGCGAATGAAGCGCTGATCAAGGAAGAGTACAGCGGTATCCGCCCTGCTCCTGGTTATCCTGCTTGCCCTGAACACACCGTCAAGAGGGAAATGTTCGACACCTTGCAGGCAGAAGAGATAGGCATGATGCTGACCGACTCCTACGCGATGTTCCCGGGCGCCGCGGTATCGGGTTTCTACTTTGCACATCCGGAAGCGAAGTACTTTGTGGTCGGCAAGATAGGTGACGACCAGGTCAGCGATATGGCGCAACGTCGCGGTGTAGCGAAAGAAGATGTAGAGCGCTGGCTCGCACCTAACCTGTCCTGATGCAGACCGTCGCTGGCTGAAACGGTTTAAACCCGTTCAGGCCAGCGGCGCACCGTCGATAAATACTTTCAGTTCCCCGCTTTTGAACGCCGTCCATGTTTCATTCGTGGTCAGCGGTTCCGTCACGATAATGGCGACGCGATCATTCGGCGTCGTCACTTCCGAAAAATTCACTTTCACATCTTCATCGCACAAGCTTGCTTCCGCAAACGGATGCTGGCGCACGATGTAGTGCAGATTGGTCGAGCAATGCGCGAACAGCGCAGAGCCATCCGACAGCATCATGTTGAATGTGCCGTATTGCGAGATCTCTTTGGTCAGTTCGGCGATGGCGGCCGTCAATTGCGGCAGCATAGGCAAAGCATCATCAAAGCGACGACGCAGCTCTTGCAGGATGTAGCAGAATGCAGCTTCACTGTCGGTGGTGCCGACCGGCTGGTAAGGGCCGTTCAATTCCGGATTGAAGTCCTTCAGGTCGCCATTGTGGGCGAACACAAAGTAACGGCCCCATAATTCGCGCACGAAAGGATGGCAATTTTCCAGTGCGACACGGCCTTGCGTCGCCTTGCGGATATGCGCGATGACATTCTTCGATTTAATCGGGTAGCGGCGGATCAGGTCAGCGACCGGGGACTCTACAGCAGCCTGATGATCGACAAAGTGGCGCACGCCCGCACCTTCGAAAAATGCGATGCCCCAACCATCGTTATGGACATCGGTACGACCGCCGCGCGTGGCGAAGCCGGTGAAGCTGAACACAATGTCAGTCGGGACATTGCAATTCATTCCGAGTAGCTGGCACATTTTCTTCCTTAGTTAGGGTGGTCTGCCGGCTCAAAAGCTTGTGGGATACAAGGGATAGCTGGAATCGCCCGCAACTTTGCGGGGCGACATGCTGATATTGAGAAACGCGACGCAGTGACACATGGGCTCAATTTTCACACAAAAACACCGGTTCGAGCGGATGGTATGGTCGCGCTTGCTTGTGAGGTTCGCTGACGGCATGGATGATCAGGATTCGGTATCCATTTTCTTGGTGATTTCATTGATGATGGCATCAATGTCTTCGGCTTTATTGCCGCTTTCATCCCAGGCTTCTGCATAGGTCAGCTCACCAGATGCTGATCGCGTGTATTTGGCCGCCGGTTTGCCGGACTGATACCAGAATTCAAACTGGGTGCCGGTATTATCATCGACGTACTTGGTCGCGCGTTGCCCGGTTTTATAGAAGCCTTCCCCGTTTCTGCTATCCCGGTCGGTATTGGAAAATACTTCCAGTATCTTGCCGTCAGGGTAGTACAGCGTCGCGGAGCCTATGATGACATTGCTATTGAAGTTGAAGAGATCATTGGGTTCTTTGACCCACACGGGTGAGGACTGCGCGCGCTTATTTTTTTGATAAAAATCCTGGATCAGGAACAGACCCTCGGCATTGCGCCCGAGTAGGACACGGTAATAGCCATTGGGAACCGGTGTTGCAGAGTAGTTAGCATCGACTTCAGATATGCAGTTGCAGCTTTGCGCTGTCTCACCATTACCGAAATAAGCAACGATGGCCTGGCTGGTGCTCATTTGCGATTTGATCTTCGCAGGGATAGGCGTTGTTGAGCATCCCACCAGTGTGATGACGAGGCTGATGAGTGCCAGATGGAGTAAGCGTTTTGCTGTCATGACAAGCTCCGTTTGGTATAAGGAAGGCTAGTTGTAATTTGGATCAGGCATATTACCTAGTCATCCTTGTCGCAAAAGCAGCGCTCCCGGAAATAGAGTTTTCTTGGGAAGCGTTGACCGTAATCCGCGCTGTAGCATTTATTGCACGGCATGGAGTGAGATTCCGCTCATGTCAAAGTCCGGTCACAATCGGCGACTAGCATGGCTGCAACTAACCCATATACAGGTGACGTATGCGCACTCGGGATTTGCTGATGCACGGCAGTACCGGTTTCGTGCAGGGCGCACGGGCTGACGGTGATTTGGGCAGCCCTGTGCCCGGCGTGCGAGTATCATCTGTAAACATGACGCGCTATGCCCTTTACTATACGCCTGCAAACGACTCGCCGTGGGCCCAGGCTGGTAGCAGCTGGCTGGGGCGACACCACGCCAGTCCCGAGGCGGTCGAGCAAGTCCAAATTCCAGGCATACCCAGACTTTTACTCGCCAGCCTGACCGCTGATGCCCGTCGCTATGGTTTCCATGCGACGCTGAAAGCGCCCTTTCGCCTGTTTGAAGGTTTTACCGAAGAGCATCTGTTGCAGATGGCGCGCGCCTTTTGTACTACCCAGAAAGCGATCGTGCTGGAAGAAGTACGGGTACGACCATTGATGGATTTCCTGGCTTTGCAGGTGAATGGGCCGCTGGATGAGATAGGCGGACTGGCGATGCGTTGCGTTACTTACTTCGATTTATTGCGGGCACCTTTGACCGAGCCTGAGCTGGCCAAGCGTCGGCAGGCGGGGCTGACGGCGCGCCAAAGCACTTTATTGCAGCGCTGGGGCTATCCATATACCGAGGAATTCTTCCGTTTCCATATGACACTGACGGATGCTTTGATGCATGCCGATGCGGATGTGATTTACACGATACGCAAGGCGGCGGAACAGCACTTTGCCGTTGCGGCTGCGAGCGCACCGCTGACGATAGATGCATTGACGATAGCGCGTGAAGAACACCCGGGCGCACCATTTGTCGAGTGGCAGCGCATCCCCTTTTCTGCACAATCCGAGCGTGCGAGTTTACCGATCAGCGGACGCATATTTTTCTGTGTCGGTCCGTCGGGTGTAGGCAAGGATAGTTTGCTGAATTGGGTGCGCGAACAGTGTGCCAATGACGAGCAACTGGTATTCGTGCAAAGAACCATTACGCGTGCGACGCAAGGGAATGAAGAACACGAGGCAGTGGATACGCCAACTTTCTGGCGGCTGGCTGCCAGTGGTCAGTTCGCGATGGTGTGGCAGGCAAATGATTTATGTTACGGCGTACGGCGCGGCATAGAAGCCGACCTGAAAGCCGGGCGCGATGTCGTGATCAATGGCTCGCGCGCCTATGTGCCGCAATTGCTGCAGGCGTTTCCGGATGCGATTGTGGTCTGGATAGAGGCGAATGAAAATATATTGCGTGAACGCCTGGAAGCGCGCCAGCGCGAAGAAGGCCCGGCTTTGTTGAAGCGACTCAAGCGCGCTAAGGAGTTCGTGCCATCGACACAGGGGCAAGTGATACGACTGGATAATAGCGGCCCGCTGGATGTGGCCGGACATAAGTTGCTCGATATACTGCGCGAGCGTAAATAGTCTAACCGCCTGCCAGTTGTATCCGGCAACGCCACAAGCCATGCCCGGACGCGAGATATTTTTGCTCGAATGGTGTGATGCAGTGATCGGGAGCGTAACTTTCACAAGCGACTTCCTGCTGCGTCAACATATGTAAAGCGGTAGCGAATTCTTCGATATAAATCTGCCAGTTACTGCGGCATTCCAACGTACCACCCAGCGCAACCACGGTCGGAAAGATCGCATGGCCATGCCAGCGTCGTGTCAAATGTCCTATCTTGGGCCACGGATTCGGATACAGGATGTAATGACGCTGCGGACGTATGCCGCTGTCCATTAATAGACGCCAGTAATCGACCAGGTCCGCGCGGACCCGCAGGCAGTTCTCCGGTATTGCATCCGGCCATTGTGTGTTGCGCGTAATGCGGTCCTCGGATTGATCGACGCCGATTACAAAATGATCAGGGTACTGCTGTGCCAGGTTGAAGGTGGATAAGCCGACACCGCAGCCCGCGTCCAGTATCAACGGTTTGCTGCCAGCGGCTTGCCAGCGCGCAATACTGTCGTCAAACGCGCTGCGATTGTAGTCCGTGATGGGCTTGCGAAACGGATGCTGCGCATGGCGCTCTACCTGCGTTTGCAATTGCGCGTGTGCCTCGGTCTGGCTGCTGGTGATGAAATGGGAGTTCGCGTACATCGCGATGAAGCGCTGTGGGAGAAGGCGAAATTATGCCTGCATAGTCCGCAAAGGGCTATGCAGGCATGGTAAAAGCGGCTTAGTGTATCGTCAGTGCCTGGCTCATGTAGACATCGTAATTGGCCAGAAACTCATCGATTTCTTCGACGCTGGGTTCGGTGGCGATCAAATCGCGGACATTTTTGCGGAAGGACTCGGCCGAAGCACCGGCTATGAATATCTCACGTTTGGCTGGCTTATCCATGATTTCATAGCCGCCAAAGCGCAGGGCGTCCTGCCCGTCATCAGCACCGAATTCTACGACGCTGTATTGCTCGCTGTTGTAGATCACGTTCATATAATCTCCTGTCGCTATTGCAATGAAGAAATCATCGCGTTGATAGGGAAATGGCGTTGTTCGGAGCAATTTCAAGTGTTGGACAGGGATTCCGCCCATAAGTTGGTAACGGACTGTAAGAAAAGAAATTAAGTGCGGGAAAGAAATGTTAACAATTCAGGCAAAACAGGGTCTCAGTTCGTTGCCTGGCTGCAATCTATGTCTTCGCTCAGGGTGAGCCAGGCGTCATACGGTGCTTGCGTCAGGAATAGGCGCAATTGCTCCAGATGTTCGGTGTTGGCGACGCTGATGTAGAGACGTGCCGGTTTGTCGCGCAGGATGCGGTTGAGTGTGACGCGCATGATCAGGTTGCCGGTGCAGTGCATGCAGCCGGGGGCGATACGGGCGATTTTCAGGAGCTGTGTGGCAGCGGGCAAGTCATCGAGGGCGCTGTGCCCGTCGGGCAAACCTTCGAGGATGATGGCAGTGTCTTGCGTGGCGTCTATACGGCTATGGATCGTAGCTTCGCGGTTGGCGGCGCGTCCGCCCAGCACGAGCGAGGTAAGCGTCATACCCCTTTTTTTGCAATCTTGCCTGGTTCGACGCCGAGTTGCTTGAGCTTGCGGTACAAGTGCGTGCGTTCCAGACCGGTTTTTTCTGCGACGCGGGTCATGCTGCCGCCTTCCTGGCCGAGGTGATGCTCGAAGTAGGCACGTTCAAAGGCATCGCGTGCTTCGCGTAAAGGCAGTTCAAACGAAGCGGTAAAGAATTGCGTGTCGGCTGACATCAGCGGCGCACTGGCGATAGGCGGATACATCTGGCTGGAGGTGGCAGGCAGTGCTTTGTCCAGCGGAGTGTGATGATGATCGGCGGGGGCGATCGGTGCGCGTACCGGCATGCTGGCTATGCGCGTGACTTCCTGGCCGCGGGTCAGGCCTTGCTGTACCGCCTTTAATAATTTTTGCAGTGAAATCGGTTTTTCGAGGAAGTTGAGTGCGCCGATGCGGGTTGCTTCGACGGCGGTATCTATCGTCGCATGACCCGACATCATGATGACCGGCATCGTCAGCATGCCATCGCGTTGCCATTCCTTGAGCAGGGTGACACCGTCCGTGTCAGGCATCCAGATATCCAGCAAGACCAGATCCGGTTTGGCAGCGGCACGCAGTTCACGCGCCTGCTGGGCATTCTCTGCGGTTGCCACGACATGCCCTTCATCCCCCAGGATTTCCGAGAGCAATTCGCGTATGCCCATCTCGTCGTCAACAACTAGAATATTTGCCATCTGTTTCCCTCCCTCATCTTGATTGCCCCCCTAATGCGCTGTGTTTTATTTCAGCTTTCATTCGGAGGATAACTTTAACAGCAAAATAGCTACTTTCGCACCGTTCGTATCGCTGCGGTTCTGAATATCTATGCGACCGCCGTGTTCCTCGATAATTTTTTTGACCATGGCCAGCCCGAGTCCGGTGCCACGTGGTTTCGACGTGATGTACGGCTCGAACGCATGCGCCAGGATTTTCGGCGTGAAACCAGGGCCATTGTCGGTGATGGTCAGTTGTACTGCATTGCTGACGGCGCCGTCGGAACTGCGGTAATGGATTTCCTCGGTAATGATATCTATGCGTGGCGCTGCTGCCTGCTCACCACGATCAGCCACCGCGTCCTGCGCATTCTGCAGCAGGTTGTGAATGACCTGGCGCAGCTGCGTCGGATCGCCCATGATCAGTGGCAAGTCCTGTGCCAGTGACGCATGGATGATATCGCCGCCGTCGCCGTTGAGATAGAGGTGCAGGATTTCTTCGATCAATGCGTTCAGATCAAGTGAAGACAATACTGCGGGTGGGGTTTTCGCGTAATCGCGGAAGTCGTCCACCATGCGCTTCATGGCCGTGACCTGATTCACAATTGTTTCGGTACTGCGTTCCAGCACCTTGGCATCGGCTTCTTCCAGCTTGCCTTCCAGTTTCATGTGTAAGCGCTCTGCCGAAAGCTGGATAGGCGTCAGCGGATTTTTGATCTCATGGGCGAGGCGACGTGCGACTTCACCCCATGCAATCGAGCGCTGTGCCGAGATGACGTCGGAAATATCATCGAACACGACCACATAGCTACCCTCGCGTGCACCCGGCAGGCGTGAACCGCGCGCCAGCAGCGAGATATCGTTTTCGGTTTCCGGCCCACCCATGCGGCGCGGCACATCGATTTGATGCTGCCAGTGCAGGCTTTCACCACCGGCGCGACCGGCGGCCGATTGTGCACTTTGTTCGGAGAAGGATTGCGTGATCACCTGTGCGAAGGTGCTGAGACCGTCTATGTCCTTCAGTGGTTTGCCTATGTGTTGGGCAAAGTCGTGCTGCAGTATGCGCTCTACGGATTCGTTACAGGTGACTAATCTGAAGTTGCGGTCCAGCACCATCACCCCGGCTGACATATTCGCCAGCACCGATTCCAGATAGCCTTTGGCATTTTCCAGTTCGGAGCGGTTCTTCTCGACCGAGGCGCGTGCATCGGCCAGCTGGCGAGTCATGGTATTAAACGATTGCGTCAGGGTGCCGAGCTCATCCTTGGACGCCACGATAGGTCGCGGCGACAGATTGCCTTCGGCCACCGCCTTGGTGCCTTCCGCCAGCAACAGCAGTGGTTTGGCCAGGTCGCTGGCGATCAGGAACGCAGCGGCGATCGCACCGAAGATCGCCAGCAGCAGGGTCAGCGTAAGGGTGACGATGTAAATCTTGCGCAAGCCGGTACGCGCCAGGTAACGCTCCTGATATTCGCTGTAGGCGAGACGCAGGGCTTCCGCATTGGTCGCCAGTTGCTCAGGTACCGGTTGGCGCAATTGCAGGTAGCGGGTATCGGTTTGCAGCAGCAAGGCTTTGCTGGAAGTCGGGATTTCAACCACGACGCGCAAATACATGCTGTTGGCATTGTTGGCGACCGGATTGGTATTGGTGCGTGGTTTGCTGTTGCCGGTCTCGTCCTGGAATTCGTTATTGCCTTCGATGACCGCGTAATAACGGGTCTGGCGTGCCTGACGCAACATGGCGGCGGTAGGCAGATCCGGCAGCAAGGAACTGAGTTGCGAGCCGGAGCTGGCGATCATCTGGCCGTTGCTGGTGACGATTACCGCTTCCTGCTGCAGGTTCTGGTCACGCATGCGTGAGAGTTGGGTGATCTGCATCGCATCCGACAGGTCGGAGAGTTCCAGCGCCATATTGCGCGCTTTGGTTTGCAAATCACTGAGTGACGAGTCGAGCGCGGCACGACCGAGGTTGAGGCCGGATTCCAGCGCTGATTCCACCCTTACGTCAAACCAGGATTCGATGGAGCGCGAGACGAATTGCACCGAGACCGTGTAAATCACCGCACCTGGCAAGATGCCAATGACGGCGAACAGCAGCACCAGCCGCGCCATCAGCTTGGAGCCGAATTTGCCGCGTTTGTAGCGTTTGTACAATCGTACAAGTAGCAGGATGACCAGCAGCAGCAAAGCACCGGCCACGACTGCATTCAGGATCAGCAGCCACGGATAGTTTTGTTCAAACAGGTTGGAATTTTCAGATGCCGACGCGAGCAGGAACAACAGAATACTGACTACCGCCCCGCCGACAACCAGCAGATACCGAAGTAGTCGGGTCACTGGCGTTCCGCCGTATAGGTGAAGCGTTTCCAGTTCGACGACAGTCGCCAGTCGCTACTGTTCATCGCGTGGACCTGGAACGGTTTGGGTAATTGCGCCACATCCAGTTGCATGCGCACCGCGACTTCGTAGGTCTGGCCTACTTTCAGCGTGTTGCGATCGGCGATGACCCAGCGATTCGGACGGCGCACCATAGACAGGGCGTCATCCAGTGAGGCGAAACTTTGTTGCAGCCGGCCAGTGATGGCGGCGTGATACTGGCGCGTCAGGACGTTGTAGGAAATGCGTATGGTCTGGCTTTCGCTTACTTCCTTGGCATCGAACCAGTACCAGCGCGGTTTGTTGATTTCAATTTCGGTGGTGAAGTAGAGAGGGATACCGCGTGTCAACGCATCTTCCAGGCCCCGGCTCAAATCAAACGAGTAGGTTGCTGCGAGGCGATAACCTTCCGTGCTGTCTTCCAGATGCGCTTCTACGATTTCTATGCCTTCCGCCGCCTGTGCATTGCTATGTTGCAGCGAGAACGCCAGCAACATAATGGCGCACAGCCAGTAAAGGGGTAAGAAAAGTTTTCGTTTCACGCGTCTTCGGAGGGCAGCTCAACTGCCTGATAAGTTAGGTTGCAGCGTTAATCGTTCAGGATACGGTTTTTTGAAACAATGCATAAAACAAACCGTCGTGGTCATTATCCGCATTTGCCGTTGGCAACAACTGGCCGGGTGCGGGTAAGCGGGTTGCATTATTGCGTGCGGCAAATGCTGCTGCCTGCGCTTCCGATTCCTGAGGCCACAGCGAACAGGTGACAAACAGCAATTTACCATCCGCTTGCAGCATCTGCCAAAGGTTGTCGAGAATTTTGGCAGAAATTGCCGCCAGCTGTGTTGTATCTCCCTTGCGGCGCAGCCAGCGTATGTCCGGATGACGACGCACGATGCCGGAGGCGGTGCACGGTACATCAGCCAGGATGCGGTCAAACGGCTTGCCGTCCCACCAGTCGGTGCTGCTGGCGTCGCCGGTCAACAGCTGGGCCTGTAATTGCAGGCGCTCAAGGTTTTCCGCGATGCGCGGCACGCGGCGCGCTTCGTTATCCAGCGCGACCAGTTCGACATCCGCGCTTTCCAGAATATGCCCACTTTTGCCGCCAGGTGCCGCACAGGCATCGAGTACCCGCATGCCGTCGCGCAAGTCCAGCAACGGAGCAGCCAACTGGGCGGCGGCATCCTGTACAGAGACCAAGCCTTCATTGAAGCCCGGGATCAGGTTGACTGGCGTCGGCTGCGCCAGCTTGACGGCGTCCGTGCCGACCCGGGTAGCGAGCACGGATTGTGTCGCCAACATCGCGAGGTAGTCGTCCACTGTCGTCTTGCGACGATTCACACGCAAGGTCAGTGGCGGCGCAGCATTACCTGCTTCAAGTATGGCCTGCCAGGTTTCCGGATAAGCCGAACGCATGCGATCTATCCACCAGTCCGGGTAGTTCCAGCGTGCAAACTGTTTGCCCGCCGCACTCTTCATTAATGCATCGCGTTCACGCAGGAAACGGCGCAATACCGCATTGACCATCCCTTTGGCATGCGCCATGTCGGGATCTGCCGCAGCAGCGGTCACAGCCTGATCGACCACCGTGAAATCGCTGTAACGCGGTTCAGCTTCCTGCGTATCCGATACCAGGGCCAGTGCACAGCACAGCAGACCATGCAAAACGGCAGGCTCAGTTGGTTTGGTCGTCATTGCATTGAGCAATGATTCGGCACGGCCGATATGGCGCATGCTGTAGTAAGAAAGGTCCTGGATCGCGCCGCGCGCTTGCGGTATGGCATGGGTTTGCGCAAAGATTTGCGCGAGTGCTTGTGGCAGCGCAACACCGCGGCCGACGGCAGCGACGGCTTGTGCCGCACCATGCAAACTGAAGGCTAGGGAATCGGGCTTTAAATTGATGGTGGTCACGTTATCTTTTCGTTAAAGCTGATGCGTACGCGCATGACTTGCCTGCGTTGCATGGTCCAGCCAGAACCGATGCTCACCGGTTCCTGAATTTTTCAATGACGTGATTGTAGCGGTGCGAGCGCACGAAACGCGCTTGCGGGGCAGATAAATCGAAAAAAATCGGGAATATCAGGGATAAACGAGGTATTCCAGTGCTGCCAAAGCGGTGTCAGTCCTGGCTTGGACGCAAGCGCGGAGGCAGTTTTCTGCTGCAAACTGCTCCGCGTCTGCTGTCGGAAACCAGGGTTTGCCTGGAAGGAAGATTTAGAAGGCTATATTTGCGCCATGCGGGCTATACGCCCCAGACGATGTCCTGGTTTTCGGCGCGGGCTGCACGCAACATTTCCAGTAAAGGATAGGCGCGCGAGGAGAAGCGTACTGGTTCCGGTTGCTCGTGTTCGTTGTCGTCGCCGTTTTCGCCATGATGTGCGACGACATCGCGTTGTACTGCTTCCGAGGCGAAGTGGGCTTTGCTTTCGGTGATTTCCTGCTCCAGCAATTTGATGGCATTTGCGGTTTCTGCTGCAGTAATGACGCCACGTTTGTGGTCTTTGTGCAGAAGGTCGAGTATGCGTTTTGCATGCTCTTCATACATCAGTACCTCGGCTGCGGCTTTGGATTTGAACGTGATTAACATGAGCAGCCTCCTTGAAGTGAACGACGCTTAAACCTTAGCACGATTTCTGCAAGTGTTGTAGCGAAGTTATGCTGGGTGTTGAGTGATGTTTTAAGTTGGTTTTTAGTTCAATTTAAAGGACGTAAAGAAAGTATCCGCCAATTCACGTTTAACGACTTTTTCTGCACCAGTAACGACCAGTTGGTACACCCGTTTATCTTTTGCTACGAACCGGGCAAACAACACCCTTACCTGATCATCTCCGTTTGCTCCGGCAGCGCCGAGCGCCTGTATTTCCGTTATGGCCAACTGTCCGCCTGCCGTGCCGTGCGGCATCGTCAGCACTTTTTCTTCCTTGATGGTGCCGACTATATTTTTGACCAGTGCAGTTTTCATAGAGTTCAATGAAACTTGCGCCTGCGTTGCATCCGGCAACTCTGCAGTCCCTACTGCGAAAGTGACGCCATCCACTGTAGACACCGTCATCGTCATCGCCACCTGGCTGCCATTCAAATCGATCTGACGTGTCACCGTATTTGGTTTGCTCGGCATGGCGACTGCGTACGGCGCGTCGTTGCTGCGGATCTCGCGCCAATCAAATTTGGGTGAGCAGGCAGCGAGCAGCAAACAGGTACTGAGCAGTGCGATGCTGAAAACAGAGCGGCTGGCAGATTTCATGAGCGTAAACAGTAGGGGCGCGTATGAGGACAAATGGATGCTTATGGTACACCGCAGATGGCCGCAATAAAAAAGGCCAGCGCTAGGCTGGCCTGATATGGCTGACTGATGCCTGATTAAAACTCTTCCCAGTCATCGGCACCGGCGGTGGCTTTTTCGCGTTTCGGTGCGTGTGCCGGATTGGACAACAATGGTTTGGCGGCGGCCGTACGGATTGCAGGGGTGTTGCTGCGTACCAGCGGGATGTCATCCAGTGTATTGGTCAGGGAAACCTGATTGCCATCCAGTTTGAACTGGCTAACCACGCGCGCCAGGTTGCTGGCCTGGTCTTGCAGCGATTCAGCGGCAGCCGCTGCTTCTTCAACCAGCGCAGCATTTTGTTGTGTGACCTGGTCCATTTGACCGATGGCTTGATTGACCTGGTCGATGCCCGAGCTTTGTTCCTGACTGGCGGCCATGATTTCAGCCATGATGTCGGTCACGCGTTTAACGCTATCGACGATTTCACCCATCGTGCTGCCTGCTTCATTGACTAGTTTGCTGCCTGCTTCGACTTTGCCTACCGAGTCACCGATCAGTACTTTGATTTCCTTGGCAGCAGCAGCCGAGCGTTGCGCCAGATTGCGTACTTCAGTTGCGACAACAGCAAAGCCGCGGCCTTGCTCACCTGCGCGTGCAGCTTCGACCGCGGCATTCAACGCGAGGATGTTGGTCTGGAATGCGATGCCATCGATGACACTGATGATGTCGACGATCTTGCGTGCCGATTCATTGATGGATTCCATGGTGTCGACAACTTCGGAGACTACCGAGCCACCTTTGATTGCGACATCCGAAGCTGACATAGCCAAGCTATTGGCCTGGCGTGCGTTGTCCGCATTCTGGCGCACAGTCGATGTCAGCTGACCCATAGAAGCTGCGGTTTCACCGAGTGAACTGGCTTGTTCTTCGGTACGCGACGACAGATCCAGATTGCCGGATGCGATCTGACGTGATGCAGTGGCGATGGTTTCGGTGCCGCTGCGCACTTCGGTCACGGTTTTGTTCAGGCTTTGCGTCATGTCTTTCAGCGCTTGCATCAGCTGACCGGTTTCGTCATTCGATGCGACATCTATCCTGGCCGACAAATCACCGGAAGCGACCGTGCGTGCCACTGTGACGGCGCGGTTCAACGGACGTGTAATGCTGATGGCCAGGCGCCACGCAAAGAACACGCCGAGCGCAACTGCTGCGACCAGCAAACCGATCAGCAGGCTGCGGCCAGACAGGAAGGCGGCCTGGATGCTGGCACCGGCTTCATCGATCATTTTCTTTTCGTTTTGCAGAACTGCATCGATGGACTTGCTATACGCTTCCATCGCAGGCAGCATTTTTTCGTTGATCATGGCCTGGGCTTCTGCGATCTGGCCACTGGCCTTGGTTTTGAGTACGGTTTGGCGGATGTCGCGGTAGCTATTACGCGCGACGGCTACTGCTTCGATCAGACGCTTGTCTTCCGGCGTCTTGACCATGCCTTCTATGATTTTCTGCAGTTCGCTGGCGCGTGTGCTGGTCGCTTCCATTTGCTTTTGGAAAAAAGCTTGATCTTCGGCGCTGGTCGTCTTCACGGACGCGAGTGTGCGCGCACCGTTGACGTCGACGGCAGACAACCATTCCTGCGCCAGACGTTCTTTCGGCAGCATGGTATCAGCCATGACTTGTGTTGAGGTGCCGACTTGCTGCAGGCGCAGGATGCCGACGACGGTCATGACGACCATCAAGGTGAGCAGTAGGGCGAAGCCGAGGCTGAGACGCGTACTGATTTTCAAGTTTGTGATTTTCATGGTCTGTTCCAAAGATACGGCAGGGTGGAATAACGAAGCTGCGCGACGTACGTTGAAGCTTATGGATTGCTTGCGACTGTCTTGCCATGGGTGTGCAAGAAGCTGGCGTAGCCGGAAGATGGCACGGCTTTGCAGTGAATCGGACGATATTATCGACGGAAATGAGCAATATTTCCATGTGGAAACATTATGTTTTTTCAGATTTCATCAAATATGCGACATATCAGTTGCATTTTGCTTGTGACAATGGCAATTCAAGGGTTTAGTGAGTCGGAGAAAGGCTTGTAAAATGACCATCTTTACCCGCGTTGGCATATTTCGGCGCATGTTTGCATAAGGTTGGGACTAATGGGAAAACTGCTTGCGATAGATGGCCTGAATATAGTGCGGCGCGTCTATGAAGCGAATATGGAAGAGGATGAAGCCATCAAGGCAGATACCGCCTTGCGCCATTCTGTCGCCTCCTTTCGCAAGTTGCTGACGGCGCATCAACCTACGCATGTCTTGCCTGCTTTTGATTTTGGTGGGCATACCTGGCGCCATGATTTGTACGCGCGCTATCGTGAAAATCGCGCGCCTATGCCGGATGCATTGAAGGAGCGCCTGCCTGATTTTTATGTCCAGCTGGCGGAGCTGGGTCTGCATGTGGTGTCGGTTCCCGAAGTGGAGGCGGATGATGTCATCGCGACTGGCGTGCTGCGCTGGCTGGGTGAAGGCCGTGGCGAAGCGATCATTGCGTCTACTGATAAAGATTTGCACACGTTGATAGAACATGGCGCGGTAATCTGGGATCACTTCAAGGGTGAATGGCACGACAGCAAATGGGTGGAAGCCAAGTTCGGTGTGCCGCCGGAAATGCTCACCGATTTGCTGGCCCTGATGGGCGATGTATCGGACAGCATTCCTGGTGTGTCCAAAGTGGGTGTGAAAACTGCCGCCAAGCTATTGCAAAGTTACGGCAATATCGATCGCATCATGGCGGGTGCCGGCATCCTTAAAAACACCCTGGGTGAAAAGCTGCGCAAGGATAAGGATCAGCTGTATATGTCGCGTCAGCTGGTCGCACTGAAAGACGATGTACGCATGGGTGTGACCTGGAATATGCTGGCCTTCGACAGCAGCAAGCTGGGTTAAGCCTCTCTCGCCACTATTTAAAGAATCTTATGACTGATAAAGAACAACTTTATTTTATCGAACAACGCAAAACGGGCCCGCAGGAGAAAGACTTGCCGGTCTATGCCAAACTGATGAAAAGCAAGGAAGGCGTCTTTGAGGGAGTCTCCTTCATACGCAGCAAGGACAAGGCCTCGACCATGAGTCTGGCCGAAGCGCAACAAGCAGTGGCGTGGGCCAAAGCGAAAAAGCCGCTGGCTAAAATGTATGAAACCAAAATCATCCCGGTCGAATAAGTTTGCTGACCTGTTGCATACCTGAGAAGGAAATCGCTATGCGTCACATCCTTGTATTTGCAGCATTTGCTTTTCTCAATGTATCTGCTCATGCCTCATCACCAGATGCGTGGGATGCTCTATATAAAAGCACGCAACAAGCATGTCTGCAAAAAAGCGGTTTGAAGAATGCCAAGGTAATCGAGGGCCCGCTCCTGTTTGCTGGCGACGTCCTCTACAAAATACGCGGCAAGTGGCCGCAAGCCCATATGCAGGGCAAGACCGGCAAAGTCTATTGCCTGCATCCTTATCCGAATGGTGAGCCGGAGATAGTCGACGCGCGTTGATGCGTTGCTAAAGATCGGAAACGCTCGATTGCCGATCGATAAAAGGGAAAAATATCGACCGGCAATGTCATCACGTGCAACTACCGCTTTCAATTCGGCAGTGATGGTTTAGCAATGATCATGCCAGTGACATGTCAGTGTTTGCTCGGGACTCATTGCTCACGCAAGGCTCTGCGATATTGAATCGCTTCTGCCACATGCGGTTTGCTGATAGTGCTTTCATTGCCCAGGTCGGCGATGGTGCGCGCCACTTTCAAGACACGATGATAAGCACGCGCCGACCAGTTGAGGTGACTCATCGCGGTGCGCAGTAATTGTTCGCCGCTGTTATCCGGCTGGCAGTGCAGTTCGATCTCGTTTCCCGTTAAGGCATGATTGGGTTTTCCCTGACGTACGAGTTGCGTCGCTGCCGCCTGTGCGACGCGCATGGCAATACCGGCAGATGATTCGCCATCAGCCTGCTTGAGCAAGTCTTCATGTGGCAGTGCGCCGACCTGGATTTGCATATCGATGCGGTCGAGCAAGGGGCCGGAAATTTTTCCCTGATAACGTGCGATCAGATCGGGTGTGCAGCGGCATCGATTTGACGTGTGTCCGAGATAGCCACAAGGACAGGGATTCATCGCTGCTATCAATTGAAACTGTGCGGGGAAATCAGCCTGCCGCGCTGCACGCGAAATCGTGATGTGGCCAGACTCCAGCGGTTCGCGTAAAACTTCCAGTACTGAACGATGAAATTCAGGTATAAGGTCATTTCAAGTGTCTGTTGTCCACAGGCGCCAGCAATAAGCTGTTAACCTTTACAGTCACTAGTTGCATCTACGACTGATGGAGGATCTTCATGAGCTACTTGCTCCCCTTCGGCATTACTCGTTTTACGCCAAGCAATTTGTTTGGCACGGCGGCGGATTCCAGCGCTTCTTCATCCGTCATCGGTGGCAGGATACCTGCGAAACGCTTCGCCAGCATGGACTTGCCGGTGCCGGGCGGCCCGACCATTAACACGCTATGACCGCCAGCAGCAGCCACTTCCAGTGCGCGCTTGGCCTGAGCTTGTCCTTTTACTTCGGCCAGATCCGGATAGTCAGGCAAGGCTGTGACTGGTGTGGCTACATGACGTTGCAGGCGTGCATCAGGATCATGTGCGGCAAAATGTGCGCATACTTGCAACAGCGAATCGGCGGGCAGGATGGTGACATCTGCAACCAGAGCGGCTTCATCCGCGTTCATGCGCGGCAGGATAAATGCACGTTGTTGGCGATTCTGATCACCACGATGGTGCATCGCATAAGTCATGGCAAGTGCGCCGCGTATCGGGCGTAGTTCACCGGATAGCGATAGCTCACCGGCAAACTCGTATCGTTCCAAGGTATCAGCAGGCATTTGCTGCGAAGCGGCGAGGATGCCGAGGGCGATAGGGAGATCGAAGCGACCGGATTCCTTGGGCAGATCTGCAGGAGCCAGGTTGACGGTAATGCGGCGTGCCGGAAATTCGAAGCCTGCATTTTGCAGCGCAGCGCGGACGCGATCCTTGGATTCCTTAACCTCGGTTTCGGGTAAGCCAACGATGGTGAAAGAAGGGAGGCCGTTAGCCAGATGAACTTCTACCGTGACTTCCGGTGCCTGCATGCCGCTCAAACCGCGACTTCTTAATACCGCCAAACTCATGATTGCTCTTGTATGGGTGGGAAGTGGTTCTGTTGCGATCGGGAGCCTGCGCTCCCGATGCTTGCTGTGGGCCAGGACGAGCTGGCCTGGTCGGCTTCCGTCTATCGCTTGGCGATGACGGCTATTTCTATGAGGACATCACGGGGAAGTCGTGCGACCTGTACGGTAGCGCGGGCTGGTGGATTCTTTTTGAAGTACTCACCATATACGCGGTTCATGTTCGCAAAATCGTTCAGGTCTTTCATGTAGACGGTGCTCATCAGGACATCGTCATGGCTAAGTCCTTGCGACTTCAATTTGGCACCGATGTGATCAAGCACCGCTTTGGTCTGTTCTTCTATGGTGCTGCCCTGGATGGCGTTACCGGCCATGTTCAGTGGCAGTACGCCAGACAGATAGATAGTGCCGCTGTGTTCCACCATCTGTGAATATGGCCCGACTGCCGGGTAGATATTGTTAGTCGAGAGTATTTGTTTGCCACCTTGCTGCGGCATCGCGCAGCCAGTCAAAAGTACGGCCAATGAAATGGATGCAAGCGTGTAGCAGCGTGTATAAGCCTTCATAGTGTGACTCCCCCTAGTGATTTCCTTCGTAGTAGATACACCGGCAGTGCGGTGCATGCTGCCATGGCTAACCGTGCAACGCGTGTTGCTTGTGATGCCTGGCATGCTCCAGATGAGCGATAGTTGCCTTGACGATGGCAAACATCAAGGCGCGCTCTTTGTTCGGGTGATCGGAAATGTGGACCACGGTATCGCCTATGTGTATGGCTTTACCATGAGGATCAGAAGGACTTTGCTTGTAAGTGATTGCTAACTCATATGTAGCAATCAAGGGGCCGCAGGCTTGCCAGTCGCGCGTCCATTTTGGGAGTTGTCTGCCGTTGTCCCACAGTGAACCGGCATTCTCGTAGAACTCTTCTACGTTGTGGCAGCCCAGCAAATGGGCCAGTTGGCGTTCTTTGGAGACGCAGCTACGGAAGTATTCTTCATCGCTCATACGCATGGCTTGCTCCTCGTTTTTGATTGGATGCCGATGCCGACTTTGAATCGATACTGCCTGACGCAAACGATAAGGACTGGCGGGTGGCCGGTCTAAATCGAGTGCGACATATATATAGTGTGCTTCTGCGACCTTACTTTTTCAACTGTGCTTCCAGTATTGCTACCTGTGCTTCCAGCGCTTCAAGTTTGGCGCGGGTATTGGCCAGTACTTGTGCCTGCACGTCGAATTCTTCACGCGTGACCAGGTCCAGCTTGGAAAAGCCCTGGGTCATCATTGCCTTCACGTTTTTTTCGATATCTTTGGCCGGGGAGTTTTCCAGCACCTGGTTGATCTTGTCTTGCATCTCGTTAAAGAAATTAGGCTTTTCCATGTGATCCTCTGATTTAAAAATATTTAGCACCATAACGGTGCGATTCGTGTGCGAGCGTGCTATAAAAGTGCATATTTCGATGTTTCTGAAGGAGATATGTACCTGTCGGCAACTGTAAACGATAAAAATGATAGTACAACCAGCATGAAAAAGGCTGGCATGAGTCCTGCTAAATATGTATCGAAGACAACCAATGTTTGGTTTCTACTTTCAAAACTTTAAAGGGAACATCATGAAAAAACTGATTATCGCGGTTGCTGTAATGGGTGCATTCGCCGGTAGCCTGGCGCACGCAGAAGACGTTATTCCAGAACATTCGTTTACTGGCAACCTTTCTGTAGTCAGCGACTATCGTTTCCGTGGTATTTCCCAAACCTTTAAACAACCTGCTGTACAAGGCGGTTTCGACTACGCACACTCCAGCGGTTTCTACGTCGGTAACTGGAACTCGAATGTAAGTGGCAATTCGTTTACCGATGGTTCGATCGAAATGGATCTGTACGGTGGTTACAAATTCAATATTACACCTGACGTAGCAGCCGATGTCGGTGTTCTGTACTACTACTACCCAGGCGCGCAAATCGTTGGCGGTAAAAAGTACAACACAACAGAAGTATACGGTTCGGTTGGCTACAAATGGTTCACGCTGAAATATAGCCATGCAGTGTCTGACTTCTTCGGTGCTCCGGATTCCAAGAATTCCAATTACCTTGAGCTGAACGCAAATTTCGAAGTAATGGATAAAACCACTTTGGGTTTCCATGTCGGACATCAAAAAGTGAAGAATGTAGAAAATGCTAGCTACACCGATTACAAGGTAAGCCTCGCTCGTGACTTTGGCTTTGCGACCATTGGTCTGGCAGTCGTTGGTACCGATGCTGACAAAAGTTTCTACTCGCTGACTAACAACGGTGGCAAGACCAAAAAATTGGGCGATACCACAGCTGTTTTGTCGATCTCCAAAGCATTCTAATTTTAAAAATAACGTAAGAGGTTCCCATGAAACTGATTACTGCCATTATCAAGCCCTTCAAGCTGGATGAAGTGCGGGAAGCCTTGTCTGCGATTGGCGTGCAAGGTATCACCGTTACCGAAGTTAAAGGTTTCGGTCGCCAAAAAGGTCACACCGAGTTGTATCGCGGTGCTGAGTATGTCGTTGATTTCTTGCCTAAGACAAAAATCGAAGCGGCTGTTGATGATGCGATCGTTGATCGCGTGATCGAGGCAATCGAGACTGCGGCAAGAACCGGCAAAATCGGTGACGGCAAGATTTTTGTCTATGACCTGCAACAAGTCGTCCGCATCCGCACCGGTGAAACCGGTAAAGAAGCACTTTAAGGGGAATGAGATGAGTATCAAAAAAATGTTCACAAGTGCCCTTGCTGCAGGTGCTCTGTTGCTGGCAGTCGGATTCTCGGCTCCTGCAATGGCTGAAGACGCAGCAGCTCCGGCTGCAGCGCCAGCCGCGGAAGCGGTTGTGGTTGTGACCGAAACGCAAGCGGCTCCTGCTGCAGCACCAGCTGCTCCGGCGCCAGAAGTGGTGCTCAATACGGGTGATACCGCCTGGATGTTGACATCGACGATGCTGGTTATCCTGATGACCATCCCTGGCCTCGCATTGTTCTACGGCGGCCTTGGTCGTTCGAAAAACATGTTGTCCGTGTTGATGCAGGTCTTCGTGATCTTCTCGACCATCACCGTACTGTGGTGCCTGTATGGCTACAGCCTGGTGTTCGCGGATGGTGGCTCCTTTGTCGGTACCTTCGGCAAGCTCTTCCTCAATGGCGTCAAACCAGACACCCTGTCCGGCTCGATTCCTGAGTATGTGTTTATTGCCTTCCAATCGACTTTCGCGGCTATCACTTGCGCACTGATCGTTGGTGCTTTCGCCGAGCGTATGAAGTTTGCTGCAGTGCTGGCTTTCAGCATCCTGTGGTTCACGTTCAGCTACATCCCGGTTGCACACATGGTGTGGGCTCCTACCGGCCTGTTGTTCGCTGACGGCGCACTCGACTTCGCTGGCGGTACCGTGGTTCACATCAATGCTGGTGTAGCTGGCCTGGTTGGTGCGTACATGGTCGGCAAACGTATCGGTTTCGGCAAAGAAGCGATGCCACCGCATTCGCTGACATTGACCATGGTTGGTGCTTCGCTGCTGTGGGTGGGCTGGTTCGGTTTCAATGCTGGTTCCGCGCTGGGTGCAAACCCGATTGCTGGCCTGGCATTCATCAACACCATCCTGGCAACCGGCGCTGCTACCCTGGCCTGGATCACCACAGAGTCCATGCTCAAAGGCAAGGCTTCGATGCTGGGTGCTGCTTCCGGTGCAGTTGCTGGCCTGGTTGGTATCACACCTGCAGCCGGTTTCGTCGGTCCTATGGGCTCCATCGTCCTCGGCCTGATCGTTGGTGCAGTCTGCGTATGGGGTGTGAGCGGTCTGAAACGCCTGCTGGGTGCGGATGATGCGTTCGACGTATTCGGTGTACACGGTGTGGGCGGTATTGTCGGTGCGATCCTGACGGGTGTTCTGGCTGCTCCATCGCTGGGTGGTACCGGTGCAGCAGACTTCTCGATCGCTCACCAAGTGATGGTGCAGTTCAAAGCTGTGCTGATCACCGTAGTGTGGACGGCTGTGGTTGCCTTCATCATCTACAAACTGGTTGATCTGGTCATCGGTCTGCGTGTTTCGGATGAAGCAGAACGCGAAGGCCTGGACATCACCAGCCACGGTGAAACGGCTTATCACTCCTGATAACAGTTGTAACGTGATGGCCCTGCGCAAGCGGGGCACCAAAGAAAGCGCCCCCTCGCGGGGCGCTTTTTTCATTTGCCGGAGCGTTTTGGGTCTTTAAAAACGCTTTCCAGCCCTAATCTACGTGTTCCAAATTGAGCAAATCCGCCTGCAATGCGGACGACGCAAGCGGCATTTCCCGTTAGAATCAGCTTCAATTAACGATAGTTTCAGCACATAAGGTTTATATGGTTCCGCATCTCGTCACGGCTTTGAACGGTCCGCTGCTCGATCTTGAAAAGAAAATCCTGACCGCTACCCCTGCCATTGAGCGCTGGTTCAGGCTGGAGTGGCAAGAACATACCCCGCCGTTCTACTGCTCAGTCGATTTGCGCAATGCCGGTTTCAAGCTGGCACCAGTCGATACCAATCTGTTTCCTGGTGGTTTTAACAATCTTTCGCCGGAAATGTTGCCGCTGGCAGTGCAGGCGGCGATGGCGGCTATCGAGAAATATTGTCCGGATGCCAAGAATTTGCTGCTGGTACCGGAAGGCCATACCCGCAATACCTTCTACCTGCAGAACGTCGCGCGTCTGATGCAGATCTTCCGTCAGACCGGTTTGAATGTGCGCCTCGGCTCGCTGTCACCGGATGTGACCGGACCGACGCCGATCGAACTGCCGGACGGAACCACACTGACGCTGGAACCGCTGGAACGTTCGCAGAATGGTCGCCGCGTCGGCCTGAAAAACTTCGATCCTTGCACCATCCTGCTCAACAATGACCTGTCATCCGGCTTGCCGGCGATACTGGAAAACGTGAACGAGCAAAACCTGCTGCCGCCTTTGCACGCAGGCTGGGCGGTGCGACGCAAGACCAATCACTTTGCCGCCTATGACGAAGTGGTCAAAAAATTCGCCAAGCTGATTGATGTCGATCCATGGATGCTGAATCCATTCTTCATGAAATGCGAAGGCATCAACTTCAATGACAATACCGGCGAAGATTGCCTGGCGTCGAATGTCGACACCCTGCTGGCCAAGATGCGCAAAAAGTACAAGGAATACGGTATCAAGGAAAAACCGTTTGTGATCATCAAGGCCGATGCCGGTACTTACGGCATGGGCATCATGACCGTGCACGATGCGAGCGAGGTCAAGGACCTGAACCGCAAGCAGCGCAACAAGATGGCGGTGGTGAAAGATGGCCTGGAAGTGACAGATGTCATTTTGCAGGAAGGTGTGCCGACGTTCGAACGTATCAACGAATCGGTCGCCGAGCCGGTGGTGTACATGATAGATCGTTATGTGGTTGGCGGTTTCTATCGCGTCCATTCCGAGCGTGGCAATCACGAAAACCTGAATGCGCCGGGTGCACACTTTGTACCGTTGGCATTTGCCCACCAGCATGCATTGCCGGATTACCAGGCCAAACCGGGTACTGTCGCGCCTAACCGCTTCTATATGTACGGCGTGGTGGCGCGCCTGGCGTTGCTGGCAGCATCGCTGGAGATGGAGAAAACCGACCCCAATCCGGAAGTATATTAAGACCCGAATCGCCACCCTCACCGGTGGCGATTTCACTTTCGGTGAAAAATCCGACTTGGTGTCACAATTAAGCCCTTTGCAGTGCCTACCAATAACATGCTTGCCCGCCGCAATCGGGCAGCGCGCTTTTCAGGATGTGTTGAATGAAAATAGCCTTTGCCGCGGATCCGCTCGCTGGTTTCAAGATCTATAAGGACTCTACTTACGCGATGATGGCCGAAGCGGCCCGGCGTGGACATAGCATCTTTGTCTTCCAGCACAAGGATATGGCGTTCGAAGGCGGCAAGGTCGTCGCCAACATCTCGCGTGTAATCCTGACCGGTGGCGGACAGGAAGACTGGTATCGCCAGGAGGCGCCAGTGGCGCAGGAGCTGACCGGCTTTGATGCCATCCTTGAGCGTACCGATCCGCCATTCAATATGGAATACATCTACGCGACTTATTTGCTGGAGCTGGCGCAGCAACAAGGCGCGCGCGTCTTCAACAAGCCGGAAGCCATCCGCAGCTTCAATGAAAAACTGGCGATTGCCCAATTTCCCCAATACATCGCGCCGACGCTGGTCACCGCAGATGCGACGCGGGTGCGTGCCTTCCATGAAGAGCATCGCGACATCATCCTCAAGCCGCTGGACGGCATGGGTGGTGCGGGGATCTTCCGCGTCAAGGACGATGCGCTGAACCTGGGTTCCATCATCGAAACCCTGTCCGACAACGGCAGCCGTACCATCATGGTGCAGCGTTACATTCCGGAAATCACCGATGGCGACAAGCGCATCCTGTTGATCGGCGGACAAGTTGTGCCGTACTGCCTGGCGCGCATCCCGCAAGGGTCGGAAATACGCGGTAACCTGGCGGTAGGTGGCATCGGCGTGGCGCGTGAAATTTCGGCGCGCGACCGTGAAATCGGTGAGGCTTTGGCGCCACTTTTGCTAAAAAGAGGCTTGTTACTGGTAGGATTGGACGCAATTGGTAGTTACATGACTGAATTAAATGTGACCAGCCCTACTTGCTTCCAGGAAATCAAGCAGCAAACCGGCTTTGATGTTGCCGGAATGTTTATTGATGCACTGGAAAAGAACGTAGCAAGCTGGAATTCCTGAGTAATTGATAGAATTTGCGCTTGCCGGGTAAATTCCGGCGTGAAAAAGGTTCGGATTAAATAGATGGTCGGTATTTTGTTATTGACGCATGCGCCGCTGGGACAAGCCTTCATCTCGGCTGCGACTCATGTATTCCGCACGCGTCCGGAGCGCCTTGACGCAGTTGATGTCAACGCTGATCAGGACACAGGTGAAGTTGAGCGCCTGGCAAAAAAAGCCATTGCCGGTCTGGATGATGGCTCCGGTGTGCTGGTGATTACAGATGTCATGGGCGGTACGCCGTCCAACTGTACTTTGGGTTTGTGCAATGTCGACAATGTAGCCGTCATTGCAGGTATCAGTTTGCCTATGCTGTTGCGCGCAATTACGTATCGGCAAGATACACTGGATGTAGTAGTGGAAATGGCGCTGGCGGGTGGCCAGGGCGGCGCGGTCAGGGTAGACAACCGCGTACGACTTTCGCCGAATTAATTTGAACCCAAATCTATAAGAAAAATGATCGAACAAGAAATCGAAATTATCAACAAACTCGGCTTGCATGCACGCGCATCAGCCAAACTCACACAACTGGCAGCGAAATACAAAAGCGAAGTCTGGATGACGCGCAACAAACGCCGCGTCAATGCCAAGTCCATCATGGGCGTGATGATGCTGGCAGCTGGCAAGGGTGCCAAGGTGACGCTGGAAACCAATGGTCCGGATGAGCAAGAGTGTTTTAATGCGCTCGAGCTGCTAATACAGGATAAATTCGGCGAAGGCGAATAAGCCGATACACTTGGCAAGCACCTTGCTTGCACAGAGTGGCCTTATTTCCATTTTGTTGCTCCCTAGCTTCGGACCGAACCGATGACTTCATTCACGCTACACGGCATTCCAGTATCGCGCGGCATAGCAATCGGCCGCGCACATCTGCTTGCGCCGGCAGCGCTCGACGTACAGCATTACCTCATTGCCGACGACCAGGTCGAAGCCGAAGTATCGCGCCTGCAATCAGCCATCGCTGCGGTCCACGCAGAGTTACAGGCCATCTGGAATGAGCTGCCGCAGGATGCACCTGCCGAGCTTGGCGCATTTATCGATGTGCATGCATTGATACTTTCCGATCCGATGATTTCGGAAATGCCACTGGAGATTATTCGCTCGCGCTATTACAACGCTGAATGGGCGTTGGTCACGCAGATCGAAGAACTGTCTGCGCAATTTGAAGAAATCGAAGATCCTTACCTGCGCGAGCGTCGTGCCGACATCCAGCAAGTCGGCGAGCGCGTGCTCAAGGTATTGACCGGCAGCGCCAATCTTTTGCCGAAGTCGGATGGCAGTGAAGGTAGTGCCAGCATGATCGTCGTCGCGCACGATATCTCGCCAGCCGATATGCTGCAATTTCGTAATCGTGCCTTTAGTGGTTTCATCACTGACGTCGGCGGACAAAACTCACATACCGCCATCGTTGCACGCAGCCTGGATATCCCGGCGACAGTCGGCGTCTCGAACGCGTCCGAGCTGATCGTGCAAGGAGACTGGCTGATCATTGATGGCGATGCCGGTGTGGTTGTGGTTGATCCGACGCCGGTGGTGCTGGATCAGTATCGCGAGAAACAGGCGCGCCAGATACGTGATCGCAAGAAACTGGGTAAGCTGAAAAAAACGCCATCGCTGACTCTGGATGGCACACCGATCACCCTGCTGGCGAACATCGAATTTCCGGATGACTGCGCACACGCGATGGATGCGGGCGCGCACGGTATCGGTTTGTTCCGTTCCGAGTTCCTCTTCATGGGCCGCACCGGCCACGCGAATCAACTGCCATCGGAAGACGAACAATTCGAATCCTATAAACGTGCTGTCATCGCGATGAAAGGGCGTCCGGTCACGATACGTACACTGGACATCGGCGCTGACAAGCCGCTCGACTTTGCTGAGCAGACTGCACTGAATCCGGCGCTGGGTTTGCGCGCTATCCGCTTCTGTCTGTCTGAACCGCAAATGTTCCTGACTCAGCTGCGAGCGATTTTGCGCGCATCAGCTTTTGGTCCGGTCAAACTGCTGGTGCCCATGCTGGCACATGCATTTGAAATCGATCAGACCCTGTTGATGATAGAGCAGGCCAAGAAGCAGTTACGCGAAGAAAAAATCAAATTCGATCCGGAGCTTCCGGTCGGTGCGATGATCGAAATCCCCGCCGCAGCATTGACCCTGCCTTTATTCATCAAGCGCATGGATTTCCTGTCGCTGGGTACCAATGACTTGATCCAGTACACGCTGGCGATAGATCGCGTCGATCATGAAGTCGCACATCTGTACAATCCCTTGCATCCTGCTGTCTTGTATTTGTTGTCGAGCACGATTGCCATTGCGGCTAAAGCAGGTGTGCCGATTTCGGTATGCGGCGAAATGGCGGGCGATACGAGTATGACGCGTCTCTTGCTGGGTATGGGTTTGCGTGAATTTTCGATGCATCCATCGCAGTTGCTGGCGGTGAAGAATGAAATCCTCAACAGCGACCTGACCGTGCTCGAGCCAGTAACAAAAAAAATTGCCCGACTCTTCGAGCCGAAAGCGATCAGTGAAGCGGTAGAAAAACTGCGGGCTTTGTAATCCACGTACACGGGCAGTTGCGACTGCCCGTTTTCTTTATATCCAGCCCAGAGCACCAATCAAGGCACCCGCTGCCAGCAGCCACAGGATGTGGATGCGCGTATTCAGCATCAGCAACATGGTGACAACCGTAATCAACCACAGCGGCCAGTCTTCAGATGGCTGGCTATGTGCGCTGGCAAGTATCCAGCCGGTTGCAAACACCAGACCAACCACCACAGGTGCCATTCCCAGTTTGAATGCGCGCACGGAGCGCAATTCACGATTGCGATGCACCCAGCGTGTCGCCAGATAAGTAAAGGTAGTACTGGGCAGCAGTATCCCGACCATGCAGAGCGCCATGCCTAGCAATCCAGTGCTCATATCACCTGCATTCAAACCTATATTCCACCCCATCAGCGCGACGAATAATACATTCGGGCCGGGAGCCGCCTGCGCGATCGTGATCGATGTGCTGAACTGCGCGTCGGTCAGCCAATGCTGTTCATCTACCAGGAAGCGATGCATCTCCGGTGCCGCTGCAATTGCACCTCCAAGTGAGAGCAAAGACAGGGAGACGTAATGCAGGAACAGTTGCAGCCAATCGCTGCTTTGCATGGATAAATGCAAAGTCGTGCTCACGGAGCCAGCTTTCTGTACGCGAACATACAGCTGACCAGACCCAGGCCAAACAATGGATAAACCAAAGGCAGGCGTAATAGTGCGACACCACTGAAGCAAAGTGCGCCGAGCAAGATGCACAAGCGTGGTCCGAGCGGATTGCTTTTCAAGGCGCG
The DNA here is from genome assembly GCF_903993245.1 of Herminiimonas sp. Marseille-P9896. Classification (NCBI taxonomy): domain Bacteria; kingdom Pseudomonadati; phylum Pseudomonadota; class Betaproteobacteria; order Burkholderiales; family Oxalobacteraceae; genus Herminiimonas; species Herminiimonas sp. Marseille-P9896. The sequence continues at coordinate 63,147 of NZ_CAJEVT010000001.1, read as the reverse complement.
TGCCAGTTTGACGCCAGTGGCGAGTATCAGGCCGGCAGCAACGGCACCCATCGCGCGCAAGGCATCTACCACCGGCGGATAATGCGCGAACGGTGCGTAGATAATCGCGATCGTCAGTATTAGCATCAAGGGCAGCAAGAGCATGCCACTGAGCGCCGCCATCGCACCGGGCAAGCCAAAGTGACGACCACCGACGATGATGGACATATTCACGACATTCGGTCCCGGCATGATTTGCGCGACCGCCCAGTCTTCGACGAACTGTTCCGGCGTCAGCCATTTCTTCTTTTCCACCAATTCGCGTTGGACGATGGCTAGTACCCCGCCGAAACCTTGTAGTGCGAGTAGCGTGAAGGAGAAAAAGAGATCAGCGAGGGATTTGGGACCGGAATTCGGTGAGATGTGCTCGACCCTGATGCTCTTACTGTCCATGAATACTTCTTTCATTCAAATGACGAGGATTAGGAGGAAATGTTAATGAAACTCGGGATGATCGGGTGATTTGTAGCAAATCAAGCGTGCAGGCAGTCGGCAGTATAGGTCCAGGAATTGTGTACTTTTGAGAGAAGTACCCACATTTATGGGATAGGCGTAAGGTCTGCGCTACCTTACACTGCGCTTTGCCGAAATTTCACCTCCCAGCGTATGAACTATCTCATAGAAAAACATCCGGGCAAGACGATGTTTATTGCCATTTCACTGGCGCTTTCTTCGATACTTTTTCTAATCTAAAGCCAGGCTGGTTTAGTTTGCGGCTTATTTCGTCCAGGGCAAGTGCTTGATTTCGCCTTGCAATACGGGTGGAGTAGTGTGCAGGCTTGCTCCGCCACATATCTTCTTATAGACCGCGAGGTAATCGGCAGCCATCGTATCTGCATTGAAAACAAGTGCTCGGGCGTGACTAGCCTGTGGATCAAACTTGCCGGAGGCGACCCCTTCTGCCAGTGCCGTGCGGCTTGCTGCAAGCACACCGCATTCCGGCGTGACGATTTCCGGTAATGCACCATATGGCGTGGCGAATACGGGCGCGCCGAAATACATGCTCTCAATGACCGCCAGGCCAAATGGCTCGTGCCATAAAACCGGAAACACCAAACCACGTGATCCGTTAAGCAAACGGAATTTTTCTGCGCCGCCCACCATGCCATGGAAAGAAACACGACGCGACCAGGTATAGCGAAAGCCGCGTTTCAGGTTCAGCCTATCGCCACCCAGCACGGCCAAGGGCACTCCCGCGTCACCCGTTACATCGATGGCGCCCTGTACATTCTTGACGCGCCATGCCGCCTTCCCCAGGAAATGGAAATAGTCGCGGCTTTGTTGCCAGTCCACATTGCCATAGCCTGACCAGTCCAGCCCGTTGTAGACAAACGCTTCGGAGCCGTGGCGTTGTGCATGATTGCGCGATACAAAAACGGTATTGAGTGGCAGCGGGACGTTTTCCTGTGAATTGCCGTGCTGTGTCATCAAATGTGGCGCATTGATAGTGACGCCCGGATTGAATTGAAAATGCACGATGTCAATTCCATCAGGGATTTGCTGTTCCCAGGAAAGGTCTTCCCGCAGTGGTATTACAGGTGCGAAATCACAATGTGAACCAGATGGAACCAAATAGCTGACGCGGTGCCCCGCTTTTACCAGTGCGCGCCCCAGATCCCAAATCACACGTTCTGTGCCGCCATAGGCGTATACCGGTATGGGGCTGCGATTGATGATTAATATATGCATCAGGAACTTCTTGTCTTGGTCGCGTTATGGGAGGCAGTGAGTAGTGGCAGTACCACTGCCAGCGCAAGGGCTGTCGCATAGTAATTATGCGCAAAATTCACATTGGTCAGGCTGGCCGTTGCATGCATGAAAAGCACCCCCCCCAATTGCCATGCCGCGATGGGTGCCGCTCGTCGCATGTGGAAAATGGCGACTGCCATGCCTATCAGGAGTGCCAGGAACGATGCGAGTCCTATTACGCCACCATCCAGCGCACTATGCAGATACTGGTTATGGACGTGGCCGAGCGAACGAACTTCATGCAATTTTGCCTGTACTTCTGCGCTTTCTCCTTCGCCTGCATGTTTGATACGTCGCATGCGTTCAATGCTGCCTATACCTATCCAGGGTGATTCGCGTATACCTTCTACTGCCATCCCCCAAAGATAGAGTCGCGCGCCCATGGATGTATTGTAGTTTTCGCTTGTCCGGGCCTCGCTTATGTCATGTACTGCCTGATGCATGCGCAACACGTCGCCAGGCATGAACCAGGCACTGGCCAGCACAATGGCGACTGCCCCGAACAACATCAAGAACGCACGGTGGATGCTGGCATGGTGCGTACCATTGCGATACCAGAACCAAGCGTATACCAGGCAGCACCATGGAATAATCAGGAAGGCACCGCGGGACTGCGATAGCAATATCGCTCCTATGCCGCAGCCGACACCAAAAAGCCACAGCCGACGCCGAACCATAGAATCTTGTTCGGAGAGTGCAGCCGGCAGTAACAAGGCCGTGTAGAAGCTGATGACTACCGCCCATGGAATGGCATTGGTTGCCAGAGAGTTTCTGACGACCACGTTTGGGTCTTGAAACATCAGGAAAACTGTCCATGCAAAAGCCAGCAGGCAAGCCAGAGCGATAGCATGCAATAAGATGCGGCGCAGATAAGAAGATATTGCGCCTCGACGAGCCAGAAAAAATGCAGCTGTGGCGGCTAAAAGTATCCGCATTGGAGCATTGAGTGTATCGCTTCCTTGTCGCGAAAGGAGTATGCAAATACCTGTTAGTGCCAAGGCCAGAACGCAGCTTTTGAACCAGGTTGAGGTTACCGTAGCTGCGATGGAACTTGTATGTGATGGCGTGTTGCGTGCTTTAAATGCAATCCAGAATCCAAAGACCCAAAAGAATAACCATGCAGCCCCAAGTATCTTGGAATTTAATGGTCCTAACGCGATGAGCCCTGCCAATATGTAAAAGCTGGCATTTTTAAAGAAATGAGGATTGCGAGAATCGTGGGTGTGAATACTCATGCGCAGTCTTGATCAACGAACGACATCGGTACGCAATGTATCGCGATCGTACTCAAGTGCTGCGTAGCGGAAGAAACCCTCGAGTCCTACAAAGAAACAGTAAAGGAAACCTGCGCCACCGCAGAGGAAGCCCAGTTGACCTATATATAGCCGCAAAAACATGGACATGCCGGAAGCCAGGCCACGCAATACACCTCCGCGCTTGCCTTTTTCGGCTCGCTTGGCTGCACCGAGCATGGAGTACTGTGCAAGTTTCTCCAGGCTTCCATATACGGTTTCACGTGAGTGATGCAGCAGACGTGCTTTTAGCACCAGGCGGGGCGTAGGTTCAACGGTGAGCACGGCTTGTTCATGTACTACGCCTACGTATTCTTGCAACATGTCCCGACGGAACATGCGTTCTACCTTGGATTGCGAACGGAAGTATTTCAGTTCATGCCCAAAAGCCACCATGCGCCATTGGATTTTCCATACTGCGCGTACGCCGGATTGGACGACCGCCTGTAATTCCATTCGTAGTTCGGGCGTAATGACTTCATCTGCATCAAGGAAGAAGATGTAGTCGCAAGTCGAGTGCTTGATCAGGCGGTTACGTTGCAAGGCAAAGCCCTGCCAATCCGGATAGTTAAATACTTCCGCACCTGCAGCCTGGGCAATTTCACGTGTGTTATCCGTGCTGCCGCTGTCAACTACGATGCATTGGTCCGCAAATGAGGCGCTTTGCAAGCAGGCCGCAATGCGATGTGCCTCGTTCTTGGTAAGTATGGCGATCGTCAGAGTTGGGGTCGCATGCGCTTTGTTGTTTTGTCTATTCCCGGCCGGAATAGCATGCAGCGCTGTTTTGTTTTCCATGCAATTAACCTATTTCGATCCAAAATTCGTTACTGGCCAGCAGGTGACTAATGTCGTCACATTATCAGGTAGGTGGTTGACCTATAGATAGTGCCTAGTATCCTGAAGTGCCCGTGATTATAGGGCTATTGGACTGCAGGAATGAAACACTATGTTGCATTCTTGCCATTATATTTGTGTCAGTTTTGGTATAGATCCAGCCATTATTGCAGTGAATGTTGCGGGATGTTGGTTTTGTTTTCCGTTTTAGGGAATCGCCCCCCGTTTGACGGAGCGGGGCGACTTGTTTATTCTTATGGCATTGCGCCGATTTGACATCAGCTTGCGGGCGCATAATAAATACGGCTAAAGCGTGCTCGCAACTGAGTCTCGAATTTAGCCCGATAAGCGGATCGCTTTCGGGCTTTTGTTTTTTTTAATGCCAGAGAAACCAGTGCCGTAGCTGCGCGCCCTTCTCCTGAATAGATAACATGACCTCAATCGGAATCGTTGCACCGCAATCCATGTTTTTCGCGAAGCCGCTGCCCTTGCAGAGCGGCGCGGAAATTACCGACTACACGCTGGTGTATGAAACCTACGGCACGCTGAATGCCGACCGTTCCAACGCGGTGCTGGTTTGCCACGCGCTGAATGCTTCGCACCACGTGGCGGGTACCTATAGCGAAGACGCGGGTACTACCGGCTGGGGGGGCAATATGGTCGGACCGGGCAAGCCGCTGGATACGAATAAATACTTTGTCATAGGCGTCAACAACCTCGGCTCCTGCTTTGGCTCTACCGGCCCTATGCATATCAATCCGGCGACCGGCAAACAGTACGGTGCGCATTTCCCGGTCGTGACAGTGGAGGACTGGGTACAGTCGCAGGCGCGCCTGGCCGATGAATTGGGTATCAAGCAATTTGCAGCTGTGATGGGCGGTTCGCTGGGCGGCATGCAGGCGCTGGCCTGGAGCATTCTGTTCCCGGAACGTTTGCGTCATTGTGTGGTGATCGCCTCCACGCCGAAACTGACCGCACAAAACATCGCTTTCGATGATGTAGCGCGGCAAGCGATCCTGACTGACCCTGATTATCATGGCGGTGATTTCTATGCGCACGGGGTGGTGCCTAAAAATGGCTTGCGCGTAGCACGCATGCTGGGTCACATCACTTATTTGTCGGATGACGATATGGCGGCCAAGTTTGGCCGTGACTTGCGCTCCGGTTCGTATCAGTTCGGTTTCGGTATTGACTTCGAGATTGAGTCTTACCTGCGCTATCAGGGCGACAAGTTCTCGACTTACTTCGATGCGAATACGTACTTGCTGATTACCAAAGCGCTGGATTACTTTGATCCGGCCAAGGATTTCGGTGGCGACCTGACCAAGACCCTGGAACGCACACGTGCGAAGTTCCTGCTGGTGTCGTTCACGACAGACTGGCGTTTCTCGCCTGAGCGTAGCCATGAAATGGTGCAGGCTCTGGTTAACAATAATCGCACTGTCACCTATGCCGAGATCGATGCGCCGCACGGGCATGACGCTTTCCTGCTCGACGATCAGCGTTATATGAATGTCGTGCGTTCTTACTTTGCACGGGCGTATGAAGAAATTGATGGCGGCAGTCTGAAAGCAGGAGCAAGCGCATGAACTTCCAACAATTAAGCGCCCTGCGTCCCGACCTCGCGTTTATCGCACACTGGATCAATCCTGGCACCAAGGTGCTGGATCTGGGTTGCGGCGATGGCGTTATGCTGGACTACCTGCAATCAGACAAGCAATGCAGCGGCTATGGCATAGAGATCGACGACAAGGAAATTCCACTTTGTATCGACCGAGGTGTCTCCGTGATCCAGCGCGATCTGGAAGCAGGTCTGGCGATTTTTGCCGATAATGCATTCGATACGGTCTTGTGCCTGTCTGCCTTGCAGATGATGAAGGACGTCGAAGGCGTGCTGCGTGACATCTCGCGTGTCGGTCGTGAGGCTATCGTATCTTTCCCTAACTTTGCCTACTGGCCGCATCGGATTGCCTTGCTGCGCGGGCGCATGCCGGTATCGAAAAGCCTGCCTTACGAATGGTATGACACGCCCAACCTGCGTTGCGCGACCATCAATGACTTTGAAGAACTGGCGAATGAAGTCGGGCTGGAGGTCGTTGAATGTGTCGCCTTGAGTGAAGGCGAACCAGTCAGCTTTATGCGTAACTGGCGCGGCAGCCTTGCCGTCTTCCGCCTGCGGAAAAAACAATAAGGCTTAACTGTCCTGCGATGTTGTGGTTTTTGGTGCTGTGCGCGCCGCAAACCACAGCAGGACGATGACCGGCAAGCCAAGCAAGGCGGTACCAGTGAAGAAGCTGGCATAGCCAAAGCTATCGACATATGCACCGGAATAACCGGCAATGAATTTCGGCAGTAGCAACATCATCGAACTGAACAATGCATATTGCGTGGCCGAGTAACTGATATTGGTCAGGCTGGACAGATAGGCAATGAAGGCCGCACTGGCGATGCCGCTGGCCAGGTTGTCAGCTGAAATCACCAGCACCAGCGCCTGCACATCATGGCCGTGGCCGGAGAGCCAGACAAACAACAGATTGCTGGCAGAGCTCAGGATCGCACCTAACGCCAGTATGCGCATCATGCCAAAGCGCATCGACAATGCCCCGCCTATGAAAGCGCCCACCAGCGTCATGATGATGCCAAAGATCTTGGTGACGGCCGCAACCTCATCCTTGCTGTATCCCATATCCACATAAAACGGATTCGCCATAATGCCCATCACCACATCGCTGATGCGGTAAGTGGCGATCAGAGCCAGGATCAGTAGTGCCTGCCAGCGGTAGCGCACGATGAATTCGCGGAACGGCCCTATCAATACATCATCCAGCCATGCTGCAACATTCTTGGCTGGTGGCAGGATGCGTCGCGCCGGTTCAGCGGAGAACAATACAGTGATGACACCAACTAGCATGGAAACTGCCATCGCGAAGTAGGCTACGCGCCAGGCGCCCGGCTGGTAACTGCCGTTGCCGACTACTTCTGCGCGTGCTGCGATCCACAGGACACCGGCACCGGCCCAGATCATCGCGAGGCGATAGCCGGTCTGGTAGCTGGCAGCCAGCGCTGCCTGGCGGTCGGTATCCGCCGATTCAATACGGAACGCGTCGAGGGAAATATCTTGCGTGGCAGAGCCGAAGGCCACCATGAGCGCGCACCAGACCACCGGTTTCAGCGCGACATGTGGGTCATTCAGTGCCATGCCGACCAGTCCGGCCATGATCGCCAGTTGCGACAGCAGCAGCCAGCTACGGCGACGTCCCATCCAGCGGGTCAGCAGCGGGATCGGTACGCGGTCGACCAGAGGTGCCCATACCCATTTGAACGCATAGGCCAGGCCGACCCAGCTCAGGTAACCGATGGTGCTGCGATCGATGCCAGCCTCGCGCAGCCAGAAGCTGAGTGTGCCGAGTACCAGCATAAGGGGCAAACCGGCAGAAAATCCCAGCAACAGCATGCGCAAGGTGGCGGTTTCGAGATAGACCTTGAACGTGTCTGACCATGAACGCCGGGCTACATCGCTGTTGCGAAAAATCATCTTTTCTTACCTTGATTGAAGGGAGTGGCGCCACTGCGCCAACAGGCTGAGATGCTGACACAAGAGTGCCCGGGCAGCAAGCGATGCAGCGATACCTGTCGCCAGAATGCGGGGATGACGGTGTTTTTCCGCTGTAACGGCTAACGACGGTTTATCATGGGAGCCTTCCCTATACCGATGCAATTATTCCTATGCTGATCATCACCATTAAACAAGGCAAAGAAAAAAGCCTGCTCGCACGCCAGCCATGGATTTATGCATCTGCAGTCGAGCGCGTTGATGGCAAGCCGGCGGAGCGCATGAAGCAGGGTGCAACCGCGCTGGTGCGCTCGTCGTCCGGTAAATTCCTGGCACGCGCCGCGCATGCGCCGAAATCCCAGATCCAGGCACGCGTCTGGACTTTCGATGAGGCGCAACCGGTCGATCATGCGCTGATCAAACGTCGCGTCAAAGCTGCGATCCAAAAACGTGTCGCCGCAGCCAAGGGCAAGCGGGTCGGTGCGGCCAAGCGTTTGCCATTGGTAATTGGCGATGAAGATGAATTGTCGGGTTTGCTGGTGGACTGGTATGGCGATCAGAAGGGTTACCTGATTTGCGAATTCCAGTCAGCAGGTGTCGACGCCTGGAAAGTCGCCATTGTGCAGGCGCTGATTGCGGAAACGGGTTGCCCCAATGTGTATGAAACGGCCGATGAGTTGATCCGCAAGGGTGAAGGTTTGCCGTTCAACTATGGTGTATTGGCCGGTGATGAGCCGCCGGATGATTTGTTGTGATGGAGAGCCGTGTGCACTGTGAGCTGACGACAGACGATCTGAGGGTATGTAAATAATGGCGGCCCCGTTCCGGCAGAACTTCTGGCCGCATTCCGGCTACCAACTGACTCGGCGTGATGTCGACGGTCGCTTGCTCTTAAGCGATGAGCTGTTGCGTGCCTGGTGGCACCGGCCGGAAGTGGCGCCGATAGATGAATCTTGTGCGCAAGAACGTGCATTGCATGCCGCTTTGCTGGCCGAGCCGCGTCGTGTTGTCACGGACGCAGAGATCAGCGCCTTGCAGGATGCTGATGCGCAGGATAACTATCGCATCCTGCTGGCATGGCGTGATCGCTTGCTGGCAGCACCGACGCTGGAAGCGGCGTATCTCGATCTGTTCCGTGCAGGCAGTATCAATGTGCCGCCGGTTTTCATTGATCAACTGACGCAGTTGATCGTGCAGGGCATGCTGGATGGCAGCGAAGAAGCCTTGCAAGTCCGCGCTGCCGAACTGTTTTTCCGCAAACAAAAAGTGGCGATAGAAAATGGTGCCGTGATGCTGGCCGATGCCGACACCGTCGAGTTGCACGCGACAGGCGGCAATTACGGTGATATCGGTCGCTTGCTGATAGAGGCCAATACCAAACCACGCCGTGTCGAACTGGATGTGCTGGATCAGGAAAACGCCGATACCTATTGGGCGCGCAATGAGCGACACGATACGGTCATCAGCTTTGCCTATGGTCGTGCCGCTTTAACCGCATTCTGTCGCGTGGTGGAGAAATGGATACAGCACTTCTATGGCGTTTCCGTCGTCGTGCGACCTTTGCGTGCGATCGAAGCCAAGCACTGGGCCTGGCATATAGGCCTGGATGCAGAAGCCAGCGCTATCCTGAATGATTTGTATGCAGGGGTGGAATTGGAAGAGGAGCGCAATCGCCGCATCCTGTCGCTGTTCCAGCTCGACTTCGTTGATCCGGCCGTGGTTCGTGCTGATGTCGCTGGTCGTCCTGTGTATATGGCTTGTGCGATGAATGCAGAAGAGTTGTTGCGCATCAAGCCGCAAAATCTATTGTTGAACCTGCCGCTGGCATCAATCTCCTGATTTTCATCGACCGGCTATATGAGCGCATCCAGTAATACGCCGCTGACCGACAGCGCACCGCATAATCGCTATGACCGCATGGAGTGGGCTGGTGCTTTTGGTGATCTGGGTACGCTGATTCCGTTCATCGCTGCTTATATTGGCGTGCTGAAAATGAATCCGTTTGGCGTGTTGTTTGCATTCGGCGTTTGCATGCTGGTGTGCGGGCTGTATTACAAAACGCCATTCCCGGTGCAGCCTATGAAAGCCATAGGCGCAGTCGCGGCTTTGCAGGCGGTGCAGACTGCCGTGGTGACTCCGGCCGCAGTATATAGTGCAACGCTGGTGACAGGTGTCATCTGGCTATTGCTCGGCGTGACGGGCCTGGTCTCGCGCGTGGCGCGATTAGTGCCGCCACCGGTCATCATCGGTATCGTGTTCGGCCTGGGCTTTGGCTTCATGTTGCAAGGCGTGACGATGATGCAGACCGATTGGCTGATTGCGGTAATAGGTGGTAGCGGCACCTTGCTGTTGATGGGGAATAAGAAGATCCCCGCCATGTTTGTCTTGCTGGCCTTTGGTGCCGCAGTCGGCGTAGTACAAAATCCGGAATTGCTGACCGCACTGGCACTAAGCAATATAGGTTTTCATCTGCCAACATTCGCTCTGACTGATCTGTCATGGAATCAATTCTTTGTGGGTGCGGTTTTGCTCGCATTGCCGCAAATTCCCTTGACCCTGGGCAATGCCGTGATCGCCATTAAGGAAGAAAATAACCGCTTGTTTCCGCATCGACCCGTAACCGAGCGCAGCGTATCGATCTCAACCGGTTTCATGAATTTGTTCAGTGCATCGGTCGGTGGTGTGCCCATGTGCCATGGTGCAGGTGGTATGGCCGGACATATTGCATTCGGTGCGCGAACCGGTGGCGCGGTAGTCATCCTGGGTACAGTGTTGCTGGTGCTGGCATTTTTCTTCAGCGATTCAGTGGAAGTGCTGTTCAAGCTGTTTCCCACAGCGGTGCTGGGTGTCATTCTGTTTCTTACCGGTGCGCAATTGGCGCTGGGTAGCAGCGTCTTTCCGGTGGATCGTGGCGCCCGCGTCGTGGTGCTGCTGACCGCCGCCTTGTGCATGTGGAATGTCGGTGCTGGCTTCGTGGTCGGCGTGGTCCTGCATCACCTGCAGCAACGCGGTCGTATGCGGATGTAAACAATCCGCACGAACCTTTGTTGCATACATAGGTCTACCGTCGTTCTTGCCTGAACGAACAGGGTATTGCTGTTACTTGCCAGCATATGCCCGCTGCTTATCCATGAATACTGTAATACAGCGCCGCTGGCAGCTCGATGCCTTGCGCGGCTTGATGTTGGTCATGATGTTTTCCACCCACCTGCCTACCCGTTTCAGTATCGGCTTCGGACAGACACTAGGCTATGTGTCAGCGGCGGAAGGCTTTGTCATGCTGTCTGCTTTCATGGCGGGCATGATATACACCAGCAAGGCCTTACATGATGGTGTGGATGCCATGCGCCGGGCTTTCTTCAGACGCACGCTGACGGTTTACGCTTGTCACGTCACTTGCCTGCTCCTGCTGTTCACCTTGATTGCGGCATTAGGATTGAAGTTCGATCAGCCCGGCCTGAAAAACCTGATTGGCTACTATCTGGAAAATCCGCTGACGGGTTTGCTGGGTGGCATGTTATTGATTTACAACCCGCCCTTGCTGGACATCCTGCCGCTGTATGTGATGTTGCTGCTGATCAGTCCGTGGATACTCGCGCATGGCATGCGACATGGCTGGCGTGGCATCTTTATCGTGAGCATAGCCTTGTGGCTGGCTGCGCAGTTCGGCCTGTCTTCGTTTCTGTACAGCATGCTGGTTGCAGTCACCGGTTTGCCGGTTCCATTCCGTGAGACCGGATCTTTCGAAACCTTTGCCTGGCAATTGTTGTGGGTATTTGGTTTATGGCTGGGTTCGCTCGATGCGGACGGTGTTTTGCAACGACGTAAGGCATTTGCACCACGTCTGGTTTGGACTGCTGTCGCGCTGGCGCTCATGTTTTTCGTCTGGCGTCATGCGGTCGGGCAGATACCGTTCCCCGGCAATGAAACACTGAATCTGTGGCTGGATAAATGGCACCTCGGGCCATTGCGTCTGCTTAATTTTATGGCACTGCTGGTAATCGTCATGCACATAGGCAGTGCCAAACGTGTAGACCTTCCCCGCTTTAAATTTCTGGAAACGATGGGCGCTGCGTCATTGCCGGTGTTCTGTGCGCATCTGATTTTGGTGCTGCTCACACTCGCCATCATCGGCGATGCATTCGATGAACGTTTCGACTGGATGGATGAGATCTTGCTGAGTGGCGGACTGGTCTTGCTGTATCTGTCGGCTGCCGCTTCTTCGCGCTTCAGGAGCCGACAGCGAGTATCCAGACGTTGATGAACTATTCGAGCCAGCGTGCACGGCTGGCTGAGATCGCAATCGCAATCGCCATGATACCGATCAGGCCGAGTGCAACTTGCATGCCCCACCCCTGTGCCAGGAAGCCGATTACTGGCGGGCCGATCAGACCGCCGCTGTAACTGAACGTGGCGACTGCCGCCAATGCGGTAGCACCATGTCGTCCGGCCGAGCTGAAGACAAACGGAAAGACGGAAGCGAAGCCAGCACCTGCCATGGCGAAGCCGAATATGGTCAGTGGAATGTTGATAGCCGCGACGGCAATAAAGATGCCGCATGCAGCGAATGAAGCACCGATCGCAACCACACGTCGTGCGCCGTATCTGTCCTTGAAACGATCGCATACCAGGCGTGCGGCCAGCATCAGTGCCGCGAAACCGGCGTAAGCCAGAGGTGCCACGCCGTCATGCGCACCCATGCGATCTTTCATGAACACCCCGCTCCAGTCGGCGATCGAACCTTCTGCCACTGCGCCACAGAAACCGATGATGCCGAGTGCCACTAGCGGGCCATGCGCAATCGCAAAGTATTGTTTGCTACTGACATGTTCTATCTGATCCGCAGGTAATGCCTGATAAGCGAGGTACAAGGGCAGGAGCAATGCAAGCGCGGTAATTATGAAGTGGACGGTGGGTGTAATCCCTATGCCTGCCATCAGGCTGCCGAACAAGGCACCGCTGACAGCGCCCACACTGAACCACGCATGCAGCAGCGACATGGTCGAACGCCCCGCCTGTTTTTCCTGCTCGGTACCGATCGCATTAATCGCAACATCGAAGCAACCGGAGCCTGCACCCAGTGCCACTGCGACGATCACCAGCCACGTCATGCTGGGTGCCAGTGCCAATGCGGGCAATACGATGATGAGTGCGAGTCCTGAATACCATGCCGCGCGTCGGCCGCCGAAGCGCCCGACCAGCCATGCCGCCAGCGGGAACGAAGCGACTGCGCCAAAACCGCCGCCCAGCAAGACCATACCCAGTTGCGCCGGATTCAATTGCAAGGCATCGCGGATCGCCGGTATGCGTGCTGCCCAGGATGCATAGATCACACCCAGCAGTATGAAGAGAAAGGGCGTGGCAGCAGAACCCAAACGGGCAAAGCGGGGTGCGGCAGATGAAAGGGATTCAGTGGACATCGAATAAGAAGAACTAAGCGGAACCAAGCAGGATGCTTGCGTTTGCACGCAATGCTGAATTGTATTGTGTTCGGACGGATCGCGTGCGGCGGATGTAGAAACAGGCGCAATAGCAGCGCCTGTTATTTATGCAAGACTACTTATCCCAATCGGGCTCAAGCTTTGGATAGCTTGGGCTGCATAAGATCTGCTGTCAGGTAACCAACTGCCGCGCTGAATCTGTCGTTGTAGTTAGCCTTGATCAAGGGATCCAGCTTGTCCTTGACCTTGCTGTGCAATTTGCCACTCCAGTCACCAGCGTGCTGGAAGTTGCTCATGATGTAAGTCCAGCCATTGATTTCATCAACCGCGTGCAGACCGGTGGATTCGGCACCTGCTGGTACGGACATGATGCGCGCCAGTTTTTTAGTGTCTACGTTGTAGGCCCACAGGAAGTTGTTGACGTGTGTGCTGCTGTCTTCACCGATGAAGAGCGTGCGCATTTTTTCGGAGAACTTCAGGTTGTCCGGATTCGCAATCTTGTCCGGATTGGCCAGATTGCCTAATGCATCCGCAGCGATGTCTTCACCAATTAGCAGGGCACGGGTTTGTACTGGTACCCATTCGCTGACTATCGCTGTGTCGCTGGTATCGCGTTGTCCACCCGTCAGTTTGTGCGCGTATACGCCGCCAGCCACGATAGCCTTGTTGACGCTGATGTTACTTGCAGGATTCCATGCTGGATCGCTTTTCACCATCGAGTTCTGGATGTTTTGCAAGGCAGAGTAGGCGATCTTGTCCTTGATGTTGACAGTTGTCCCTTCCATCTTGGTGAAGCCCATGCTGGCACCGACCAGGTTGGCGTAGCGATGTGTTTCGAGGAAGGCGGCAGCTTTTTCCATGCCTGGTTTGAGCTTGACCCAGTTCGCGATACCGTCGGCGTATAGCTTGGTGTAGCTGGCGTCGTTCGGATCTGTTTTAACGCTGTGCATGATGTCGGACGGTTTCAAGGTGTTCGCCAGCTTTTCGATTTCTGCGCTGCTGGCATGACCCAACTTAATCCAGCTCAGTGCTGCACCAGGTGCAGCCGGATCGACCGAGAAACCTGCGCCGACTTTGGCGACATACAAGGTGCCGGCTGACAGGTCTTTTTCTTTGTCAGCGACGAACATGAACAAGCCACCATTGGTGTAGTCATCGCCCATCAATACCGTGCGATTGTCCGGCATCACTTGTATCAGTTCGTGCGAGATGCGGCCGAGGCAAAAATGCTTCTTGATGCTGCCGCTGCCATCTGCATGCACTGTTATTTCTGGCAGATGACCATAGTGGTAGGGATTGGCTTTGTTTTCATCGTCAAACAAATTCTTGCTGAAAGTTTTGAAGAACGGATTGTCGTTGATGAATTGCGCATCGGGCTCGTACTCTTCACTCGACAGATGCGTGTTCCACGGCGACAGGCTGGCACCGCAAGTGATCCACAAGCCATGTACCGAGGAGGTATCAACGTTGTGATATTTGACCAGCGAGAGTTTGCCGTTGCTTTGATCCTGGTTGAGTGTCAGTACCGCTATCGGTGATGGCAAGGTGCCGTATGCATTGTTCTTGCCGCTGGCTGCACCCGCCTGGTCGCGTGTGGTGTATTCAAATTGCACGACACCGAACACGGCCTTGCCTTTGATATTGGCGACGTTCGCATTTGGCAGCGCGAGCAGCGAAGTGCCGTCCGGCGAGTCGGAGAAAAATTGTCTTTCCTTGCCTGCGACCGAACGATCGATGATGGGCTTGTTATTGATGTCGTAGTAGCCACCGCTGATGACAGTGCCACCCTTGCCATCCGGTACTGCTTGGCCGGTGATGAAGAAAGGTTGATAAGCGAGGCCATAGCTCTGTACCGAGTTGTCGCCGTAGTGCACATTCAGGGTGGAACCGACTGTAGTAGTGGCCATCGCGGCTGCATCAGCCAGCGATGGTGCAGCCATAGGCGTGAAGCTGGTGGCGACGTATTCTTTGGCGGCGGATGGAGCAGCTGTGCTGCAGGCAGTCAGGAAAGCGGATGATGCGCCCAGCGGCAACAAAGGTGCGCTGGCGAGGAACTTAAGAGCTAGTCTTCGTGATGGATGTGGCTGATCGGACATGGCTATTTCCAGGATGGTTGAGTTGCGATGCGCCGGTGGCCGCAAGCTTAACCCCTGTCAACACTATCCGCATGCATGGAGAGGGTTGAAATGAGTCTTAGGAAATTGTCGTGCGATCCCCGCGTAGTCGGGGATTATAAAAATGCTTTATGACCGCTTCGTGAAAAGCGGTCATGCCATCACTGTTTCCAGTCGTAATCGATCGTCAACGGCGCGTGATCGCTGAAGCGTTCATCTTTATAGATGGCGGCGCTACGTGCGGTCTCTGCCAGTGCCGGTGTTGCTACCTGGTAATCAATACGCCAGCCTACGTTCTTTGCATATGCCTGGCCGCGGTTGCTCCACCATGTGTAGCACTCGTCAGTGGTATTCGGATGCAGGCGGCGGTACACGTCGACCAGCTCGACTTCATCAAATACGCGTGACAGCCATGCACGTTCTTCTGGCAGGAAGCCGGAGTTCTTGCGATTGCCTTTGAAATTCTTCAGGTCGATTTCATTGTGCGCAATATTCCAGTCGCCGCAGATCACAAAGTCGCGCCCTTGCGCTTTCAGTTCCAGCAAGTGCGGCAGGAATACATCCATGAAGCGGAATTTGGCCTGTTGTCGTTCTTCACCGGATGAGCCGGATGGGCAATACACCGAAATCACGCTCAACTTGCCAAAATCGCATTGCACATAGCGGCCTTCGGCGTCGAATTCGGCGCAACCGAAACCGATCTGCACATTGTCCGGTACGGTTTTGCAGTACACGCCGGCACCGGAATAGCCTTTTTTCTCGGCATAGTGGAAATAGCCGGTATAGCCCGGTGGCGTCAGGAATTCAGGCGTCATGTCCGGTGCCTGGGCCTTCAGCTCCTGCACACAGATAAAGTCGGCGTCGTGTTTGGCCATCCAGGTAAAAAAGCCTTTTTTGGCGGCTGAGCGTATGCCATTCAGGTTGGCGGAGACAATTTTCAACATAGCGTCGTTCTAAAAAATGAGGCGATCAGGATAACCGATTCGCAGCCTGGCGGCTTGTCTTCAGCCCTGGCGGCGGGTGCGGGCAGGCATATCCTTTGCATTTACAGGCATGCAGACCCGATAACGCTTTAAAATGTGGCCTTAGTCGAGCAAATAACGACAATTTTCGTCACTTTTATCCGTTATGGAGTCGTTTTGAACAATTTACGGCAAGAATTCATCAAATTTTCGGTTGAAACCGGCGTATTGCGTTTCGGCGAGTTTGTGACCAAGGCTGGTCGCACATCGCCCTATTTCTTTAACGCAGGCTTGTTTAACCAGGGCGGTACGCTGGCGACGCTGGCAGAGTTTTATGCACAAACCCTGATCGATTCGGGTATCGAATTCGATATGTTGTTTGGCCCGGCCTACAAAGGCATCACGCTGGCATCGGCGACTGCGGTGGCGCTAGCGAACAAGGGACGCGACGTATCGTTTGCGTTTAACCGTAAGGAAGCCAAGGATCATGGCGAAGGCGGAACGATGGTGGGCGCCAAGTTGCAAGGGCGTGTCGTGATCATTGACGACGTGATTTCGGCCGGTACCTCGGTGCGTGAATCGGTCGACATGATACGTGCGGCCGGTGCGACACCATGTGCAGTATTGATTGCGCTGGATCGTATGGAGCGCTCGGGTGCAGACAACGCATTGTCCGCGCATTCGGCGGTGCAGGAAGTCAGTAATACCTACGGCATGCCAGTGGTGTCGATAGGCAATTTGTCGGATTTGTTTGAATACCTGTCGAATGCCGGTGCGGATTCCGAACAGGCGAAATACAAAGAAGCTGTCGCGGCTTACCGCAAGAGGTACGGCGTGGCATAACAAGACTTTTTTCCGCGGGGAGTGAAATGAAAGGTGCAGTCAAGACACTGTTTTTTCTCTCGATGTTGATGGCGGCAAGTGCACAGGCAAAGATTTACATGTGCAAGGATGCATCCGGTAAAACACTCTCCTCCGACCGCCCGATTCCGGAATGCGCAGACCGTCCGGTACGTGAGTACAGCAACAATGGCAGCAAGCATAAGGACTATGCAGCACCACTTACCGCCGAGCAAAAGCGCGCACTGGAATTGCAACAGGAGCGGATAAAAGCCGAGCAGGCTGCAGCTGCAGAACAAAAGAGAAGCGACCGCGCCCTCTCGGCGCGCTATCGCAGCGAAGACGATATAGCCGCAGCCCGCAAGCGTGACACTGACCTCGTCAGTATACAAATCACGCAGTACAAGGCTGCCTTGCATAGTACCGAAAAAGAACAGGCTGCCGGCCTGGAGAAACAGCAACAAGGTGCGCTCTCACCAGCCATGCAAGCCAAACAGGATCGTCTGCAACAAAAGGTGCAGGACCTGAAGAAACACATCAAGGACAGCGAGGCTGAGCTGGCGCAGATGAATGAAAAATATGATCTGACTTTGCGGCGTTATCGCGAGATTACAAAGGCCGCATTGGCACCGTAATTGATGTCTGTACAAAATAAAAACGCGCTCGTTTTACGGAGCGCGTTTTTTATGGGTAGACCGATTTAAGCAGTCAGCTTTTTCTTCAGCAATTCAGTCAGCTGTGCCGGATTCGCTTTGCCCTTGCTGGCTTTCATCGCCTGACCCATCAATGCATTGATGGCCTGCTCTTTACCAGCGCGGAATTCCTCGACTGATTTGGCATTGGCTGCCAATACATCGTCGACCAGTTTTTCCAGTGCACCGCTGTCGGAGATTTGCTTCAGGCCTTTGGATTCGATGATGTCATCTGCCAGTTTGGCGCTGTCCGATTTGGCTTCCCACATGGCTCCGAATACTTCTTTCGCAATCTTGTTCGAGATCGTGCCGTCCGCGATGCGTTGCAGCAGCAGTGCGAGTTGTGCAGCTGCGACCGGTGCGGCGGCTATCTCTATGCCTTCACGGTTCAGCGTCGACGCCACATCGCCCATCAGCCAGTTGGCAGCAGGCTTGGCTTGTTCCTTGCTTGCAGCTGTGACCACGGCTTCAAAGTAGTTCGCCATTGCTTTCGATTGCGTCAGTACGGCAGCATCATATTCCGACAAGCTGTAGTCTTGTACAAAGCGTTCACGCATCGCGCCCGGCAATTCAGGCATCGCCGCTTTCACACGTGCGATCCACTCAGCGCTGACGACCAGTGGTGGCAAGTCAGGATCGGGGAAGTAGCGATAGTCATGTGCGTCTTCCTTGCTGCGCATTTCGCGGGTTTCTTTTTTGTCCGGATCGTACAGGCGGGTGGCTTGTACTACGCGGCCGCCATCTTCGATCAATTCGATCTGGCGACGCACTTCGTAGTTGATCGCGTCTTCGAGGAAGCGGAAGGAATTCAGGTTTTTGATTTCGCAACGGGTGCCGAATTCTTTTTGGCCGACCGGACGCACTGAGACGTTGGCGTCGCAGCGGAACGAACCTTCCTGCATATTGCCGTCGCAGATGCCGAGCCAGGTCACCAGTGTGTGCAAGGCTTTGGCATAGGCAACCGCTTCAGCAGCGCTACGCATATCCGGTTCGGTAACGATTTCGAGCAGCGGTGTGCCAGCACGGTTCAGATCGATGCCGGTCATGCCCTGATAGTCTTCGTGCAGCGATTTGCCTGCGTCTTCTTCCAGATGCGCGCGTGTCAGTTGTACCGAGCGGATTTCTGTTTTGCCGTCGACTTCGAGTGCGAAGGAAACGCGGCCGCCTTGTACGATAGGCAAGTCCATCTGGCTGATCTGATAGCCCTTCGGCAGATCCGGATAGAAATAGTTTTTACGTGCAAACACCGAGTGCGGTGCGACGGTCGCGCCGATGGCGAGACCGAATTGAATCGCGCGTTCAACTGCGCCACGATTCATGACCGGCAATGCACCTGGCAAGGCCAGGTCGACTGGCGATGTTTGCGTGTTAGCTTCAGCGCCGAACTGGGTCGGCGAGCCGCTGAAAATTTTTGTCTGGGTCGTCAACTGCGTGTGCGTTTCCAGACCGATTACCACTTCCCACTGCATATATTTCCTTACTCGCTTGTTAGCGTATTAACTGAGCGGATTAATTATTCTTCGCGATGTATTTGATGCTTATTCAGCAGGCTGGCGCAAGTGCCAGTCGGTCGCTTGCTGGTATTGATGCGCGACGTTGAGCAGCTTCGCTTCAGCAAAATAATTG
The DNA here is from genome assembly GCF_903993245.1 of Herminiimonas sp. Marseille-P9896. Lineage (NCBI taxonomy): Bacteria > Pseudomonadati > Pseudomonadota > Betaproteobacteria > Burkholderiales > Oxalobacteraceae > Herminiimonas > Herminiimonas sp. Marseille-P9896. The sequence goes on along the minus strand of NZ_CAJEVT010000001.1, from coordinate 44,005 downwards.
CCGATGATTTGCAGGCCGACCGGACGTTTGGAATTCTTTTCACCCTGACCAAAGCCGCAAGGGATAGACATGCCAGGCAAGCCTGCCAGGCTGGTCGAGAGCGTGAAGATGTCGGCCAGGTAGTTGGCGATAGGATCGTCTGCTTTGTCACCGAGATCCCAGGCCACGGTCGGGCATACAGGTCCCATGATGACGTCGCATTGGGTAAATGCCTGCTGGAAATCCTGTGCGATCAGGCGACGGATTTTTTGTGCTTGCAAATAGTAAGCGTCGTAGTAACCGTGCGACAGTACATATGCACCAACCAGGATGCGGCGTTTGACTTCTTCGCCGAAACCTTCAGCGCGGGTCTTGCGATACATGTCGGACAAGTCGCTGTAATCCTGTGCGCGATAGCCGTAACGTACGCCATCAAAACGGCTCAGGTTGGACGATGCTTCCGCTGGTGCGATCACGTAGTAGGTCGGGATCGACAATTCAGTTTTCGGCAGCGAAATATCGACCAGAGTTGCGCCCAGTTTTTCGTATTCTTTCAGCGCTGCACGTACTGCTTGTTCTACATCCGCGGCCAACCCTTCGCCAAAGTATTCGCGTGGCAGACCGATTTTCAAACCTTGCAATGGCTGGTTCAGGTCGCGCGTGAAATCTTCTTTCGCACGTTCGATACTGGTCGAGTCGCGTGGGTCGAAACCGGTCATCGCGTTGAGCAGCAAGCCGCAATCTTCCGCTGTTTTTGCAATCGGTCCGCCCTGATCCAGCGACGAAGCAAATGCAATCATGCCGAAGCGCGAGACGCTGCCGTAGGTAGGTTTGATACCGGTGACGCCGCACAGTGCTGCCGGTTGACGGATCGAGCCACCGGTGTCGGTGGCAGTCGATGCTGGTGTCAGGCGCGCTGCAATCGCAGCAGCAGAACCGCCGGATGAGCCACCAGGAATTGCGGTCTTGTCCCACGGATTTTTGACTGCGCCGAAGTAGGAATTTTCATTCGACGAACCCATCGCGAATTCATCGCAGTTCAGCTTACCCAGATGCACCATGCCAGCCTGGCGGAATTGTTCGACTACGGTTGCGTCGAACGGGCTGACGTAGTTCTCCAGCATCTTGGAACCGGCAGTTGAGCGCCAGTCGCGCGTCACAAAAATATCCTTGTGCGCAATCGGGATGCCGGTCAATGCGGTGGTATCGCCGCTGGCCAGACGCTGGTCGGCAAGCGCTGCTTCTTTCAGCGTCAGTGCCGGATCAACGTGCAGGAATGCATTCAGGTCGCTTTGCGCAATACGGGCTAGGAACAGTTGCGCGAGTTCGGTCGCGGAGATCTGTTTGGTATGCAGCAGTGCGGATAATTCTTTTAAGGTCTTGGTATGCATAGTGAATTTCTGGTGTTCGGTTAGAGGGGCAGGATGCTGCCCGCGCGCCTATCTGTATTAAATAATGCGCGACTTATTCAATGACTTTCGGTACCAGGTAGAGGCCGTCCTGGGTCGCAGGGGCGACGGCCTGGTAGTCGTCGCGGCGGTTCGGCTCGCTGACGACGTCTTCGCGCAGGCGCAGCGCGAGGTCGGGCTGCATCGCAGCGATCGGGTGATTCAATGGTTCGATGCCGGTGGTGTCGACGGCACGCAGCTGTTCAACCAGCGAAAAAATGCCATTCAGCTTGTCCAGCGTTTGCGCGGATTGCTCGGCGGTCAGTTCGATCTGGGCGAGCGTTGATAGGCGTTTGACATCGGAAAGTTCGAGGGACATGGTCGGATTGCGGTCGTGCCGCTGTTCAATGTTAAGAAAATCGGAAGATGCAAAAGTCTTCTAGTGTTGGCAAAAGCTTTGCAAAATAGCCCATCCGGCGGATATTTTTGCCTTTTTAGACGACTAATTTAAGGTAAATTATAAGGTAGAATATCGGGTTAATGCCTTGCTGGCGCCGATATTGGGGTCGCCGCGGCCATAAACCCCTTTTTTTACTTAAGCGCACCACTGCTGCGCACCAGGACAATTCATGTTTGGATTTTTACGTAGTTATTTTTCGAATGATCTGGCAATCGACTTGGGTACCGCCAATACCCTGATATATGTTCGCAGTGCAGGTATCGTGCTGGATGAGCCTTCGGTAGTGGCAATTCGCCAGCAAGGCGGCCCAAATGGCAAAAAAACCATTATGGCCGTCGGTAAGGAAGCCAAGCAGATGCTGGGCAAGGTGCCGGGCAATATCGAGGCGATCCGCCCGATGAAAGACGGTGTGATTGCTGACTTTACCGTTACCGAGCAAATGCTCAAGCAGTTCATCCGCATGGTGCACGACACCAAACTCTTCAAACCTTCCCCTCGTATCATCATTTGCGTACCTTGCGGCTCCACCCAGGTGGAACGTCGTGCGATCCGTGAATCGGCGCTGGGCGCAGGTGCAGCACAGGTTTATCTGATCGAAGAGCCAATGGCTGCAGCGATTGGTGCCGGTTTGCCGGTATCCGACGCAACCGGTTCGATGGTGGTCGATATCGGTGGCGGTACCACTGAAGTCGGCATCATTTCGCTGGGCGGCATGGTCTACAAAGGCTCGATCCGCGTCGGTGGCGATAAATTCGACGAAGCGATCGTCAACTACATCCGCCGCAACTACGGCATGCTGATCGGCGAACAAACCGCTGAAGCCATCAAAAAAGAGATCGGTTCGGCTTTCCCGGGCTCCGAAGTGCGTGAAATGGAAGTCAAGGGCCGTAACCTGTCCGAAGGTATTCCACGTTCGTTCACCATCTCCAGCAACGAAATCCTGGAAGCACTGACCGATCCGCTGAACAACATCGTTTCCGCCGTGAAGAACGCGCTGGAACAAACTCCGCCAGAGCTGGGTGCCGATATTGCTGAAAAAGGCATGATGCTGACCGGTGGTGGCGCTTTGCTGCGCGACCTGGACCGTCTGCTGATGGAAGAAACGGGCTTGCCTGTGATCGTGGCGGAAGACCCGTTGACTTGCGTGGTGCGCGGTTCTGGCATGGCGCTGGAGCGCATGGATAAGCTGGGTTCGATTTTCTCTTACGAGTAATCGCCCTCTAACCGCATTACCCATTCGACTGGCTGACATGAACAATGTCATGAAAGCACAATATTTTGAAACACAGGCTGCCGCTGCCGGACGCAATGTTCCGGCAGCGCAGTTTGTTGTGGATATCCTCGGCAGGTTCGCCAACAAGTAATACATGGAATACAGCCCACCACCACTCTTCAAACAAGGTGCCTCGGCACGTGCAAAGATGGTGTTCTTCGCCTTGATTGCGTTGGTGCTGCTGGGAGTGGATTCACATATGCGCTCACTCGCAGTGGTGCGCCAGGTCATCTCGACAGCACTCTATCCACTGCAGGTAGTCGCCCTTGCCCCGCGTGACGCGCTTTATTACGTCGGCGATTATTTCACTTCGCTTTCCGATATCAAGAAGGAAAACGAAAAGCTCAAGCAACAGCAAATTCTCAACGCGCGCAATTTGCAGCAAGGTCAGCAACTGCTGGCTGAAAATACCCAGTTGCGTGAATTGCTGGGTACCAGCGAGCGCCTCCCGGTCAAGTCCGTACTTGGCGAAATCCTGTATGACACGCGTGACCCATTTACCCGCAAGATTGTGCTTGATCGTGGCACCCAGCATGGCGTCGCGCTTGGTCAGCCGGTGATAGATCATGTTGGTGTGGTCGGGCAGGTAACACGGGTATTCCCTTTCAGTTCAGAAATCACCTTGTTGACAGACAAGAACCAGGCGATCCCGGTGCAGGTGGTGCGTAACGGTTTGCGCAGTGTTGCTTATGGTCGTGGTCAGTCCAATGTGCTTGATTTGCGCTTCATGCCGACCAATGCAGATATCCAGAAGGGCGATGTATTGGTGACTTCGGGTATCGACGGCATTTATCCGCCCGGCCTGGCCGTTGCGACGGTGGCGCAGGTGGAAAACAAATCGGTTGATTCGTTTGCGCGCATCATCTGCCAGCCCAGCGCAGGGATAGATCGTAACCGTCATTTATTGATTCTGTTAACGGAAAACAAACTGGCGCCGCGCGCACCGGATGATGCGAAAGACAAGAATGCGAAGCAGGCCGGCATTTTGCGTCACGCTGCCAGTCGTACCAATGGAACTTCGGGCAGGGGTATAGATCTACAACCCGCGCCTCCTCCACCAGCGCAGCCAGCGAGTGCACCGCGATGAACCACCAGCCTCATTACATATTGTTGCCTGCGAGCCCGGCGTTTATTGCGCTGAGCCTGATCGTGGCATTTTTGCTGAATCTGCTGCCGTGGGGACAATGGATAGGTGTGCCTGATTTTGTGGCATTGCTGCTGGTGTTCTGGAGCATGCATCAACCACGCAAGGTGGGCATAGGCGTCGCTTTCGCGATGGGCATCCTGATGGACGTACATGATGCGGCGGTGCTGGGCGAGAATGCATTGGCATACACCTTGTTGTCTTACATCGCGATCATGATCCACCGCCGTGTGCTGTGGTTTCCGATGGGGACACAAGCCTTGCATGTCTTCCTGTTGTTGTTGATGACGCAGATCATCGAGCTCATCGTGCGTCTGTTTGTCGGCGGGAATTTCCCGGGCTGGCTGTATTTTGCCGAGAGCGCCGTGGCTGCCCTGATGTGGCCGGTGGTGACCTGGATTCTGCTGGCACCTCAACGTCGCGCAATTAATCGCGACGATACGCGCCCGCTGTAAGCGGTTGCCCTGACCTGATGTTTAGCCGGTATTTGAACCCGCATGACTGAATTAAAAAATACCGAACGCGAACTACAACTCTTCCGCCTGCGGCTGTCGGTCGCGGGCTTTGTGGTGTTCATTTTGTTCGGCTGTCTGCTGGCGCGCTTTATCTGGTTACAGGTATACAAACACAACGATTACGTCGCACAGGCAGAAGACAATCGCATCTCCATCGTGCCAGTGGTACCGAATCGCGGCCTGATCGTGGATCGCAATGGCGTGGTGCTGGCGCGTAACTACTCCGCTTATACGCTGGAAATCACGCCCTCGAAAATCAACGGTGATCTTGAAACGCTGATTGATGAGCTGGCGACGCTGGTCGATATCCAGCCCAAGGACAGGCGTCGTTTCAAAAAGCTGCAGGAAGAATCACGCAAGCTTGGCAGCTCACCTATCCGCGTGCGTTTGACGGATGAAGAAGTGGCACGTTTTTCAGCACAGCGTTATCGCTTCCCCGGCGTTGAAATCCAGGCGCGCCTGTTCCGTCAGTATCCGCTCGGTTCGGTTGCTTCACATGTCATCGGTTATATCGGTCGTATCAATCAGCGTGAAGCCAAGGAAATCGATGAGGGTGATGACGCGACCAACTACCGCGGCACTGAGCACATCGGCAAGGAAGGCGTAGAAAAGAGTTACGAAGACAAGCTGCACGGTCGCACCGGTTACGAAGAAGTGGAAGTGTCGGCCGGTGGTCGTCCTATCCGGACCTTGTCGCGTACCGCTGCGACACCGGGCGATAACCTGATCCTGTCTATCGATATCGAATTGCAGAAGGTGGTGGAACAGGCTTTTGGTGATCGTCGCGGTGCATTGATTGCAATTGAGCCATCTACCGGCGACATCCTGGCGTATGTTTCGATGCCGACCTTTGATCCCAACCTGTTTGTGGAGGGGATTGATCAGCAAAACTGGGACATGCTGAATAACTCGCCTGACCATCCTTTGCTGAATCGTCCTTTGTCCGGTGCTTATCCACCAGGCTCGACCTACAAACCATTCATGGCGCTGGCAGCCCTGGAACTGGGGAAACGCAAGCCGTCGGATGCGATTTCCGATCCGGGTTATTTCTGGTTTGGTAACCATAAATTCCGCGACGATAAAGAAGGCGGGCACGGTTTTGTCGATATGTACAAATCCATCGTGCAATCCTGCGACACCTATTACTACATGTTGGCGAACGACCTCGGCGTCGATGCGATCCATGACTTCATGAAACCGTTTGGTTTTGGTCAAAAGACCGGCATCGATTTGCGTTTCGAACGCACCGGCGTGTTGCCGTCTACCGCATGGAAGGCGGCGGCTTATCGCAAGCCTGAACAAAAGAAATGGTATGCCGGTGAAACGATTTCCATTGGTATCGGTCAGGGTTATAACTCCTTCACACCTTTACAACTGGCACATGCGACTGCAGTCCTGGCCAATAACGGTGTCGTGATGAAGCCGCATCTGGTGAAGATGCTGGAAAACGGCACTACGCGCCAGCGTACGCTGACCGTGCCGAAGGAAAGCTACCGCATACCGCTGAAGCAGGAGAATATCGACGTTATCAAGAATGCGATGGTGGGCGTCAACAAGGAAGGTACTGGTGCACGTGCTTTTGCCCGGGCTGAATATGTATCAGCTGGCAAGACCGGTACTGCGCAAGTGATCGCGATCAAGAAAAACGAGAAATACGACGCCAGCAAGATTTCCGATCGTCATCATGACCATGCGCTGTACACCGCATTTGCACCTGCCGACAATCCGCGCATAGCACTGGCACTGATCGTCGAAAATGGTGGTTTCGGTGGCGCAGCGGCGGCACCGATTGCGAAGAAGGCGATGGACTTCTATCTGCTCGGCAAGCGCCCGGACGACAAGCCTGCGCCTAAACCGAAGAATGAGCCGAAGGAGGAATTCGTCGAATGAGTAATGAGATGAATCGACGCTCCGTCGGGCAAATCGTCCAGCCCTACATCCAGATGTTTGATGTGCCGTTGATGCTGATCGTCTGCATGATACTTACCGTGGGTACCGTCACCCTGTATTCGGCCGGTATCGATTTCCCTGGTCGTGTGGAAGATCATGTGCGCAACATCGCGATTGCGTTTGCCGTGATGTGGGTCGCCGCTGCGATTCCACCGCAGACGCTGATGCGTTTTGCCGTGCCTTTGTATATCACCGGCATCGTGCTCTTGCTTGCCGTGGCGCAGTTTGGCCTGATACGTAATGGTGCGCGGCGCTGGGTCGATCTTGGCGTAGTCGTGCAGCCGTCCGAAATCATGAAAATCGCGATGCCCATGATGCTGGCCTGGTTCTTCCAGAAACGCGAAGGCGTGACACGCTGGCGTGAATTCCTGGTGGCAGGCCTGATGCTGATTGCGCCAGTCGGCCTGATCATGCGCCAGCCCGATCTGGGTACTGCGCTGCTGGTGCTGGCAGCTGGTTTCTATGTCATTTTCCTCGCCGGTTTGTCGTGGAAGGTATTGGTTGCAGCTGCGGTTGCGGTGGGGGCAAGTTTGCCTGTCGTGTGGTCGATGTTGCACGATTACCAGCGCGGACGGGTGTTGACACTGATAGATCCGACCACTGATCCGCTGGGCAAGGGTTTTCACATCATCCAGTCGACCATAGCGATAGGTTCTGGTGGCATCACTGGTAAGGGGTGGCTGAATGGTACGCAGGCCCACCTTGAATTCATTCCTGAGCGCACTACCGATTTCATCTTCGCGGTGTTCTCGGAAGAGTTTGGTTTGATCGGCAACTGTGTGCTGCTGTTCCTGTATTTGTTGCTAATCGGACGCAGCATGATCATCGCAGCGAATGCACCGACCCTGTTCAGCCGTTTGCTGGCGGGTGCGATTACGCTGATCTTCTTTACTTACGCATTTGTGAATATGGGCATGGTCAGTGGTATTCTTCCGGTCGTCGGCGTACCTTTGCCCTTTTTCAGTTATGGCGGCACCGCCTTTGTCACGCTCGGATTGGGCGTCGGCATTTTGATGAGCATTCAGCGGCACAGGAAGTTAATGCAAAGCTGATGCCACCGTTTATCGACTGCATTGCACGCAGCATGCGCAATGCGGTCATCATCAGGAGCAAACGATGCAATTTCGCACCGTATTACAAGTCCTGGCGATTTCTACTATCGTCGCTTTAGCCGGTTGCAGTACTACACCGCTTACTACACCATCCGCCGGAAAATCGGCGTCCGGCAGCTCTGCCACCCGTTCCTCGACTACACCTGTCTTGCCGCCTGCCGGTTCCGGTCGTGGTGGTTATTACAAGGATGACGGCCCGGGTGACGATATTCCTGATGGCCTGGAAAACCTGCCTGACGCCGAGCCACGGATAGAGCCGTATGCCAATCGCGGTAACAAGCCTTATGTCGTGTTCGGCAAGCAATACGTCCCTATCGCCGATGAGCGCCCGTTCAAGCAGCGTGGGCGTGGCAGCTGGTATGGCAAAAAATTCCACGGACAAAAAACTTCTTCCGGCGAGCCATACGATATGTACCAGATGACGGCGGCGCATCCGACCTTGCCTATTCCTTCGTATGCGCGCGTTACCAATTTGAGCAATGGCAAGCAGGTCATCGTGCGCGTCAATGACCGTGGACCTTTCCATTCAAGCCGCGTCATAGATTTGTCATACACTGCAGCGCTGAAGCTGGGTTACATCGGGCACGGCAGTGCCGAGCTGGAAGTGGAACGCCTGCTCGCGGCTGATATAGAACGCATTAATGCGAATAAAGGCGCGGCCAGCGTCGCTTCCGATGCATCGCCGGTGCAGGCGCCGACGGTAGAGGCGGTTGCACTGGCAGCACCTGTGATGCAAAACAGTGCGTCAGTAGCAACAGAAGCAGCTGCACAACAGTCAACGGCGGTATTGCCTACAGGTTTCTATTTGCAATTCGGTGCTTATTCACAAATGGCGAATGCAGAAGCGTTGCGAGCTCGCCTGGTGCAGGATGTGGGGAACAGCTTGCCGCAATTGAAAGTTGAGCCATCGAACAATCTGTATCGTTTGTACAGCGGACCGTTTGCCAGTCGTGACGAGGCTGCAGCGGCCGCTCTGCAAGTACAGCAAAGCGGCGTCAATAAGCCATTTATCGTACAGCGCTGATCAAACAATCGGGATAGGCTGAGCCCGAGTCAGGTCTCGTCCTGGTCGCTGGCGTCGCGCATCTGTAAAGCGCGCTCGTACAGAGAATTCTTTTTCTGGCCAGTGATTTGTGCGGCTAGCGCTGCGGCCTGTTTCACCGAACATTCCTGCAGCAAGATGCCGAGTATGCGTTCGGCTTCGATTTGATCCTGATCACCCGCACTCGGCGCGCCTTCCAACAGGACGACGAATTCGCCTTTTTGCCGGTTGGCGTCGGCATTGATCCAGGCCACTGCTTCGGCCAGCGTGCATCTGTGGGTTTCTTCGAACAGCTTGGTCAGTTCACGTGCGAAAACAATGTGGCGGGTCGGCTCGAAAGCTGCAGCCAATGCTGCCACCGTTTCAGTAATCCGGTGTGGTGCTTCGTAAAACACCATGGTCGCGGCCACGGCCTGCAAGCTGAACAGCACGCTTTCACGCTGTTTGGCTTTGGCCGGCAGGAAGCCGACAAAGTAAAACTGGTCATTCAGCAAACCGCTGGCAGACAGCGCAGTAACCGCGGCAGAGGCACCTGGCAGTGGTATCACCCGTAAACCTGCGTTGCGTACCGCATCGACGATGCGTGCACCGGGATCCGAGACGGCCGGTGTGCCGGCGTCAGACACCAGTGCGATGCGTTCGCCAGCCTGCAGGCGGCTGATGAGTTTATCTGCCACTTCCCGCTCGTTGTGCTGATGTGCGGCGATCAGGTTCTTGGACAAGCCGTAACGTGTCAGCAGATGGCCGGTATTGCGCGTATCTTCGCAAGCAACAGCATCGACTATCGATAAAGTGTGCAAAGCGCGCAACGATATATCGCCTGCATTTCCGATCGGGGTAGCCACCACATATAATGTTGCCGGAGGATAGGTCTGGTTGGACACATCGTGCATAATCGGCAAGATAGTGGAAAGGCTGTTGCTTGTTTCAGTCATTGGGAGAGTCGGATGTTGGGAAATTTAGCGAGAATGTTCGTGCTGGCAAGCTTCATCAGCGGATTGTGCTCGCCTGTGCTGGCAAACACAACTGCCGACATTGCCGCTGACAGTTCTGCCAGTGTAACCGGCATTCAGTCCCAGCGGTCATCGCTGGACAGGATGCAGCTGGCGCAAACCGACCTGGCTTTGCCGGAAGCGATGAGTGCGCCGCTCGATGATCCTATCGTTGAACCGATCGAAGTACCTGTTATCACCACACGCCTGCCACCAACCCGCATTGGATTGTTGCTGCCGCGCCGCTCCGAGTCGCTGGCGCAAGTGTCGGACGCAGTACGTGCCGGTTTCATCGCAGCTTATCAGCATGAGCCGGGCAATATCGTCGTCAATTTCATAGAAACCGGCGACGCCGCACAGGATGTACTGAGCGGATACACCGAAGCGGCCGCTAATAATGACATCGTGGTTGGCCCGCTGACACGCAGTGGTGCGACCGCCATCGTACAAAATCACGCAGTCACCAAGCCGACCATCGCCCTGACGCAATTGAACGCTGCAGGTGAAGCCGAAGTGAAGGTGCCGACCAATATGCTGGTCATGGGCCTGTCGATAGAAGATGAAGCGCGCCAGGTGGCGAACTGGGTCGGCAAGAACCGCGCACGCCAGAAAGCATTCGCGCTGTCTACCAATGTGGCGTGGCAACGTCGTGCAGTCAGTGCCTTCGCCGCGCAATGGAGCCAGCTCGGCATGACGGCAGAAGTACTGGAGTTGACCATGACTGGTGGCTTCATGAATGCGAATGCGCTGGTTCAACTGAAGAAACGCATACAGGCAGAAAAGCCTGCGCTGATTTTTGTCGGACTCGATGCGGCGCAAGCGATCCAGCTGCGCCTGGCTATAGGCGGCGAAGTCACGATGTACGGCGTTTCGCAATTGAATCCGTTTGCACTTGATGACTGGGCGAGTGCAGATCGCCTGACCGACCTCGAAGGAGTGCGCCTGGTAGACATGCCCTGGCAATTGCAGCCGGATCATGCCGCCGTGATGGCTTATCCACGACTGGCCAAGGCAAGCGGCCAACGCAGCAGCCCGGATGTCGAGCGCCTGTATGCCTTGGGTATAGATGCTTACCGTGTCGCGGCGAATATCGCGATCAAACAAACCGAGTTCAGCCTGGATGGCGTAACCGGCAAGCTGACAGTTCGCTTTGGCCGTGGTGCTCCTTATTTTGAGCGTGTACTGCAAGCTGCAACTTATCGTGAAGGTATGGTGCAGCCACTCGAAGCGCAGTAGGTCATTGATGCGCATGCCTGCCTTTCTGCACCCACGTACCGCGCAGCAAATCACCGGGCAAATAGGAGAAGATCAGGCATTGGCCTATTTGCAGCAGCAGGGCTTGCGACTGCTGGAACGGAATTTTCGCTGCAAGGGCGGTGAAATCGACCTCATCATGCAAGACGGAAAAGTGCTGGTGTTTGTCGAGGTCCGTATGCGTAGCAATTCCAAATTTGGCGGTGCGGCCGCCAGCGTCGGTAGTGCCAAGCAGAAACGACTAATTATCGCAGCACAGATTTACCTGCAAGGTCACAGCATGCCGCCGCCCTGTCGTTTCGATGTCATCGCTTTTGATGACAAAGAGATGACATGGCTGAAGAATGCAATTGAAGCCTGAAATCCCATGTCTTGCGCCACTCTTGGCGATGGACTGCTCTATAATTCCCACACCATGATTAATCAACGCATACTCAGTCACTTCCACGAAAGTGCCGAGCTCAAAATCCAATCCGCATCCGCATTAGCACGTCCAATTGAACAGGCAGTGGAACTAATGTTCGGCGCCCTGTCTAATGGAAACAAGATTCTTGCTTGCGGCAATGGCGGTTCGGCTGCAGATTGCCAACATTTTTCCGCGCAGTTGGTCGGTCGTTTCGAACGTGAACGTTTACCGCTGCCAGTGATGGCACTGACAACCGATACTTCCATCCTGACCGCTATCGGTAACGATTACAGCTATCAGGAAATTTTCAGCAAGCAAGTTCAGGCATATGGACAGCCGGGTGATGTCTTGCTGGCTTTGTCTACTTCCGGTAACTCTGCCAACGTCAACGCCGCGATTGAAGCAGCACTGGAGCGCGATATGCGCGTAGTGGCGCTGACCGGCAAAAGCGGTGGTACCACCGCCAAATTATTGACCGATGCGGACGTGCATATTTGCGTGCCGCATGACAGGACAGCACGGATACAGGAAGTACATTTATTAACGATACATTGTTTGTGTGACGGCATCGACGTTGCACTATTTGGAGGAGATGAGAATGAGTGATTTGAAACGTTATATGCACGCAGTAAAACGTCCGGTTGCGATGGTATTGCTGGGCAGTGCGATGGTATTCAGCCTGCAAGGCTGTTTCGGCGTGATCGCCGGTGGTGTGGTCGCCGGTACGCTGGCGGCAACCGATCGTCGTACGCTGGGTGCGCAGACTGAAGACAAATCGATCGCTGTTAAAGGTGAAATCGCGATTCCTAAAGTGGTCGGCGATGCAGGTCACGTGAATGTCACCAGCTTCAACCGCAAGGTCTTGCTGACCGGTGAAGTACCGAGCGAAGCAGCGAAAGAAGCTGCTGCACGTGAAGCATCCCGTATTGAAGGTGTGCAATCGGTGGTGAATGAATTGGCGGTCTCCGGCGCATCCGGTTTCGGTTCGCGTTCCAACGATACGCTGATCACCGGCAAGGTAAAGGCCTCTATCGTTGACAATCGTACGCTGTACGCGAATTCGATCAAAGTCGTGACCGAACGTGGCATTGTGTATCTGATGGGTCGTGTAACGGAACGTGAAGGCGATCTGGCAGCGAATATCGCACGTGGTGTAAGTGGCGTGCAAAAGGTCGTCAAAGTATTTGAATACATTAGCGATGAAGAGTATCGCATGTTGTCAACTACGCCGGAATCACAACCTGCGCAAAAACAGTAAATCTGTCACTGTTTCTTGCGGGGTGTATATTAAAGCCGCGCAGCAAATTGCTGCGCGGCTTTTCTTTTTGGGAGAGAAAAGATGCAACTGATTTTTCCTGTCGGATTGATCTTGATTGTCGTCCTGTGGGGCATATTTTCCCCGGCTTCACTGGGCACGATTTCCCATATCGCGATGGCCGCGATTACCAAAAATTTTGGCTGGCTCTACCTGTGGGTTGTATTGGGGCTGGTACTGTTTTCCGCCTTCCTTGCTTTCAGCCGCTACGGCAACCTGAAGCTGGGCAAGGATGACGACGAGCCGGAGTTTTCATTGCCGGCCTGGTTCGCCATGTTATTTGCTGCCGGCATGGGCATAGGCTTGGTGTTCTGGGGTGTGGCCGAGCCCTTGTCACATTTCACGCAGGGGCCGCCGGGTACCATTGCGCGTACGCCGGAGGCGGCGAATACTGCGATGCGTTACAGCTTCTTCCATTGGGGTTTGCATCCATGGGCGGTCTATAGCATCGTCGCTCTGACCATCGCCTTCTTTCAATACCGACGCGAGGGTGTGGCGCTGATCAGCGAGTCCACCAAATCGTTGCCGTGGCAACCGGTCAAACGTATGTCAGGTCTGTTCAATGGTCTGGCGGTGATTGCCACTGCCTTTGGTGTTGCGACTTCCCTCGGTATGGGTGCGATGCAGATCAACGGTGGCCTGGCTGCAGTATTCGGTTTTAGCGTCAATAAATATACGCAGGTCGGCATTATCGTACTTGCGACCGCCCTGTTTGTTACCTCTGCCGTGAGTGGCGTGGCACGCGGTGTCAAATGGCTGTCATCTATCAATATGCTGGTGGCGGCACTGCTGACCCTGATGGTGTTCATGCTCGGTCCGACCGTCGTCATCATCGACACCTTCACGAATACGCTGGGTAGTTATATGAGCGAACTGGTGCGCATGAGTTTGCGCATGACGCCGTTCCGTGACAGCGAGTGGGTAGGCGAATGGACCGTGTTTTACTGGGCGTGGTGGTTATCATGGTCGCCCTTTGTCGGTCTCTTCATCGCCCGGGTTTCGCATGGTCGCACCATACGTGAATTCATCGTTGGCACCGTGATAGCACCATCGATCGCGGCCTTTATCTGGTTCTCGGTCTTTGGCGGCACCGCCTTGCATATGGAAATCTGGCAGGCCGTACCGATAGCTGCGGCCGCCAAGGCAGATTTGTCGATGGCTTTGTTCACCATGCTGGATGCACTGCCTTTCGGCCTGATCATGTCGGTGGTCGCCACCTTGCTGGTACTGGTTTTCTTTGTCACCTCGGGTGATTCGGCGATCCTGGTGCTGGGCATGATGAGTACGGGTGGTGAGGCTAATCCATCGAACCGTATCAAGATCATCTGGGGTTCACTGATCGCGGGTATTGCGATCAGTCTGTTACTGGCTGGCGGATTGGATGCCTTGCAGACTGCGACCATCGTATTTGCCCTGCCATTCACGATAGTGGTTGCGCTGATGGCGCTCTCCTTGTGGCGCGCCGTGCGCGAAGACTGGAAAGAAGAACAACGTGCGGAAAGGGAGCTGCGTCAGCGTATGCGCCAGTTGCTGGGTAAGTGACTGGCAGGTGACCTAGCGAAATAATTGTTAACTACTGGCAACTTAACGTTTTGCAATGCTATATTGAGGCCGCGCGGCAACGAGTCGCGCGGCCTTTTTCTTATGGAGAGACCATGACAGCAGTGCTCGTTTTACTTGCTATCGTTGCAATCGTCGCCTTCTGGGGTGTCGGTGTCTATAACCGCATCATCGCCTTGCGCAATTACTTTGAGAATGCGTTTTCCCAGATCGATGTGCAACTCAAGCGGCGCTATGATTTGATTCCGAACCTGGTCGAAACTGCCAAAGCCTATATGGCGCATGAACGCGAAACACTGGAGGCCGTGATCGCTGCACGCAATCATGCGGTCGATGCGAACAAGAAAGCTGCTGCCGGTCCTGCAGACGCCGTTGCATTCAAAAATATGGTGATCGCTGATAATGCGCTTGACGCCACCCTCGGCAAGTTTTTTGCACTGTCCGAGGCCTATCCGGATCTCAAGGCGAACCACACCATGATGCAGTTGAGTGAAGAGCTCAGCAGCACCGAAAATCGCATCGCCTTCGCACGCCAGGGCTATAACGACAGCGTGATGTCATACAACGTCGCGATCCAGCAATTTCCGGGTTCGCTGATCGCAAATTCCTTCGGTTTCCGGAGGGCCGAATTGCTGGAGTCGACTGAGAGCCCGGAAGAGCGCAAAGCCATCAAGGTCACATTCTGACGCTGTATGTCTGTCCGGAATATATGTAAGTCCTGTATTCAACCGAAATGAATTTTTTCGAGCAACAGGATCACGCCAGACGGCAGAGCCGTATGCTGGTGCTGCTATTTGCACTGGCAGTGGTCGCCATCGTGCTGGCGGTGAATATCGTGATGGCCTTGCTATGGATATTGCTGCAAGGCCAGCCGCTGACCGGCGCTCATCATTATCCGCATGGCTTCTTCTTTACCAATACCTGCATCACTGTCCTGCTGATTTGCGGCGGCACCATGATAGAGATATTCAATCTGCGTGATGGCGGTGAGGCGGTTGCACGCATGGTCGGTGGTCGTCATGTATCACCGAATACGATAGACCTGCATGAGCGTCGCCTGCTCAATATTGTGGAAGAAATGGCGCTTGCATCCGGCATTGCCTGTCCCAAGGTTTATCTATTGGGAAAAGAAGAATCCATCAATGCATTTGCCGCAGGCTACAACCCGAATGAAGCGGTAGTGGTGTTGACGCAAGGTGCGCTGACACGTCTCACTCGTGATGAATTGCAGGGCGTAGTCGGGCATGAATTCAGTCATATCCTGAATGGTGATATGCGCCTGAACCTGAAGTTGCTCGGTGTGACTTTCGGTATCGAGATGGTGGGTGACTTCGGCCGTCAGGCGATGGAGTTCGCCTGGTACAACTCGGATGATATCGAGTCCAGTTTCAAGCTGACAGTGTTTCGCATCATTGCTTTCATTTTTGGTTTTGCATTCTTCGTGATTGGTTATATCGGTTTGTTTTTTGGCCGTGTCATCAAATTTGCTGTCTCACGTCAGCGTGAGTATCTGGCCGATGCCAGTGCCATCCAGTTCACACGGAATCCGGACGGTCTTGGCAATGCCTTGCGCAAGATCGCAGCCTTGAGTGACAAGGGTTTTTCCGGTGCGTACATCGGTCACCGCAATGCGGAGCAGCTATCGCATCTATTCGTCAGTGCGGTGCGGCCCCATTTGATGGCGGGGTTTTTTGCTACGCATCCACCGTTGCAGGAGCGCTTGCGCCGTATCTATGGTCGTGATGTGGAGATGCCGGATGAGCAGGAGTTACGTGTGCCAGACGCGCGTATCTTTCCGGTGCCGTCCGATGCCTTGCCTGCGCTTGCGTATGCCAGCACGCCATTGACGGCGATACGTGCAGACTTGCAGGAAGCCAGTACCGCCATCGCGGTGACGGCGGCGCATGCATATGGCGATGGCACCCTCGCACAGATCCGCTTGAGCCCGGAGATAGATAGGGTCGCGCATGATCCGGCTGAAGCACCGTTGCTGCTGTATGCGCTCTTGCTCAACCCTGCCGACGAGCAGAGTCCGCAATTGTCATCCTTGCGGGAACATATGCCGCATCAGATTGCACAGGTAAAGCGGCTTGCTACCGCCGTCGGGCAATTGCCTGAAAATGCGCGTTTGCCTTTGCTCGACCTGATGATGCCTGCGTTACGCCAGCTGTCACTGCTTGGGCGTGACGCGATGTTGGCGCAATTCCAGCGCATGATTGCGAGTGACAAACGTGTGAGCCTGCATGAGTTTGTTTTGCAAACGGTATTGGTACGACGCCTGGCGGCACAAGCGAATCGTGCCGTGCGGATCAAGTATGCGAGTGTCAACGAACTGAAGACAGAGTGCCTGGTTTTATTTTCCTTGCTGGCGCATGTGGCTGCGCCCTTGCGCAAAGAAGCGGTCGCTTCATTATTCATGCGCGCTGCACATGCATCACCGACGCTGGCGCTGTCTGAAAAGGATGTGCTCGGGATAGAGGCATTAAGTTACGGCAGCATCAAGCTGGCACTGGATAAACTGAATCAACTGGCACCACTGGCTAATCCGGCTTTAATCAAATCCTTGCTGGCTATCGCAGGTGAACAGGCACCGCTGCCCTTGCCCCTGGCCGACCTGCTGCGTGCGATATGCGCCGCACTGGAAGCACCGATGCCGCCAGCTGTTGCTGCGGTGTACACGAATACCGGCTGGCCTGCCGCATCCTTGTCCTGAACCTGCTGCATGTGTCGGTATTTTCGATTAAACATGCAGCGCAGGACCTGACTATAATAGGCACACTGAATTCTTCGGATTGTCGATCATGCAAGCATCTGCCGCACCTCAGCGTACCTGGCTCAAAATCCTGGCCGCCCTCGTTATCGTGGCGCTGGCAGTGGTCGGCTATATGTCGGTCTCCAAGAAGGATGCGATTCCGGATGTGACCTTTACCAATTTGCAGGGCAAGAAATTTACCTCGCAGGATTTGCGCGGCAAGGTGGTGATGATTAATTTTTGGGCGACTTCCTGTGTGACCTGTGTCAAGGAAATGCCGGAGATGGTTGATACCTACAACAAGTACAAGGACAACGGACTGGAGTTCATCGCGGTGGCGATGGCTTACGATCCACCTAACTATGTATTGAATTTCGTAGAGACACGCAAACTGCCATTCCAGATCGCACTCGATACCCAGGGTGAACTGGCAAAGTCATTTGGTGATATCAAACTGACGCCGACTACTTTGGTGGTCGACAAAGATGGCCACGTCATCAAGCGCTACGTCGGCGAACCCGATTTCGCTGCCCTGCATAAGCTGCTGGAAAAAGCGCTGGCTGCTTGACGTAGTTCGCTTTATTTATCCGTGCGGTATCTGCCGCCACTGACTCTCTCTATACCTGCCAGATCGCGCCAGCTTTGCACCTCGGTGTAACCATGTGCACTCAGTGCTTCGCGTACTGCTGCCGCCTGGTCGTAACCATGCTCCATCAATAGCCATGCGCTGGGTGCCAGATAGGCTCTGGCATCGCGCGTGATGGTGTGCAGATCGGATAGGCCATTGCCATGATCGGTCAGTGCATCGACCGGTTCAAAGCGCAAATCACCTTCGGATAAATGCGGATCGCCTGCGACGATGTAGGGTGGATTCGACACGATTAAATCAAAGCGCTGCGCTTCCACCGCACTGAACCAGTCACTACGCAGGAAGTCTGCCTTGACCTGATTTTTGCGGGCATTACTTGTGGCAATGGCCAATGCTTCTGCACTGACATCCAGCGCGGTGACGCTGGCATCGGGGCGTGCATGTGCCAGTGCAATCGCAATCGCACCGGAACCCGTACCCATGTCCAGTGCACGACCTTGAGATGGCAAATGTTCGATGGCCAGTTCAACCAGCAATTCGGTGTCGGGACGCGGGATGAGCACGGCCGGGCTGACGTCAAACGACAAACCAAAGAATTCGCGTTCCCCGGTCAGGTAGGCGATAGGTTCACCGGCAAGGCGGCGTGCAAATAGTTGCGATAGCTGTTGTGCTTCATCAGCCGTCAGCGCGCGCTCCGACTGGGTAATCAATTGCACGCGCGAGAGTTGCGTGACATGTGCGAGCAGGATGCGTGCTTCCAGTTGTGCAAGCGGCGCACGCTGCATGATGGCAGCGATGGTGGTGCCGGTCGCGACGCTTGCATCCATGACGCTCATTAGTTCTTCTTGATGGTGGTGTAAATCAGATAAGTAGCGATCACGGCAAACCAGACCAATGCCCATTGTGGCAATGACAGGCCGAGTATCGGTGCGTACTCGGTGGTGCAAAGGCCATCCGCCTGGAACAGGAAAGGCAGCAGCTTGGCAGTCGGTATCGTGTTCAGCGAGGTTTCCAGCGGATCGATGCCGCAGGATACGGTTGGATTGGCTTTGATATAGATGTGCCAGCCAGCGACACCGGCACCGGCGATTGCTGCCAGAGCCGCCAGCGCGGTGGCGATCTTGCCCGCGCCGCGTGGCAGGTAGACCGCGATCAGACAGATGATGGCAATCGCTGCAAAGGCATAGCGCTGGATCACGCACAGCGGGCATGGCAGCATGCCTTCTACATGTTGCAGATACATGGCGACCGCCAGCAGGGCGAGCGACACAAAGGCGACGGCGAGCAGTACGGGTTTGGAGGTTTTCATTGCTGGTTTCTCAAAAAAGGATGCACATTAAGAGTGGCTTGCAGCGGAATAGTTGCATCAGGTCGCATCGGCGAGCGTAGCCAGCAATTCTGCCTGGTGCTCTGCTGCCAGTGCATTCGTCAGTTCGGTCAAATCGCCGTCCATGATGAAGTCGAGTTTATACAAAGTCAGGTTGATGCGATGGTCAGTCATGCGGCCTTGCGGGAAATTATAGGTGCGTATGCGTTCGCTGCGGTCGCCGGAACCGATCAGCGATTTACGCGTTGCCGCTTCCTTCGATTGCTGTTCGCGCAACTGGACATCCTTGATGCGTGCCGCCAGCACTTTCAGCGCTGAAGCCTTGTTTTTGTGCTGGCTACGGTCGTCCTGGCATTCGACCACGATGCCAGTCGGAATGTGCGTGATACGGACGGCGGAATCGGTTTTGTTGATGTGCTGACCACCGGCACCGGATGCGCGATAGGTATCGATGCGCAAGTCGGCCGGATTGATGTTGACGTCCTCGACTTCGTCGGCTTCCGGCATGATGGCGACGGTACAGGCCGAGGTGTGGATGCGTCCTTGCGTCTCGGTAGCCGGTACGCGTTGCACGCGATGGCCGCCGGATTCAAATTTGAGCTTCGAATACGCACCGAAGCCGATGATGCGGACGATGACTTCCTTATAGCCACCGACTTCGGATGGCGATTCCGATACCATTTCTATCTGCCAGCGATTGCGCTCGGCAAAGCGGGTGTACATGCGCAAGAGATCGCCGGCAAACAGTGCCGCTTCATCGCCGCCGGTACCGGCACGAATTTCGAGGAAGATATTGCGGTCGTCATTCGGATCTTTCGGTAGCAGCATTTTCTGCAAATCGAGTTCCAGCTGCTCCATGCGCGTTTTGGCGGCGGCAATTTCTTCCTGTGCAAATTCTTTCATATCCGGATCAGACAACATGCCTTGTGCATCCTGGATGTCGCTTTCAGCTTGCCGATAGCTGGCATACAAGGCGACCAATGGACCCAGCTCCGCATGTTCACGCGTCATCTTGCGGTAGTTGTCCATATTGGACGTGGCATCTTCCTGCGTCAGCAGCACATTCAATTCGTCCAGTCTCTCGGTCAATTGATCGAGCTTGGCGAGCATGGATGGTTTCATCATATTTTTAATTCTGGTTTGGTTGATCTTGGCGATGTGCAGCGCTGTGAGGGACAGCATGCAGGTGTTGGTCAGCGCGAGGGCGGACCGGCGGGAAGAGCGTCGCTAGCGCTTGGTGCGGAACAGCTGTGGCAGCAAGGCAGCGAGACGGGCACGTTCATCACCTTGCGCGTTGTTCAGGGCTTGTTGCGGGCCATGCAGAAATTTCGCAGTCAGTCCTTTGGATAAGGCTTCGAGCACGGCGTCTATGTCTTCACCTTTGGCCAGCAGCTTGCGTGCGCGTTCCAGTTCTATCATGCGCATGCTTTCGCTGGACTCATGCAAGTCCTGGATCACCGGTACGACTGCACGCGAGTCTATCCAGTGCATAAAGGAACGGACGCGGGTTTCGATGATGGCTTCGGCTTGTGCGACTGCTGCCTGGCGATTCTCGACGCCGGTTTGCACAAAGGTGCCGAGATCATCGACGGTGTAGAGGAAGACGTCATCCAGGCGACCGACTTCGGCTTCAATATCACGCGGTACCGCGAGGTCAACCATGAACATCGGTTTGTGCCGACGTGCCTTGATTGCGCGTTCCACCATGCCGAGGCCGATGATGGGCAAGGATGATGCAGTCGATGAAATGACGATGTCGTAGGTTGCCAGTTGATCCGGCAAGTCTGCCAGGCGAATTGCCTTGCCATTAAAGCGATGTGCGAGGGTTTCGCCACGCTCCAGTGTGCGGTTGGCGATGGTGACGGATTTCGGATTCTGTGCCGCGAAGTGGGTCGCGCTGAGCTCGATCATTTCACCGGCACCGATGAACAGCACATTCTGTTCTGAAATCTTGTCGAAAATGCGTTGCGATAAACGTACCGATGCCGCCGCCATCGAGACGCTATGCGCGCCGATCTCGGTGGTGCTGCGGACTTCCTTCGCTACTGCAAAGGTGCGCTGGAACATCTGGTGCAGATAGGTGCCGAGTCCGCCAGCCGCTTCGGCCTGGCGCACTGCATCTTTCATTTGTCCGAGGATTTGCGGTTCGCCGAGCACCATGGAATCCAGTCCGGAAGCGACACGGAAGGCGTGACGCACGGCATTATCTTGCGGCAGCGCGTACAGATACGGGCGCAGATCCGCGTAGGGCAGTTTGTGATAATCGGCGAGGAAATGTGCAGTGATATCTATCGCTTCGTTCACACCACCCGGCAGATTGCTGGCAGCGTATAACTCGGTGCGATTGCAGGTCGACAGGATCGCTGCTTCGTCGGTATATGTCGTGGCATCGCTGCGGCCATACCAGCTACGTGCGGAAGCCACCGCCTGACCAAGCTGGTCAGCGGGAAAGGCTACCTTTTCGCGCAATGAGACTGGCGCGGTAGTGTGGTTAAGGCCGACGGCGAGGAGTTGCATTTATGGCACGAATATTCAATAAGTGAATAGCGATACATTATAGCTTGTTGCACTATGGTACGAGGCTGTTGCCACCGGGCAGCTAGACTTCGTGACAGACCGGCAACATCAGGGTGAAACTGGTCCCTACCCCGGCCTGACTAATGAAGCTTATATCACCTTGATGCCTTTCGATGACTGTTTTAACGAATACCAATCCTAAGCCTACGCCATCATGGCGCGGCTGGTTCGGTAAATCGACACGTTGGAAGCGCAGGAACAGCTTGCTCTGGTCGGCCTCGGCGATGCCGTAGCCGTGATCCAGGATGCGGCATACGACGCGCGGTTGCGGACCGTCGCGGTCCAGCCAGACCGAGCAGATGATGCTGGTATGGTCGGGGCTGTAGTTGATGGCGTTGGACAGCAGGTTGGCCAGCGCGCGCGTCATCAGCGTGCGATCGACCTTGACCGGGTATTCACCGTCGCTGATCTCCATTTCCACACTGATGTGGCGGCTCTTCGCGAGTGACCACATTTCATCTGTGGCGTCGAACAGCACGTCCTGGAAGTCGACTTCTTCGAGTCGGTATTCATGCGATTCGGCGCGTGCCAATTGCACGAAGTTATCCGCCAGGCCCAGTGTTTTGCGCGACGCTTTTTCTATGCGTGCAAAGAGTTCGGCCTGTGGCAAGGCGGATGAGGTTTCACTTTGCAGTTCCAGCAGCGCCAGGATGGATGCCTGCGGCGCGCGCATATCGTGTGACAGGAAGCGCAGGGTTTCATCGCGGCTGCGTTCGGCGGCGCGTATGGTGGAGATGTCCAGCACGCTGACAATCCATCCGGTCAACAGATTGGCGGCCGAGTTACATGGGCTGCTTTTGACCAGCAAGTCGCGTCCTTTGTGATCCTGTACCGAGATGCCGTTGTTGAGTGTTTGCGAACGCTGGATGTCGAGCAAATCCGGCCAGTCAAACGAGAGATTGGTGGCCTGGTCGACCGGCTGCGGGTTTTTCAACTGCGCCAGCAAGTCGAGGATGTTGTGCCCCAGGACATTGTCGATACCCAGCGAGCTGTAATAGTCGTTCGCATGTTTGTTCGCCAGCAGTACCTGACCTTCAACGGAAGTGACCAGCGTCGCATCCGGCAGGTTATCCAGATTGTCCGATACGAACTGGCGCAGATCGCGCACACGTCGTGCCGCGTTCTTCATGGCGGTGATGCGTTGTTCAAGGACGTCGGCTACTTTGTTTTCCGCTGTAGTGGTTTTTTCTTCAGGCAGTAAATGCGGCTCCTGATCGAGGCGGGTAAATTCCTGCCCCAGATAGGTAATCGCTGCTTCCAGTCGACGCCAGCTCCACAGCGGATACGAAATGATCAGCGTGATGACGGCAGCAGCGGGTGCAATCCAGAGACCCATGCGTAATCCGACGTAGCTGGTGACGAGCGTCACCAGCATCCAGATACCGGTCGCGAATAAGGAGAAACGTGGCGACAGCAGCAAATAGCCGAGCAAGGCCATGAAGACCGGGAATGCATTGAACAGCGCAGTTTGCCACGGCGACGCGATATGGATCTCTTCACCATCCAGCAAGCTGGCCAGGATATTCGCATTGATTTCTATACCAGGCATGGCGCCCGAATTGCGTGACACCGGCGTCGGGTAAGAGTCTGCCATGCCAAGCGCGGTGGCACCGACCAGCACATATTTATCGGTAAAAAATTCATCCGGCACTTCACCGCGCAGTACCGACACATACGGTACCGACTTGAAGTAGCCTATGCCGCCTTCGTAAGGGATGTAGAGCTGATCACCACGTTGCCAGGTATCGATCAGTGATGCGGTCGGTGCGACTGGCAAGGCACCGGTGCCGCTGTATTGCATGCCACTGCCTACGCTCAGGAGTGAGGCTGAGAAGTGCAGCCAGCTTTTGCCGTTCTGGCCTTCGCGCAGGAACACGCTACGCACCACGCCGTCGCTATCGTGTTCGAGATTGATATGGCCGAGTGCGCGAGCCGATGCGGCCAGGGTCGGTATCGGCAAGCCTGCAGTCAGGCCCTGCCCTGCATTTGTCAGGACGACCGGCAAGACGACGCGCTGGTTTTGCGCAATCGCGGTGGCCAGTTGTAGATCGCTTTGCTGGGTAGAGGTTTCCGACAGAATGACATCGAGCCCGATCGCACGTGGACTGGCTTTGGTGAGCTTGTTGATCAGGTCGGTATGCAGATCACGTGACCACGGCCAGCGCCCGAGTTCGGCGAGGCTGTAATCATCGATGGCGACGATGATGATGTCTTCGCGTACCGGTTTGTTGTCGTCGATGGAGAGGAATAAATCATAGAGCGACTGATCCAGTCGCCCCAGCCCGTTTTGCCAGCCCAATGCGATTGCCAGTGTCAGCAAGCCTATGAATAGCATCAGCCATTCGCGCAGTGCCAGGCGCCGCACGAATGGAGAAAGCCAGCGGATCTTCATTAGTCCTGTGTGCGCTTGTATTTACTGGCGATCTGCCGAGCGGCCACTATCGCGCGATGCTTCCTTGCTGCGCAACGGATGGCCGTCATTGATAATCCATTGATCGGTAACGATCAGGGTTTGTGCGGACGAGTAGGGATTGCTGCTGCCATCTGCATTCACGCTTTGTACGCGGGTGAAGTAAGTGCCAAACGATGGGCGTGGAAGTTTGACTTCATTGCCGGTGACATTGCTGTTGAAAAGCAGCCAGGTAAATTCCAGATCACGTGCAACCTGGATATTGTACTTTTGCGTGGCAGTGCCGGCCCAGCGCAATTCCAGTTCCTTGCTGTAGTTATTGGATACCGACGGTGCACCCTGGATCGCAGATTCCTTCAGCGGTGCTAGGCGATTTTTGATGGTGACGGCGAGCGTGCGCGGCATGCCCTCCAGACCCAGCTCATCGATCGCCGAGATTTGCGCGAAGTAATTGCCTTCCTGAATATTCTCCAGCACGATCTCTGGTGAGTTGCCTTTGGTCTCTGCCAGCATGTGCAGGGTTTCGGCATCCTGTGCCAGTTGTACGTGGTAGGCGCGTGCACCTTTGACAGGTGTAATCGCGAACTGCGCATTGCCATTCAGGCGATACGGCATGTTGGCTAATTGCGGGGCTGGTAGCAGGTCGATCGCGCGGCCGACGGAATTGCTCGCGATGATATTGCCCTTCACGCTATCCAGCATGCGTGCTTCCGGTGCCTGCAGTGTACCGACCGCGACATGACCATCCAGTACTTCAGTGGCAACCTTGTCGCCATTCAGGCCGACGCGGAAATGGGTGCCGCGCACGCCTGCGACCGAGCCCGGGGTGCGCACTTCAAAGCGCCCCTTATTGCCATCAAGGGGGGAAACACGTGACACCACGCGGCCGCGCAATAACTTCACTTCAGTACGCGGGCTGCCGGTGTAGAGCGACTTGCGCAGCTTGGCGAGCAACACATGGCTGTTTGACGGTACGGAGATGCGTGATTCATCGGCCAGTGCCAGCGTCAGGAAACTATTCGCGCCGGTCGTGATGCGCATGCCTTCGGCGACTTTGCTGCCTATATCTATGGTGATGGTGCGGCCATCGGCAGTGGTAGCGGTGATGTTGCCATTGCGCGCAATCACGATGGCGTCGGTCGGTTCATCCGCCAGCAATTCGGTCGGGATGATGATGCCGGTACCGATGGGGATGTTGCTGTCTTTGTTGATACGGTTG
Source organism: Herminiimonas sp. Marseille-P9896 (assembly GCF_903993245.1). Classification (NCBI taxonomy): domain Bacteria; kingdom Pseudomonadati; phylum Pseudomonadota; class Betaproteobacteria; order Burkholderiales; family Oxalobacteraceae; genus Herminiimonas; species Herminiimonas sp. Marseille-P9896. The sequence goes on along the minus strand of NZ_CAJEVT010000001.1, from coordinate 18,741 downwards.
ATGGTGCCGAGGGCGACCCAGTTGCCGGTTTTGGTGGTCAGGCGCTGTGCGATCGACATCAGGGTGTCGCCAGCCTGCGCGTAATAGGTAATGCCGGAAGCCTGGATAGTGATGCTGCCTGGCGCAGCCGCGGATGCAGCTGCCCATACGATAGGGCTTTGCCCTATCGCGAGTGCCAGAACCAACATCAATTTTTGAAGGGTAATGCGCATGCTTGTTCTCCGCGCAACCCTGGTGCGCTTACTAGCCTGTCATTTGCTCCAGGCGGTAGCCGTAGCTATACACCGGAGCCAACCGAAAACCATGTTCTGGACGCAATTGTAACTTGCTCCGGACTCTGGATACATGGGTATCCATGGTTCTCGACGGAATTTCTACATCACGTGCCCACACTGCCTCCAGAATATAGGCGCGCGACAGCGGGCGACCCAGGTTGCGGAAGAACAGCAAAGCCAAGTCAAATTCTTTTTGCGTGACCTCGATCGGTGCGCCGGACATGGTCAGGCGGCCGGTACGGGCCTCAAAAATGAAATTGCCGAACTGGATTTGCTCGATCGGGTTTTGGCTAGGATAGGCGCGGCGCAACAATGCCTGCACCCGTGCCAGCAGTTCGCCGCGACGGATAGGTTTGATCATGTAATCGTCGGCGCCGGCAGCCAGGCCTGCGACGATATCGTCTTCGCCCGAACGGCTGGTCATGAACAGTACTGGCAGGTTGGTCGGCAGCTTTTCGCGTGCCCAACGCAAAACGTCGGCACCGCTCAGATCCGGCACCTGCCAATCGATAATTAACATATCGAAGCTTTCACGACGCAATTGATTCAGCAGTTCCTTGCCACTTTGGAAGGGATGGCAGAAATGGCCGGCGGCGCTGAGCACTTGACAGACTAAGTCTGTCTGGCTGCGGTCATCATCAAGTACGGCAATTCGCATAATTTTGGCGCTTTGAACAGCGGGTTGTATTTCGTTGCTCTAATTTAACAAAGTATTCACACGCTGGGTCTGCAAGGATTGCGATGTGACAATATTTCACAAAATACGGGAGGGAATACTCCGCATTTATGGTTTTTTTGCATCATGTCAGTCTTTTTCCGACCCATGCAACTGATGTGAATTACCTTGATGCTCTAGCAAAATAGACCTAAAAATTGCGTAAGAGTGCAGTAAACGGCGTCTGCTTAGCGACTAAATTCTGTGACATACGCAAAATGTGTGTCTTCTTCTTATACGTAATTGTGACGCAGCCGGATTCACATTTTTAACGACGACGCATGTTGCCGAATAAGAAAACGGCTTGTTTCCGTCAGTTTATTTCCTATACTGGAAGTGCAATTCTGAGAAAGTTAACGTAGGAATCAACCGGAGGCAATCATGAAACTGTCTGATTTTCACCTACCCGACGTTGTTCATACTACCGTTAAGAAAGTAGACGCTGATGGCGATCTGGCTCCGATTGCCGCTTTTGTGGTCGGCGCCCCGCTTGTCACGCTGGGAACCGTTACCTTCCTCGAAATCCTGTTTGCGATATAGGCTGATTGCATCACTGATTCTTGAGCGGAAATAAAAAATGGGCGGGACTGCATGCAGTTCCGCCCATAGTCATTTAGCCCGTCAGATGACGGGTGCAGGGATTATTTCTTCGCGAGGCAAGTCTTCATGAATGCTTTGCGCTGATCGCCCTTCATATCTTTGGCATCCGTGTTGCAGCTGGCCATTTTGTCGCGCTGAGCCTGTTGCGCTGCACTGACCTTTGGTTTGCCGCTCAGGCAGTCTTTCATGAATGCTTTGCGTTCATCACCCTTTTTACCCTCGGCATCCTTGTTGCAGGTCGTCATCTTGGTTTGCTGCGCCGTTTTTTCCTTGGCTGGAGCAGCGGGTGCCGGATCTGCTGCAAATGCTGCACCTGCGAAAGCGGCGGAGATGAGAAACGCTAGAATTTTATTCATGGGAACCTCTCAAGTAAGGGAATCGGAAACATTTATTAGTATAGCTATGGGTACAACCATGCTGCCTGAACTACAACGACCTGAAACTCTATTCAGTTGACGTGTATTGTGCTGCGCACGACAAATTCTGCCGTGCACATCTCAATCAGCCGAAAAATTTACTTTTGAGCATACCCAGACCCTGCTCCAGCAAGTCACCTTGCGGGACTTGTCCATTAGGGGTGAGCTGGTCGATGATTTGCGGCAAGAGCTGGGCGAGGCCGGTCGTTGCATGCTCCGGTGCCAGGCCCGCCTGTTGTGCGATTTGCTGGATGTTGTCGGCACCCAGTGCGTCCTTGATCTGGTCGCCGGATACCGGCTGGTTTTCACCGGTGCCTATCCATGAAGCGACTTGTTCGGCCAAGCCACCGCTTTGCAGCTTCTCCAGCAAGCCTTGCACGCCGCCCGCCTGATTCACCAGTGCCATGATGCTGTTGATTAAATCGCCTTGCGCTACCGGATCCTGTTTTTGCGCACCGAGCGAACCCATTACCTGCCCTGCCAGTTGATCGAGTAATCCCATCACACCCTCCGAAAATAGCAAACCATGTCCGTCGTGTCGGCATCATGGCCGCACGAAATGAGCCGCGAGTCCGCGCCCCACGTCAGCCATACTAAATCAAAAAGATGGCATGTCGATTACATATTAACAATTGTTAATTGCCTGGAGGTAAGGCATGGATAGTGCTGGTAGGAGTGGCTTATCCGCGATCTGACTGCAAATTCTGATGATGAAAGCGCAGATGGTTTTCGATGAAAGTTGAAATGAAGTAATAGCCGTGGTCATAGCCTGCGTGTCGCCGCAGGGTGATGGGCTGTTGCGCCTGCTTGCAGGCTGTCTCGAAGGACTCCGGCAGCAATTGATGCGGGAAGAATTGGTCACTTAAACCCTGATCGATCAGGATGCCGTCCGGGAACGGCGTATGCATATCCTGTATCAGTGCGCTGGCGTCGTAGCTGCGCCATGCCTGCTGATCGTTACCGAGATAAGCGGAAAAAGCCTTGATGCCCCATGGGCAATGGCTGGGTGCACATATCGGTGCAAACGCCGACACGCTGCGAAAACGATCCGGATTTCGCAGCGCCATCACCAGCGCGCCGTGACCACCCATCGAGTGGCCGGTAATGCCTATGCTGTCTGCTTTGATGGGGAATTCTTGTATGACCAGATCATAGAGCTCAAGTACATAGCTATACATCTGGTAATGCTGTTGCCATAGCGTTTCGGTGGCGTTGACATAGAAGCCTGCACCTACGCCCAGATCCCAGTTATCGCTTTCACCTGGTACGTCCGCACCGCGCGGGCTGGTGTCAGGTGCGATCAATATCATGCCGAGTTCAGCGGCGACGCGCTGCGCGCCGCCTTTGATGACAAAGGTTTCTTCGGTGCAGGTTAGACCCGCCAGATAAAACAATGCCGGAACCCGACCAGCGCTGGCTTGTGCAGGCAGGAATATCGAAAACCGCATCGGTAGCCCGATCGCTGTCGATTGGTGCCGATAAAAACGCTGCACTCCACCGTAACAGCCATGTTCGCTGATCAGTTCTAGCATTGTCGCCTCCGCGCAGTGACTTAGTACAAGACGACAGAGCGGATGGACTCACCACTTTTCATCAGGTCGAAACCTTCGTTGATGCGCTCCAGTGGCAAGGTGTGGGTAATCAGGTCGTCGATATTCAGTTTGCCTTCCATATACCAGTCGACAATTTTCGGTACATCGGTACGACCACGTGCACCACCGAATGCCGAACCCTTCCATTCGCGACCAGTCACCAGCTGGAACGGACGTGTGCTGATTTCCTGGCCGGCGGCAGCGACACCGATGATGAAAGATTGGCCCCAGCCCTTGTGGCAGCATTCGAGTGCCTGGCGCATGGTGGTGGTATTGCCTATGCATTCAAACGAATAGTCTGCGCCGCCATCGGTCAGTTGCACGATGTGGTCGATCACGTTTTCCACTTCCTTCGGATTGACGAAATGCGTCATGCCGAATTTACGTGCCATTTCGATGCGTCCCGGATTGATATCTACGCCGATGATCTTGTCGGCACCAACCATCTTTGCTGCCTGGATCACATTCAGGCCGATGCCGCCGAGCCCGAATACCACGACATTGGCACCGGCCTCGACCTTGGCCGAAAACACGACCGCACCAACACCGGTGGTGACGCCGCAACCGATGTAGCAGGCTTTATCGAACGGTGCATCTTCGCGTATCTTTGCCAGTGCGATTTCTGGTACCACAATGTAATTCGAAAATGTTGATGTGCCCATGTAATGGAACAGTGGCTTGCCATCGAGCGAAAAGCGGCTGGTCGCATCCGGCATCAGGCCGCGCCCTTGCGTCGAACGAATGGCCTGGCACAAATTGGTTTTACGTGACAGGCAGAATTTGCATTGGCGACATTCCGGTGTGTACAGCGGAATGACGTGGTCATCTTTCTTCAGTGTGGTTACGCCGGGGCCGACATCGACTACGACGCCGGCACCTTCATGGCCGAGGATAGCGGGGAAGATACCTTCCGGATCGGCGCCGGACAGTGTGTAGTAATCGGTATGGCATATGCCGGTGGCTTTGATTTCGACCAATACTTCACCGGCTTTCGGTCCGGCCAGGTCAACTTCTTCAATGGTTAATGGCGCGCCTGCTTTCCACGCAACGGCTGCTTTGGTTTTCATTTTTTGCCTCTTTATTATCGGTAAAAGAATCAGGTACAAGAACGTCAGTGATTGTCATTGATCAACTCCGATATATGGGAAAGCCTATGCATGAATGGCCGAAAATGCTGCCATAATGACTCGAATTTAATGGCCGATGCACTGTGCCGCCGTGATGTGCAGCAGCACATTCTGCTCCCGGGCAATAATCCACACCGCGCATTTGTACTGCGAACAACAAGCCATGAATGCATTGAAACCGCACGCTCCCAGAACTGTCGACATCATTATTTATCCGGGCTTCAAGGCACTGGAAGCCATCGGTCCGTTGTCGGTATTCGAATACGCCAACCTGCACCTGCAGCGGCAGCGCAAAGGTAATGGTTATGATGTGCGCTTCGTATCTACCAGCGCTGGATCGGTGCAATCAGATACCCAGATGGTCTTGCATGCGGCCAAAGCGGTCAGCAGCCTGGCCCTACCGGATGACGCCATCATCGTCGGTGCACGGAATATCCAGGGAGCACTGGAAAATGCGGGACCTATCGTCGACTGGGTAGTCGCAGTTCATCCGCAAATCAATCGTCTCGCGGCTCTATGTTCAGGTGCTTTCTTTTTGGCTTCGGCGGGTGTGCTGGAAGGCAAGCGCGCGACGACACACTGGAGCGTGGCGCAAATGTTGCAGGAGCAATTCCCGGCGATTGAAGTTGATGCCAATGCGATCTTTGTGCGTAGCGGTAACTTGTGGACCTCGGCCGGTGTGACTGCCGGGATCGATCTGGCGCTGGCTTTTGTCGAAGAAGATTTTGGTCGTGAACTGGCACTCGACGTGGCGACCGATATGGTGGTGTATCTGAAACGTCCGGGTGGCCAGTCGCAATTCAGTACGCATTTGCTGAGCCAGAAAACCGCAAGGCCGAATATTCGTGAAGTGCAGAACTGGATTCTGGAAAACCTTGATCAGCGCTTGTCATCGACGACGCTGGCGCAAAAAGCGATGATGAGCGTACGCAACTTTGCGCGCGTATTCCAGCAGGAAGTCGGGCAGAGTTCGCAGGAATTCATAGAGGCGAGCCGCCTCGAATTGGCCAAGCAATTATTGGCCGACGTCGCTTTGCCGATCAAAAAAATCGCAGCGCTGAGCGGTTTCACTGATGATGACCACATGCGGCGCGTATTTCAAAAGCGACTCGGGATTACGCCCAAGGTGTATCGCGAACGTTTTGCGACGACCGGGATTAATGAGGGTAACGCCGGTGCAATGCCGGCCCCTGTTGGCAAATTTAAATGAGCTGCCGCAACTCGCTGTGGACGGAAAAATATTTTTCCATTCTGGTGATTTTTTACACGAAGCACTGAAAAATCAAAAAATGCGCAAATGGCACGCACATGCCAAAAAGCAAAAAGCCCACCGTAGAGGGTGGGCTAAGTGCTTGATTTTCTTGGTGGCCCGGGGCGGAATCGAACCACCGACACAAGGATTTTCAATCCTCTGCTCTACCGACTGAGCTACCAGGCCAAGGCGCGCAAGTATAGCAAAGCTGTTGGGATTTGCAAGCACTAGATGCAAATTAAATTGTTGGCAGCCGCTATAATGAGCGCACTGAAATCGTTTTCTCCCTCTTATTTTCACGGATATCCAGCTTTATGCATGTGCAAAGCGACGTTTGTATTATCGGCGACGGGGCTATCGGTAAAGCGGCAGCGCTGGGTTTTGCGCAGGCCGGACTGAAGGTTACTTTGTTAAGCCCGGCGTCAGCCCAGGCCCCTGCGGCCGCGGACGATTGGGATGTGCGTGTTTATGCCGTCAATCATATTGCGCATGCCTTGCTGTCTTCAGTCAAAGTCTGGGAAGCGCTGGATGCGTCACGTGTGGCACCGGTCGATGCAATGGTGGTCAATGGCGACGGTGCCACTGCCGGTGAGCTGGCTTTCGATGCCTATGGTGCGCGTGTTGGTGCGCTGGCCTGGATAGTCGAAGACCGTAACCTGAACCAGGCGCTGGATGCGGCCCTGAAGTTTGCTTCCAATGTGAATGTGGTACGTGGCCGTGCCGTTGCCTTGCAGACGAATGAAACAGCTGCAAACGTGCAGCTGGTAAATGGCGATACCCTGAGTGCTGAGCTGGTGGTTGGTGCCGATGGTGGCCAGTCCTGGGTGCGTGCACAATGCAATATCGATTTTGATTATCGTCCGTATGGGCAGCGTGCCATCGTTTCCAACTTTGCCTGCGAAATGCCGCATCACGACGTTGCCTATCAATGGTTCTCGGCGGCGGAAGGCATTATTGCCCTGTTGCCTTTGCCGGGGCAGCGCGTGTCACTGGTGTGGTCGGCGCCGGATGGGCTGGCAGATACTCTGTTAAAAGAATCACTAGCGCAAATTGCTGCGCGCCTGACAAAACTGGCAGGAAGCAAGCTGGGCACCTTGTCGCCTTTGCAACCTGAAGCTCTGAAGTCATTCCCATTGTCCTTGCTGCGCCCGCATGCGATTACCGCGCCGCGCGTGGCCCTGATCGGTGATGCCGCGCATGTGGTGCATCCGCTGGCCGGACATGGCATGAACCTTGGGTTTGCAGATGTTGCCGGTTTGATCAAGGCGGTCAGCGAACGCGGACAGCATAGAGATTGCGGCGATGCGCGCGTGTTGTCACGTTATGCACGTGCCCGCAAGGAAGATATACTGCTGATGCAATTAACCACGGATGGCCTGGCTCGCCTGTTCGGCACGGATCTGGAGCCTGTACGTGTGGTGCGTAATTTTGGTTTGAACTTGGTGAACCAGTTGCCTGTCTTAAAAAGGCGCCTGATAGGCCACGCACTGGGCAAGTCCCTGTAAAAGTATCAGTAACTCCAGCTAAAAAATCTTAAACGGAATCAATATGAAATTATTCAAGGCTGCCGTAGCAGCATTGCTCGGCTTGGCTTTTGTCTCTGCTTTTGCCGAAACGGCACAGGAAGCTGCAGTACGTAAAGCAATCGAGCCACGTCTGGGCGAAGATGCCAAAGTGGTGGCTGTGAGCAAAACGCCCTATTCCGGCTTGTTTGAAGTGCAAGTGAACGGCGACATTATCTACACCGACGCCAAAGCGCAGTTTTTATTCGTAGGCCGTATCGTCGATACCAAGACCTATCAGGATTACACCAAGGCACGCCTGGAAGAAATCAATAAGGTCGCATTCAGCGATTTGCCGCTGGAACTCGCGATGAAGCAGGTCAAAGGCAATGGCAAGCGCGTCATCGCCGTGTTTGAAGATCCGAACTGCGGCTATTGCAAACGTTTCCGCCAGACGCTGGAAGGCATCAACGACATTACCGTGTATACCTTTATGTACAACATCCTGTCGCCAGACTCGATTGCCAAGTCGCGCAATGTCTGGTGTTCCGCAGATCGCAACAAGGCCTGGGATGACTGGATGCTGAATGGCAAAGCACCGGCACCTGCTTCCGATAAATGCACGACACCGCATGAAAAGGTTTTGGCATTGGGACAAAGAATGGGTGTGACCGGTACGCCGACCATTATTTTCACTGATGGCTCCCGCATCCCGGGTGCGATTGATGCGAAGGCACTGGAAGTCAAATTGTCTTCGATCAAACAGTAATCACGCTGCTACAGACTCTCAGATGGCCACGCTTGCGTGGCCATTTTTGTATGCGCGTTATCCTGAGCAATGCAGTCGCCTCTTCTGCGCGCTGCGGCAGATGCAGCTAAACTAGCGTACTTACACTTAACGGCGGCACAGCATGAAAAACGCAATCCAATACACCATCGTCCCGAAAGATCTGGCCGCGCATTTGTACGCAGTCAGCGTGACAGTGAACCAGCCTGATCCTGCGGGCCAGCGCTTTTCCTTGCCGGCGTGGATACCTGGCAGCTACATGATCCGCGAGTTCGCCAAGAACATCGTGCGCATCCGCGCTGAATCGGGTGGTTATGAAGTTGCGTTGAACAAGCTGGACAAGCACACCTGGCTGGCGGATGTCTGCACCGGTCCAATGACCGTGTACTACGAAGTCTATGCATGGGATTTGTCGGTGCGTACCGCGCACCTGGATCAGACGCACGGCTTCTTCAATGGCACCAGTGTCTTCCTGCAAGTGAATGGTCAGGAACAGCGCGTGCATGAAGTCGATATCCAAAAGCCGCAAGGCGAAGCCTATGCCAAATGGCGCGTGGCGACTGCGATGCGCCAACTGAAAGCTAAGCGCTATGGTTTTGGCTCCTACATTGCATCGAACTACGATGAATTGATCGATCACCCGGTCGAGCTCGGCACCTTTGCATTGGCGAGTTTCAAGGCGCATGGTGTGCAGCACGATATGGTGTTCACCGGACGTGTGCCGAACCTGGATCTGCAGCGCCTGGGTGCAGACTTGCAAAAAATATGTGAAGCGCAGATTTCGCTGTTTGAACCCAAGACACATAGAGCACCAGTGGATCGCTATGTCTTCATGACCATGGTGGTAGGTGATGGCTACGGCGGACTGGAGCACCGTGCCTCAACCGCATTGATTTGTTCGCGTGCCGATCTGCCGGTGAAAGGTCAGAAGGAAATGACCGACGGCTATCGCACCTTCCTCGGTTTGTGCAGCCATGAATATTTCCACACCTGGAACGTCAAGCGCATCAAGCCAGCGGCGTTCGCTCCGTACGATCTGACGCAGGAAGGCTATACGCCTTTGCTCTGGTTGTTCGAGGGCTTCACCAGCTATTACGATGATTTGATGCTGGTGCGTAGCGGCGTGATAGATGAAGCGGCCTATCTGAAGCTGGTGGCAAAAACCATTAATAACGTATTGCGCGGCAGCGGACGCCACAAGCAAAGCGTGGCGGAATCCAGCTTCGACGCATGGGTTAAATATTATCGCCAGGATGAGAATGCACCGAATGCCATCGTCAGCTATTACACCAAGGGCTCGTTGGTTGGCTTGGCGCTGGACCTGACCATACGTGAGCAAACCAAGGGCAAGAAGTCGCTGGATGATGTGATGTTGGCCTTATGGCAGCAGTACGGTCGTGACTTCTATCAGGATGGCAAAGCGGGACGCGGTGTAACGGAAGAGGAAGTCGATGCACTTTTCGACAGCGTGACCGGGCTCAAGCTGAAACGGATACTGGATCGTTGGGTACGCGGCACCGAAGACATTCCGCTCGCCAAATTGCTGGCACCGTTCGGTGTCGACTACGCCGATGCGCGCAAGAATGGGAAACCGGGTCTGGGCATGCGCACGGTACGTGATGGCAATGACTGCAAGATCGCCGGCGTGTATGAAGGCGGCGCAGCGCACAAGGCTGGTTTGTCAGCCGGAGATGTATTGGTCGCCATCGATGGTTTGCGCGTAACGGCGACCAATCTGGATAGTTTGCTGGGACGTTATCGCGTTGGTCAGGCGATAGATGTACATGCCTTCCGCCGTGATGAATTGATGATCTTCAATGCTGCGCTGGCGGCGTCGGATGTGCCAGCGGTCAATCTGAAAAGTGCAGACAAACCGGTAAGCGCCCAGCGCTTGCGCAAGGCATGGCTGAATCTACAGGATTGAGAAGGAAGGCAGGTGCGCGTAGCTCGCGCACCTGAAATGAACTTGGACGCTACTTAGTTAAACAGGCGGCCCAGTTCGACACCCGGATCCGGCGCACGCATAAATGCTTCACCAACCAGGAAGGCGTGGACATCGGCGTCACGCATTTTTTTCACATCGTCAGGCGTGACGATCGCGGATTCGGTAATGACCAGCTTGTCCGGCGACATGCGCGGCAGCAAATCCAGCGTTGTTTGCAAGGAAGTCTCAAAGGTACGCAGATTGCGGTTGTTGACACCGAGCAGCTTGGTTTTCAGTTTCAGCGCGGCCGTTAATTCTTCTGCATTGTGTACTTCCACCAAAACATTCATACCCAGTTCATGCGCGCAGGCTTCCAGCTCTGCCATCAAGCCATGATCCAGTGCAGCCACGATCAGCAAAATACAATCCGCGCCCCATGAGCGCGCTTCATACAGTTGATATGGATCGACGATGAAGTCTTTGCGCAGCGCAGGCAAGGCACAGGCGGCACGCGCCTGTTTCAGATACTCGGACGAACCCTGGAAGAACTGCACATCGGTCAATACGGATAAGCAGGCTGCGCCGTGCTTTTCATAGCTGGCAGCAATCTCGGCCGGATGGAAGTCCGGACGTATCACACCTTTGGATGGCGAGGCTTTCTTGATTTCAGCAATGATGCCAGCCTGTCCTGCTGCAATCTTGGCGCGAAGGCTGGCTTCAAAACCGCGTATCGCTGCGCGTGCTTCTTTATTGCTTTCCACTTCGTCGCGCAGACTGGCCAGGCTGCGGTATTTTTTCGCAGCAGCGACTTCGTCAGCTTTGACGGCTAGGATTTTGTTCAGGATATCGGACATGATTTCTTTTACCTTGGATGGCAGCTTACGCTTTGCCTAGTGCTTGCGTAACCTGCACAAATTGTTCGAGCTTGGCACGTGCCGCACCCGATGCAATCGCCGCACGCGCCTTGCTCAGGCCATCAGCGATGGAGCTGCTGACGCCAGCGGCATACAGGGCGGTACCGGCATTCAGCGCTACGATATCGCGCGCCGGACTGTCTACATTGTCCAGCGCTTCAAATATCTTGGCTTTGGATTCCACCGAATCGGCTACTTTCAGATTGCGGCTCGCGATCATCTGCAGGCCGAAGTCTTCCGGATGGATTTCATATTCGCGGATTTCACCGTTGACCAGTTCGCCGACCATGGTGGCTGCGCCCAGCGATACTTCATCCATATTGTCGCGGCCCCAGACCACGATCGCATGTTGCGCGCCCAGGCGTTGCAACACACGCACCTGGATGCCGACCAGATCAGGATGGAATACACCCATCAGGATGTTAGGCGCACCAGCAGGATTGGTCAGCGGACCGAGGATATTGAAAATGGTCCGTACGCCGAGTTCCTTGCGCACCGGTGCGGCGTGCTTCATCGCAGCATGGTGGTTAGGCGCAAACATAAAACCTATGCCGGTCTGCGCGATCGATTCGGCGACCAGTTCCGGCTTCAGGTTGATATTCGCACCCAGCGATTCCAGTACGTCGGCGCTGCCTGACGATGAGGAAACGCTGCGGCCGCCATGCTTGGCGATGCGTGCGCCAGCCGAGGCTGCAACGAACATCGATGCGGTGGAAATATTGAAAGTGTTGGCGCCATCACCACCGGTGCCGACGATGTCGAGCAGATTGGTGGTGTCGGTCAGCGGTACTTTGGTCGAGAATTCACGCATGACCTGCGCCGCTGCTGCGATCTCGCCTATGCTTTCTTTCTTGACGCGCAGTCCCATTGTCAATGCGGCGATCATGACCGGCGACATTTCACCGCTCATGATCTTGCGGAACAAATGCAGCATCTCATCGTGGAAGATTTCACGATGATCGATACAGCGCATTAAAGCTTCTTGTTCGGTTATCGGCATGACGGTGCTTTCTGTATTCAAATGACTTGCGGCACTATTCATCTCAGCGCACGAGGAAGTTTTTCAGCAGCGCATGTCCGTGTTCGGACAGTATGGATTCCGGATGGAATTGCACGCCCTGAATATCGAATTCCTTGTGACGCACGCCCATGATTTCACCGTCGTCAGTCCATGCGGTAACTTCCAGGCAGTCCGGCAGCGATGCGCGTTCGATCGCCAGCGAGTGATAGCGAATCACAGTGTATGGCGATGGCAAATCCTTGAAGACGCCGACGCCGGTATGTGTGATTTGCGAAGTCTTGCCATGCATGACTTGCTGCGCGCGCACGACTTTGCCGCCGAATGCCGCGCCGATAGCCTGATGCCCCAGGCAGACGCCGAGGATAGGCAGCTTGCCTGCGAATTGCTGCAGGATAGGCACGGACACGCCAGCTTCATGCGGTGTGCAAGGGCCAGGTGAAATGCAGATGCGCTCAGGATTCAGCGCTGCGATTTGTTCCAGTGTGATCTCGTCGTTACGCACGGTGTGCACGTCTTCGCCCAATTCGCCGAAGTATTGCACCAGGTTGTAGGTGAACGAGTCGTAGTTATCGATCATCAGTAACATTTAAATCTCCCCGTCCAAACCGTCTTGTACCTGTTCCGCAGCTCTCAGCACTGCGCGCGCCTTGTTCTCGGTTTCCTGCCATTCCATCTCGGGCACCGAATCGGCGACGATCCCTGCTGCCGCTTGTACATACAGCATGCCATCCTTGATGACGCCAGTGCGGATCGCAATCGCCAGATCCATTTCGCCACCGAAGGACAGATAGCCGCAAGCGCCGCCATAGATGCCGCGTTTGGTTGGTTCCAGTTCGTCGATGATTTCCATCGCGCGGACTTTCGGCGCGCCGGACAGGGTACCTGCCGGGAAGGTTGCTTTCAGCACGTCCAGATTCGACAGGCCGGACTTCAATGTGCCTTCGACGTTGGAAACGATGTGCTGTACGTGCGAGTATTTTTCGATGACCAGCTTGTCGGTGACTTGCACACTGCCGGTTTCGGCGATGCGGCCTATGTCATTACGTGCCAGGTCGATCAGCATTACGTGTTCGGCGATCTCTTTCGGATCAGCCAGTAATTCTTTTGCCAGCGCTTCATCTTTCTCTGGCGTCGCGCCACGTGGGCGGGTACCTGCCAGCGGACGGATGGTGACTTTTTTCTTCTCTTCGGAAATGGTTTCGTTGCGCACCAGGATTTCCGGTGACGAACCGACGATTTGCATATCGCCGAAATTGTAGAAATACATATACGGCGAAGGATTCAGCGAACGCAGCGCACGGTACAGCGTGAGCGGCGAATCGACGTATTGTTTCTTGATGCGCTGGCCGATCTGCACTTGCATCAGGTCGCCTGCCATCACGTATTCCTTGGCTTTGGCAACCGCGGCCAGATACGATTCCTTGTCGAACTCGCGTACGGTTTCAGTGCGTACCGACGCAGTAGTGATCGGCAATTCGACCGCGCGATGCAACATGGCGCGCAAGTCTTTCAGGCGTTGACGACCTTTGCTGAATGCTTCTGGCTGGGTCGGGTCGGCATATACAATCAGGTACAGCTTGCCGGACAGGTTGTCGATGACAGCCAGCTCTTCCGTCAGCAGCAACTGGATTTCCGGCAGACCCAGATCGTCTTTCGGTGTCGTATGCGCGAGGCGTTTCTCGACGTGGCGTACCGTGTCGTAACCGAAGTAACCAGCCAGGCCGCCGCAGAAGCGTGGCATGCCGGGCAGGATGGCTACCTTGTAGCGTGCCTGGAATTCCGCGATGAAATCGAGCGGATTACCTTCCTTGGTTTCAATGACAGCGCCATTTTTAACAACCTCTATGCGCGTACCGAAGCTGCGCATCAGTGTGTTGGCAGGCAGGCCGATAAAGGAATAGCGACCGAAACGCTCGCCGCCGACAACAGATTCCAGCAGGAAGGAATTCTTCCCGCCATTCTGGGTTTGCGCCAGTTTCAGGTAGAGCGTGAGCGGTGTTTCCAGATCAGCGAAAGCTTCGGCGATCAGTGGAATACGGTTGTAGCCTTGCGCGGCCAACGATTTGAATTCGAGTTCAGTCATGTTTCTCTCCGGACCGCTATTGTAGTCGAGCGGCGTGGTAGTTCAAAAAACGTTGCTGATCGCGCAATGGGCGCAGACGATCAGCGGCAATTGGTGTTTAAGACCAGTTTTGCCAGCGTCGCCATAGCCAGGCCTCATGGGCGCCTGGTGATGCGAGTCGTTTTTTGTTGAGAAACATGATGTTTATGATGAAATTAGATGAGCTGCTTCCAGCAGCGAAGAAACTATACCATCCGAATCGACGTCTTGTATAGCCTGCCCGTGGTTGTAGCCATACGGTACCGCGAGTACCCTGCAACCCGCGGCCCGTGCGGCTTGCGAGTCGTTGATCGAATCACCGATGGCGACTATTTGCTCCGGTGCGAGGTCAAAATCAGCGCAGACTTGCAGCAATTGCATGGGGTCGGGCTTCTTTTTCGCAAAGGAATCACCGCCGTAAATGATTTCAAAGTAATCATGCAGGCCGGTCTTCTTCAGCAGTGGTAGCGTGAAAGCGATGGGTTTGTTGGTGACGCAGGCCAGGCGCAAACCTTTGCGCTTCATTTCCTGCAAACCTTCGTGCACGCCGGGATACGCAGTGGCAAATTCGCCATTGACGTCAAAGTAATGTTGCTCGAACAAGGCCATTGCTTCCTTGAAGCGCAGTTCGACTTCGCTTTCCGAGAAATCGACGCCTATGGTCTTGCGCACCAGGTTTTCTGCGCCCTTGCCGACAAAGCTGATGGCGGTGTCGAGGTCCAGCGGTGCCAGGCCGAGTCCGGCCCGCATGCGATTGACGGCAATGTGCAGATCTTGCGCGGTATGCAGCATGGTGCCGTCGAGATCGATAATGACACCACGTATGCCGTGCAACAGTTGGTTTTCAGTCACTGCGTTCAAGCTCAGACTTTCGCCAGTTCGCTGCGCATCGCATCGATCACGGCTTTGTAATCCGGCTTGCCGAAAATAGCGGAGCCAGCGACAAAGGTATCTGCGCCTGCTTCGGCCGCAGCTGCGATGTTGTCGATTTTGATGCCGCCATCGACTTCCAGCATGATGTCGCGGCCGGATTCATCGATCATTTTGCGTACGGCTGCGATCTTCTTCAGCGTATGTGGAATGAAGGATTGGCCGCCGAAGCCTGGGTTGACCGACATCATCAGGATGATGTCCAGCTTATCCATGACGTGTTCGAGGTGATTCAACGGCGTTGCCGGATTGAACACCAGGCCAGCTTTACAGCCGTTATCACGAATCAATTGCAGGGTGCGGTCGATATGCTCGGACGCTTCCGGATGGAAGGTGATGATATTAGCACCTGCCTTGGCAAAGTCGGGAATAATGCGATCAACCGGTTTGACCATCAGGTGCACGTCGATAGGTACTTGCACATGCGGGCGTATCGCTTCGCAGACCAGCGGACCAATGGTCAGATTAGGCACATAATGGTTATCCATCACGTCGAAATGGATGATATCGGCGCCGGCAGTGACGACATTGCGTACTTCTTCGCCAAGGCGGGCGAAATCGGCGGATAGAATACTGGGGGCGATGCGGTAGTTAGGCATGGTCGTGACTTTGCTAAAGAAGCCGCTATTTTACCCGTGACTCCGCCCGCCTGCCTTGCATGCGCCGGGAATTTCGTGTGCAATGGCTTGTTGCTCTATATATATGGGCATGGCGGTGCAACAACGACATATACAAGAAGCAAGGGAACTTGCAGCGCAAAAGGAATCAAATGGCATCTTATGAATTTACCGTGACTATTAATACGCAGTACCTGGAGGAGCAGTCCGATCCCGCTCGTTCCAATTATGTATTTGCGTATTCAGTGACGATCAGGAATACAGGACAGGTCGCGGCGCAATTGATTTCGCGCCATTGGGTGATTACTGATGCAAACAACCATGTACAGGAAGTGCGTGGCCTGGGTGTGGTCGGCAATCAGCCTTTGTTGCAGCCGGGTGAGCAGTATGAGTACACCAGTGGTACCTCGATGGCGACGCCGCAAGGCACCATGGCTGGAGATTACTTCTGTGTAGCCGAGGATGGTGAAAAGTTCGAGGCCAAGATCCCCGAGTTTGTGTTGTCCCTGCCGCGTACTCTGCATTAATCCTGTTTTTTCTCGTCTTCGGTCGGCGGTAAAGACTTTTGTGCTGGTGGCTGTGTTGGCTTTCTGCCGGAGAACATGGTCCACCACACTATAAAGAACAGTAAAAACAGCGCGATTCCCGCTTCAACCAATAGTAGCCACATTGCTTATCACCCCTATGTCATTTATCCGTCTTAGTTTACTCGCATCCCTCTTGCTCGGCCTGGTTTCCTGTTCCACCTTGCCGCCGCCGCCGGAAAAGCCGGTCGTGGTGCCGCCTAAACCGACAGTTACTCCGGGCGATTTGCCGAAAACCGAGATCGGGCCAACTCTGCGCCCGACTACTTATGCGGCATTGCCGGGATGGCGTCAGGATAATCTGCGCGAAGCATGGCCTGCTTATGCAGCATCGTGCTCGGTGCTGATACGTCGGGTGAACTGGAAGAACGCGTGTACTGCAGCTGCGAATGTTGACACTAAAAATAGCGAAGCCATCCGCCAATACTTTGAAACTTACTTCGCGCCCTACGAAGTACGTAATCCGGACGGTTCGGATAATGGCCTGGTCACCGGCTACTATGAGCCGCTGCTGCGCGGTTCACGCAAACGCGGCGGCCCATACCAGACACCTTTGCACCGTACGCCGGACGATATCCTGACTATTGAGCTGGCCAGCGTCTATCCGGAGCTCAAAGGTATGCGTCTGCGGGGCCGTCTGGTTGGTAACAAGGTAGTGGCTTATCCGTCGCGTGCTGAAATGGCGCAATCGAATTCGCTGGCAGGTAAGGAAATCCTGTGGGTGGACGATCCTATTGAGGCTTTCTTCCTGCAAGTCCAGGGTTCCGGCCGCGTGCAACTGGCGGATGGCAAGGAAACCGTGCGTGTCGCCTATGCCGATCAGAATGGTCAGCCGTATAAATCCATAGGCCGTTACCTGGTGGATAAAGGTGAGATGACGCTGGATCAGGCTTCGGCGCAAAGCATTAAAGCGTGGGTTATTGCCAATCCGACCCGCCAACAGGAATTGCTGAATGCGAATCCTAGCTATGTTTTCTTCAAGGAAGAAAAGATCGCTGATCCGACTGTCGGGCCGAAAGGCGCGATGGGTGTGCCGTTGACGCCGCAGCGCTCGATTGCCATCGATCCCCAATATATACCTATGGGCGCGCCGGTCTTCCTCTCGACCACTCAGCCCAACAGCAATGCCGTACTGCAACGCCTGATGATGGCGCAGGATACCGGCGGCGCGATCAAGAATGCAGTGCGTGCCGACTTCTTCTGGGGTTTCGGCGCGCAGGCGGGGGAGCAGGCAGGTCGCATGAAGCAGCGCGGTACGATGTGGGTGCTATTACCAAAGTGATGTCTGAATAGTATTTAGTGCAGTTGAGCGTACTTATATAAGGAGCGATTCCATGCAATACGAAAATATTCTGGTCGAAATCCACGGCAAGGTAGGCCTGATCACCTTGAATCGCCCTGCTGCGCTGAATGCGCTCAATGACAAACTAATGGATGAGCTGGGCCTGGCCTTGCAATCCTTCGATGGTGATGACGATATCGGTTGCATCATCATTACTGGCAGCGAAAAAGCCTTTGCCGCAGGTGCCGATATCGGCGCGATGGCGAGTTATACATATATGGATGTATATAAAGGCGACTACATCACGCGTAACTGGGAGCAAATCCGCAGTGTGCGCAAACCGGTCATCGCCGCAGTTGCCGGTTATGCATTGGGCGGTGGTTGCGAACTGGCAATGATGTGCGATTTCATCATCGCCGCAGACACGGCCAAGTTCGGTCAGCCTGAAATCAAGCTCGGCATTATTCCTGGTGCTGGCGGTACGCAGCGTTTGCCGCGCGCAGTATCGAAAGCGAAAGCGATGGACCTGTGCCTGACGGCGCGCATGATGGATGCGGCGGAAGCAGAGCGTGCGGGTTTGGTTTCGCGCGTAGTGGCTGCTGATAAGTTGCATGAAGAAGCATTGGCGGCGGCTACAGTCATTGCCAATATGTCTCTGCCTATGGTGATGATGGTCAAAGAGTCTATTAACCGTGCATACGAGACGACGCTGGCAGAAGGTGTGCAGTTCGAGCGCCGTTTATTCCACAGCACCTTTGCTACTGCGGATCAGAAGGAAGGTATGCAAGCGTTTATAGAGAAGCGCGCACCTCATTTCAAGAACAGTTAATAGCACCTG
The DNA here is from genome assembly GCF_903993245.1 of Herminiimonas sp. Marseille-P9896. NCBI lineage: Bacteria > Pseudomonadati > Pseudomonadota > Betaproteobacteria > Burkholderiales > Oxalobacteraceae > Herminiimonas > Herminiimonas sp. Marseille-P9896. Next base: position 264 of record NZ_CAJEVT010000001.1, on the reverse strand, counting down.
AAAAAACTAATTTGAAGTATTTCAAAATTATTTCAGGAAAGCGCTTGCCAACCCCAAAGAAGCTTTGCTATAGTTCGGCTCCCGTCGCAGAACACGCAGCGAAACGCGCAGTAAGCGAGCTGAAATGTGGTTGTGATGGGGAGTAGAAGTGGTGGTTTTCGAAGGTCGTTTCGGTGGTTTAGAAGCGAGTCTTTTTGAAGTAGTTTTTAGAAGAGTTAGTTAAAAAATCTTTTAAAAATAAAATCAAAAAGATGTTGACGAAAA